>JBBIOT010000001.1:0-608125 GCA_037443245.1 Caldimicrobium sp.
GACAATGTGGAGCTTGAGGTGGAGTTGATCAAGCCTGTGGCGTTGGAGGAGGGATTGAGGTTTGCGATTAGGGAAGGTGGAAGGACTGTAGGAGCTGGTGTGGTTACTAAAATTATAGAATAATAGGTGAGAGCATGGCTAAGAAAGGTGAAGCCCGAATAACCATTCATTTACAATGTACAGAATGTAAGAGGATAAATTATACTACCTCAAAAAATAGGAGGAATACTCCTGATCGATTAGAACTTAGAAAGTATTGTCCTTGGGAGAGGAGGCACACCTTACATCGGGAGGTTAAAAAATAAGGTAATAAGGTAGGCCAGTAGCTCAAGTTGGCAGAGCATCGGACTCCAAATCCGAAGGTTGGGGGTTCGAGTCCCTCCTGGCCTGCCAGAATAGTAAGATAAATATCTATCTTAGGGCAAACTTTTATGAAGGAAAAAATAGATAAGATTTTAGTTTTTATCAAAGAAGTGAAACTTGAAGCCAAGAAGGTTTCGTGGCCTCAAAAAAAACAGGTTCTGCTCAGTACCGCCACTGTTATTTTTATAAGTCTCTTTATTGGGGCTTATTTGGGAATGCTTGATATGATTTACAATTTTTTAATAAATATTATACTTAGGTAACTTATTATGGCTAAGAATTGGTATTCTGTCCAGGTTTGGGCTGGAAAAGAAGAGGAAATTAAACAAAGAATAGAATATCTTCGGCAAGAAATGGGATTATCTGAAGCTATTGAAAAAATTTTTGTTCCCCCGCCAAAGTTAATAGAGCTTGTATATTCTCCGGATCGGGTAGTGCAAAAAAGTTTTTATTCTGGTTTTATTCTTCTTTATGGGGAGCTAACCGATGAGATAAGGCAATCTTTAAGCGAAATTGAGGGAGTTTTGGGTATAGTTGGGGGAAGTAGGTATTATTTTTTCAGTAACAAAGAGGTTGAACGTTTAATAGAAAGTGTTGGCGTAGAGGAGATTAAACCCAAGCCAAGGTATCAATTTTCCCCTGGTGATAAGGTGAAGATTGTGGAGGGTCCTTTTGCTAATTTTATTGGTATAATAGATGAAGTAAAGTCAGATAGAGGCAAGGCCAGGGTTTTAGTAAGTATCTTTGGAAGGGAAACACCTGTGGAGATAGAATTGACCAATTTACAAAAGATTTCTTAGGAGGAAGTTAGGGAATGGCTAAGAAAGTAATTGCCCAAGTTAAGCTTCAGCTCCCAGCGGGACAGGCTACACCTGCACCTCCTGTTGGTCCTGCCCTTGGTCAGCATGGGGTCAACATTATGGAATTTGTTAAGGCATTTAATGAAAAAACAAGAGGCCAAGAAGGGTTGATTATTCCAGTAATCATTACCATCTATGCTGACCGTTCCTTTACTTTTGAGTTAAAAACCCCTCCAGCTTCAGTGCTAATTAAAAAAGCCTTAGGATTAGAAACTGGAGCTCATAATCCTGGCAAAGAGAAGATTGGGAAACTTTCTCGTAAACAATTAGAGGAAATAGCTAAGATTAAAGTGCAGGACATGACCTGTGCCTCTCTTGAGGCGGCTATGAAATGCATTGAAGGTACCGCAAGGTCCATGGGTGTAGAGATAGTTGATTAAGAGCAAGGAGTGGGAAAGATGGCTAACAGAGGGAAAAAATATTTAGAGGCGCTCAAAAAAGTTGATAGGACTAAAAAATATTCCTTTGAAGAAGCGATTAAGTTAGCCCTTGAAACTGCGAGGGCCAAATTTGATGAATCCGTAGAGATTGCTGTTAATTTAGGAGTAGATCCCCGGCATGCTGATCAGATGGTAAGAGGATCGGTAGTCTTACCTCATGGGACAGGAAAGACAACTAAAGTTCTTGTTTTTGCCAAAGGTGATAAGGCCAAGGAAGCTCTTGAGGCTGGAGCAGATTATGTAGGAGATGAAGATCTTATCAAAAAGATCCAAGAAGAAGGTTGGTTAGAATTTGATAGGGTTATAGCGACCCCGGATATGATGCCTCAGGTGGGGAAGCTTGGGAAAATCCTTGGGCCAAGAGGGCTGATGCCAAGTGCTAAGACTGGCACGGTTACCTTTGATGTAGCTAAGGCCGTTCGGGATATCAAAGCAGGTAAGGTTGATTTTAAGGTAGATCGGGCGGGAGTTGTTCATGCCTCCATTGGGAAGGTCTCTTTTGGGGAAAAGAAGCTATTAGAAAATTTAGCAGCTTTTATGGATGCGCTCATTAAGGCCAAACCCTCAGGGGCAAAAGGGCAGTATATTAAAGGAATTGCTATATCTACCACCATGGGACCTGGGATAAAGGTTGATGTAAATGACCTAAAGAATTTATTGCAACGATACTCAGGAGATTAGTTATATCCTTTTTGAGGGCCTTAGGATACCCTCTTCTTTGAGGGCCCTTTGGCCGGAGACGGATAGGCGCCCAAAATAGGGCTTAAATGGGGTTGACCCAAGCCTGCCGTAGGTTAGGAAGGGCCATCCCTTCCTAAGAATAAATTTATTAGGAGGTGTGAAAGTTGATTACTAAGGCTAAGAAGGCAGAAATGTTGAAATCTTTAGAAGATAAGCTTTCTCGGGCCAATGCCCTTTTTGTTCTTTCCTATCAAAAATTTACCGCCTTGGAGAGTAATGAAATTAGAAAAATATTACGAGAAAAGAATAGCGAATTTAAGGTTGTAAAAAATACCCTTCTTAGGATTGCTTCAGAGAAAACTGGGCGCACAATAGTTAATGAATATGTAGAGGGTCCTACGGCTATAGTTTTTAGTTATCAGGATCCTGTAGAGGCTGCTAAGGCACTCAAGGAATATATAAAAACTCATCAAAGTCTGGTAATCAAGGGCCTTGTGCTTCAGGATAAAGGATATGACGCTTCTATGGTGGAGGAGCTTGTCAAATTACCGCCTCGAGAGATTTTATTGGCCCAATTACTTGGAACCATCCAAGCGCCTGTGGCCAATTTTGTGGGGGTACTTTCGGCAATTATTCGGAATTTTCTTTATGTGCTTAAGGCTATTGAAGAAAAGAAAGCTAAAGGAGAAACTTAATCTTAAAGCATAAATAAGATCAAATCAAAGGAGGGTTAGGAGATGGCAGTAACCAAAGAAGAAGTAATTGAATTCATTGCTAACATGACAGTGCTTGAGCTTTCCCAATTCATTAAGGAGCTAGAGGAAAAATTTGGAGTAACCGCAGCCGCACCCGTAGCAGCCATTGCAGCAGTTGGGGCGGTAGCTCCGCAGGCGGAAGCTAAAGTTGAGGAAGAAAAGACTGAATTTGATGTTATTTTGACTGAAGCTGGGCCAAATAAGATTAACGTCATTAAGGTGGTAAGAGAGATTACTGGTCTTGGGTTGAAGGAGGCGAAGGATCTTGTGGAAGGGGCTCCTAAACCTGTTAAGACCGGAATTCCCAAGGCTGAAGCTGAAGAAATCAAAAAGAAGCTTGAAGAAGTTGGGGCTAAGGTAGAAATTAAATAATCTTGACAAGTTTTCCCTTTAAGGTTATCTTGAAAGGGTGTTCCTCTCTGAGGACACCCTTCTTGTCTTTATGATCATAAACTTCCGATAAGGGGGAAATTGGTAATGTCTAAAATAAGGATAAGGAAAAGCTTTGCTAAAGTTAAACAAATTATGGATGTGCCTTATCTAATTGCCATCCCCAAGGAGTCCTACCAAAATTTCTTGCAAAAGGATGTACCTCTTGAGCTAAGAAAGGAAGTAGGTATTCACAGGGCATTAAAAAAGATTTTTCCGATTAAAGATTATGCCGAGACAGCCCTCTTAGAATACATAGATTACCAAATCCTTTCCCCTGAAAATGACCCAGACACGGCTAAAGAGAAGGGGCTTACTTATGAGGCTCCTATGAAATTGAAGGTTCGGTTGACCACCTTTGATCTGGATCCAGATACAGGTGTGAAGAGTATAAGGGATATCAAGGAACAGGAAGTCTATTTTGGGACTATCCCTCTGATGACTGAAAGAGGAAGTTTTGTCATTAATGGGACCGAAAGGGTGGTGGTAAATCAACTTCAGCGATCACCGGGGGTAATTTTTGAAAAGGATAAAACCCATGCCAAGGTTGGCAGGCTAACTTATGTGGCCAGAGTTATTCCGGTAAAGGGCTCTTGGATTGATTTTATTTTTGACTACCGAGGAAAGGTTTATGTAAGAATTGATAAAAGGAAAACCATCTCGGCAACCTTATTCCTAAAGGCCCTCGGTTTTACCTCGGAGGAAATTTTAAAACTTTTCTATCCTGTAGAAACTTTTTATATCGTTGAGGATGGCGTAGAAAGGGAATTATCCCCACAAATTCATGCGGGGATCAAGGCTGAAGTGGATTTAGTGGATCCCAACACTGGCGAAGTGGTTATTAAAAAGGGAAGACCCATTAGCCAAGGATTAATCAAAAGGTTGCTTAACTCGGGGGTTAAGAGACTAAAAGGCGAAGACAAAATGATCTTAGGTAAGATTTCAGCTCAAGATATTACAATTAAAGAGACGGGAGAAATAATTTTAAGTCTAAATGAAGAAATTACATCGGAAAAATTAAAACTTTTGCGTGAACATGGAATTAAGGAAGTAAACGTTTTGTTTACTGATCGTTATCATCATTCTTCATCCATTAGAGACATGTTAAAACAAGATAAGGTGGAAGACCGAATAGGGGCTATTCTTGAAATCTTTAAAAAGATGAGACCTTCCACCCCAGCAACCCCTGAGGTAGCGGAAGCTTATTTCCGATCTCTTTTCTTCGATCCTCAAACATATGATCTTTCAGAGATAGGAAGATATAAAATTAACCAACGTTTGAAAAATATATTTCAGCGTATGAACATTGATATTCCTATTACGGAAAGGATTTTAACTAAATACGATGTAGTAGCTATTTTAAAAGAGCTTATGAGAGTAAAGGCCAATGAAGAAGAAGGTGATGATATTGATAGTTTGGCCAACAGGAGAGTGAGATCTGTAGGAGAGTTAGTGGAGAATCAATTCTTACTTGGACTTCAGAGGATGGAAAGGACTATTAAGGAAAAGCTCCAATTACAAGAAACGGAAACTTTAACCCCCAGTGAGCTTATCAATAGTAAGCCAGTAATTTCATCGGTAAAGGAATTTTTTGCCCAGGGGCAACTTTCCCAGTTTATGGATCAAACGAATGTCCTTTCTTCTTTAACTCATAAAAGAAGGCTCTCAGCCCTTGGTCCTGGAGGGTTGACCAGAGAAAGGGCAGGTTTTGAGGTAAGAGATGTCCATCCTAGTCACTATGGAAGGATTTGTC
The DNA here is from genome assembly GCA_037443245.1 of Caldimicrobium sp. Lineage (GTDB taxonomy): Bacteria > Desulfobacterota > Thermodesulfobacteria > Thermodesulfobacteriales > Thermodesulfobacteriaceae > WYEG01. The sequence goes on from JBBIOT010000001.1 coordinate 5,282, forward strand.
CTATTGAGACCCCGGAAGGTCCGAACATTGGTTTGATCGTTTCCCCTACTACTTATGCGAAGGTGAACCCCTATGGTTTTTTAGAGACGCCTTACCGGGTAGTTAAAAATGGCAAGGTTACAGATGAGATTGTTTATCTAAGTGCTGCCGAAGAAAAAGATTTAGTTATTGCCCAATCTACAGTGACCCTTGCTAAGGATGGAACTATCATTGATGAGGTAGTCCCCGCTCGAAGAAATGGTGAATTTATTATGGTAAAAAAAGAAGAAGTAAATTTAGTTGATCTCTTCCCCGCCCAAATTGTTAGTCTTTCTACGTCTCTTATTCCCTTTTTAGAGCATGATGACGCCAACCGGGCTCTGATGGGTTCAAACATGCAAAGACAAGCCGTCCCCCTCATCCGTACGAAAGCCCCCCTAGTTGGATCAGGGATGGAAAGGGTGGTTGCCAGGGATTCTGGTTATCTTTTACTTGCGGAAGGAGACGGCATCGTTGAGTATGTAGATAGTAGATATATCGTGGTTGGTTATCAAAAAGATGAGGAATTATTTCCTGAGGTTAAGGTGTACGATCTGGTGAAATGGCAAAGAAGTAACCAAAATACTACTTTTATGCAGAGACCTGTGGTTAAGGAAGGACAAAGGGTAAAGAAGGGTGATATTTTAGCTGATGGGCCTTCAACTGACCATGGTGAGATAGCTTTGGGAAAGGATGTTTTGGTAGCCTTTATGCCATGGCGAGGGTATAACTTTGAAGATTCTATCATTATCTCAGAGAGGATAGTGAGAGATGATGTTTTTACTTCAATCCATATTGAGGAATTTGAATGTGTAGCTCGGGAAACAAAACTCGGAAAAGAAGAAATAACCAGAGATTTACCTAATGTCAGCGAAGAGGCTATAAGACATCTAGATGAAAGTGGCATAGTTAAGATCGGAAGTTATGTCCGGCCTGGGGATATTTTAGTGGGTAAGGTTGCCCCAACAGGGGAAGTAACCCTAACCCCTGAGGAAAAACTTTTACGGGCCATCTTTGGAGAAAAGGCGAAAGATGTCAAAGATACCTCCCTTCGTGTTCCTGCTGGAATTGAAGGTATAGTGATTGACGTGAAGATATTAACCAGAAAGGGAATAGAAAAGGATGCTCGGGCAAGAAAGATAGAAGAAAAGGTTATTTCCCAGTTGTTGAAGCAAGAAGCCCAAACTCTTGAAATTTTAAGTCGCCATTTAGTAACAAAACTTGCTGAGGTTTTAAAGGATGAGAAGGCGACCGCAGATTTAGAATGGGAAGGGGATTTATTGATCAAAAAGGGAGAGGAATTTACCTTTGACAAATTTAAGGCCCTTCCACCAGTGCTTTTCCCAAAATTAAAAGAAATTGTCCCTAGGAGCAAGAAAGAAATCATTGCGGAACTTATATCAGCCTTTGAAAAGAAGAAAAAGGCAATCATGCAGGAATATGAGGAAAGGGTGAATCGGGTTAAGAAAGGGGATGAACTTCCGCCTGGGGTTTTGAAGGTGGTGAAGGTTTATGTGGCCATGAAGCGCAAACTTCAACCCGGAGACAAAATGGCAGGAAGACATGGGAATAAAGGAGTAGTTTCCAAGGTTGTTCCTATTGAAGATATGCCCTATTTACCTGATGGAACACCGATTGATATTATTCTTTCACCCTTAGGAGTACCTTCACGGATGAACATTGGTCAGCTATTGGAAACCCATCTGGGGTGGGCCTGTAAAGAGCTTGGTAAAAAGATAGCTAAGCTAGCTGAAGAATACCAAGCAGAAGCTGTAAAGGCTCTGCTAAAGGAGATTTTCTCGGAAGAGGAATATGAAAAATTAATAGCAAATAAAAGTGAGGAAGAAATCTTAGAATTAGCCAAAGGTTTAATGGATGGAATTCCAATCGCTACCCCAGTTTTTTGTGGGGCTAAAGAAGAGGAAATTAAAAAGTGGTTAAGGCTTGCTGGGCTGAATGAGGGGGGAACAATCACCCTTTATGATGGGATGACGGGCGAAGCATTTCTTGAACCTGTAACCGTTGGATACATGCATATGCTAAAACTTCATCATTTAGTGGATGATAAGATTCATGCTCGTTCTACAGGGCCATATTCTTTAGTTACTCAGCAACCCTTAGGTGGTAAGTCTCAGTTTGGTGGACAAAGGTTAGGAGAAATGGAAGTTTGGGCTATTGAAGCCTACGGAGCAGCCTATACTTTACAGGAATTTTTAACTGTTAAAAGTGATGATGTGGAAGGCCGAGCCAAGATGTATGAGCGATTGGTAAAAGGGAAAAATTTCTTAGAATGTGATATCCCTGAAAGTTTTAAGGTTTTAACTAAAGAACTTCAGGGTTTATGTTTGGATATAGAAATGATTGAGGAATAACTTAAAAAAAATTAAAAGCCTTTTAAAGGAGGTAAGGCTTTATGAATCACCTTCTTGCCCTTTTAGAAAAACCCAGGGACTGGATGAAGATCAAAGCTATTAGAATAGGGCTTGCCAGTCCGGAAAAGATTAAAGGATGGAGTTTCGGAGAGGTTAAAAAGCCAGAAACGATAAATTATCGTACCATGAAGCCCGAAGATGGGGGGTTATTTTGTACCAGAATCTTTGGGCCAGTAAAGGATTTTGAATGTAGATGCGGCAAATACAAAGGAATAAAGCATCGGGGAGTTATTTGCGAGAAATGTGGGACAGAGGTTATTCATAGTAGGGTAAGAAGAGAAAGAATGGGGCATATTGAGCTTGCCTCCCCAGTAGCCCACATCTGGTATTTACGGAGTATTCCTTCTAAGATAGGTCTCTTACTGGATATGAACCTCAAAGAGGTAGAATCTGTTTTATACTTAGAAAGGTATGTCATCGTGGAAAGTGAAGTGGACGAGTATCCCATTGGTTCGATTTTGACTGAAGAGAAGGCCACTTACTTAACGGAACACTATGGGGATAAAATTAAAATAGGCACTGGGGCAAGTGCAATTCAAACCCTTCTTAAGAAGCTTGATTTAGAAAATTTGGCGCAGGATATAAAAATTCAAATGGAAAATACTAAGCAGGAATCACGAAGAAAAAAGCTTGGGAAAAGACTGCAAACAATTAAGTGGTTTTTAGAATCCGGCAATAAACCCGAATGGATGATCCTTAATGTTCTTCCCGTTATTCCTCCTGAGCTAAGACCTCTTGTCCCTTTAGAAGGTGGAAGATTTGCTACCTCAGATCTTAATGATCTTTATCGGAGAGTTATTAATCGGAATGTTCGTTTGAAAAAACTTATAGAACTTGATGCCCCGGATATTATTTTAAGAAATGAAAAGCGTCTTCTTCAAGAGGCGGTTGATGCCCTTTTGGATAACGGGAGGAGAGGCAAACCAGTCACGGGACCTAATCGCCGTCCTTTAAAAAGTCTTTCTGATGTTTTACGAGGGAAGCAGGGTCGTTTTCGGCAAAATCTTTTGGGGAAGCGGGTTGATTTTTCTGGTCGTTCGGTGATTGTGGCTGGCCCAGAACTTAGAATGCATCAATGTGGTCTTCCTAAGAAGATGGCCCTTGAGTTGTTTAAGCCTTACATTTATGGATGGCTAGAAAGGAATGGTTATGCCTCTAACATTCGTACTGCCAAGCGGTTAGTAGAAGAAGAACATCCTGCAGTTTGGGATGCCTTAGAGGAGATTGTTAAAGAATATCCTATCATGTTGAACCGGGCTCCCACTCTTCATCGTTTAGGTATTCAAGCCTTTGAACCTGTGCTTATTGATACTAAGGCCATTCAGCTCCACCCACTAGTCTGCGTAGCCTATAATGCAGACTTTGACGGTGATCAAATGGCGGTTCATGTTCCCTTGTCTATAGAAGCCCAGATTGAAAACCGAGTTTTAATCCTTTCTACGAACAACATCCTCTTACCTGCCAATGGAATCCCTGTGGTCTATCCTACGCAAGATATGGTACTTGGTATCTTCTACATGACCATGGAGAGACCCTTTGCCAAGGGTGAGGGAAAGATTTTTAAAGATATTGATGAGGTTATCCTTGCTTATCAAACAGGAATGGTTGATTTACAGGCGAAGATTAAAGTAAGGTTAAATGGGGAGCTTCTAGAAACAACGGTAGGGCGTGTATTAGTATCTACGGTTATTCCTGAAGAGATCTCTTTTAAGGAATATAATAAACCCCTTCGGAAAAAGGAATTACAAGAGCTTATTAATCTTTCCTACCGGCTGGCAGGTAATAAAAAAACGGTCATATTTGCGGATAGAATTAAGGATTTAGGGTTTAATATGGCTACCAAATCGGGACTTTCCATCGCCATTGATTACTTAACCATTCCTGAGAAAAAGGTTGAGATTTTGGCGGAAGCTGAACGGAAAATGGCTGAGGTAGAAGAACAATACCAAGAAGGATTGATCACTGAATCAGAAAGATACAACAAGGCTGTTGATATTTGGTCAACCGCTACAGAGCGAGTTACTGAAGAGATGATTAAGGTCATGGAAAAGAAGGAATACCATGGGCCAAATGGCGAAGTGGTTGTGGGTCCAAGTTTAAATCCCGTTTATATCATGGCCTTTTCCGGTGCTCGCGGTTCTAAAGATCAAATAAGACAGCTTGCAGGAATGCGTGGTCTTATGGCCAAACCCTCAGGAGAGATCATTGAAACCCCTATTAAAAGTAATTTCCGAGAGGGATTATCCGTTCTTGAATATTTCGTTTCCACCCATGGAGCTCGTAAGGGACTTGCGGATACTGCTTTAAAGACGGCTAATGCTGGTTATTTAACCAGAAAGCTTGTGGACTGTGCTCAGGATTGTGTAATTTCGGAAGAGGATTGTGGAACCATAGATGGCCTTGAAATTGGTCATTTAGTAGAGGGGGGTGAAATCATAGAACCTGTGTGGGATCGTGTGCTTGGGAGGATAGCTCTTGAGGATGTGGTAGATCCAGTGACGGGAGAAATCTTAGTAAAGGCCAATGAAGAGATAGACGAAGCTAAGGCTAGAAAGTTAAGAGAGGCAGGTGTAGAAAGGGTTGTTATTAGGTCTCCTATTACCTGTGAAGCCAAGAGCGGCGTCTGTAAGATGTGTTATGGCCGTGATTTAGCTACGGGAAGGTTGGTAGAGATCGGCGAAGCGGTGGGGATTATTGCTGCCCAATCCATTGGCGAGCCCGGAACACAGCTTACCATGAGGACCTTCCATATTGGAGGAGCGGTTGGAAAGGCTTTAGAGCAAAGCGAACATCGGGCCCAGTTCCAAGGGACGGTGAAGTATATTAATCTTAGGGTTGTTGAACGCTCTGACGGCACCTTAGTTGCTTTAAACAGACAGGGTGAGATAGCTATCCTTGGTCCAGATGGAAGAATTTTAGAAAAATATCCTGTGGTTTATGGCGCAAAGGTAATTGTTAGAGAGGGAGATTTGGTAAACCCTGGCGATCTTTTAGTGGAATGGAATCCCTATACTATACCAATTATTACCGAAGTGTCAGGCCGGGTTAAATTTGGGGATATCATTGAGGGTATTACCATTGATGAAAAGATAGATCCAACGACCGGACGGATGATGCGTATCGTCCGGGATTATAAGCTAACCGATTATCGGCCAAGGATATCTATTAAGGATGAAAAAGGAAGGACCATTGACCTTCCCGAAGGAAGAGGTAAAGCTCGCTATGAACTTCCGGTAGGTGCCATTATCAGTGTTAACGAAGGAGATCATGTAGAAGCAGGAGAAATTATAGCCCGAATTCCTCGGGAGACCTTAAAAGCTAAAGACATTACTGGTGGTTTGCCCAAAGTGACCGATCTTTTTGAGGCTAGATCTCCCAAGGATCATGCTATTATTAGTGAAATTGAAGGAAGGGTGGCTTTTGAAAAAGAATTAAGAGGGAAAAAGGTCCTAACCATTCAACCTGAAGTGGGTGAACCGATAGAATATCAAGTTCCCAAAGGAAAACATATTGTCGTGAGGGAAGGAGATTACGTCCGTCCCGGTGAACCATTAATAGAGGGGTCTCCCAATCCCCATGACATTCTTAAAGTCACCGGGGTTAAGGGAGTGGCTAAATTTTTAGTTGAGGAAATCCAAGAAGTTTATAGGCTTCAGGGAGTTAAGATCAACGATAAACACTTTGAGGTGATTGTCAGACAGATGCTTAAAAAGGTTAAAATTAAAGAATCCGGTGATACAGATTTTATGATCGGAGATTATGTGGATAAAACCAAGTTTGAAGAGGTCAATGAAAGGGTTATCGCCCAGGGTGGGAGGCCAGCTGTGGCTGAACCAGTTATTTTGGGTATTACCAAGGTAGCCCTTCACACTGATTCTTGGCTATCCGCAGCCTCCTTCCAAGAGACAACCAGAGTCCTTACCGAGGCCTCTATGGCTGGGAAAATTGATTATCTTAAAGGATTAAAGGAGAATGTAATAGTCGGTCGCCTCATCCCTGCAGGAACGGGAAGAGCTGTCTACGAGGAGAAAGGTTTACTTTAGAGAAAAGAAAAGGGGGCTAAGCCCCCCTTTTTTAAAAAATTTTAAATTTACTTTTTTAAGCCAAGCCTATTGATCAAACTCTGATATCTTAAAAAATCCACCTTTCTTAGATAATTAAGAAGAGCCCTTCTTTGTCCAATAAGCTTCATTAATCCTCGCCGAGAATGAAAATCCTTACGATGAATCTTTAGATGTTCTTCCAATTGTTTGATGCGGGCCGTAAGAAGGGCGATTTGTACTTCAGGAGAACCTGTATCGTCGGGATGTCTTCTAAAATCGGCAATAATTTTAGCTTTAACTTCCGGATCTAAGGGCATGTTTCTTCCTCCTTAAATTTATTCTTTAAGCCTTGGTTGGGATGTCCCACAACCAAAGCATAGATTTAATATACTATAAAATTTGGGTATAGCAACAAAATTTAAAATCCCCCAGCAATTTTAACCCCTAACCACCTTGGAGTAGCAAGAACTCCTTTCTTAGATAAAGGATAATAGATGTCATAGTATTTCTCATCAAACAAATTTTCTCCCCAAAGGATAATTTGCCAGTTTTTGATCCTTTTTTCTAACTCCAAACCTAGAAGATAAACCTCTTTTTGGTTTATTCTTTTTTGAGGGTTAAAATAGATGGTAAGGTAGGACTCGTACGGAAGGTTAAATTTAGCAAAAAGTTTTAGATTATGTCTTAGATAATTTCCATGGTAGCGCGAAAGGAGTAAATTTTTACCTTTTTGATTAAGATAGGTATAACTGAGGAAAAGAGTCCCTACGGGGAGAGTGCGCGAAAGACTAAAGGTTCCTCCTGTGGTTCCCACATCAATATTTTCTGCAAAGGTGCCTGTTTGATTACTTATCCAATCAATGAGCTTTGTTCCTCGGCGGTGAAAAAGAGTAAAGGAGAGGTAAAAACCTTTGAATAGGGCCTCAAAGCCTGTTTCTAAATTCAAGGCCTTTTCCGGAGAAAGGTCAGGATTCCCTTTAATTCCTATGGAGTCATATTTAAGTTCAGTGGCTGAAGGCAGGCGATAAGAAAGGTTAGCCTGAGCTCTAAGTTTTAGCCCTTCTCTTAGGAAATAGCTAACCCCGATCTGGGTGGAGAGGAAATCCTTTTCGTGAAGGAAAAGATCATACCGGGCTTTCAGGTCTAGAAAAAGTTTTTTAGTTAATTCATGGTTTAACCCGCCATAAAGGCCTAAGCTTCTTCTCAGGAGAGAGCCAAGCCGAGTAGAATCTAAGGTTTCATAGCTCCCCTCTAAGCCAAAAGTTAAAATGCTTTTTGAGAAGTTTAATTTCCATGGCAGGTTTAGACGAAAAACTTCCGATTGGTGCTTGTTTTGATAAAAGCTCGGACGATCCCGATCAAGCAAATAATGGTCATAGTTTATTCTTACAAGGAGGCCAGGTTCAAAGGAAAGGTTGCCCCAGTTAAAAAGTCTTTTACCAAAAAGTAATTGGGTCCGCGTTTCTTCCCATTCGGTAGGATATCTAGGGGTATAAAAGTATCTTGCGCCAAAGTCCTTCTCCGTAAAACCATAGAAAAAAATTTGCCTTTCATCTTTAGTATAAAGATTGACCGTTTTTATTTCAAAATCTCTATTCCAGATAAAACCATTGGCTTTTTTATTTTCTAAATTTAAGGAAAGAGGAACTTGAGATAGTTTGTAATCCAGGGAAAGCTGGTACTGTTGGTAATCATAAGAACCAAAATTAACCAGAACTCGGCTTGCTTTATCCTTGGGTTTCCTTAAAATTGAATTTATAGCCCCTCCAAAGCCTGAAGGTCCATAGGTGGGGCTTGCCCCTCCTGGTAAAATTTCCATAGCCTCAAGGTTTCCTTCTACCAAAGGAAGGTTAAGTAAATGATGGCCTGTTTGGATATCCGAAAGGCGCAATCCCTCTACCAAAATCAAATTTTGTTCAAAGTTTGTCCCTCGGATGGAAAGATCCTCCTGAACTCCAAAGCTTCCTCTTTTCCGCAAATCAACGGGTGAATATACCTCTACCCCTTTTTTTAATAAATCTCCTTCTACCAAAAAGACCTCTTGAGGTAATCTTTCCCATGATATAGTTTCCGCCTGGGAAGTAATCTTTATTTCTTCAAGGGTTATTTCTTCCCATGATTTAGGACTTTCAGCACCCCAAAGAGAAAGGGGATTAAACTTGCTTAGCAAGAAAATAACCCCTCCTAAGGATATCCCTCTTAAGAGTATTTTCCCCATACGCCACCTCCCATCTAAAATTTTGGTTAACCAAAAATTCTAATTTGGTTAACCAAAAAATGCAACCCTTGGAGATTGAACTTTAAAGGATTAAGCTTAATATTTTTGCTCAAGAAATGTTTTCTTATCCTTTGGTTTCAGTTATTATACCTACTTATAATCGGGCTAAATTTTTAAAATTAGCGGTGGAGAGTGTCCTTTGGCAAACCTATCCCCGAATTGAGTTAATTGTGGTTGATGATGGTTCTAAGGATGAAACTTCCTATTTTATAACCCAATATCCTTTAAAATATGTTAAAATTCCTAAAAATTTAGGTGTTTCCTTGGCCAGAAACAGGGGAATTTTTCATGCTCAAGGAGACTTTATTGCCTTTCTGGATAGTGATGACCGTTTTCTTCCTCGGAAGATTGAAAAACAAGTAGAATTTTTCTTAGCCAATCCCCAGTTTATGGCGGTACAAACTGAAGAAATCTGGTTTCGGAAAGGGAAGAGGTTAAATCCTAAAAAAAGACATGCCAAGGCCAAGGGCTTTTTTTTGGATCGTGCCCTTGACCTTTGCGTGGTTTCTCCTTCCACGGTGATGCTGAGGAGGGAGGTCTTTCAACACATAGGCCTATTTGATGAAAATCTACCCGCCTGTGAAGATTATGATTTCTTTATTCGCTATGCCTTGCATTATCCTATGGGTTACCTTCCCGAAGCACTAACCATCAAGGAAGGAGGACATAAGGATCAATTGTCAGCCCAATCTGGCCTTGACCTTTATCGGACAATGTCTTTAGTGAAGAATTATATGACCTATTTCCCAAGTTTAAATCCTGAAGAAAGACTTCTTTTTCTTTATCATCTAAAGAAAAAAGCCACTATATTTGCGCGAGGGGCAAAAAAAAGAGGAAACCTGTCCGGTCTTTTTATGATCCAGGGGCTTTTAAAAAAGATAGCGTTATTTCCCAAACAGCTCTTTTGAGAAGGACCGGATGAAGCAGGAGACAGTATTTTTTTCAGAGGGCTTAAAAAAACTAGAGTCCCTCCTTGAGGCGCAAACAAGGAACGATTTTAAACTTCTCTATCGGACAAAATTTTTGGAAAAGACCATGCTTCATCTCTTAGAGTTAGCAAAGCCAGAGCTTCCTGAAAATATCTATACTCCGTTAAGAGAATTATTTCAATTCTTTGATACCCAACCTATTTATGAAAAAAAAGAGCGTTTAGAACGGGCTAAGGCCTTACTTAGTGAATTTTTGGCTAATCCTATCTCTTTCAAGGAAAATTTTCCCAGAGGGCAAGAGCAGGAAGAATTCCAAACTCTTAGCCTTACGGAGTATCAAAGATGTCTTAGTATTCTTGAGCGCCCAGTGGATGAGGTCAGAGGAATTGGGTCAAAGTTAGCCAAAAGAATGGTCAAAAAAGGAATAGACACCATTGAAGATCTACTCTATTATATCCCTCGGGACTATGAAGACCGAAGAAGGGTCGTCCCTATAGCGGAATTACAACCCGAAAAGGAGGTTTTAGTTTTTGGTGAGGTTATAAAGAGTGGGCCAACCTCTTATGGGAAAAGAAAGGTTTATGAAGTGGTGATCACAGATGGTACAGGATATTTATATCTTAAGTGGTTTCATTTCAAGGAAGGGCTTTGGCGAAATCTTTATAGCATAGGAAAAAGTTTTTATGTCTTTGGCAGGGTCTCTCGTTTTGGTCGTGCCTTAGAAATGGTCCATCCTGAAATAATCCCTGAAGAAGCAAAGGATCTGGAAGTCCTTGAAGTAGGAAGGATCCTACCTGTTTATTCTGCCATAGAGGGCATTTCGGATCGTACCCTCCGAAAGATTATGAAAAATGCCCTTGAAGACTATTTATCCTTTCTTCCCGAATTAATCCCTCTAAAATATCTCAAAAAATATGGCTATTTATCTCGCCGAGAAGCCTTAAGAGAATTACACTTTCCTTCTTCGGAGTTAGACCTTTCTTCTTTACGGGATGGACAGAGCATCTTTCATAAGAGCCTTGCTTTTGAAGAGTTTTTCTTTCTTGAGTTGGCTTTGGCCTGGCGTAAAGGTAGGATCAAAGGGGAAAGGGGGATTTCTTTTAGGGTTGAATCTCCGCTGGTTGAAAACTTCTTGGCTAAACTTCCCTTTGAGCTTACCTCTGCCCAGAAAAGGGTTTTTAACGAGATTAAAGAGGATATGGCCAAGCCTATACCCATGAACCGTCTTCTTCAGGGGGATGTGGGAAGCGGGAAGACGGTCCTTGCTTTTTTGGCCTCTTTGATTGCTATAGAAAATGGGTATCAAGTGGCCCTAATGGCACCCACCGAAATCCTTGCTGAACAGCATTATCAAAACTTTAGACGCTACAACCAGCTTTTAGGCTTAAATGTGGCCCTGCTTACCGGAGGCACGCCTCCAGCCCGTAAAAGGGAGATTTATCAAGGGCTAAAGATTGGGCACATTCAATTTGTAATCGGCACTCATGCGCTCTTTCAAGAAGGGATTGAATTTAAAAAGTTAGGTTTAGTGATTATTGATGAACAGCATAGATTTGGCGTGATGCAAAGGGCCCTTTTGCGGGCCAAGGCCAAGGATGTGGCACCTGATACCTTGGTTATGACAGCCACTCCCATCCCCAGAACTTTAGCTTTGACTATCTATGGCGACCTGGATGTATCTATTATTGATGAAATGCCTAAGGGAAGGAAACCGATTATCACTAAGCTTTTTTTGGAGCATAACCGTGATCTGGCCTACAAATTAGTAAAGGAGGAACTAAAAAAGGGTCACCAAGCATACATTATCCTCCCCTTAATAGAAGAATCCGATACCCTTGAACTTAAAGCAGTTTTGACCTACGGAGAGGAACTTAAAAAAAGAATTTTTTCCCAGTTTAAAGTTGGAATACTCCATGGTAAGATGTCAAGCGGGGAGAAGGAAAGAATTATGCAGGATTTTAAAGAGCGTAGGTTGGATATTTTGGTCTCCACCACGGTGGTAGAGGTAGGCGTAGATGTGCCTAATGCTACGGTGATTCTAATAGAACATGCTGAAAGATTTGGACTCTCCCAACTTCACCAGCTAAGAGGTAGAGTAGGAAGGAGCGATAAACAGTCCTATTGTTTTTTGCTAGCCTATAAGGTTAGTTTCGGTAGTGAGGCTTACCGAAGGCTTGAAATCCTTACCAAAACTAATGATGGGTTTAAGATTGCGGAAGAGGATTTGAAACTTCGTGGCCCTGGAGAATTTTTGGGTACCAAACAATCGGGATTTCTTGAGTTTCGTCGAGCTGACCTGATTAAGGATTATGATGTCTTGCTTAAAGCCAGGGAGTGTGCTTTCGCTCTTCTTAAAGAAGATCCAGAACTTTCTTGTTATGCAGTCCTGAAGGAAGAACTTTTTAGGAGATGGCAAGACCGTCTTAAACTGCTTGAAGTAGCTTAAAGGACTTATTTCAAAGGAGAATTCTTTTATGTCCAAGTTTAGGATTGGCATCCTGGGTGGTAAGGGAAGGATGGGGAAATTTTTTGCCAATTTTTTTCAAAAAAAGGGCTATGAAGTGCTTATTAAGGATAGGGATTTTGGCCCTTCCTATGAGGAGTTTTGTGGTCAAGCTAAGGTTATCCTTCTTAGTGTTCCTATAGAGGTTTTTCCCCGGGTGGTAGAAGAAATTTCTTCCCATCTCTCTTCTTCCCATTGGGTCTTTGATGTTTGTTCTTTAAAATTAGGCCCCGTTAAACTCATGAGGCGTTATTTTAAAAAAGGAGAGGTTTTAGCTACCCATCCTTTATTCGGCCCCTTTGAGCCAACTTTAGCGGGGAAAAAAATTGCTTACTATCCTTTGAGGGGGAAAGGACTTCTGCAATGGCTTCAAGATGTTTTTGCTTCGGAGGGGGTCAAATTTGTCTACATTCCACCCAAAGAACACGACCGACTGATGGCCCTAATTCAGGTGATGAACCATTTTTTTTTGATCCTCTTTGGAATTTTACTTAAAGACAGTAAGTTTGAGCTTGAAAAGGTTTGCGATTTAGCTACCCCAAGTTTTGTCAGACAACTTCAAATATTAAAAAGGCTTGCCTGGCAAGATGAAAACCTTTATGCCCGTATCCAACTTGATAATCCCTACGCTAAATATTTTAGAAGATTATTCCTAAGGAAGTGTCGTGAGTTGGTAAAACTTTTTGCTGACAGGCGGATCGCCGAGGAGGTTTTTAAGGAGAACTTCCTTAAGGCTAAGGAAGTGGCTACGGAATTACTTCGCCTCCTTCCAGAGGAAGGCTAAATAGAGAATACTTCCTCCAAGAAGGATCATCACCACGCAGAGGACCTGTCCCATTGTCATCCATCCAAAAAGGAGAGGAAAGCTTTGGGCGGGGACCCTTAGGAATTCAAAGAAAAAGCGTAGCACACCATAAACGATCAAAAAGGTTCCAAACTTTGCTCCCTGGGGTAAATCCTTCTTCCTTAACATCCACATAAAAAGAAACAAAAAAAGACCCGTAACTAAGCCTTCATAGAGTTGCACCGGATGGCGGGGGATTGGTCCTCCTTCGGGAAAAACCATTCCCCAGGGCAGGTCAGTAGGTTTACCAAAGATTTCTCCGTTAATAAAGTTACCAATGCGGCCAAAGAAGAGTCCTAATGGAGCGGGGATGGAAACCATATCAGCCCAAAAGAGAAAGCTTTCTTTGTGCTTTTTGAGATAGATATACCCAAAAAGTACCCCCCCGAGGAGACCACCATGGAAGGACATCCCACCTTTCCAAACTTTAAAAATTTCTAAGGGGTTGGCCAGAAAAAAATCGGGGTAGTAAAAAAAACAAAAGCCAAGGCGGGCCCCAAGAATTAGTCCTACAAAGCTAATAAAAAGCAAATTCTCTAAAAAAGGGATTTTATGGGCTAAACCCTTTTCTTTTAAATGCCTTTTAGTCAGAAATAGGGCCAAAAAAAAACTGAGGATATACATTAGCCCATACCAACGAACCTGAAGGGGGCCAATCCTAAAGATGGTAGGATCAATGTTTGGATACGTAAGCATCGCAAAGATCTTTAAGACCACACTCCTCGCATTTTGGTTTTTTGGCTAAACAAACCTTCCGTCCATGTTGTTGAATAAGATAGGAAAGGTCAAGCCAAGTTTCTTTGGGGAAAAGATTCATCAGATCTCTTTCAATCTTTTCTGGGTTTTGGTTTTTGGTTAATCCTAATCTATGGGCAATTCTTTGGACATGGGTATCCACAGCAATCCCCTCAGAAAGACCAAATCCACTGGTGAGGACAATGTTGGCTGTTTTGCGTGATACACCAGGCAATTTAAGCAGGTCTTCCATCCGATTGGGGACTTTCCCTCCAAATTCATCTATAATCATTTGGCAAGCCCTTTTAATGTACTCCGCCTTTCTTTGGTAAAAGCCAGTGGAGTAAATGTCTTTAGCCAACTCCTCTAAATCGGCCTCAGCAAAGTCTTTAGCGTTCTTATACTTTTGGAAAAGTACTTCAGTAACTTGATTTACCCTTTCATCTGTGCATTGGGCTGAAAGAATGGTTGCTACTAGGAGTTGCAGGGGATTGGCAAATTTTAAGGCTATTTTGGCCTCAGGATATAATTTTTTAAGTCTATGATAAACCTCAAGAGCCTTCTGATGAAGATCCATGTTCTATGTATTCTACCAAACTTTTTAATTTTTGATAGAGCAAGGCCTTAAAATTTTTTATTATTTCTTCACGCTCCTTTGGTTCGGGGCTGAATATAATCTTCAGGTTGGGTTCGTATTGAGGGTATTGTTGGATAGCCTCCTTGCCCCTGTTTAAAAGCTCTAACGATCTACTGGGTTGGTAGAATTCTTTAAGGAAAAAAAAACTGGCAAGTCTTATAAATTTTTGCCAATCCGCTTCGGATAAAGACTTTTGGGTTTTTATGGCCTCCTCTAAGCCTATGAGTAGTCTTTTAAAATGGTCAAGCAAAGGGATTTGGATTTGTTTTTGAACGATTTCTTCTAGAAAAAGAAATTCCTTAGCTAAATTTTCATACTCCGGTAGGGTAAAATCCCGATGTAAAACCAGTTCCCGGAACCAACTGACAAAATCTTTACGTAAAAGGTCTACAAGTTCCATAAAAGCAAATTCAGTGAAAGGTCTCTCAGAATAAATCTTGCCCAAAATTTTGCTCTGCTTTAATAAATCTTCTAGAAATGCTCTTTGGTAAATGTGAAAAAGGGCTAAAGCAAAGATTGGTGGAGTAAAAGCTACTCCTTTTTCTTCTACCAGTGCCTGTCCCTTTGAGCTTAACATTTTTTCATACTGTCTAAAAGTTGTTTGAACCCAATAGGTAGTATAACCATCCCTTCTCAAGGTTGGCATCTTTAGGAAGCTAAATTTTCTTTGGCTTTACGGATAGCCAATCTTAAGATATTGACGGTAGGTACTTTGGTGAGCAAGCCTTGCTCATCATAGAAGAACC
Organism: Caldimicrobium sp.; assembly: GCA_037443245.1. GTDB lineage: Bacteria > Desulfobacterota > Thermodesulfobacteria > Thermodesulfobacteriales > Thermodesulfobacteriaceae > WYEG01. The sequence goes on from JBBIOT010000001.1 coordinate 20,447, forward strand.
TTCAACTCCATCCTCCCATTTCCAAAGGTTGAAACTCCTCTCCGTTGATGAGAATAGTTGGAGAGCCACGGAAACCAAGCTCTTTTGCTTTGTCTTCAGGTAAAATTTCTAAGGTGAGCTCCGCATCCACACCTTCCAGCTCTAAAGCTTCTCTAAGGTTTTTTTCCACTTGTGCTTTTGTAGGACAGGTAGGAGCAAAATAAACCTCTACCTTCAACTTTTTTTCTTTCATATCCATTCCTCTCGTTTAAATTTTTTCTTGAATAATCCCTCCTATCAAGTTGATAAGGGTTTCTTCTTCTATTTTATTTTTAAGCGTCCCTTGGGCAAGCTCTGGCCTCCCCCCACCCTTTAGGGGAATTTCCTGGGATAGTCTAAGAAGGATATCCTTGGCTGAAATCTTTGAAACTAAGTCTTTGGTAACCATGCACACTACTCCTAAATTTTCAGCCCTATCGGTTAAGAGGAGGAACACACCGTTTCCTAATTTTTGTTTGAAGAAATCACCACATTCCCTGAGTTCGTCAATTTTTTCCACTGGTAGATAGGCTATAAGTAAGGATAAATCTTTGATCTTTATAACTCTATTTAGAAGCCTTTCTAATTCATTTTTAATTTTTTCTCTTTTTAAGCGGTTTAACTCTATCCGCAGGTCTTCTATTTCTCGCAGAAGTTGATTCAGTTTTAGCTCTAAATCTTTGGGAGGTGTCTTAAGTAATCCTGCCAGTTTTTTAAGCCTTTCTTCTAAATTTCGCCAATAGTTATAGGCTAAGTCACCACAAATGGCTTCAATTCTTCGGACTCCACTTGCTACACTGCTTTCGCTTAATACCTTAAAGGCCCCAATATCTCCTGTTCTTTTGACATGGGTTCCTCCGCATAATTCCGCTGAGATTTCATCAATCTTCACGACCCGGACAATTTCTCCATACTTTTCCTCAAAAAAAGCTAAGGCTCCAAGCTTTTCTGCTTCTTCTCTTTTTACCCAAAAGGTTTCTACAGGATGATTTTCTAAAATATATTGATTTACTAACTTTTCAATTTGTTCCAATTCTTGAGGATTAAGGGCGGTAAAATGGGTAAAATCAAAGCGTAGTCTTTCTTCTTCAACCAATGATCCATATTGTCTTACGTGGGGCCCAAGAACCTTTCTTAATGCCGCATGAAGAAGATGGGTAGCGGTATGGTGCCTCATGATTCGCCATCTTCTTGCTTTATCCACTTGTAGTTTTACCCTTTCTCCTGGGATGAGGGTTCCTTCCACCAATTCATAACGATGGAGAATCAGGTCCCCTGTCCTTTGGGTATCAAGGATGTTAGCTTTTCCTTTTTCCCCTATCACCAGGCCGGTATCTCCAACCTGACCTCCGCCCTCTGGGTAAAAAGTTGTTTCCTGAGTGATAAGGTAATCATCCGTTAAGGCTAAAAGTATGCTTTCGGCTTCCAGGGTTTCATAGCCAAGAAATTTCGTTTTTAGCCCTTGAGAAATGAGGGACTTTATTTCGGAAGATAAGGTTTCTAAGGTCCCTTGCCAGGTTTTTCTGCTCTTTCTTCTTGCCTCTTCCCTTAAGGTTTCAAAGCCAGAGAAATCAAGGGTAAACCCTAAGGGTAACACATAATCCCTTACCAAGTCATAAGGGAAGCCGTAGGTATCGTAAAGCTTAAAAAGAAGTTCTCCTGGAATTTCTTTTTTTCCTTTTTTTGATAATTTTTTTACTTCTGCTTCTAAGATTTCAAGCCCTGTATTAAGGCTTTCTAAAAATTTTTCTTCTTCCTGTTCAAGGACCTTTTCAATAAAATCTTTATTTTCCGGGAGTTCGGAATAAACTTCTCCATATTCGGCAAGAAGAGGAGGTAGAAGTTTGTAGAGGAAAGGTTCTTGCAACCCTAAAAGTTTGCCAAAACGTTCAGCCCTTCGGATAAGCCTTCTTAGGACATAGCCTCGTCCTTCGTTTGAAGGGATGAGGCCTTCGGCAATGATAAAGGCACTGGCCCGTAAATGGTCGCTTATAACACGAAAGGCTACCTCTATTTCTCTCCCTTCCTTAGGATCCTTTCCTGAGATTTCTGCTAATTTTTGTCTTAAACCTTGGAAAAGGTCGGTAGCAAAGTTTGTGGGAACCCCTTGAACAACTGCGGTGATTCTTTCTAGTCCCATACCCGTATCAATGCAAGGTTTGGGTAAAGATACAAGTTTCCCCTCTGAGGTTCTTTCAAACTGCATGAAGACCAGATTCCAGATCTCCAAATAACGATCACAATCGCACCCAGGGGCGCAAGTAGCTTTGCCACAGGAAAAAGCCTCTCCCTGATCATAAATGATTTCTGAACAAGGACCACAAGGCCCTGTTTCCCCCATCATCCAGAAATTATCCTTCTCCCCAAGCTTAACAATCCTATCTTCAGAAAGGCCAGCAATTTTTTTCCAGAGGGTTAGGGCTTCCTCATCTTCATGAAAAACGGAGACATAAATTCTTTCCTTAGGAAGAGAAAGTTCTTTAGTAATAAATTCCCAGGCAAAGAGGATGGCTTCTTCCTTAAAATAATCGCCAAAAGAAAAATTGCCTAACATTTCAAAGAAGGTATGATGTCTTGCGGTATAGCCTACGTTTTCCAAGTCATTATGTTTTCCACCTGCCCTAACACACTTTTGACAGCTTGCTGCCCGGGTATAGGGACGAGTTTCTTCTCCCAAAAAAACCCTCTTGAATTGCACCATCCCTGCATTGGTAAAAAGAAGGGTAGGGTCATCCTTAGGGATAAGAGGAGAACTTGGTACGATCTCATGTCCCAGTTTTTGAAAATAGGTAAGAAAAAGAGATCGTATTTCTTTAGCTTTCATTTCTTTCTCCTTTGTTTAAGGTTTAGGCTAAAATTTTAGCACTTCTTTAGGAAATTTTTAGAGATTGCTTGTGAAACTAAAATTTCAGGTTAAATTTTTGGGTTAACAAAAATTTTTTAGGAGGGACAAAATGCTTGTAAGAAATTTTCTTTTCACATCCGAGTCGGTCACAGAAGGACATCCTGATAAGGTAGCTGATCAGATTTCCGATGCTATCCTTGATGCAATTTTAGAAAAGGATCCCTATGCCCGGGTAGCTTGTGAAACTTTGGTCAATACAGGTATGATCCTTTTAGCCGGAGAAATTACTACCGAGGCCAGGATAGATTATCCCACCATTGCTCGGGGGGTTGTCAAAGAAATAGGCTACAACCATTCGGATTTAGGTTTTGATTATCAGACCTGTGCGGTTTTGATTAGTATTGATCGACAGAGCCCCGATATTGCGATGGGGATTGAAAGGGATGGAGATATTGGAGCGGGTGATCAGGGTTTAATGTTTGGCTATGCCTGTGATGAAACTCCCGATTATATGCCCATGCCTATATGGTATGCCCACCGATTGGCTATGCGTCTTGCCGAGGTACGGAAAAAGGGTATTCTTCCTTTCCTTAGGCCAGATGGGAAAACCCAGGTTACTGTGCGTTACGTGGATCGACGCCCGGTGGATGTGCACACCATTGTAATAGCAGCTCAGCATGATCCTACGGTAACTTTAAAGGAACTAAGAGAAGCTATTTATGAAGAGGTCATCAAAAAGGTGATAGCTCCTGAACATTTGCATAAGGATACACGAATTATCATCAACGGCACAGGAAGGTTTGTTATTGGAGGGCCTCTTGCGGATTGTGGGATGACTGGCCGTAAGATCATTGTTGATACCTATGGAGGAAGGGGGCACCATGGAGGGGGTGCTTTCTCTGGAAAGGATCCAACTAAGGTCGATCGTACCCCCTCTTATTATAGCCGGTATGTAGCCAAAAATTTGGTAGCAGCTGGGGTAGCGCGAGAGCTTGAAGTTCAGGTAGCCTATGCCATTGGTATCTCCGAACCCTTAGCTATCAACGTGAATACCTATGGAACTGAAAACATACCCGTAGAGAAAATCTTAGAAATCATCAACACCCTTTTTAACTTCAAGCCCAAGCATATGATTGATTATCTTAACTTGAGAAGGCCTATTTACCGGAAAACTGCTTGCTATGGCCATTTTGGGAGAAACGAACCAGAGTTTACTTGGGAAAGGCTTGATATGGTAGAGAAAATTAAAGAACTTGCAGGATTTGAGAAGTAAAAAGGGGAGAAAAGACTATGGATTACCATGTTAAAGATTTAAGTTTAGCTGAGAATGGATTGAAGCTCATTGAATGGGCTGAAATGGAGATGCCAGTTTTGCGTCTTATCCGGAAAAGGTTCTCTCAGGAAAAACCTCTTCAAGGGGTAAGGATAGGGGCTTGTCTCCATGTGACTACGGAGACGGCAAACTTGGTGAGGACCCTTAAAGAAGGAGGGGCTGAAGTTTATCTTTGTGCCTCCAATCCACTTTCTACCAAAGATGAAGTAGCGGCAGCTTTGGTAAAATATTTTGGTATCCCAGTCTTTGCAATTAGAGGTGAAGATCGGGCCACCTACTATCAACATATCAATGCAGTCCTTGATGCCCGTCCTCAAATTACCATTGACGATGGTGCCGATCTGGTGTCTACCCTTCACAAAGAACGGCCTTCCCAGGCGCAGCAAATAATTGGTGGTACCGAAGAAACAACTACGGGGGTTATTAGGCTTAGGGCCTTAGCGGAAGAAAAAAAATTGCTCTATCCTATCATTGCGGTGAACGATGCCCTAACTAAGCACCTTTTTGATAATCGTTATGGTACTGGGCAATCAACCCTTGATGGTATTTTGCGCGCCACAAATAGGCTTCTTGCGGGATGTTATTTGGTAGTTTGTGGGTATGGGTGGTGCGGAAAAGGGGTAGCCCTGCGAGCCCGGGGTATGGGGGCTAAGGTTATTGTTACCGAAGTAAATCCTTTGAAGGCTTTAGAAGCGGTCATGGATGGATATTTGGTAATGAAGATGAAGGATGCGGCCAAACTGGGTGATATTTTTGTCACAGTGACGGGGAATAAAGCGGTAATCAGAAAAGAACATTTCCTTCTTATGAAAGATGGAGCGATCGTGGCTAATTCGGGTCATTTTGACGTAGAGATTGATCTTCCTGCTTTAAAAGAATTGTCGGTAGAGGAAAGGATTGTCCGACCTGAAGTTATGGAATATAAGTTGAAAGATGGGCGAAGGATATATGTCCTTGCTCAGGGAAGGTTGGTCAACTTAGCCTGTGCGGAAGGGCATCCCTCGGCGGTAATGGACATGAGCTTTGCCAATCAAGCCCTTTGCGTGGAATACTTAGTCAAAAATTCCTCTTCCCTAAAAAGAACAGTTTATCCTGTGCCCAAAGAAATTGATGAAATGGTAGCCAAGCTTAAACTTTCCGCCATGGGAGTTGAGATAGATGAATTAACGCTTGAACAGGAAAGATATCTTTCTTCTTGGGAAGAAGGAACCTAAAGGCATATGCCCAAGGTCACTTTTGAACCCTATCAGCTTACCGAGGAGATTCAGCCTTCAGAAACAATCTTAGATTTAGCTATGCGTGTTGGAGTGCATATCAATGCCAGCTGTGGTGGGCTTGGTGCTTGCGGTAAGTGCCGGATTTTGTTGGAAGCTGGTGAGGTAAAAGGAGAAAAAGTAGATGGTGTGTATTATAAGGCCTGCACCACAGTACCCTTAACGGACGTTATCGTAAGGATCCCCACGGAAAGCAAATTTGATCGTAAAGCTATCCTGCGCCGGATTACGGCGAAGGCCATTGAAAGAAAGGAGGAGTTCCCTCTTTCATCTCCTTTAACTTGGATGAGCTTAAGGTTAGAACCTCCAACCATTGAGAATAATACACCCGATTGGGAAAGGGTACAAAGGGAGTTTATCCTCCGAGGAATAGATAAAGTAATCCCCACCTACCCATTTCTAAAGAAACTTCCCTATGCGTTAAGGGAAAATAATTTCCAAGCTACCTATTTTTGGTATGAAGATATACGCACAGGTGTTAAGCTCCTTTTTGATGTGATGTCCGGTAAGATTAGTCCCTTGGGGGTGGCGATTGATTTAGGGACTACCACTTTACAACTTGAGTTAGTTGATTTAGTTGGAGGCGAAGTTTTAGCTCAAACTTCAGACTATAATCCTCAGATAAGCTATGGGGAAGATGTTATTTCTCGGATTGAATTTGCTAAAAGAAAAGGAGGACTTAAGACCCTTTCGGAGAGGGTAAAAGAAAAGATTTATTTCTTAATAGAAGAGCTTTTACATAAGGTTTCTCGCCACCTTTCGGAGATTAAATTAATTTCCATAGCTGGCAATACGGTTATGACCCAACTTTTTTTAGAGCTTGAGCCCAAGTTTCTTCGCGAATATCCTTATGTTCCGGTAGCTAAGGAGTATCCCTTTTTTTTGGCAGAGGACATAGGATTTAAGGGGATGGAGGCCATTGTCCAATTTTCTCCTTGCGTGGCAAGTTATGTAGGAGGGGACATTACCGCAGGAGTATTAGCTAGTCTTTTAGCTGAAGAAGAGGAGCTTACTTTATTTATTGACCTTGGCACGAACGGGGAGATTGTTATCGGGAATAAGGATTTTTTAATGTGCGCCGCCTGTTCAGCGGGTCCAGCTTTTGAAGGAGGTGGGATTAAGCATGGCATGAGGGCCACAAGCGGGGCCATTGAAGGTGTTCATATTGATCCTGAAACCTTTGAACCAATGATCATCACTATCGGCAAACAAAAACCAAAGGGCATATGCGGTTCGGGAATAATTTCTCTACTCTCTCAACTTTTCAGGGTTGGATTAGTGGATAGGGCTGGTAAATATAGAAGAGATCTAAATCATCCTCGTTTAAGACCTGGCCAAAACGGTTATGAATATGTGTTGGTCTTTAAAGAAGAATCCGCTTTAGAACAAGATATCGTGTTTACGGAAGCGGATATGGATAATCTTATTCGGGCAAAGGGAGCCATGTTTGCTGGTTATCAAATTTTGTTAGAATCGGTAGGATTAACCATATTTGATTTGGAACGGGTCTTTTTAGCAGGAACCTTTGGGAGTTATATTGATCTTGAGGACGCTATTACTATTGGTCTTTTGCCGGATCTTCCACGGGAAAAATTCTTTTTCCTGGGGAATACCAGTCTTCAAGGGGCTAAAAAGGCCCTTCTTTCTAAGGAAAAATTTTTACGTCTTTCCCAAATTTCCCAAATGATGACCCATGTGGAACTATCTTCTCATCCTCGGTATATGGATTATTATTTGGCCGCTCTCTTTTTGCCTCATACCGATGAGAATCTTTTCCCAAGTCGGGAGACATGATGATCCACCGGGAAGGTTATCCCTATATATTAGGGTCAGCTTTGGCTGGTAGTTTATGTTTATTATTAGGTAAACGCAAGCTGGGGTTGGGTTGTCTTTCCTTAAGTCTTCTTAATGCCCTTTTTTTTCGCAATCCTGACCGGCAAGGGATTATTCACCCCGAGTATCTTTTATCACCAGCTGACGGGAAGGTGGTTAAGATTGCTGTAGAACATAGGGAAGAATTTTGGCCTGAGCCTTTGTATCGCGTGGGCATTTTTATGAGACTTTGGGATGTTCATGTAAACCGAAGCCCTGTTACTGGTCGGGTGGTAAACATGGTCTACCTAAAGGGAGAAAAAAAACCCATTCTATCGGAAGGGGCTTTTCAGAAAAATGAAAAGCTCCTATATGTTTTGCGGCGCGAGGATGGACTTCCAGTTTGGTTGATGCAGGTAGCTGGTGTGATAGCCAGAAGAATAAAAAGCTTTATCTTAGTAGGGGATGAACTTACTGCAGGAGAACCCTTCGGTATGATAAAGTTTAGTTCCAGGGTGGAGGTTTTTTTCCCGGCTTTAAAGGCTGAGCTTTTGGTGAAGGAAGGACATCGGGTTTTCGCCGGAGAAACTCCTTTAGTCCGTATTCCCATGCTCAAATGAGATTTTTACCCAATATTTTTACCCTTCTTAACCTTTTCTGTGGTTATCTCTCGTTACTCTATGTTTTTGAAGGGGAATTTTTTAAAGCTTCTCTTGGCATCCTGATCGCTATTTTTTTTGATGTCTTGGATGGGCGTCTTGCCCGCTTAAGTGGTCAGGTTACTAAATTTGGGAAAGAACTTGATTCCTTGGCTGATCTGGTATCCTTTGGCATTGCCCCGGCTTTTCTGATCTATCGTTTTTCCTTGGTAAGTTTTGGCTGGCAGGGCTGGCTCATCTCTTTTCTTTATACCGCTTGCGTAGCTTTAAGGCTTGCCCGTTTTAATGTCAGGAGTACTCCCCTTTCTTATTTTGAAGGCCTTCCTTCTCCTGCAGGTGGAGCCCTCATATCTTCTATAATTCTTTTGCTTTTGTTTCTCAGGATAGAACCGGAATACCGTAGCTACCCTCTTTTGTTTTTAGTTTGCTTAGTAGCTTTTCTTATGGTCTCGCCCATAAAATATCCTACCTTAAAAGAATTTAAGCTCAAAGGACTCAGTACTTTTTATTTTTTAACCCTCTTTCTTTTTCTCTTTGTCCTTACCGCCAGTAAACCTCCCGTTATCCTCTTTAGCTTAGTCCTTCTTTATCTTCTTTTGGGTCCCATTCTTTTTTTAAGAGATATCGGATGGAGGATTTATTATAAAAATAAGGACAAAAAAAGAGAAAAAAGGAAAACTTTTGACAATAATTGAAGATATGATATAATTATTGCTAAAATTTGCAAAAAAACAAGGAGAGGGCTTATGGAAAAGGGACCAAAGCTTGTTAACGTAGGTTTTGGAAATTTTGTGGTAGCAGATAGGATTATTGCCATTGTTAATCCTAATTCAGCTCCAATGAAAAGATTAAAAGAGGAAGCAAAGGAGGGGCACAGACTTATTGATGCTACTCAAGGCCGAAAAACCCGTTCTATAATTATTACGGATAGTAATCATGTGATCCTTACAGCCATCCAAACGGAAACTATTGCCCAGAGGTTTGTGAGCGACATAACCAAATTAAAAGACGAAGAGCATGAATAATGGATAAGATTTTAGTATTGGTTGTATCAGGACCTTCAGGAGTGGGTAAAAGTACCCTTCTTTCCTATCTTCCGAAGGAAGAATTTTATTTTTCTGTCTCCCATACCACAAGACCTCCTCGGAGGGGAGAAAGGCCTGGGCAAGATTATTATTTTGTTAAGGAAGAAAAATTTTTAGAAATGATAGAAAAAGATGAATTTTTAGAATGGGTGAAGGTTCACTCCTATTATTATGGGACCGCCAAAAGTGAAATAGACCAGGCTCTTTCCCAAAAAAAGCACTTAGTTTTTGACGTGGAAGTAATAGGGGCAGGAAAGATAAAAGCATACTTTGGTGGTCAGGCTATTTCAATTTTTATTGCCCCTCCTGACTTGTTCACATTAAAAGAGAGACTAGAAGGCAGAGGCACGGAGGATGAAGAAAAGGTTAAACAAAGGCTAGAGCGAGCTAAATTTGAATTATCTTTGCTAGGTTTTTATGATTATGTCATAGTCAACAATAATTTGGAAAGGGCAAAAAATCAGCTTTTTTCCATTGTAGAAGCTGAACTTTGTCGTCCCTTTCGGCAAAAAGAATTCTTAAGTAAAATTTTTTAACATGACCCTATCCTTAGGCGAGGTTTTTCCACTTTCTTCAGGTTTGCCCTTTCTGGGCTTGCTCTTCTCGGTAGCTTTTTTCCCTCTTATAGCGCCCAGGTTCTGGCATAAGCATTTTGGCAAGATAAGTCTTTTTTGGGCTTCCATAGGAATTTTTTTTATCCTTTATTATTCTAAAGAAGAAGGATTGTTTTTAGTCCTGCATGTGCTCTTGGAGGAATATCTGCCTTTTGTGATTTTAATTGCCACTCTCTACGTGATTGCTTGTGGTATTTATATAAGTAATTTTTTTATTGGCACCCCCCTTTCTAATACCTTTTATCTTGGTGGAGGAGCTTTGATGTCTAGCCTTTTAGGTACCACTGGGGCTACTATGGTTTTTTTACCCCCCTTTTTACGAGCCAATGCCTGGCGAGAAAAAAAAGATTTTATGATAGTTTTTTATATTTTTTTAGTAGCCAATATTGGGGGAAGCCTTACTCCTGTTGGCGACCCCCCGTTGTTTTTAGGGTATTTAAAGGGTATTCCTTTCTTCTGGCCTCTTCATCTCTTTGGCCCAGCTTTTTTTCTGATTGGTTCCCTTCTTTTGGTATATTTTTTTATGGACCTTTATTATTTTAAAAAAGAGGGCCGGGAGGAACCTTTATCACAGGAAGGATTTAGGATAGAAGGGCTTCACAACATCCTACTTTTAGGGTTGGTGATCACAACCCTTCTCTTTACGGGCTCGCTAAGATTGGGCACTATAAAGGTTGGTTTTTTAGAAGTAGGCTTGAACAATCTTCTCCGAGATCTTTTGCTTCTGAGCTTTCTTTTATTTTCTCACTTTAAAACGCCCTTGGCCATAAAAAGGAAAAATGAATTCTCTTGGTTTCCAATTAAGGAGGTAGCCATCATCTTTTTGGGCCTCTTTATCACCATGACCCCTGTTTTACAGATCCTTATGGCTGGAGAAAGAGGGGCCTTAGGGATGGTGCTCAAGGGGTTATCTAAACCTTGGCATTATTTCTGGGGAGTGGGTTGTTTTTCCGCCTTTTTAGACAATGCCCCAAGTTACCTTGTTTTTTTTAGTAGCCTGCTTGGTAAATTTTATGGAGGATGGCCGGAGAAGGAGGCTATAAGTTTTCTCTTGAAAGAACGTTCTCAATATTTATTAGCCCTTTCGGCGGGAGCTGTTTTTTTTGGGGCTTGCACCTACATTGGAAATGCCCCAAATTTTATGGTAAGATCCATCGCGGAAGAAAAAGGAATTTCTATGCCCACTTTTTTTGGTTATATCTTTAAGTATACCATACCTATCCTTTTACCCTTATTTTTGTTAATAAGCTTGATATTTTTTGGAGGTCAACCTTGACCCTAAGAAAAATTCTTTACCCTACTAAATTTAGGGATCTTTCTTTACAAGCCCTCAAGGAACTTCTTGCTTTAAAAAAGATAGGGCTTGAAGAAGTTATTGTTGTCCATCTTATCCCCCGCGAAGAGGTTTCCTTTGATGTCATTTCTGGGTTTCTAAAGGAGGAAGTTAAAAGATTAATGGAAGAGGTAGATTGTAAGCTTGATTTTTGGGAAAGGGAGGTAGGAAAAGCGGGGATATCTCTTAAAAGAATTGTTAAGGTTGGGGATCCAGTCTTTGATATCCCCCAGCTGGCGGAAGAAGAAAAGGTGGATTTGGTTGTGGTTGGGAAAAAAACAAGGACTAGGATCTTTACCAGTTCAAGGACTAAAGAGATCCTTCAACAGTTAAAAGTTCCTGCCCTAGTTTTTAAATATAAAATCTTGCAAGAAGAGGAAGAAATAATTAATCAAAAGATCTTTTCCTCTCCCCTTTTAGCCTTAGATTTTTCTCCACCATCCCTAAGAGCTCTCTCATTATTATCCACTATTTTTCCTTTAGCTGAACGAGCAGCCATCCTCCACGTTATCTCTCCTGAGAGATCCAAAGAATTAGGAGAAGAGAATTTTGAAATTTTAAAAAAAACATTTGAAAAAAAGATGGATGAGGTTTTAAACCCCTTTGCTCTTTTGCAAGAAAGGGTGGAAAAGATCGTTCTCTATGGAGAGCCCCAAAGAGTAGTTTTTGAAACCTTAAAAGAATGGAGAGCAAGTTTAGTTATCTTAGGAAGGAGCGAGAAAACCTTTGTTGATCGTCTTTTCTTAGGAAGCGTTACCTCTTATGTGCTTGACCACGATTATCTTCCGGTTCTGATAGTACCTTGAGTTCAAGGTCCGGAAAGGTGGAGCTAAGGATTTCTTTTAGTAAGCTAATTTCGGTCGGGAAAGTTAGAATTTCTATCTCTGGCTCTTTCCCATCTTTTATAATGGTTAATCCTAAATGATCATAGCCTTCAAGGATAAATTTCAAAAAAAAGATCTCTTTCTGATTTATTTTTAATTCTATTTTAGCGCTTTTAAGAAGCATATGGGAAGATTGAGAGGAGGATATATGGAAAGGGGGGATAAAATTCCCCCCTTTAATGGTCAGAGTTAGTTAAACTTATCCTTGGACAACCTTGACCTTAGAGGCCTGCTCACCCTTAGGGCCCTTGACTACTTCAAATTCAACCGTTTGGCCCTCTTTAAGGGTTTTGAAGCCGGGCATGTCAATGGCGGTGTAATGTACAAAAACATCCCCGCCATCCTCCTTGGAGATGAAACCATACCCCTTCTTCTCATCAAACCACTTTACCTTACCTCTAAACATGATACACTAACCTCCTTTAAAATTTCTTATAAGACAGCATAAACTTAAAATTAATTTTTGTAAAGAGGTGGGCAAAATTATTCCTGAAGTTTTAAAAATTAAAACCTTTAAATTTTTTCTTTTATGCCATTTTTTATCCTTCTTGGGTTCATGGATGCAAAATGTGTCTGTTTATTGGGAGGTTTATGCCTATACTAAGTCAGCGGCAAATTTGGGATTTTTTGTTTACTTTACTACTTTCCCAAACATCATCATTACCCCCTTAGCAGGAATCTTGATTGATCGGATACACAGATGGAAGCTTTTTAAAAAAATCATAACCATTTTAACCTTTATTTCTCTTTTGATAGCCCTTATGTTTCATTTTAACCTGTTCAATCTTTATCTGTTTGGTTTTTTAATTTTGCTCTTTAATAGCTTTTCAGCCTTTGACATGCCATTAAGACAGGTAATTATATCAAGCCTTGTGCCTCCTCTGGTTTTGACTCAGGCCCTTTCCTTGCAAGCCCTTTCTTTTCATTCGGCAAGGATCCTTGGCTCATCCTTAGGAGGGCTCATCCTGTCTTTTAGATTTCCTGCTTTAAATTTTTGGATTAACGCCCTTTCTTATCTTCCTTTCTTACTCTTTGCTTGCTTGACCAAACCTTTAAAAAATTTTACCAAAAAACAAGAAAGAATATCTTTGAGGGAAGCTCTCTTAGAAGTAATTAAATTTTGCCGGCAAAAGAAAATTTTAAGGATTCTACTTTGGCAGACTGCCTTTTTTTCCTTTTTTGGAGTTTCTTTTTCGGTGCTCTTGCCCAAGTTTGCAGCAGAAATACTTAAGGGTTCAGCCTTAGAGTATGGGATCCTTTCATCCCTTTTAGGTATAGGAGCAATCTTTGGGGCTTTAAATTTGAGTATCTTTCATCAGGCCACGAAGCCTCTTTATCATCTTTTACTTACCCAAATTCTGTTTAGTTTAAGCTTAGTGCTTTTAAGGGTTGCTTGGGATAATAATTTGGTATATTTTAGTATCTTTTTGATGGGTTTTAGTTTTACCAATTTTTTCCCTTTAATAAATTCAACCTTGCAAAGGCTTACCCCTGAAAGTTTAAGAGGTAGAGTTATGAGCCTTTTTACCCTATGTTTTACAGGCACTACCCCCTTTGGTCAACTTTTTTTTGGAATCATGGGCGAAGAAATCGCTTTAAAAAATCTTTTACTATTCCTGAGTGCTGTTATAATATTAATTAGTTTGTTCTTTTACTTTAGTTTGAAGGGTGACTTTAGATTGAAGGGGGAAAATGTCTTATCCTGATGAGGTAACTAAACTCCTTCCCAGGGTTTTAGATAAGCTGCCGATTCTCGTTTTCTTAATTAAGGAAGGGAAAGTTATTTATGTCAATAGGGCTTGCGAAAAACTTCTTAATTATTCTCCATCCGAGCTTATAGGCCAATCTATAATTGAAGATCTTACTCCTGATGAGGAAAAACATAAGGCCCTTCTTCACTGTCAAAGGGTATGGGCGATGATCCCTGAGGAAGGAGTATGCTTTAGTTTAAAAACTAAAGGTGGTTTTAAGCGACTGTTTTCATGGTATTGTCAACTCCTACCCGATTTTGAAAATGAAAAAATAGTTCTTGCCGTAGCTTCGGATGTAACTGAATTTTCTAAGCTTTGTGAAAACTTGGAAAGGATCCAAAAAAATCAATCCTTTTCTGAATTTCTTAGGGGATTGGTGCATGACTTCAATAACATCCTTAACCAGGTTTTATTTAATCTACAAAGGTTAAGAGAAGAAGTAGAAAACAAAAAACAGGTCTTATTGATTGTTAATCAGATAGAAACATCTTTGCAGAATTGGATTGATCTTAATAAGATATTACTTCATTATTCCTTTCCCCATCAAGAATTTGCCATTTCCACCACCGATATGATTGAATTCCTTCTTAAAAATTTGGAAGTTTTTCAGGCCCTCCTTGGAGAAAATATCAGATTAAACTTAGACTTGGATCATTTAAAAACTGCGGTGGTGCCAGGGGATGAAGTTTTTTGGCGGTATGTCTTACTTAACTTTCTTATGAATGCTAAAGATGCCATAGGGAGCTCCGGGGAAATTTTCATAAAATTAGATGCCCAATGGGATCCAGCAAAGGAAGTAGCTAATCTCAGGATAACCATCAAAGATACCGGTTGTGGAATCCCTGAAGAGAATCTTGGTAAGATATTTCAACCCTTTTTTACTACTAAAGAAAAAGGAACTGGGCTTGGTTTATACATCCTAAATCAAAAAATTAAAGCCTTAGGAGGGAGGATTGAAGTTGAATCTAAGGTTAACGTGGGGACAACTTTTTATGTCTTTGTCCCCTTGATAAAGGAGCAAAGGGTAGAATTTATTAAACCAAAATCTTTAAAGCCAAAAAAGATTTCTTTGGTTGGTAAACATATTCTCCTAATTGAAGATGATGATTTTTTGAGAGAGGAATTAAAGTCTATGTTGGAAGAAGTTGGGGCTAAAGTTTTCGCTTATGCGAGCTTGGAGGATTTAGAAAAAAATCTACCTTCCCAGAGCCCAGACCTTCTTCTGTTGGACTATCATCTTCAGGGACTTAAGGGTTCCGAGGTTTATGAGGCTATCTCAAATTATTATCCAACTCTACCCGTAATCTATCTTACAGGGGATCCCTTTGTCATAGCAGAATTAGGTCCAGCTAAAGTATTACTGAAACCCTTTAAGATAGAGGACCTTTGGGAAAAATTAGCTATCCTAGAATGGAAGGCCTAATTGCTGAATTTTTAACCTTCTTAAAAGTAGAAAAGGGCTACTCTAACGAAACTTTAAGGGCCTATCAAGCAGACCTTGAGGATTTTCTACACTTTCTTTGGAAAAGGAAGGATCCTGTTGATGATCTTTTTGAGAATCTTACTCCTGGAGTACTTCGCAATTATCTTTTAGCTTTAAAGGAAAAGGGTTTTAAAGGTTCAACTATGGCTCGTCGGGTAAGCGCGCTGCGAAGTTTTTTCAAATACCTATGGCAAAGGGGGATTAAAATTGACCAAAAGTTATTGACTTTACGTTACCATGGTGTGAAAGGTCCTTTTCCGGAGGTCCCAACGGAGGAAGAGATGGCATCCTTTCTTTCTTCACAAGAGGCTAAGGATTTTTTGCGAACAAGAAATAAAGCTATTTATGAACTTCTTTATGCTTCAGGCCTTAGAGCTTCTGAAATCTGTAGTCTCCTATTAGAAAATTTGAACCTTGAGCTTAAGATAGTAAAGGTAAGGGGGAAAGGAAACAAAGAAAGGATCGTCCCCTTTGGCCGAAAGGCTAAAGAAGCCCTTGAGGTCTATTTAGAGGTTCGGAAAAATTTTTTAATCAAACTAAATAAAAATAGTCCATTCCTTTTTTTAAATTGTAAAGGAGGTTCCCTTACCACTCGAGGTCTTCGCTTTCTTTTAGCTAGAGAAAGCCAATCCTTTGGTAAACGGCTTCATCCTCATCTTTTTCGTCATGCCTTTGCTACTCACCTTCTTAACGCTGGATGCGATTTGCGAAGTATTCAGGAAATGCTTGGCCATGCTAATCTTTCCACCACCGAGAAGTATTTAACTCTTAGTTATGAAAGGCTTTTACAGGTCTATTTACAAGCCCATCCTCGTGCCCA
This sequence comes from Caldimicrobium sp., assembly GCA_037443245.1. Taxonomy (GTDB): domain Bacteria; phylum Desulfobacterota; class Thermodesulfobacteria; order Thermodesulfobacteriales; family Thermodesulfobacteriaceae; genus WYEG01. The sequence continues at coordinate 36,358 of JBBIOT010000001.1, forward strand.
AAAGGAAGTCTAAGTAAAAAAAGGAAGTCTGAGAGAGTAGAAAAGTTTTTCTCATAAGATAAAATGAGGGCAAAGGTTAATCTTAGGGAGGGTTATTAGATGCATGAAGAGAGTTCATTGGTTAAGGTTCGTCTTAGTAAATTGCAAAAATTGCGAGAATTGGGAATAAATCCCTATCCTAATGATTTCAAGCCTAAGGATAGGACCAAATTTTTACAAGAGAGGTTCCAAAAATTTAAGGCCCAGGATTTAGAACAGCTAAAAATTAAAGTCTCTGTTGCGGGCCGGCTTATGACCAGGAGGGAGATGGGTAAGCTTATATTTGCTCATCTTCAGGATGAAACCGGTCGGATTCAGCTAATGGTAGCCAAAGGCGAGGTTGACCCTAATACCTTTGATTTTTTTAAAAAACTTGTGGATTTGGGAGACATTATTGGTGTCCAGGGTTTTTTAATCAAGACCAAGACGGGAGAATTAACTATTTTAGCTAAGGAGATCAAACTTTTAACGAAATCCTTACAACCTCTTCCTGAAAAATATCATGGTTTAAAGGATGTAGAACTCCGTTATCGTCGCCGCTATCTTGATTTAATGATGAACCAAGAAGTAAAGGAACTTTTTCGCACCAGGACAAGAATAATTCAATTTATTAGAGAATATTTTATATCGGAAGGGTTTTTAGAAGTGGAAACCCCTATGATGCATCCTATTGCTGGAGGAGCTGCGGCTAAACCTTTTATAACCCATCATAATGCTTTAGGGATGGATCTTTACCTACGTATTGCCCCAGAACTCTATTTAAAAAGATTGCTCGTTGGTGGTTTTGAGCGGGTTTTTGAAATTAATCGTAACTTTAGGAATGAGGGTGTTTCAAGTCGTCATAATCCAGAGTTTACTATGTTAGAATTTTACGAGGCCTACGCTACTTATGAAGATTTGATCAGAAGGACTGAAGAGCTTTTTTATCAATTAGCTTTGGAAATTAAGGGATCTTCGCGGATTATCTACCAAGGTGTAGAGATTGATTTTACTCCTCCCTATCGGAGGATAAATTTTATTTCTGCGCTGACAGAATTAGGTGGGCTCCCAAGAGAAATCCTTAAGGATCGTGATGGTCTTTTAAACTTTGCTAAGGCTAAGGGGATTGAATTAAACGAGAAGGATCCCCGAATTGGTAAATGGTGGACCAAACTTTTTGAAGAGCTTGTAGAACCTAAACTCACCCAACCAACCTTTGTGGTCGGGTTCCCGGTAGAGGTCTCGCCTTTAGCCCGAAGAAATGACCAGGATCCTAATTTTACCGATCGTTTTGAATTTTTCGTGGCAGGACAAGAGATAGCTAATGCCTTCTCCGAGCTCAATGATCCCCTTGACCAGCGGGCTAGATTTGAAGAACAATTGCATTTGAGGGAATTTGATGAAGAAATTCCTGCGGAAATAGATGAAGATTTTCTTTTATCTTTGGAATATGGCATGCCACCTTGTGCTGGTGAAGGAATTGGTATAGATAGAGTGGTCATGATCTTTACGGATTCTTCTTCTATTAGGGAGGTTCTTCTTTTCCCTCACCTTCGGAGAAGGGAAGATCTCTAAAGTTATGTCTCCCTTCCGGTTTCCCTGGTTTGTATGGTTAGCACTAAAATTTATCCTTTCTACGAAAAGAGAAAGATGGACCTCCTTTATTTCTACTATTGCCCTTTTAGGGGTTACAATAAGCGTGGCTGCCCTAACCGTAGTGAATGCGGTGATGACAGGCTTTAAACAAGTCATCTATGAAAAGGTCCTGAGTTTAAATCCCCATTTATTGGTTGTAGGTCCTGTTGAAGAAAGGGCCTCCTTTTTTCAAATCATCAAAAAAACGATCCCTCAAGGAGAGGTGGTCAGTCTTACGGAAGCTGTCATTACCCAGGGGCTTTTGCTGAGGGGAGGGCAATCCTCGGGGGTGATCCTTAAAGGCGTAGAATTAGAAGAAATTTCTCAAGAAAAGGCCTTTCGGTATTTCAAGTATGAGAAGGAATTTCTCTCGGAGGTTATCCCAATTGTTGTGGGAGAAAGATTAAAAGAAAGATTGGGGCTTTCCTTAGGAGAAGAACTGAGCCTTCTTACTCCCCAGGGGTTTCATACCCCCTTTGGTTTTTTCCCTAAGGTTTATACCTTAAAGGTGATTGGTTTTTTTGCCAGCGGAGTTTACGACTACGACCTCAATTTGCTTTATCTTCCCCTTCAGGTTGCTAAGGAAAGATTTCCAACCAAAGAAATCATGATAGAAATAAAATTGAAAGACCCCTTTAGGTCTTCCCATTGGAAGAACCAATTACTAAGGCATTTAAGCTTTCCAAGGCGGGTTTTAGATTGGCAAGAGCTTAACCGTAATCTCTTTTCGGCCTTAAAGCTGGAAAAATTTGGTTTATTCGTGGTACTTTCCTTGATGGTTGGGGTCTCTCTTTTTACGGTTATTTCCGCCATGGTTATGTTAGTATCCGAAAAGAGATTAGACATAGGGATCCTTAGAGCCTTAGGGGCAAGGGAAAGGGATATCCTAAGGCTCTTCTTTTTTTGTGGTTTTTTTCTTTCTTTCTTAGGGATGTTTTTGGGTTTGTCTTTGGGAAGCTCCCTTTGTTTTCTTCTTTCTAAATATCCCGTGGTTAAACTGCCTGAAGAAGTCTATCCTGTGGAGTATTTACCAGTAAGACTTGAAGGCTTTGATCTTTTAGTCATTGCCTTGACTGTTCTTTGTTTAGGGGTCATTTCGGCTTTTTACCCAGCTAAAAGGGCAAGCACACTAAATCCTGCCGAAATCTTGCGCATGGAAGGATGAGTCTACTTAGCATCATAAACTTAAAAAAAAGTTATTACCTTGGGCCGGAAAAAATTGAAGTCCTGAAAGGGATCAATCTTGAGGTTTCTTTTGGGGAAAAGATAGCCATCCTTGGTCCTTCGGGTTCGGGCAAAACAACTATTCTAAACTTAATTTCGCTGTTAGATAAACCAGATTCTGGGGAGATCTTATTTAAGGGGAAAAGACTTTTAGAGTTTTCAGAAGAAGAAATATCTTCCTACCGTTTGCATGAGGTGGGATATATTTTTCAGTTTTTTCATCTTCTTCCTGAATTAACGGTTTGGGAAAATTTAGTCCTACCTGGCTTGTTGGCAAGACTTGAGGTAGAAAAGATTAAAGAAAGAGCGACTGAGCTTTTAAATAAATTGGGCTTGCAAGAGAAGGCCAAGGTTAAACCTTTTTTTCTTTCTGGAGGGGAAAGACAAAGAGTAGCCATTGGGAGGGCTATCTTTCTCAAACCTTCTCTCATCTTAGCTGATGAACCAACTGGCAATTTAGATCAAGCCAATGCTGAGACTGTCATAAATTATCTCTTTACCCTGTGCCACGATGAGGGCTCCGCTCTAATTTTAGTGACCCATAATATAGATCTTGCTAAAAGATGCCAAAAGAGATATTTACTTAAGGAAGGACATCTTGTAGAATGTTAAATATCTTCGGCAAAGCTTGAGGTATTTTGGTGATCAATCAACTAAATATTATAAAAATTTTTCTTATTTTTCTTTTCCTTTTTAGTTTTATTGATTCAGTTTTAGCTTCTCCCAAGGTCCTTCTTTATCGGACAGAAAGTTATGGCGATCCAGGTCACGAAGAGGTGCTTAAAGAATTTTTAAATCTTTTACAAGCAAGGCTTTCGGAAAGGTATTCTTTTGAGGTCAAAAGATTAAACGAGAAGGAAGCTCAGCTACTTCTTCGAACTGCTCAATATAATTTCATCGGGAAACTTACCTTAACTTTTATTAGAGGTATCGTCAGTGTGGATTTTACCTTTTATCGTTTACCTAAAGGAAATCCCTTAATGATATATGCTACTTCAGCTAATAATAGGTTGGATGGCCTTGTGGAAGATATCATTAAATCTTTACAAGTCTATTTAGAAGAAAAGACCTTGGTCGAAGCGATAGTATTTGAAGGTACAAAAAGGGTAGGAGAGGACATTCTCAAACCTAAACTCAAAATAAAGGAGGGAGATATCCTAGATTTATCTCTTTTGAACGAAGATTTAAAAAATCTTTACAAGCTTGGCTATTTTGAAACCGTGGAGGTAGAGCTCAAAGAGGGAGAAAGGGGGGTCCAAGTAGTCTATAGGGTAAACGAAAGGGAGGCTTTAAAGGAGGTTCAATTTAAGGGGATTAAATCTGCAAAGAGCGAGGATCTTTTTAAGATTTCGGGGCTGAAGATTGGTGAGGTTCTAACTAATGAGCAAATTGATAAAGCCATAGAGAACGTGAAAGCCTATTATGAACAACTTGGCTTTTTGGGTACCGAGATTAAAGTTGAAACCGAAAAAATCAGTGCAAGGCAGGTAAAACTTATCTTTAATATCAAGGAGGGCAAAAAGAAGTATATTGCTAAGATTGAATTTTTAGGAGTTAAATCGGTGCCAGAAAAGGAGCTCCGGGCCCAGCTCTCCGTTTCCGAACGTTCAGTCTTTTCTCCTGTAAAGAAATATATAGGATATGTAGCTGGGTTCTTGGGACAAGAACCCAAGGCTGAGCCTGGGATCTATAATTTAGCCTATCTTTATCGCGATTTAGCTAAGATTGAAAACTTTTATAAAGATAGGGGTTTTCTTGAAGTAAAGGTGGGAGAACCAATCGTTGAAGAAAAGGAGGAGGAAGTTTATATCAAAATTCCCGTAGAGGAAGGTCCCCAGTTTAAAGTATCCCAAATTGAAATTTATCAAGACCTTTTCCCTCAAGAAGAGGTTTTGAAAAGGCTTAACACGAAGCCTGGAAAGGTGCTCAATTTTTCCGAATTAAAAATTGACGAATCTATCCTTACTCATCTCTTTTCTGATTTTGGCTATGCCTATGCTAAGGTTACCACAGATATAGAAAAAGTAGGAACCAATCAGGCCAAAATCCTCTTTAAGGTAGATAAGGGTCCAGTAGTTTTTATCAATCGCATTGAAATAGAAGGCAATACTAAGACTAGAGATAAGGTGATTAGAAGGGAAATACTTCTTTCGGAAGGGTGGCCATACAGCGCAAAAAGATTAGAAAAAAGCGAAGAGCGTTTACAAAGACTTGGCTTTTTTGAAGAAGTAAAGATAGAAAAGGAAAAGGGAGTGAAGGAGGAGGACCTAAACCTTAAAGTAAAGGTTAAGGAAGCCCTCACCGGGACCTTTAGCATAGGAGCTGCTTATAGCACTTCCGAAAAATTTGTATTCATGACCGAGATCACTCAGCGAAACTGGTTAGGTAAAGGGCAAAGGGTAAGCTTAGCCGCTAAAATTGGAACAAGATCCAGCCGCTACTCCATCAACTTTTTTGATCCCTACTTTAGGGATTCTCGTTATTTTTTGAATTGGTCCCTTTATAATTATGAGACGGAATATGAAGATTTTACTAAGGATGCCAAAGGAGGGAGCTTAAGGATTGGTTATATCTTTACCCCCGAATTTTCCGTCTACGCCGGACTGCGTTATGATGATTCTAAACTCAAGGATGTTATTAATAATTCCTCCGTGATTATTCAAGAGTCCATGAAAATTCATGTTACCTCGGCTTTAGAATTTGGGATGACTTATGATTCACGAAACCGCTACTTCCTTCCTACCAAGGGATGGGTTCATGCCCTGGAGCTCACCTATGCTGGGAAGATGCTTGGAGGGGATAGCAATTTTATTAAATTTACAGGAGAACATCAAGTCTACCGTCCAGTATTTAAAAATTTATCCGCCCATTTAAAATTGGGCTATGGCTACCTTACCGAAGGATCGGGGAAAAAGATCCCGGTCTTTGAAAGATTTTATCTTGGAGGCTTGGATTCGGTAAGAGGTTATAAGTACGGAGATATCTCCCCAAGGGATACTCAAACAGGGGAACGCATAGGTGGAACAAGGATGTTTTATTTCCAGGGCGAAGGGATTTTCCCCCTTCTTAAAAACATTAACCTCCATGGTGTAGCCTTCTATGATATGGGAGCAGTTTGGAGTAAGAATTATTCCTTTAAATCATCCGAACTTAGGAAAAGCATTGGTGTAGGGATTAGATGGCTTTCTCCCCTTGGCCCAATTCGTATAGAATGGGGATATAATATTGATAAAAAACCAGGGGAGGATAGCAGTAATCTTAATTTTAATATGGGTGGGACTTTTTAAAGGATGATCTTGAAGATTTTTCAAGGTGATTTAAACTTAGGTTAAATTAACTCTGGCGGAGGAAAAGGATGGCAAGGAGATGTGAAATTTGTGGAAAAGGTCCTTCCTGTGGGAACCAGGTAAGTCATTCAGGCAAAAGAGCAAGCAGATGGTGGTATCCCAATCTTCAAAGGGTTAAAGTAAAACTTCCTAATGGGGAAGTCAAAAGATTAAAAGTTTGCACTAGATGTCTAAAGGCTGGAAAGGTCCAAAAGGCGGTAAGTTAAAAGATTTTTCTTTCAACTTTGAGAACTTCGTTTATCTTCTGAATGTTAGCTATAACTTTTTCTAAATGGTTTTTATCGGTTACTTCAATATTTAAGACAAAATAGGCTTTACGGTCTGGTGATGTGATAACTTCTGCTTTAAGGATGTTGCTTTCTGCGGTAGCAATGGCCGAAGATACATCCGCTAAAAGTCCTTTTCGATCAAGGCATACTACGTAGAGTTTAACGGGATAGACCCTTCCGTCAGGTTGCGTCCATTGTACCTCAACTAATCTTTCGGGTTCTAAATCTTTTAAATTTGGACAATCTATCCGATGTACCGAAATACCTTTGCCTCTGGTAATGTAGCCCAAGACCTCATCGCCTGGGATGGGGTGACAACATTTAGCGATGTGGAACATTAGGTCCTTTTCTCCAAAAACAAGAAAAGAGGAATCTTTCCAGTATTCTTTATCTTTTTTTTCTTCCGAAGGATAGGTAATAATTTCTTCTTTAGCTTTAACTTTGAAAATTCCTGAAACCTCGGCATATACCTTAAAAAAGTTTTTGAGACCTAATCTTCCCGTGGCTAACTGGAAAAATAATTCTTCCGGAGAGGAGAGGTTTAAATTTTTTAGAAGTTGAACAAGGGAAGGATCTTTTAAAAATTCTTGGATGGTTAGGGAATATTTTTTGAGTTCCCGATTTAGGAGTTCCTTCCCGGTTTCGGTTAACTTTTCCTTTTCTTCCTGTTTAAACCATTGTTTGATGCGAGCCCGAGCTCGACTTGTTTTGACAAATTTTAACCAGTCTCGGCTGGGTTTTTGATGGGGGGAAGTTTCAATTCTTACCACATCCCCCGTCTGTAAAGGATAATCAAGGGGGACAAGTTTTTCGTTAACAAAGGCTCTTAAACATTTATGACCAACCTCGGTATGAATGGCATAAGCAAAATCAACGGGAGTAGAACCGACAGGAAGGACAATTACATCTCCCTTCGGAGTAAAAACATATATTTCCTCAGGGAAGAGGTCAAGTTTTAAGGATTCTAAAAATTCTCGGGGGTGTTTAAGTTCCTTTTGGAGCTCTATTAATTTGTTTAGCCAATCCAGTTGTTTGTACTGACTGTAATCAATTTCTTGGCCTTCCTTATACAAAAAATGGGCGGCAATACCCTCGTTGGCTATCCGATCCATTTCCTCGGTTCTAATCTGGATTTCAATCATTTTCCCGTAAGGACCAAGAACTGTGGTATGAAGGCTTTGGTATCCATTGGGTTTAGGGACACTAATAAAATCCTTAAATCTTCCAGGGATAGGTTTCCAAAGGGAATGAACTAACCCCAGGGTTTTATAACAATCTTCTACCGTATGTAAAATAATTCTAAAACCAATTATGTCATAAATTTGATCTAAGTCTCCAATGGTTAAGTTATATTTGTGGAGTTTTCGGTAAATACTATATAAATGTTTTACCCGGCCTAAAATTCTTCCTTGAAGATTATTTTTTTTCAAGAGTTCTTGGAGGATAGATTTTACTTCCTCAACAAAAGATTCTGCCTCGGCAACTCTTTTTTCCACCGCTTCTTTTAGTTTTAAATATTCCTCAGGATATATATGCTTAAAGGCCAAATCTTCCAGTTCTATTTTCATCCAATCAATCCCAAGACGACTAGCAAGAGGAGCGTAGATTTCTAAGGTCTCTTGAGCAATAATTTTTCTTTTATGAGGAGGCATATGTTCAAGGGTTCGTGCGTTGTGGAGCCTATCGGCAAGCTTTACGAGAAGGACCCTTAGATCCTTGGCCATGGCTAAAAGGATTTTCCGAAGGTTTTCAGCCTGACGGGAGACTTTGTCGGGATGACCAGGAATATTTTTTAATTTAGTAACCCCTTCCACAATATAAGCCACACTTTCACCGAATTCTTGTTTAAGCACCTCAATGGGGACCTTGCAATCTTCAACCACATCATGTAAGAAACCAGCGGCGATGGTAGGTAAATCTGCTTTCATTTGAGCTAAGATATAAGCCACATGCATAGGATGAGAAAGATAGGGATCCCCTGACTTGCGTACTTGACCATCATGCCATTTAGCGGCAAAGGCAAAGGCCTTCTCCACAAGTTTGGTATTGACCCCTGGTAAGTAACTTTGAATTTGATCTAAAATTTTTCCTAAACTTATGGACTCTTCCTTCATAAAGTTTCCAAAATATAACTAAAAACTAACTAATCTAATAAATAATCTAATCCTTAGACCAAGAAAAACAAGAAGACAACCTTTAGAAACAAATTTTGTGGGAATGTTTTTTCTGACAAAAGGCTTGGATCTCCTCAAGAAGTTTTCCCATGGTTTCAAGGCGTCTAAGTCGCCAATTTTTCCATTCTTCACATTTATAAGAAATGGAGCCTATTTTATTACAGTAGAGGGTTATAGCTTGAATATCCTTTGTCTGACAAAGATCTTTCTGATAATTCCTTTGACAATGGTTTTCAAGTTCTAAAAGGAGTTCTCCCTTTAGTTCTAACCATCTTTGGGTAGCTAAACGATACTCTTCGCAATATTTATTATTGGGATCCAGTTCCCCACAAAAGATCTTAACTTTTTTCTCTAGAGAAAGCTTTTTTTTGGGAGTTGAGGCTTTAGTAGAAGCTATGGCTAAAAAAGATAGAAAGAAAATCCAGATAATGGTTTTAGCTGGAGAAAATTTTTTAAAACCCATTAAAAATATATATACAAAATATATGCCATATCAATTTAAAAAACTTTTTATCAGAGAGAGTAAGGATTTTTCGGTAAACCCGTATAAATCTCTTAGGATGTTTAATTCCCCATGTTCGACAAATTTGTCTGGAAGAGTAATCTTTTTAAACTTAACTTTCAAACCGTTACTCAAAAGCAATTCTGCCACCGCAGAACTTAATCCTCCATAGGGACAATTTTCTTCCACCGTGATGACCATGGATACTTTGGACGCTTCCTGAAGAATTAGGTCTTCGTCAAGGGGTTTTAAAAAGCGGGCATTGATTACACCTACTTGATATCCTTCCTTAGCAAGCTCTAAGCTAACTCTGTAAGCTGGCCAAACAGGGCTCCCAATGGCTATGATCAGGATGTCTTTCCCTTCTTTTAATAATTCTGCCTTCCCTAAGGGGATTTCTTTAAATTGCCAATCTAAGCTTACTCCCTCTCCATGGCCACGAGGATACCTGATGGCTGTGGCCAAAGGATAATTCAAGGCACTAAAGAGCATGTGTTGTAATTCATTTTCATCTTTAGGGGCCATAACAATAAGATTAGGGACGATCCTTAAATAGCTTAAATCAAAAGCTCCATGATGGGTAGGACCATCTTCTCCTACCAAACCAGCCCTATCAATGGCGAATATTACCTTAGCCTTGTTTAAAGCTACATCATGAATTATCTGATCATAGGCTCGCTGGAGAAAGGTGGAGTAAATTGCGCATATGGGGATCAGACCTTCTAATGCAAGCCCTGCGGCGAAAGTTACCGCATGCTGTTCGCAAATTCCTACATCAAAAAATCTTTCGGGGAACCTTTCAGCAAAGGTCGTTAACCCGGTACCAGTTTTCATGGCAGCGGTTATAGTAACGACCCGAGGATCAAGTTCGGCTAAACGCACAACCGTTTTCCCAAAAATTTCCGTGTAAGTAGGGGGAAGATTAGCTTTTTTAATGATTTTCCCAGTTTTGCGCTCAAAAGGTGGTACTCCATGAAAGGTCTCAGGATCTGCTTCAGCTGGAGGATAGCCTTTCCCTTTTTTTGTTAGCACATGAAGAACTACTGGTTTGTGAATTTTTTTTAAATTTTGTAAAATGCTAATTAGATCTTCTAAGTTATGGCCATCCGTAGGCCCGACATATTCAAAATTGAGAACGGTAAAAAGGGCTCCAGGAGTGATAGCAATTTTTAATAAATCCTCCCCTTTCTTTAATAAATGTAAAAAATTTTCTCCCCCAGGGAGGTGATGGAGAAATTTTTCTAGCTCATGACGCACAAACCTTGCTAAATTTCCGGTCATTCGTTTAGAAATGAAGGAAGACAAAGCCCCAACGTTGGGGGAAATGGACATTTCATTGTCGTTTAAGATGATTAATAAATCCTCTTTCATATACCCAGCGTTGTTTAATCCTTCAAAGGCTAATCCTCCGGTAATAGAGCCATCTCCAATAACTACGATGATTTTTCCATCTTTATCTTTTTTTAATCTTTTAGCTACCGCCATGCCTAAGCCAGCAGAAATTGAAGTACTACTATGCCCTGTATCTAAATGATCATGAAGACTTTCCGCTCTTTTAGGAAATCCAGCTATTCCTCCATAGGTTCGTAAAGTGGCAAAGTTATCCCTTCTTCCGGTTAATAGTTTATGGGCATAACATTGATGTCCCACATCCCAAATTATTTTGTCCTTAGGTGATGAAAAAACATAATGTAGAGCAATGGTCAGTTCTACTACGCCTAAATTAGGGGCAAGATGTCCTCCCCTTTGGGCAACAGTATCAATAATTACTTCTCTAATTTCTTGCGCCAAGATTTTAAGTTGAGAAATTTTTAACCTTTTTAGATCACTAGGATTATTTATTTTGGCTAATAATTTCACTTAAACCTCCTCAAAAGAGGATAGAATTTAATTTAAACGATGGCTAATAAATTCCGCAAGAAGGATAAGAGGTTTGGCCTTTTCTCCATATGGAGTAAGGTAAGAAATGGCTGATTTTATCTGCTCTTCAGCTATTTTTTTGGAAGTTTCTATTCCGTAAAGAGCAGGAAAAGTAAGTTTTTTCTTCTTGAGGTCTGATTTTATGGGTTTTCCTAAGATTTTTTCATCTCCAATAAGGTCTAAAAGATCATCAACTATCTGAAAAGCAAGACCCAATTTTTTACCTACTTGGTTTAGGATTTGTAAATCATTTTTTTTAGCCCCTCCGAGCAAGGCTCCACTTACTAAGGAAGCAGAGAAAAGCTTAGCGGTTTTTTTTTCATGGATCCAGGCTAAGATACGTTTATTACCTTTTTTACCTTCCATCAATAAATCTCCCATCTGTCCTCCAACCATTCCGGTAAATCCTACCGCCTCAGCCACTAAATTGATCGCCTTAAGAAGCCTTGAAGGTTTGACCTTTTTTCGTAACTCCCTATGAGTAAAAAAATAAAAGGCCAGGGCTTGCAACCCATCTCCGGCTAATATAGCGGTAGCTTCATCAAAGGCTTTATGGCAAGAAGGTCTTCCTCTTCTGAAATCATCATTATCCATAGCGGGCAGATCATCATGGATTAAGGAATAGGTATGAAGACATTCAAGACCACAAGAAAAAAGCACAATCTTGGAAGGGTCAGGGGTGAAAAGTTCATATCCTAAAAGACAAAGGATGGGTCTTATCCGTTTGCCTCCAGCCATAAGACTGTAGCAGGCTGCTTCTATTACCCGACTTTCTAATCCCTTTCCCTGTGGAAAGTATTTTTTAAGGGCCTCCTCTACTAAGGCCCGTCTTTCTTCCAAAATGGCAAGAATTTCAAGATTAGCTGTTGGTGACATCCTTAAATTGCTCTTTTGCCGTCTCTAAGGGTTTTCGCTCAAAACTTTCCCCTTTTCTTAAAATTACATCTACCCTCAACCTGGCTTCTTTCAATTTTTTTTCACAAAAATGGATGAGTTCCATCCCTTTTTCAAAAAGATCAATCGCTTCTTCCAAATTTAAATCTTTTCTCTCCAATTCTTTAATAATCTTTTCTACTTCTTTGATAGCTTCTTCAAGGTCCAGTTCTTTGGTAGGATCCATAATTTATTCCTCTGTTTTAAGAACTTCTACTATTAGCTTACCTTGGAATAGGAGGATTTCCAATCTATCTCCAGCCTTAACATCTTTAGCTTGCCTAAGGATTGTCCCATAAGGAATAGTTTTTACTAAAGCATAGCCTCTTTCTAAGGGTTTGAAAGGAGAAAGTGAAAGTAATAACAAGTTAAGCCCTTTTATCCTTTCTTCTAAAAGCTTTAACCTGGTTGAGGGACTTACCCTCCAAAGGATTTGCCGTAAATTTTCAATCTTGAAGGTTAAATCCTTTAGCTTTTGAGTGATTGTGTTTTCTAAATGGTGTTTCAAGGTGGCAATTTCTTTTTCCCTTTTATGTAAACTTTCAAGAGGGTTTTGCTGATTAAGGGCTCTTTCTAAAAATTTTAATCGCCCTTCCAAGCTCCCCAATTTTTCTTGGATCTTTTGGTGAAATTCCTTTTTGAAAGACTCTATTCTCCTTTCTATGGTATGGATCTGGGCCGTTGGATTTTGGTTGCTCAATTTATATTTAACGTTCATTACTTGATTTTCGACCAGAGCTAGGTAGCTTTGGAGGTTATTTTTAAGACTTTGGGATAAATTTACTAATTGTTTCGCAATATATACTTTAGGAGGGAAAAGGTATTGGGCGGCTGCGGTTGGTGTAGAACACCTATGGTCAGCAATTAGGTCGCAAATGGTAACGTCAATCTCATGGCCCACACCTGAAAGGATAGGTATGTTTGAGTTGCTAAGAGCTAAGATTATCTCCTCTGTATAAAAGGGAGCAAGGTCTTCAAAAGATCCTCCGCCACGAATAATTACAATCACCTCTACCTCAGGAAAATTCTCATTAATTGCTTTAACCGCCTCGGCTATTTCCTGTTCTGTTCCTTCTCCTTGCATCTTAACCGGAAATACTAGGATAGATGCTCCATAGCTCTCGCGTGCAACTTTTAAAAAATCTTCTAAAGCCGCTCCAAATAAAGAAGTAATGACCGCTACCACTCGCGGATAAAGAGGAATAGGTTTTTTAGGTTGAGCAAAAAGGTTTTGATATTTCTTTAAAAGGTACTCCTTTTGGAGAAGGAGTTTACCAATTCCCAAAAGTTCTATTCTTTTGATAATTAGGAAGACTTCCCCTGAGCGAGGGAAAAAGGTTATTTTGCCATAAACTAAAACTTTGTCTCCATCCTTAATGAATTCCAAAGAAGGGACAAAATTCCTATCAGCTTTGAAAATAACTGCCTTGAGAGAGGCTTCTTCTTCAACTAAAGAAAAGTAAATGTTCCCATTTTGACTATGCCGAAAATTAGCTACTTCTCCTTCTACCCAGAGATAAACAAAATGCCCCTCCAAAACCTGTTTAATCTTTTGGGTTAGTTCTTTAACCGTAAACTTAAGGGGGGTAATTTCCAAAGTCTCTTCTTTTGTGGTCTCTCTTGCCTTAAATAATTCCATAGCTATAATTAATAAAATTATAATTGACGATTTTCTAAAATGAAGTGTCCTAAATGTCGTGCTCCTGACACAAAGGTCTTAGATTCCCGGCCGATAGAAGATGGGCTATGCATCCGAAGAAGAAGGGAATGCCTTAATTGTGGTTTTCGTTTTACTACTTATGAACGCTTCTTTACCGAACTTTTTGTGGTAAAGAAAGACGGTAGGAGGGAACCCTTCTCACGGGAAAAACTTCTTATTGGTCTGCGAAAGGCCTGCCACAAACGCCCTATAAGTGAAGAACAGATTCAACGTTTTTTGAATGAACTTGAGGCAGAACTTATCCTAAGCGGAGAAAGTGAAATCCCTAGCCATTATATTGGAGAAAGGATTATGAATTTTCTTAAAAATACTGATAAGGTAGCTTATATTAGATTTGCTTCAGTTTATAAAGATTTTAAGGATCTTGACGAATTTTTAGCCCAGATTGAGAAATTAAAGGAGGGAGCTAGTGAAAGCCAAGGATAGGATTATCTTTCCTTTAGATTTTGCCGACCTTGAAGAGGCCAGCTACTGGGTGGCCCTTCTTAAAGATTTTGTAGGTATTTTTAAAGTTGGACTTGAGCTCTTTACTTCATTTGGACCGAAAGCCATTCAAAAAATTAGAGAAATTACCGATTTACCTATTTTTCTAGACCTTAAGCTTTGTGATATTCCTAACACGGTAGCTCAAGCGGTTAAGGCGGCTAAAAATTTGGAAGTAGATTTCCTTACCATTCATTGTTTGTCTGGGCGACAGGCCTTGCAAAAGGCTATTTCTGTAGCTGAGGGGAAGTTAAAAATTTTAGGAGTAACCCTTCTTACTTCCTTAGATAAAGCAGATCTTTTGGAACTTGGGTTTAATGGTGAATTAGTCAAAGAGACGGAGGAACTTGTTTTACGGTATGCCATCTTAGCTGAAAGTTCTGGTTGTTATGGAGTGATCTTATCGGGGAAAGAAGTGAAAAGGGTCAAAGAAAGCTTACCGAATCTTCGTACGGTAGTTCCAGGGATCCGTTGGGAAGAGGAAAATAAAGGAGATCAATTAAGGACCACTACTCCCCTTGAGGCCATTCTCAACGGAGCGGATTATTTAGTGATTGGTAGGCCCATAAGAATGAGCCCTGATCCTCTTGCTACCTGTAAAAAAATAATCGCAGAGATTGAAGAGGGAGAAAGGTTAAAAAATGATCGTTAAAAGGACGGCGGATCTTCCTCTCCATTACGGAAGGTGCCCTCCCTGGCTTTTTACTCGTATGGTAAGATTGGCTAAAGCCATTTTTACCATCCTTCTTGAAGAATTTGATAAAAAAGAAATTTTGCGCCGTCTCTCTGATCCTTTTTGGTTTCAAGCCTTAGGTTGTCTCCTTGGCTTTGATTGGCACTCATCAGGCTTAACTACCACGGTAGGTGGTGCGATAAAGTTAGCTTTAAACCAGATGGCTCAAGATGCTAAGCTTTTTATTTGTGGTGGCAAGGGCAAAAGCGCTTTAGCTACTCCCGAGGAAATAGAAAAATTTGCCGATCTGTTTGGTATTTCTGCTAGGGCTTCTTTTCTGACCACTGTGAGCAGATTAGTGGCTAAGATTGATAATAACGCCCTTCAAGACGGATTCCAACTTTATTTTCATCTTTTTATTTTTACCGATGAGGGGAGTTGGGCGGTAGTTCAACAGGGCATGGACGAAAAATTAGGTTACGCCAGGAGATATCATTGGTTTTCTGAAAGGCTTACTGATTTTTGTCTTGACCCTCATTCTGGCATTCTTTCAGAGATTCATAAACAAGAGGTCCTGAATCTTGTGTCTTCCGAAAGTCAAGGAGTACAATGGGCTATCCTTTCCTTACTACAGGAGCCTTTGGCTAAGATTTTGCGGGAAGTAAAGGTTATTGATAAATTACACCTTTCTCGGGAGCATGCTATTGATCTTGCAAGTCATTCCCAGGAGGTTTTAAGAAAAATATGGCTCAAGACTTATGAAAACCCACCCAAGGATTTTAAAAATCTTCTTTTGATCAAAGGACTTGGGGCGAAGTCATTAAGAGCGCTTACTTTAACCGCTGAGTTAATTTATGAGGTTAAGGCCTCAAGAAAAGATCCGGTGCTATATGCCTATGCTCATGGAGGTAAAGATGGTTATCCTTATCATGTTAATAAAAAAATTTATGACCAAACTATCGCCGAGCTGGAAGATATCATTTCTAAAATACGCTGGGGAGAAAGAGAAAAATTGGATCTTTTGCGAAAGTTACCTAAGCTTTTTAATAAAAATCTATAAAATCTTGACAAAAGAGCTAAAAAAAAGCTCTATATTCATATTGAGTGCTATATTTAGTAGTTTTCTCGTTTTTTTAAGGATTGACAAGAAGGGTTATCACTTTTACAAATAAGATTATCCTTGGAGGGGCTAAGTGAATAACCGAGTCTTTTCTTTCTTCGGAGAAAAGAAAGAAATTCTATTAAAAAGGTGGAAAGAAGACTTTTTTGAGGCCTTTAAAGAAGCTAAGCCCTTCTTTTTGCGCGAGGTTGATGCTTTTCAGAACCCCTTTGCCTATCGGATAGAAGAAATATTTCAGGAGATCTTAAATTCTATAGATCCTGATTTTTCTTGGGAAAGGCTAAATCCTTATCTTGAGAGATTAGGGCAAATATTGGCTGTTTATTTTTCTTCTGCCAGGGAGGGCATGGGAGTTTTCCTTTCTTTAAAGGGGATCCTTCGGGAGTTTTTTGGTGAAGAAATTTTAGAAAGGTTTGGCGTGGAGGGTTTGCTTAAAATAGAAGATTTAATTAATTCTTTGATGTTGGTGACCTTTGATTTTTATTTAAAATATCGGGAGAAACTTTTTGAAATTAAATATCAGGAATGGAAAAGGAATAACTATCTACTCTTGAAGAGAGCAGGTTTGGTTTATGATCCAATGGAAGGAATGCCTCCTATGGGAAAAGAAACTTAATTACGAAATCTAATGGGGAGGAGATAGGGTATGAATGTGATTTTTAGCTTGATTTTGACCATACTTTTAATTCTCATTCCCATCATTGGGGTAGGAGTTTTGCAGTTGTATGGTTTTTTTGGGATCTTTCTTCCCTACTTAGCCTTTTTAATCTTCTTTTTTGGTTTGATTTATCGTGTTTTTGATTGGGCAAGATCTCCTCAGCCTTTTAAGATTCCTACCACCTGTGGTCAGCAGAAGAGCCTTCCATGGATAAAACACAGTAGGTTAGAGTCTCCCTTTACTATGAAAGAAGTCTTGCTTCGCATGTTTTTTGAGGTTTTCCTTTTTAGAAGTCTTTTCCGCAATTTAAGAGCCGATTTAATTGGGAGACGTCTTGTGTATGGTTCAGCTAAGTGGTTATGGGTTGGTGCCATTCTCTTTCACCTTTCCTTTCTGATTATTATGATGCGCCATTTGCGTTTTTTTGTTCATCCCGTGCCTAATTTTGTAGATTTAATTGCTAAGATTGATGGATTTTTCCAATTAGGAATTCCCCCTATTTATCATACTGACTTATTTATTCTCTTAGGTTTAACCCTTCTTCTTTTAAGAAGGCTAATAGATGCGAAGGTTAATTACTTATCTCACGCCTCGGATTACTTTCCGCTTTTTTTAATTTTAGGCATTGTTATTACCGGTATTTTAATGAGAACCATTTTTAAGGTAGACATTCAATCCGTTAAAGAATTAGCTTATGGATTAGTTACTTTTAATCCCAGCGTACCAACCCATAAAATTGGCATTCTTTTTTATATTCATTTATTTTTAGTTAGCGTTTTGGCGGCCTATTTTCCTTTTAGTAAGCTTGTGCACATGGTTGGAGTATTCTTTTCTCCGACAAGAAACTTACCTAACAACAATAGGGCGGAAAGATACGTTAACCCATGGGATTATCCTGTAAAGTATACAACCTATCGGCAATGGCAGGAAAGATTTAGGGATGTTATGGAAGAGGCTGGGATACCCATTGATGAGGAATGGGGTAAAGAAGCTCAAGAGTTAAAACAGGCTTAGGTAAAGAGGGAGGGGAAAGATGAGCAAACTGCCAAAACCGGATGAGTTGTTAGGGGATGTTAAGCTTCATGATATGCCCAGCAAACATTGGATGGATATCAAACCTGAGTTTCAACCAGGTCGCTATTTATATGCGGTAGATCCACAGGTTATGGAGGATTTGGGGTTGCCTCATTTAGGAAAATGGCAGCCCCACAATGAAAAATGGCCTTTGCCCCCTGATTGGAAGGAAAAGGTTCGGGAGGCTATTAAAAAAAGATTAGAAAGGAATAGAGCTTTCAAACTTTTTATGGATATTTGTGTTAGATGTGGAGCCTGTGCGGACAAGTGTCATTATTTTCTTGGTAGTGGTGATCCTAAAAATATGCCAGTTTTAAGGGCCGAACTAATAAGATCCATCATCAAGGGAGAATTTTCAACCTTTGGTAAACTTTTAGGGAGATTGGCTGGTGCTCGCCAATTAACCGAGGATGTGATCAAGGAATGGTTTTTGTATTTTTATCAGTGTACTGAGTGCCGGAGATGTTCTGTTTTTTGTCCATATGGGATTGATACTGCTGAAGTGACGATTATGATGCGGGAAATCCTGCACGAATTGGGTATAGCCCTTGATTGGGCTATGAAGCCGGTGAGGTTTTCCCACTTTGTAGGGAATCATATTGGTCTTCAACCTCATACCATCAAAGAAAATATTGAATTTTTGCTTTCTGACATTGAACAAATCACAGGTCTTCAAATAGAAGTACCCATTAATAAAAAAGGTGCTGAGATCCTTTTTGTGACCCCTTCAGCGGATTTTTTTGCTGACCCTGGCATTTATACCTTTATGGGGTATGTGCTTCTCTTCCATCACATTGGTTTAGACTACACTATAAGCACCTATGCTTCAGAGGGTGGGAATTTTGGTTTCTTTAATTCCCTGGAGTTAGCTAAAAAACTTCATGCCAAAGTATATGAAGAGGCTAAACGGTTAAAGGTCAAATGGATTTTGGGTGGGGAATGTGGGCATATGTGGAGGGTCTGGCATCAATATCACAATACATGGTTTGGTCCGGTGGATTATTTGGAGGTTCCAAAGTCACCCCTTACTGGGACGGTTTTTGAAAATGCCAAGGAGAACAAAATTGTGCATATCTGCGAGTTTACTGCTGATTTGATCGCCCATGGTAAGCTTAAAATTGATCCTTCCAGGAATGATCATTTAGTTGTGACCTTTCATGATTCCTGCAATACCTCTCGAGCTATGGGGATATTTGAAGAACCAAGATTTATTATCAAAAATGTGTGCAACAATTTTGTGGAGATGCCTGAAAATACTATTAGAGAAAAGACTTTCTGTTGTGGAAGTGGGTCAGGATTGAATGCAGATGAATTTATGGAAATGCGGATGAGAGGAGGTTTCCCCAGGGCTAACGCGGTGGAGTATGTTCATAAAAAGTATGGGGTCAATACCCTTGCTTGCATCTGTGCCATTGATAGGGCGGTCTTACCAACTTTAATGAAATATTGGGTTCCGGGTGTGGAGGTGTCTGGTGTTCATGAATTAGTTGGAAATGCCCTAATTATGGAGGGAGAAAAGGAAAGGGAAACAGACCTTAGGTACAGACCTTTAAAAGGTAAAGAGGGGGAGGTCTAAGCCATGTATAACAGCGATAAAGTAATAATTGGGATTATCATCTTTGTTCTTTTCTTTTCCATGCCCTTTTGGCTAAATTTTGGTAGAGCTAAAGCCTTACCTAAGCCAGAATTACCTGCTGATAGCAAGGAGTGTGTGGAATCCCGCGAATATATGAGGGCTTATCATATGAAGATGTTACTTGATTGGCGTGATCAAAAGGTGAGAGAGGGCAAGGTATATTATATGAATAGTCAAGGGAAATTCTATAAAATGAGTTTACAAAATACTTGCATGAAGTGTCACAAAAGCCACGAAAAATTTTGTGATAGATGTCATCAAACCGTTTCTGCTCATCCCGATTGTTGGAGATGCCATATAGCCCCAGAGGAGGTAAAAAATGTCAATAAGTAGGAGAGAATTTTTAAAGTTAGCCGGAGTAATTAGTGGGGTTACCGTTGCAAGTACGGTAGGTGGTGTGCTTATAGGGCGAGGGGCTGATGTTTTAAAGGAATTGGGAGCTGAAGACAAGCCTAAGACCATCCGGTGGGCTATGGCTATTGATACCAGACAATTCAAAAGTGACGAGGATTTTCAAAAGGTAATCCAGGCTTGCCATAAGTATCATAACGTACCCAATATCCCTGACCCAATAAGGCAAGTTAAATGGATTTGGGTTGATACCTTTGAACGAGCCTTTCCAACTCTGGAACATGAATACATTAGTGAGGAAGTAAAAAAGAGAAAGTTTTTGCTCCTATGTAATCATTGTGACAATCCTCCATGTGTAAGGGTTTGTCCAGTGCGGGCAACCTTTAAGCGTCCAGATGGGGTAGTCATTCAAGATATGCACAGATGTATTGGATGTAAATTCTGTATGGCTGCTTGTCCTTATGGCTCAAGAAATTACAATTTTTATCCACCAAGAGAATTTTTGGGAGAAATAAATCCAGCGTATCCCACGCGGAGTACTGGTGTGGTAGAGAAATGTATCCTTTGCTTTGAAAGATTGGATGAAGGGAAATTACCTTTGTGTGTGGAAGCCTCTGAGGGAAAGATGTACTTTGGAAATTTGCATGATCCCAATTCTCCGGTTAGAAAGGTGATAGCAGAGAATATAGTAATTGTTCGCAAACCTGAAATAACCACCAAGCCCATGGTATTTTACATTATTTAGGAAGGAGGTAATTCATGTTAGAGTATGCACTCAAAGGTAAACCCCGTTATTGGATCTGGTTAGGTTTTTTAGGAACTCTAATTTTAATTGCCTTTTATTTTTGGAACCTTGAACATCATATAGGTGCTGGACGATTATTAGGACTTCATAGAGATTTAACTTGGGGTCTCCATATTGGGCAATTAGCCTTCTTTGTTGGAGCGGCAGCCGGTGCGGTGATGATTGTTCTACCTTACTATTTTCATAATTATAAAGAATTTTCCCGGATTACTATTTTAGCTGAATTTTTTGCCGCTTCCATGGTAATCATTGCTATGCTTTCTGTTTTTGTAGTAATGGGGCAGCCTTCTCGGGTTTTTAATGTTTTACTCTTCCCTACCCCCAATTCTATTATTTTCTATGATTTGATTGTCTTATCGGGATATTTAATTTTAAATCTTCTTTGTGGTTGGACGGTTTTACATGCTGAATATAAAGAGGTGAAGTATCCTTCTTGGCTTAAACCTATTATCTATTTAGCCATTCTGTGGGGTCCTTCTATCCATATTGTTACGGCTTTTCTATTACAAGGGTTACCAGGAAGAGAATACTGGTTAACCGCCATCATGGCTCCAAGGTTTTTGGCTACCGCTTTTGCTGCAGGTCCATCTCTCCTTATTCTCTTAGCTCTGCTGGCCAAAAAATTAACCGGTTTTGATGTAGGTAAAAAGGCTATAGATACTATTGCTAAGATCATTACCTATGCCTTAATCATCAATTTACTCTTATTTAGCTTTGAAATCTTTACGGCCTTTTACAGTGGCATTCACTCACATCAATCTCCATTTTTGTATTTATTTTTCGGTTATGAAGGTCACGCTGAATATGTGGCTCTTATGTGGCTCTCCATGATTTTAGCTTTCCTGGCTTTAATCCTTTTAGTAATCCCTGTCTTGCGGAAGAACGAAGTTTCTTTATCCATTGCCTGTTTGGCCATAATAATATCTATTTGGATTGAGAAAGGTTTTGCTTTGATGATCGGTGGTTTTACGCCTAATGTGTTTCATACCATCACGGTCTACATCCCAACCTTTCCTGAATTTATGATCGCCCTTGGAACCTGGGCAGTAGGTTTTACTTTGTTAACCATTCTTTGGAAAATTGCCATATCCGTCTATCAATCTAAGGAGAAGGGCGTTTTCATTAAATCCTAACTAATCTTTTACCATTAAGAATACAAAATGATTAATGTCCCCCGGGTGATGGTCGCCTCCCATAAGGGAGGCGCGGGCAAAACCATTTTTACCGTTGGATTAACCTTTTGTTTAAAGGCCAAAGGACTTAAAATAGCAAATTTTAAGAAAGGGCCTGATTATATTGATGCGGGATGGTTAACAGCTATATCAGGGCGGCCATGTCGTAATTTAGATCCTTTTTTGTTGACCGATAGGCAAAATTTATCTGTTTTTTACCAAGGTATCCAAGATTCTCCCGACCTAGTCATTATTGAAGGCAATCGTGGTTTATTTGATGGCGTTGATTGGCAAGGAACTTGTAGTTCTGCATCTTTGGCTAGGTTACTAAAATGCCCCATTCTTTTAGTCATAGATTGTACTAAAGCTACCAGGTCTATCGCCGCTTTAGTAAAGGGATTTGTGGAATTTGAAAAGGATTTAACAATCTCCGGTGTCATATTGAATAACATTGCCCGACCCCGACATGAAACTATCATTAGGCAAGCCATTGAAAATTTTGTCGGCGTTCCTGTTTTAGGTTTCCTTCCTAAATTAAAACATCTTCCTTCGGAAAGACATTTAGGTTTAATTACCTCTCAGGAATATCATTTAAAATTTCTTCCTCTTCTTAAAGAAGCAATGGAGAGCAATGTTGATCTCGAGAAAATTATGGAAATAGCTTCTAAAGCTGAGCCTCTGAGTATTCCAGTTTTATCCCCTTTAAATAACGAGAAAGAAGGACTCTTTCGGGGCTTAAAAGTGGGAATTTTTTACGATAGGGCCTTTCAATTTTATTATCCCGAAAACTTACAAATTCTTGAAGCCTTAGGAGCTACCTTGGTTTTTATAAATGCCCTTGAGGATAGAAGTTTACCTCCAGTTGATGCTATCTATATTGGAGGTGGGTTTCCTGAAGTATATGCTGAAGCCTTGGCTGAAAATGAAAGTTTAAGAAAGGATGTTTTTTTAGCTGGAGAGGAGGGAATACCCATTTATGCGGAATGTGGTGGTCTGATGTATCTTGGAAAGGAAATCCGGTGGCAAGGAAAGGATTATCCAATGGTAGGTCTTTTCCCCATAAGATTTATTATAGAACCACGGCCTCAGGGACATGGATACGTAATTGCTAAATGTATCCATCCTAATCCTTATTTTCCGTTAAATAGTGAAATAAGAGGACATGAATTTCATTATTCACGAGCCGAAATTTTACAATGGAAAGAGGGGATGAATTTAGTTTTTACTCTTAGCAAAGGGACTGGTTTAAGCAAGCAGAAAGATGGGCTACAATATAAGAAAATTTTCGCAAGCTATATCCATCTTCATTTCTATGCTATAGATTATCTTCCAGTAAATTTTTTACGCCAAGCTGAATTAGGCTTGGAAGTAAACAAAAAAAATAAAGAGGGGGTGGCATATGTTTGAGATCACCGTGAATTATGATACCTGTGAGGCCTGTGGATCATGCATTGACTCTTGTCCAGCTCAAGTTTATGATAAGGGTGATGATGGAAAGCCTGTAATTGCAAGGCCTGAGGATTGTTTAGGATGCCAGACTTGTGTAGAAGTTTGCCCAACAGGCTCTATTACCGTAAAAGAGATCTAATGATTAGGAGGGGCCTTTTGATGGCCCCCTAAACTTTGATGTATATTAGCCGTAAAATAGTTCCTGGTGGATTTTCATATTCCATCAATCAATCTTATTATGAACCACCCTATTGGCGAAGCAAGGTTATTTTAGAATTAGGTCCTAATCCTGCCGATTTTATCAAATATTACAGTCCGGTAGCCTTCATTATCACGGTTGAAGAGGAGTTGCTTAAACGGGGGGTTAAAACTGATCAATTTGAACTTGAGCAATTATTCTATCCTTTTTTGAATAGGGAAGCCCAAAGATGGATCTCCTTTGGCCATAACCGAAAAAATGTTATGCCTAACCAAAGGAGAGAGAATATCCCTTGGGAAGACATTCATCCCTTTGATCGTCGGAGACTTATTGCTTTAAAACTTGATCATCGGGAGCCATGGAGGGTTGAGAATAGATTTTTTCCTTTTTACCGTAAATTATGGCAAAAATCTAGAGATGAGATTGAAAACCTTCTCTGGGATATGGAAGATAAACTAAATTATCGGGAAAGACTACGGTATTTAAGCGCCATCTTTGCTTTAAATTCTGCTCCGTCAACCGAAGCCCAGGATGAATATTTTCTGCATAAAATTTGTGAATTAGCCACAGATTCCAGCTATTTTTTAGATCTATCTCCTGAGGAAGTAAGCAAAAGATATTTATCTCGTTATATCTGGCTTTATTTTGATACTATGTTTTTAAGAAGAGTACCTTCTTACTATCTTAGGCTGGAAGAGGCCCTATACCAGGAAGTTGCCTTTCTTCTTAATGTTTCTCTTGAAACCCTTTATCATCTGACCAAAAAGGATGTGCTGCGACTTTTTAGGGAAAAAATCAAGAAAACTCACCCAGATAAAGGAGGTAATAAGGAGGAGTTTATTCGTATCCGAAGGTTGATGGAAGCCTTCCTGAAAATTAAATTTTCCTAAAATTGATGATTTTTCAATATAGCTTTTAGAGATCCAAAAAGGGGTAATTTTCCATACATTTCTATGGGAATTTTTTTTTCTTTATCTATTATAATTGTGACGTATTTTGTCCTTTTTAAAAGTTCACTTTTTTCTGGCAAAATTACCTTAATTTTTTTACACTGAATTTCTTTATTCAAGTAATTACATATAGCATCATTCTCAATAGAGATTTCTGCAAAAGTCCTTTCTCCTTTTATGTAAAGAGGCATATAATTTTTAATGGATAAATTTTCCCAATTCCACGTAGCTATGAATCCAGTTAATTCATCATAAATAGGAAAATGGATTTGTTTAGTTTCTATTTTAGGCTCTGGTAAAATTTTTTCTTCTCTTATTATAGAATTTTTGGGATCAAAGTATAAAATTTTTTTTCTTTCTTTATGTCTGTCTTTTGAATAAATAATACTTTTTAACGGATAACCGAGATTGTCAACAAAAGCCTCCCAGGTAGCATAATATGGATAGATTACATTCCCAAGTCCTGTAGTATATACCGAGCTATGATAAGCCTTTTTTCCTTTGTTTATAATAATTTGACTTTCACCAACTTTTAAGGGGCCAAGATATATTTCATAAAATAGGGATAGGGAATAGGTTTTTTTGATTAAAATTAGAATAAAAATAATTGGGAGAAAAATTTTTTTCATTAAGGATTTTTTTCTTTAAGGAGTAAATTTTTCTTTTAGCTTTTCCGCTACCAGAGGAGGAACCAAGTCTGAGATATCTCCTCCCAATTTGGCCGCTTCTTTGATGATAGAGGAACTAAGGAAAATCCATTTCAGGCTTGGCATAAGGAAAATTGTGTCTATGCTATTAGATAGTTTTCGGTTCATTAAGGCCAATTGCATTTCGTATTCAAAATCCGAAACGGCCCGCAACCCTCTTATGATTGCTACGGCTTGCTTTTTTTTAGTAAAATCTACCAGTAAACCTTCAAAGCTTTCAACTTCTACACGATCCCTCTCTGGCAAATCTTTTATCACCTCTTTAATCATATTAAGACGTTCCTCTAAGGTAAAGAGAGGTTTTTTGGCTGGGTTTTCACCAATGGCGACAATTAGTCTGTCAAAGATTTTAAGGGCGCGTTTGATTAAATCTAGATGACCGTTAGTAATTGGATCAAATGTGCCAGGATAAATGGCTATCTTAAGATCGGCCATGTTTACCTTTAGGGATTATTAATTTCTTGAGCCAAAGAGGAAGGAGTAAGGTTAAAGGGAAGATAAAGTATTTTTATTCTCCTTTTTCCTTCAATATTCCCAAAACCAAAAAGGCCTTCTAAAATTTCCACATAATAGGTGGTCTCATCTTTAACAATTCTTAGGAGAAAAGCAAGCTCAGTAATTTCTCTACGCCCAAATTTTTCTTGGCGATAAAAGCCAAAAATAGCCTTAGTTAAGGCATAATTATCCTTGGCAAAGCATTCACTCAACTTCAGTAAGGGGGCATAATTTCTTTCCACTCCTTCATCATAAAAAGGGAGAAGGGCTGGGAAGTAAGAAATTTTAGTTTGAGAGCTTTTATTTTCATAGGAGAAAAATAGAGGCCACAAACGGGCTTCATGAATTACTAAAGTGCCGTTCATAAAGGAATTATACCATTTAGAAAAGAGGAGAAAATGATACTCCTTTTCAAGAGATGAGCTTTTGGTAGAGTTATACCAATCCTCGCGATAAGAATAAAAGGGCCATAGAACAAAATATTCTAATGAACTGGGTCTCCTTACGCATCCATAGAATGGCCAGTAACGCTTTCCTTCTATGTTTTCTCCAGTTATTCTGCGATAAAAAGGCCAAGGTGCATCAATTTGACAATAAAGAGGATCCCTACCTTGCACTACCTGGAAAAAGGGCCAAAGATAAATCTTTTTAGTGTAGCTTTCAGTTTCTTCTTTTAAATAAAAAGGAAAATAATATTTTTTTTGATGAAAATTCCCTAACTCATCTTTATATTCATAAGTGATGTAAAAGGGCCAGAGGATAAATTTTCTTTTTTCTTCTCCTTCTCTAAATTTTCCATAGAAAGGCCAAATTTTATATCCACCAAAGGATTTATCTTCTTCACTTTTAGGCTTAGCAAATCTGATAAAAGGCCAAAGCACGTTATAGGTAGTATAATTATCATAGGAAACCCTTGAATAAAGAGGCCAAAGAAAGAAAGTAATTTCTTTTGCCCCAAAACGATCTTTAAAGGTGCCGAAAATAGGAAAAATACCACCATAGGTCTCGTTTTGGGCTGTTCTCCCATAGAAAAAGGGGAAAAAGTCCCATTTTTCTCCTTCCTTTACCGAGGGATCCTTGGGAAATTTTTTATCAATTAAAGGGATGAGTTTGATTCTAATTTCTTCTTCATTTTCCCGATATAACCCTAAAGGTGAAAGAAAGAAAGAGCTTTTTTCTGTGGTTTTATTTTCTTTGAACGTCTCTACGGAGGAATAAAATGGACGGAAGGAAAAATTTTTTTCCTCTGGACTTTTGGATTTATAAATAAAGGGCCCTAAAATTTCTATGCGGGTAAGATTTTTAGGTTTATAGTGAGAATAGACTACTAGAGGCCAAAGATTTATCCTTTTTTCTTTTTCGTCTTCATAGGCTTGAACCTGAGAATAATTGATTATTAAAAAAAAAGACAAAAGGATCAGAAAAACCAATGGCCTTAAAAGCAAGGTTCTTAACACCTTCATTAAGAATTAAATGTTTGGTATTAAATTGTAGAATAATAAAAAAAAGTTGATTGTCAATAAAAAATGTAGATGCATTGGAATTTTAAATGATTCATCAGGGTAGAATCCTTTAATTTGAATAATAGCCCGATCTAAAGTAAAAATGAAAAAAATTTGGAATACCTTAAGGTTATACTAATTAGCAGAAAAGATTGAATTAAAGTGAAAGAAAATTTTTTTAAAAGGAAGGGGTAAGATGCCCCTTCCTTTTTCTGTCTACTTTACTTTGACCTTGGAGCGGTGGGAATGTGGGAATGGTGACATTCAGAGCAATTCATTTGAGCAGTGATGCCAAAATCTTTGGCTGGTACCCATTCTACATCTTTATGGTATTTTCCATCCTTCCAGGCATTAAGCTCTTTTACAAGTTGATAGGCGACGCTTGCTGCTACCCGGGCGCAGCGATCCTTTCTTTCCGGGCTTGCAAGAGAGAACCCTGATGCCTGCATCCATTTTCCAACCGAGATATGGCAGAGAGGAGAATTGCTCACCGTCTGCACGATTTTGTCCTTATTTGCCTTGGGATTTGAGGGCTTAAAGTTTGGAAGGTTGGTCTCAGAGTACCATTTCATCATGTTGGAACCAATGATATGGCCAGCTTCAGATTTTGGTCCTGCAATGCGGGGGCCAATGATTAAATTTGTGACTATGTTTGCCCCTGCAAGGCTTCCACAAACGGTTCCCCAGCCGGCCATCCCACCTTCAAGAAAAACGAAGGCATCAACTGGAAAACTTTTATAAGGTTCTCCCACCATCTCAGCGAGCTGACTGAAGATACTACTAATGACCGCTGCCCCACAATAAACTCTATACCATTCATTGTAGGCAATCTCTGCAGTCTTAGCTGGATCTAGTTTCTCATAAGGCCATGGCCACTTGGTTGCAATAACTTTGGCGTTACTATTTGGCATTAGATTTCCCACCTGAGCAAAAGCTGCACCAACTACAAATAAACCTAATCCCCGCATCAGATCCCTTCTTGAAAGGCCTGCAGTTAACACTTCTTTAAGCATAGCCCACCTCCTTTATTAGTTTATTTAATTAAAAACGTTCATAAATTTAAACTTATATCTCTATTAATGAAAGTTTCATTAAATTTATTAATAAATTAGAATCAACATCTTAATAAATAGCATAATTAAGAATTTTTTTTTGTCAAGCTTTTTATGGGATTTCAAATTTGTGAAATTTCTCCTAATCCTCCTTAACCTAAGGCTTTGCCTCTCCATTCCTAATTTTAAGGCCTCCGCACAAGACCAGAGGCCAAACCTTCATTAAAGAAAATTCCCAATCTACAAAAGGATCTATTAAAGCAACGCAGAAGTTAAGGAAGGAGGACTTTAAAAAAGTTAAATTATATGGATTTGCTTGCTTTCTTAAGAAATTTCTTTATATTTTTAGCATGCTAAAAGGAAAGCCCCATCTCTATCATCTGGAACCCTATCCTCCGGGTAAAACAATAAAGGAGATCCAAAAAGAGTATGCCCTAAAAGGTCCGGTTATTAAATTAAATTCCAATGAAAATCCCTTCGGGCCTTCTCCCAAAGTAATAAAAGCTTTGCGTTTTGCCCTTACTAAGCTCAATCTTTATCCCCAAGCAAGTTATCAAGATTTAAAAAAGGCCCTTGCCAAAAAATGGAGGGTTTCTCCTGCTCAGATTGTACTTGGGAATGGGTCCAACGAAGTTATTGAGTTTGTCTTTAAGGCTCTTTTAACCGAAAAGGATGAAATTATTATTTCTTCACCCAGTTTTTTGATGTATGAAAAATTTGCTCAAATCTATGGCGTAAGCATAAAAAAAGTTCCCCTAACTTCAAATTTTACTCACCACTTAGAAGCTATCAGTCAAAAAATAACACCTTCCACTAAGGCCATCTTTCTTGACCATCCCCATAATCCTACCGGCTCAACTCTACCCAGGAAGGCCTGGGAGAAATTTTTAGCCTCTCTTCCTGAGGATCTTCTGCTAGTGATTGACGAAGCCTATGGCGAATTTATAGAGGATCCTGAGGTACCTTTAGCGGTTGAATTTCTATCCCTTCGTCGGGAGATCCTTGTTTGCCGAACCTTTTCTAAAGCCTATGGACTTGCGGGTTTAAGACTTGGTTATGGGATTACTTCGGAAGAATTAGCAGGCCTACTTGAAAGGGTGAGGCAACCGTTTAACCTAAACCTTTTAGCGGCAGAGGCTGGAGTAGCCGCTCTTTCAGATGAAAACTACCTTAAAGAGACGGTTACCCTCATTTGTCAAGGAAGGAAATATTTGACCGAGCAAATACAAAAATTAGGTTTTCCTGTTTACCCATCTCAAGCAAATTTCATCATGGTTGACTTTGGAAGGGCTTGCGAAGAAATTTACCAAAACCTACTAAGAAGGGGAATTATTCTTCGTCCCCTTAAAGCTTATGGCTTCCCAACTTGTTTGCGAATTACCATTGGTAAACCAGAGGAAAATGAAATTTTATTGGAAGCTCTTCGCCAGATCATTTAAAAATATCCTTTGGTTACTCTTTAAGAAATTTTGGTCACCCCTGTCCCTCTAAATTCAATAATAATCTTAATGGGTCTATCAATAGGAAGGGGGTTGGAGATTTTTAGGCAGCGTTCTACGGCCCGATCAAATTCAGCACTAACAGACCTTTGAATAAAGGTATAATCAATGATATAACCCCTTTCATTGACGCTTATCATTACCTTTGTCAAAAGGTCCGTCTTGGCACGAAGATAAATGGGAACTTCAAAATTAGCTTGCAGTTTCCTTCGAATAAGCATAAGATATTCCTTGGGGAGATCTTGTACAACCTTAGGTGGGGAGGGTGGTGCTTGATAGTTATTTGTTTCCTGAAAAGATGCCTTTTTTAGAGCAGCTAACCTTTTTTGCAAAACCCTTTCCTCTTCTTCCGTGATTTCAGGGAGTTCACCTTCTTTGGCTCTTTTCTCCTTTAAGGCTTTAAGCCTTTCCCTTAAAAGGGTTTCTTCAGCTTCATTTAAGGAATCTTCCTTCTTTGAGACTTGTTTAGGGATGCTTTTTCTGTCTTCTTTTTTTTCTAAATTTTTTAGGGGCTTATCCTCTGAAAGATTAGTTTCTACAAGTTCGGCTGGTTTTTCTGATTTAAAGTCTAACAAAACCACTTTTACTTCTTCTTTTTTGGGCCTAAAAGAAAGCATGGAAAGTAAAAGGATGGTTAACATCAGGAGATGAACCGCTATGGAAAAGCCAAAGGATAGAAGATGAGACATCACTCAGGGATAGTTAGTAAACCAATCTGGGAAAAACCAGCCCTATTTACCTCAGAAAGGACCTTGGCTATTATTCCATAATTGGCTTCCCGATCCGCTTCAATCTGAACTTCCTTAACTAATCCCCCTTGTTTAGCTGTCCTTAACCAAGAAGCCAGATTTTCAAGGCCTATTGTTTCTCCAGAAATTTTGATCTTTCCGTCTTTAAAAATGGTTATCCTTAGGGGCTCAACTTCTTCCTTGGTAAGGGGGGTGTCTTTAGTTTGGGGAAGATTTACTTCTAAGCCAGAGGTCATGAGGGGGGCTGTTATCATAAAAATGATTAAAATAACTAAAATAATATCCACCAGGGGAATGATGTTTATTTCTCCATAAGGGTCTTTCCCGACTTTCATTTTTAGCTCAAAAGATTAGGTTATCTTCGGAAATAAGTTTATCCCGAATATAACAAAGGCTTTTTTCTAAGAGTTGTTCTGCGGAATGAAGATCTTCTTTGGCGGAAAAGGCTGGATGACCTTCCCTTTGGATCAGCTCCTTCAATCCATCTAAGTCATAGGCCAAAAGAAATATTTCTTCTAATATATCTCCGGTAAGCGGAATACTTTTGAATTTTTGTCTTTTGGTAACCACCTCACCCCAAAGATCGTTAAGATTAAGATAATGAGGAATTAAGCCCTGTTCTTCAAGATAATCTTGGATTTTAATTTCTTGATCTTCATAATGGCCTTTGCAATGAGTTTCCCTCCAAACTTTGAAGACTTCTATTTTTTCTCCCTTTTCATTCACGGAAAAATAACGGACTAAGGGATAGAGCCGACATGCACTCGGCCTTGCCTCGTAGACAGTACAGCCTTCTTTTGGGTCAAGAAAAGGACAAGAATAATCGGTGGAGCGCATGGTTACTGCTACCGTAGGAAGTTGAGTAACCTCGCCAATATAAACTTCAGCATAATTCTCAATAAATTCTTCGGTCGTTAGCCCTAAAAAGGTTCGTAATTTTAAAAGATCATATGGTAGGAGTACAAGATTGACATCGTAGCAACAACGGTTGAAACAGATTATACCTTTGTAACACCTAAAGCGTATAATATCTTTTCTGGTTAAATCTTTAGGATCAAAAACTAAATTATAGTGTGGAATGTGCATTATTCAGCTACTTCGCCCTCGGTAAGGAATTTAGGTTTCTTATCATCCACTAATTTAAAGCGGTCTTTAAGTTTTTCTAAGACCTTGGGCAGGGTGGTGTATTCCATTTCTTCAGGGGGTAAACGATGGGGTTCAAAAATGCCTTGCCGCCTCAGAAGGTTGGCCATGGCACTTGCTTCCTGTCTGGCAAAATCAAAGGCAGGGTCATCAAATAGATCATTAGGCCCGATTAAATGGCCTTCACAAATTTGATAGCCTGCGGCAATTACCCTTGGAGGGCCATCAAATCTTGTAGGTTTAGCTTGAGCAAAAGAAACGGGCATCAGAGGCCCTACGTGAGACCCTCTCATCCAACCTTCCACAAACCATGGACGAGCAAAAGGCTCCAGAGCCTCTCCCACGGCTGGAAATCCGCTCTGACACCTGACTATAAGCACAGGATCATCCTTGCCAACGTATCTTCCCGCAGTAAGAGAAAGCTTTTGGGTGGAGGCTACAGCTGCTATTTCCCCGTCCTTTTTCCGATAAACGGCCTTAACACAGTATCTGCTTGTGGCTCCTATAAACACTAAAAGATCATATAATTCTTCTGGAGCTTTAAGTTTGATAGCCATTCCACTATAAACATCAAAAACTTCAAAGATAAAACCATCATGCATAGAAGGATCAATTACTAAACCTGCAGTGTTCATAGGATCAGCAAACATTTCATACAAGGGAAGATTCCAGGCACTAGGGGAGGTCTTATCGGCAAAAAAGACAATTACTGGCTCGCTTTTTCTTTCTTCAAATTCCATCTCCGCCACCCCGGGGCCCATCCCTTTCACATTACCTGAAAAAGCATCGGACAACAAATCTTGCCCAGCACCATAAAGTTTTAGTTTTTTAGCTACCTCTGTTCCAGCTACAAAGGCGTTCCAAGAAAGCTCATGGACCTCGGGCGAATCCACTCCTTTATTATGGGTCATTACCAAGGCTATATCATCTCCACATGATAAGAGGGATACATCAATAATTTTCCCATTACCTTTGGCTTCTTCTACCACCTCTCTTACCCTGGCCAAAACTTCAGGATGGACCGAAGAATGGCCTACATACCCACCAATATCGGCCTTGATCACCGATAGGGTAATCTTTCCCATGTCAACCTCCTACCTTAATTTTACCAGATGCCTATTTCTATCCGATAAGTATAATAATAAAAAAATGTTTTAGCAAGGTTAAATTTGCTATGCCCAAAGAGGATAAAGACATAGCCGTTGCTCTTAAATATGAGCCTGAAAAGGGGGTCCCAGAAGTAATTGCCAAGGGTAGGGGCTTCCTTGCGGAATTAATCATAAAAATCGCCAAAGAGCATAACATCCCCATCAAAGAGGACGATAGACTAGTAAAAGAACTTTATAAACTTGAAGTAAATAATCCCATTCCTCCGGAATTATACTATGCTGTTTCAGTTGTGTTAGCTTGGGCCGCAAGACTCAACCAAAGACTTCAAGAGAAAATTTTGAAAGAATTAAAAGAAAGAAGTTAATTTTTTCTTTGAAGGTAATTTTTCTTTTAAGGGCTTGTCAAACTTAAAAAGAAAGTTTATAAAAAAACCTAATCTTGCTACAAAAGTAAGAGAGGAGGGTTTTATGCTGATAATGGATGATAGGTTGTATGCGGAAAATCATCTTTGGGTAAAAAAGGAGAAGAAAAAAATTTTACGCATTGGAATTACAGAATTTTTTTCAGCTAAAGGTGGTGAGATTATTAATATTGATTTGCCTGAAGAAGGAGAGGAATTTGAAAGGGACGATGTCTTTGCTAGTCTTGAAACATTAGAAGAAATTTATGATTTGACCATGCCCGTTTCAGGGACTATTTTGGCAGTCAATGAAAAAGTCTTAGATGATGTAGATATCCTCAATGAAGATCCCTATGATGAGGGATGGTTGGTAAAGGTTGAAATTTCTGATCCCTCAGAACTAAGTGATCTACTACCCCCCGAAGATTATGAATTGAAAATTTCTCAAGAATTTGAGGAAATAATTCCTGAGAGATTGTCGGAAGAGGAATAATTTCTATGATAGCCCTTATTTTTCCAGGTCAAGGTTCCCAATACCTTGGCATGGGTAAAGATTTTTTCACTAATTATTCTGAAATTCAAACCCTTTTTAGCCAA
The DNA here is from genome assembly GCA_037443245.1 of Caldimicrobium sp. Classification (GTDB taxonomy): domain Bacteria; phylum Desulfobacterota; class Thermodesulfobacteria; order Thermodesulfobacteriales; family Thermodesulfobacteriaceae; genus WYEG01. The sequence goes on from JBBIOT010000001.1 coordinate 69,924, forward strand.
GCAGAAAAATTAACCCGCGTTCCTATTTTTAAACTCTGTTTTGAAGGCCCCCTTGAAGAATTGACTAAGACAATCAATCTTCATGCCTGTTTAACTTGTGTAAATATATCTTGTTTTGAAGTATTTAAAAAGCATCTTGGAGATAATTTTTCAAAAGTTAAATTTGTGGCTGGCCATAGTTTAGGGGAGTTTAGCGCCCTTTATGCCGCTTCGGTTCTTAGTTTAGAGGATACCTTTTTAGCGGTAAGAGAAAGGGGGAAATGTTTAGAAGAGATTGCTATTTCTAAACCCTCGGGTATGTATGCCATAATAAATTTTCCCCTTAAAGAGTTAGAGGAGATAGTTTCTACATCTCCAGGGGTGGTCGTTATTTCTAATTACAATTCTCCTAAGCAATTGGTGATTAGCGGGGAGGAGCCCTTTTTAAGCGAAATTGCGGAAAAGCTAAAGGAAAAAGGAGCCAAAGTGGTTAAGCTTAAAGTAAGCGCTGGTTTTCATTCCCCCTTGATGAAAGAGGCTCAAGAAAGGTTTTTGTCTTTTCTAAGCAAGCTTACTTGGCAAGATCCCCGAATTTCCTTTGTTAGTTCGGTCACTGGGAAAGCAGAAGCTTTAGGTTCGGAAATTAGAGCCATCATGGAGAGACAAATAGTTTCTCCAGTCAAATGGATTTCAGCGGTAGAATATATGTATGATAAGGGAGTTAGGTTTTTTGTAGAAATTGGGCCTAAAAGAGTTTTATCTGGACTTGTCTCCCAAATTCTTGACCATAGAGACATTAAAGTTTTGAATGTGGAGGATGAGACCACCCTTCAGGAAACTATTAAAGTTTTAGAAGGTCTTACATGAAAATTAAGATCTTAGAGGAAAGATGTAAAAGTTGCGGTTTATGTGTGGCCTTTTGTCCTAAGGGTGTGCTTAGTATTTCGGAAAAAAGAAATTTACAGGGTTATAAAGTAGTTTATTTTAGATATCCGGAAAAATGCAATTTTTGCGGTATTTGTTATCTTATGTGTCCGGAAGTGGTCATAATCAGGGAGGAAGATGAAGAAAGATCTTCTTAAAGGTGTAGAAGCGGTAGCCTATGGGGCTTTAGAGGGAGGGTGTGAATGTTATTTTGGCTATCCTATTACCCCTCAGAATGAAATCCCCGAGATTATGGCTGAGGAGCTTCCTAAGAGAGGAGGGGTGTTTCTTCAGGCAGAGAGTGAAACTTCGGCCATCAATATGGTTCTTGGGGCAAGCGCGGTTGGGAAGAGGGCTATGACCAGCTCTTCAAGCCCTGGTATTTCTCTGATGAGTGAGGGTTTCTCCTATCTTATAGCCCTGGAGCTTCCATGCGTAGTGGTAAATGTGATGCGGGGGGGACCAGGCCTTGGAGGAATTGAAGCCTCTCAAGGGGATTATTTTCAGGCCGTTAAAGCACCAGGCCACGGCGATGGAAGATTTTTGGTGCTTGCTCCTTCTACTTGTCAAGAGGCTTATGAGATGACAGCAAAGGCCTTTGCCTTAGCTGATCGTTATAGGAACCCCGTGATGGTTCTTATGGATGCAGTTTTGGGGCAGATGAAGGAATTAGTAAGGCTAAAGAAATTAAAAGTAGAATACATCAACAAGGATGATTGGGCCTTAACTGGAGCTAAGGGAAGACCATCGCGAATAATTAAAAGCCTTTTTCTTGATTCCGCAGAATTAGCCGCGCGCAACCTCAAACTTAAAGAAAAGTATAGAAAAATGGAAAAGGAAATCCGTTATGAAGCCTTGATTGAGGAGGATGACCAAGTTTTGCTGATTGCCTTTGGGTCAATGGGGAGAATTGCTAAAGAAAGTGTCCTGAAATTAAAAGCCCAGGGCTATCATGTAGGGTTCTTTCGACCCAAAACTCTTTTCCCCTTTCCCTTGCGAGCTTTAAATCAAATTGTGCAAAGAAATTCTAAGTTTAGAGGGATCTTTGTGGTAGAGTTAAATTGCGGACAGATGGTAGAAGATGTTAAGCTTTCTCTTTGTTCTCAAAAGGTAGAGGTTATTTCTCAATTTTATCCTCCCAGCATACTTCCTTACCCCGAAGACCTTGTTAAAGGAGTAAAAAAGTGGCTAAAGAAGGTTTATTTCTTTTCCCCAAAAGTTTAAAAAAGACGCTTTTCCATTATTGTCCTGGGTGCCATCATGGAATTGTTCATAGGCTTCTTTGTGAGGTTATAGATGAATTAAACTTAAGAGAAAAAACTATAGGGATAGCCTCCATTGGTTGTGCTTGTTTTCTTTATAATTATATTGATGTGGATATTGTTGAGGCTCCTCACGGTAGATCCTGTTCGGCAGGGACAGGGATAAAACGGGCTCGTCCAGACTTAATAGTTTTCACCTATCAAGGAGATGGTGATTTTGCCGCTATTGGACTTGGAGACAGTCTTCATGCCGCATCTAGGGGAGAAAGGTTAACGGTTATCATGATCAATAACACTGTTTATGGGATGACGGGAGGGCAATCTTCTCCTACCACCCTGTTGGGACAAAGGACTACCACCGCTCCCAGGGGTAGAGATCCTAAGGTGATGGGATATCCTTTATTGGTAGCGGAAATTTTGGCTAATTTCCCAGGAGTTGCTTACTGTGCTCGTGTGGCGGTAAACTCTCCAGCTAGAGTCCTTGAAGCTAAAAAGGCTATCCGGAAAGCTTTTTTAGCCCAACTTGAAGATAAGGGCTTTGGTTATGTAGAGGTCCTTTCAGCTTGCCCTATAAATTGGAAGTTAGATCCTGTCTCGGCAGCTAAACAGATAGATAAGCTTTGTGAAACCTTTCCTCTCGGGGTTTTTAAGGAGGATTGGTAATGCCTAAAAAATCTTCTTTAAAGCTTGAAATTATTTTTTCCGGCTTTGGAGGGCAAGGGATCCTTTTTGCGGGAAATTTTTTTGCTTTGGCTGGGATTTTAGCGGGTTATCAGGCCACCTTCTTGCCTGTCTATGGTCCAGAGATGAGGGGAGGAACCTGTAACTGTACCACTATTATTTCTACTTCAGAGATAGCTTCTCCGGTGGTGAAAGAGCCTAACGTCCTTGTGCTTCTTAATCTACCTTCTTACCAAAAATTTATTCCCCATTTACAAAGGGGTGGAGTGGCTTTTTTGAATTCCGATCTCATTCCGGAGGATAGAATTCAAGAAGATCAAAATCTTTATTTACGCAGAAAATTTGTTGCCCTTCCTATGACCAGCTTAGCTGAAAAAATTGGTTATCCTCTTTTAGCTAACATGGTAGCGGTAGGCGCCCTGCTGGCCTTTTTTAAACCTTTTCCGCCCAAAATTTTAGAGCTAGCCCTGCGAAGGATGCTCAAAGGAGATAAGGAAAAGTTTTTAGAAGTCAACAGAAAAGCCTTAGCTGAGGGGATTAGATATATAGAAAGTCAAGGTTTGCCCAATCCATGAAAGCGGTAATCCAAAGGGTTAAAGAAGCAAGGGTAATGGTTGAAGGAAATGAAGTTAGTAGAATAGGTAAGGGATTAGTTGTTTTACTTTGTGTAGAAGAGGGTGATAACGAGGAGATTTCTCAATGGTTTGCGGAAAAGATCGTTAGTCTTCGGATTTTCCCTGATGAGGCTGGTAAGCTCAATTTAGATTTATCGCAGGTGGGAGGGGAGGTTCTCCTGGTATCAAATTTTACGGTCTGTGGTCAATTAAAAAAGGGAACTCGTCCAAGCTTCCATCTGGCTGCCGACCCGAAGATGGCTGAGGAATATCTCAATCGTCTAAAGGAGTTAATAGTTGCCCAAGGGATTTCGGTAAAGCTTGGGGTCTTTGGGGCTTATATGGAGGTGGAGCTTATAAATGATGGCCCTGTTACTCTTTTTTTAGAAAGGTCGGCTAAAGTCTAATTCATGATTGAATCCCTTCTTTACGGTTTATTTACCTTTCTTTTGACCGGTATGGGTGCTTCTATGATCTTTATTGAGCGAGGCGATCCTCAGAGGTTTCTTTCTATCGCCCTTGGTTTTGCTGGAGGGGTAATGGTTTCGGCAAGTTTCTTTTCCCTGCTTTTACCCGCTATAGAAATTTTAGGCCAGGGAGAAGTTATCTCAGGATTTAAGATTTCCTTTGGTTTTATTTTAGGGGTTTTACTCCTTAGGGGATTAGACTATCTTGTTCCTCATCTCCATCCAGGTCTTCCTCCTACCGAAAAAGAAGGCCTTGATTTACCGTTGCAAAAGAGTATCCTCCTTTTTTTAGCTGTTACTATTCATAACATTCCTGAAGGCCTTGCGGTTGGTGTGGGTAAGAGCTTTGAGCTTGCCTTGGCTATAGGTTTACAAAATATCCCCGAGGGCTTAGCTTTGGCCTTAGCCTTCAGAGTAGCCGGTCTTTCTAAGGGCTTAAGCTTTTCTTATGGTTTTTTTTCAGCCCTGGTTGAGCCTATATTTTCTTTTCTCGGAGCTACAACCGTGGCGATAACAAATACCCTTTTGCCTTATGCCATGAGCCTTGCGGCGGGAGCTATGATTTTTGTAACCATAGAAGAAATCATCCCTACAGCTCAAAGAATTAACAGCCCCGATCAAACAAGCTTTGGTTTTGCCCTTGGCTTTCTTACCATGTTAATCTTAGACACTGGTTTGAGTTAAAAAGATGAAGCTATTTTACTCTTACCACCTTAAGGAATACCTCTTTCATTCTTTTTTATTTTTTGCCTTTATCCTTTTTTTCTTGGGAACAATTCGCACGGCCTTAGCCCTTTCAGAATTAGTTAACTTTGAATTAGGCCTTAAGGAGTTTGTTTTTCTTTTTCTTACCCTTCTGGGAGAGGTTTCAGCCTTTTCTCTATCTTTTTCTTCTTTTTTAGCCCTCCTTTTTGTTCTTCAACGAATGAAATTTGAACGAGAAATCCTTGCCTTCTTTACCTTAGGGTATAGTTTGAAGGATTTTATAGGGGTTATTCTTTGGTTTTGCTCCTTAATTGTTATTTTTTTACTTATTTTAAGTAATTATGTGGTTCCAACGGCTAAGAGAAAGCAAAAGGATCTAAAAATACGACTTTACCAAAGCTTAATGGAGAAAGGGATACCCGAAAGTACCCCCTTCCCTCTTGGGGAAAATCTATTTTTATACGCTAAAAAGGTAGAAGGAGACAAAACTTTAAAATTAGAAAAAATTTTTATTTTTGAAGATGACAAAGATAAAAGAGGAATTTTTTTGGCTAAAGAGGGGTTTTTTAATCGGAACAAGGGTAACTTAAAGCTTGAAAATGGATCGGCCTTTCATCGGATTTTTCCTGAAAATTTTGAAATAATCTTTTTTTCGGAGTATGACCTAAATATGAAGGTTCAAACCCCAAAAGGGGAAGATTTATACTACAAAAGAGGTGAACTGAACTTTAAGGAATTAAGAGAGGCTATAGAGAAGGAAAAGGATAAAAGGCGATATCAGAGATATCTTACCGAGTTCTACGGACGTTTTTTCTACCCCCTAACCATTTTTCCTCTTTTGCTTGAGGCTATGTTTCTTGGTATCCTTATCTACGCCCCTCAAAGATTACTCCTTTTTTTCTTGGGTTCTATTTTTTATCTTGTTTTCTTTGGGCTTTATAACTTTTTTCTCTCCTTTGCTGAAGAAGGCCATCTTCATCCTATGATATCCTTTGTGATTTTTAATTTGTTAATGGCAATGATAATTTTAGCTACTTATTTTTATGTTAAAAAAAGAGGTTTTGCCTATCTATGAAGGTTTATCAAAAGTTTTTGGCTAAAGAAGTTGGGAAAATTTGTCTTATTTTAGTTTCTGTGAGCCTCGTCTTTTTTGGGGTTATTGATTTTTTTGAAAGGTTTTCAACTTTTTTTCGGATGAAAAAACCTCTGCTATATTTTTGGGAATTTTTAGGCTGGAAGGGCTTAGTAAATCTATCTCAAGTTTTTCCTTATCTTTTGGGACTTTCAGCCATTCTAACCCTTTTATATCTTGCTCGGACAAAGGAGCTTCTGGCCCTTTTATCTCTTTCTTATACTAAAAGAGAGATTTTCAAAAATGTTTTTTTTCTTTATCTTTTAATCAATATCTCCGGAGGGATTATTTTGAACCTTTTATCTCCCTATGCCTTCTATAAGGCTACCGAAACTTGGGATAGGAAAATTCTGGATAAAAGAAAGGAGTTTCTTATTTTTAAAAATAGAATAATTTTTGAGGGTGAAAATTATCTTCTTATGGCAGTTCCTTTGGAACCCAATGGGGAGTATTTAGGAGAATTGCTTTTTTTAAGATTAAATCCCGAGGAAGGTGTTGAAGAGGTTATTTGGGCCGATTCTGCCCTTCATATGGGTGAGGGATGGAAATTAGAAGAGGCTTATTTTCAAAAGAAAGAAAAGGATTTTAGGCCTGAATATTATCAAAGTCAGGTAGCCAAACTACCTTTTCAACCCACCACTTTGCTTGTGGTAGAAAAAACTATTAAATTTCTTTCCCTAAAAGAACTCTGGCAGCGATTAAAATTTTTAGAAAAAATTGGTAAACCCAAGGGAGAGGTCCTGGCCGAATTGATTTGGCGTATTTTTTATCTTATCTCAGGTAGTTTGCTTTCCGCTTGGAATGTCTTTGTTTTCTTGAAAAATTATTCTCCTATAACCTTAGGAAGGGCCTTAAGTTTTTCTCTTATAACCTACGTTGTTTTTTCGTTGGCCCTACTTCTGATCTCAATCCTTTTGAGTAAGCTTTTCTATTTATCCCTTTTTATTTTGTTAGGCCTTTTTTTGGCTTTTCTGGGCTTAATTTTCTTTGCTTTTAAGGAAAAAGAGTTAAAATTAAAATAATGGCTTATTTAGTCTTAGCTCGCAAATATCGTCCTCAGAGATTTGTCGAAGTAGTTGGTCAAGAATCGGTAGTGAAAACAATTGTTTCGGCCATCAAGTTTCAAAGATTATCCCATGCCCTTCTTTTTGCGGGGATTAAAGGAACGGGAAAGACTACTTTGGCAAGGATTGTGGCCAAAAGTTTAAATTGTGAAAAAAGGCCCCCTGAGGAAGTGGAACCATGCAATACCTGTAATTCCTGTGTAGAGATCATGAAAGGTATCCATGTGGATGTAGTAGAAATTGACGCCGCCTCTAATAGAGGTATAGACCAGGTCAGAGAAATTATTGAGGCTTTGAAATATGCACCCGCAAAAGGAAAGGCCAAAGTTTATATCATTGATGAAGCTCACATGCTAACTAAGGAAGCGGCTAATGCCCTTCTAAAATCTTTAGAAGAGCCCCCGCCCCATGTTTATTTTATCTTAGCTACCACCGAACCCAATCGTCTACCGCCTACCATTCTATCCCGTTGCCAACGTTATGAATTTAGAAGATTAGAGCCAAAATTGTTGCGCAAGCATCTAAGCTATATTTGTGAGTTAGAAAATTACCAGATGGAAAGGGAGGCCTTAGAACTTATTGTTAAGGCTTCCCAAGGGAGTCTCCGGGATGCCCTTTCACTTCTTGATCAAGCGATGGCTTACGGAGTTAAGACCCGTGAGGATTGTCTACAAAGTTTTGGTTGGTATGAAGAAATTCTTTTTGAGGATTTAGCCCGGGCCCTTTTGGAAAGAAATCTGCCAAAAACTATGCAAATCATAGAAATACTCTACCAAAAGGGCGTAGACCTTTTAGCCTTCACTGAAAGGTTAACCCATTTCTTTAGAGATCTTTTTTTCCTTAAAACAACTTCCTTAGGTCCAGGTAAATTTGATATCTCTGACCAGGTTTTACCGAAGGATCTAATTCTTTTAGGCGAGAAGGAGGATTTTCTTTTGATTTACGAAACCCTTTATCGTGGTTTAGAGGCTATGCGAAGGTCAAACTATCCTCATTTTCAATTTGAATTGTTAATGATCAAGATCTGCGAATTAGAAAAATTTGTTTCCATTGAAAGGGTGTTAGAAAAACTTTCCCAAATTAATGAGGCTGAACTAAGACAGGAGCTTCTTCTCTTGGAGACTGTTCAATCTACATGGCAGGATGAGAAAGAGGAAAAAGAACCAAAAATAGAGGAGTCAATAGAAAAAAAAACTTTGGATGAGGATGAACAATTACAAAATAGAGAAATAATTAAAACTAAAGATGAGATAGACAAAGAGGAAGAAAGAGAGATCTTAAAGGAAAAAGAGAGATTAAGCTGGGAAGATTTTGTGAAGAAACTCAAAGAGGAAAGTCCTGCTTTGGCCACTCTTCTTGAGGGTTTACCCCAGCCAGTGGAAAATAAGGAAAAATTAATCTTTACCTTAGATGAGGATTATCCTCTTTTAACTTCGGCCTTTCGGGAAAAGTTTAAGGAAGAGCTTTGGAAACATTTTGGAAAAGAAGTAGAATTTTTAGTTAAAAAGAAAGGAAATAGGATGGAGGAGATAAAAGAAAGGCCTGAGGTTCAAGCGATAATGAACATTTTTTCGGCTAAAATTATCTCTATAAAACCAGTAGAGGGGTAAAATGATGGGATTCCCGAAGGAATTACAAAAATTTTTAAAGGAAGTTCAAAGAGTTCAGCAAAGGTTTCAAGAATTGCAGAAGGAATTAGAGGAAAGAGAAGTGGAGGCTCAGGTAGGTGGAGGAATGGTCAAGGTTGTGGCCAATGGGAGACAAGAGATTGTACGGGTAGAGATTGAAAAAGAACTTTTGGCATCTCAGGATAAGGAAATGCTGGAAGATTTAATTGTAGCGGGAGTGAATGAAGCTTTAAGGAAGGCCAAAGCCCTGGTAGAGGAAGAATTATCTAAACTAACCGGGGGTCTTTCTCTTCCACCTGGTTTTAAATTGCCGGGTTTATGACATGCCCTTAGGCAAAGGGGTCTACCCCAATTTATTACAAAATCTTATAGAAAAACTGGCCAGACTACCAGGTCTTGGCGAAAAGAGCGCAACCCGCATTGCCTTTTTTCTTTTAGCTAAACCAGAATTTTGCGAAGATTTGGCTAAGCACATAGAAGAACTTCCTAAAAGGATAAAGCTCTGTAAGTTTTGCCGTAATCTTGCTGAAGAGGAAATTTGTTCCATTTGTAAGGATGCCGAAAGGGAAGATAAGATTTTGTGCATTGTAGAAAGTCCGGTAACTTTATATGCCATAGAAAATTTAGGCATTTATCGGGGGAAATACTTTGTCCTCCACTATTTACTTTCACCAAGGGAGGGGATATCCGTTGAAGATCTGCCTTTAGAAGATTTAAAAAACCTGCTAAGAAGGAATAGGGTAGAGGAAGTGATAATTGCTCTTTCGCCAACTTTAGCCGGTAATGCTACTGCAGAATACTTAAAAACTTGGCTCACTCCTTTTAAAATTAAGATTAGTCGTTTAGCTCTTGGCATTCCCTATGGTCTGGAGGTGCAATTTGTAGATCCTTTAACTTTGAGAAAATCTTTAGTTGACCGGGAGGTTTTAAGCTATGGTTAAAGAATTTTGCCGCAAGGCTATCTTGGGGGCCTTTGTGCAGGGTTATTTTCATAACCTAAGGGGGACTTTGCAAGGCCTTTTCCTCCCCTTGCAAAGGGTACAACTAAATCCCAGCAAATACTTAACTCCTGAGGGCATGGCCCTATTTGAAAAACTTTGGGCCTCTACCGAGAAATTAAACCGTCAGTTGACCATCGCTTTAGAGGAGATAGAGAATGCTTCTGAAGGTCCCTGGGATCTTTACGAAATAATGAATAGGGAGCTTCTTTTCTGGGAAGCTGACCTTCGTTTTAAACATAAAGTGAAGAAAACCCTCACCAAAGCGGCGGATGTTAAGGTGCGAATGCCCTATAATCTTCTTTTGGGCACGTTGTGTCTTGTGGAGGCTGAACTCTATCAAAGGTTACCCGAAGGAACCGAGCTTGAGATCAAGGTTGGCACCAATGGTAGTCCATGCATAACTTTTAGCTGGCAAGAGGTTTTACCCGCTGAAATTTTTCAACCCTTAGAGGAGGCTATGACTAAGGTTAGTTCGCTTATTTCTTCTTTTGCCTCTTTAAAATTGGACCTCCAATCGGTGACCCTATGCTTCCAATCTTAGAGGAAATCCTTTCCCCACAGGTTTCGGATTTAGAAAAGGAAAAACTTCTTTGCTTAGGTCTTTATTTAAAGGAAAGGGGAAGCTTTAATCTATTAAGATTGTTGGAAGAAGACTTGAGGCAAAGGATAAAAAATTTTACCTATTCCGAGAAGGAGCTTTTTGCTTTAGCGGAAGAGGAGCTTAAGAGGGCCAAAAAATTAGCCATAAAAATTTTATATTGGAAAGAAAAGGATTATCCTGAAGTATTAAGAAAAATTCCTTACAAACCACCTTTTTTGTACTTAAAAGGAAAATTGCCCGAGGGACGGCCTTTGGCGGTTATCGGAACCAGGAAACCTTCTCCCTATGGTAAGGAAGTAGTTGAAAGGTTTATTCCAAGATTTATTAAGGCCGGCTTAATTACGGTCTCTGGCTTAGCAAGAGGGATTGATACCCTTGTGCATGCTTTAACCCTTAAGGAGGGCGGGGCTACTGTGGCTGTGCTTGGCACGGGATTGGATGTGATTTACCCACCCGAAAACCATAAATTAGCTGAAAAGATAGTGGAAGCCGGTTCGGCCTTAATTAGTGAATTCTCCTTAGGGACTAAACCAAGGAAGGAGAACTTTCCCCGAAGGAATCGTCTGATTAGTGGGCTATCTGAGGCGGTCTTAATTGTGGAAGCTGGGGAAAGAAGCGGAACTATGATTACTGCTAAATGGGCTCAGGACCAAGGAAAGGATGTTTTTGTCGTGCCTGGCAATATTTTTTCTGAATACTCTAAGGGCACAAATTTTCTTTTAAAAAATGGGGCTATTCCGGTCACTTGCCCCGAGGACGTGCTTTATCATTTGGGGATTTCGGAAGAGATAGCAGAAAGGCAGAGGCCTCTCTTAAACCTCCAAGAACACCCTTTATCCATGGAAGAAAGGAAAATTTTAGAAATTCTTAGAGCCTATCCTCTTCATTTGGAAGAGATTATCAACCAGGTTGACCTAGAATTACCAAGCCTTCTTGCCCTTCTTACGGACCTTGAGCTCAAAGGATTAATCAAAAGCTTGCCTGGTAAATTTTTTCAACTCCTATAGAGAGCTTGCACCAAAGATAAAGTGTTTTTAACTTGTAGTTTTGTAAAAATTTTAGCAAAATATTCTTCCAGATCGGCGACAATGGCCTCCCGAATATTTTCGGCAAGGTTCCACCAATCCTTTTTAAAGGCTCCAAAACCTTTTTTTCGCACCTTATAGATAAACTGAGCTTCGGTCATTCCTTCCTTCCATTCAGAGGCAAAATTTTGCTTGAGGAAGTGGTAGATTTGGTTCCTAAATTCGTCGGGTAGCGCGGGATGATCGTAGATAAAGTTTTGGATCCCTGTGGCTAAATGAACTTCCACGCATTCATGAGCAGGAAAAAGCTCAAAGTATTCTTCTGGTAAGGTAGAAGCACCATGTTGGACTGCTCCCGCAAGACCAAACTCCTCTCTTGCTATCCGGGAAAGAGTTTGGAGAAGATTAAAATCTAAGGCAATTTTTGCTATCTGGCCATCTGGAAGAACTATTCCTCCATGGCTTGTCCCGGTCTGGATGCTAATTTTGGATAAACCATCCTTGCCCTTGAAGGTTTCTTTAAAACCGCTGAGAAAAGCCCTAAGCTCTTCAGGGGTGCTGTTTTTTCCGCCTATTTCTCCTATTTCTCCACCGAGCGTAACTGTGATCTCAGGTGGTTGGTGGTTTCTTATATATTCCCCAAGTTCGGCAGTTAGTTCATAGTTTGGTCTTTGCTGTTCCTTTAAATCTTCTCTTTCTAAGTCAACCAAAGTTGAGGCATCAATGTCAATATTATAAAACTGGGCCTCTAAGGCCGCGTCAATAAGGTTTTTTAAAAGCCTTTTTTCTCCTTCGGGGTTAGCAAAGTAAGACTTACGATTGGCCTGAAAATGGTCCCCTTGTAAGAAAATTGGTCCCGGATAACCTTCATCCCTTGCCGCTGCTAAAACGCACACCGCATATTCCAGAGGAGTTTGTTTAGTATACCCCATTTCGGATCGGGCAATCTCTAAAATAACCGCCCCCACTTCTAATTTTTTGGCCACCCGATAAAGGCACCTTGCCAGATCATAAGTTAAAATCCGAAGATTAAAGGCTGGAACGGTAAATCCTAAGAATTTTTTACTAAATTCTTGATAAAGCCTGAAGGTTGAACCCCCTGAGTATCCTTCTTCTTTGAGAAAAGAGAGTAGACTCTTTAATTTAGCCTTTTTTTCTTCCTCCGAGGATAGGAAAATGGTTTCATAGATTTGATCTCTTAAAGTGCTCATCCCTCACCTCAAGTGATTATTTTCTATCCTCCAGCAAATTGATTAGGTTTTTAAGGGGCCTTTCCAGAAGAGGGGAAGGCCCCTTCTTCTATTAACTTTAATCACATTGATAGCGTTCACATTCGGACTTAAGGTCAAGAAGATGCACCATTACCTTTTCAAAAGTAGGAAGGACCCTATTTTTTATAAAGTCTAGGACCACCTCTTTTGAGCGAGAGGGCAAGGCCGAAAACTCATCAATCAAGCCATGCAGTTCTTCATGGGGTTTTTCAAGGGCCTCAAGAGTTTTGCTAACCGGTGTATTTTTAAGCCTTTCCCGTAAATAGACAAGGGACCTTCCCAAGAGACATCTCCGAGGATCTCTCTCCACTTTTGGTATTTCCCCTCTTAAACTCTGGTGAAGGAAGTTGATTTTCCAATTCACATGGCCAAGAATGGCAAGATTAACCAAGGCACTAACTGAAAGTTGCGCCAATTCTTCTTCAGTAATAGCGGATTTGTCAATTTTGAAAAGATCGGTAGAGATTTTGGAGGTCAAGCCAATTTCTTCCAAGATTTCCGCGTCTGCTTTGAGACTTTCTCCTAAGGCTTTTAATTTTTCGGCAACTTTACGCAGGTCCTCAATCTCGGTAATTAAAGCAAAGCTTTTTTCTTTGGCGGAGTCTATGTTTCCGACAATATCCTGCGTGACCACGGTTTGTTCCTCAACGGCGGTAGCGACAACGGAGCTTGCCTTTTCAACCTCATCTACCATGGTTTTAGTAATTTGGGCTTTATCTACCGCGGATTTTACTGTAGCCTCAAGCTCGGCAATGGTTTTTTCAATCTCACCGGTAAACTCGGAGACCTTTTTGGCAAGCTCTTTTACTTCGTTGGCTACCACGGCAAAACCTTTGCCGGCTTCTCCGGCCCTTGCCGCCTCAATGGAGGCATTGAGGGCAAGCAGATTGGTCTGCTCCGCTATGGTCCTTATGGTTTCCGTGATGGTCATGATCTTTTCCATGGAAAGATAGAGATTATTGACTACCTGTTCCAACTCTTCAGTGGAGTTTCTTACAATGCGAGATCTCTCGGCGGTGTCCTGAGTGCTTTTAGAGATTTCATTAATGGCTAAGCGCATCTGCGAAGTGGCTCCTTCTACGGAAGAAAGTAGATCCGAAAGTTCAGAGCCTATACTACTAGCCTTTTCTATCAGGGTATGAACTTGCGTTGAGACAGGAATTATTTCCATAACCTCTTCTTTTTCCATTTTGGTAGTCTCTTGGATTACCTTGTTAACCACATTTATACCAGTGAGAGTTCCTCCAAAGGCTTTTTTGACCGTGTTGAGATTTTGGTAGATGGGGTCAAATTCCGCAAATTGAGCCTCCAGAAAACTCTTGGAAAGGTCTCCCTTTTCCAAGGATTTTAGATAATTAATCAATTCTGACAAGCCAAGCTTGAATTTTCTTTTTAGAATTACATAAGCGCTGAGGTTAATTATGATGATCAGCAAAAAGATGAGCCCTGTGAGCAAGGCCAGAAAAAACATGTTCCTAGAATTGAGCTGAGCAAGGTAAGGAACTAAATCCTTAGCCCGGGAAAGGACCTTTTCCGAGGTTTCGTCCATTTTGGAGATAAGGGTTTTATCACAGTTTTTGGTGAAAGTTTCAATGAGAGAGAAAAGCTCTCCATAGCCCTTTTCTATTTCCGTAAAAAGGGCATCCACCTCGCTTCTCCCAATGTCTTTAATGCTTTTTGAGCCGTTTTTACCTTCCCTAAGGTCACCGACGGCTTTAAAGGCGGATTCCTTGGAGCTGTTAATCCTTTGAAGATAGATACTCCCATCCCCTTTTTCTAAGCAAACCTTTTCATAATAAAGGGTGGCGCTTTTTACAGGCCACTGGGAATTGAACCTTAAGCGTCCGGCATTATCAATAGCAACCCCCCAACCTTTTAGGTTGTTAATTTCATAAGTTATCACGCCAAAGCCGACAATTAAAAGGAGAATGTTTAGACCAAAAACTAAAAAAAGAAGTTTAAAAAGAGAACTTTTTTTGCCACTCATAACCCCCTCCTGCAATTTTTAAGTTTTAAATTAGATATTTCTTGGCAAACTTCATTCCTCGCAAAGAGTAACCATTGCAAAGCCTCAAAAGGCCCATGTTTTGTTTTTGATTTTAGTTTTTTAATAAACTATATTTTTAAAAATTTTACAAGTGTTAATTTAAATAAACATTTGTTTGATAAATGAAAATTAACAAAAAATTAACAACGCGCAATTTTAATAGATTTATTTTAATAAATTTTACGCTTGACCATTTTGCAGTAATTTTTAAATTAAACTTTAATAAAGAAGCCATTTAAACCGCAGGCTCTAAGGGACAAAAGGATCCTTGGCAAGGCACAAAATCGTACGAAATTAGAAGGGAAGGCTAACTGAGATGGAAAGGGTAAAATGCTTTAGCACAACGCAGCCTATTGACCAACGGAATCTTGCGCTATGACCACGTGGTAGGCCTTTATGACGATAAAGATGTCCAAGCAAGTTACCCCAACGTTATCTTACATAATGGAGCAGGCTTAAGGAGGGATATTGTTTAGGCACCCATTTTCTTTTCTCCTCAAGGTTCTTTTAGGCTATGTCTTTTTTGCCTTTCTCCTTTTAATCCTCTTTAGTTTTAGTTTTGAAATCTATCTGGAGCAAAAATACCTTTCTTTTTTGCAAAGGGAGCTTCCCGCTTTCTTTTCTCTTTTTCATCCCCAGCCTAAGAAGACCTTAAGGGTGGAAGGAGGTGGCAGGCCCTTTCTGGAAAAGCTTTCAGGGCTAAGGTTAGTTTCTTCCGAAGAACTTAAAAGATTGGCGGGTATTAAAGAAGAGGCCTTTATTCTCCGTAAGGATTGGCAAACCTTAGAAATGGTTCGGTTGTTTAAGGCTAAGAAGGAGTGCCTTAGCTGTCATGGGAAGCTTAAGGAAGGGGATAATCTTGGGGGCTTAGTTTGGAAAGTCTCTTGGCGAGAAGATTGGGAGAAGGGCGGCAAAAATTTTTTAATCATCCTTCTTTTTATGCTCCCTTTCTTCCTACTTGGTCTATTTCTCTATGAAAGGAGGCACTCACAAAAAATTCTCAAACCTTTTCTCCTTTTGGAAAAGGAGCTTGAGAAGGTTAAGAATTTTGAGGATCTACTTCGTCTTCTTCAAGCTTTTAAAAAACTGCCTTCCCAATTAGAGGAAACGTCAAAGGTTCATAAATGTTTAGCAGTCTTAAGCGATCTTTTGGGGAAACTTGCGGTAAGTCGGGAAATCTTTGACTTTGAGCTGAAATTAATGGAAAAATTCATTATTACGTCTGAGCTCATGAAAAATTGGGATTTCTATATTCTTGCTTTAATAGAGGAAATCAACGAGATATTGGATGTGCCCTTCCTCTTTTTCCTTTTTTACTCTGGTGACGAGGTCTTTGCTTGTGAAGTCTTCTGGTATAAAAGACCATCTCCATCCTTAAGAGAAAGTATAGAAGCTCAATTAACCAGCATCATCCAAGAAAGTTTATCCCTTAATTCCTTAAATTTTAATCATCACGTTTTTTTGGCTGATGAAGATTTGGGTTTGACCTCCATCAAGTTAGTCAAGACTAAAACACTCATTCTTGAGGCCCCGGCTATTGGAGGGATTGTGGGAGTAGGCTTAGGCAGTTTATTTTTGAATAAGGCCCAGGAACTAGCTTTAGAATTGGTTCTATCTAGTATTTTAAACATTGTGGGAAGCATAAAAGCTATTTCTAAATACACCAAGGAACTTGAATTCTTTGCCACCCGAGATCCCCTAACCCAGCTCTACAATCAAAATCTATTCTGGGAGCTATTTCATTATGAAATTGAACGCGCCAAGCGGCATAATTACAAATTTTGTCTCCTTCTTTTAGATTTGGATAACTTTAAGTTGATTAATGATAATTATGGGCATACCTTCGGGGATCAAGTTTTACAGATGATAGCTAAAAAAATTGAAGTCCTTAAGAGGAAAGGGGATATTTCTTGTCGTCTTGGGGGAGATGAGTTTGCCCTGATCTTACCTTTGTGCGACCTTGAGCAGGGGTTTAGTGTAGCTCAACGCCTTCAAGAAGGTTTTCATCATTTGGATCTGACCACACCGGATGGTCGGCTTATAAGCGTAACGGCTTCTATTAGCTTGGTGGTGTATCCTGATCATGGCCAAACCGCAAAGGATCTCTTTGGCTTAGCCCAAAGCGTTCTTTCCTCTAAAGCTAAAGAGGGAGCCAAAAACCGAATTGTCTTTCCTTCTCCCCAAGATTCTCTTAAGTTTCAAGAGGAGCAGCAGCAGTTAGCCCTTTCCATTATGCACGCCGTTGAGAAAAGGGAGATCATTCCTTACTTTCAGCCTATTTATGATCTCCAAACAGGAACCCTTCTGGGGTGCGAACTCCTGATGAGGATAAAAATTCAGGATGAGATTATGCCCGCCGGAAAGTTTATCTCTCTTGCGGAAAATCTTGGTATTGTCACGGAGATGGATTTTGTTAATCTGGAGAAGGCCTTAGAAATTTTGCAAGATCACCGCTATGATGGATATCTTACCGTGAACCTGAGCCCAAAATCTTTAGTTTTAAGTGATTATTTGGTAAATGTTCAAAAAATTTTGAAAAAATTTAATTTCCCATCGGCAAGGATAATCTTTGAGCTGACTGAAAGAGAAACGGTAAAGAACATTAAACTTCTGCAAGAATTTATTTCCTCTTTAAAGCGTTATGGGTTTCAATTTTGTATTGATGATTTTGGCTCCGGTTATTCTTCTTTCCAATACATTAAGTACTTTCCTTTAGATTTTGTGAAGATTGAAGGAGAGTTTGTGGTGGGTCTTTCCAAGGGTTCTTTGGTGGATGAAGCTATCTTTGAAAGCATGGTGGCCCTTTGCCACCGCATGAGAATAAAAATGATCGGCGAATTCGTGGAGGATATGCAAACCATTAAAAAGCTTAGGGAGTTTGGCGTGGATTATGGGCAGGGTTTTTATTTAGGTCGTCCTTCTTCGGATCCTAATTTTCCTCCTTTTCCCCTCTAAAAACTTTAGAATTTCAGAGGTGTTGGTTTGCAAAGATTTAACCAAGGTTTTTGGAAATTTTCCGCAAGGACAGTATACCCCTTTCTGAAGAAAGTTTTTTGTAAATCCTTAGCAAAAATGCCAAAAGGAAGCTTGGTTTTAAATTTACGCTATTCCGAAAAATTCATCTAATCTCAAATTGAGCCTTAAGCATCATGCACTTTAATGGTCTTAAAGAAACAGATCCCAAGAGCTTAGAAAGAGTTTAACAGGGAACGGACTAACGGAATAAGTTATAAAGGAGGCTAAAGTATGCAGACTTGGAGGGTGGAGATGGGAGAAGGGGAAGGGCAGGATACTCTTGAAATAATCGGTAAAAAAAGTAAAACGAGGTTAAAGTGAGAAAAGGAGAGAAATTTTGAGAAATTCATAAAAAAAAAACTTTTTTAAGAACCAAATGCATCTTTTTAATCCTTGAAATTTTTTAGAAACAAGGTATTTTATATAAATTATATTTCCAACTTGTATGATATGAAATTTGTTTCCAAACTTGGAAATTTTTGTTATCCTCAAAAGGATTCTCAAAGGTCTATCTTATTAAAAAACTATGTAAAAAGGCGAGCTGGGATAACCTTAGTTGAGATAGCCATTGTGCTTGTCATCCTTGGCTTGCTTTTAAGTTTAGGTGCCGGGCTGATTGGCATGTTAACCAAGAGGGCCAAACTAATTCAAACGCGAGAGACCATCGATGCTGCGGTGGAATCTATCATCGGTTTTGCCGCAAAGGAAAGAAGGTTACCTCAACCGGGCACTGAATTTAACCAGACCGTCCGTAATGCGGTTGACGCCTGGCAAAAGCCTCTGGTCTACTTTGTGGATGCCGACCTTACCAACGCCACAAATAGCACCGACCTTATCTGTGGAAAGAGAGTGACCAACCTTGTAGTCTGCACCGATGCTAATTGTAATTATAAGATTATTGATGTGGCTTTTATCGTGGTCTCCGGAGGGGAAAACATTAACGTGCAAACTGGAAATGTTACTACAAATTGTCCCCCAGGAAAAATCTGCTATCCCGTCTTACCTCAGGGCACATCTTCCGTGGACAATTATCCTACGGATATGAACCGACCTGAAGATTATGATGATATCGTTAAATGGGTAACCCTTGATGAGTTAAGGGTAAAAGTTGGCTGTCCAGGAGCTCAGCTTAGAATTCTCACCACAAGCCTTCCTTGGGCCTATCAAGGCCAACCCTACAATGGTTCAATCCTTATTGAAGGAGGAATCCCTCCTTACAATTACACCTCCAGTCCTGTCACTTGGAATGGGCTAAATTTTCCGGTCCTAAACTCTACTTACGCAAAAATGGTCTCGGTTATTGGAACACCAATCTGTGCTGGCGGAGGAAGCTTTTCTTTGTTTGTTACTGATCGGGAAGGCAATACCGCAAATCAAACCTATCTTTTAAATGTTCAGCCCCGACCTATTACTTTACATCCCATCTCAGGGACAACCTTTTATGCCGCAAACGGCACATCTTTTAATGCTACCATCAGTGCATCTGGGGGAAGTGGGACTTTTACCTCCTTGTGTCCATCCACTTCCTGTCATGGTTTAACCTTAAACTGTGCGGGAGGTTATGCAACTATCTCTGGAACTCCAAGTATTACCACAAGTTCGGAGCTTTGCACCTTTAATATAAGCTTTAACGATAATTGCACCACCATAAATGCCACCTATACCGTGGTGATCTATGCCCTTAACCTGGGTAGCGGAAACGGAAGTGGCGGAGGAGGAGGCGGTGGCGGCGGAGGTGGTGGTGGCGGCGGTGGCGGAAGTCCTCCAAGCTGTACCCTAAGCGTGCTAACAAATCCCATCAATAATGGTCAAAGGGCAACCTTGCAATGGACCATTACGGGTGGTCCAGCTTACGCAAGCTTTAGTCCGCTAAGCGGAAATTGTACCTCCTATTCTAATTCAACGGGTGGTACCTGCACCACCGATCCATTGAATGTACCTAATAGAACCTTTTCTTTAGTAGTTTCCAATGAATATGGCTACAATTCTTGCTCGGCAAAGGTCTGTATAAGGGTCACCAACAGACAGTACCGGGTATGGAATAATCTTGGGGGAAGATATTACTTTTTAGTTGATACCCTATGTCGGCGCGTAAACAATGGTCTAGAAATTACAACAAGATCGTCCCGATTAGGGCCTTCCTCATTCGAACAAATAACTGCTTATCCTGACAATCCTTTAATCAGATGTTCTGGGACACCTTTCAGAGTCTTAACTTACAACGAGGCTGTGTGCCTGGATGACAACAACAATGGGCTAGTAAACTTTACCTCTGATAGATAATTAAAGGGGCGGTTAATTTTTTCCTTCTCTAATTACCTTATTCTAAGGAGCGTGTTAACTTATTCATAGGAGCGTGAAGGAAGTATAAATATCTCAGTTGGATCTCCTGGGATATGCCCACTCTTCAAGAGGACAGCCTTGGCCTTTAGCTTTTTCACAAAGGCCTTTACCGCCTTCTTCATCCCTTCAAGGTCAACAATTTTGACTTGGAGAAGGGCTTCGGTTTCAGGGAGGTTGGTATGAGATAAGGGAACATAAAATGATGAGCTCGGGCCTTAGGAGGTTTAGGGCCATAACTAAATCTTAGAGCAAACTTTAGTCGTAGAATTTTTTCATCTTTAAGAGTATCTCAATTACTTCATTAAAGGTGGGTAAGACCCTATTCTCTATAAACTGATAAATCTTTTCTTCAGAGCTTCTATCCCATTTCTCAAACTCTTCTATCAAGCCATGTAGCCTTTTATGGGGCCCTTCAATTTCCTCAAGCGTGCGAAGAAGGGCCCCATCTATTATCTTTTCGCGTAGAATGGTAAGGGACCTTCCCAGGACACATCTCCTTGGGTCTCGCTCAACAGTTGGAACTTCTCCTTTTATGGCCTGGGTAAGGAAGGTTATTTTCCAGTTAATATGCCCAAGCAGAGCTAAATTGAAAATTACTTCCGGGCTTAACTTTTGCAATTCTTCGTCGGTCAAGCTAAGGGCCCTAATCTTAAACAGATTTTCCATAATAGTGGCGGTGGAAGTGATTTCGCCCAAAACATCTATGTTATACCGTATTATTTCTAACGCTTTGGTAAGCTTATCTGAGCTCTGGCCTAAGTTTTCTATCTCCTGCATCAAGGTTTGGCTTTCTCTTTGACATTCTTCTATGTATTGCGCGATGTCTCTGGTGACCGCAGTTTCTTCCTCAATTGCCGTTGCCACAACATCGGCTGACCTTTCCACTTCTTCTACCATTTCTTGTGAGGCTTTTACACGGTCAACGGTCTCTTTAATGTTCTCAGATAGTTCTTCAATTATCTTTTTAATCTCCGTAGTGAAGCTTGAAACTTTTCTGGCCAATTCTTTTACTTCATTAGCCACCACCGCAAAGCCCTTTCCAGCCTCTCCTGCCCGAGCAGCTTCAATGGCCGCATTCAAAGCCAAAAGATTGGTCTGCTCTGCAATGTTTTTGATGATCTCGGTTATGTTTTTAATCTTGTCCATGGAATGCTCAAGGCTTAAGACCACTTCCCTTGCTTCATCCATAAAAGTTTTGACCGCCTTAGTTTTATCAGCCATGGTAAAAGTATTGTGAGATATTTCAGCAATAGCTTTTTGCATCTCATCGGTTGCCGAAACAACTGACTTTAATAGGGAAAAAACCTTTTCTCCCGCCTCCTTGGTCTTCACCACCAGGTTTTCCATCTGAGCAGTCAAAGGTGCAATCTCTACTACTTCTTTTTTTTCATCCTCTACCACATTCTTGGTAACTTCCTGAACCTTTATTATCCCTTGTAAGATGTGAGTAAAGGTATGCTGAAGAAGGTTTAAGCCTCGTAGAATAGGTTTTATCTCAGCAAATGCTTTATGCTCGGTAAGGGATGATAAAAATTCCCCTCTTTCAAATTTGGCTAAGATCTCTTTTATTTCCCTAAAGGATTTGACAACCTTTTTACTTAGAAGGATAGGGAAAACACTAAAAATTAAAACGCTCAAGATGGATAAGCCGATTATCCAAAAAATAAGCCTTTTTAAGGCTTGCTCTATGGGTTTGTAGGGAAGAAGGAAACTCAAAATCCCTCTGAGCTTGCCCTCTGGGTCAATCATTGGGATGTAGCCAATCTTATATCTTTCTCCCTTGATCTTTATCTCCTCAAACAAGGCAGTCTTTGGTTTTAATTTTTCATACACCTCCTTAGGCACTTTTAAATCCTTTACCCCTTCAATAGTGGAAACATTAACCTTATCCCCTGAGAAGATGATAATTTCTGCCTTTGTTAACTTCTTAAGGCTTTGAGCCATTTCATCTTTGAAATAAATTCCTACCTTAAGGGTTCCCACTACTTTTTCGTTGAGTTTCAGAGGCCATACTGCATCGTAGGCCATCTCTCCAGTAGTTGGAGAAACCTCAAGTCCTGCAATCTCTTCTCCCGAAAGGGCAGTTTGAATCATAAAGAGCTTTGCTTTGTTATCACCTCTTTTTTCAGGGTTGTGCCCTCTCATTAGGACTATACCTTGGGCATTGGTTACTTCTAAGGTTTTAACTATCTCATCCAAGCTATGAAGCTTTTGAAATTCCGGAACTAAAATCTTTTTCAAAATTTCTATATCCTCTTTGGCTACAGCTTCAATAAGGTCTGGTCTCTTGGCAAGTAAACTTGCGTAGGATGCGCTTTTTTTAAATAAAATTTCTCTTATGTTTAAGATATTTTGCGCGATAACCTGAGCTCTCTCCTCAAATTGGTTGTTCAAGGACTTGTGGAGGATATAAATAGATACTGCACTAAGTATTCCTGAAATGGCTATGATAACGACGAGAAAAAGGAGCATTAGCCTTCCCTGTAGGCTTGATTGAAAATACTTTATTAAGTTCATAACCCTACCCCCCTAAACAAAAAATTCTTCTAAAGATTTAGCGGTGTTTAGCTTAATTTAAACTATATAAATTAATAAATTGAATGATATTTAAAATTTATTAGTTGTCAAGATTTTTTGTTTGTCTTTTAGTTTAACATTTAAGTGTTAACTTCATGAATGTGTTTAAGAAAAGCTAAGGCAATCTTTAAGCCCCTCTTCTTAAAAATGCTCAGTTCTTTTTATCAAATTCTCTTTGATTAGTGGAAAGTTTTGACGGATAAATGAGGAATGTAATGAGTTCCCAGCCTGTCATTGAGGGATATAAACTCTGAACTCTTTCCCTCAACTTGTCGCAAAAAGATGCAATTTTTTAGTTTATCTCTGAAGAAACCTTTCTTTTTCTCCTTCAATTTTCTATTCTTAATCCTTAATTTTTTATCCCTTATCCTTTTCAAATTGCCTCGCTATCAGAAGTTGAAAGCTACAGGTAATGGTTAAGATGGGCTTTTAAGGAAGGTTGATGGTTACATTCCAAAAGTGATTAAGAGGTCCTGCGCCTTTTCCGAGATTTAGTCCTTGAGCAATTGCTCCTTCAAGGTAGTGCTTGGCTCGCTTTACAGCTGTGAGCAAATCGTAGCCTAAGGCTAAATTAGCGGTAATGGCTGCCGAGAGGGTGCATCCAGTTCCATGGGTATTTTTTGTGATTATTCTTTTTCCGGGTAGGGTTAAAATTTTTTCTCCGTCAAAAAATACATCAATGGGGTCGGCTTTGAGGTGGCCTCCTTTGAGGAGAATAGCCTTTGCCTTTAGCTTTTCAAACATATAGACCGCACTTTTTTTCATGTCCTCCAGGTCAGAGATCTTCTTTTGGGTTAGGGCTTCTGCCTCCGGAATGTTTGGCGTAAGGATAGAACAAAAAGGAATTATTTCTTCTTTGTAAAGTTCTAATGCGTCTTTGGATAGGAGTTCAGCCCCATCTTTAGCCGTCATCACAGGATCAACCACCACCCATCTTGGTTTAAACTTCCGTAGGATTTTCCCGACCACTTCTACAGTTTTTGGATGATAGAGCATGCCAATTTTAACCGCATCAGGGTGAAGGTCAGAAAACACGGCTTTGGCCTGTAAATAAATCATTTCTGGGGAGACGACCTCTATCCCATAAACCCCTACCGTATTTTGGGCGGTTAGGGCCGTAATCACCGTGGTACCAAATACCCCATGAGCAAAAAAGGTTTTTAAGTCCGCTTGAATACCCGCACCTCCTCCAGAGTCAGACCCCGCAATACTTAAAGCTACATAAATCTTCTTCCCCATTGTTTTCCCAGTGACCTCTTTTTAGCTTTACCTTTCCTTTTTTTAAGAAATATAAAACTTAAAGTTAGGGATTAAAGGGAGGCTCTTCGCTCCAGCGGGTGATGTATACCTGCGTAGGTTTTTTAATCCTTTCTACAAAATCTGGGATGATAAGCACATAATCCTTAAGAAAAACCTTTCCCCCAATTCGTACCCAATCTCCTTTTGCAAAATTAAACTCATCTTTTTTTAAAACTTCTACTTCAACCGCCGTGGCATCGGCTACACAACAAGTCATAAAATATCGGCGAATTCCAAAGACGCCTTTTTCAACCATGGAGATTTCTCCCTCGGTAATAAAACGATATCTTTGGGTTAGGTGGGGGTTGTTTTTGGCAAGGATCCATAGTTCAAAAAGATTCAACCGTACATAGCCATCCTCAGAGATAGGCAAGCTTTTTAGGGCTTCATAGCCCTTAGAGCTTTTTTCCTTAGGGAAAATTTTCACCGTGGGGGTTGGCAAATTTTTAAGCTCTGAAGGCTGAAAAAGAAAATAAACAAAGATTGGATAGAGAAGAAAAAATAGTTTCCCCAAGCTCTTTAGGTTTTTTCCTTCTTTTTTTAGCTTTATTTCCTCTGACGAAAGGACGATAATAAATAGGGCTAAAAAAATTCCGCTGAGATAAGATAACCATACGATCCGGGGAGAGATAAACTTAAGGATATCTCCGCTTGCTAAAAGATAGAGGATAAAAAAAGCATAGACAAAAAAAAGGATTATGGCATAGGGTAAAGTCATAAATACCTCATAAGGATATATATAAGCACAAGAATAAGACCCATCGGAACCAAGAGAAGCGAAAGAAGAACTTTTTTCCGAAAGAACCGGCCATAGATCAAAAAGAGCTTAATGTCCATCATAGGCCCAAAGACCAAAAAGGCAAGCTGGGAAGGAATTGTAAAAATGCCGTTTAGAGCAGAAGCAATGAAGGCATCAGCATCCGAGCAAAGGGCTAGAAAAAAGGCAAGGATAAAAGAAAGAGGAATGCTTAGGAATTCCTTCTCTTGCAGGAAGAGGAAAATTTCAGAAGGAGCGACGGTCTTGAAAAGCGCAGTAAAAGTTGCTCCCAAGAGAAAAAAAGGAAAAAGGGCCAAAAAATCATACATTCCATGAAAAATACCCCATTTTAGCCTTTTTCCTAAAGAAAATTCTTCTAAAGGGTTGAGGGAAAAAATTTCCTGAAGCTGAAGGGTTCTTGGGGGTTCAGTCCGAAGAACTTGCCTTCCTACCAGAAAATTTATCAAAAGAGCAGTCAAAATGGCCACGATTAAGCCCATACTTACCCTTAGGGCTACCATCGTTGGATACCAGGAATAGGCAACATAAGTAGAAGCAAGGACTATGGGGTTTACAATGGGTGCTGCTAACATTAAGGTAAGGCAGGCTGGAGGAGAAACGCCTTTTTGCAGAAGCCTTCTTACTACAAAAACTGAACTACACTCACACAGGGGCAAAAAAAAACCAGCAAAAGCCCCTATCATTAACGCAGGGAATAGCCCTTTGGGCATAAGCTTGGATATAGTTGAGCTGGGGATGAAGGCCTCCATCATGCCAGAAAGCAAGGCTCCCGCCAGTAAAAAAGGAAGAGCTTGAAGCAAGATCCCGAGAAGCAAAAGAATAAAACTATCAAGCATTTGCCTTTCCTTCAAATTGAAGCCCCCCGAGCCTTCCTTTCACTCAGGGGCTTTAAAATCAGCTTGGCTATTTTAAACCTTTGTCCGTGGTATGTCTAACTATCACTTTTTAGCCTTGGGAGGAATTTCAAAGATGTTATAGTAGGAATTGAGAACCTGTCCACCACCAGGGTTCCCATTGGTAGTGACCTTTTTTATCACCTCAAAATTTTTCATGTCTATCACATAGAGAGCCCCATCTTTATCGTTACTTACATAAGCCTTTTTGCTATCCCTGGTAAAAGCAACATGTCCCATCCTCCCCGTCCCAATAGTTAAATGCTTGATGGTTCTTAGGTTTTTTATATCAATAATAGAAATGACATTGTTTCCATAGTTAGTAACTATCCCATAACGACCATCAGGGGAGATGTAAACATGCCCAACTCCGGTAGAGGCCATCCTTAGGTCTGCAATAAGCTTTTTGGTTTTGGCATCATAAACCGCCACGGCACGACCCTTGAAATTTTTACCAGGTCCACGGTTACAGAGGAAGAAGTATTTGCCATCCAAATCAAAGTTTCCATGATGCCCCTCTATGGCCTCTTCTCCATCTAAGGGGATGGATAATTTAGCTATGACAGGCAGGTCTTTTTTCGTTAAGTCTAAAATAGTAACTCCTGGAGCAATACTTCCATCAGGCGTTCCTTCAGTCACAATCCACAGTTCCTTTCCATCAGGCCTTTCCACGATGTAGTGAGGAATACTTTCAAATACTTTCTCCCTTAGTGACCAATCTTTGGTATCAACGATAAGCACCTTTTTGTCAGGGCGACTAATCGTATAGAAAAATCTACTGTCCCGCGACCAAAGGTTATGCATGGAGGTTGGCCCTTTGAAATCTTTATTTTGGACCTCATAGTAAATTTCTTTTACTATTTCATCCGTTTTTGTGTCAATAAAGACTATTTTTTGTTTGCCATCTGCCTCAAGCCCCCAGTGATCAACGCCAACCAGCTTTCCGGTTGGGCTAACTAAGGGATGCTTAGGCCTGTTTCCTGTAGTCACATCTTTAATTTTTTTTAAATTCACCACATCAATTACCGCAACCTGCTTCTCACCCTCCGCAGCACCCCCTACATAAAGCTTTTTTCCATCAGGAGTTATAGAACCAAGGGTACCACCCTTTGAAACGGGAAATTCAGCCAACACTTCATCAGTATCTTCAGATACAGCATAAGCCTTTCCTGAAGCATGAAGATGAAAGACAACCCCTGCCCAGCCGTCAGAAGGTTTAACCTTGGGCTTTGCTAAAAGCTCCTTATTTTGGAATAAGGCCAGTAAAAGGAAAGCAAAAAGTAAAGCAAGTCCCCCTCCACCTAGTAAGATTTTTTTGTTGTTCATAGCACCCTCCTACTTTTTTACTTTATTTATGTATTTTATATTTAATTTCATTTTTTAAATAGTCAAGAATAATTTTTAGGAAAAGTTAAGGGTGTTTTAAATTGAAATTTAAGTTGATTGGGTTTTAAGAAAAGCTGAGGTTTCTATTTTAGCTTTGTTTTGCTTTAGAGGTTAACCAACCTGTCCTCTCGGAAAGTGCTGAAGGTATGAGGAAGGGGCTAATCTTCACTTGAGGGGTCATGAAATTTTAAGGTTAAAGGTGGGCCTTAAGCTCTCTTCTTCCTCGGAGGAAGCTTGTCAAATTTTGGAAAAGACTTTATAATAGTAAAAAGTTAGCCCGGGTGGCGGAATTAGGCAGACGCTGTGGACTTAAAATCCACTGGGGTTTCCGCCCCGTGCCGGTTCGAGTCCGGCCCCGGGCATGCTGACTTAGGGTTCACCAAAAAAAACGCCAATCCACCGTCTTTTTTTGGAGTATTTAAGGAGATTTAAGGAGTCTTTTAAAGAGAATTTAAGGGAAAGTTTCTTCACCTCAAAAAGAAATCCGTAGGAGGGGGGACCTTCCCATTTTGAAAAAAAAAATTATCTTTAACCTAAAATTAGCCTTCCTAAAAAATAAATTTTACTATTATTTAATATGTTCCCAAATATTTTGAACTTTGCAAAACCCTTCCTTAGGTGTGAGAAGGAATCTTTAGGATTTTGCGTCTGTCTTTTTTGGTGAATGATTTAGGGGTAGAGGAGCTTTGGGAGAGTGGAGCTTAAGGGCATGCTTAGTAGGCAAGGGCCCTTAAGCTTAAGTTTTGGTGAAGCTTCCTAAGGATAATTGGCCTTTATGAGGAAGTTTCCTCCGAAGGTGACTTTTCAAATTTGAAACTTTAACCAATAAATTTTAGGCTTGATTTTTTGAAAGGATTTAATTAATTATATATAAAATTTAAACTAAAAGTTTTTTTGATCTTAGATTAACAAAAATGAAGGAAATAAAATTTACTAAGCTTAATCTTTTGATATTTTTGGGGGTTTTTTTTCTCGGAAGTTTAGCCACCATCTTCGTGATCAGGGCCTACACCTTTGGGTTAATTCGCAAGCTTGAACTTGAAAAGGCCAAAGCTACGGCGGAATACATTAAGGTTCAAGCTCTGGATGATCTTGCGGTAAAAAGGTTTGATAAGTTGCAAAAAGAAATAGAATTACAAATCCGCGCTAAGCTTATTACCGAATTTATCCTTACTGATGAAGAAAAAAGGCCTTTTATTTACTTAGCCCTTGACCCCGAAGGTCAGTTGGTTAGGCTTTATGGAGCTCTACCCCCAGAAAAAAAATTGAAAGAGGGAATTAGTTTTGATCCCAAAGACTATCTTTTTTTCTTTTATTCTCCTCTCATCATCAAGGATGTGACTTATGGCCATCTTTATCTTACCTTTGATCTTTCGCGGTTAAGACAATTAGAGGGGCGCACTAATTTTGTTTTGTTTTTAACTTACTTTATCTTTTTCCTTATCTTTTTTGCGGTTAGTAGTTTAATTAATCGCCGGTTCCATTTTGAAATCAATAGGCTTATTGAATTTGCCAAAGAATTCCCAAGGAAAAAGGGTGAAACGATTGCTTTAGTAACGAAGTTTTCCGAAACCAAGGACTTAGCCCTAACCCTCAATTGGGCAAGCTTGGAGTTAAAACAGGCCGAAAGGGATTTGATAAAAGAAAAAAGAATTCTTGAGGCCATTTTCGCTACCATAGAGGAGGCCATTTTTCTTTTGAATGAAGGCTTTTCTCTCCAAATGATGAATAAATTAGCAAAGGATCTCCTTTCAGAAATAGTAAATAGCACCACAACCAAAGAGGGGAAAGAACTTCTTAAAGGGCTTTTTTCTGAGGGGAAGGTTTTAATCTATCCAGAGTTAACTGTTTTAACCATTGACCATCTTTTTGAGGGTTTGCAAGAATCCATGGGATGGGAAGGAAAAGTTAAGATCGGGGAAAAAATTTATAATTTGAGTTTTAAAAAGATTAGTATTATAGAAAAGGAAGAGTTTCTTTTGGTTTTGAAGGATATTACCGAGGAGGTGAAGGCTCAGGAGCAATTTCTTTATACGGAAAAGATCAGAACTCTGGTGCAACTTGCCGCAGGAGTGGCCCATGATTTAAATAACATCTTGGCTATTCTTTTCAACCACCTTAATCTTTTACAGCTTTCTAATAAAGTTTCAGAGGAAGTTATGGAACGGTTTAAAGTGATGGAAAGAAGCCTGGTGAGGGCTAAATACCTTTCCTTTCAGCTCCTAAGTCTTTCCAAGGGTGGAGAAATTATTTTAGAAAGCACCAATCTAGAGCAGGTTATAAAGGATGTAGCAAGCTTTGCTTTGGCTGGCACCTCAGTGCATTTTAATTTGAATGTCAAGGTTCCAGTTAAGAATTTAGAGTGTGATCCCTACGCCTTATCTCAGATCTTTTTGAATTTAATGATAAATAGCATGCAAGCTCAGGCAAGTCTCATCAGCATTGAAATTGATAAGGTGACCGAGGGAGAAAAGAATTTTCTCAAGATCATTTTTAGCGATGATGGGCCGGGTATCCCTCCGGAAATTTTGTCTAAGATTTTTAATCCCTTCTTTACTACTAAGAAGGAGGGATCGGGACTGGGGTTGTTTATTGTAAAAACCCTGGTTGAAAAATTAGGAGGTCAGATTGAAGTAGAAAGTGAGATCGGAAAGGGCACGCGGTTCACCATAAGTCTTCCCTATAAGGTATGGAAAGGAGAAGATATGGAAGAGGTAGTCAAACCTCTGGGAAGGAAATTGAAGATCCTGGTGGTGGATGATGAGGATGATTTGCGGGAGAGCCTTGCCATGATCCTGGAGGAGCTCAAGCATGAGGTAACTACCGCGGAAAATGGAGAAAAAGCCCTGCTTACTTATCTCGTGGAAAGCTCTAAAGGGGAAAAGTTTGACCTGGTAATTACCGATTTTACCATGCCTGGTAAACTCAATGGACTTGATTTAATAAAAACCTTGAAGCAATACCAAGCGGATTTGCAGGCCATTCTTTCCACTGGATATGCGGAAATTTCTGAAGAAGTGGATTGGAAAAGTCTTGGTCTCATTAGCATTCTTCGCAAACCCTATACTTTGAATGATCTAATGTCTGCGCTAAGTAAAGTAAAAATATAACTTGCGGAGGGATGTAAAATGCGAAAAGCCTGGGGTCTTTTTCTATTTCTGATTCTATTTTGGGGCCCTGGCGTGCTTAAGGCGGAAGAAAGGGTTTATACTTTGGGTGTAGTGCCTCAGTTTACCCCTATAGAAATACATGAAAGATGGGGACCTTTGGTCAAGGAGTTAGAAAAACGAACCAATCTAAATTTTGAACTGCGAACCTTCAGGAGTATTCCGGAGTTTGAACAGGCCTTTCTCAAAGGCAAGCTTGATTTTGCTTTCATGAACCCCTATCATGAGGTAATGGCTTATAAAGCTCAGAGATATCGCCCTTTAGTAAGGGATACCAAACCTTTGGTGGGGATTTTGGTGGTTAGGAAGGATAGTCCCATCCAGTCGGTAAAAGAACTTGAAGGAAAAGTGCTTGCCTTTCCTGCTCCCAACGCTTATGCCGCTTCCCTTTATATGAGGGCCCTTCTTATGGAAAAATTTAAAATCAAATTTACCCCGATCTATGTTTTTACTCATGACAATGTTTATCTTTACGTAGTTTTAAAACAAGCGGAAGCGGGAGGAGGAGTGAACAACACCTTTATACGTCAGCCTGAGGAAATAAAAAGAGAACTCCGTATTCTTTACCAAACCCCTCCTTCCGCTCCTCATCCCCTTTCTGCTCATCCACGGGTGCCAAAGGATGTGCAAGAGAAGGTTAAAAATGCCATCTTAGAATTGGCAAAGAACCCAAGCTTTTCCAATCTTTTAAATGCCATTCAGATGCCCAATCCTATTCCTGCTGATTATGAAAGGGATTACAAACCCTTGGAGAAACTAAAATTAGAAAAATATCTAGTCTTAGAGGAAAAGTAATGGAGCTTCTTTTTCTTGGAGCGATCACTGCGGGTTTTCCTTCCCAAGTAGAGGAGACCCTTTTTGAAAGTATCAGCATGGAAGAGTGGCTGGTTAAAAACCCTGCTTCAACTTTTCTGCTTAAGGTTTACGGGGAATCTATGGTGGAGGCTGGGATTTTGCCTGGGGATTATGTGCTTGTTGACCGAGGCATGAAACCAAAGAACGGAGATATTGTGGTGGTGCGGGTGGAAGATGAGTGGACGATGAAATTTTTTTATTTAAGGAATGGAGAAGTGAGGCTAAAGCCGGGTAATCGTCAATATCCGGAATTAGTCTTTGGCCCGGAAAGGGACATAGAGGTCTTTGGAGTGGTGATTGCCGTTATAAGGAAGTATAGATAAAATTAGAGAGATGGTTCTCAACATTCATGGTCTTCCTCGAGCTATTCTCCATCTGGATGGGGATTCTTTCTTCGCCAGCGTAGAGCAAGCTACAAGGCCTGAACTTAAGGGAAGGCCTGTAGTGGTAGGTAAGGAGCGGGGGATAGTTACCGCAGTCTCCTACGAAGGAAAGGCCCTGGGGATAAAGAGAGGCATGACCATTGGGGAGGTAAAAAGAAGCTTTCCTCAGGCGGTGATCCTTCCTTCGGATTATGAAAAGTATTCCCTTTTTTCGGTTCGGATGTTTGAAATCCTCCGAAGCTTTACGCCCGAAGTAGAAGAATATTCTATTGATGAAGCCTTTGCGGATTTAACCGGTCTTAGAAGACTTTATCGCTGCGGCTATGACGGGATAGCCTTAGCCATCAAAGAGAGGATCAAAAAAGAGTTGGGGATTACCGTTTCCTTGGGGATTAGCCTTACTAAAGTGTTGGCCAAGATTGCCTCTTCTTGGCAAAAACCTGATGGTCTTACGATCATCAAGGGAAGAGAGATCCATAAGTATTTGGCTGAGCTTCCGGTTGGGGAAGTCTGGGGGATAGGCCCCAAGACCTCGGCCCTTTTGCAGAAACTAAAGGTAGAAACTGCTCTTGATTTTGCTTGTGCCTCGGAGGATTTCATTAAAAAATATTTTGATAAAAGGATCTATGAAATCTGGCTTGAATTAAGGGGTATTCCCGTTTATCCCCTTGATCCAACTCCTAAATCTACTTACCAAAGCCTTACCAAAGCCTTAAGTTTTTCTCCTACCTCGGATCAAAATTTTCTCCTTTCCCAAATCTCAGTCAACCTTGAGTTGGCCTGCTTTAAGGCCAGGGCTTATGGTCTTTTGGCCAAAAGGGTTTGGTTAGCCTTGAAGGATGAGGAATTCCAAAGCACCGTAGCTGAGGTTTCTTTACTTAAAGGTAGTGCCTATCCCATTGAAATTATGCCCTATCTTAAAGAAGCCTTCTTTACCCTCTATGAGCCTACCAAGAGATATCGGCAGGTCGTAGTAGGTTTAAGCGAGCTTTATAAAGAAAAGATGAGGCAGGCCTCTCTTTTTGCCGAAAAATTTTCTCCATCTAAAATGGTGAGCCTCTATAATAGTATTGATCAATTAAGCCAAAGATACGGACGTTCTATCCTCTTTAATGGTTCTTCTTTTTTTGTGGTCAAGGAAAGGCCTTTAAAGAAGGGTGAAAGGTTAAGGATTCCCTATCTTCCGATTAAATTAGTTTGATTTTGCGAAATTTTTAACAAACTCTCTTGACAGATGGTAAAAACGTGTTGAATAAAGCAAAATAATAATCAAAGGAGTGGCATATGCTGGTAGAGATAAGAATTCATGGAAGGGGAGGACAGGGAGGGGTTACCTCTGCTGAATTAATAGCGGTGTCGGCCATTCATCAAGGGAAGTATGCTCAGGCCTTCCCCAGCTTTGGTCCTGAAAGGAGGGGAGCACCGGTTCAGGCCTTTGCCCGGATTAGTGACGAAAGGATTCGCACCAGGGAAAAAATTTATGAGCCGGACGTGGTTTTAGTGTTGGATGCTTCTCTTCCTAAGATTGTGAAGGTTACCCAAGGGCTAAAGTCGAACGGAATAGCCATCCTCAATACACCTTTTTCCGAAAAGGAAGTAAGGAAGATGCTTGGAGATTATAAAGGAAAGCTTGCCCTTCTTGATGCCACCAAACTTGCCCTTGAAGTTTTGGGGTTACCCATTACTAACACCACCATGCTTGGGGCCTTTATTAAGGCTACGGGGCTTGTGGACCCGGAGTACATGAAGGAGGCCTTAAAGGAAAGGTTTGGCCGTTTGGCAGAAAAGAATATTAAAGCCTTTGAAAGGGCTATTGAAGAAACCAAAATCTACTAAAGGAGTGAAGCGATGCCCAGAGATCAAGGGTTGATGAGTTGGAAGGATTTGGCCATAGGGATGTATATTCTTGAACCTGGGAATTCGGCTAAATTTAAAACTGGTGACTGGAGATCCCATCGGCCAGTACTTGATAAGGAAAAGTGTATCAAGTGTGGGCAGTGTTATCTTCTTTGTCCTGAGCCGGCTTATGAGGAAAACGAAGAGGGTTATTTCATTTGCAATCTTATGTATTGCAAAGGTTGTGGGATTTGTGCGGCCATTTGCCCTAAAGGGGCCATAACCATGGTTTTGGAGGAGGCCTAAAATGGGAAAGAGAGTTGCTAAAGAAGTATCTATCGCCGTAGCTGATGCTGTGGCTCAATGTAGAGTAGATGTGATTTCAGCCTATCCCATAACTCCTCAAACCCACATCGTAGAGCATCTTGCGGAGCTTGTTAACAATGGAGAACTGGATGCGGAATACGTTCCGGTGGAGTCCGAGCATGCTGCCTTAAGTGTCTGTATTGGAGCTTCGGCAACGGGTGCCCGAACTTTTACTTCTACTTCATCTCAGGGCCTACTTTTCATGTATGAAAATCTATTCATAGCTTCGGGGCTCAGGCTTCCTATCGTGATGGTCATAGCTAATCGTTCTATTTCCGCACCGATCAGTATCTGGAATGATCACAGCGATGTAATGACCATGCGAGACGCGGGATGGATCCAAACTTTTGCTGAAAATGGCCAGGAAGCGGTAGACCTTGTCTACCATGCCTATAAAGTAGCGGAAAAGTGTTTACTTCCTGTGGCTGTCAATTTAGACGGTTTTATTGTCACCCACGTGGTAGAACCTATTGAGATGGCTGAGCAAGAAGTGGTAGATAAATATTTGCCTCCTCTCAAGATGAAGTATAAACTTGATCCTAAAAAGCCGGTCAGCATGGGGGCAATTGGGGTTCCAGAGATCTATACGGAAGCGAAAAAAGCCTTGGATGAGGCTTTAAAGGCCAGTTATAAGGTGGTAATTCAGGCCTGGCGGGAGTTTGAAAAGCTTACCGGAAGAAGATATAACCCTGTTGAGAGTTATCACATGGAGGATGCCGAAGTAGGCATGGTTATCATGGGAAGCCTTGCGGAAACAGCAAGCAATGCGGTGGATGAGCTTAGAGCTAAAGGGAAAAAGGTAGGATTGGTTAAAATTAGACTTTGGAGGCCCTTCCCTATGCAGGATTTTTTGAAGGCCATCGGGAAGGTTAAGGCTCTCTGTGTGATTGACCGAGCAATAAGCCATGGCGCAACAGGTGGGCCAGTCGGAATTGAAGTTCGTTCAGCCCTTTATCAATCCAACAAAAGACCAAGGCTAGTCAACTTTATTGCAGGGCTTTCAGGAAGGGATGTAACTAAAGATGATTTTAAAGAGTTGTTTGAAAGGACCTTTGAAGCCCTAAGTAAGAAGCCCAAATTTAGCTATGAAATTTACGGTGCAAAGGAGTAGGCCTATGAGACCAGAGCTTGCAAAATTTAAGCCTTTGAGCATCAAGGATCTGCCTAAGGTAGATTGGTTTGCTCCAGGCCACAGGGCTTGTCAAGGGTGTGGCACGGTTTTGCCTCTTAAGCTTGCTCTCAAAGTGCTTGGACCTAACACCATAGCGGTATCTTCTACTGGGTGCATGGAAATAATCTCCAGTCCCTTCCCTTACACCTCTTGGAAGGTGCCTTGGATCCATGTTGCCTTTGAGAATGCAGCTTCCGTGGCCTCTGGGATTGAATCGGCGCTTAAGGCTTTAAAGAAGAAAGGAAAGCTCTCTAAGAAGGAAAAAATAAACGTGGTAGTCTTTTCGGGAGATGGCGCAACCTTTGACATAGGACTACAGTTTCTTTCCGGAGCTTTGGAAAGGGGCCATAATTTCATCTATATTTGTCTTGATAACGAAGCCTATATGAATACAGGAGTACAAAGGTCAGGCGGAACCCCTCTCTTTGCCCATACCACTACCAGTCCTGCTGGAAAGGTCATCCATGGTAACATCACCTGGAAAAAGAATTTAGATGGAATAGTGATAGCCCATAATATCCCCTATTTTGCTACCGCTACTCCTGCTTACTATATGGATTATCTTAACAAAGTTAAGAAAGCTTCTTTAGTTGAGGGGCCTGCCTTTATTCATGTTTATTCTCCTTGTCCCACAGGATGGGGCTCCAAATCTGAAGACACTATTCTTCTTTCCAGGCTTATCGTAGAAACCAGGTTGTTCCCTCTTTTTGAGGTGATTGATGGAAAATATTACATCCTAAATAGAAAAGTTGACAAACCTAAGTCCGTGGAAGAATATTTCAAGCTACAAAGGAGGTTTAGACATCTTACCAAAGAGGAGATAGAACTAATCCAGGCGAAGGCTAACGAAGAGTACGAAAGATTGGTGAAACTCTGTGAAATTTTTGCCCCTCCCAAGGAGGGCAATTAGTCTCTTGACAGGTTACTAAGAGGGATTAAATTTTTAAAAAAAATGCGGGCGTAGCTCAGCCTGGTGGAGCGACAGCTTGCCATGCTGTAGGTCGCGGGTTCGAATCCCGTCGCCCGCTCTTATTTAAAATTCTTTGAGGGTTCAAACTTATGGAACTAATCTATTATGGACATTCTTGTTTTGCCTTAATTACTAAGGAAAAAAGGAAAATACTCATTGATCCTTGGCTGAGCAATCCTCAAGCCCCAAAAGAGGTAGACCTTGGTCCTTATGATTTTATCCTTATTACCCATGCCCATGGAGATCATTTAGGGGATGTGGGCAAGCTTGCGCGCACCTCAGTCACTCAGGTAATTGCTATTCATGAAATTCAGCAGTATTTAATTGCTAAGGGAGTTCCTAATGCGATTGGTATGAATATAGGAGGTACCTATAGGACGAACGGAATTGCTTTTACCATGGTTATGGCTCTCCACAGTTCATCTTTTCCTGACGGAAGTTACGGTGGCGAGCCTTGTGGGTTTGTGATCACTCTTGAAGATGGGGAAACAGTTTACCATGCTGGGGATACGGGTCTATTTTATGATATGAAGCTTATTGGTGATCTTTACCAGCCTGAGATAGCCCTTCTCCCCATTGGGGATCATTATGTAATGGGCCCAAGGGAAGCGGCTAAAGCCTGCCAACTTTTAAGACCTGCCAAGGTCATACCGATGCATTATCAGACCTTTCCGGTACTTAGTGGCACGGTAGAGGAATTTAAAGCCTTTCTTCAAAAGGAGGACTATCAGCCAGAAGTGATAGTGCTGAGACCAGGAGAAAGTTATATCTTCTAAAGAGAGCAATCTCTATCTTTGTTCATCAAAATGCCCCTAATCCTTGCCCTTTCTGGATATCATAATGTAGGGAAAACCACTCTTGCTTGTTACTTGATTGAGAACCTAATGCCAAGAGGTTTTAAGGTTGGTGTAATCAAATCTACTAAAGAAGAAAAAGAATTAACCGACAGAGAAGGAACCGATACCTTTCGTTATAAGGTAGCGGGAGCTTCACAGGTTATGCTTTTTCAAAAAGAAAGGGCTACCTTGTATTTGTCTTCCCTTCCTTCAGATCGGGGTAGACTTTTAACCTTTCTGAGAAATCTCTTTTTTGATCATGATTTGCTCTTGTTGGAAGGATTTAAAACCTGGGATGAAATTCCTAAAATTTGGGTTAAAGGGAGTAAAGAGGAAGAAATCCCTAAGGAGGTCCTTAATATAGTTTTTTCGGCAACCATAGAGGAAAAGGAGGATATTTTACATTTTGTTGAGACCTATCTGCAAAAGGAGAGAGAGCATTTTGAGGTCTTCCTTTCGGTTAACGGGAAGGAAATCTATCTTAAGCCCCATTTACAAAAGCTTTGTCGTCATTTGCTTTTAGGCTTATTAGCTACCCTGAAGGATATTCCTGAAAGAATTTTTAGCATTCAGCTTAAGATTAAAGAGAAGCTTGGAAAAGAATTAGATAAGTAAAAAAAAGGGAAAGATCAAGGACCACAATTCCCCAAAATTTTTTCCAAGGTATTTCTCGGTTAAATTCCCGATCATAAAGATAGTATAAAATATAAAACATCCCTAAAAGGGATAGGGAAAATAAAAAATAGCCAAGAAGCAAGATAAACTTATGCGGGATGTAAGGGTAGAAATTTTTTAGAAAATTAAGAGGTAATAAATGGGATAAACTTTCCCAAAAGGTTGGAATATTTGTCAGGGAGTATTTTAGTCGGTAATACAATTCGCCGGTAAAGCTAAGGGGAATTAGGCTTGCAATGGCCAAGTTAAATCTACCGAAGATGGGGTCTTCATAAACACCGAGGATAAGAATAGTGAATCGTGAAAGGAGAAGGATAGTGAAGGAGAGAAAAAGGAAAAGGAGGGTAAAAACTAAGCGTTCATCTAAGGCAATGGTTAAAATAAAGGATTTCCAGTAGGGAGTTTCTGCTAAAAATCTGGCGATCTGTGACCCACTGAGAAAAGGAATAATGTAGGAGCAGGTGATACCTTTGCCCTTCATGGCAATGATTTCTTTAAGGGGGTGTCTAAGGTAAATTTTTGGAGAGTCATAAGGACAAAGCAGGAGACAGTGGCCGCAAATAAAACAGTTAAGGTTATTTTTTACGGTAACCGCTCCTAAGTAGACTGGACAAGGAGAGACGGTAGGTGTAGATTTTCGACAAAGAGCTTCTTTGCAGGTGCGACACACTCCATAATCTGGGCGGAACTCTATTAGGGCCATAGTGGCTGCTACCCCTGTAATACGGCCAAGAGGACAAAGATATCGGCACCAGGCATATCCATGGTAAAGAAGTCCCATAAGACCAGCGGTAACCGTAACTCCTAAAATGAGAAGGGCAGTATACCTTGGGACTTGAGCTAGAGGGGTGACAGTCTCTAACCAGATGATGAGGAAAAAAAGGGTGGTTGCTAAATGGATCCCATATTTTTTAAGGATGGCAGGAGGTTCTCTTTTGAGAGAGAGTCCTAATTTTTGCCCTAATCTTGCTAAGCCAGGAAAGGGACAGAAGGCACACCACATCCTACCCAGGAAAAACCAGGAAAGCACAACCGAGGGCCACCAAATTCCCCAAGTCAGAAAAAGCACAGGATTCTCTGTTTTATTTTGTGGACCAAAAAGTCCATAAAGAATGATAAAAATAAAAACTCCGTCTCCAAAGCTTCTTATAAGGGCAAAATTTTTTCGGTGATAAAAAAATTTTTTGATCCTTTGAAACTGAAATAGATTATAGCGGATCTCATGGAGATCCTCTGGGAATAAAAATTTTAAAATCTTCATATTTTTAGTAAAACATTAAACTCTAAAGCTAATACATTAATGAGAAAAAAAGCACAAAGTTGGTGTCTCTTGACTTAAAAGGTCCATTGATTATATTATAGACTAAAATAGACCAGGAGGGCGGCTGTTATGATAAATACTTTAAAAACTTTTGTTTTTTTGGCCCTCTTAACTGTTTTATTTGTCTTTTTAGGTAATTTAATCGGGGGAAAAAGTGGGGCTACTATAGCCCTTATTCTGGCTGGCATAATGAACTTTGTGGCCTATTTCTTTTCAGACAAAATTGTTTTAGCAACAAGCGGAGCGGTTAAAGTAGAACCTCATGAAGATCCAGAACTACATGCTCTTGTGGAAGAGGTAGCAAGGAGTGCAGGGATCCCCAAGCCTGAGGTCTACATGATCCCGGTTGAGGTGCCTAATGCCTTTGCTACAGGTAGGAACCCTGAGCATGGGGTAGTGGCTGTCACCGCAGGATTGAGAAGGCTTTTGAACAGAGAAGAGCTTAAAGGGGTTATAGCTCATGAAATGGCCCATATCAAAAATAGAGATATT
Organism: Caldimicrobium sp.; assembly: GCA_037443245.1. Lineage (GTDB taxonomy): Bacteria > Desulfobacterota > Thermodesulfobacteria > Thermodesulfobacteriales > Thermodesulfobacteriaceae > WYEG01. The sequence continues at coordinate 108,688 of JBBIOT010000001.1, forward strand.
TTGATCTCTTCTATAGCGGCTACCATTGTGGGAGCTATAAGCTATCTTGCCCAAATGGCTCAGTGGACCCTTTTTTTTGGTGGTATGGGTGGGCGTGATGACGAAGAGAATTCCCTTAATCCTTTAGCCTTAGTTGGCCTTATAGTAGGAATAATCGTGATCCCTATTGCTGCAACTTTAATTCAACTTGCCATTAGTCGAAGCAGAGAATTTTTGGCTGATGAAAGCGGGGCAAGATATATTCGCAATCCCTTGGCCTTAGCCTCAGCTTTAGAAAAACTTGAGGCTTGGAACAGGGCTTATCCCCTTAATCCTAATCCAGCCCATGCCCAGCTTTACATTGTTAACCCCCTTTCCGGAAAGAGTTTATTTAAGCTCTTTTCTACCCATCCTCCAATTGAAGAAAGAGTAGCCAGGCTCAGAGCCTTAGCTCAAGGTGGATTTAGGACCTAAAAGAATTGAGACAGGCTTTAGCTCTTGGCAGAAAGTCTAACTTCCTTTCTTTCTTTTATCTTTCGTTATTTAAAAGCATATAAAGCTCCTTTTCTTAAAGGGCTTTTTTTCTCCCTATTAGTTTCTTTTTTGACCGCTGGGGCAACAGCTTCCATCAAAAGGGTCTTTAATTTTATCTTTGTTGAGGGTCATCGGGAATTTTTTTTTATTATCCCTCTGGGGATGGTGCTTGTTTTTAGCACCATTGGTCTTTTTTCTTTTTTGCAGGCCTATTTCATGAAAATGACCACAGCGGGAATGGTCAACCAAATTCGTTTAGATCTTTTCCGAAAGTGTCTTTATCTCCCCTATCATCTATTAACCAAAGAAAGAACAGGGCAAACCGTCTCCAAGGTGATTAATGATACTGCCCAGATTGAGCCAGTTTTGGCAGAGAGTTTTCAAATTCTTATTAAAGAAGGGTTAACAGTGTTAGGTCTTCTTGGGGTAGCCCTTTATTTAAGATGGGATTTAACCCTTTTTATCCTGCTTACCCTTCCTTTAATTGGTTATATTACCAAATACTTAGGGGCAAAGACAAGACAGGCCCGTAAGCAAACCCAGTTAGCAACTGGGGAATTAACTCATCGTTTAACCGAAGCCTTAAGAGGTATAAGAGAATTGAAGTTATTTCCCTCGCAAGAATTAATTTTCAACCTATTCCTTAAGGAATTGCATAGGGCCTATCGTTATGCCCTCAAAATTACAAAATATCGTGAGGCTTCTAAAAGCGTGGTAGACCTTATGAACGGGTTAGGGGGTGCTTTAGTAGTTTCCTATGGGGGGTATTTGATCCTTAAGGGAAGCCTTGACCCTGGAACTTTTCTTTCCCTATTTACCGCTTTGCTTATGATTTATAATCCAACGCGCAAACTTTCGCGAGCTTATACTGGGCTAAAGGAAGCTCAAGGAGCCTGGGTAAGAATTGAAGAGGTTTTACAGCTCCCTGAGGAACGCTTCCAAGGAAAGGAGGTTGGCCCACCTCAGAATGGCTTTATGCTAAAAAATCTTTATTTCCGCTATGAAGAAGAGGCTCATTGGGCTTTGGAAAATTTAAATACCCTTATTCCCGCAAGAAAGATGACTGCTTTAGTGGGAAAAAGTGGATCCGGAAAAAGCACTCTAATCCATCTTCTTTTGCGTTTTTATGAACCTACGCAGGGAGCAATTTTGCTTGATGGGGTTTCTATTTTAGAGTTTAATCTAAAATCATATCGGGAGCTTTTTGGGGTCGTACTCCAGCAGCCTTTTCTTTTTAACCTAAGCATTTTTGAGAATTTGCTTTTGGTAAAACCGGAGGCAACGCGGGAGGAAATTGAAGAGGCCTGCAAACAAGCCCGGGCTCATGAATTTATTCTTAGGCTTCCCCGAGGCTACGAGACTATTTTAGGGGAGGAGGGGGTGAATCTTTCAGGTGGAGAAAGACAACGTTTAGCCTTGGCGCGCATATTTTTATGCAAACCTCCGGTGATCATTCTTGATGAAGCCACAAGCCAGCTTGATGCCCTTACCGAATTGGCCATTGAAGAAGCCTTAGGTAACCTTCGCCAGGATAGGACCTTAGTGGTGATTGCCCATCGGCTTTCTACCATTACCAAAGCGGATAAGATCATACTGCTTGATCATGGAAAAATATTCGCCGAAGGCACCCATGAAGAACTCTTAGCGACGTCAAGGCTTTATCAAGAGCTCTATCAAACCTTTTTAAGGGAAGGAAAATGATAACCGCTTTGGTAGTTTGCGCCGGAAGGGGAGAACGTTTTGGCAAAACCCTGCCCAAACAATTTTGTCTTTTAGCAGGGAAGCCCCTTTATATCCATACCCTTTTAGCCTTTGAAAGGAGCCATTTAGTTGATTGGATGGTCCTTGCCGGACCAAAGGATCTTTTAAAAAGAATCCAGGAAGAGATCAAGATCTACGGGATAAAGAAGGTATATCGAGTGGTAGCCGGAGGAGAAAATAGACAGACCTCGGTATATCAGGCCCTGTTAGAAGCGCCAGAGGAGACGGAAGTTTTTCTCGTCCACGATGGGGTTAGACCATTAATTAGCGAGGATTTGATTGTAAGGATAGTTGAGGAGGTAAAAGAAAAGAAAGTAGTGATCCCTGTTTGGCCAGCTACTGATGCCTTAGTGAAGGGCACAGATGGAAAGGTTTTAACTTATTTGGATAGAACTAATGTTTTGCGAGTGCAGACCCCTCAAGCCATCCAATCTTCAATCTTCCGAGAGGCTTTAGAACGAGCTCAAAGAGAAAAGATTTTTTTCCCTGATGAAGGTAGCTTGATGCTCCATTATGGTTATGAGGTCCATTATCTGATAGGAAGCCCCTTTAACCTTAAAATAACCTATCCCGAAGATTTAGAGCTTGCAGAAACTTTAATCAGAGGTAAAATGCATAGCTAATTTAACCCATGGATCTTAAAATCCTCAGTCTTACTACTGATAATCCAAAAGAATTTTTTAATTATGCCAAGAGGGAACTTAAATTATCAAATGAACAGGCCTTTAAACTTTATTTTCTAACCCTTAGAATTTCTGTTTTGAGCGATACTCCGGTGATAAAATTTTTGGAAAGGGTGCCACCTCATATTAAATTTGACGAGATTGAAAGGCATAAATATTTGCTCTCCCTTCCGGTAAGTACCATTCGTAACCTTTTTATAGAACACTTTGATTTAAAATTTTCCAAAAATCTTTATCTATATTTGCAAGAAAGGTTACCTTCCGAATTTTTTAAAGGCTGTGAAGTAAAGAGAAGTTTTTTGGCTTCCCAGGATTTAAGCTTAAGCTTTCTAACCGAAGAGGAAAGAAGAAAACTTCCTTCTTTTTTGAAGGTAAAGCATCAACACTTCAGTTTTCTTTTTCGCGGATCCTGTGAAGAGGCTATCACCGTTTTGGAAAGAATACCTCTCTATATATGGCGTAAGATCAAAGGAGAATATTTAATCTTTTTTACCCTATCGGTAGGGGAATTTATTGTTTTTAGCAAGTCCTTTGAGAATTGGCCAGAATTCAGGGAAAAAGCAGAAGAAATAATTATGAATTTAAAAAGCCTTGTGCCCGAATGTTTTGGGTAGATAATGCACGAGGGAGGTAGATCAATGGGTTATACGCTTACGCACAAAATTATAGAAAATCACTTGGTTTCTGGGAAAATGGTTCCTGGAGAGGAGATTGCCATCAGAATTGATCAAACCTTAACTCAGGATGCTACGGGGACGATGGCCTATCTTGAATTTGAAAGTATTGGTCTTCCAAGGGTCCGTACCGAGCTTTCGGTATCCTATGTTGATCATAACCTTCTCCAATCTGATTTTAAAAATGCGGATGACCATTTATTTTTGCAAACCATAGCCATGCGGTATGGCATTTGGTTTTCTAAACCTGGCAATGGAATATGTCATCAAATTCATTTAGAGCGTTTTGCGGTGCCAGGTAAGACCCTTCTTGGTTCGGACAGCCATACCCCCACGTCTGGTGGGTGTGGGATGCTTGCCATAGGGGCGGGAGGTCTTGATGTAGCTTTGGCTATGTCCGGCGGTCCTTTCTATTTTAAGATGCCTAAGGTGGTGGGAGTACATTTGCAAGGGAAGCTCAAGCCCTGGGTCTCCGCGCGAGATGTAGCCCTTTATTTGCTTGCTAAACTTACGGTAAAGGGGGGATTGGGAAAAGTATTTGAATACTTTGGGGAGGGAGTAAAGACGCTTACCGTTCCGGAGAGGGCTACCATTTGCAATTTAGGAACCGAAATGGGGGCCACTTCAAGCCTCTTCCCCTCGGATGAACTCACTTTAGCTTGGCTCCGAGCTCAAGGACGAGAACAGGACTTTGTCCCTCTTTCTGCGGACCCTGATGGCAATTATGATGAGATTATAGAAATAGATTTAGATAAGATTGAACCCTTATGCGCCTGTCCATCTTCACCCGACAATGTCAAACCCGTAAGGGAAGAAGCAGGAAAGCCTGTTGCCCAGGTAATCATAGGTTCGTGCGCTAACTCATCGCTCAAAGATCTTTTGATTGTTGCTAAAGTTTTAGAAAAACATAGGGTTCATCCCCTGGTTTCTTTGGAAATAAATCCCGGGTCCCTGCAGGTGTTAGAAAATTTGGTAGCCCTATCTGGTATGAAAGCCCTCTTACATAGCGGTGTTAGACTTCATCAACCAGGCTGTTTGGGCTGTATTGGTATGGGACAGGCTCCCCCTACTAACGCTATTTCTCTAAGAACCTTTACTCGGAATTTCCCTGGCCGTTCTGGGACCTATCCAGATTTTGTTTATTTAGTGTCTCCTGAAACAGCGGTAGCAAGCGCCATCAAAGGAGTAATAACCGATCCTCGAGAACTGGGCGATTATCCTGAGGTTGAACTCCCAAATAAGTTCATTCTTAACCATTCCCTCCTTATTCCTCCTTTACCTGAGGAAGAGAGCCAAAAGATTTCTATCATCAGGGGACCAAACATTGCTCCCTTACCTACCTTTGATCCTTTACCTGATGATCTTAAAGGAGTAGTCCTTTTAAAAGTAGGGGACAACATAACTACAGATCATATTATGCCCGCGGGCTCGCAAATCCTTCCTTTGCGGAGTAATCTCCCTGAAATAAGTAAATATGTTTACCGGAATATAGATTCAAGCTTTGCCCAAGAAGCTTTGAAGGTGAAAGATTCTGGCCAATGGGTCATGGTGGTGGGAGGTGAAAATTACGGTCAGGGCTCAAGCCGAGAGCATGCCTCCCTTGCCCCTCGTTATCTCGGGGTTAGGGTAAAATTAGCTAAGTCCTTTGCGCGGATCCATCGGGCTAATTTGATTAATTTTGGGATTCTTCCTTTAGTTTTTGCCAACCCTGAGGATTATGCAAAGTTAGAAAGGGGAGATGAATTTATCCTATCAGGGGTAAAACAGGCCCTTCTTAAGGGAGAAAATCGGCTGAAGCTAGTCATTAGAGGAAAAGGAGAAATTTTAGTAAAGGTTGATCTTTCAGATAGAGAAAGGGAATGTATCCTTGCAGGAAGTGCCCTTAATTTAGCCAAAGGTTAAGAGAATTAAAAAAGATGAGACCTAAAATTTTTTATTTTATCATGTTTTTCCTTCTTCTTATCTTGGCTATAGAATCTTCTTCCTGCACGGTTAAGGAAAAGGAAAATGATTGTGCCCCTAAGATTCCTAAGGAGGTTAGCGCTTATTATTTTGCTTTTAAGGAAAAGGTTAAGGAAGATTTACAAGATAAGGTGCCCCAAGAATTTGTGGAAAAGGTTTTATGTTCAAAAGATGTAGAATTCCGACCAGAATTGATGTTAAGGAGCCTAACCTGGAAGGAGGCAGTCTTGCCCTATCATCAATTCCTTGAACCAGAACGATTAGATAGGGCCTATTATTTCTTATGTAAAAATTATAAACTTCTTAAAGAGATAGAAGAAAAATTTTCCGTAGATAAGGAAGTAATCGTAGGGATCATGCTTGTGGAGACCGATCTGGGCAGGAAAACTGGGAAACATCCAGTTTTAAATACCTTTCTTAGCTTAGCTTTAGCGGGAAATGAAACTCTTTTTTTAAATTACTTGCCTTCTAATGGAGAGATAGATTTTTCTAATAGCACTATTAAACAAAGGTATCAAAGAAGAGCTGAGTGGGCCTATAAGGAGCTTCTTTATGCCTTACAATATCTATATCAACAAAATTTAGACCCCAAAGAGTTAAAGGGGTCAATCTTTGGGGCCTTTGGCTATCCTCAGTTTGTTCCCAAAAGCTATTTTATTTATGGTTATGACTGGGATGGTGATGGTAAAGTAAACCTCTTTAACTATCCCGATAGTCTGGCCAGCATTGCTAACTATCTTGCCAAAGAGGGCTATCGGAAATCCCTTTCGGAAGAAAATAAAATGATAGTGATCATGAAATACAACAAAAGCGAACCCTATGCTCAGACAATTCTCCAAATCGCTGGAGAATTAAAAAAAAGATGGGAAGAAAAAAGCGATTGTGGGGAAGACTATAATTAAAAAAATTTTAATCTTTTTATTGATGAATAATCTAAAAAGAATTGAAAGACTACAACAATTAAGTAAAGAGAAGGGTTTTGATTTATTCATCGTGGTTAATCCCGTTAATCTTTTCTATTTAACGGGTAATTTCTTTAAGGGTCTTCTTTTAGTTTCGGAAAGGAAGCTTTTGGCTTTAGTAAAAAGGCCTTTAGAGGTTTTAAAAAATCTACCTTTTGAGGGAAAAATTTTAAAAAGTTTAAAGGACCTTTTGCCTAATATGGAGGGGGCAAGAAGCGTTGGGATAGACCTTAAGGGATTAAAGTATGGGGAAGCCGAAAGGTTTCTTAAGGTCTTAGGTAGTTTTGAGTTAAGGCCTGCTGACGAGCTTATCTGGGAGCTTAGGATGATAAAGGATGGAGAAGAAATAAAATGTTTGCAAAGGGCGGGAAAGATCTTATCTTTAGCTATAAAGAAATGGATTAAAAAGATAAAATTTGGAATGACCGAGCTTGAGGCTTCAGGGCTTCTGGAATTAGAACTTAGGAAGAAGGGGCATCCCGGTTTTACTCGGTCTTCACTTGGTTTTGAGTTGACCTATGGGTATCTTATTTCAGGAAAGGTGGGCCTTAATTCTACTCCCTTTTATACGGGTGAAGGGGGTAAGGGTGTGGAGGGCTTTCCTGGTGGGGCAAGCTTCAAAAAAATAAATCTTAAAGAACCTATTCTTCTTGATTTTTCTGGTTTTTATCGGGGCTATTATGTAGACCAGACGAGGATGGCAAGCTTTGGCCCCTGTAAAAAGGGGGCCCTTTTTTTTGCAGCAAGCTTGGGTATCCATCGCTATCTGCAGAAAAAAGTACGGCCCGGGATGTTGGCTGAAGAGGTCTGGGGGCTTGCGGTGGAGAAGGTTGAGGGGTATGGATTAGGGGAGTATTTTATGAAACACGGCGAAGAAATGAAGTTTGTAGGTCATGGAGTAGGGCTTGAAATAGATGAACCTCCAGCCTTGGCCGAAGGTCAGAAGATGATTTTAAAAGAAGGGATGGTTTTAGCCCTGGAGCCCAAATTTCATGTCCCCAACATTGGAGTGATTGGACTTGAAGATACCTATTTTTTAACGAAAAAGGGTTTGCAAAGGATTACCCCCTTCCCAAGAAAATGGATTATGTTGCCTATTTGATCTCCAAATAAGGAGGTTTTTTTAATGAAAAGTAAAAAAAGGCTCCATACCAAGTTTATTTTTATTACCGGAGGAGTGTTATCTTCCTTAGGTAAAGGTCTTGCCGCAAGCGCTATCGGAGCCTTACTTGAAGCCCGTGGTTTAAAAGTAACTTTTCAAAAGCTTGATCCTTACATCAATGTTGATCCTGGGACAATGAACCCCTTTCAACATGGAGAAGTTTATGTGACCGAAGATGGAGCAGAAACTGACCTTGATTTAGGCCATTATGAGAGGTTTACTTCGGCGGTGATGTCAGCAAAAAATAACTATACCTCAGGAAAGATTTATTATTCTGTCATAACTAAAGAAAGAAAGGGAGTTTATTTAGGTGGGACGGTGCAGATTATTCCTCATGTGACGGACGAAATAAAATCGGTTATTTTGGAATTAGCCGAGTCCCATATAGATATAGCCATCGTAGAGATTGGAGGGACGGTTGGTGATATTGAGAGTTTACCCTTTCTTGAAGCCATAAGACAGCTTGGTTTAGATTTAGGCAAACAAAATGCCCTTTATCTTCATTTAACCTATGTTCCTTATATTAAAACTGCGGGTGAACTAAAAACCAAGCCTACTCAGCATAGTGTGAAGGAGCTTCGCGCGATAGGTATTCAACCGGATATTATTCTTTGTCGTACCGATAGGTTTTTACCTCCTGAAATTAAAAGAAAGATTTCCCTTTTCTGCAATGTGGAGGAAGATTCGGTAATTACCGCTAAAGATGTGGAGTGTATTTATGAAATCCCTTTGATCTTCCATCAAGAGGGCTTGGATGAGAAGATTGTGGAAAAGTTAAACATCTGGACAAGGGAACCCGATCTTTCTGCCTGGCAACAAATCGTGCATAAATTTTATCATCCCAGGGATAAGGTACGAATAGCCATCGTTGGAAAATATGTCAATTTAAAGGATTCCTATAAATCTCTTCATGAGGCATTAATTCATGGTGGGTTGGCAAATGATCTCAAGGTAGAACTTTTATATGTTAGCTCTGATGAATTAACCAGGGAAAATTATGGAGAAATTCTCCAAGAAGCCGATGGAATTCTTGTCCCTGGAGGCTTTGGTATACGTGGTATAGAAGGAAAGCTCCTTGCTATAGAGTATGCCAGGACCAAAGGGGTACCTTTTTTTGGAATTTGTTTGGGAATGCAACTTGCAGTAATTGAATTTGCCCGGAATGTGCTTGGTTTAAAGGAAGCCAATTCTACCGAATTTGATCAAGATACACCCTATCCAGTGATCTATCTATTGAAGGAATGGTATGATTATCGCTCCGGTAGGATTGAAAAACGTGAAATAGGGTGCGATTTGGGTGGTACCATGCGTCTTGGAGCCTATCCTTGCAAGCTTTTGCCTGGCTCAAAGGTCTATCAAGCTTATGGCGTTTCCCAGATCTTTGAAAGACATCGTCACCGATATGAATTCAACAATGCCTTCCGAGAAGCTTTGGAGAGAGGAGGGTTAAAAGTAGTAGGAACCTCTCCCAATGAAGAATTAGTGGAAATTGTAGAATTGGAAGATCACCCTTGGTTTGTGGGAGTTCAATTCCATCCTGAGTTTAAATCTAAACCTTTGACCCCTCATCCCCTTTTTGTGGCTTTTATTAAGGCAAGCTATGATTATAGGATGCGTAGAAATGGTTGATCTACACACCCACTCTACCGCTTCTGATGGAACTTTTCGGCCTTCGGAAGTGGTTTATTTGGCTAAAAAGATGGGCTTGCAGGCCTTGGCTTTAACGGATCACGACACCCTTGATGGCCTTGAAGAGGCCTATCAGACAGCTAAAGAAAATGATCTTCCCTTTCTCTGTGGAGTAGAAATAAGTGTGAAATTTTCTGGCCCAGGCCATTTTCATTTGCTTGGTTATTTTTTAGAGCCTCCGCTCAAATTAGGTCCTGTTTTGGAAAGACTAAAATTAGCTCGGCTCAAACGGAATGAACAAATGATTGAAAAATTAAAGGCTCTTGGTATAAATGTATCCATGGATGAATTAAAAGCCTTAGCTCAAGGAGAAATTGGTAGGCCTCATTTTGCTACTCTACTGGTGCAGAAGGGCTATGTGCGAAGCGCAGAAGAGGCCTTTGCTAAGCTTTTACAAAAAGGGGCACCTGCCTACGTGCCTAAGGCCCTTCTTAGCGATGAGGAAGCTATCAAAGTTATCAGAGATGCTCAGGGTATCCCGGTTTTGGCCCATCCTATTACTTTAAAACTAAAGGAAAAAGATTTACGAACCTATTTAATAAAGTTAAAAGAATTGGGTTTAATGGGCATAGAGGTTTACTATTCTGAGCATACCAAGGATTATACAAAATTTCTTGAAGGATTGGCCAAGGAATCGGCTCTTCTTAAGACTGGGGGAAGTGATTTTCACGGCGCGAATAAACCCGATATAAAGTTAGGGCTAGGATTTGGTAATCTTCGGATTCCCTATGAATGCTATTTAGAATTAAAAAAGGCCTTAGAAAGAGGGGTAATTACTTAGCCATGGAAAAAGAAGAACTGATTAGGAGAATTTTAGAGTTAAAGAAGAAAAGAAAGGCCATAATTTTGGCCCATAACTATCAACCACCGGAGATTCAGGATATTGCGGACTTACGGGGTGATTCCTTAGAGTTAAGCCTTAAGGCTAGCAAAACCGATGCGGAAGTTATTGTTTTTTGTGGAGTGTTTTTTATGGCCGAGACGGCTAAAATAGTTTCTCCTGAAAAGAAGGTTCTCTTACCTGTTGGTTCAGCCTGTTGTGATATGGCCAACATGTTAAGCCCTGAAGAGGTAAAAGAGTTGAGGGAAAAGTATCCTGGGGTTCCGGTGGTGACCTATGTTAATTCTACTGCGGAAGTTAAAGCCCTGAGCGATATCTGTTGCACCTCCGCCAATGCGGTTAAGGTGGTGGGAAGTTTTCCTGATAAGCGTGTACTCATGCTTCCTGACATGAACCTTGCTCGCTATGTGCAACGCTTTTTTCCTGATAAGGAAATCCTCTACTTTGAGGGATTTTGTCCCTTTCATCACCTGCTCCTTCCTGAAGATGTTCTTAGGGCGAAGAAAGAACATCCGGAGGCGGTTTTTATTGCCCATCCCGAGTGTCAGCCCTCGGTGATAGACCTTGCGGATTATGTGGCCTCAACAAGTGGGATGCTCCGGCTGGCTAAAGAACTTCCCCATCAGGAATTTATCATCGGCACCGAGATAGGCCTCCTTTATCCCCTTTCTAAAGAAAATCCCGGGAAAAAATTCTATCATCCTGCGCCTGAAAAGATGATCTGTCCCTCCATGAAAAAGATCCGTCTGGAGGATGTACTTCAATCCTTAGAAGCCTTAGAATTTGAAGTTATTGTGCCCGAGGATATAAGGATCAAGGCTTACCATGCGGTAAAAAGAATGCTTGAGATCGTGTAGTGTTGTTGGACCTTTTAGAAGAACTATCCCCCCTACCTTTTGTATCTTACATGGAACTTTGTCTCTACCATCCTGAGTATGGATATTATGCTCGCGGAAATTTACCAGGAAAGAGGGGAGATTACGTAACCGCCCCTTGCCTTCATAAGGTCTTTGGCGCATGCTTAGCGGTCCAAATCCTTGAAATGTGGGAAATTTTGGGAAAACCTTCTGATTTTGTAATCCTTGAAGCAGGAGCTGGCCAGGGTTATTTGGGGTATGACATTCTTAACTATCTTAGAAGAAGCGAAGTCAGCTTCCCATACTGGATCTTTGAACCCTTACCCGCCATAAAAGCTATTCAAGAAGAGGTTTTACAGGAATTTAGTTCTACTGTGTTATGGTATGAGAGGATAGAGGATATCCCTGCTTTTACAGGTGTCTTTTTGACTAATGAATTATTTGATGCCTTCCCTGTGCATTTAATAGAAAAGAGAGCAGGGGACCTTCATGAAGTTTGGATTGAGGTAAAAGACAGGAAGATTCAAGAATTTTATGAAAAGCTTACTTCTCCTGAAATTCTGAGACGGGTTTATCCATACTTTAACCATTGGATTGATGGCTACCGCACGGAGGTGTGCTTACAAATAGAAAGATTCTATCAAGCCCTGGCCAAAAGATTGAAAAAGGGCTTCTTCCTTATCATAGATTATGGTTATCCGAGACAGGATTATTTTGCTCCGGAAAGGTCTTCTGGCACTTTGCTTTGTTATTATCGTCATCGGTTAATAGATAATCCCTACTTAGCACCTGGGCACACGGACATTACCGCCCATGTGGATTTTACTTCGCTCAGAGAACTGGGAGATCGGTACGGCCTTATTACTCTTGGTTTTGTTCAGCAAGGACCTTTTTTGGTCTCCTTAGGGATTGATAGATTGTTTAGGGAAGTTTCTCAAGGAGATCTTTATGATCTTAATGCGGTAAAGAGGCTAATTATGCCCCATGGTTTGGGCTCAAGCCACTGGGTTTTAATCCAGGGAAGACTTTATTCTTCCCCTATGGATATAAAGCTCCAAGGTTTTTCCTTGGCTAATAGATGGAACCTTCTTTTTCATTAACTTTGATTTAGGATAAAGAGATGTGGTAAACCATCAACCAATAATTTCTGAAAAGGAAGAGCTTGAGGTTTTTGTAGATGGAGCTTGCTTGGGGAATCCAGGTCCTGGAGGCTATGCGGTTTTGATTAGATCCGGAGGCAGGGAAGAAATTTTAGCAGGAGGCGAACCTTATACCACCAATAACCGGATGGAGCTTAAGGCTCTTCTTTGCGCCCTGACCCATTTTAAAGAACCTAAGAAAATAAAAGTTTATACCGATTCGGAATACCTTCTAAAGGGATTAACCGAATGGCTACCCCGTTGGCAAAAGAGAAATTTTAGGACCTCTTCAGGATCACGAGTGAAAAATTTAGACCTTTGGAAAGAACTTGCTAAGCTTGTATCTTATCATCAAGTAGAGTTTGTTAAAGTGAAAGCCCATTCTGGCCATCCCGAAAATGAAAGAGTTGATCGTTTAGCTAAGGAGTGGGCCAAAAGATGGCTAAAGAACCAATCTTAGTTGGGATTACCGGAGCCAGTGGTCATCTTTATGCTTTAAAATTTTTGGAGGAATTGCATAAACTTTCCTTTCCCGTGCATGTAATCTTTTCATCCATTGGAGAGAAGGTTTTTACTTACGAGACAGGATTAAATATTGAGGAAGTTTCTAAATTGGTAGAAAAAATTTTTAAGGCCAATGATTTTTTTTCTCCACCAGCTAGCGGATCTTCTCCCTATTGGGGGATGGTCATTATTCCTTGTAGTATGGGGACCCTATCAGCCATTGCCCAAGGGAGTTCCCTAAATCTTATCCATCGGGCCGCTGATGTGATGCTCAAAGAGAGAAAACCTTTAATCTTGGTGGCGCGCGAAACCCCGCTAAATGTTATCCACCTTCAAAACATGCTCAAAGTAGCCCAGGCGGGTGGGATAATCTTCCCAGCCATGCCCCCATTTTATAAAAAACCAACATCACTTGAGGAACTTATAACTCATTTTGTAGATAGATTATTACAGTTTCTTAATTTTAAAGAAAATAACTCTTCTTGGGATAAAATTTTGAATGAAGAGATAAAGTAAAAGGGAAAGGTAAAGTGATGTTCCCAGTAAGGGAAAAAGATATCCTCCCTTTTGGTAGATGGTTTGGTAATTGATAGGAAAGATCTGGGCTATCAGAATTTCTTGGGTGTTCAAGCCTGTTTGTTTAAGAATTCTACCCATAGGGTCCACTACCCCAGAAATCCCAGTGTTAGCCGCCTGGATCACAAAGCGTCTATTCTCTATGGCCCGCAACTTTAGCATGTTAAAGTGTTGATAGGGGGCAGAAGTTTCCCCAAACCAAGCATCATTTGTGGCTACAAACATAAATTCTCCTCCCTGGTTAGACCTTTTCCTTGCCAATTCACTAAAGGCGCTTTCAAAACAGATTAGGGGGGTGAAATAAAATTCCTGGGGAAAATCTTCTAAGTTAAGTTTAATTCTTAGGTTTTTTCCTATCCCTGGCTTTAAGATATCGGAAACGACTGAAATCTTTTTCAGAAAAGGGAAATAATTCCCCAAGGGGATGTATTCTCCAAAGGGGACTAGTTTTTCCTTGTCATAGAAATCTAAAATATTCTCCCCATCCCAAACAAATAAAGTATTGTGCACCTTTAGTTTTTCCGAGTTTGCAACTCGGAAGGCTCCAAAGACCACCTTTGGGCTTCGTTGTGGATTCTTTTTCTTAACCTCTAAAAGGATGGTTAGAAGCTTCACCGAGTTGTCCTTTTCCCAAGGAAAATAGAAGGGAAAGGCTGTCTCGGGTGTAAACACCACATGGGGATCAAAGGAGAGAGCCTCTAAGAGTAATCTTTGGTAGACATTAAAAGAATAGATAAGCTCCTTACTCTCCTTGAGTTCCTGGGGTATATTCCCTTGAAGAATGGCTATTTTTAAAGAATTTTTTTCTTTGGTTAAAATTTGTTCCCAATTTTTTTTGGTCTCTAAACCATATAGATGGGAAAGAAAAAATAAAAACAGAAAGGGGGAAAGCTTACTCAAAATTTTAATTGGTCTTTCTTTTTGAGAAAGAAGATGAAATAAAAAGAAAAAGGTATAATTTATCATAACTGATAAGAAAGATAATCCGTAGACACCAAAAAGGTCAGCTGTTTGGAGAATGGTAGGGTAGTTTGCTAAGGCCTCTCCTAAAAAACCCCAGGGTAACCCCGTTAATAGGGTTCCTCTTAAATATTCCGCTCCTAACCAAAGAAGGCTAAGAAGAAGGCCTTTAGTAAAGCTTGGTGGGAATAAAAGTTGAAAACGTCCAACGATTAAAAAAAGTAAGGAAAAGTATAGACTTAGATAGACCGATAATAGAACAAGCAGAGAAAGGGAAGCAATAAGGGGAAGTGGGGTAAACCTGTCTAAGGTATACACAATCCAATAAAAAATCACGCCAAAATAGGGCAAGCCAAATAGGAACCCAGCTCTAAAAAAAGGGCCCATAGCTTCCTTAGGAAGCGAACTAAGATAGAAAAATAAAGGTAATAGAGCAAGAGGAAGGAAAAAATAAAAGTCCACTTTAGGGAAGCATAAAGCAAGGATAATTCCCGAAAGAGAAGGAAATAGGAGGTTAAGATTGGGTTTTAATCTTAACCAATTTAATGGTTCTTTCATCGGCATCCATTATCTCAATTTCTAAGCCTGGTAGAGTAAGCCTCGTATTTTTTGGGGGTATGCCTTTGAACTGATCCATGATAAATCCCGCTAAAGTGGTGTAGTTGCCTTCGGGAAAGGTGAGGTTCAAACATCTTTCTAACAATCTAATTTTCGTCTTCCCGGAAACTACAAAGTACCCCTTTTCATCCTTAGTTGGACAAATTTGATTGAAATAAAAAATCTCCTCAAAAATATCTTTAAGAAGTACAATACCGATGAATTCTGAGTTTTCATCAATAACAAAAATTAATTGCGCTGAAGTTACCTTTATTTTTTCTAAGGCACTAATGATGGGAAGCTCTCGGGGAAGAACAAGGGATTTTTTTACGTATAAACTCCAATGAAAATTTTTTAAATTAATCCCTTTGACTAAATCTTTAAGAGAAACGTAGCCTAAATAATTGTCGGGAACTTTTTGACAAACTGGGTAGTAATGATGAGGATATTCTGCAATTTTTTCTTTTACTGCCGGCCAAGGATCATTTTTATCCATCCATATGATATCTGGCCTTGGGATGAGAAAATCTCCTAATTCCAGCGTTTTTAAATCCAAAATCTGCAAGAATAAATCTTCTTCTATAGGGGTAATGGCTTCCTCTTCTTTTAAATCTTCTAAAAATTCCTGAAAATCTTCCTTAATTTCTTCAGGATCTTTCTTTTTTTTGAGAAATCCCTTCAAATGTTTGATAATTTCAAGAAATTCTTTCATTAAAGATTTATTTTTTAGACTCCTAGGATGTATTTATGAAAAAGTTATAGTTATTTTCTAAAAAGATAACATAATTTTCAATGGCCTCTTCTAAGGGGGTGATTGGTTTTCTATAGCCTGCATCTCTTAATTTTTTAATGTTAGCTTGCGTAAAATACTGATATTGCCTTTGTAAATTTTCTGGCATTTCTATGTATTCTATCTGAGGTGCAAGGTTTAAAGCTTTAAAGAGGGCCAAAACAAGATCGTTGAAAGATCTTGCCTGCCCGGTTCCCACATTGAAAATGCCATTTATGTTTGGATGTTCAAGGAAAAAAAGAGTGGTCTCCACAGCATCTTTCACGTAGATAAAATCTCGGCACTGCCCTCCATCTGGGAATTTTGGATGGTAGGATTTAAAGAGCCGAACTTTACCCTTATTTTTTATTTGTTCGTAGGCCTTTAAAGCTACGCTTCTCATTTCTCCTTTATGGAATTCGTATTCTCCGAAAACATTAAAATATTTTAGCCCTACAATTTTATCAAGATAGCCATTCATATAGGCCCAGAGATCAAAGATTTGTTTAGAAAAGCCATAGGGATTGAGGGGCTTAAGTTTGGGAATCAGTTCATGGTCATCGTTAAAGCCGAGGGAACCATCTCCATAAGTGGCGGCAGACGAGGCATAGATAAAACGAACACCATGTTGAAGGCAAAAAAGGGCAAGCTCTTTGGTATAATTGAAATTCACCTGATAGAGATAGCTTAAATCTTTTACTAAGGTATTAGAGCAAGCCCCAAGATGAATTATGGCTGAAACTTCGGTAAATTGTTTATTCCTGATGGCGAGTAAAAAATCCTCTCGCTCTATATAGTCTAAAAATCGGGCAAAAAGAAGGTTCTTCCATTTGATAGGATTATCTCCCAAGTGATCAACAATAATGATCCTATCCTCACCTAATTCATTTAATCTTCTAACTACATTAATTCCGATAAAACCAGCTCCTCCCGTGACGACAATCCTTGCCTTTTTCATTTAGATAGTTCCTATTAAAATTTTATAAATTTAAGAACAAGTAAAGCATTATACCGGCTAGGATGGTCATCAGGAAGACAGGCCAAAAGACAGCTTTTATGAACTTTCCCTCTTCCCTTCCGCTAACCCCGATAGTGGCGGCAGCATTAGTTATCTTTGATGGGGTGATAGCGGAAGCTATCCCTCCTCCTACCGCATGGGCAGCATAAACCCACATGAAGGCTTCCGGACCAAGAATTTTTGTAGTGATCCCCCACTGGATCTTAGCAAAGAGAACGTTAGAGGCGGTAGTGCTACCACCTACGAAAGTTCCGATCAACCCAATGAAGGGAACCACTAAGGGGAAGGCGCTACCTAAAGCCTTTGCCAAGGTCCCAGCGATGATGAGGTTCATGTTCACATCTTTAAAAAATGGTCCAGGGACAAGCTTTCCATTGACTATTTCCATACCCGACCAAGCCATGATAAAAGCCACCGCAAAAAATAGAGAATAAGCAAAAAAGGGCCCCCAAATACGTTTAATCCAGAGGGTAAAGACATTCTTCAATTGGGATGAGGTTGGTTGAAGAATAAAAATGGAAAGGAAACTAACCACCATAATCCAAAACCAAACGTTGGCAAAAATATTCAGATCCTCTTTTTTGTCAGCAAAAACATCAATCACTTCCGAACTACCTAATAAATTCGCTAAATAGCCTTTGATGCTTGGGATGTTCACAATTCCTGAAATAATAATAAGGATGAGTAAGGGGGAAAGGGATTTAAAAGTTTGCCAGTCAAAACTTTTTCTTTCTTCCTTTGTATCCTTCTTTTTGGTGCGATAGTATAAATAAACAAAAACCATGGTCATTAATCCGGCAACAATACCAATAATTTCCACGGGAAGGAGCTGCGTGTAGGCTAAAAATAGGGCGGTGCAGGATAGAACTAACCCTGAAAGAAGCCCTGGGATAAATTCTTTTTTGAGAGCTTCTTTTCCTCCTACTGTCCAGAGCATGAGATAGGCAAATAAGACGGAAATTACAGGTAAAAATAAGGTAATTTTTAGAGTGTAATCCCAAATAAAATGGTTAAGGTCTAAGATTTGAGGTGGTTTAATCCCAAGATCAACAAAGGCTACTTTAGCGGGAAGAGTAATGGGGATAGAAAAAAGGGCAAAGGAAGTGAGGGGGTCATAACAAAGAATGCTTAAAGCTATGGCGGAAAAGGCGCTAAAACCAAGCAATCTAAAAATGGGAGGAAACATGGCCGGAGTAACCATGCCTAAGGAGGTGCACAAAGAACCAAAGCCCATCCCTAAAAAAAGGGTTTGTTCAAACTTGTCCTTGGCTATGCCACGCACATAGGAAATTAGCGTTCCCAAAGCTGAGGTCTCGCGCATAAGAAATATGAGAAACATGGTCCAAATTACCGCCAAGGTAATTCCAAAGGCCTTAATAAAGCCTACTACGGTGGCCCCAAGCACCACCTCTAAGGGGGTTTTAAAGTAGGTAACAGCAAATAAAACGCTTAAGCCCCATCCAATAAAGGCCACAAAGGTTCCTGATCTATAAAATACAACCATACCTATGAGAACAACTAGAATGGGAAGGATAGCTAAAATAAAATCCATATTCCCTCCTCCTTTTTTTAAGATTTTTCGGTAATCAATGTGCAAAACAATTTACCAATTTTTTATGATAAGGTCAAGAAAGGATAATTAATTCGCTAAACTAAATACAAATCCTGCAAGTTGGGGTGAGCTTAAATAGAAAGCAGGTCCTTAATCTTTAATTTTAGGTCTTAAGGTTTTAAATTATTTTTTGATGGTAAAATTTTTTCTTGAAGCAAGTTTGGGTGGGTTAGCCAAATGGCTTCGTTTTCTTGGGCAAGACGTTAAGATAGCGGAGGGGAAAATTTGTTTGGAAATCCTTTTAAAGCATCGGGATTATTATTTTCTGATTACCAGTCCCCACACCGCCCAACTTCTTGAAAAAATAGGTATATCCTATCTTTTACTCCCCCGAGATAGCCTTCGGGGACAGATCCAGAAGGTTTTATCTAAGCTTAATCTGGAGCCAAAGTTAAAGCTCAATGTTTGTACCCTTTGCGGAGTAGAATTGATAAACATTAAAAAGGAGGATTACCAAGAGTTAATCCCCCCACGGGTGTATGCTCTCTATGAGGAATTCAATCGCTGTCCTCAGTGTGGGAGGATATACTGGGAAGGGGATCATGTGAAAAGGCTCAAAGAAAAATGGAAAGCTCTAACCTCTTAAGTCTTTTAGATAAGAGTATGGCTTTTTAGGAAGATTTTTCTCTGCTCTTTAATTTAGTTAGCAAAGCTTTAAGCAGACTTTCAGCGTCGCCTTTACAGGCTATATGGGCCA
This sequence comes from Caldimicrobium sp., assembly GCA_037443245.1. Classification (GTDB taxonomy): domain Bacteria; phylum Desulfobacterota; class Thermodesulfobacteria; order Thermodesulfobacteriales; family Thermodesulfobacteriaceae; genus WYEG01. Next base: position 127,664 of record JBBIOT010000001.1, read on the forward strand.
TCTTCATTAGCGGAGCTTCGGGATCGGTGTTTACAGCGATGATGAACTCTGAATTTTCCATGCCCACAGTGTGTTGAATCGCCCCTGATATTCCAAAGGCGAGATAAAGTTTTGGTTTTACTGAAACTCCGCTTACGCCGATCATTCGGTCAGGGGTAGTCCATCCTGCATGAACAACCGGCCTTGTGGCCCCAACTTCTCCCGAAAGATAGTGGGCAAGGTCAAATAAAAGTTCAAAATTTTCTTTCCTTTTTAAGCCCATACCTCCCGCTACTATCACCTTGGCTAAGGAAAGCTTGTTTGGTTCTACTTTTAAAGGTTTGTAGGAGAGATGTTTAAGTTTGCTTTGCCAGTTAAAATCTTCGGAGATGAAAATTTCTTTAAGGGAAGAGGGAGTGGGTCTTTCTTTTATAGGATAAGCATTGAGGGCAAGGGTAGCCATAATCGGTCTTGTGCGAGAGATAAGGTGAGCGATGATGTTTTCCCCGTAAGTTGGTCGGAGAAGCACGAGATTCCCCTCCTCAATGACGAGGCTAACCACATGGGCACAAAGGCCAAGCCTTAATTTTCCAGCTAAACGGGGAGCAAGGGATAGCCCCGTTTTTGTTGCTGGGAAGAAAAACCCAAAGGGCTGATACCTTTTCACTACCTCTGCCAGCACTTCACTTGCCAAATCCTCAGGTAAATAACTTAAATTCTCATGAGCTATATACCAGATTTCATCAGCTAAAGCGATTTTCAGTTCAGGCAAGCTTAAAAATCTTTCCTTCTCATCCACCAGACAGAGAAGTATCAATTTCAGGTTCAGTTTTTCAGCCACATCCTTTAAGGGTGTGAGAATTTCTAAGCTTGCAGGATGAAGTTTGCCCGCAAAATACTGCCCAAAGGCAAAGATCAAATTGTTCATCCTTTATCCCCCTCTTACTTGAAGAAAACCCCTTTCTTGAAGAAAATTTATTAATCTTTCTGCTAATTCCTCGGGAGAACCCTCCCAGATCTCTCCCCTCCTTTCAAAGAGCTTTTCGGTAACTCCAACTACCTGGGTGGGAGAGCCGGAAAGCCCTATGTTTTCTAAGGGAAGGTGTAAATCTTGATTAGTAAGGACCGTAGGCTCCACTTCTTGACACTTAAGAAGTTTTTTTAGGGAGGGAGGTCTTACATAATCAAGTTCGGGTAAAATGCTTAACACTGCTGGGGGAGAAACTTCTATTTCTTCTTCTCCAAAGTCTGTTTCCCTTAAGACGGCAAAGTTATTTTCTTTTATTTTTATATCCTTAACATAGCAAATGGAGGGAAGGTCTAACAGGCTTGCGGTTTCTGGGGGCACCTGTCCGGTCTCACCATCAATGGATCTTGCTCCCATGATCACTAAATCATAGGGTGAAAGTAAAGTTATAGCCTTAGCTAAAATGATTGAGGTTGCTAAGGTGTCTGACCCGGCAAAGGCCCTGTCAGAGATTAAATAAAGTTTATCCGCGCCCAGGGCATAGGCCTTCTGTAAAAGCGGGATCATATTAGGTGGCCCCATGCTAAGGGCCACTACTTCAAAAGGGCCCTTTTCTTTTAGGCGCATGGCCATCTCCAAAGCGCAATAATCGGGTGGATTGAAAATGAGCTCTGCAGATTCCCTTTTTAAGGTGTGGGTTTGGGGATCAACTTTAACAGTACCAGGCTTGGGTACCCCTTTGATGCATACTATAATTCGTCTCATAGTTTGATCCTCAAAAGATATTTAAAGTTTGTACCATTTAAGGAGTTCCCGGGCGATCACATTTTTTTGAATTTCGTTTGTTCCTTCGTAGATTTGAAGACATTTAGCATCTCGGAAATACTTCTGCACTGGATAATCCCTCATGTAGCCGTATCCGCCCATCATTTGGATAGCTCTCTCGGTGATCCACATGGCTTGATCAGTGGCAAAGCACTTAGCCATGGCGGAGGCACCAGAAAAATCCTTAGCACCCGAATCAATGTATTGAGAAACACTATAAACTAATGCCCTTGCGGAGGATAACCTCATAGCCATTTCCGCAAAGGTATGACTTACTGCCTGAAATTGATAGACCGGTTGCCCAAACTGGACCCTTGATTTGGCATGTTTCAGGCTCACCTCAAAAGCGGCTTGGGCTATCCCTAAAGCTTGTGCTCCAGCTCCACACCTTGCATAATCAAGGGTTTTTAAAGCCACAACAAAACCCATCCCCTCTCGGCCTAAAATCCGGTTTTGAGGGATCTCACAATCATTGAAGATAAGATCTGTAGTGACCGAGGCTCGCAGACCCAATTTTTTTTCTTTTTTACCTACTAAAAAACCAGGGTCCCCTTTTTCTACGATAAAGGCACTTGCCCCTCTTGCCCCTTTTGTGGGATCGGTTAAGGCGAAAACTACATAGATATCCGCAATTCCTCCGTTGGTAATCCAATGTTTGATCCCGTTTAAAACATAAAAATCTCCTCTTTTTTTCGCGTTTGTTTTGATTGCGAAGGCATCGCTTCCTGCCAGAGGTTCAGTCAAGGCGAAAGCGCAAAGCTTTTCTCCCTTAGCAATGGCGGGTAGATATTTTTCTTTTTGTTCTTTATTACCAAAGAGTAAGATTGGATAAGCCCCAAGAAAGCTTGCCGCAAAGGTTGTCGAAACACCGGCACAATAATAAGAAAGCCATTCCACCGCTAAACACATTGCCAAAGTGCCCCAGGAAAGACCCCCATATTCTTCCGGAATGATAAGGCCAAAAAGATCCGCTTGGGCTAAGGCTTTGATCGGAGTGGGATCATAGACCTCCCTTTCATCCCATTCTAAAGCTTTAGGTTTAATAAACCTTTCACCAATTTCCTGAACGAGTTCAATTAGCTTTTGATGTTCAGAAGATAAAGGAAATTCCACAAGCATGAAAGTCCTCCTCCATTAGCTCCTTAAAGGATTATACCACTTGAAAGTTGTCTTCTCAAGTAAAATGAATTATTTTAAAAGTTATGAAGTATGTAAAGTGTGGAGCTGAAGTATTTACTTGTGACCTCAACCCTCTTGCTAAAAAATGTTCTCGTTGTGAAGCTAAAGCCTTTCTAAAGCCCGAGGGAACTTCCCTTTATCTTTGCCCGAGTTGTTTCATGAATTTTTGTGAAGAAAAAGTAAAGAAAAATGTATTAGCATTAAAAATGTTTTCTCCGGAAAAGGATAGGGTAGGGGTTTTTCTTTCTGGAGGAAAGGATAGTGCCAGTCTTCTTGCTATTTTACGTAAGGTTTTTCCAAAATTGCAACTTTTTGGGATCTATCTTAATCTTGGCATCAGGTATTATTCCGAGATAGCTGAGGCCACGGTGAGAGAACTTTGTCGGATGCTTGAGGTTCCTTTGCAGGTAATTAATCTGCCTGAAATTGAAGGGTGCGGTATAGATGATTTTGTGTTTACTTCCTTTAAGGATAAGATATGCTCGGTATGTGGAATTATTAAAAGACATTATTTTACCAAGGTAGCTAGAGAATTAGATTTAACTATTGTGGCAACTGGCCATCACTTAGACGATACCCTCTCTACCATGCTCAGCCTCTTTTTCAATGGAGATTTTCTTTCACTTTCACGGTTGAAACCAGTTTTATTGCCTCTTTATCCTAACCAACCCAAAAAAGTAAAACCTTTATATAATCTTCCGGAAAGAGACATTTTCCATTATGCCCTTTTAGCCAAACTACCTTTAGAAAGTTGCGGTTGTCCTCATGGTGAAGTAACAAGCATAAAACGATGGAAAGGCTGGTTAAATCAAATGTTAGAGGAGGATAGAACCTTTAAATATCGTCTTTTATCTATTTTTAATAAAAAACTCCTTCCCCTTTTCCCTAAGGATGGGGAAAGGGAAGAGATTTTTACTCCCTGTCAAGTTTGTGGAGAACCTACCCCTTCACAAACTAAAATTTGTGTTAAATGCCGACGTCTTGAACTTCTCAAAAGGATTCAGGATCGCCGGTTGGAATTTTCTTCTTCAGAATTTATGGATTATTATCAAATAAAAGACCAAAATATAGTGCTCTTTGATGTTAGAGAAAGGAGTGACTATGAACAGGGCACCTTTCCTGGAGCTATCTGGGTAAATCCTAAATTAGTAGAGGCTAAAGATCGAGAATGGCACAAATTTTTTAAAAAATTCCGAAATAGGGAGTTATTTTTCTTTTGCTATTCAGGTAGGTTGAGCTATATTTTTGTTTTACGATTACGTAAACTTGGGTATAAAGCCTTTAACATTAAAGATTCTGAAAATTTGCTTAGTAAGCCATTGAAGGGGGCAATAGATGGTTAGAGTTTCCTTAGAAAAGGAATTACAACTTTTAAAAAATCTCTTGGTAGATATGTCCAAATTTGTGGATGAAATGATCTCTGGTGCTATCAAGGCTATTGAAGAGCAAAATACTTCTTTAGCGGAAAAGGTAGTTAAATTTGATGAGCAGGTTGACTACTATGAACACATGGCCCTTTTGACTGCTATGGAAATCATCGCTCTTCAACAACCAGTAGCTAAGGATTTGCGTTTTGTGATTAGCGCGGTAGATATTGCAAGAAATTTGGAACGCTTGGCTGATCAAGCGGTGAACATTGCTGAAATTGTTCCTACCTTAGTTGAAAAGGGGGCTCCTGATCTTTCCCATTGTAAAATTCCTATTCTTCCCATGGCTAAAGAGGCTCTTTTTATGTTAGAAAGTGCTATCAATGCTTTCGTTGCCGAAGATGTCGCCAAAGCTTATTCGGTTATTAATTATGATGACGTGGTAGATGGCTACAAAAAGGAAAACCTCAACCATCTCAAAGAATGTATAACTCAGGACCCATCTTTTACGGAGATTGGTGTGGCTTATATTATCGTGGTGCAGAATTTGGAAAGGATTGCGGATCATGCCTGTAATGTTGCAGAAAGTGTTATTTTCACGGTAGAGGGTAAAATCCCTAAGTTAGAAAAGGCTGAACCTATCTCTTTGCAAGAGCTTTTAGCCAAAGAACATCCCATGTTTAATCTTCTCATTCGTCATGCCAGATTGGTTTCCGAATGCCTGATCCGTCTTCCCTTGGCCTTTGAAGCTTATTTAGAAGGGCAAGAGGAGAAATTTTATGAAATTGCTAAACACATTACCGAGATTGAAAAAGAGGCCGATAAAGTTAAGACCAACATTCGGGGCCATTTGCCCAAGGGTTTAATACTCCCTGTGGAAAAATTTGAAGTCTTTCTTTACCTCAAGGAACAGGATGGAATAGCTGATTCGGCTGAACATATTATTAATTGGCTCTCCTTTAAAAAAGTTAACATCCCCGAAGATTTGGCGCAAAGATTACAAAAGCTCTTACACCAAAATCTTGAACCCCTACGGTATATGGAAGAACTCATTCAAAGGGCTACTGATTTTCTCATTACCCGTTCTGAAGCAAACCGAAACATTGCCAAAGATTTGGTAAGAAAGATCCGCTATGAAGAATATGTATCCGAGAATTTAGCTACCGAAATTAAAAAGGAAATTTTTACCAAAATTAAGGATCCCATTCAGCTTTACTTTCTTCTTACCTTAGTTGATATGATTTCCGATATTTCAGGCCATGCCGAAAACGCGGCTGATTTGATAAGGGCTATGATTGCCAAATAGGATATTTTTATTTTATCAATCTGCCAATACGGTTAAATCTTACCTTACCTTTTTCTCCATCCCAGGAAAAGTAGATTATCAAAGCGCTTCCTTTTAAGTAACTAATAGGGACAAAACCCCAAAAACGACTATCATAGCTTTGATCGCGGTTATCTCCTAAGACAAAAAGATGATCCTTTGGGACTTTTACAGGTCCAAAGTTATCCCTTGGGCTTACCTCAGCAGGGTAGATTTCTGGATCGGAGAAATGGACGTAGGGTTCTTCTAAGGCCTGGCCGTTAACATAGACCTTTTTATTGACAATTTTAACCGTATCTCCAGGTAAGCCGATCACCCGTTTAATAAAATCAACCTTGGTATCTACGGGATAGGTAAAAACTACAATTTCTTGTCTTTTGGGTAAGCGCCTAAGGTAAATAAAATCATCTTTGAAGGGGTTTTTTAAACCAATTGTTATTTTATTAACCAAAAGATAATCCCCCACCAGTAAGGTGGGGATCATAGAGCCCGAAGGGATTTTATAGGCTTGAATAAATAAAGTCCTGATAAACATCGCTAAAAGTAGGGCGATGAGAATACTCTTTAACCAATCCAGGGCTTTTTCTTTGGGGGTCATGATTGTTCTCCTAGGACTTAAATTTTAAGAACCGCCAAAAAGGCCTCTTGGGGGATCTCCACTTCACCAATGGCTTTTAGCCTTTTTTTACCTTCCTTCTGTTTTTCTAAAAGCTTTTTTTTCCTTGTCACATCCCCTCCATAACACTTGGCTAAGACATCCTTTCGTAAGGGAGGAATCCTTTCTCTGGCAATAATCTTATGTCCTATAGCTGCTTGAATTACCACTTCAAAAAGCTGTCTCGGAATAACTTCTTTGAGTTTACTTGCCAATTCTCTACCTCGGTAATAGGCCTTATCCCGATGGACGATAAAACTTAAGGCATCAACCGGATGTTTATTGATCAAAATATCCATTTTAACTAAATCTCCTGGTTTGTATCCAATAAATTGATAATCTAAAGAGGCATAACCTCGGGAATAACTTTTTAATTTATCATAAAAGTCCAGTATTATTTCGCTAAAAGGAAGTTCATAAACTAATATGGCACGTTCTGGAGAAGTAAACTTTATTTCCTTTTGGATACCCCTTTTTTCTTCACAAAGGGATATTAAAGCTCCTAAATATTCCCTAGGAGTATAGATTTCAGCTCTTATGTAAGGTTCATAAACTTCGGCAATCTGGGCTGGATCTGGCCAATCGGAAGGATTTTCTATCTCTAATTCTCTCCCATCTTTTAATTTTACTCGGTAGCGAACAGAGGGTGCGGTAGTAAGTAAATTTAAATTGAATTCCCTTTCTAAACGTTCTTGAACGATTTCCATATGAAGAAGTCCCTGGAAACCACAACGGAAGCCAAATCCTAAGGCTGCTGAGGTTTCTAACTCATAAGAGAAAGCAGGGTCGTTTAACCATAATTTTTGGATGGCTTCTTTCAAAGCCTCGTAGTCATCGCTATCTACAGGGAAAATCCCTGCAAAAACAACGGGTTTAAGCTCTTTAAAGCCAGGTAGAGGGTCAACCTGGGCGTCCACTTCCGTGATAGTGTCTCCGATTTTTGCATCCCTTATTTCTTTAATGCCTGCGGCGATAAAACCAACCTCGCCGGCTACTAAGCAGTCTAAAGTGGTGGCCTCGGGGGCAAAGACCCCAACCTTAGTTACTTCAAAAGCTTTTCCTGTTGAGAGGAATTTTATTTTTTGGCCGGGATAGATCTTTCCATCCACTAACCTCACTAAGGCAACGACCCCTAAGTAGGGATCATACCAAGAATCAAAAACCAAGGCCCTGAGAGGGGCATCCCTTTTTCCTTTGGGTGGAGGAATTCGTTTAACGATAGCTTCCAGAACTTCATCTATCCCAAGGCCCAGCTTAGCACTTACCAAAATGGCATTCTTTGTGGATAGGCCAACGATTTCTTCAATTTCCCTTTTCGTCCTTTCTATATCTGCCTGAGGGAGGTCAATTTTATTGATAACGGGAATTATTTCTAAATCGTTCTCTAAGGCAAGGTAAACATTGGATAGCGTTTGAGCCTCAACCCCTTGCGAGGCATCTACCACCAGCAAAGCTCCTTCACAAGCCGAAAGAGCCCTTGATACTTCATAAGTAAAATCCACATGGCCAGGTGTATCAATCAAGTTAAGTTGATAAACCAGCCCATCTTTGGCTTGATAATAAATTCTCACCGCTTGAGCTTTAATGGTAATGCCTCGTTCTCTTTCCAGATCCAATCTATCTAAATACTGTTCCCGCATTTCTCTAGCCGAAACAGCTCCCGTAGCCTCAAGTAAACGATCAGCAAGAGTAGATTTACCATGATCTATATGGGCAATAATACTAAAATTTCTAATCCTTTCTTGAGGTATAATTTTTTCCCTCTTTACATTACCCATAGCAGTTTATAAAATAACTAAAAACATGGAAAAAACAAGGTAAAAGCGCCCTATTATTCTCCAATTTTGGTAAGTTTTCCCTTAACTTTGGCAGTTTTAAAAAAGTAAAGAAAAATGAGGATACTAAAGAATATATAGGCCAGGTCTAAAACATATATTTTTAATAGTGATTGAAGAGTAGGGAGATTTCCTAAAAGTAAGCTCCTCATACCTTCAAAGACGTAAGAGGTAGGTACAAAGTAAGCAATTTTTTGAAAAAGGGGAGGAAGGACCGAGACCGGATAGAAGACCGCTGAAAAGGGTAAAAAAAGTAAGGCCAAGGCCCAAGCAAAGATTTCCGCCTCTTGGCCAAAGTAAAGTATCAGGGCAATGGTTATGAGCCCAATAGACCAGGCAAAGATTAATAACCCAAAGGTATACTGGAAAAAATAAATACCTTGCTGAAAGAAGTTAAAATGAAAAATGAGGACCGCAAGGACCCCCATCAAGAAGGAGGCCATAAAAGCCCTAAAAATACTGAAGATAATAAGGCCTGTTAAATAATCAAGCAGGGTTAAAGGTGAGGCAAAAAGGTGAAGTAAATTTCGGGCCCAAACATCTTCCAGAAATCCCACGGCTAATCCTTGCTGAGCCCTAATCAAGATATTCCAAAGGATAAGACCTCCTAAGAAATGATAAACCAAAAACCCATCCTCTTTCCCTTGAATGGATAAAGAAACAAATCCCCAGAGCAATAAATCTATAGTTGGCCAATAAAGCAAATCTATCCAACGACTAAGGCTATGCTTTAAGAGATAGAAATGTCGGAGAAGAATCCCATAAACCCTTCTTCTGGAAAGCATATTCTTAACCTTTCACAAAGATTTTAAAGTATAGCTCTTCCAGATTAGATACTCTAAATTTTTGAAAAAGTTCCTCATCGGTACCGTAAGCCAGAACCTCGCCCTCTTTCAAAAGCAAAAATTTATTAGCTACTCGTTCAAGTTCGGTGAGTTGATGAGAGGTAAGGATAATGGTCATGCCTCTTTCTTTGGCGATGTGCTTTAAATAATCGGCCACATACCTCACATTCTCGGGATCAAGTCCTGCGGTGGGCTCATCCAACAAAAGGACTAAAGGATCATTAAGAAAAGCTCTGGCTAAATTTAACCGCATCATCTCCCCAGTTGAAAGGGTACGACAGGAAAATTTCTTTTTGTCTTGGAGCTTAAAAACCTCCAAAAGTCTATCTATTTTTTCTGAATAATTGCTCACTTCATAAAGATGGGCAAAGACCCTAAGATTTTCCTCCACGGTAAGGGAATAGGGTAAACTTACATAATTTGAAGCAAAGCCAACTTTTTTTAAAAGCATACTTTTTTCTTTTTTTAAAGGCTGATTGAAATAGATAACCTCTCCTGAAGTTGGTTCAATAAGATCAAGGAGGAGATAAAGTAAAGTGCTCTTACCAGCACCATTGGGACCAATTATTCCTAAGATGTCAGAGGGATAAACTTTAAAACTAACCTTTTTAAGGACCCATTTATGTTGATAACATTTGGATAGATTGATAACCTCTAAATTAGGTTCCATGAAAAATAGAAGGGGCTAAAAATTTATCAAGAAAAGGGATTAATTTGTTTGCTCAGTTTGAGTAGACTCGCTAATTTTAGCCCTTTCCAGGCGTTCTAAGGCTTGTTCTAAGCTCATAATGCCTTTAGCTACGGCGTAGGCAACATAAGAATAAACGGTTGGGTCGTATCCTTCAGGCCTTGGGAAAAGACCCTTTTTTCTAAGTTTAGCAAGTTTGGCCCGACGTCTTCTCCTCCTCTCAATTTCTCTAATTCTTTCAATTTTTTTATGCCTTGCCATGAACCCCCCTTAGATTTTTTTGGGCTTAAATATACCCTCCTTTCCTTACCTGTCAACTTGTCCCTTTCATTTTAAATTATTTTTAATTATTATTTTTTAATAATATAAAATAATTAAGTGCTGTTGACAAAAATAAATTTAACTACTAAAAATAATTCCATGAAAGTTTATCATAGGATGCTCCTTCATGCCCTTTTAGGGCATATCTTAATTTCTCTTCTTATTTTTGGAGTTATTTTTTTCTTTTTTAAATCAGCGATGGAAAAACAGTTTCTGCAAACCGCCCGAAAGGAACTCCCGGGGATATTTAAGGCCCTTTACCTGGGGATGCAATTAGGTTTTAATCGTGAGGAGTTAGAAAAGCTCCTCAATGGCTTTCAGAGAGAGGGGGTTGAACTAAGGTTACTGGAGAAGAAAGATCTTCCTAAGTTTGATGAAGGGAAAGAAGAAATAACTAGGAGAGAGACTAAAAATGCCATAGAAGTTATCTTTCATTTTAGAGCAAAAAAGGATTGCTTGGCTTGTCATAAAGGGATAAAGGAAGGAGAGATTTTAGGTGCTCTTCAAGGGAAATTTTCCTACAAACAAGAAATGCAGGAATTAACTAAATTTCTAATTTTTCTATATTCCTTTATTACCCTTTTAATCTTGGGTGGTGTTTATTTTATCGGGAAATGGCAAACCAAAAAGATGTTACAACCACTTAATTTAATCGGACAAAAAATTCAGGAAGCCCAAAGGTTTTCTGATTTGATAGAAAGCAAAGAATTGTTTCAAATAGCTAAAACTAATTTAGATGAAATAGATGCTTTTATAAAGCTTATAGAAAATTATGTTAATTCTGTGAAAAAACTGGCCATAGATCGTGAAGTATTTATGTTTGAATTGAGGTTAATGGAAAAGTTTATTTTAACCTCTGAGTTTATTAAAGATTGGAAATATCATATTTTATCTCTTTTTAGAGAAATTAATGAAATTCTTGCAATTCCCTTTCTTTTTGCCCTTTTTTATGTTGAAGATGAGATATACGATTGCGAAATATTTTGGTATAAAAAACCTTCCTTAATTATTAAAGAAAAGGTTGAGCAGGAAATTAAAACCCTAATTAAAGATTATTTAACATTTAATGCTATAAATTTTAGTCATAATGTTTTAATCCAGGAGGAAGAAATACCATCTACCATATTCTATTCGTTAAAAACCAAAAAAATTATCCTTGAATCTCCAGCCATAGGAGGAGTGGTTGGAGTTGGTGTGAGCACTGCTACTACCAGCGAGACGCAAGAAATAGCCATTGAAGCGGTATTAACTTCCCTTTTAAACGTCATAGGGAGTATAAAGGCCATCACCAAATATACCAAAGAAATTGAATTCTATGCAACCCGCGATCCTTTAACCCATCTTTACAATCAAAGAGTTTTCTGGGAGCTCCTTCATTATGAAATAGAACGTGCTACAAGATATGGGTATAAATTTGGTTTGCTTATTTTAGATATAGATAATTTTAAATGGGTTAATGATAGCTTTGGGCATTCGTTTGGAGACAGGGTTTTGCAAGAAATAGCTCGGACGATAGAAAACCATAAACGAAAGGGAGATATTTGTTGTCGTTATGGTGGGGATGAGTTTACCCTGATTTTACCCCATTGCGATCTTGAGCAGGCTTTCAGTGTAGCTCAAAGAATAAAAGAAGCTATCGCCAATCTTCGTTTGCAAGCACCGGACAATAGGAGTGTTTTTCTTACCGTCTCCATAGGATTGGTCGTTTTCCCTGAGCATGGAAAATCGGCTCAGGAGCTTTTTGGCTTGGCGGATACCCTTCTTCTCCAACGCGCTAAAGCGGAGGGCAAAGATCGGATAGTCTTTCCAACCCCTCAGGATATTACTTTTTATCAGGAAAAACAAAAGGAGCTAATCTTTCTCTTAAAAGAAGCGGTAGAGAAAAGAGAAATTATCCCTTACTTTCAGCCTATTTATGATCTTAAATCAGGGGAGCCATCAGCCTGCGAAATTTTGATGAGACTTAAGATTAACGAAGAAATAATGCCCGCTGGGAAATTCATTGATCTTGCGGAAAGCGTCGGCCTTGTCTCTACGATGGATTACATTAATTTAGAAAAGGCCCTTATGCTGATTAAGGAAACAAATTTTGATGGTTACCTTTTTGTGAATATGAGCCCTAAATCTTTAATCATCTCCGATTTTTTAAGTAAGATGCAACAAATAATTAAAAAATATAACTATCCACCAGATAGGATTGTCTTTGAATTAACGGAAAGGGAAACGGTAAAAAATTTGCGATTACTGCAGGAATTCATTAAGGCTTTAGAATACTATGGTTTTCATTTTTGTATTGACGATTTTGGCTCGGGATATTCCTCCTTTCAATACATTAAGCACTTTGGCGTAAGCCATGTAAAAATTGAAGGAGAATTTGTCGTTGGTTTAGCTAAAGATAATCTAATTGATAGCGCTATCCTGGAAAGCATTACCGCCCTTTGTAAACGCTTAAGGATAAAAATGATTGCCGAGTTTGTAGAAAATCAAGAGGTGATTCAGAAGTTAAGGGATTTAGGGGTAGAATATGGTCAGGGCTTTTTCTTAGGGAAACCCTCTCCTTCTCCTCAATTTCCTAAATTAAGTCTTTAATCTAAGTCTTGACGAAGCCTAAAAGATTTTATTAAATTTATTATTTCGTGAGGCCTCCTTCCTTTCCCATAGTGGTTATTTTAGAAAATATTAGAAGCGCCTACAATGTAGGCTCTATATTTAGAACCTCTGCTTGCTTCAACCTTGAAAAGGTCTATCTTGTTGGGATTTCTGCCACCCCTCCCCATCCGGGTGTTGAAAAAACTGCCCTTGGGGCAACAAGCATGATCTCCTGGGAAAGATGGGAAAGCCTTCCTCCTCTGGTGGAACATTTAAAAAGAGAAGGGTACCGTATTCTTAGCCTGGAGCTTACTGAAAATAGTAAACCTTTACAGGAATTCAAGGAAAAAACAAACCCCATGGCCCTCATCGTGGGAAACGAAGTGGATGGTGTATCTTTTGAGGCCCTTAAATTGTCCGATGAGGTGATAAAGATTCCTCTTTATGGGCCCAAAGAATCGTTAAACGTGGCGGTAGCCTTTGGGATTGCGGTCTTTTATTTAACGGAACTATTCCGGTCTAATACTTAGAAGTTTTTGCAATTCTTCTTTGGTGGGGGCGGAATAACCCTTTTTAAGCTTATGACCATAATAGAGTAGGGGGATTAAAATTAAAGAGAGGGTAGTTGACCCAAGGGTGCCAAATATGAGGGAGATAGCTAATCCATTAAAAATAGGATCAAAGAGGATGACAAAGGAACCAACGATTATCCCAATAGCAGTAAGAAAAATGGGCCTTGTTCTTACGGAAGCCGCCTCTACCACCGCATAAGCCAAGGGCACACCCTTTTGAACCCTCTGCTCAGCAAAATCTACAACAATAATGGAATTTCTTACGATGATCCCTGCCAAGGCAATAAAGCCAATCATGGAAGTGGCGGTAAAAAAGGAATTGAGTAAAAGATGACCGGGAATGATACCAATAAGGGTAAGGGGGATAGGGGCCATAATCACTCCTGGGATGCCATAATCTTTAAACCAGATTAGAATAAGAAGATACATCACAAAAATGGCCCCGACAAAAGCTAACCCCAAGTCTCTAAAAACTTCAAGGGTGATATGCATTTCCCCATCCCATTTAAGGCTGATCTCGTTTAGGGGAAGGGGCTGGTTAATCCAGTATTCACCTAGTTTCTCATAGGGATTGGGTATTTTTTTGATTAATTCTCGTACTCCGAAAATTCCATAAACCGGAGCTTCATAGACACCAGCCACATCAGCGATTACATAGTTCACCCTCCGTAGGTTTTTCCGATAAATACTTTTTGGTATTTTAGCCATTTTTATTTCGGCGATGGAGTTGAGAGGAACTACGTTACCGGTTTTGGTAGGTATTTTGAGATTTTCTAAAATATCTAAGGAACGATAATTCTCGGGAAGCTTTAGAAGGATGGGCACATGTTCGGCTTCTAAAGTCTGCAGAATACCTACCTGAAGCCCTTGACATAAGGCTTTGATAGTCTCAACCAATTCTTCCTTAGTCATCCCCACAAGTTTAAGTTTTTCCTCTTGGGGAATTATTCTCACTAAAGGAGCATCGCTTTCCAAGTATATCCCCACATCGGTTAAATAGGGACTTTTTTGAAAAATTTCAAAAACTTTTAAGGCAAACCTTTGCTGATTTTCTAAATCAGGGGCATAGATTTCGGCCACGATTGGAGATAATACAGGAGGACCAGGTGGGACCTCAACTACCGCCACATATTTTGCTCCTAAACTTTTACCAAGCTCTTCTACTTTTGGCCTAATTCTTTTAGCAAAATCATGAGATTGTTCCTTACGATGGTGTTTTCCTACAAGATTAACTTGTATATCCCCTAAATGGCTGTCCTGTCTTAAATAGTAATGTCTAACCAAACCATTAAAATTAAAAGGAGCCGAAGTGCCTGCATAAATTTGCAAATCAGTAACAATATTTTCTTGAGCTACATAATTTGCTATCTTTTTCAAGACCTCAAGCGTTTTTTCAAGGGGCGTACCTTCGGGCATGTCCACAACTATTTGAACTTCACTTTTATTGTCGTAAGGTAACATTTTGACTAAGACGAGCTTAAAGTAAAAGAGGGAAAAGCAAATTAATAGAAGTAAGATAATAAAAAAATAAAGCATTAAGCGGGACTTCCTACTTAGAAGAAAAGGGGTCATTAATCGGCAATAAAATTGATATAATCTATCTTTGCTTATTGCTTGATCATGATTGCTAAGCGGTCCTTGAGGGTGGGTTTTCAAAAATCTATGTGCTGCCCAAGGAGTAATAATGATGGCTATTAAAAGGGAAAAGAGCATGGCCACCGAAGCATTTATAGGAATTGGTCTCATGTAAGGGCCCATTAGTCCTGTGACAAAAGCCATAGGCATCAAGGCCGAAATAACAGTAAAAGTAGCTAATATAATTGGAGCCCTTACTTCATTAACCGCATTTATAATTAGCCATTTCTTATCTAAGCCGACCTTATTTTCAAACCATCGATGAATATTCTCAACATCTACAATTGGATCATCAACAAGGATGCCAATGCAAAAAATCAAGGCAAAAAGGGTAACCCGATTTAAGGAAAAACCGAATAGCATGCTAAAGAATAAGGCCAAGGCTAAGGTTACGGGTACGGCAATGCCTACCACTAAGGCCTCTCTGAAGCCAAGGACAACCCCTATCAAAAGGATTATGGAAAAAGAAGCAATAAAAAGATGCTCTAAAAGCTCATTAGTCTTCTCTTGAGCCGTTTCTCCATAATTACGAGTTATAGTGATTTGTACATCTCCAGGGAGGTATTTTCCTTTAATTTCTTGCAGAAAGCTAATTACCTTTTCAGCAACTCTTACCGCGTTTGTCCCCTTTCTTTTGGCTATGGAAATTGTTACCGCAGGAACAAACTCTGAAGTCTTTTTTATTCCTTTTGTTTCGGCGCTGGGACCACTTTTAAATAAAACATAATCCTTTGGTTCAGAGCCTTCATCAAATATATTGGCTACATCCTTTAAATAAACTGGTTTGCCATTAAAGAAACCCACAACAATATTTTCTACATCCCTTTTAGTTTGTAAAAACCCGCCTATCTTTACATTGTATTCTAAGTTAGCTTGTTTGACCCTCCCACTTAAACACTGAACATTAGCGGATCGTAATACTTGAGCAATCTGCAAAGGTGATAGACCATAGGCGGATAGTCTAATTGGATCAAGAATTACTTGTAATTCCCGGGGTCTTCCTCCAATGATATTAGTTTCTGCAACATCGGGAAGTTTTTTTAATTCTTCTTCTAAAGTTAGAGCCATTTTGCGAAGTTCAAACCAATCATATTTTTCACTCCATAAGGTAAGGGTAAGAATGGGTACATCATCAATGGATTTGGGTTTTATTAAGGGTGGAAGGATTACCCCAGGGGGAGCTAAATCTAGAGCTGACATCCATTTAGAATTAAGCTCTACCAAAGCCTTAACGGGATCCGTGCCAACGTAAAATCTTGCTGTAACTATGGCTTGGCCTTCCTTAGCTACGGAGTAAAGATATTCTATATTTGTTAACTCCCACAATTTTTTTTCTAAAGGGAGGATGACCCTTTTTTCAATTTCTTCTGGTTCGGCACCTGGATAGGATATCAGAATGTCTATCATGGGAACTACAATCTGTGGTTCCTCATCCTTAGGGGTCTTGACAATGGCAATAAAACCCAAAAAAAAGGCAATAATAATAAGAATAGGGGTTATTTTAGCGTCAATAAAATAGTTAATGATCCTTCCTATCAGTCCGAATTCGTCCTTTTCTTTCATAGAGAAAAAAATATTTTTTTTATTCTATGACACAGCCGTCGCAAGCCTTTTCAAGACCTTCCACCACAATCCTATCACTGGCATTTAGTCCTGATAGGACTTCAACCTTATCTCCCCTAAATAGACCAAGCTTAACAAACCTTAATTCAATTTTTCCCTCAGGATTTACCACGAATACTCCGGTAAAATCATTTCTTTTATAGATACTTTTAGTGGGGATCAAGATAAAATTCCCTCGTTCGGGTAATAAAATTTTGACTACCTCTCCGGAAGTAATCTTTTCATTGTTTAACAAAGCAATTTTAACTCTAAAGGTTTGGGATTGAGGATCAACAGCCTCGGATCTTTCCACAACTTTTCCTTTGCTAATCCTTTTATTAGGCTCACTGCCCAATTCAATTTTAACCTCTTGACCGAGAGGAAGTTCTTTTAAATATTTGACCGGCAGTTCAGCTTCTATTTTGTGGGGCCCTTTTTCTAAAATTAATAATACCTGTCCAGGACTAACTATATCTCCTACATCAACTTTTTTTTCTACTACTACGCCAGCAAAGGGAGCGCGTAAATCGGTATAACTAAGTTGGGCATGCAAAGCCTTTCTTAGATAAGCTATACTCTTCAATTTATCCTGAGCTGCTTTTACTTGTTCCTTAGCTGATTCATACCGGGCTTTTACTTCATCGTATTCTTGAGGTGTAACGGCTTTCTCCTTAAGTAAGGCTTCGTATCTGCTAAAAGTTTTAGCTTGAGCTTCATATTGGGCCTCAGCGGATTTTAAAAGGGCCTCCGCTGCCTTCCATTCCGCCCCTAAGGAATTAATTTGGGCTCTAATATCTTCGGAGTCCATAATTATGAGCAATTGCCCCGTGGAAACATTTTGCCCTTCCTTTACATTAACCTTAAGGACCCTCCCAAAGACACGACTTGTTAACTCGGCCCTTAAATTAGGAATTACTAACCCCATATAGGGAGTTTCTAAATTGTTTACTAATTCTACCTTTTCAATCTTCAACCCCGAAACTTTTTTAACAACCAGTGTTATCCTTTTACTTTTTATTTTAGGAGTGAAAAAGCCTCCAAGCCAAAGCACTATGAACCCTATCACTAAAGCAAAGAATATATATCTAATTTCCTTTCGGGCCCACAATTTTTTCATATTCCTTCCTCAAAAGTGCTGCTTGCCAAAAGATACTTGGCATAGGCTTCGTGACAATCCTTTATGGCTTCAATTCTTTCAAATCTTGCTAAATCAAGCTGGTTCTGGGCATCAAGAAGGTCAACCATTCTCACTAAACCTGCTTCATATCTTTTAGCCATAACCCGTACTACTTCTTTAGCATATCTTATCCTCTCTTCGGCACTTCTTAATTTGGCTAAAGCATTTTTATAGTCCCTTAAGGCCTCATCTATTTCTAAAAGTATTCTTTCTTGTAAATATTTATATTTATCTAGCAAGGCTGATCTTTTTTGGGTTTGAGCTTCGGCCTTTTTAAGAACAGTAAGGCCAGTATCAAACCTCCAACTAAGAATTAAACCCAGAGTATAACCGTTTCCGCTGGATGAAAAAAAGGAGGTTTTATCGTTTAAGGAATATTCCAAAAAACCTGATAGGTGGGGCAAATTTTCAGAAAGGATAATTCGTCTTTCCTGATCCACCCCTAAAATTTCATATGCTAAAGCCTTTAAATCTGGTCTTTGGCTTAGGGTGATCTGTTTCAGCGAGGGATTATCTTTTATTTGTGGGCACAGGGTTAAATCTTCTATTTCAAAGGGGATTAAATTTTTATTGGTGAGTAGTTCTAATTTTCTTTTAAAGAGATATTGATTATTTTGGGCTATTTCTTTGCTTTCTTTAGCCTTAGCTAGATAAACTTCTGCTCTTTGCACATCGGCTTCTAAGGCTAATCCAGCCATTTGTTTTACCTTAGCAATTCTTAAATGTTCTTCCGCCTCGCTAATTGAGGTATCGGCTACTCTTTCCGCTTCTTTACTCAAAAAAATGAAAAGATAGGTAAGATAGGCTTGAAATAAAATTTCATCCCTTTTTCTTAACTTTTCCTGTTCAGTAAGAAAGACCTTTGTTTGACTTAGTTGGTTTAGAGCCTGGACCTTACCACCAAGCCAAATGGGTAGTTCCAAAATCAACTTAGTGTTAAAGTTTTGATAATCTGCCGGATGATTAAGGTTGTTGATGGCAAAATCTTTTTCTTCAAATTTTTCCTGGTTGAGCTTGTAAAAGAATACATTAGTAGGTAAATCGGTGCGAGTGAAACTACCTTCAAGTTTTAAAATAGGGAAATAGGCTCCTTTGCTAGCCTCTTTTTCTAACTGAGCGGAAGTAAGAATTTTTTCGTAAGCTTTAATTTCTAAATTGTTCTCTTTAGTTAGTTTTAAAACTTCACGCAGGGAAAGAGTTTGTGAGCTTGCCTCTTGGAGCCAAAGAAAAAGAAACCCTAAGATTAAAGAAAGATAGATTGTTTTTTTCATTTTTATTCAATTTGTTCAATTTATTATAAGATTTGTTTTCAAATGACAAGTTAATAATTACGATAAAATAAAACTTTTTCGTTAAAATGGTTAAAAATTTTTAAAATCAAGTCAAATTTTAAACTCTACCAAGTTTTAATAAAATTATTTATAATTTTTCATCATGGTTATTTGGGGAATTAATGCCCTTCTTGAGGCGCTTAAAGAAAGGCCAGAAAGGATCGAAAAAATTATTATTTTTAAAAGGTCACTACATGGGAAAGTTTATCGTATCCTGGAAATAGCCAAAAAGCTTGAGATACCGGTAAAAATAGTTAAGGATCCTTCCTTTCACCCTCCCAAAGTACCTCCTACGGCCAATACGCAAGGAGTAGTTGCTTATCTTTCTAATTTTACCTATTCCTCTTTGGAGGATATTTTAAATCTTGCTAAGGAAAAAGATCAAATTCCATTAATAATTGCCTTAGACGAGGTGACTGACCCGCAAAATCTTGGGGCTATTCTACGATCAGCCTGTGCCTTTTCCGCTCATGGAGTTATTATTCCCAAGCATAGGGCTTGTGAGGTTACGGGAACTGTCATCAAAGCTTCCTCGGGAGGTGCCTTCAGGGTGCCCATTGCGAAAGTAACCAACCTAAAACATGCCTTTTCATTTTGTAAAGAGATGGGAATTTACATCCTTGGCCTAACTCATAAAACTGACCTTTCTCTTACCGATCTTGATTTAACCCTTCCGCTAATGATCGTAGCGGGAAGTGAAGATGAAGGATTAAGACCTTCCATCGTTAAAGAATGTGATTTTTTAGGAAAAATTCCCATTAGTGTTTCTATGGAGAGTCTAAATGTTGCTCAAGCTGTGACCCTTGCCCTTTATGAGACACAAAGACAAAGAGGTTTTTTGTTTTAATGTTGAGCCTTCCTGCTTTGAACAAGCAGGATCTTTAGGGTGTTCAACCAGAACTCAAATAAAGGGTTAAAATCTTTTTTTCATTCTCTAACTTATAACCAAAGATTTCATTCCTTTTGAGCTCCGCTCTTTTTTTTATCATTGTTACCAAATCTTTAAAGGATGGGATGACCTCAGAGGTTCCACTCTTAGATTTTCCTGATTCAACATCTATTAAAATAAAATTTACTAAATTAGTTAACAAAACATAAATTGGAGGAGGCAGAGAAAAGACCCGTCCTAAGGCTAAGGCTTCCCTTTCAAAGGAAAAAAGTCCATGAAGGGAAGGTTTGTAATAAACAATCAGGGCAGGTAAGTTTTCTGTCTCAACGAGAAGGGGTAGGTTTAAAGAAAAGATTCTATCTTTTAAGTTAATCTGAAAAGGGATAGAGGTTTTAATACTTTCTTTAGGATAAGCTCTTTCTTCATGAAAGAGCTTAAAGAGTAAGTCGCCTACATTTTTGAGAGGATAGGACGAATTAGATGCTCCCAAGCAAGGTTCCATGTTTTTTCAACTTCCCTTAGTGTTAAGCCAGCTCCCAGCCCTACTTTTAAAGCCCAATCTTTGCTCATTAGATCGGAAGGACTATGGGCGTCCGAATTTATTACCAAAGAGGCCCCATGTTTTTTGGCTAAAGTTACTACGTGCCCATTGGTGAGGCAGTGCCCTTTCCGAGCGGAGATCTCTAAAAAGACCCCCTTTTTAGCAGCGAGCTTTACTTCTTCTGCAGTAATTAGCCCTGGATGGGCAAGGATGTCCGCATTTCCTTCTATGGCTGCAAGATTTGTCCCTTCCGCCACCGGTTCGGCTATGGTTTCCCCGTGGACTACTACTAACTCCGCTCCAGCCTTCCGACTTTCTTTAATTAACTCGGGAATTAGGTCGGGAGGAACGTGGGTAAGCTCCACCCCTACTATAAAAAAGGGCTCCCTATTACCTAAGGCCTTTTTAAATTTAAGTAGGTGGTGGATGATTATTTCAAAATTAGAGTGGTCCGCATGATCCGTAATAGTTATGGCCTGATAACCAAGAACTTTGACCCTCCGCCAAAGTTCAGCAGGGATTAACTCTCCATCGCTAAAAACTGAATGACAATGAAGGTCAAACACTCGTGGTACTACCTATTAAAAGAAAATTGTTCACATCTTATATTTAAAGTGTGTAGGATCAAGCTCTTCCAAGATCTCACTAAGCTTTTCTTTATCTTGTTCTGAAGTCCCGATGATGGTTTCTTTTTCTTCCAGGGGTGTTTCTGTAAAGGTTTGTCCCTTTTGCATGACTTCTTCAGCTACATAAATCTCTGCCCCAGTTCGCAAGGCTATGGCTACCGCATCGCTTGGCCTTGCATCAATTTCCATATTCTGCCCCTGAATTTCAAGGGTAATTAAGGCATAGTAAGTATTGTCCCTTAAATCAACAATCTCAATCTTTGGGACCTTCACTCCCAAAAGATCTAAAATGTTTTTTAAGAGATCGTGGGTTAAGGGCCTTGGAAATTTAATATTTTCAAGCTTTGAAGCTATTGAAGTTGCCTCAAGCATGCCAATCCAGATGGGAAGGATTCGATTACCCTTCTCTTCCTTTAAGAGCATTACAGGACTATTAGAGACAGGGTCTACTACTATAGCATGAATGTATACTTTTACCTTCATTATATCTTCACCCCTCGTTGATTTGAAAAAATTTTACTTTTATATTTTAAAAATAAGAAAAACTTTAATAAAAGTCAAGTTGCGGAGAAGCTACCATCTCAATTTTTTAGGGTCCATCCCTCCACAGCCATTTTGACGGAAGGGCTTTTCACAATATCCACGGTAACATCCATCTCCTGAATAGCCAGAAGGATTGGTAAATTTAAACCAAGCCTGAATGGCAGTGGTGAGCTCTTTTGCACTGTATCCTTCTTTAACCATCCATTTAGCAAGGCCCATCCAGGACCTGTAAAGATTACATTCGCATCAGCAAGTTAAAGCGCTACTATCGGCACAACAAGGGGCGGTAATTTTCCCTAAGCCTTTTTCAAGTAACCTTTGCTGTTCTGGGGTTAGTTTAATGGAATAATAGTAGGAAATAAATCTTTTCGTATCCCTTTTAGGATCCTTAAATTCCGGCAAGGATTTGAGCGAGCTTATGGAATTATTAGATAAGGTTAAACATAGAAATACTAAGGCACCTAAAAGTAACATAAATTTAGGCATTTTTCTTCCCCCCTCTATTTTTAAAAAAATAGTTAATTAATGGTAAAGATATTTTTTTTAAAAGTCAATAAATTTTCCAATTTATTTAACTCAGAAAAAAAATTACCATCCTATTGAGCATTTTAAACTAAAATAAATCTTGACAAAGAAAAATTCTAAATTATAATTTATTCAAAAAAAGAGGAGGTGCGGTGATGAGAGAGATGACGAAAAAATTTTTGCAGGAGGCCTTTGCAGGCGAGTCTCAAGCTCACATGAAATACCTAATTTTTGCTGATCAAGCTGAAAAGGAAGGATTTTCGGAGGTGGCCAAACTTTTCCGAGCTATTGCCTATGCCGAAAGGGTCCATGCCGAGAACCATCTTCGAGCTTTAAATGGAGGGGCAACTGTGGAAAACTTGCAAAAGGCTATTGAGGGTGAAAATTACGAGGTTCAGGAAATGTATCCTGCCTTTAAGGCTACCGCTGATCTTCAGGGTGAAAATCAGGCTTCACGTTCCTTCACTTATGCTCTAGAGGCTGAAAAGATCCACGCTGCCCTTTTTGAGGAGGCCAAAGAGGCTATTAAAACGGGCCGAGATGTAGAACCAAGAAAGATCTATGTCTGCCAAGTTTGCGGACATACCGCCGTTGGAAAAGTACCTGATCGTTGCCCCGTCTGCTCAACTCCTGGCAATAATTTTAAAGAATTTTAAGAATTTTTTTTATTAAATTCGGGAAAATTGCCGCCTCCTTTCCTTTAAGGTAGGAAAGGGGGCTTGACGGTTTATTTCTACTAAGTAGAATAAAAAATTTGGATTTTTAAAAACTTTCGGCCCTTGGCATGGAGGTACTTAGTGGAGTAACTTTTAAAAAGTTTTTCCTTCCTTTCCTCATAGGTCTTCTTTTATTATTTATTCTTTTATTAATTCGCAGTTTTATTTTAGAAATTTTTCACCGTTGGGCTAAAAAAACTCATACTGATATAGATAATCTTATCATTAAGACTATTCGGATCCCATCGCTTTTTTGGTGTTTAGCCTTAGGATTATATTTCGGCATTATTTTTTCAGAACTTCCTGAAAAAGTAGTTTTTTACATAAATAAAATTATTTATATTTTATTAATTCTTTCTATCACTCAAGCCACGGGCAATATGGTAAGCAATCTTCTTGCTAACTACATTACTAAAAAAGAGCTTCCCATCCCTCCCACGGGCATTTTTTATGCTATTACCAAGGGCACGATTTTCGTGATTGGTTTACTGATAGCCCTTTCCACCCTTGGAGTAGCTATTACGCCTCTTCTTACGGCGCTTGGTGTGGGAGGTCTTGCAGTAGCCCTGGCCTTAAAAGATACCTTAGCTAATCTTTTTGCCGGAATTCATATACTTTTAGAAAAGTCCATCCGGGTGGGCGATTTTATTAAACTTGAAACGGGTGAGGAAGGATATGTGGTTGATATAACCTGGCGAACTACAAGGATCAAAACCCTTCCTAACAACATGGTGATCATCCCCAATAGTCGGCTGGCTCAAAGCGTGGTAACCAATTATCATCTCCCCGAAAAAAAAATGGCCCTTAGAATACCTATTAGCGTGAGCTATTCTTCCGACCCTGCTTTAGTGGAAAAAATCATTCTTGAGGAGACCAAGAGAGCGGTAGGAGAGGTCCCAGGTCTTTTAGCGGAGCCCGAACCTATCGTAAGGTTTATTCCTGGCTTTGGGGAAAGTTCTCTGGACTTTACTCTGGTCTGCCACGTACAAGAATTCACTGATCAATACTTGATTCAGCATGAACTGAGAAAACGCATTTATAAAAAGTTCAAGGAAGAGAAGATTGAAATTCCGTTTCCCCATCGTGTAATCTATTTACGTAGGGAAGATAAAGAAAATTGAAATGTAGATTAAGAGACATCAGCAAAGTCTAAACCTCAACCTTACCTTCCTTCACTACACTGAAACAAAGACTTGAAGATTTTCTCTCTTTTTCACTTTTAGGCTGCTATACAATGTATTTAACAAAGCTTAGGAAGGACAGGGATTATAAAAAAGATAAAGGCAGTTTTGGGTAATAGGAAGGGGCTGTACGGCTTGTCAAAAATTAAATAGGTGGTATATTTATTTTAAGCGGGCATAGCTCAGGGGTAGAGCACCAGCTTCCCAAGCTGGGGGTCGCGGGTTCGAATCCCGTTGCCCGCTTTTTTATTTTAGAGGATCTTTGAAAATGAAGGAAAAGGACCTTAAAGAACAGATTTGGCTAGCGATTGAAGGTATTTTAGCCAGAAAGGGTTATGAAATCGTTGGTATTGAATGGAGAAGAGAGCAGAGGGGATGGGTGTTGCGGATCTTTATTGATAAACTTGGAGGAGTGACTGTTGAAGATTGTGCCAAGGTTAGCGAAATTGTGGGGAAGGTCCTTGATGAAGAGGATTTTATTCATCATCCTTATACCTTAGAAATTTCAAGTCCAGGAATTGAAAGACCCCTCTATCGGGAAAAAGATTTTGAACGTTTTAAAGGTGAGCCAGTGCAAATAATTTTGAAAACTCCCCTTTTTGAAAGAAGAAAATTTAAAGGGCTATTACTTGGCCTTATCGGAGGGAAAGTCAGGATTGAGCTTGAGAATGGGGAAAGGGTAGATATAGAATTAGAAAATATAAAAAAGGCAACTCTCAAACCAGAAATTACTTTTTAATAGGAGAAAGATAACATGCAAGCCCAGAGGGAAATAAAAAAAATTGTTGAGGCCTTAAGTAAAGAAAAGGGTATTTCTAAGGAAACGGTCATAGAGGCTTTGATAGAAGGAATTAAAATTGCGGCGACCAAAAAATTAGGAAATAATATCCAAGTGGAAGTTCAATTTAATGAAGAAACAGGAGATTTAAATGTTTATCGTTTAAGACAGGTAGTGGAAAAAGTAGAGGATCCTAATTTACAAATCTCTCTAACTGAGGCCAAGGAAATTGATCCCACCATCAAAGTTGGAGATATGGTGGGAGAATCTTTAAAAATTGAAGATCTTGGACGTATCGCAGCTCAAGTTATGAAACAGGTTTTTTCTCAGAAGCTAAGATTGGCGGAAAAAAATCTAATATATGAAGAATTCAAGCATAAACTTGGGGAAATAGTAACTGGTTATGTTCATAAATTTAATCGTCGGGATGTGATATTAAGCTTAGGAAGGGCAGAAGCTCTACTTCCGGAAGCGGAACAGATCCCTGGAGAGCGGTATCATCGTGGGGAACGGGTTAAGGCCTTAGTGGTAGAGGTTTATCGGACCAAAGAACCACAGATAGTAGTCTCAAGGTCGCACCCGGCCTTTATTAAAAAATTGTTTGAAAAGGAAGTCCCAGAGATACAAGAGGGTCTAATAAAAATTGTTGCTATCGCGCGGGAGCCAGGTTCTCGCACTAAGATAGCGGTAGCAAGTACTGATCCTAATATTGATCCAGTGGGAACATGTGTAGGGGTTAAAGGATCAAGGATTGCCGCTGTCCTTCAGGAATTAAAGGGAGAAAAAATAGACGTCATTCGTTTTGATAAAGATCCAGCTAAATTTGTTTATAATGCCCTTTCTCCTGCTGAGTGTACCAGGGTAATCGTAGATGAGGCCTCAAGAACCTTAGAAGTTATCGTTCCTGATGATCAACTTTCCTTAGCTATTGGACGCAAAGGTGAGAATGTTAAGTTGGCCTCTAAGCTTGTGGGATGGAAGATTGAAATTTTAAGCGAAACCCAATATCTAAGAAGACAGGAGCCGGATTTTTTGGAGCTCCTTAAAGTTACTGGCCTTTCGGATGAAGTGGCCGGTAGATTGTATGAAAGAAATATCAAAAACCTGGCTACATTATTAGAAACAGCACCCGAGCAGATTTCTGAAATAACTAAACTCCCTTTAGAAGAAGTTAATCAAATTTTAGCTAAGGCAAAAACTTATCTTGAAAAAAAAGGGACATCAACCTCTTAGAACCTGTCTTATGTGCCGAAAAAAATTCCTAAAGTGGGAGCTTAATCGGTTTGTCTATGCTGAAGGTCGGATAATCTGGGATCAAAAACAAATCCTGCCCGGAAGGGGCGCCTATCTATGTTTAGAATGCCTGCCCAAAAAAGATACCCCCAAAGGACAACAAAAACTCCTTAAGTCCTTAAAAAAAGGTAACCACCGGTGAAGATTTTTCTTCTTGGTGGAACTGGTTTCATTGGGTCTCATTTAGTGAGAGGGTTTTTAGAGAAAGGTCACGAGGTAACCCTTTTAGTTCGCTCGGAAAAATCAATTTTAAAGGTACCTCCAAGAGCAAAAGCTATCTTAGGCGATCCTCTAAGATCAGGTGCATGGCAAGATATAATTAGCAACATGGATGTGGTCATTAACTTAGTAGGGGAAACTATCTTTCACCGTTGGAATGAAGATTACAAAAAAAAGATTTGGGAGACCCGAATAGTTTCTACCAGACTTTGCGTGGAAAGTTTAAAAAGGGATATCATTTTTTGTAATGCCAGTGCGGTAGGTTTTTATGGGGACAGGAGAGAAGAGGAACTGACTGAGGATTCCCCTCCGGGGCAAGGTTTTGTGGCTGAGCTATGTCAAGCCTGGGAGAGGGAGGCGCTAAAGGCTTCAGACATGGGAGCTAAGGTCTATATTATGCGCTTTGGGATCGTCTTAGGTAAAGATGGAGGGATGTTAAAAACGGTTCTCCCTTTTTTTAAATTAGGGTTAGGAGGACGGCTTGGTTCGGGCAAACAATGGTTTCCCTGGATTCATGTAGAGGATATTCTTCAGGGGCTGTTTTTTTTATGGCAAAATAAGGCCCCAGAGGGTATTTATAATTTTACTTCTCCTTTCCCTATCCGAAATGAAGAGTTCACCAAAATTTTAGCCAAGGTCCTAAAAAGACCCGCCTTTTTCCCCATACCGAAATTTGGTCTTAGACTTCTTTATGGAGAGCTGGCTGATGTTATTTTGGCGAGCGCTAAGGTTATTCCCCAAAGACTTCTAAATTTAGGCTATAAATTTGTGTATCCAGATTTTTTAACCGCCCTTTGCCATTCTCTTTAATTTTGACGTTTAAATTTTCTTGCCAACTTTAATAATTTTGTTAATATTTTCCCAACAATTTTTATCAAAGGAGGAGCCCAAATGTCTCCTTTTTTCAATCCCCAAATGGAGACCTTGCCCAGGGAAGAGATTGAAAAACTTCAAATCCAAAGATTAAGAAAGACCCTTCTTTTTTTTAAAAATTCCTGCTCAGTTTTAAAAGAAAAATACCGGAAAATTAACCCAGAGGATATTAAAGAACTTGGGGATATAAAATATCTTCCCTTTACCACCAAGGATGAATTGAGGGAGGCCTATCCCTTTAGACATATTGCAGTGCCTGTGGAAAAATGCAGGCGAATGCATATGAGTTCTGGCACGACAGGCGTTCCGGTTATAAATGCTATGACCGAGTCTGATATTCGTCAATGGGGAGAAATAATGGCTCGTTGTTTACGAGCTGCTGGTTTAACGGCCCAAGATAGACTTCAAATAATGCCTTCCTTTGGGCTTTTTAACGGTGGGTTTGGGTTTCACTATGGGGCTGAAAGACTTGGTTGTTTTGTTATTCCTGCCGGGGCAGGAAGATCTTTACTCCAATTAAAAATGATTAAAGAGCTTGGCACTACCGCCATTGGTGCCATTGCTAGCTATCCCGCAAGATTAATAGAGGTGGCAAAAGAGAGCGGTTTTGATTTTCGAGAAACCAGATTACGAGTAGCCATTCTTGGTGCCGAAACCTGGAGTGACGTTTACCGGCAAAGGATTGAAGAGGAAATGGGTGTTAAAACCTTTGACATCATTGGTATGACCGAGACTGGTGGAGTGGGGCTTGGGATTGATTGTGAGGCCCGTGAGGGAATTCATGTCTGGGAAGATCATTATCTTGTGGAAATTGTAGATCCCGAAACGGGCAATCCTTTGCCACCTGGTGAAGAGGGCGAGCTAGTGGTGACAACTTTGACCAGAGAAGGACTACCTCTAATTCGCTATCGCACCAGGGATATTACGAGGATCCTTAGTTTTGATCCTTGCCCTTGTGGAAGGACTCATTTGAGACTTGATCGAATCAAAGGAAGATGTGATGATATGCTCAAGGTAAAAGGCGTAAACTTCTATCCTTCCCAAGTGGAAGGAATCCTTCTGAAGTACCATCAATTTTCACCTTATTATCAAATTATCTTAGAGACCGTAAAAGGTAAAGATGAAATGACCCTTCTTGTTGAAAAGAGAGAAGAACTATCTAAAGATGTCTTAGATCGTCTCAATTTAGAACTTTATGACTTTTTAGGTTTTCATGTTAATCTCCAAATTGTTCCAGAGGGGACTATTCAAAGAGGGCCTGGAAAGGCAGTAAGGGTGCTTGATAAAAGACTAAAAGGTTAGGGTTCCTCTTCTTCTTCTAGTTGTTCTTCTTCAAAGACATATTGGGGTTCCTCAATCTTACTTTTTAAACTGTGGGGTACATAAGGAACCCTTACAATTTCTCTTAGCTGATCAATCTCTAAAGGTAAATCTTCATCTTTTTGACAAAGAGGACAATCCTTAATGTGTCTTTCCACAAGCTCCATCATTTTAATAGGAGAAAGATTAAAAGCCCTGACTTGTTGATACCAATCTCTTAAAAGGACTTTAAGGCTCTCACATTTCATTAAAAATTGACCTCCTGCTTTTAGCGGTTAAATACTGAAGATTGGGTATTAAAATCATGATATCTTGGATGTAAAATCCAGGTTTAGACATTTAACTAGTAAATTTTAATCTTTTTAGGCCAACTTACAAGTAGAATTTTAAAAATTTGGTGCTAATTTTAGAAAAATCAAGTTTAAGGAAAAGGATTTATAGGGGAGAGGAGGGTTCATGGAGAAAAAAAGGGTTTTAAGTGGCATGAGACCTACTGGTCCCTTGCATCTTGGTCATCTTCACGGAGTTTTAAAAAATTGGTTAGCCCTTCAAGAAAAATATGATTGTTTCTTTTTTGTGGCTGATTGGCATGCCCTAACTACCGAGTATGAAAACCCCTATTTGATAAAGGAACACACTAAGGAGCTTCTTTTAGAATGGTTTTCGGTAGGGATTAATCCGGAAAGATCGGTAGTTTTTATTCAATCTGAGGTAAAGGCTCATGCGGAGTTATATTTGCTCCTGGGAATGATTACTCCTGTGCCCTGGCTGGAAAGGAATCCTACTTACAAAGAAATAAGAGAAAACTTAAAAGATAAAGATCTTAATACATATGGTTTTTTGGGCTATCCTGTCCTTCAGGCGGCTGATATTCTGATCTATAAGGCTGAATTAGTACCAGTTGGGCTTGATCAACTGCCCCATCTTGAATTAACGCGTGAGATTGCCAGGCGCTTTAACTATCTTTATCAAAAGGAGCTATTTCCAGAACCCCAGGCATTGCTCTCCGAGGTCCCCAAGATCCCTGGCATCGACGGACGTAAGATGAGTAAATCCTATGGCAATGCCATCTACCTTAACGATCCACCGGAGAAGGTTAGAGAAAAAGTCCTATCTTTTGTTACGGATGTCCATAGGCCAAGGAAAGCCGATCCTGGAGATCCTGAAAATAGATGCGTAGCCTTTCAATTGATGAAACTTTATTTAACCCCTGAAGAAAAGGAAGAAATTGTCTTTGCTTGTAAAAGTGCTAGCCTGGGATGTAAAGAGTGTAAAGCAAGTTTTGCCGAAAAACTCATCCTCTCCCTTATCCCCATTTGGGACCAAAGGAGTTTTCTAATGAAGAATGAAGATTGGCTTGATAAAATAACCTTAGGGATTAAAAAGGCTAAGGAAATTGCTAAAGGGACGGTGGAAGAAGTGTATCAGGTGCTATATGGCAAAGATTTTAGCCTTTAATCTTAGCCCTTAACTTCCAAAGCTGGGGTAACCAATTCCAAAAATTCTTCTTCCTTTAAAATTTTTAAGTTCAACTGTATGGCCTTTTGATACTTTGAGCCGGGCGCTTCACCTACTACCACATAATCTACATTTCTTGACACCGAATCGCTCACTTTCCCACCAAGGGAAAGCACTAATTCTTTGGCTTTTTCTCGGGTCATAGATTTTAAAGCCCCAGTAAAAAGGAAAGTTTTACCTTGCAAAATTGGAGGGAGTTTTTCTTTAATCTCAGCTTCTTCGCTATCCACAAAAGTTATTCCGGTTTTAAGCAAACGATCCACCATATGGTTGTTCTCTTCATCTCTAAAGAATTCTACGATAGCTTTAGCTGCTTCTGGTCCTATACCAGGGATGCTCATTAGATCGGCCATGCTGGCTTGTCTTAATTTATCCAGGTTTTTAAACCTTTCGGCCAAAAGTTGAGCGGTTGCTTCTCCCACATGTCTTATTCCTAAGGCATAAATAAAGCGAGCTAACGTGGTTTTTTTACTTCTTTGCACAGCTTCATAAAGATTTTTTGCCTTTTTATAGGCAAAGCCAGAGAGCCTCATAAAATCTTCTATTTTTAGCTCATAAAGGTCTGCGGGTGATTGGACTAATCCCCGATCTATAAGCTCTTTGGCTACTTGCTGGCCAAGACCTTCAATGTTCATAGCATTCCGGCTGGCAAAGTGCAATAGTCTTCTGAGGGCTTGAGCATAACAAGTTGGATTGGGACATCTCCAAATGGCTTCCCCAGGTTTTTTTATAAGTTTGGTTCCACAAATTGGACAATGGGTCGGGAAATGGATCTGCCTTTCTTGCCCTGTTCGTCTTTCTATGATAGGCATAACAATTTCAGGAATCACATCTCCAGCCCGCTGTACCAAAACATAATCCCCTATTTTAATCCCTAAGTTTTTGATGAAATCTTCATTATGGAGAGTGGCCCTTTCCACGATTACTCCGCCAATTTTTACCGGTTCAAGGACAGCAACAGGTGTAATGGCTCCGGTCCTTCCCACTTGAAAGATCACATCTAAAAGCTTAGTAGTAGCCTGGGTGGGTGGAAATTTATAGGCAATGGCATAGCGGGGGGATCTTGCCTTGGTGCCTAGCCTTTCCCAAAGGACTAAATCATTAACCTTAACTACAATTCCATCAATTTCATAGGGCAATTCTTCCCTTATTCTTTCCATTTCATGATGATATTTAATTACTTCTTCAATAGTCTTGACTAATCTGACGTAGGGATTTATTTTTAATCCCCATTTTTTGAGGGTTTGCAAGATTTCCCACTGGGTCTTAAAAGTGATCCCTTCAACTTTTCCAGTTCCATAGCAAAATATATCAAGCCTTCTTTTAGCAGTAATGCCTGGGTCAAGTTGTCTTAGGGAACCAGCGGCAGCATTTCGTGGATTGGCAAAGGGGATCTCTTTTTTGGTAATCCGTTCTTCATTAATCCTTTTAAATTCCTCTTTGCTTAAATAAATTTCACCCCTTACGTCTATCCGAGGAGGGATGCCAGGAGCATCTTCGGTAAATTTTTTTAACCTTAAAGGAATAGTCTTAATGGTTTTCACATTATTGGTCACATCTTCACCCACATAGCCATCCCCACGAGTAGAGGCTACAACTAAGGTTCCATTTTCATACACCAACTCCACAGCAACGCCATCAATCTTCGGTTCTACCGTGTATTCAATGGCAAAATCTTGGGGTAAGTTAAGAAAGCGTTTAATCCTTTCCTCAAACTCTCTTACCTCTTCTTCCGACATTGCATCATCCAAAGATAGCATGGGTTCAGCATGGGGGACTTCCTTAAAACCCTCCGCTGGTTTAAAGCCAACCCTTTGGGTTGGGGAGTCCGGGGTGATAAGTTCCGGATATTTGGCCTCAAGCTCCTTTAGCTCTCGCATTAAGGCATCATATTCCGCATCCGAAATTACCGGACTATCAAGCACATAGTAACGATAGTTATGATACTCAATCTCTTCTCTTAATTTTCTAACCCGTTCAATTACCTCAGGAGGAATTCCCCTTATTTCTTCTCCCCACATAGCCTCTCCTTTAAACGTTTTTTATTGTTTGTTTTTATTAAAAAGCTCCTCTTCTGTCAAGGGAAGAAAAAAGATCTTTGCCAAATTGGCAAAGCTTTGCAAAAATTGCATTGTAAAAACTTACTTTTTATCTTTTTTGGGAACCCCTTTTTCTTAGCCTTTAAAATTTAAAGGATTTACGCTCTTAATTTTTTCTTTCAAATTGGCACTATTTTTGATTATCATAAATTACGAACAAAAATTTCTAGGAGGAGGTGGCATATGTTAAAAAGTTTTAAGATGTTGCTTAGTGTAGGGGCCATGGTTGGGGTGTTGGCTCTGGCTTCGGCTTATGCTCAGGGTCCCTCTGGAGGTCAGGGTAAAGGACCTGGAATAGGGCCTGGCTGGGGCTATGGGGCTAAGCCTTGCTTTAAGGCTGGCAGTTGTCCTTGCTGGGGCCAGAACCAGAATTATGGCCCGGAGGCCCAGAGTTATGGCCAGAAGGCTCAGGGGTATGGTCCGAGAAGGTCAGCTTCCATTTAATTAGGGCTTTACTTTAATTTTTATTAAAAAATCCTAGAAGGAGGTGAAGTTATGGTTAAAACCTTGAGGAAGTTGATTGGTATGGCAAGCTTAGTAGGGATGTTAGCCTTTGTTCCGGCCTATGCTAAAGGTCCTGGTATGGGTCCTGGTATGGGCCCAATGGGGCCTGGGGCAGCCCTTCCCCCCGGAGTGGATCAAGCTAAGGTCCAAAAGTTCTGCACTGAGGTTAAACCTCTTTTCCAAAAGGACCTGGAATTAAGAGGAGAACTTATGAAGCTCTGGGCGCAGGGTACCCCAGATTGGACAGCTATTGAAAGTAAAGAGATTGAAAGGGCAAAGCTCAGGGTAGAAATGCACAAAAAGGCCTATGAAGCAGGCTTAAAGATGGGGCCTGGTCAAAGAGGGTTTAATCTAAGAAGAATTTGCGGCTGGTAAATTTTATTAGGTCCACCTAAGTCAGGGGGGCTTCCCCCCTCTTAAACTTTTCTAAAGGGCTTTTCCTATAAATTAACTATTTTTTTCCCTTTTCCTTTATTAATCTTCAGGTATATTACACAGAAACATTTTTTTCAAAAACTTAAGTTTTAATGTTAAATAAGGAGGATTTATGAAAAATTCTTTTTTTAGCTTTCTTGGCAGTGCTAAGCTTGCTATTTTTCTTTTTTTCCTTCTTGCTGTGCTTTCTATATTTGGGACGATAATACCTCAGGGACAACCTTTAGAATTTTATTTAACTAAATATGGCCAAAGCTTTGGGAAATTAATTCAATTTTTTCAGCTTTATGATGCCTACCATTCTCCTTGGTATGTAGCTTCTCTTTTTCTTTTTATGGTTAATCTTACAGTTTGCTCTCTAAATCGGCTATCTTTTACGATGAAACTATTTCGTCGCAGTCCCTCCGAGGTAAAGCCAGAAAATTTGCCAGGCAAGAAAGAGCTCATCCTATCTTTATCCTTGGCTCAGCTTTTACCCATCGTAGAAAAAAAACTTAAATTTAAAAGGGCTAAACAAGATAGTTATCTTTACTACCGTAAGGAAAATAACTGGGCCCATTTCTCGGTGTATGTAGTACATTTTTCTTTGGTGATTATTTTGCTTGGTGCTTTGATAGGAGCCCTTTGGGGGTTTAGGGGTAATATAAGCATCCTTGAGAGAGAAGAATCTAACATAGTTCAACCGCTCCGCAACAAAGAGCCTATTCATCTTGATTTTAAGGTTAGGCTAAATAAATTCATCCTTGATACTTATCCTAATGGTATGCCTAAGGAATATATTTCTAATGTTACTTTTATTGATGGAGAAAAGAAGGTTGACGCCATCATCAAAGTGAATTCACCGGTTAAGTACAAAGAGGTTACTTTTTATCAAGCAAGCTATGATGTTATTCCTCTTTTTAAGTTTAAATTCAAAATAAATAATCAAGAGTATACCACTGACCTTTCAAGGCTTAATCCGTTTAGCCTTGATAAGGGCTTATCCATAGCCGTCTCGGATTACGGTCAAGCCCATGGGATTATATTTGCGAAGCTTTGGCTTCTTGATGAAGCAGAACAAGAGTCTGCCGAATTTATTTCCTTGCAAGCTCCGGATAAATTCATAGAAGGTCGTTTTCCCCCAATGTTGTGTTCTGGTGGTGGACAAGGGTTAGTCCCCTGTGAGGAAGTAGAGGTAGGAAGATTTAGGGTTAGCGCAAGCCTTGAAGGCATAAGCAAAGAGATTTTCATAACCGGACTTCAAGCTAAAAAAGATCCTGGAGTTTGGATAGTCTATGCCGGATTTTTTTTGATGATGGTGGGTCTATTTCTGGTTTACTATTTTGAACCAAGAATCTATTGGATCTATCTAAAAGAAGAAAATGACGTAACGGCGGTTACCTTGGGAGCCTACGCCAAAAGGGATAGGGAGGGAGTAAAAGCTAAGATCAAAGAATTAGCTAATATTCTTCAATCAGCCTAAAATAAAAGCCTTAAATTCAATTATTCTAAGGTTTCTTTTTTCAAGGAATATAAAGAAAGTAAAAATCCTGCTAAAGCTAGAAAGAAAAGTAAAACAAGGTCAGTAATTTGATAAGTACCATAAAGAGCAATGGCCCTAACATTTTTAGATACCAAGGTAAGGGGTAAAATCTCTAAAAGAGGCCGGATTAAGGTTGGTGCATTCTCTAAGGGGAAAAAAGTTCCGCCTAAGAACATCATGGGAGTAATGATAAAGTTGGTGATGAGGGTTTGATCTCCATGGGTTTTAATTAACATGGCTGAGGTTAACCCAAGAGAGGCAAAAAAGAAGGCATTCAAAAAGAGAAAAAGAAAAAATTCTAGGTTAAGGTTCATTTTGATTCGGGCAAGAAGGGCTATCAGAAGAATTATTAAAATAGAGATAAAGGCTCGGGTGACCCCAAAAAGGATTTCTCCCAGGGCTAAAGCAAAGGAGTTTACGGGAGAGGCCTTGAACTCCTCATAAATCTTCAAATAGAAACGGGCCACATTTAGTTCCACATTGATAGCAAAGGCTTGAAGCATGCTGGTTGCGGACATTAATCCTGGAATTAAAAACTCAAGATAGCTTACCCCTTGTACTGTTAGGCCTTTGCCCAATCCCAGTCCAAAGGCTAATATATATAAAAAGGGATTCACCGAAAAAGAAAGTAATACCCGGAAAAATCTGTTACGTAAAATGAGTAATTCCCTTAAGTAAACCGCTAAAAAACCTTTCATTTTTTATTAGTTTAATTTTCCTCCAAAAGTTTTAAGAAAACATCTTCCAAGGTAACTCTTCGCACGGCAAGGCTAAAGCCAGCTTTAGTCAATTCTAAAATTTTTTCCTCCATACTTTGGCGGTTCTGGAAATAAAACGATTTTACCTTCTCGTTCTGGTAGACATCAAGAGCATATTCACCGATTTGTTTTACTAAGGTGGATGGTTCTCCTACTTTGAGGATCTTTCCATTAAAAATGAAAGCCACCCGATTGGCCAGATATTCTGCCTCTTCCATGTAATGGGTAGTAAGAAGGATACTGGTTCCCTTCTCTTGAATCTGCTTGATGAAATGCCACATTTTCCGACGGATATGAGGGTCAAGCCCGACCGTTGGTTCATCTAAGAGGAGAAGTTTGGGGCTGTGCAGTAAGGCTCGGACGATGAGCAACCTTCTTCGCATTCCTCCTGAGAGTTCCTTAACTTTAGCCTTTTTTCGGTCCGATAACTCAGCAAGATGAAGAAGCTCCTCGGCCTTGGCTTTTATTTCTTGATAGTTCATGTCAAAAAGGAGGCCATGAATAATAAGATTTTCCATGACCGTAAGTTCAAGGTCAAGATTTATCTGCTGGGGGACAAGTCCCAAAAGTCGTTTGAACTTGCCTTTCTTTTCTTTAAAATTGTGGCCAAAAAAGAAGATTTCTCCAGCATCGGGATCGGTAAGGCCTGAAATAATCCGAATGGTAGTGGTCTTTCCTGCCCCATTGGGCCCAAGTAAAGCCAAAAGCTCTCCCCTTTTAATTTCCAGGTTTATACCCCTTAGAGCGTGGATTGATCTATAGCTTTTGTGAAGATTTTTGATTTGTAAGGCCAGAGCTTGAGAGAGGAAAGTCATTTTTGACCCGTGTGAAATTAAAAAAGATACGGAGGGGGCGGGATTCGAACCCGCGGCACGGGTTTTATCCCGTGCATGCGATTTCCAGTCGCACCCCTTCGGCCACTCGGGCACCCCTCCAAATCTATCGCCTAATCCTAAACTTTTTTTTTATTTTTTCAAGAGCCTGGGATGGTTAAGGCTATCCTGTCAGTCAAGATTTCTTTTGGGATAGGAAACTTAGTTTTTTCTAAAAATGGGTCTTGAATTAACTGGGAACTTTAAGTCTATGTTTAAGTCTAAGCCCTTTTGGATCCTATTATTTTTGCTTAATTTGTGTTTCTTTTTGGTAGCCTTTTTAGGTCGTAAAAAGTCCATGGAAAAGAGCTTTTTGCATTAAAAGGAAACTAAGGAGAATTTTTTGAACCTCCTTTTTGCAGATTCTTGACCTTTTTTTAAAGCGTGCTATAAGTCTATCAGTGGCTCCCTCTTCTATGACTTTCAAGGAAATTTACCAAGAAATTAAAGCCCAGGTGGATCTACTTGATTTGGTATCTCAGTATGTAAACTTAAAACGAGTTGGCAAGAACTATGTAGGTCTATGTCCTTTCCACTCCGAGCGAACACCATCTTTTACGGTAAATCTCCAAAAGGGTCTTTTCAAATGTTTTGGTTGTGGTGCTTCAGGAGATGTGATTAATTTTTACATGAAAATTAAAGGATTAGATTTTAAAACAGCGGTAATTGAACTTGCTAAAAAAGCTGGTCTTACGATTGATGAAGCAACTTTTGAAGAAAGAAAAAAGGAATTAGACTTAGTAGAATTAAATTTTAAAATAGCTAAACTTTATCATAACTATCTTTTAAGGTCTGAGGAAGGGAGCAAGGGTCTTTCTTATTTACAGAGTAGAGGTCTTAGTTTAGAGACTATTCGGCACTTTATGCTTGGTTATGCCCCTTCGCAGGGAAGGGTTATTTCATCTCTTTTGCGTACCGATCCTAGAGAAATGAAGCTCGCGGAGGAGCTCGGATTAATAAAAAAAGGAGAAGATGGTGGATATGTAGACCTATTCCGCAATCGGATAATTTTCCCAATCTTTAATCAAGAGGGAGAATGTGTTGGGTTTGGGGGAAGAAGTATTGATCCCGAAGTAGAACCAAAGTATTTAAACAGCCCCGAATCTTCCATTTTTAAAAAATCTGAAGAATTGTATGGACTATTTCAAACTAAATCTGCTCTGAAGGAGCAAAATCATGGTTATCTGGTAGAGGGATATTTTGACTTATTAACCCTTTGGCAGAAAGGAATAAAAAACGTCGTGGCAACCTGTGGAACCGCTTTAACGGACGGACATCTTAAAAAATTAAGAAGATTAGCTGAGCACTGGATAATTTTATATGATGGAGATGAGGCTGGGAAGAAGGCAACCTTAAGGGCCATTAATTTATTTATCTCTAAAGATATTTTACCTAAGGTTATTGTCCTTCCCCAAGGGCAAGATCCTGATAGTTATTTCCAGGCTTTCTCGGAGGAAAAAAATGACTTAGCTCAAGTTTTGGAAAATTTAAAAATTGATGCCTTAACTTTTATAAAAGATCTTTATCAAAGGAGAATTAAAGAAAATCCCAAGGACACCTTTTGGGAATTGTTAGAGATTCTACAGCCCGGACAAGATCCTTTCTTGAAAAAGAAAATTAATCTTTTTCTTGCAGAGTTATTTGGCCTTCCTTTGCACGAGGTAGAAAGAGCTATCCATTCTAAAAAAAAGAAAGGATTCTTTTCTTCTGAGGAAGAGCCCCTTTTTTCTAAAATAAAAAAGACTGAGGAGACAATTAATCCCTATTATATTATCGCCCAATATTTAGTAAATTATCCAGATGATATCCCACAATTAGTTGAACATGGTGTATTAGACATTTTGGATGATGATAATATCTATTCTTTGTTTATTAAAGAGTTTATAAATTTTCAATTATCAGGTGGCAATTTGACTGATATTACTGATGAAATTTTTCATCAAATATATAACGATCTTTATTTTTCTACTCCATTTGAAGAAAGGGAAGAGACACTTTCACAAATTATAACTTATATCAAAAAGACAAAAATTTGTAGAGATATTGAAAAAATAAAGCTTTCTTTAATTAGGGAGCAATACAGTGAAGACAATAATAATATGGAATATTTGTTATATCAAATAAAAGAAATTTTAAAACTAAATTTTCAGAATTCTAAAAAGGAGGCAGGGAATGCCTCATAAAAAACTTTGTTTATATGAAGATGAACATTTTTTAGAAGAAGTAGACTTAGATTTAATCAATGATGAAAGTGATAGTGAAGATGATGAATCATTGATAAAAGATAAACCATGTGATGATTCGATTAATATCTATTTTAAAGAAGTAGCTAATTACACATTAATAACCAGAGAAGAAGAAATAGCGATAGGGAAAAAAATAGAAGATGCTGAGAAAAGAATTTTAAAAGTTTGTCTTAATTTTCCTACACAAATTATGAAATTTTATAGATTGATTAAAGAGCATAAACGTAATAATACCTTGAATAAATTGTTTAAAGATTATGAAGATTTTACCAAAGATCCATATGAAAAGCAAGAATGGGTAAACACATTATTAGAAAAATTAAACGATGTATTTTCATGTATATCAAACAATGGTAAGTATAAGGAAGATAATATAAAGGATATTATAGAACTCATTTATAAAGTAAGGCCAACAAAATTTTTATTAGATGAAATTTCTTGTGAAATTAGAGAATATGCTAAAAATTATCAAAAATTTAATAATAACGATAATAAATTAACAAAAATAAAAATAAAGGGTGAACAATTTTTTGGTATTAAAAATGATATTATCTTAGAAGCAGCAAAGATTATTGAAGACTCATTTCATGAAATTAAAAAAGCTAAGGAAATCTTAATTAAATCTAATTTAAGATTGATTATATCCATAGCCAGAAAATATGCACCTAAGGGGAATTTATTGGCTGATTTAATTCAAGAAGGAAACATAGGACTTCTTAAGGCTGTTGAAAAATTTGATTACCGTCGCGGTTTTAAATTTAGTACCTACGCTACTTGGTGGATCAGGCAATGTATTACAAAATATTTAGCCGAAAATACAAGAACCATAAGAATCCCGGTTCATATTATAGAAACTATGTATAAGATAAGTAAAATTGTTTCTACTAAGTTTTATCAGGAATATGGAAGGGAGCCCACTATTGAAGATTTAGCCAAAGAAACCGGATTAAGTGTGGAAAAATTAAACTATTTTTTTAAATTCATGAAACATCCTCTTTCTCTTGAGGCCTCCATCAATCACGAAGAAGATTCTCCGCTTATAGATTTTATTGAAGATGGAAACTCTACTCGCCCCGACGATTATACATGTAATAATGAAATTTCGGAGAAGATTAGAATTTTGTTAAGTGGACTTACCTCTCGTGAAGAAAAAATTATTAGGCTCAGATTTGGCATTGGGGAAAAGGAATCCTGCACTTTAGAAGAAGTAGGCCAAAGATTTGGCCTTTCAAAGGAAAGGATTAGACAAATTGAAAACTTAGTCTTAAGAAAATTAAAACATCCTAAAAGATTAAGATATCTCAAAAACCTTCTTTATCATGGGAGTTAACTTGCCCCAAGAAAAAAAAAGAAAAATTTTATCAATTTTGCAAAGGGAATTTCCTCTTTGTAAAAGACCCTTTTTAGCCATTGCAAGGAAAATCGGTTTAAAAGAAAAAGAACTTTTGGAACTCCTCCAAAGTTGGTATAAGGATGGTACCTTGCGCCAAATTTCTGCTATTTTTAATCCCCAAGCTTTGGGACATATGTCTTCACTTTTTGCTTTAAGGGTACCCCAGGAAAAATTAGCCTATGCTATAGAAAAAATAAACAATCACCAAGGCGTAAGTCACAATTATCTACGAGATCATGAATATAACCTGTGGTTCACTTTAGCTGTACCTCCGGGGCATGATCTTCTTAACGAAGCGAAGATAATATGTGAAGGACTATCCGATAAGGAAATTCTTTATTTACCAATAATAAAAACTTACAAAATATCAGTTATTTTTGGCGTAGAGGAAAATCATGCTGAAACTTCAACAAACCATAAGAAGACAAAAATTAATTTAAGTGAAGAAGACATAAGGATGATCAAACTTCTTCAAGAGCCTTTACCTTTGCTGAAAGAACCTTTTGCCGAGATTGCCAGGCAAATTTCTTGTACAGAAAAAGATATTTTTAGATGGATAAAAAGAATGAAAAAAAGAAAAGCCCTCCGGCGTTTTGGGGCCCTGTTTAAACATCACAAGCTTGGTTATATTCATAACGTAATGGTAGCCTGGGAGGTGGAAGAATCTCGAGTAGATGAAGTAGCAAAGATTTTAGCCAAACAACCTGAAATTACCCATTGTTATTTGCGTAAAAGTTATCCTCACTGGAGGTTTAATCTTTACACTATGTGTCACTTTCAAGAAGCCTCTTTTGACCAAAAGATTCATGATTGGGCTAAGAACTTGCATATTACACATTATCAACCTTTAGTAACGGTTAAGGAATTAAAGAAGGCAAGACTAAAGTTATTTTATTGTTGAAAAAAATTTCATTATATATCTCAAAGCGATATAAAGGAGTATTACCCCTAAAAGAGCCTTTATATACTTTTGAGGAATGTATTTTTGAATTTTGGCGCTTAAGTTCAATCCTACCGCACCTCCAAGACCAAATAGGGCCCCTAACAGGAAGTCAGGCCCATTTCCTCCCAAAGTATATATTATCACCCCTAAGATCGAGGTTAAAAAGGTGCTAAAAAGGGTAGCTCCGGCAAAGACGTAAGAGGGGATTTTAAAAAAGGCTAACAAGAGAGGAGCCATAAGAGCTCCTCCTCCAATCCCGTATATTCCTCCAATTATCCCGATCACGCAGGCCAGCAAAAAAATTGAAACAGTATTCACTCTAAATGTTTGGTTACTATAAGTGAACATCAAAGTAGTAAGGCTAAATTTTAATGTTTTGGGCGGAAGAGGAGAAAACTTGATTTCTTTTTTGGGGGAAAATAGGTCGGATAATAATTTAATACCTATGATTAAGAGAACTGAACCAACGAGGAGTAAAAAGTTTTTTAATTCTATGAAATAGGTCACGCGGAGAAAATATCCCAGAATTATGCCTGGGAAGGTACCTAAAGAAATGATTAAAACCAAAGGAAAGTAAAGCCTACCTTCTTTCCAGTAGCGATAAACCCCTCCGGGAATGGCTAGGCAGTTATAAAGATGATTGGTTGCGGAAACTGAAGGGGAGGTAAATTTTAGAACGCTTACTTGAAAAGGAAGAAGAAGAAAGGCCCCGCTTACTCCTCCTGCACCGCAGAAAAAGGATAAGAAAAAGGATACCAAAGGTGGAAGAAGAAGGGATGTTTCAAGGTTTGCTTTAGAAAAGTGATAAGGAAAAGGAAGCATCCTTAGAAATAACCTCGGCGTATAAGGCGATTATACCTCCTTAAGCAATCCTCATACCAAGGTTCATTCTTG
Organism: Caldimicrobium sp.; assembly: GCA_037443245.1. Taxonomy (GTDB): domain Bacteria; phylum Desulfobacterota; class Thermodesulfobacteria; order Thermodesulfobacteriales; family Thermodesulfobacteriaceae; genus WYEG01. The sequence goes on from JBBIOT010000001.1 coordinate 169,243, forward strand.
GGGCCAAGCTCTAAGGCCTCTTTATAATTCCTTAAGGCAAAATTTAGCCGACCCATGGCCTCCTGAACTACTCCGCTCCAATAATAAACATAGCCAGAAAAGGGAATCAAATTTTTTGCTTTTTCTAAGGCCGAAAGGGAAGCTTCATAATTTTTTAAATGATAGTTGGTAATTCCTAATAGGAGGTAAGCGGTAAAAAGTTTTTCATCTAAGGCTTTTATTCGTTCTCCATATTTTTTTGCTTCTTCAAAGTTTTTTCTTTTAAGAGCAATTTTGGCAAGTCCAATCAAGGCGGGAATATTTTTAGGATAAATCTCAAGGGCTTTAAGAAGTTTTTCTTCAGCAAGGGCTAAATTGTTTTCTTTAAGAAGCTTATTCCCCTCTTCTGAAAGTTTAAAGGAATCCACCGTTTTAATAAGAATTTCTTTTATCTGATGGAATTCTTCCCGGTCTTTAATTAAGATACCGCTTGGTTTTAAAGTGATTAATTTTTCTTGCCATTCCTTAATCCTTGTCTCTGGAAGGGGATGGGTAGAGAGCCATTCCGGAGGTTTACCTGAGGATTTTTTTTCCTTTTCTTTAAATTTTTGGAAAAGTTCGGCCATCCCTTGAGGGCTATAGCCCGTAGATAGGGTAAAATTAAAGGCAAAGGCATCCGCCTCCCGCTCCTGATCTCGGCTAAATTTCAAGGAGAGAAGCCCTGCGGAAAGGCGCGCTAGCTGGTAAAGAACTTCGCCGGTGAGGTTTTGGGGTAGAAATAGGCTTCCTATCTGTAAAAGTAAGCCAAGGGTCATGTTTTTTTCCATAAACTTTACATGGTGCCGGGCATTTATGTGTCCGATCTCATGAGCCAAAACTCCCACAAGCTCACTTTCAGAGTCAAGGAGCAAAAATAGACCCCTAGTTATAAACACCGGTCCCCCTGGCAGGGCAAAGGCATTTTCAATCCCACTGTTTACCAGAGTAAAACTATAAGGGACCTTTCTTTCTGCCTGAGCTGAAATTCTTTGGCCAAGTCTCTCTAAATAGGCCTGAACTTTTTCTTCGGGAAACCTTCCTCCATAATCATCAAGGGCAATGTGATAATAAAGCTTGCCAAGTTGAATTTCCTTTTCCTCTGAAATTGAAAAAAGAAAAGATTGGGAACTTGTGGGTAGAAATAGGATGAAGAAAAGAAGAAAAAGCTTAATCTTTTCAAGATGACTTTTCCTCATGGTAACAACATTTTATCCCTTCCTTTGGTGGGGAAAAGGGGGGAAAATTTAAAGATGTTTAGAATTAGTTTCCCAGACCGAGAAGAATAAAGGGAAAAGAATTTCTTCCTTTAAACATGCCCTTTCTTCACAAACCTTCGGGAAACAGGGTTCGCAGGAAAGGTTTATTTTTAAGATATAAACTCTTTCTCCGATGGGATGGAAGACTACCTCGTCCGTCGGCCCAAAAAAGACGAAGGTTGGAAGGCCAAGATAAGAGGCCAAATGACTCATCCCGCTGTCATTACCAACAAAGGCTTTGGCTTGGACTAAAAAAGGAACTATTTTTAAAGGATCCTCGGTGTAGAAAATGTTCTTTTTTTTATCCAAGAGCCAGGTTTCGTTAGGACCTGCCAGGTAGATAACTTGATAACCCTCTTTTTTTAGGAAATCTTCTATTCTCTCAAAAAGACTAAAAGGGGCGTTTTTCTTTTTGGATCCTGAGCCCGGATGGAGAATTATTAAATTTTTCCTATCTTGCGGAAGCATGGTTGGGGGTAGGGGAAGTTTTTTTCTAAATTTGGTAGGGAGGTTAAGAGAGGTTAAGTAATAGATGGGAAGCCAGATCCTTTCCTTAGGAAAAGGCTCAATGGTTCCACCTTTAGAAATAAAGATTTTTTGTTGATAGGGCATTTCAAGGAGAGATGGATAGAGCTCGGTATAAATTTCATCCACTAAGCTACAAAGTTTGGCCAGGGCAAGAATGTCTGTATTGCCCACTGCGATAACTTTATAGCCTAAATCTTTTATTACTTCAAAGACAGGGAAAGTTAAAAGGGTATCTCCTATCGCCCCTCTTCGGTAAATTAATACCGAAGGAGAAGAGGAATTTCTTGTCATACTTTAGAAATTAATATAAAATGAGGAAAATTTTGAGGGGTTTAAAGGGTGATACCTTTTCTTGATTTAAAAAGGGCTTACCAAGTTTATGGACAGGAGCTTGAGGAGGCGGTTCTTAGGGTTTTGCGAAGTTGTATTTATCTAAATGGACCGGAAACCCGAGAATTAGAATATGAATTGGCTTCCTTTATCGGAGTAAAAGAGGCGGTAGCGGTTTCTTCTGGGACCGAGGCCCTTTACTTGATTCTTAAGGCCCTTTCTTCGGAAGAAAGAGGAGTAGTTTTTTTACCTTCCTTTACCTTTGTAGCCACTGCAGAAACTGTAGTTCGGGCAGGGTTGATCCCCTTTTTTGTGGATGTGGAGGCAGACTATCCTAATTTGTCTCTGGAGTCTTTAGAAAAGGCCTATGAGCTTTGTCAGAAAAAGGGATATAAGCCCTTTGGAGTTATTGCTGTAAGTCTTTATGGTCTTCCCGCAAGGCTTGAGGAGATTAAAAAATTTTGTGAGGAAAAAAATTTAAAATTAATTGAGGATTTTTGTCAGTCCTTTGGAGCAAGTTTGAACGGAAAAAAGGTGGGTTCTTTTGGGGAGGCTTCCGCTACTTCTTTTTATCCTACCAAGACATTAGCTGGGGCGGGAGATGGAGGAATGATTTTTACAAATAATTCCGCCTTAGCAAAGTTGATACGAACTTTGAAAGAACATGGCCAAACAAGGCCTTACTATTATGAATATCACGGTGTTAATGGGAGAATGGACGAGCTTCAGGCCACCATTCTGCGAGTAAAGTTTAGATATTTCCCCGAGGAGTTGGAAAAAAGAAAAAGTATTGCCCATCTTTATAAAAAAAATTTAGAAGCTTTAAGCCCTGAAGTGAAGTTCTTTAAAAAGATAGAAGGAGCTGAGGAGGCTTTATCCCTTTTTACGATAAGGGTGAAAAAAAGGGAAGCTTTAGAGAAATTTTTGCAGGAAGAGGGAATTGGGACAAGGGTTTATTATCCTCTACCTCTTCATCGCCAACCCATTTATCAGAAGAATTGGCCTTTGCCGATGGAATTACCTAACACAGAAAAATTGACTGAAGAAGTTCTTTCTTTGCCCTTTTATCCTTATTTAACCGAGGAAGAGGTTAATCTGGTGTGTGAAAAAATAAAGAATTTTTACCAAAGAGGACATTGAATGTGGGTAGGCGCATCTATACCTTTGGAGAGATTAGAAGATTATTGGGAAAAGATTAGGAAAGAAAGGTTTCCCATAGAGCTGGTTTTGAAAGCTGAAGTTTTGGATAGTTGGGATTTTGCAGATTTTAGGGGTTGGGCTAAAAGATTGGAAGAGGAGGGCTTGCTTCTTACGGTTCATCTACCCTTTATGGATCTTTCTTTGGCTGCCCTTGACCCTTGGATAAGAAAAATAAGTCTGCAAAGATTAGAGTTAGGTCTGGAGAGGGCTTCTATTTTTTCCCCAGTCCTTTGTGTTTTCCATTCCGGATATCATCCCGATTATCATCGGGAGTTAGCGGAAACTTGGCGAAAAATTTTTATGCAGGAATCCTTGCCTAAAATTTTGGCCATAGCTAAGGAGTTAGGGCTAAAACTGGCCTTGGAGAATACCTTTGAACCCTCCGCCGATTTTCTTTTGCCGGTATTTCAAGCCTTTTCGCAGGAATTAGGTTGGTGCTTTGATGCCGGTCATGCCCGAGTTTTTTCCATAGCCAACGAGTTTTTTTGGTTACAAACTTTAAAGGATTATCTTTGGGAGATCCATTGCCATGACAATTTAGGAAAATTTGACGACCATCTTCCTCTTGGTAAGGGTAGCATTAACTTTCCAGAAATTTTTGCTATCCTAAAGGCTTGGCCTCAATTACCAATCTTTACGATTGAAGTTAGGTCAGAAGAAGGTTTTTGGCAAAGTTTTCATTATTTAAAAGAATATTTTGCTTGATGTTTTTTATGCGATTCTCCCTTTTTTTTATTTTTCTAATCCTTTTTTTCTCAATTTCCAAGCCTTTAGCCCAAGAGAATATTCAACTTGAGGAACGTAAGGAATTTTTTGAGCCCTTACCTGAAGAGTTAATAAAACATCTTCCGCCTGATATCAACCAGCAGATTGCTTATTTTGTCAAAGTTTTTACCACAGAAAAAAGGGAAGTCACTGAAAGATGGTTTCGTCGTTGTGGGCGTTTTTTGCCTTATTTTAAGGCTGTTTTTACAGAGGAAGGACTACCTGAAGACTTAGCCTATCTGGCCATGGTGGAAAGCGGATGTAATCCCTTTGCGGTTTCCCGAGCTGGAGCAGTAGGTATTTGGCAGTTTATAGAGAGCACGGCTAAAAATTATGGATTAAAGATTAATTTTTGGATAGATGAACGGCGAGATTTTATGGCTTCAACCCGTGCTGCCGCTAAATATTTGAAAAGGCTTTATCAGATCTTCGGAGATTGGCGGATTGCGGTAGCAAGTTACAATGCAGGTGAGGGAAGGATCCTTAGAGGACTAAAAGCCAAAAACTTTTCCGATTACTGGAAAGCAATGATGGAGGGAGCTTTTCCCTTAGAGACCTTTACTTATGTACCTCAATGGTTGGCCATAAGTATTTTGGCTAAAAATCCAGAAAAATATAAATTGCCTCCCATAGAAGAAATTCCCCTTGATCTGGACGTGGTTGAAGTCCCAGGGGGATTTGAATTGAAGAGCTTGGCCTTAGCTGGAGGTATAGACCCAGAACTCTTTTTCTTTATCAACGCTAAATATCGTCGAGGCTTTACCCCTCCGGAACCCTTGGCACCAGTGCTTATTCCTTACGAAAATAAAAACCTCATTCTAAACAATCTTTATTCTCTACCTTGGCGAAAGATCGAAGCTAATCAAGGTGAAACAAAAATTATCCTATATGCCTTAGAGGAAGAAGTAGCTAAAAGGGTTTTAGAGGAGCTTTTTTCCTCCCCACAAAATAAAACAAGCTCCCCTTCTTCTAAAATTTCTAAAAGAAATAATCCTTCCCATAAAAAGAAAAGGAAGTAAAATAGTGTTGCTACAAAAAGGAGGAAGAATTTGATGTTTAGAAAATATAAATTTTTTACCTTTTTATTTATATCTTTCTTTTTTATCATCCTTTTCCAAAGTGAAGTTTTTGCCCAACGCCTTATTGTGGTTTCAGGTTATCCGTTATCATCTTTAGCTAAAGAGCTATTTTCTCAGGATCGTCTATATTTTCTTCTTCCTCCTAAGGGAGATTTTCATCACTATGAGTTAACGCCAAAGGATTGGTTAAAAATCAAGGAGGCAGACCTTGTTATTTTAGTTGGGACGGAGCCCTGGTCGAAAAAGGTTTTTCAATTAAAAACCAAGAAGGTTTATTCTTTAGGCAAGCCTGAAGAGAAACTTTCTGATCCTCATCTATGGTTTAGTTTGGAAAGAGTTGAGAATTTGCTTTTAGCCCTTAAAGAGGCGGTGGAAACACCAAAGGTAGAGGCCCTTTTAAAGGAAATTGCCGAAATTAGAAAGGAGAAAGCCAAATTAGCTCAATGTGAAAATAAAAAGTTCTATCACTTGGGGCATCAAGTATTTTTTTTCTTTCTTTACCGCACCCCCATTAAGGAAGTTCCCCTAATCTCAGGACATTACCATGGAGAAATTTCTCCTAAAAGGATGCAAGAATTTACAAATGTTCTCCAAAAAAACCGAGTAAAGAGGATCTTACTAAGCTCTACTGAATTTAGTAAATATGCTGATTATCTTCAAAGGAAAGGATTTGAAGTGGTAAGAGCCTATTCGGGTGATGAAGAAATACCTTTTAGATATAAAAATTTTTTGGAAATTAATCTTAAGGCCATAAAAAAGGCTTTAGAATGTGAGGAGTGAAAGAAATGAGCAGATACCTAAAGATAAAGATTTTTTTGGTGCTTTTCTTAACTTTTATGGCTTTTTTTCTTTTACTGCCCACTTTTGTTCCCGATTTGCCACCCTGGGTTACCAAATATGTTTATCGTGGGGTCCTCAAGCTTGGGCTTGATTTAAAAGGCGGAGTTCATCTTGTCTTGAAACCAGACTTTGAAAAGGCCATGCAAAATCAATTTGATAGCCTTTTGCAAGATGCTCTCAACAGCTTAAAAAAAGAAGGCTATAGCTTTAAGGTGGAAAAATTGGGGACCCAAGCGGTCATTAAATTTTCTAATCCAGAAGGGGTAAGACATTTTAAGGAGAATACCTTAAAAAATTATAAAGAATTGACCCTTCTTAGCGAAAAAAGGGTAGGAGAAGAAGTTCACCTTAACGTGTCTTTATCCCAGGATAGGGTTTCTTTTATCAAAGAAAATCTGGTTAATCAATTGGTTGAGGTTTTAAGGAATAGAATAGATCAATTTGGGGTTGCGGAGCCAATCATTACCAAACAGGGCAAGGACAAAGTGGTTATTCAACTGCCAGGGATTAGAGATCCCGACAGAGCTTTAAGGATCATTGGACAGACCGCTCAGCTTGAGTTTAAGCTTGTGGCTGAGGAAGAGATGCAAAGAATTGATTTAAAAACCCTAATGGCTACCCTTATCAAGGAGGGAAAAGTAAAATCCTCTGAAAATTCAGAGGAATGGAGACAAGCCTTAAGGCCCTTCCTCCCTCCGGAAGTGGAATTTTATTTCCTTTTGGAAAAGGATAAAGAAGGTAAGGGCTCGCAAAAAATACCCATCCTCTTGAAAAGAGAAACCCTTCTTACAGGAGAGTATATTAAAAATGCCCAAGTTAGAATTAATCCAGATTTTAACGAGCCTTATGTTTGGATTCAATTTAACGAGCGGGGAGCCAAGATATTTGAAGCTATTACCGCAGCCAATGTGGGCAAGCGTTTAGCCATTGTGCTTGATGAAGTGGTAAGATCCGCCCCAGTGATCCGGGAAAGGATTTCCGGTGGAGAGGCCCAGATTACTGGTTCTTTCACCTTTGAAGAGGCGCAGGACTTGGCTTTAGTTCTCAGAGCAGGGGCCTTGCCAGCACCTGTAAAAATCCTTTCCAATATCACTATCGGTCCTTCCCTTGGAAGAGATTCCATTGAGAAAGGGATCGTAGCTGGACTATTTGGAGCTTCCACAGTGATTTTATTTACCATAATCTATTATCGTTTATCAGGAGCTATCGCAGTTTTAGCCTTGCTACTCAACATTTATTATCTTTTAGCTCTTCTTTCTGCTTTTCAAGCTACCCTTACCCTTCCGGGCATAGCTGGTATTATACTCAGCATTGGAATGGGGGTGGATTCTAACGTTTTAATCTTTGAAAGAATGCGGGATGAAATGCGAATAGGACGAACGGGTTATTCAGCAATTTTTACGGGATACAAAAAGGCTTTTTGGACTATCTTTGACGCCCACTTAACCGTTCTTATAACCTCGCTTATCCTTTTTCTTTTTGGGACTGGGCCTATTCGTGGCTTTGCGGTAACCCTAACGGTGTCCATCATAGTTAACCTTTTTACCGCCATCTTTGTGACCAAGCTTTTCTATGAATATGCTTATGAAAAAGGGAAAAACTGGGGGATTAAGTTTTTAAGCCTTCTTGCGAACCCCAACTTTGATTTCATGAAGTGGAGAAGAATTTTCGCTATCCTTTCGGTGGTTTTATGTTTGTTGGGAATTTTTGGAATAATTTCTACCTTTTTGGGCAAGGCAAATTTAGGTATAGATTTCACTGGAGGAACCATTCTTTATTTAAAAGTTGAAAAGGTGCCTGATTTAGAAAAAATTAGACTTAGCCTTAAACAGGCAGGATTAGAGGAATTTAGTTTACAAGATGTAAAGGATGAAAAGATGCTGCTTCTAAAGTTTAAAAGCGAGGCGGAAACCCTAACCGAAGAGGTTGAAAAGCTTTTAACCCATCTTACCAAGAGTTTTCCAGACTATGGATTTCAACTATTAGCAAAGGAAGAAATAGGAGGGGTGATAAGCCAAGAATTAAAGGTAAAGGCCCTATACGCTATCTTAGGAGCAATCATAGGTCTTATCCTTTATCTTACCTTTCGATTCAATTTCTTTTTTGGGGTGGCAGCTGGTCTTGCCACTTTGCATGATGTTATCGTGGTGTTTGCCATCTTTTACCTTTTAGGTAAAGAAATTAATCTTTTATTTATAACCGCCCTTCTTACTATAGCTGGTTACTCTTTGACTGATACCGTGGTAATCTTTGATCGGATCCGTGAAGTAATCTTAAGGGAAGAGGAAAAAAATTTTGTCTCGTTGATAAACCGAAGCTTGAACGAGGTGTTATCAAGAACAATTATTACTACACTGACCACTCTTTTTGGCTCCTTAGCCCTTCTTCTATTTGGAGGTATAGCCTTGCGAGATTTTGCCTTAGCCTTAACTTTGGGGTTTATTGTAGGCACCTATAGTTCCATCTTTATTGCTTCGCCTTTGTTAATGCTTTTCCACAAAGGAAAAGTTCCGGAGCTAAAACCAAAGGAAGAAATTATCTAAAATAAGGAGGTGTTTGATAGATGCCTATCTACGAATTTGAATGTGAAGAATGTGGGAAGATCTTTGAAGAGCTTATTTTAGGTGGAAGCATGAAAGGAATTAAATGTCGGTACTGTGGCAGTCAGAGGATAAGAAAGCTTATTTCCCAAGTAGCATTTAAGTCTGGTGGTAAGTTTGTTAGTGCAAGCGGATCCAGTTGTGGAAGTTGCGCAGGTGGTTCCTGTAGTAGCTGCAAATAGGGAGGTAAACTTTGTCAGAGCTTAGAGTTGGCACAAGGGGAAGTAAATTAGCTTTAACCCAAACGGAGTGGGTGATTGCTAAAATTAAGGAGCGCTATCCCCATCTTAAGGTAGAGAAGGTAATCATCAAAACCACAGGTGATAAAATTCTTGATAGTCCTTTGAGTAAGATCGGGGGCAAAGGTCTTTTTGTTAAGGAGATAGAGGAAGCCTTGCTAAGGGGGGAGATTGATTTTGCGGTTCATAGTATGAAAGACATTCCATCGGAAATCCCCGACGGTCTTGAAGTCTCAATCATTCCAGAGAGAGAATCGCCCTTTGATGTTTGGATTTCCAATTTTTCTAACCTTTTAGAACTTCCGGTACAAGGTAAGGTAGGGACAAGCAGTTTGCGACGGAAGGTTCAACTCAAAAAATTGCGGAAAGATTTGACTATTCTTAATCTTAGAGGAAATGTTGATACTCGGTTGAGAAAATTGAAAGAGGGGCAATACGATGGAATTGTCCTTGCTGAGGCTGGTCTTAAAAGGCTTGGACTTGAAGTATCTTATACACCTTTCACTTTAGAAGAAATGGTTCCAGCGGTAGGACAAGGGGCTTTAGGGATTGAGGTAAGAAAGGAAGACTTAGAAATAAAAAATATGTTGGTGGAAGCCTTACATTCTCAAAAGACGGCTTTTTGTGTGCAGGCCGAAAGGGCATTTTTAAAGGTTATGGAGGGCGGATGCCAAGTGCCTCTCGGAGCCCATGCTTATCTGATGGATGGGAAGCTATGTATGGTGGGATTTATTAGCGACCTTGCTGCAGAAAGATTTTATAAAGATTATTTAGAGGGACCCAAGGAGGAGGCCCAGAAATTAGGAGAAGAGTTAGCTAAAAAGTTGCTAAAGAAGGGCGGTGCCCAGATCTTAAAAGAGCTACTTCAGGAAACCTCATAAATTGTTAGGGAGGACCAAGTGGGCAAAGGCATAGTTTATCTTATAGGGGCTGGGCCAGGTGACCCTGAGCTTATCACCCTTAAAGGTAAAAAAATGCTGGAGATGGCTGACGCTATCGTTTATGATTACCTTGTCAATCCCGAGTTGTTAAGTCTTGCTAAAGAAGGTGCTGAGCTTTATTACGTGGGAAAAATGGGCGGAAGCCATACCATGTCCCAGGAAGAAATCAATAAACTCTTAGTAAAACTTGCTCTTGAAGGTAAGCGAGTAGTGAGATTAAAAGGTGGTGATCCTTTTTTATTCGGACGAGGTGGAGAAGAAATTGAAGAATTAATTAAACATGACCTTCCTTTTGAAGTCGTTCCAGGTGTTACTTCAGCAATTGCGGTCCCAGCTTATGCTGGTATCCCGGTGACCCATCGCAACTTTACTTCCACTTTGGCTATCATCACTGGCCATGAGGCAGAAGGGAAGAATGAAAGCCGTGTGGATTATAAATCCCTGGCTAAACTTGGAACCCTTGTTTTTTTAATGGGAGTAAAGAACCTTCCAAGGATTGTAGAAAATTTAATAAAAAAGGGAAAGTCTCCTCAGACCCCAGTAGCAGTAATTCAGTGGGGGACAACTCCTGAACAAAGAGTAGTGACCGGTGAATTAAGGGAGATCGTGGCTAAGGTAGAGGAGGCTCGCCTTTCGGCACCAGCAATTATCGTGGTAGGAGAGGTGGTTTCGCTTAGAGAAAAATTTAAATGGTTTGAAAAGAAACCCCTTTTTGGGAAAAGAATACTTATAACTAGGACAAGGGAACAGGCAAGCAAACTAAAGGACCTTCTTTCCTCTCTTGGGTCCAAAGTCTATGAAGTCCCTACCATTAAAGTACAGTATTGCCTCCAACCTGAGGAAATAGCCAAATTAAAATATCTTGAAAGCTATGATTGGCTAGTCTTTACTTCGGAAAACGGGGTCAAGGCCTTTCTTAAAGCCTTGAATAAATTAGGTCTTGACCTAAGAGCCCTAAAGGGAATTAAAATAGCGGTGATAGGTCCGGGCACTGAAGAGGTCCTAAAAAAATATTGTATTATCCCTGACCTTAGACCTGAGACTGATTATACGCAGGAAGGCCTTCTTGATGCCTTTGCTAAGGAAAATTTAATAGGTAAAAGGATCCTTCTCCTTAGGGCTAAGGTAGCCAGGGACGTTTTGCCAAAGGGACTTCAGAATTTAGGAGCCCACGTAGAGATCCTCCCTATTTATGAAACGATCATCCCCCAGGAAAGTAAAGAAAAGTTAAAGGAGGCCTTAAGTAAAGGAGTAGATTTGATTACTTTCACCAGCTCGTCCACGGTAGAAAACTTTTTTAAGCTTTTAGACGGGCTGGAGTATGAATTAAAAGATATTCTGTTCGCTGCTATAGGTCCTATTACTGCGCAAACTTTAAGAAGGTATGGTTATGAACCGCAAATTATTAGTCAAGAGAATACCATTCCAGGTCTAGTTCAAGCCATCGTAGATTATTATGCTTACGCTAAAGGAGGCGGTTAGATGAAAGAGGAAGTAAAAAGTGCTCTGACGATTTTGAAAAGAGGAGTGGTAGATCTCATTGAAGAGGAGGAGTTGATTGAAAAATTAGAAAGGTCCTTGGCTAAAGGAACGCCTTTGCGGGTTAAAGCTGGTTTTGATCCTACGGCTCCAGACCTTCATCTTGGGCATACCGTTCTTTTGCGCAAACTAAAACAATTTCAAGATCTGGGGCATGAAATTTACTTTCTCATTGGTGACTTTACCGCCATGATCGGCGATCCCACGGGGAGGTCTGAAACCAGGCCAGCTTTAACCAGGGAGCAGGTTTTAGCTAATGCTAAGACCTATCAAGAGCAAGTTTTTAAACTATTAGACCCCCAGAAGACTAAGATTGTCTTCAATAGTGAATGGTTTTCCAAGCTTACCCCGGAAGACATCATTCGTCTTTGTGCTAAATATACCTTGGCGCGAATTTTAGAAAGGGATGATTTTAAAAAGAGGTTTCAAGAAGGGATTCCCATCTCCCTACATGAACTTATGTATCCTCTTTTTCAGGCTTATGATTCTGTGGCCCTTAGAGCAGATGTTGAGCTTGGAGGTACGGATCAGCTTTTTAACCTTCTTATCGGTAGAGATATTCAAAGGGAGTATGGGCAGAACCCCCAAGTTGTTATGACCTTACCTCTGCTTGAAGGCCTTGACGGTGTCCAGAAGATGAGTAAAAGCCTGGGTAATTATGTGGGTATTATGGAGCCTCCCTTTACCATGTACGGAAAGCTCATGTCCATCCCTGACCATCTTATGTGGAAGTATTATGAGCTTTTGACTGAGGTCCCTCTGGAAGAAATAGCTAAGATGAAAGAAGAGGTAGCCTGTGGGAAGTTACATCCTAAAACGGTAAAACAAAGGCTTGCCCGCATGATTGTGGCTCAATATCATGATGAAGCAAGCGCTAAGAAGGCTGAAGAAGAGTTTGAAAGGGTTTTTAGTAAAAAGGAATCTCCCTTAGAAGCCGAAAGTATAGAGATCTCCGCTGGGAAGCTCTATTTACCAAAATTTTTAAAAGAAATAGGTATGACAAAGAGCACTTCTGAAGCCAAAAGGCTTATCTCCCAAGGGGCTATAGATCTCAACCACCAATGTATTAAGGAGGAAGAGCTTAACCTTACCCCGGGTGAATATTTTATGAGAGTAGGCAAGAAGAGATTTCTTAAACTAATAGTAAAGTAATAAATTTCCTTCAATTGCATGCCTTTATTTACTCCTCTGCAAGTAGAAAAGCTTTCCGATTTAGCTAAAAGGGGACGAATAGCTTCTCTGTATGTCTTTGTAGGCCCATATTCTTTAATTAATGAAGCGGCAAAAAAAATCTATGAAGTGCTCCTCGCTCAGGGATCCATCCTTGAGGTTTATGATTTGCGAACGCCAGAGGGAAAAAGAGATTTTTTCCAGACTAGAGGATATCAAGAAGGGCTCTTTGGTATCAAAAAAGTGTATCTTATCTATGGAGCCGAAGAAATCAAGGAAGAAAAGGCCGAAGAAATTAAACAAAAAATTGAAAGACATGAGAAACCACCCTTTAGTTTCTTTCTTCTTTCGGAAAGCCTATCCGAGGAACATCCTCTTTATAAGCTCGCTAAAGATGTGGGAGCGGTGATTCCCTTTCCTCAAAGAAAAAAGGAGGATCTACTTGAGATAGAACTTACCCTAACCTTAAAAGAAAAAAATTGCCACATGGGTAAAGAAGTAGCAAGTTTATTTCTTTCTTTAGTTGGAGAGGATTATCACCACTTTCGGAATGAATTAGAAAAGCTCCTTCTTTATGTTGGGTTTGGCCGTGAGATTACGGAAGAAGAGGTTCTTAAGGTAATATCTCCTTTACCATCGGCTACCCTTTTTCTTCTTGGCGACACCTTGCTTCAGCAAGGAACAGGCAAGGCCCTTTCTCTTATCCAAAATCTTCTTGATGCCAAAATTGATTCTCTATCAATTCTTCTATATCTTTACCGATATTTTAAAAAAATGGAAATTTTTCAAGAATTTTTGAAATTTCACCAAGAACTTGCTACAGAGAACTATTATTCCGTTTTTGTCAAAAAATGGCAAGAAATAAAACAAAATCCTGCCTTTCAAATTCCCCAAATTTTGGCGGAAAGTCATCCTTATAGCCTTTTTTCTATGAAAAAAAATTTAAAAAAAGTAAAATCCTTTTTCGGTATTTTTAAGGCCCTTTTCCAAGGTGCAGTATCCCTACGCAAGGATTTTCGCAAGGAGGAAGAGGTTTTCCCCCAAGTTTTGCTTGAAATTGAAAAAAATTTATTTTTTGGAAATTGAGATTAATAAAGTTACAACCTTTCCTCTAATAAAATTTTCACCTTTTCATCAAGATAGGGACAGAGGGAGGGTTCGGCCTCAGCTATTGTTAGAGCAATAGAAAAGGCATAACAGCTCTCAAATCCACATTTTTTACAGTTTGTCCTTGGAAGGTTTTTGTAAATTTCTAAAACAGGTGGCTTGGTCACTGGTTTATAGCTTGGTGTTATTTCCTTTTGTCTTACCCAGGTATTTTCTAAAAAATCCAAGATATGCTTGAAACTTTCCTTAGCCTCTTCTCGGTCGGAAACAATAGCCCAAGAAATTTCTCCTTCCTTCAAAGAGACTTTATACTTCTTTCCTCTTGCAGGATCTTGGAAATAGAAAATTATCTCTCTTTGAGGGTCAAAGTAAATAGTCTTAGTGATGGATCTCAAGTAGGGATAAAGGGGTTGTAAACTCCCAAAAAAGGCAAGGGTAGCTTTGTAACAACCCTTAGCTGGATAGCAGTAAGCCTGTTTTAACTTTATTTCTTCAATTTTCCCTCTTAAAGATTGAAAAAAGTTCATCTCCATGGTTTATTAGATAAACAGTTTTTTCTCTTAATTCTTCTGGCGAGCTGATGTTAATTTTAATTTCTAATTCCCTTTCTTCAAGAAATGACGAATAATTGATCTCAATTCCTACTGAAGAATATTTATTTTTAATTTTTTGGATCCATGCCCAAGCTTTACGATAATAGGGGTATCGGTATTTCATATAAACCTCTCCATAGTTCCGTTTCCTTTTGTTAAAATCTTCAATTGATGAGAGATCTCTCAATTCGGATAAAAGGTCCCTTAATTTTTCCAATCTTTTGAGGTCAATTGCCAATTCCACAAGATTTTTTTGTTCGCTAAAGGATAAGCCAAAGATTTGGGTAAAATCTAAAAGTTGTAAGAATTCTTCTTCTGAAAATTTTTCTTTGAAAAGAAAAATTTGAGGGTTTAACCTTTCCTGAACTATAAGGTTTAGAATTTTTTCTTCCATATTTCCAATAGTCTGTAAAATTAGCCAGGATTTAGGATTGTAAGGGTGTGCTAAAAGTTGGAAGATTTCTTGCCATTCTTCCTGCATAAAATAAAGAGAAGCTTTTTTAACAAAAAGGGCCTTTTCCACTAAGTTTAAGGGCCGAAATAGATTGGAATGCAGGGCCAAAAGAAGGAGCTCCTTTTCTGTTTTAGGATCTTTAAGGATCAAGCAGGGAAGACTTTCCAAGCCTAAGCTAAGGGAGGCCTTAATTCTTCCCCATCCTGCGATGATAACCAACCCATCCTGGGTTTCGTACAGCAGAGGAGGTTCAAGCACACCAAATTTTTTAATACTTTTTAAAAGGTAGGAGTTTCTTTCGGGAAAAGAAAAGAGATAATTCCTTTTAGTTAGATTGATATCATTTAATTTAACTTCTTTATAGATCTTCACCTGTCAGACTTTTTAAGGCGGAAAGATATTTTTCCCTGGTTTTACTTACAATTTCAGGAGGGATTTCTGGGGGTGGATCTCCCTCCTTCCAGCCTACTCTCCTTAACCAATCCCGAATGAATTGTTTGTCATAGCTTACTTGAGGCTTCCCCGGTTGATAGGTTTCCTTGGGCCAAAACCTTGAGGAATCAGGCGTTAAAACCTCGTCAACCAAAATAATTTTGTCTTCCCACAAACCAAATTCAAATTTAGTATCTGCAATGATGATACCTCTATTTTCAGCGTATTTTGAGGCTTTTTCATATAATTTCAGAGAAATATTTTGGAGGGCTTGGGCAGTCTCTTTCCCTGTGATTTTTGTCATTTCTTCAAAGGTAATGTTGAGGTCATGGCTGCCAAGCCCCGCTTTAGTGGAAGGAGTAAAGATAGGATAGGGAAGTTTATTTGCTTCTTTAAGTCCAGGGGGAAGCTTTATTCCACAGACTTCACCCTTTGCTAAGTATTCTTTCATAGCAGAGCCTGTAAGATACCCTCGCACGATACATTCAACGGGGAAGATTTTAGCTTTACGGACGATCATACTTCTGCCTTTGAGAATTTCCTTGTATGGTTGAAGAACCGCTGGATATTCTTCAACCTCAGCGGTTATCAGGTGATTATCTACAATATCTTGCAAAAAATTTAACCAGAACACTGTAAGTTTGGTAAGGATTTTCCCTTTATCAGGAATGGGAGTAGGAAGCACCACATCAAAGGCGGAAATACGATCCGTTGCAATGATTAGAAGATTTTCACCAAGATCATAAATATCTCTAACCTTTCCCCGATGAAATAGGGGAATCTCAGGAATTTCAACTTTGGTTATAGCTTTAGTCATTTGAAAAAATTTAATTTAGCTTGCCCTAAGGAGTTTAGCCGCTTTTCTTGTTCTTTTTTTGAAAGCGCTGGCTAATTTTCTGTAACGTTCGTACTTAACAAAATCCCCCTTTTCCTTTGCTTCCTGGGCGAGTTTTTTGAATTTTTTTACCTTACTCTTTAACTCTCTGATTGAGCCTCCAACTTTTTTGGGTGCTTCTTCTATGCCATAGACCTTTTTGAGAGCAGAAATTAATTCTTCCTTAGTCATTCCATGTACACCTTGAATTTCTGGGATCTGAAGAGCTATTTCTCTTAATTCCTTAACGGTCATCTTTTCCAGTTTTTTTCCCAACTTAGGAAGTTCCCTCGTTTCTTCCATTTCGGCCTCCTTCCCCTGGAATTTTACTGTATTTTATCACAAAATTTCTCAAATCGCAAAAAGTTACCTTTTTAAGTTTCAGAAATTTAATAAAACCCTCTATCTAAGCAAGGTCTTTAACTCTAAGATCTTAGTGAGGGTTAAGGTTCTTCTTCTTCTTCTTCTTCTTCTAGCTTACAAAAACCGATTAGAGCGGGAAAAGTTCTTCCTTCATACTCTTTCTCCCCAATTCACATAGGTTTAACCACCCGTTTACTTTTATCATAGGCCGTTTTTAAATAGGTTATTTCAACTTCCTTTCCTTGCTCAATGACCCTCCCGACCCATCTCCTAAAACTCTACATCAAAATCAGGTAATATTTACTGAGGTGAACTGCTCCCCAAAAATGAGACACCAGTTATGTAGAATTTTACTAACAAAGGCATAAATAAGGAGGCAAAAGTTATGAGACCTAACAAGTCCACAGTTGACCAGATAATCAAGATCATTGCAGAGGCAGATCTGCCTGGCAGTTCAGTATCCTCTGTTGCAAGAAAATATGGCGTTAATAGTCCCAACCATTGCTAAATTTCCATCGTATCTTGAGGTCAACCAGTGGCTTTATTTTAATTGTAATCAGCTCTGCAAGTTTTCCCCCTGATCTGCATCTGTTGCCAACTTTATTAGCTCTGGTGTTGCTATATATGTCTTTTTGGTTTTGACAAGTTTACTGAAACGCTTTCCAAGTATTTTAGACATGTAGACTTATTCGTGCCTTCTTGGCCAATGAAAAAAGTTTTAAGGCCAAAATTTTTTGAGAACGGCCAGGGTTCGTTCGGTGCTTCCAGAAAGAGCTTGAAATCTTTGGTAGGCCCTTTCTGCTATCTCCCTTCTCAAGGTTTTATCGCTAAGAAGAAGCTTGATTGTTTCTTCTAAATCAACTTGAGAAACCTTGATTATAGCTTTTTCTCTAATGAATTCTTCTACAAAGGGAAAATTTTCCATGTAAGGACCAACTATTACGGGCACTTTCCAATATATGGCCTCCAGGGGATTCTGCCCTCCATGGGGGATAAAACTTCCTCCGATCACGGCTAAATCTGCTAGGCCATATAAACTTGCTAAAATTCCAACCCTATCAACTAGGATTACTGCTCTCTCAGGTTGAGAAGTCAGAATAGGTGTTTTATTATTCTTCAATTTTTCTAAATCGGAGTAGCTAAATACTCCAGCCTTATTCCCAACCATCTCTAAACAAAGTTTCCAAACTTCGCTAAACCTTTCGGGATGCCGAGGAACAAGCAGTAAGCTTTTAATCTCTTCTATTCTTAAAAAGAGCTTTAGCATCATTTCCTCTTCTGGTTCATGGGTACTTCCCGCTATCACGATCGGTCTTTCTAAAAAAGAAAGAAAGGAAAATTCTAAAGGAAGAATCGACAAATCAAATTTTAAATTACCGGTGAGATATAGTTTCTCTGATTTAACTCCTAATTGATTGAATCTATGTAAATATTTTTCATCTTGTACACAGATAGCAGTGAGGAGATTCAGTAACGGTTTAAAGAAAAAAGCTAATTTATGATATTTAGGGAAAGATCCATCGCTTAATCTTGCGTTGATTAAAAAGACAGGCACTCTTTGGGAAGCAAAAGTGATGAGGTTTGGCCAAATTTCTGTTTCTACTAAAATTAGGGCCTTAGGATTTATTTTTTTCCAAAAAGTATGCCAGATTAAGGATAAATCAAAGGGCAAATAGTGAATTTTTAGATTTGGAATTTCTCGGGAAAGATTTTCTCCATAGGTCCTTCCTGTTTCAGTAATGACCGTAAGAAGGATGTTAAAATTACTTGATAGTTTTTTAAGGAGTTGAGAAACCGCCTTTACTTCACCCAAGGAAACGGCATGAACCCAAAGGATATCCTTCTTCTCTGAAAAGGAGATTTTTGAAGCTAAACCAAATTTCTCTTTAAGCCATAAAATCCATTTATGAAAAGGTCTTTTACGCAATTCCCATGGGATAATTACAGGCAAAAGTAAAATATGAAGCAAACTATAAATCAAAAGAAAAACCTTTAACATGAGTTAAGTCTTGACTAAAAAAGACAGTTGATATCCCTTTCTTTTTTCCTTATAGAACCTATGACTGTAATAAACGTTCGCTTTGCAGTAAGTACAATCTTCAGAGAGCCAGATATTCTCTTGAGGGATCTGAAAAGAGTGGATTTGATGGAGATTAAGCTCAGTTAAGTTAAGATGGGTTTTCCCATTGATTAAAACAATAAAAGGGGAAGGATCTCCAAAATTTTTTTCTATCTCCTCTATAACTTCAGGGCCAATTTTGTAACAACACATTTTAATATGGGGGCCGATAGCTATGAGAATATTTTCGGGAAGATACCCAAAAGCCAAAAGGCTGTTTAAGGCCTTTCCAAGGATTTTTTTAACGCTTCCTCGCCAGCCAGCATGAATAGCTCCCACTATAGAACCATCTTTAGTAGCTACCAAAATTGGCACGCAATCTGCAGTCTTTACTCCAACCACAACCTGATTTAAGTTTGTGAAAATACTATCACTAGGAGCTATTTCTTTTGCTTTTCCTGTAAAAAAGATAATTTTATCGCTATGAATTTGTTGGGGAAGAAAAATTTTGTATCCAGGATAAAGACTTTGTAAAAGGTTTTCTGGAGGTATTTCCGAAGGAATTCCTTGGCTAAAAAAACCTAAAACTTGGTAAGCTTCAAAAAGAGGAGGCCTTAGCAATTTAGGAATTTTCATATTCAGGTGTGCTTTTTTAAAGGGTATTTAAAAATTCCTTTAATTTGGGAAGAAGATTTTTAATAGCTTTAGCCCGATGGCTCAATCTATTTTTTTCTTCTGGTAAAAGTTCAGCTGCTGTTTTTTGCAAACCATATTCGGGGACTAAAAAAACAGGGTCATATCCAAAACCAAGGCTTCCCCTGGGTTCAAAGGCAATAAACCCATTCCAGGTCCCCTCCGCTGAAATCCATTGTCCTGAAGGGTGATAGACTACGGTCACACAGACAAAACGAGCCTTTCTTTTTTCTAAAGGTAGCCCCTTTAACAAAGCTAAAAGTTTTTCTATGTTTTCCTGATCGGTAGCCTTAGGACCCGCAAACCTGGCTGTCTTTACCCCTGGGGCCCCATCTAAGGCTTCTACCTCAAGCCCAGAGTCTTCGGCTAAAGTAAGAATATTAAAAGCCTCTGCATAATACTTAGCCTTGGCTAAGGCATTTTCCAAAAAGGTAATTCCCTTCTCTTCTGGAGGAGGAAGGGGAGGAAAATCCTTAAGATTTTTAAGAATTAAGCCCAGGTCTTTGAGTATGGCTTCTAACTCTTTAATCTTACCAAGATTGGTCGTAGCAACAAGCAATTCTTTAGACTTCACCCAAGACCTCCCGTTGCAATTTGATCAATTCTTTAATCCCCTTCTCATAAGCAAGCTCTTTCATCTTAGTAAGCTCATCCCAGGTAAGTAAGGATTTTTCACCACTAGCCTGAATTTCGGCAATCTTACCCGACTCGGTCATAAAAAAGTTAGCATCTACCTCCACTAAGCTGTCTTCTAAATAGTTTAGATCTAAAAGAAAATCTTGCCCCAACTTACCCACGCTGATGCCAGCTAAATATTCCTTCATAGGATCTTTTTCTATGATCCCCTGTTCTATAAGTTTTCTACAGGCTAATTTTAAAGCCACAAAGGCTCCGGTGGCTGAGGCTGTTCTCGTTCCTCCATCAGCATTTAGGACATCACAATCTACCCATAGAGTCCTTTCGCCCAAAAGGGTTAAATCAGCTACCGCTCGTAAAACCCGCCCCAACATTCGTTGAATTTCTAAAGATCGACCTTTCCTTTGCAAAATTTCCCGGGAAGTTCTTGGATTAGTGGCTCCCGGCAAAAAGGCATATTCTGCTGTAATCCAACCGGTCCCTGTCCCTTTAAGAAAGGGAGGAACTTTATCTTCTAAAGATACAGTAATTAAAACCTTAGTGTTGCCAAATTCTATTAATACTGAACTCAAAGGATTAGGCAAAAAATTTGGAGTGATCTTAACGGATCTTATTCTTTCATAATCAGTTCTATCTCTAAGCATTTTTCAACTCCCTTATGTTTTGGGGGATTTTATCATGTTCTGGGCTTAATTGAAAACTTTTTACTAAATGAATAGATTTAGTTGGACAGGTGGTTAAACAGTTTAAACATCTAATACATTCCACCGAATTTAAATTCTTTGGGATGGTTAAATTCATAGGACAGACCCTTTCACAAACCCCGCAGAGGGTACAACTTTTTTTTTCCCATCTTAATCTAAAAAGACCGACCCCGTTAAAGATACCATAAATTAGTCCTAGAGGACATAGATTTTTACAAAAAAAACGCCTATCTACAAGACAAAAGAAAATAATCAAAAATAAAAGAAAACTTTTAAGAAAAAAAATTTTACCTATCCCTTTAGCAAGGGTTGGTTGAAGTAAAAGATTAAAATAACCAGCTTCTAAAGTACCGGCAGGGCAAAAATATTTACAAAACCAAAGAAGACCGTATCCGATTTCAGTTATGTAGAGTGCAGGCAAAAGAATCACCAGAAGGATAAGTAATCCGTATTTTAGAAACCTTTCTTTCCCCCTAAGGAATGTTAACCTTTTTTTCCAAAAAGGGATTCTGTAAAGGAGATCCTGGAAAAAACCAAAGGGGCAAAGCCAGCCACAGATAAATCTACCCAAGAGAAGGCTTAGAAGAAAGATAGACCCAAGGGAATATAAAAAAGCATTCAATAAGGGTTGCCAAGGAAGGATCCTAAGAGAAGAAAAGAGGTGTTGGAGGATCCCTAAGGGACAAGAAAAAAGGGCCATCGGACAGGAATAGCAGTTAAGACCAGCTCCACAAAAACTCTTCAAAAACCCGGTATAAATTCCTTTTGTTTTTAAAAAGTCAAAGGAACTATTTTGTAAAAAGGTTGAGGCTAACTGGATATAATTACGAAGTTTAAAAATTTTCATCGCCTTCAAGTCCCATACAAGAAAGACAAAGAATGGTCCCCCGGGAGAATACAAATTTATGTCCCTGATTAAGGATTCCAAAAATTAAAAACAAAACTATCATAAGCCAGACTAGGATAGGAGAAAATTTTAAAAATTTTTTCATAAAGGCCTTTAAGATAGTTTCTTTTTTATAAAATTAGCTAATTCTTGGGCCAATTCTTGAGCTAAAGATTCATCCTTAGCTTCTACCATTATTCTATATTTAGGTTCCGTTCCTGATGGACGTACTACTATTCTTCCAAGTTTGCCCAATTTTTCTTCCATTTTTTTTATCCTCTCGTCTAAACCTTCAATCTCTTCTAAGGCCTTTTTTTCTTTTACTTTTATATTGATCATGACCTGAGGCAATTTAGTAAAGATATTAAAGTAATCCGATAATTTTTTACCTTCCTCTACCAAAATTGAGATCAGCCGAAGGGCAGTAAGAATCCCGTCTCCTGTGGTTGCTTTATCTAAAAAAATTATATGGCCTGAGGTTTCTCCTCCAAGCAAGATATTTTGAGCCTTCATTTCCTGAACTACGTACCGATCACCAACTTTGGTCCTAAATAACTTTATTTTGAGGCTCCTAAGATAGTCCTCAAGACCGCTGTTAGTCATTATTGTTCCTACTACAGCCTTGTGGTTTAAAAGATTCTTTTTAGCTAGATAAGTGGCAAAAATTGCTAAAAGATCATCGCCATCAAAGAGATTCCCTTTTTCATCGCATACTATTATTCGGTCTCCGTCACCATCTAAGGCTATCCCAAGATGGCATTCCATTTCTAAAACTTTCTTCCGTAATTGTTGAGGATATAGGGCCCCACATTCGGCGTTAATGTTAATTCCATTAGGTTCACAGCCTATTTTGTAAACCTGTGCCCCAAGTTCTTCCAATACCAGGGGTCCAATCTGATAACAAGCTCCATTGGCACAATCTATAGCCACCCTTAATCCTTGGAAGGAAATGTAAGGAGGTACCACTGATTTCAAATGTATCGCATAACGCCCTATAGCATCTTTAACCCTAAAGGCCCTTCCCAAATCGTTCTTTGTCACTCTAACATTTTTAAATTCCTCTTCTTCAATTAATTTTTCAATCCTTTCTTCCAGTTCATCGGGCAGTTTAGATCCCGTGTGGTCAAAGATTTTAATTCCATTATCGTAATAGGGATTATGGGAAGCAGAAATCATAATCCCTGCTCTGGCACGCATGTCTTTGGTTAAGAAGGCTATCGCTGGGGTAGGTAAGGGGCCCACTAAGTAAACATCGGCCCCCATGGAACAGATCCCGGAAGTAAGGGCTGTTTCAAAAATATATCCCGAAAGTCGCGTATCCTTTCCGATGATTACCTTTTGATGATGTTGGGAATGGTCTCTAAACAAATATCCAATAGCCCTACCGACTTGTAGGGCTATTTCTGGTATCATAGGAAAAAGATTAGCCTCACCACGGATTCCATCTGTCCCAAAAAGTTTTCGCATCTACCTTCCCTCAAGCGATTATTTATTTTGATAAATATATAATTTTAACTTTATTGGGTGTAATTTCTATATCTTCATTTGGTGTTTCCAAATCAACAAGGATAACTTTTTCTTGTAATAAATCTTGGAGTTCAATTGGTTTTGTTTCTATCTCTTTGATATCTTTTATTTCTTCCCAAACTCCTTTAATCTCCACAAAAGCTGGATTAACTTTATATTTTAATTTCCCATGAAAGTTACTTTCCTTAATTTTAACTTTTATGGGAACTTTAATTGAAGAAATTTTTTTTATGATAACCATAATAAAATTAGGTGTAACTTCTTTTATTTTTGCATTATTAATTTTTAAATTCTCAATCGGAACTCTCACTTGATAGGCTCCTGGTCCATATTTGTTTAAATTAAGATTTACTTTTAGATCTTTTAAATTTAGTTTTCTTAAACTACTTCTTATTGCTTCTATCTTTACCACAATTTGTGTTGGATTAATTTCTACTTTATATTGCTTATTTTGTATTATGGGCTCTATTTGTAATTGTAATGTTTTTTCTATTGGTTTACCCCAAACAACAAAATACCATAATAAAAATGAAATTATTAAAGAAATTATTTTATATTTATGATTTTTTGACATTTTCTTTAAGCTTAAATTTTTTCCACCAGGGTTGATAAGACTCAAATCCTAAGAGTTGGGATAACATCTTTCTTAAGGTGGGGAGGGTAATGTCTCTAGTTATTTTACCACCAACAGCTAAAGAAATAACTCCTCTTTCTTCGGAGACGATCACGCCCACGGCATCGGTAATTTCTGTTATCCCTATACCGGCCCGATGGCGTGTTCCTAAATCTTTAGCGATATCAGGATTGGTTGATAAGGGTAGAACAACGCCAGCGGCTATAACTTTATCACCACTTATTACTACAGCACCATCATGTAAGGGTGATTTTGGGTTAAATATGCTTTCTAATAGTTCTTCCGAGACCCTTGCTTCAAGCGGAATGGCACCTTCTAAATACTCTCTAAGACTAATTTCTCGTTCAAAAACAATTAGGGCGCCTATTTTTTTTTCAGCTAATTTCCCAACGGCCTTAACTACTTCTTCAATCCCTAAGGAATATTCTTTTTGCATCCTACTTATAGGTACGGTCCCAATTTTTGCCAAAGCTCGCCTAATATCATCTTGAAAAACAATTATGATAACGATTAAAAGAGAAGACATAAAGGTATGTAAAATCCAATTTAAAGTTAATAGCTGAAAGATTTCAGATAAAAAATAAAAGGATATAAGAATAGTTAATCCGGCTGTCATCTGCAAAGCTTTAGTCCCTTCAAGTAACAAAAGTATTCTATAAATAATAAAGGCTACTATAGTAATATCTATAAGATCTTTGAAACTAATAGATTTAATAACTTCTAAAAGATGTAAGGGAAAATTTAAAATTTGTTCAAGCATTTATTAATCTTTTATATACTAAAATGGCATCTCTATTTATTTCAACATTATGGACTCTTAAAATATGTACCCCTTGCAAAAAGGTCCAAAAGGAAATTCCTACTGTGCCTCCATCTCTTTCTAAAGGAGGTTTGTTAAGGATCTCTCCGATAAAACTTTTGCGTGAGGCCCCTATAAGAATAGGTGAGTTTAATTCCTGAAGGGATTTCAAATTTCGCAATATTTCCAAATTATGAAAAAAAGTCTTACCAAATCCGATCCCCGGATCAACGATGATTTTTTCTTCTCCTATCCCATTTTCTAAAAGAAATTTTTTCCTTTCTTGTAAAAAATTTTTAACTTCTTTGACTACATTCTCATAGTAAGGAGAAATCTGCATACTTTTGGGTGTCCCTTGCATATGCATGATAATGATCGGACATTGGTAAGCCCTTATTACATCAATCATCCGAGGGTCAAATCTTAAGGCTGAAATGTCATTAACCATGTCCGCTCCAGCTTCTAAGGCCCTTTCCGCAACCTTTGCTTTATAAGTATCTATGGAAATAACAACCTCTGGGAAAGAGTTACGAACCTCTTTAATCACTGGGATTACTCTTTTTAATTCCTCCTCTTCCGTGATTGGGTCAGAAAAAGGCCTAGTTGATTCCCCTCCGATATCTAAAATATCAGCTCCTTTTTGGATAAGTTCATTTGCGTGAGCTAATGCTTTATCTATACTTAGATAGAAGCCTCCATCGGAGAAGGAGTCAGGGGTAATATTTAGAATGCCCATAAAATAGGGGCCTTCTTCCCAAACAAAGATTTTATTTCTAATTTTTAGAGGTTTTAACATGCTAAGAGGAAAGAAAAAATTCTTAAATTAATTCCCTTGGAGTAATAATTTAAATTTTTCCGCTTCTATAGTTTCTTCTTCTAATAAGGTCTTAGCTATTAAATGAAGTTTATCAAGATAGGTAGTAATGATTTCCTTAGCTCGTTCATAGCAAGTAGTGACTACTTTTCTTACTTCTTCATCAATAAGTCTTGCTGTTTCCTCAGAATAGTCTTTCAATTGAAAAAGTTCCTTCCCCAAGAAAACCTGTTCTTCAGTTTTTCCAAAGGTAAGGGGACCAAGGATCCGGCTCATACCAAATTCACAGATCATTTTCCGGGCTATCTGGGAGGCCTTTTTTAAATCGTCCCTTGCTCCGGTTGAAAGCATGTTGAAGATTATCTCCTCACTTACTCTGCCGCCTAAGAGGACAGTAATTTTTTTTCGGAGATACTCTTCGGTGTAGATGTGACGGTCGTCTAAAGGAAGTTGTTGGGTCACTCCTAAGGCCATCCCCCGAGGAATGATGCTGATTTTATGAACCGGATCAGGATCAGGTAAATAGTAAGCTACTAAAGCATGCCCTGCTTCATGATAGGCAATTATTTTCTTCTCTTCCTCGCTTAGCACAAAACCCTTCCTTTCTTTACCCATGACTATTTTATCTTTAGCTTCTTCTAAATCCTCCATCTCTACATACTCTTTCCCTTTTTTGGCCGCAATAAGGGCTGCTTCGTTCATTAAATTTTCTAAATTTGCGCCCGTAAAACCTGGAGTACTTTTAGCAATAACTCGCAAATCTACCTTAGGACTAAGTTTAATTTTACTGGCGTAGATTTTAAGAATAGCCTCTCTTCCATTAACATCCGGTGGAGGGACATAAATATGCCTATCAAAGCGGCCCGGTCTAAGTAAGGCCGGATCTAAGATGTCAGGACGGTTGGTTGAGGCAAGAACTACTATCCCTTCGGCGGTATCAAAACCATCCATCTCTACTAAAAGTTGATTTAGAGTTTGTTCTCGTTCGTCATGCCCCCCTCCTAATCCAGCTCCTCTCATCCGACCTACGGCGTCAATTTCATCAATGAAAATTATACAGGGAGCATGTGATTTAGCTTGAGTAAAGAGATCTCTTACTCTGGCTGCACCAACACCCACAAACATTTCTACAAAGTCAGATCCACTTATGCTAAAAAAGGGTACTCCCGCTTCCCCAGCTACCGCTTTGGCAAGAAGGGTTTTCCCAGTGCCAGGTGGACCGACTAAAAGAATTCCTTTGGGGATTCTTGCCCCAAGACGGGTAAATTTGTGAGGATTTTTAAGAAATTCTACTACTTCCTGTAATTCTTCTTTAGCCTCCTCAACCCCAGCCACATCCTTAAAGGTTACTTTCGTTTCTCCTGATTTAACAAGCTTGGCTCTACTTCTAACAAAAGAAAAAGCTCTATTACCTGGTTGAACCTGTCTCATAAAAAGGGCCCAAAGAATGATCAAGATTAAAAAAGGAAGCCAAGAGATCAAAAATTGAGAAAACCAACTACTTTGATTTTCAGGTTTTACTGTAATTTTTACTCCTTTTTGTTTAAGTAAATTTAGAAGTTCTTGATCTTCCGAAAGGATGTAAGTAATAAATTCTTTTCCCCCTAATAGTTTCCCAGTTACTTTTTTACCTTCAATGAGCACCTCGGAAATCTCATTGTTTTTTAACTTTGAAAGAAATTCGGAATAGGTTAGATTTTGAACCGGGGAAAGAGATAACTCTTGAAGGAAAAAGTTGTAACCAAGAAGGATTAAAAAACCTAAAAAAAGCCAAATTATTAAAATCTTAGAAAGGGCCTTCATACTTACTCCTTATGATTTTTCTTCTATTATCAATTTTATAACACCTTAGAAATAAATTCAACTCAACGACAATTATTTTTTAGATTTTTTAAGGAGGATTATCTCTTTAGTTTTAGAATCAACCATAAACTTAGGATTGACGTAGAGCCCCCAAAGAGACACTATTTCTCCATCCTTTTCAATTATGATTATCTTTCCCCGTTCATGAGGAGGAACTTTCTTTTCCCAGAGAAATTTTTTTAATTTTTTATGTCCTATCCTAGGAAAATAAAGCCTATCTCCAGGTCTTCTTGTTCTTATAACGAAGGGAAAAGGTAATTTTTCTTTAGCTAAAGCTAAAAACTCTTCGGAGGGCGTAATATTTTCCTTTTCCAACATCTCCGTACTTAATACTTCAACAGAAATTGGACCTAAGGGAGTCGCATAAAGGCCAGGTTTAGCAATAGAAATTGCAAAAGGTTGGATAGGTTCTGTTTTAAAGGTTAAACGCAAATGTCCCGGTCCTCGGTATACACAATAAGCTCCTGGGAGGGAAACTGGACCTTTAGCCTTTCCACTAAGTAAGCTTTCTATTTGTTCAATTTGGGAAGAAGTAATCCTGAAAAGAGGCAAATTTATATCTTGGAAGGCTAAAAAATAGACTCTTCTACGGATAGGTTTAGGAATTTTTTTTAGTTCGGGCAATTTTAAGAGGATATCTTTTTCTTCCATTTTCCGTAAATCCTGATAGGCCTTGCGTGCTAACTCTTCAATCAATTCTTCTTCCTCGGCAATAATAGCTGCAGTTTTTTTTAAGGATTCTTTAATCTTGGGATTAAATTCCTTCTCAATGTAAGGTATTAGAAGATGTCTAATTTTGTTTCTAAGAAATCTTAAATCTTTATTAGTGGGATCTTCTTGCCAGATTAGGTTACGTTCAATAGCGTATCGGCGAATTTCATCTTTGGTAAGAAACAGTAAGGGCCGGACGATTAAATTTTCTCTTTTAACAGGAATACCTGTCAGTCCTCTTCTACCTGTGCCTCTAATAATTCTCATAAAGATTTCTTCGGCTAAATCATCAAGATGGTGAGCCAGGGCAATTTTTTGGAGGTCGTAAGTTTTGGCTAAATAGTACCAAATTCGGTAGCGCAATTCTCTTCCTGCCATTTCTAAACTAATTTTTTCACGCTCCGCATAGGCGCCTACCGGGGAGGAGGTAATAAAAAGGGGTAACTTTTTTTCTTTACAAAGTTGATAGACAAATAAGGCGTGATAGAGAGAATCTTTTCTTAGCTTATGGTCATAATGAGAAACATATATTTTCAGATCATATACTTTTTTTAAACGCTCTAAGATATCAAGTAATACAACCGAATCAAGCCCACCTGAAACAGCAACAAGGACTCTGTTTCCTTGATGAAAAAGCTCATTTTCTTCAATAAATTTTTTAACTTTCTTGAGTAGCAATTTCTAAAAGTTCCTTAGCAAAGCCCTTATTTTGGGTAAAAGCAATTTTAGCTAACTTTATTAATTCTCCTGAGATTTCACGGTAAGGGCGGGGAGAAGGAAAAATGGGAAGCTCTTGATCAGGTTGGGGGGGTATGGATATGGCTAATTTTTTGGTTAACTCTTCATAAACTTTAGTTTTGTCATCTGAAGAAAAAATTTCTTCACTAGGTTCACCTGAGAGCTTCCTAAAAAAGCTTAACATGGCAGATAAATCAAATCTCTTATTAAATCTCTTCGTTTCTTCAACCAAATCCATATATTCTTGCCTGTAGTGGGTGAATTTTTTATTATACTCTTCTATATTAGCTGCTAATTTTTTATATAATTCCAAAAATAATTTAACAAATTTTCCTTTAGCTCTAATAGCAAAAGGGACTTTAAGTTTTTTAAATAATCTTTTTTTTATTGTTTCAGATTCTAATAGGTAAGGAAAATAACATGCTTTTAAATCAAAGCCTGTTATTTCTCTAAATTGTTCAATAAGTTTTTCATCTCTTAACATCATAACTAATCTGCATGTATATTGAAAAATTTTTTCTTCATATTTTTCTAAATCTTTTGCCTTTTGTTTATAATCTTCCCATGCTTTTTCTAAATATTTTTTTTCTGTAAAATATTCTTCGGCTATATCTTTTTTAATTTCCAGACTTAGAAGATCGGCTAATTCTTCCCAATTACTATATTTAGACACTTAACTCCCTTCTTTTATTTTTATTCCTTCTACATCTACATAAAAAATTATTTGGCCTGTTATTTCTTGATCTGTAGTAAAAGTATATTCAGCAATTTCAACAATAACGTTTGGGAAGATTTTTTGCTTTACAATTACTGTTTTGTTTCTATAGGTTAATAGTTTTTCACTTAGTTCTTTAATTTTTTCTTTAGTATCTGTAAATTTTTGTTCAATTTTTTTTCTTTCTTCAATTAATTTTTCAACTAATTTAAGTTTTTTCTCATCTAATCTTCCTTCATTTTTTAATTTATAAGCTATTTTTAATCCTTGATCTATTTTTTCTATATTATCTTTTAGTATTTCTATTTTTTCTAAGAGATGTAAATATCCTTCAATGATTTCTGGTTTATATCCAGCTTTTAAAATTGTTTTGGTTTGTGCTGAGTGTCCAGCTATTTTTAGAGTTATGTTGCCCGTAGCTGTAACCTCTCCTCCATAAATCCACCCCTTACCCTCTTCAACAATAATATTACCTTCTACATAAGTATAGGAAAAAACTAAATAATCTTTGACATTTAAATTTCCATAAATAAAGATTTTACAGAACTCGCCACCTTGTATTTTAGCATCTCCCCAAATTTTTAAAACCGTATTTTCACCCCTTATAACTCCATTGCAGATAAAATTCCCTTTAACTTCTAAATATACATTATTTTCGGTGCAACCTATCAGCTCTAAATCACCTTCACATATAACTTTAAAACCATATTTAATGTCCCCGTTAATAGTTAATTTTTTTCCATAAAAATAAATATTCCCTACGGAAAAATCTACATCACCTTTTAAAGTATATTCAGGATAGATTTCTAATTTTTGGCCATCAAAATTTAGAACTCCACTTAATTTGGCTTTGATTAATTTTTCTTGTTCGTCTAAATAAAGATTTTCTGATAACTCAAAGGTCCTCTCTTCCTTAAGTGGAGGTGGGGGAATTTGGTCCCCCCAAACATTCACCCCAGGGGTTGGGGGGATAGATGGGACCCAACGAGCGATGGCTTCGTTTTCGCGAGAACAAATAATTTTTTGTACACTTTCTCTTAAATCAGCCATCTTTTCTTCATCCTGAGAAATATCAGATGGAAGATGCACTTCTGGTGATTTTATTAATTTTTCAAACTTGGGTAAAAATTCTAAGGTTTCAGGCTTTCCTTCCTTAGGAGGAATTCCTTTAGCTACAATGAATTTATCATCTAGTGGTTCTGGTTCTTCAAGAATTAAAGTTATCCCTTGTTCTTTTAAAAATTCTTTAATTTTGGAATAGATTTTAATGAATTCCTTTTTTTGGGCTCGGGTAAGAAGAGGAGTTTCAAGAACAACAAACATGTCATCAGAGGAAACTCTAAAATGATAGTCTTCAAAGACAAATCCCTCTTCCTTAGCAGTTTTTCTGTCAATCAAGCCTTTTTCTCCAGCTCTTTTCTTGTCCTTTAATGAGCCTCTTTATATTTTCTCGGTGTTTGATAAAGATTAATAAACCAAGTAGGATCCCGCTAAAAAGGTATTCTTTGGGGAAATTAAACAAAAGTAGAAGTAGGGGCAAAAGAGTTGCAAAGGTCAAAGAGCCAACCGAAACAAATCCGGTAAAGAATACAGCAAGTAAAAAAAAACTAAGGGCTATTAAAGATGGTAGAGGAGCTAAAATTAAAAAAGTCCCAATGGTTGTGGCTACACCTTTGCCACCTTTAAATTTAAGAAAAATTGAATACATGTGGCCAAAGACCGCAAAAAAAGCTACTCCTGAATAAAGAAAAGGGTTCTCAGCTGGGGTATGGCCTGAAAGAGCATAGGCCAATCCAATGGCTAAAATTCCCTTTCCTGCATCTCCAAGAAAGGTTAAAAGTCCCCATTTTTTCCCTAATAGTCTAGCTACATTGGTTGCTCCTGGATTTTTACTTCCTTCCTTTCTTGGATCAACCCCTTTAGGAAGAGCTATGAGGAGTGCAAATGGTATAGATCCTAATAGATAGGAAAGTAAAAAAAAGGGTAGGGGGTTCACAAAGCCTAACTTCACCCCGTTTTAACTTTGCGAAAGGGGGTACACACTAACGACCTTTCTACCTCTCCTGGTTTCAAATTTAACCATTCCATCTATTTTGGCAAAAATAGTGTAATCCTTTCCTAAACCAACGTTAAAACCAGGGTGAACCTTGGTTCCCCTTTGTCTTATAATGACTTCTCCAGCCTTTACCAATTGACCATCAAACCTTTTAACCCCTAACCGTTTAGATTCTGAATCACGACCGTTTCTGGAAGCTCCTCCCGATTTTTTATGGGCCATGACTTTCCCTCCTTAGATAAGGATTGCTTTAATTTCAACCAAAGTATAAGGTTGGCGATGCCCTTTTTTTCTTTTATACCCCTTTTTGGGTTTTTTCTTAAAAACCATAATTTTGGGGCCACGGCCTTGTTCTAAAATTTTGGCAATAACCTTTGCGCTCTCCACCTTAGGCTGGCCTAATACCATAGTTTGATCATCCTTTTTAACTAAAAGGACTTCATTAAACTCTACTTCCTCACCAACCTGTCCATTAATTTTTTCTATGGCAAGTTGTATACCCGGCTGAACTACATACTGCTTTCCACCAGACTTTATAACTGCTAACACCTCTCTCCTCCTTGGATTATTTTTTAAATATTTAAAAAATTAAAGGAAAAAATGGGACTTGTCAAGTGAATCAAAAAGATTGTGGTTACAATGAACCTCCCTCACTGGTTTCTCATTTAAGAGCGAACCATAGTCAATAAGAAAAAAAGATTTTAAAATTTTGAAGATAAGTCTATAATTATAAGGCATTATGGATTTTACTTGGAAGCCCCAAAGCAAGAATCATAAACCTCTATGGGAGGGAAAAATGGTTGAGCGAATTGAGCTTGGTAACGGTTTAATCTTAGAGATATGGGATTATTCTCGGAAGATAGCCGGCGACCGCTGGTTGGTGGGTTTTTTAGCTCAAGTAGGGATAAAACCAACGAAAGAAGATTTTTCTTCAGAGATTTACTTTCAAAAATTTGTGGAAAAAACGGATGGTTATTTATATTATCGTTATGATAAAAAAAGGACCTTTGTCCCTGAAAGTGAAGTGGTCAAAATCTATCAAAATCTTAGAGAAAATTTTTTAAAGGCTGTTTTACCCTATCTTCAAACTGAACAATTTAAAGAACGTTTACTCAGCACTGAAGTAGCCAAGTTTGAAAAAAAGATAGATTGGGAATTATACTTAGAAAACAAGGAAAGAGAAGAAGATTTACTTGAGGCTCAATATAAAGATAAGGAAATTTTTTAACATTAACGTTATTTGAGTTGGATATAATTTATTTTAGCTATACCGGGAATTGTCAGAAAATCGCCCATTTTTTAGCAAAAAAATTAGGATTATTAAGTAAAGAGATTCAAGCCCCAAGGCTCCCCTATTTTTTGTGGCTTATCCTATCTTTTATTCCAAATTTACCTTTTAAAGTTGAAATTCCTTCCCTTAAGGATCAAAATCTTGTACTTGTTTTCCCTAAATGGACCTTTAATTGTCCTCCTATAACCTTTTTTCATTATTACTGTGTTAGAAATGGGATAAAATTCTCAAAAATTTTTTTAATTATCTCCTACGGAGGATTTGGGGAAAAAAAATATGCCCAGAAATATGCTCAGAAATTTCAAAAAATATCACAAGAAGTAAAAGTTTTTTTGCTTAAAAAAGAGAATATCAATGAAAAACTCCCTGAGCTTTACCAATGGATAAAGGATTCTCTTTGTTGAAAGAGAGCTTTTCATTCATTATTGGTGTTGATCTTTCAGGTTCCGAAAGAAGAAAAACGGGCATAGCCTACATAGATGATGGTATGATAAGAACAAACTGTCTTTATTTTGATATCGAATTAACTGAAATTGCGAAAAAATTTGAATATATCTATATTGATGCTCCTTTAACATTGCCGAGTGGCAGAGTATCAATAGAAGAGAGAGTTGGAATTCATTTTAGAGAATGTGATCTAAAACTAAGGGAGAGAAAGATAAAATTTTTCCCCATTACCCTTGGCCCGATGAGACAGTTAACACAAAGGGGAATGTATCTAAAGGACTTTTGGGTTAAGGAAGGTAAAAAGGTCTATGAAGTTTTTCCTGGGGCTTTTTATGACGTTTTTGGAGTGAAAAGAAAGGATAAAGAGGGGATATTGAAGCTTTTTAGAGAAATAGCCTGTTATCTTGAGCTTTTCTTAGGAGAAAATCAGTACTCCATGGATGAGCTTGATGCGATGGCCTGTCTATTCACAGGGATTTTTCACCGTTTAAACCTGGTGGAAAGATTAGAAGGAGTTGATGGTTGCATTCTTATTCCTTCCTGTGAGGTTAAGAGACTTTTTCGGAATATTTTAAACCCTCTAAAGGAAAATTATTAAGGACTTTCTGAATAATTACTCCCAAGTTATGGTATTAGATGAATAGTTGGAATCTGTCTTTGATTTTAAATGTTCTTTAATTTTACATAATATCTCTTATCGGAAGTTAAAATGATTGAAAACATAGAGACTTAGAATTAAAACAGATTGGTAATTTTAGCGGCTCTGGTAAATGCTTTCTATCATGGAGGTAGTCCCTCGGGGACCGATTGCTTTAACGGTAATAGCATAGATATAAGGCTGAGTGATTTTTACCGAAGGATCTAACTCCACTACCGGGCTCATACTAAACCCTGCTTGAGCCACCCCAATTAAACATATGGTAGCGTAAGAAGAAAAAATTAAGTTTTCGCCAGCAAGTCTAAATCTTATCTCTCCACGGCAACAGTTTAAGGTATCGTTACTAAGGGATAAAGGCTTAGGACATTCTCTCCGTTCCATACTTTTGAAATATTCTCTATCAACGTATGAAGCAATAAGCTCAACTGTTCCCACAGCAGCTTCTCTAACCGTAGCATAACTTTTTATGGGGAATAGGATTCCTGTAACCCTTTGATAAGCATAGTATAGTCCTGCTAAAAGGATAAGGCCTAATAAACTTAAAATTATCGTCAAAAATAAGGCTACTCCTTTTTGCGATGAAAAATCAATTTTTCTTTTTCTCATGGCCATCCTCGCAAATTTGGGAACGAAACCTCTTCTTCAATGGCTCGAAAGGGATAAAAATAATAGGAATCTTCGGTGGGGAAACTTAGGTTGCCACATCTTTCAGAGTAGGTAGGAAAAGAAAAACGGGTATAGGGAGATCTTCCCCCAACCTGAAGAATAAGGCAAATCCTTACACCTGAAAGATCCTGAATAGGCGGTGGTATATCAAGAACTTCTCCTCTTTTGTTGATAAATTTGACTCTAAAATCATAAACACAACTCACCAAAGGCTGAAAGGGATTGGTGCCTATTTGTAAGCCAAGCCCTTTTTTGCTTAAATCCGGATGACAGGACTTATCTTCCGTTAAGTTTTCAAAAAGTGAAAGAATAACACGAGCCGAAGCAGGATAAGGAGAATTTCCTGTGCCATAATATACAGCCACAGAAGAAGGATAATTACTTGCAAGATTACAGTTATCTAAGCCAAGGAATATCCTATTTTGATCCAAAAAAACACATTTATGAGTGTTTGACAGTGAACCTACAGGATCGCAAGTCTTACTAAATCTTGAAAGAGCTAAGCTGGGGAGGACGCTTCCATTATTGCTTATGATCCACCAGCAACCACTATACTTATGATTAAAAGAGTAAAGGGAAAGATAACAAAAAGCTGTATTGTTACTGCTTAAAACGGCAGTGTCTGAACAGCTACCAGCTTGGGTTACTAAAAAATTACTTGCTATTCCAAAACCTATAGTTTGGAGCTCTTTTTTTAAAAAATTTCTTAAGGCCGCAATATCTCCTTCACTTTTAATGGTAAAACGAAGCCCCCTTTCGGTTTGCAAAAGACCATGATAAAAGGTTAGGAGTGCCGCAAGAAAAAAAATAGCTATCCCCACAACAAGTAAAATTTCTAAAAGGGTGAACCCTTGGTTAGTTCTTTTTCTCAGGATCATAATTTATTCCATCTATTCCATCTTTAAAACTAAGGCCTGGTAAGTTTGCGTAGCATTCGTTAAGGGATCAGGGAATTCAACCTTTAAGCATAAGCCTATGCCAATAGGAGTGCTAGAAAGATATTGAGTTGAATTCTCAGGATCTGGGGGATAAACTATCGCAAATGCTTTTTTAAGGTTAAACACATAACTGGAGCTACAATTATTAGTGGCAACCAATTGTTTTCCCTGCAAACAAAAGGTTCGATTTAGTTGGGTGCTGTTAAAACAAGCTTCTTCAAAACTGCAAGTCCCATTGAAGCTACAAGTGCCGTGCAATTGAATATCGTAGAGATTTAAATTAATCAAAGGCTGATTTAAAAATTTTCCCTTTTCCGTCTCAAGAATCTGGCGGGCTATATTTTGCAGTTCGGTTCTTTTGGCTAACTTCAAAATATCGCTCAAACCCTTAGTTAACCCAGAAATTATGAAGAAAAAAATAAGTAGGGCTAAGAGAATTTCTAAAAGACTGATTCCTTGAATCTTATTTTTCATATGTTAAGGATAAGTCCCCTACTCTACTCGGACTCTACCAAGCTTATCTACATATATAGTAATGGTAGTTCTTCTTATTGTTCCATTGGTAGCAAAAGTAAAATTACCCATGCCTAATCCACAGCTATAATCAAAGGGGAATCCCTTTTTATCAAAAAGGAGATAGGTAGAGTGTGCAAAAATTATTCCTTTGGGTAATTCTTTTACTTCCTCAAGCATACGGCAAGCACCGGGAAAATTCCCTGGACAATCTGCATCACTGGTACAACCTTGAGAGGGGTTTACAAGGCAGACCTTTATTGAGTTTGAAGCATTACAGTAAATATTGCTGTCACGACAATTTCCGTCGTGGTCAATAAAAATTTTATACCGAGAAGTATTAGCACAGGCCCTTATCCCCCAGGGTGCACCAGTGATCTGGGCTTGAGTTTTGATATAGTTTAGATCTGAAAGGAGTTGATTTAAAGCTTCCCGTAGACGGGCTTTGGCTAAGTAATTTAAATATTCATCTTTAAGGACGTATAAAAGAATAAAAATTATGGCCAAGAGTATAACAATTTCTACTAAATTAATTCCCAACTGACGGGATTTTATTTTTCTATCCATAAGATAAATCTGCCCCGTAAAGCAGATCTTTGAGGGTTAGGTGTTTGAATTATTCCTCCTGCGGAGGTCTGAGTGAAAATGGCTAATCCTTTTTCGGTTTTTAGAGGCTGGAAGGGCTGGCCTACTGGGGGAGATCCAAAGGCAAGTTTTGTGCTCACCACCGGTTGAGTTTCTCCTCGTAGGTTATAACAGGGACACCCTTCCACAAGGCAGACCATCCAATACCAAGTTTCTCCACCCGCAGAACAGATATCCTCAATAGGCCTAAAGCTTAAGGCATTGACCATGAATTGGTAGATGAAAGAAGAGGAATACATTTGCTCGCTATTGCTAAGTTGGTGATACCATCCGTTAGAGGAAAAAGGGTATAGATACTGATAAAGCATAACTTCAGGAGTAGCCGAACAAGAATCTTCCCCACAAACACAGGTTGTTTCAGAAGAATTATAAAGAATAGTTGCATTGTAGTTGAAAGTGTTATTACAGAAATTAGTGCGATCGGAAAGATTGCTAAAATCAATGGTGCAATTACTCTGGAAGCACTCATCTATGAAGGCTATAAAGTAATTGGTGGAGGGATAATTTTTGGTAAGGTAATGCCCTGTGCCAAAGACCACCCAGATATTTTTCATATTATCTAAGGTGACCTGTGGAGAGGCAAACACCGGACGGCTAGGGAAATTGCTGAAGACCTTTTCTACAATAATATTGTTTAGATCTTTGGGATTAAAGTTGTTGTCGGTTAATCTGACCCGGAAAAATTCACCTGAGGTTTCATTGTAAGTACCAAAATATATCACATCGTCTACATAATCGTTATTGTAATCCATCACGCGCAAGGAGCCTATAGCCTGATTTGGGGCATTAACCGCCAGTTCTATGGCAGGGATTCCTGTTCTTAAATCAAAAAAATAAAGGATAGGGGAATTCGGAAAGGATATAAAATATGGACTTCTGATCCCTGTTATTTCTTTTGGTCCGCTTCCTAGCACTACATAAACCTGAGACCAGTCCGATCCTCTACTTAATTTCACTATCTGAGGGTAGGAAAGGGTTAAGGTTTGGTCAGCAAGCTTAGTTTCCCAAAGGAGTTGCGGGGAGTTAGACCTTCCTTCAAGCCAGTCTGTCAAGTCTAAGAGAAAAAGGCTTGATGCACATTTTCCCTCTGGGCAATTCGCAGCATTAATAACTTTTCCTCCAAAACCCATCATCCCAAGGAGTAAGGTTCGCCACTGGCCGTCTATTTTGGCGTCAAAAACGCTTACCCTATAGTCCACCGTCGGTATATGGCAGTAATCCTTATGTCCAAGCCATACGAGATAAGGCAGAGCATTCTGAGGAATAAAAGCCCATTCTTCCTTGCCAAGCAAATCTGTGGTCTCAGAATTAAAAGCATCGGTTAATTTTAGAGGTTTTTCCGGAGGTTGATAGGAACTCAGCCAGCCAAGCCTGAAGGCATGAAGCATCCCGTCGTTAGCGCCCACAAAGGCAAAGGTTGCTCTCCGGCGATAGGCGTCTGAATTTATATATTCCAAATAGCTCAGGTCATTATACCTAATATGATAATTGTTTAATGGAGAGAAAGAAATAATGGTAGGAGTAGAATGATAGATGTCCCCAAGCTTCCAGGTCCCGCTTCCACTTATCCCGCATAGATTGGTCAAGTCTGCGGTGCGGGGACGGTTTGTGTAAGAAGAGGTTAAGGGATCGGTTGGGCAGGGATTGTCTTCCCCAAGAAGATAATTTACTATGCAGGTTGCGTTGATACTTTGCCCGACAACGTTAGTCCACATCTGGGAAAGAAAATTAGCTTGCACATTCTTTAGAAGCGTTAGAGTCCCGTTAGCATTAACATAAACCTTTCTATTATCCGTAGGCGTTTGAGCAAGTTTACAGCCGGCCTCAAATAGAGGAACAAGGCTCTCAATAGTAGGCTTAGTTTGGAAAGCACAGGTAGTTTCATTGGTGAGAGTGTAAATTTTAGTTTCTCCAGCTAAAGAAACAAATTGGACCCAAAGGTCCTGAAGGAGGTTTAAAATTTTGTCGGCTACCGTTTCCTCTCTGATTTTACCCATTGCGTCTACCCAGAGGGCTTTTAAAAAACCAATCCAGGAAAGTTCCACTTCCCCTGCTTGATAGCGTGAATAAAAGTAAGGCTGAAGTATTAATGCGCCCGTGGAAATCCTTTGTGAAAGGGTAGCCACAGTTGCGCCAGAAGAAGCCCGGCGGAGGATGTCATACAAGGCATTAAGCAGGGCAGACCGAAGTGATCCTGCATCATCTGCCTCAAAGAAGTTGTAAGGAAGGCCATCCTTGGATGATCCTTCCGCGGTATCCCATTCACGGCAAAGCTGATCCCAATTCCCTTGAAGATTGCATTGAGAAAGAGGATAATTAACATTTCGGCTATCGGTGGGGTAGTTATTAAAGGGATAGGGCCAAAGATTGTTATCCTTGTCTGCAAAACCACCAAAGATGGCGGTTGTGATGGAGGCTTGCCTCCCCTGCAATCTGGTTCGACTCTCTAAATCACCAAAGGCATAAACTACATAGGTCCAGACATTTTGTTTTCCAGGCAAATCCTCCCGTAAATCATTAATCAACATTTCTCTTGCTGGTTTAACTGGATCTATTGCTCCATTCCAGGCTCCATCAGTTAAGAGAAGGATAAAGCCCCTCCGACAGGGGACGGGAAGAGTCCTCTGTCCACTGCCATCATAATAAGGATCTTGGTTAGCGTTTCCTCTACCGAGATAGGCGGAATTGGCCTCATAAGAATGGTCGTTCCTTTGCTTGAAAAAATCGTAAGCTTCCCAGAGGGCTTCGCCAGTTGGTGTGCCCCAATAGGGTAGTTCATTGTTTATAGCACTTATAAGGTTGGAGATTGTGGCCTGTTTACCTACTTTCATTTCTCCGTATCTGTCATCACCTGCAAAAACCATAAACCCAAAAATTACC
The DNA here is from genome assembly GCA_037443245.1 of Caldimicrobium sp. Classification (GTDB taxonomy): domain Bacteria; phylum Desulfobacterota; class Thermodesulfobacteria; order Thermodesulfobacteriales; family Thermodesulfobacteriaceae; genus WYEG01. The sequence continues at coordinate 208,444 of JBBIOT010000001.1, forward strand.
TTGCATTTTTCGTTGATTTGACCATTTAAGTCCGACGTATCGCAAAAATCGTGAATAATACCTTTTATGGCATTGGGATCGGAAGCTCTAATTTTTATTGAAGCATCTACTAAAATAATGGGGCAAGTGCCGTTATAATTTGAGATGGTTAATTTTCTAATGTCAGGACCAATGGTAGTAATTTTAAATTCACATTTCAAATTCCCATCCCTTATTGTATATTTTGCTCCCGTGCTTTCAAGAAAGGTATTACCTCCTGAAGAACTGCTTCGCCCTCCAGTCAAAACCCATCTGGCTATGTCAACTCTAGTCGTAGTTATCCAGTTTAAAAGATTACCAGAAATGCAAGTAGTGGAGCCCACCCTATCGGCACAATTACAATTTTTTTCCTGAAAGTTTGCTCCGGTATACTCATAACATTTGAGAGGATCAAAATATCCATAATAAATTAAATTTTGATCATAATTAGCCCAATTTTCTTGGCAATCTGCTGCCTTTTGACCTGTGTAACCAATAAAGGAGCAAGGCACATAAGCAGGAAATTGCATAGACCCAGAAAAATCCATCACTATTAGGACAAAGGGTTTTACCGCTTCAGAAATGCTGGTAGGTACATAACAATAATCAATCATGGAGGCTGCTTCCAGGTCAGGGAAAAGGATTTTTGGCGCTAAGTTAGATCGGGTAAGAAAGCAAAGGATCAAAAAAAGAAAGGTAAAAAAATTTTTGCAAAGACCTTTCATGCCAGCCCTAAAAGGAAAATTAAGAAAAACTTAATTTAGATTTTAATAATGATATTAATAGTAAGTCAAGCTCTAAATTTTTACTTTTTTACTCCTTTTAGGCCCCAAACTTTTTTAATCTTCCTGTATGGGCAAGAAGTAAAGTCATAAGCTTGACTGCAGGGAAAATACCAAGCTCTCCTTTTAGACATTCCCTTTCGGTAAAACGTTGAGAAAGTCCTCCTAAGATAAAGGGAGAATGAATTAAGACTGGAACTGGGTGCCAGGAATGACTCTTTAATACACAGGGCGTGGAATGATCCCCAGTAATACAAAGCACTTCAGGCTTAAGTTTTAAAACTTCAGGTAAATGATCATCAAATTCCTCTATAACTTTTACCTTTCCTTCGTAATTTCCATCCTCCCCAAAGGAGTCCGTTTTTTTTACATGAACAAAGAAAAAGTCATAGCTTGGATAATTTTTTTCAAGCTCTAAAAAAAGCTCTTTCAGGGAATAGCCAGGGACACTTCCAAGCTCCATGCCTACAAGGCTTGCCAATCCCCGGTACATAGGATAATGGGCAAGGCAAAGGGCCTTTATACCAAACCTTTCCGGAAAGGGTTCAAGCTGGGGTTTTATGGCAAATCCCCTTAATAATATGTAATTAGCCTTCTTTTCCTCTTTTAAAACCTCTGCCGAAAACTCAATAAACTTTTTAGCAATCCTAGCCACTTTTTCCGCTTCGGCGTTTTCCCCCTTTGGCTCAAGAGGAGAAAGATTAATTTTCTGCGGATCCGTATCATTCACCCTTTCAACTAAGGGAGTAACCTTTTCGGGAAAACGAAAGACTACGGCAAAACGATGCTCCATCCCAGATTTAAGTAAGATCTTCACTTCCTCTATTTCGGATATATGGGCCTTTAATTTTTCTATCAATCTTTGGTTTTCTTCCGTGGGGATTCTACCTGCTCGGCGGTCAACTACAATGGGTATTCCGTCTTGATAGCGAACTGTGGCAAAATTTCCTCGTACCGCCACGTCATATTCCGTAAGCCTAAGCCCTACCCCAAGGGCCTCCAAAACTCCTCTTCCAATTAGAATTTGCGTTGGGTCATAGCCAAAAAGACCCAGATGGCCAGGGCCACTCCCAGGAGTTATACCGTAATCTACCGGCAAATGAAGTCCTGTAGCAGAGGCCTTGGCCAGGGAGTCAAGGTTTGGCGTTCTGGCAAGTTCAAGAGGGGTTTTTCCTTCTTTAATGGGCAGATCCCCTATCCCGTCAAGGACAATCAATATGATCTTTTTTTCATTCTTTTGGAGTAGCCCTTTTATCAGGTTCATTCAATTCCTCCTCTTTGGGGAGAATTTCCTGACAGAATTTTAACCAGATCAATTCTATTTCTCTTTCAATTTCATCTTCATAAATATTCGCCGTTGTTTCAAAACCACAGGTAAGGCACCTTACCCGGGCTTTAGCTCAAGTACCAAGAAGTTCGGCCTTTCCTCCACAGGCCTTACAGATTAATAACATTAGCTTTCCACTTTTTGTCTTTCTTCCACTAATTTTATGTATTCCTTTACGAGTTCATCAGGATTTGCTTTTTCTTCATCGGTAGCTAAAACCCTGATCCCCAACATATTAAATCTTTCAGCTAAATCAGGAGTTGGTTTAAAAAGGACAAGGTGGGTAGCTACTTGTTCTTTTAAAAAGTCATTTAAGTCTTGATCTTCTGGTTTTTTAACGATATCCTTTACCAGAATTTTTCCATTTTCCACGTCATACAGGGCAAAAAGAAGGGCCTTCTCAAGATTTTTTTCTATTCTGTGAGGTGTATCTATTGGAATGGCAATACGCATGAATTGTTCTTCTAAAACCTCTCGACGCATCTCTTCGGTGGCTGAGACAACTTTTCGCACTAACTCTTCAAAGGCTTTAGCGGTTATGGATTCTGGATAGCTACCGATGATGGGTCTTCCCGCATCGCTTGTATTAACCACGCGTGGATCAACGGGGATCCTCCCCAAGAATCTTAATCCCATTTCTTCGGCAAGCTTCTGCCCCCCTCCTCTTTTGAAAAGGTCAATGGCCTTCCCGCAGTGGGGACAAATAAAACCACTCATGTTTTCTACAATCCCTAAAATTCTAAGCTTAACCTTTTGGCAAAACTTTATGCTTTTTTTAACGTCAATTAAAGAGATCTCTTGAGGTGTGGTTACAATAAGGGCATAAGCATCAGGGATGGTTTTAGCTATGGTTAAGGGTTCATCCCCAGTTCCGGGTGGGGCATCAATAACCAAATAATCAAGTTCTCCCCAGTCTATGTCTCCGATAAATTGTTTAATCGCCGAAATCTTGATGGGTCCACGCCAAATAATAGCCGAATCTTCGGAGGGGAGCAAGGGTTCAATAGATAAAAATTTAAGATTGGGGGAGTATTTTATGGCCCCAAGCTTACCATCTGGCCGTCGGGTTAGTTTTAAATCTCTCCCCCCGAGCATTTTTGGAATACTGGGTCCATGAAGGTCCACATCCAAAAGTCCAACCATAAAATCTTGTAAAGAAAGACCAACCGCTAAATTTACCGCTACCGTGCTTTTCCCTACTCCACCCTTACCGGACATGACCATAATTTTGTGTTTAATCCTGGAAAGCTGTTCACGCACGCGTTTATCCTGTTGATCAAGTAGAAAACCTTTTTCTTTGATAATAGCCATACTCCTCTCCTATTGAAAATTTTTCGTTTATTTTATCTCTAACTTTTTCTTTAGTCAAAAAATGTTATAATCCATAGAATTAATGGATGGGAAAACCTTTTTCCTTTGGATAGCAACTATCTTTTTTTGGGGGATAACCCCCATCATAGAAAAAGCAGGATTAAAAAATCTAAATCCCTTAACAGGGTTGTTTCTTAGGACTGCAGGGGCCTTGGTGGCTCTAACACTTACCTTGATGATAAGCTCCTTTGAGGATATAAAAAATTTAACCCTAAAAGATGCTCTGATCTTGCTTTTAAGTGGTATAACTGGGGGTTTTTTAGGGATGTATTTTTATTTTAAAATCCTCAAACACCATCCTGCATCTCAAATCGTTCCCCTTACCTCTACCTATCCCCTAGTAACTATTTTTATGGCCTTCCTTCTTTTAAAAGAACCATTAAGTTTTAATAAAATCTTAGGAACCTTGTTTATCATTATGGGGATAATTCTTCTTTTCCGAAATACCTAAGATGAGGCTTAGAAAAGAAGATTTTAAAGATTGGGCCTTACTTATTGATGGAAGTTCCTTTATTTACCGGGCCTATTATGCCATTCAGGGGCATCTTTCTACCTCCAAAGGCTTCCCCACTAAAGCCATCTATGGCGTAACCCAAATGCTTCTTAAGATCCTCAAAAATTTTAATTCGGAAATTATTGTTTGGTTTGCAGATGAAAAGGGACCTACATTCCGCCATTTAACTTACAAGGAATATAAAGCGACAAGACCAGGTATGCCTGATGATTTGAAAGTGCAAATATCCTATATTAAAAGGATAGTTGAAACCTTGGGTATCCCTTATGTTTTTAAGGAGGGTTACGAAGCGGATGATCTTATTGCAAGTTTTGTTAAGGCCTTCCCCATAAAGGCCCTAATAGTAGCCCCTGATAAGGACCTTTACAGCCTTATTTCCGAGAGGATCATTCTTTATGATCCCGTAAGGGAAATCTTTTTTGATAAAGAAGACTTCCAAAAAAAATTTGGGTTTGAGCCTGAAAAATTTCTTGAATTTAGAGCCTTGATTGGAGATCCAAGTGACAATATAAAAGGTATTCCGGGTATCGGAGAAAAAACAGCCAAGGACTTAATCCAAAGATTTGGCACCCTCCAAAACTTATTAGAAAATATTCAAATGATTACTCCCCCTAAATTGAGAGAAAGGATCCTTACTCACCAACAAATTATTTTGGAAAATCTGAAGCTTCTAAAACTAAAATATGATGCAGAACTTCCATCTTATGAGTTATCTTATTACCAAAAAAAAGAAATAGATTATCAAACTCTTAAAAATTTATTTAAAGAACTTGAATTTAAGAAATTTTTAAAGGAATTTAATTTTCAAACCGAACCCATTCGCTATGAAGTTCAAAGGATAAACAAAGAAAATTTATTAGAAATTTTAAAACAGACTGATGGTCTATCTTTTTATGTAGAAGAAGCCCAAAATCTCTCTTTACTTTTAGTTCCTACCCTATATGGATATTTTTCTCCAAGGAACGATCTTTGCCTTGAAGTGGGGCTAACAGAGGATATTTTAACACAAATCTTAACTAAGAGACTCTTCTTTTTTGATTTTAAAAGTTTATTGCATATTTTGAAAGACAAAATTAACATAAGGGACATTTTTTTTAATATTGCTAAATATACTGATTTAATGTTAATTTCTTATTTGATAGATCCAACCAAAAAAAAATATGATCTATCAGAATTAAGCTTTTCTTATCTTGACACCATTTTGGAGCCTAAATCCCCATCTTGTCAAAAAGCTGTGATCATAAAGAGACTAAGTAAATACTTAGAAGAAGAATTGGTAAAAGAAGATCTTACCGAATGGTTTCATAAGGTTGAAATGCCCCTTAATGTTGTTCTTTTTGCCATGGAAAATACGGGAATTAAAATAGATATATCTTATGTGAAGGGATTAAATCAAGAGTTCACGGAAAGATTAATGGAGCTTGAGGAAAGACTTTTTACTTTAGCCGGATGCCGTTTTAACCCAAGGTCTTCTCAGGATGTAGGAAAAATCCTTTTTGAGAGGTTAAAACTACCAAAATTAAAATATACTCCAAAAGGGACGCAACCTTCTACGAATCTTGAAGTTTTAGAAGAATTGAAGAGCCATCATCCTATCATTGAAGTTCTCCTCAAATACCGGAATCTTTTTAAACTTAAAAGCACCTATGTGGACGTTCTTTTAAAACAAACCTCCCTTGTTGATCATAGGATAAGAACTAACTATAATCAAACTGGTACAGCTACCGGTAGGCTAAGCTCCCAAAATCCAAACTTACAAAATATTCCCCTAAAGGGAGAAGAGGGAATTAAGATCCGAAGGGCTTTTGTGGCTGAAGAGGGTTGTTATCTTTGTAGTTTTGATTATTCCCAGATTGAACTTAGAATCCTGGCTCATTTTAGTAAAGACGAATATCTACTTTCCTCCTTTTTAAGGGGAGAAGATATTCATTCTAAGACTGCTTCCGAGGTCTTTGGTGTTCCTCTTTCGGAGGTTACCCCAGAAATGAGACGCATAGCTAAGGTTATTAATTTTGGTATAGTCTATGGGATGAGCCCTTATGGTTTAGCTAAAGAATTAAACATTGATCAATCTTCAGCAGCTAATTATATTCAAAGATATTTTGCACGTTATCCCAAAGTCAAAGAATATATAGAAAACATTACCAAATTTGCTCAAGAAAAGGGCTATGTAAAAACTATTTCAGGTAGAAAAAGACCTATCCCCGAAATTTTTAGCTCTAACAGGCAAATTAAAGAGTTAGGAATGCGCATAGCGATCAATACCCCCATTCAAGGATCGGCTGCCGATTTAATCAAAACCGCTATGGTGGCCATTTTCCAAGAGTTTCTGCAAAGGAATTTAAAAAGTAAACTTTTACTTCAGGTTCATGATGAATTAGTTTTGGAAGTACCGGAAGATGAATTAGAGATTATTAAAGATTTGGGCACCCAGATTATGGAAAATCCCTTTAGTTACGTGGATTTACCTCTCAAATTTGATGTTCCTCTAAAGGTTGATTTTTCTTACGGCAAAAGCTGGGCAGATTGTAAATAGTGGAGACACTCCTGCGATTAGATAAGTTCATAGCCATTGCTTGTGGAGTTTCCCGAAAAAAAGCCCAACAGTTAATTCAAGAAGGATTAGTCCAAGTAAATGGGAAGGTAGTAAAAAATTCCTTTAATAAAATTAATTATCAAAAGGATCTGGTTTTTTTAGACAATAAACCTCTTAATGTGAAATCCTTAAAAGTTTATTACCTTTTTCATAAACCTCCTGGAGTTATCACTTCAACCAAAGATAGAGGAAAAACTGTGATAGATTTGCTTCCCGAAGATTTACCCCTGCGACAAGAAATTTTCCCTGTGGGGAGGTTGGATAAAGATACCACAGGACTTTTACTTCTAACTAATGACGGGGAACTGGCTCATCGCTTAACTCATCCTAAGTGGAAGATCCCTAAAGGTTATTTCTGTCTTTTGGACAATCCTTTAGAGGAAGATATTAAAGCCATGATTGAAAGTGGCGTAGACTTAAGCGATGGAAAAACCATGCCCTGTGAAATTACTTTCCTTAGTGAGGATCATAGATGGCTTAAAATTGTGGTTTTTGAAGGAAGATACCACTTGATCAAACGCTTATTTAAAAGGTTTGGCTTAAAGGTATTACAGCTTAAACGTATAACCTTTGGTCCGCTTGAATTAGGGAACCTTAAAGAAGGAGACTTTAGAGAGCTTACCGAAGAAGAAGTCGAGCTCCTAAAAAGATCGGTTAATTTAAAGGAAGCTTGATAAAAAATTGGGAGCCCTTAGGGGGAAGATTTTTACAGAAAATTTCTCCGCGATGAAGTTTTATTACAGTTTGTATGACAATCAGTCCTGTACCAAATCTTTTTAAATCTTCCCAGGAGCCATGGTTGAAGGCTAAAACAATCTCTTCGGGCAACCCTTCTCCGCTATCAGTATAAATAATTTCTACATAGTTTTCTTTCTTTTTTATCTCAATGATGATATCTCCCCTTCCCTGCATGGCTTTGACAGAATTCTCTAACAGATTAATCCACAATCTTTTTAGAACTATGGGATCAAAGGAGAAGACTACTTTTTCTTCACCTTTAAGGGATAGATTCAGATGAGGATAGGCCAGGGTATATAGGCTAATTACCTCCTTGAGATTAACTACCAAATCACTTGGTACCCTTTCTACTAAAGGTTTTTGAGAGAGAATAAATAAATCTTGGGAAAGGCGATGGAGCTCCTCAATTGATTTTAAGATTAATTCCACTGATTGTTTAAACAAATCCTTTTTCTCTGGGGTTAAATCTGGGGAAATTTTTCGTTCAAGCCTTTCTATGGTCAGCTTGATAGGGGTTAAAGGATTTTTTAACTCATGGGCAATTCTTATGGCTACTTCTTTCCATAAAGAAAGCCTTTTCAAAGTTTCCTTTTCTGTAAGATTTTCAATAATTATAAGGTAGAAGGATCCTTGAAACAAGGTAATAGGAATTACCGCAAGACCAACAAAAATCTTTCCTTTGATGGTCTCAAGGGTAAAGTCTTTATAAAAACCCTGTTCCAAATCAAAGGTTTGAAAAATTTGCGTAAGATTTAACATGGTAAAGAAATGAGAAAAATCTTTGAGCGATAGATCTTCTAGCAGTTTCTTAAGATGCTTATTTTGGAAGCTTAAAGAAAAATCTTTGGTAATTAAAGCAATCCCAATAGGTAGATGATCCAAAATAGCTTGCAAAGATTGGATATAACGAGTTCTTTCTTCTTCCAAGTTTTTGAGACGATTTACCATTTCTTTAAAACTTCTTACCAAGAGCGCTAACTCATCCCCTTGCTCTTTAATTTCTGGTAAAGTTATATCATATTCCTGATTAGCAATTTTTTGGGCTGCATAACTAAGAATTTTTAAAGGTTCTACTAAAGTTTTCCCCAATTTATTTCCTACCCATATTCCTAAAAATAATACTAAAAGAAATATTAATAACAAAGATAAAAAAATAAAAGATTTCAAAAATTTTAACCAAGGGAAACTGGATGAGGAAAAAATTAAAGCTGGATCAATAATTTTCCCGACAGTTAAGATATAAGAAATTTGATTTTTGTTAGTAACAAGAGTAAAAACTCGAACATAAAATTTTTCTTCTATATTAAGGATTTGGGTTTGGGGTCGTTTTTCATTTAATAAGATATTTATTAATGAAGGAGGAATTCCATAATTTTTTAGAATATCTAATGAATAAGTTTTTTTGAATAAATCGCCTTCTAAAGTATAAACTTCTATGGCATCAAGATTTAAAAAATATCTAAATTTTTCTCGTAAATCTTTACTTCTTATTTCTTCAACTTGATTTATATATTCTTTCTCAATCTTATTAGCTTTAGCGACCAAATCAGATTCAATAGACCTAAAGAAAGATTCTTGAGGAAAAGTCTTTAACAAAAAGTTTAAAGAAGTATAACCTTTAAGCCAAATTTTTGAAGTTTCTTTAAAAAGGTAAAAACCTCCAACTCCTAAGATCAAAGAACTAAAAAATATAGAAAAGAAATAAATAAAAAACAATTTTAATCGTATACTTTTAGAAAGTTTAGAGGTTTTAATTTCTAAAAAATTATAAAAAACGTAGCGAAAAATTTGATAAATGAGAAAAAGGATTAATAAAAGGTTTATTTGAAAAAGAAGAAAAAGAAAAAAAAATTTATTAGTGAATTCAAAGATCTCAAGTTGATAGAGAATATATTCTAAGAGTAGAAGAAATAGAAGAAAAAAGAAAAACAACAGAACTTTTATTTTAGTCTTTAAATAAATCAAAGATAAAGGAAGTTTCATGAGTATAAAGTTTAGTCTTTTTTGTAAATTTAAAATTAGAATTGAGATGAGAATGATAGGTTAATTTTAGATGGAGTTCCATGTAGTGTCTTTTATGCAAAAATCCTGGATAAGGGAAAAAATAGCTTTCATCGCTGGCTAAAAAAAAGGCTACATCTTCCGCAGTCTTAAATTTATAGTCTCCTCGATCAGTTTGTACTAAATAAAGGTTTTCTTCTGGCAAAAAGACAGCTGTTTTAAAATAAACAGCTGAAGTAAGTTTTAAATCAGGTAGAAGAAAACGCCTTTCCAAAAGGTCGGTTTGCACGACCAATTTTACTTCTTTTTTTTGTTCCTTTAAAGCTAAAATGACGCTTTGCAAAGGAAAATCTTTGATTCTCATAGTAAAAAGAAATCCTTCTTTTTCTTTTTGTATATTATAAATTTCAAGGGTAAGAGCTTGAGCTTTGGAAATACCTAAAAAGAAAAGCAAATATAAGAGCCAAATCCTTTTCATTATTTAAAAATTTTAACATCCTTTAACTACATTGACAAATTTGTTAACGATTTTAGAATGGTAATAACACCTGAATACCCCGGGGCGTAGCTCAGCCTGGTAGAGCGTCGGCTTCGGGAGCCGAATGTCGGAGGTTCAAATCCTCTCGCCCCGATCTTTATCATTAAAAAATTGAATGTCCACAAAACTCTGTAATCCCTGCCTAAAGAAAAAAAACGGTTAATCAATTTTTTTCCTCTGCATTGATTGTCTACGGCAAAGTTTTGATAAGGATATGGAAAAGAAGCTTTTAGCCAAGCATGCGGAAAGTAGACGGGCTTTTTCTTTGCCAACTTCTCCTCTTAAAGATCCTTCGGGTAAATTATGCCCAATCTGTGCCTTGGAATGCATCATTCCTGAGGATGGAGCGGGATACTGTGGTTTAAAAGAAATTGAAAAAGGTAAACTCCTTGGCTCTGATGCTCGTTTTGGTAAGCTTTCGTGGTACCTTGACCCTTTACCTACTAACTGTGTGGCTGATTGGATTTGCTCTGCAGGAATAGATTTTGAGAACCTTACCCACAAAACCTATTGCTTAAAACAGGAAAGGGAATTATAATTAATTTTGGTTGCGCCCGTAGCTCAATTGGACAGAGCATTGGACTACGAATCCAAAGGCTGCAGGTTCGAGTCCTGCCGGGCGCGCTTTAAATAAGCTATTGTATGCCCTGCCAAATTCCCTACCCCACTCCTTAAATCACTCCTCCACTTTCTCACCTTAAATCACTGCTCCACTTTCTCATACCACCTAATTTTTCCTACCTCAAAATAGCTACCTACGAGAGGTTTTAGAAAATGGAACCCTGTATCTTTTTCTAAAACATCTTCAGCTTCACTCATTACAGACAAAAGACAAAAAGAAAAAATTTGGGGAAATTTTGACTCTAACAACAGGGAAAAAAGATAAGGCACATTGCACAACTCTGGAACTTAAGACAAAAATTTTTTCTTTACTTGACAAATTTTTTTTTAATGTTATAAATCTATCTTTAATTATGAAAAGCAAAGTAAGATCATTAATTACTTTCATCTTTAGTGGTCTTCTTTGTTGTTGTCCTGGGCGAATGTGCCCAGGGCTGTTCTCCGCTTAATCTCTGCCCACATTTTTATTCTCCAAATTTTGAAGTGAGGTGAAAAGGTGGGGAATAAAATTAAAAAAGATATTTTTAGTTTAGTGGGGAAAACCCCCTTGCTTGACCTTTCTGATTTGGTGGGTAAGGGTCCTAAGGTTAGGCTTTTAGCTAAAGCTGAGTTTTTCAATCCTGGAGGATCAATTAAAGATAGGCCCGCTCTGGAAATCATTCTCAAAGCTGAGGCAGAGGGATTACTTCGGCCCGGGAAAATCCTTCTTGATGCTACCTCTGGGAATATGGGAATTGCCTATACTCTTTTTGCTTTGGGAAGAGGCTACAGGGTAAAGCTTTGTCTACCCCAGAACGCAAGCCCTGAGAGAATAAGTCTTCTTAAGGTCTTAGGAGCTGAGCTAATACTAACCGACCCCCTGGAGAGTATTGACGGGGCCATTATGAAAGCCCGCGAGCTTTTTGCACAAAATCCCGATCTTTACTTTTATGCCGATCAATACTCCAACGAGGCAAATCCACTTGCCCATTACCGAACCACAGGTCCGGAAATATGGGAACAAACGGAAGGGAAGATTACCCATTTTGTAGCGGGAGTAGGCACAAGCGGGACCATCATGGGCGTAGGCCGGTTTCTTAAGGAAAAAAACCCAGAGGTAAAGATTATAGGGGTTCAACCCGATTCCGCACTTCATGGGATTGAGGGATTAAAACACATGGAGTCTGCTTTTAAGCCAAAGATTTTTAAGGAAAATCTGCTGGATGAGCAACTCTTTATCTCAACTGAAACAGCCTATAGGTTTACTAAGTTTCTTTTAGAGAAAAAAAGAGTTTTTGTAGGTGTTTCATCAGGTGCGGCCTTGGCTGGGGCTTTAGAAATAGCTAAACGGTTAGATGAAGGAGTGGTAGTGACGGTATTTCCTGATGGTGGGCACAAATATTTGAGTGCCAGGTTTTGGTTTGAGGATTAAAAAAATGAAAAAAAGAGTCCTTATTTTAGAGGAGGTTTTAGAAGCTATTAAAAAGGAAGTTTTAAAAAGTTACCCTTACGAAGGCTGTGGCCTCCTTGGAGGGAAAGTAGAAGAAGAAATTTTTTTCATAACTAAGTCTTGGGCGGTAACTAATGCCTGGCCTTTTCCGGAAGAAAGAAAACGCCGTTTTGCCTTAGATCCTAAAGAGTTTCTCCAAACAGAAAGGGAGGCTAAAAAAATGAACATAGAAATCGTTGGGATTTATCATTCCCATCCAAATTATCCAGCCCAACCTTCGGAGTTTGATGCTCAGAATGCCTGGGAAGGATATCTCTATTTGATTTTAAGCCTCATCTCTGAAAAGGTGATAGATGTAAAGGCTTACCAATGGAGAGATGTAAAGGGCTTTGAAGAAATAGATTGGGAGTCTGTGAAATCCTAAAGGAGGTATGGAGATGTTGGTCAAGGGACTTAAGTGTAGGGAATGTGGAAAAAGATATCCTAAGGATCCCCTTTTTGTTTGCGAATGGTGTTTTGGTCCATTGGAGGTAGAATACGATTATGAGGCCATCCAAAAAAACTTTAAAAAGAATGAACTGGAAAAAAGAGACCCCAATCTTTGGCGCTATCGTGAGCTTTTGCCTATAGATGGTGATCCACTCTTTGGGTTAGCCTCAGGCTTTACTCCTTTTATAGAGGCCAAAAACCTTGCAGAGGCTTTAGGAATTAAAAAATGTTATGTCAAGGATGATTCGGTCAACCACCCTACCCTTTCTTTTAAAGATAGGGTAGTAGCTGTAGCTCTAACCAAGGCTAAAGAGTTTAAGTTTAAGACGGTAGCCTGTGCCTCTACGGGGAATTTAGCGAATTCGGTAGCTGCCCACTCACGACATGGCTTTGAATGTTATGTATTTATTCCGGCCGACCTTGAAACTTTAAAAATCCTTTCTTCCTTGGTTTATGGCGTTAATGTGGTAGCAGTGGAAGGAAATTATGACGAAGTCAACAGGCTTTGTGCGGAGATCGCCATGCGTTTTCGTTGGGCCTTTGTGAACGTCAATTTGCGACCCTACTACGCAGAGGGGTCTAAGACTTATGGCTTTGAAATAGCTGAACAATTAGGGTTTAGAGCGCCCAAAAATATTGTTATCCCTGCAGCTTCGGGTTCTTTGGTAACCAAAATTTATAAAGGCCTATGGGAATTTTATCAGTTAGGTCTCATTCCGGAGTTTAAAACTCGGTTCTTTTTAGCCCAAGCTGAAGGATGCTCACCTATTGTCCAGGCTTTCAAGGAAGGCCGTAGCATTATTAAACCCGTCAAACCCAAAACCATTGCTAAATCTATTGCCATAGGAAATCCTGCGGACGGAGTTTATGCCCTGGAAGTAGTTAGAAAAACTGGAGGGTATGCGGAAGCGGTGACGGATGAAGAAATTATTGAAGGCATAAAGCTCCTTGCGGAAACGGAAGGAATTTTCACTGAAACAGCAGGTGGTGTGACCGTGGCGGTAACTCGTAAGCTTATCCAGCAAGGAATTATTCCTTCCGATGAAGAAGTGGTAATTTGTATTACCGGTAATGGCCTCAAAACCCAAGAAGCAGTAGTTAATCACTTAAAACCGGTACTTAAGATTAAACCTTCCTTAGAGAACTTTGAGAAAATAATAAAAAAAGGAGGTGAATAACCATGGCTATCACCGTTAGGATCCCTACTCCTCTTCTACCTTTAACCGGCGGTCAAAGAGAAGTAACCGCTGAAGGAAATACCTTAATGGAATTAATAGAAGATTTGGAGAAACGGTTCCCGGGGATGAAGGAAAGGCTCTGCGATGAAGATGGGAAACTAAGAAGATTCATTAATTTTTTTGTCAACGATGAGGATGTACGTTTTTTGGAGAATGAAAACACCAAGCTTAAGGATGGAGATGTGGTCTCCATCGTGCCCGCTATTGCGGGAGGATAAAATTTAAAAAAGATTAACAAATAAAAAAGGAGGGAAGGCCATGCCTAAAATGTGGCTCCATTTAATTTTCCCGGAAGAGCAGATTAAAAAACCTGTTATATATCGTATGTCCATAAGGCATAAAGTGGTACCCAATATCCGAAGGGCTAACGTCACAGAAAAAACTGGAGAAATGATTTTGGAACTATCAGGCTCCAAAGAAAATTTGGAAAAAGCTATCAGATATCTGAAGAGATTAAAGATTGAAGTTAAGCCTATTACGGGTGATGTAATTGAATAGATTTAATAGGTATAGCAAGGAGGGTAGTAGATGGACAAAAGGAAACTTTCCAAAGAGGAGATCTATCGGTATAGCCGGCATTTATTAATTCCTGAAGTAGGGATTAAGGGCCAGGAAAAACTCAAAGAAAGTAAGGTTTTAGTAATAGGGACTGGAGGATTAGGTAGTCCTGTGGCTTTTTATTTAGCGGCGGCAGGGATTGGGAAATTAGGGATTGTAGATTATGATGTGGTAGATGAGAGCAATCTCCAGCGTCAAATTCTTCATTCCACGAGCGAAATCGGAGTGCCTAAGGTAGAAAGTGCCAAAAAAAGGCTTGAGGAATTAAATCCTTACATTGAAATAGTACCCTATAATTTAAAACTTTCCAAAGAAAATATAATGGAAATCCTTCAAGAATATGACATGGTAATTGATGGGACAGATAATTTTCCTACTCGTTATTTGCTCAACGACGCCTGTGCTTTGCTGGGTAAACCTTTAATCTATGGGAGTATCTTTAGGTTTGAAGGTCAGGCAACCGTTTTTTATGCTAAGGAAGGCCCCTGCTATCGTTGTCTATATCCAGAACCCCCTCCACTGGGCACTGTGCCAAGTTGTGCTGAAGGAGGAGTTTTTGGAGTTTTACCAGGGGTGATAGGGGCTATTCAGGCTACAGAAGCTATAAAGTTTTTACTGGGAATTGGGGAAACTCTTTTAGGGAAACTTCTGTTATACGATGCCTTAAGGATGGAATTTCGGTTTTTGAAGTTGAGGAAAGACCCACAGTGTCCTCTCTGCGGAGAAAATCCAACTATTCGAGAATTACAAGATTATGAAGAATTTTGTGGGCTCCAAAGTACTTCCTTTGGGGAAGAATACTTTGTCTCTTCGCAGGAACTAAAAGAAAAACTCCAAAAAGAGCCCGAGCGGATAAGAATACTTGACATACGGGAACCCCATGAATGGGAAATTTCAGCCATCAAAGGGAGTTTATTCATCCCCCTCAACGAGCTACCCGGAAAACTTTCCGAGCTTGACCCCACGAAAGAATACGTAGTAGTCTGTAAAGTAGGACAAAGAAGCCTCTCAGCCTTAGAATTATTGCTTTCCGCTGGGTTTAAAGCCTATAACCTTAAAGGAGGGATTAACGCTTGGGCTAAAGAAGTAGATCCATCCTTACCTATTTATTAAAAATATGAAAAGCTAAATCTCCTCCCTTTTCCAGCCAGGGAGGAGGTGGAGTTCCAAAAGCTGTTCGGGCCTTACTTCCGCTGGGGCTGAAGTAAGGAGGCATTGTCCCTTTTGTGTTTTTGGAAAGGCAATCACCTCTCTTATACTCTTTCGGCCCAGCATGAGCATGATCAATCGGTCAAGCCCAAGGGCAATTCCCCCATGGGGTGGAGCTCCATATTCCAGGGCCTGAAGAAGGAAACCAAACCTATCCTCAGCCTCATCTTTGCTAATCTGCAGAAGCTGAAAAATCTTTTCCTGCAATTCCCTCTGATGGATACGAATGCTTCCTCCTCCAATCTCTATACCATTAAGCACAATATCGTAGGCACGGGAACGAACCGTAAGGGGATCGGTGGTCAATTTATCTAAGTCTTCCAGCTTAGGATGGGTGAAGGGATGATGAACCGAGACTAAGCGTCCTTCCTCTTCATCCCATTCAAAAAGAGGAAAGTCTACCACCCAGAGAAAAGAAAAAGTTCCTTCAGGTATAAGGTTAAGTTTTTCAGCAAGGTGTTTCCTTAATTCCGAAAGGATTAAATTGGCCTGGGAAGGCTCATCGGCCATAAAAAAGAGGGTAGACCTTTCTTCTTGTAGTTTAAAAATTTCTTCCAATTTATTAAGAATGGATTCCGGAATATACTTAATGATAGGAGAGGACCATTTTTCCGAGGAAAGGGAAGGATTTTTAGTATACTTTAGCCAGGCAAGTCCCTTCCCCCCTAAATCTTGTACAAACTTGGTTAAATCCTCTATTTCTTTGCGGGAAAAGTGAGAAGGTACCTTAAGTCCCTTAACTATACCTCCTCTTTCTAGAGCAGAACGAAACACTTGGAAGCTTGTTTCCTTCATTAAAGAACTGACCTCAATCAAAGACAAATCAAAGCGTATATCTGGCCGATCGGTTCCATAATCTGAAAGAGCTTTAGTATAAGAAATTCTAGGGAAAGGGGTAGAAAGGGTAATTCCTAAGGTTTCAGCAAAAAGATGGGAGAGTAATTCTTCAATAAGGGACATTACATCCTCTTCATTTACAAAGGACATTTCCAAGTCAAGCTGGGTAAACTCCGGCTGACGGTCGGCTCTTAAATCTTCGTCCCGGAAACAGCGAACAATCTGAAAATAACGTTCAAAACCAGCAATCATTAAAATCTGTTTAAAAAGCTGGGGTGACTGGGGAAGGGCATAAAATTTTCCTGGATATAGGCGGCTTGGGACCAGAAAATCCCTAGCCCCTTCGGGGGTGCTTTTAGTTAAATAGGGAGTTTCAATCTCTAAGAAACCTCTTTCAGACAAAAAGTTTCTTAAGATCTGATTAACCTTGTGTCTAAAGATAAAAGGCTGATGGCCGTTAAGGGCCCGTAATTCTAAATATCTATATTTAAGTCTTAAAGCTTCGGAAACTTGACTTAAATCTTCGTCCATAGGAAAGGGCGGAATTTTTGAGAGA
Source organism: Caldimicrobium sp. (assembly GCA_037443245.1). Classification (GTDB taxonomy): domain Bacteria; phylum Desulfobacterota; class Thermodesulfobacteria; order Thermodesulfobacteriales; family Thermodesulfobacteriaceae; genus WYEG01. Next base: position 225,266 of record JBBIOT010000001.1, read on the forward strand.
TTGTAAATTTCCAGATCCTTTCCCACAAGTTCTACATATCCCGTTGGTATCTTTGGATTTTCCATACCTTCTGGTCTCCGCCGAAGGATCCCTTTGACGGCGATAGGATACTCAATTCTGATCCCATCAGCTCGAGCAAAAACCTCAGGATCCGTTCCTTCCTCAAAAACAACTTGTAAAAGTCCTGTCCTATCTCTCAAATCAAGAAAGATAACCCCTCCGTGATCTCTTCTTCTTAAAACCCATCCTGCAACTATTACTTCTTTCTCTAACAAGACTTCATTAGCGCACTCGCTAATAAAATGTGTTCTTTTAAGCTTCATCCTTTCTGCCTCCCTGCCACGAAGAATTTCTTTCTAAACCAAAAAATTCTAAAAAGTTTTCGGTAGTCCTCTCCGAAAGTTCTTCTACTTTTAGGCCCTTTAATTCGGCTACAGCCTTAGCGATATAAATCAAGTAAGCTGGTTCATTCCTTTTCCCACGAAATGGATGAGGAGTAAGAAAGGGGCAATCGGTCTCCAAAATTAAACGTTCAAGAGGAAGGATCCTAACAGCTTCCCTTAAGGCTTTAGCATTTGAAAAGGTTATAACTCCTGGTATGGATACTAAAGAATTAAATTCTAAAACCCTTTTTGCTACTTCCTTTCCTTCGGTAAAACAATGGAACACCATCTTAAGATCTTGATAAGATTTAAGATAATTTAAAGCCTCATCCCAAAAAGACGTATCGCTGCGTAAATGAAGGATGATTGGTTTATTCAATTCTCTGGCTATGTTTAGAAGATATTCAAAATGTTCATACTGTTTTCCCCGAGGGGAATATTCTTTATAAAAATCAAGGCCTATCTCCCCTAAGGCCAAAGCTTGAGGTAGATTGCTTTTTAGCCAATCATAATCTTGGGGTTTTATGTTTTTTACCTCATGAGGATGAAAACCAAGAGCCACCTCTAGGATTTCCTTATATTTTTGCTTTAAAGCTAAGGCTCTTTCTCCACTTTTTCGATCTATTCCTACCACCAAGATTTTGCAAAGACCAGCCTCCTTAGCGCGAGCTATCACATCATCTAGATCCTTTTTGAAATTATCTAAGTTTAAATGAGCATGACTATCAATAAGCCTCATCCTTTATTTCCTTATTCGGGGGATAAAAAAGAGAGGTACCAAATACAAACTCATAAATATAATTGTCCCTGCGGAAAAGGGAATATCCATGAGGTAAGATAAGACCATCCCTCCAAGGATAGAAAAAAAGTTAAGTCCCGGGGTTATCAAAAAAACAAGACGGTAATTTGGCGCTATCTTAAGAGCTAATATCCCGCAAAATACATAAAAGGCCGATACGAGTAAAACTCCTACTATCTTGGCCCCTATAACCACCTGTAGGGTTAAAAAAATCAGATAATAAAGATTCCCCACTTTAAGATTAAGCCCAGGAAGCTCCCACCCGAGAGAAGAAAGAAAAAGTTTCCATTTGTATTTATAAACCAAAAGTAAAGTAGCCAAAAAGATTACCAAGGATAAAAAAGAAATTTGCCAATCAACAAGCATAACATCACCAAAAAGAAAAGTTAATAAGCGATAATCATACTGAGAAGATTTTACCGCTAAAATCAGTACTAAAGCTAAACTAAGATGAATGACAATGGAACTTGAAGTATCTTCAAATAAATAAACCTTAAACTTTAGAAACCAAATAAAGAGGGATAGAAGTAAAGTCAAGACAACGGCCAAAGGTAAAACAAGAGATTGAGGACCATCAGGCCATAGGATGGCCAGGAAAAGTAAAGGAAAAAGCAGAAGATGGGTTAAAACATGAGGGAGAAGGGTATTTCGGTTTAGGATGATGAAGGGTGAAAGAAAAGAAGAAGCGAGGGCAAAAAAGGACGCTGCCAAAATACCCCATTTAATAAGTGCTAAGTAGCTCAAAAATTCATCCATTTAAGCCAATCCTTACCAGTGGGAATGGGAGATTAAATGATAGTCGGAAGAAATACCCATTTCTGGTGAAGATAGAGCTAAGGCACAAAAATCTTCGTGTTTTCCATGAAAATATAATCTTCGGTTTAAACAAGCCACTTTCATAATGCCTTTATGGAGAAGCCAAGTTTCATGAGTCACTACCACCACGGTCAATCCTTCCAAGGTAAATTGATTAAGAAGGTCATAAAGAGCTTTTTGGTTCATAAAATCTAACCCTACAGTGGGCTCATCAAGGAATAATATCTCTGGAGAAAGAGAAAGGGCCTGCACAATTTGAGCTCTTTGGATTTGTCCAAAGGAAAGTTGCGAAAGTTTGTAGGAAAGTAAATCCCTTAGACCAAAGAGATGGATTAAATCCATCAACCTGTGGTAATCTAATTTCTGACGATAGACCCTTGCTGGTAACTCAAGGAATTCCTTTACCGTTAAGGGATTAAGTTTAATGTAATAATCTATACTCCTTTGAGGGACATATCCAATTTTATGCCAATCTTTAAAATTGGAAAGCCGCTTGCCAAATAAGTTAATTTCTCCTGAACTTGCCTTTAAAAAACCAAGAACACATTTAAGAAGGGAAGTCTTTCCCCCTCCATTTGGGCCAATGATAGCTAAAAAATCTCCCTCTTCAATGGAAAGATTAATATTTTCTAAAATTTGCTGCCCATTCAAAAAAAGGTTTAAATTTATTACTTCAACTATTTTTTTCATTTTCCTTTATTTTTTCCCAATAACGATCTAAAACTTCCATAGGGAGTTCCCCAAGGGATAGTCCATCCTTTTTGAGGAGCTCTTCCATGTCCTTAAACCTTTTTTCAAATTTATCCAGGGCTTTATGAAGCGCCTCTTCAGGATTAATTTCCAGCTTACGGGAAAGATTGGCTACAGTGAAAAGGAGGTCTCCTATTTCTAATTCTAAATTCTCCTTTGATTCCTCCAAGGTTAGAGCACTTTCAAGTTCAGAAAGCTCTTCCTTCAATTTTTCTACGACCTCTTTAGGAGAAGGCCAATCAAAATTAATCCGTGCTGCCCTTTCTCCAAGTCGATAAGCCCTCTGCAGGGCGGGCATAATTTTGGGAATGTTCCCTAAGATTGAACTCCCCTTCCCTTCTTCCTTTTTAATTTTCTGCCACTGAGAAAGAACTTCTTCCGCTGAAGAAGCTATCGCTTCTCCAAACACATGGGGATGCCTCCGGATCATTTTTTGATAAGTTAAATAAACTACCTCTTTTAAGGTGAAGATATTTTTTTCTTGATAGATATAAAGCAAAAAAAGGACTATAAATAAAAGATCTCCAAACTCCTCTTTCAATTCCTCTTTATGACCATCCGAAATCGCAGAAAGGAGTTCATAAGTTTCTTCCAACAAATACTTTTTGAGAGTTTCAGGGGTTTGTTTTTTATCCCATGGACAGCCCTTTTCTCCTCTTAAAGCTTTAATAATCTCCCAGAGGGAAGTTAAATCCGCCTCTCCCTTAAAAATAAATTTTGGCTCCGAAGACATGGCTAAATATTACAACTTGCTTGGAAGGTCTTCATGATATGTGGGATAAGCCCTCCATCCTCCAGGATCTTTTTCATAAATTCAGGAATGGGCTTAAAGTAATAGGTCTTGTTTTTGGTTAAATTTATGATCCTCCCTTCTTCAGGAAAGATCTCCAATTCATCGCCAGTTTCTGCTTCTCTGGCACACTCGGGGGCTTCTAAAATAAGAAGACCCGTATTAAAGGCATTACGATAAAAGATACGGGCAAAGGATTCCGCTACCACACAGGCTATCCCGCTAGCCTTGATGGCAATGGGTGCATGTTCTCTTGAAGAGCCACAGCCAAAATTTTTTCCAGCTACTAAAACATCTCCCCTTTTTACCTTATTTGAAAATTCAGGATCAGCATCTTCCATGCAATGTTTACCAAGCTCTTCGGGATCAGTAGTGTTAAGATATCTGGCCGGAATGATAACATCCGTGTCAATATTATCCCCAAATTTCCAAACTCTACCTTTGATCTTTTCCATGCCCCTCTCCTTTAAGGTTTTTAAATTTCTTTTAATTGGGCTCTTTTAAACCCAATTCTTCAGGAGTTCCAATATAGCCTAAAACAGCAGAAGCCGCTGCTACCGCTGGACCAGCAAGGTAAACTTCACTTTCCGGATGGCCCATCCTTCCCACAAAGTTTCTGTTTGTTGTGGCTACCGCCCTTTCCCCTTTGGCCAAAATTCCCATGTGTCCACCTAAACAAGGTCCACAGGTAGGAGGTGAAATGATGGCCCCTGCTTCTATAAAAATTTCTAACAGTCCATTCTTCAAAGCCTGTTTGTAGGTCCAGGGTGTAGCCGGAATAATAATACATCTTACATTAGGATTAACCTTTCTCCCTTTTAAAATCTTTGCGGCTATTTTTAAGTCTTCATACCTTCCATTGGTGCACGAACCAATAACTACTTGATGTATGTAAATTTTTTCACCAAGATCTTTAACAGCCTTAGTGTTAGAAGGCAAATGAGGAAGGGAAACCATTAAATCTATTTTTGAAACATCGTATTCTTTTACCTCTATGTAATTAGCATCTTCATCTGGATATAAGATTACAGAATCCCGCTGAGCCCGGCCTTTCAAGTAAGAAAGAGTAATTTCATCCGCTATCATCAATCCAACCTTAGCTCCAGCTTCAATCGCCATATTGGCCATGGTCATTCGTTCAGACATGTTTAGTTTAGAAATAACTTCTCCAGTAAATTCCATGGCCTTGTATAGAGCTCCATCCACCCCAATATCACCGATGGTATAAAGGATTAGATCCTTTCCTGTAACCCAAGGCTTAAGCTTTCCATAATAAACAAATTTAATCGTTTCCGGGACTTTAAACCAAGTCCTCCCAGTGAGCCAAGCGGCAGCTAAATCAGTTGACCCAACACCAGTGGCAAAGGCTCCCAAGGCCCCATAAGTACAGGTATGGGAATCCGCCCCAATCACCACATCCCCCGGTAGCACGAGCCCAAGCTCAGGCAAAAGGGCGTGCTCAATCCCGCAAGCGCCTCCCTCATAATAATGCTTTATGCCATATTTTTTAGCAAATTCCCGACATATCCGGACTTGTTCCGCGCTTTTTATGTCCTTGTTTGGTGTAAAATGGTCCATCACTAAGGCTATCTTTTCAGGATCAAATATACGATTAATACAGGTACTTTCAAAGACCTTTATGGCTAAAGGGGCAGTGATGTCATTGGCTAAGGTTAGGTCTACTGGGACTTCAACCAGCTCTCCGGCCGTGAGATACTTAACGCCAAGCTTGCGGGCCAAAATTTTTTCTGCCAAGGTCATCCCTTTTCTTGATTTCATTCAACCCCTCCACTGGGAAAAATTTTCTTTAATTTATTACTTTATTTTCTTATGGCAAGGATATGTAAATAAGTAGCCAGAGCCCCTTTATATAAAAAACCTTCACTAAAGGCCTTTCCTAAGTAGGGTTTTATATAAAAAATTTTTTGGAAATTTTTCCTCTCCTTGTAACCAACTATCTGAGTGTAATGAAACTCGTGCCCCCAAAGTTTACTACCTACCGAGAAAAAAGGATTATCTTTTCTAACCAAAGCTCTACAGTATTTAAGGGATAACTTTTTCCTTTCTATCACAAAGGGAAAAAGATCGCACATAGGGTAGAGTTTTTCACCCTCCCGATAGGCATGAGATAGATAAATCAACCCTCCACATTCGGCGTAGAGAAGCCCCCCCGCTTCTACCCAATCTTTTATTTCCCTCTTAAGTCTGGTATTGTTAGCCAGTTCTTCCAAAAAAAGCTCAGGATACCCTCCCCCGATAATTATTGCCTCCGCTTTAGAGGGAAGAGAAACATCTTGAAGAGGGCTAAAATAAATCACCTCTCCCTTAGCTTTTAGCTCGTCCAAAAAATGGGTGTAATAAAAGGAAAAGGCCTGATCATAAGCCAAGGCTACTTTTTTAAATGGAAAGTTGTAAAAATTTAAATCTTCAGAAGGATTCTCAACCATACAGGCCTTATCTTCATTAAAAAAAGAAAAATCTAAATTTTCTTGCAAAGTTTCGGCTACCTCTGCAATAACCTCTTCAACCTTCTGATAATGATCGGGTAAAAAAAGCCCTAAATGGCGGGAAGGTAAAACAAAACTTTCCTTCCTTGGCAAGTAGCCTACGATTTTAGTTTTTTTTAAGGCCCTTTTTAATCTTAAAAAGTGCCTCTCCGAGGAAACTCCATTTAAAAAAACCCCAAAATTAAGCCCTGCTCTTTTTACTCTTCTTTTGATGCCCTCAAGAAGAGGAGAAAGGGTTTCTGCCAGTCCATAAACATTAACCACCAAGAGAACATGAAGGTTTAATTTTTTAGCTACCTCAAAAGTAGAAAAATCCCCATCAAAAAAGCCCATCACTCCCTCAACCAGTGCCAAGTCTACTCCCTTTGCATAACGTAAAAAAAGCCTTGGGAGGTCCGCACCGAAGGAAAACAGATCCAAGTTTACTGAAGGCACACCGCAGGCTCGAGTATGCCACTGGGGGTCTATATAATCAGGTCCAACCTTAAAAGGTTGGACCTTATACCCCAACTTTGCAAAGCACCTTAACAATCCTAAAGTCACTAAGGTTTTTCCACAACCGCTATGGGTTCCACCTATGATTGTTCCCCAAAAAGCCATTTCCTTGCTGTCTCCAATACCTCTTCGGTCCATTTTCTTTCCTTTAAAGAAATTCGTAAATAATCACCATCTAAACCAAAAAAGTTAACACAATTTCTTAGGAGGATTTTTTTTTCTAAAAGAAGTTTTTGCCAAAAGCTTTCTCCTTTTTGAAGTTTAAATAGTACAAAATTTGTTGTAGTTTGAAAATATTCGATCCCCAAATTTTTACATCTTTCTTGAAAATAATTTCTTTCTTCTTCAAAATACATTAAAGTTTTCTTTTTAAAATTTTTATTCTCCATTAAAGCCCTGGCAAGGACTAAAGTAAGGGTCTGGACAGGCCAGGTGGGTTGTTCTTTTTTTAAAAGGCCAATGTTTTTTTCGGCAGAAATTACACAACCCAATCTTAAGCCAGCCAAACCATAAAACTTTGAAAAAGAACGAAAAATAAACAAGTTTTCAGGTATTTTTTCAATATTTAGGAGACTCTCCTTCTCTCTAAAATCAATGAAGGCCTCATCAACAAGGAAGATCACTTCTGGATGTTTGTATATTATTTCTTTTAAAAAATCTTTAGGTATAATCCATCCCGTGGGATTATTGGGGTTGCATAGTATTATCATCTCTACTTTTGGATAGGTTATTTTTAACTGGCTTAACATTTCCATCCAGGAAGTTCTTTGCAAGGAAAAAAAATTTATGATTTCCTTGGGTTTGTTTTGAGCTAAAATATTTCTATAACCAACAAAGGTTGGCTCAAGGATTAATATTCTTTTCCCCTTCCCCCAGAGGTTTATAGTTAATCTTAAAAGTTCCATGGATCCATTTCCCCAAAGGATATTTTTTTTCTCCACCGGGAAGGTTTCTTCCATAAAGCTACTCACCTCTTCGGAATCCTGTGGGGGATAAAGGGAAACATAAGGTAGATATTCTTCAGTAATTTCTTGAAGGAATTCTTTGGTTAATGGATTGACGGAAGAACTTAAATCCACGATTTCTAAAGGATTTAAATTAAATTTCTTCCCTAAGTAATAAACAGCACCACCATGGGTAGGGAAAAAATTATTAAAACTTCTCTTCATCTTGGATATAATAAAACTATTAAGATAACCCAAAAAAAATAGCTAAGTTTAAGAAGGCTTGCTGAAGCAGAAATTAAATTAGGATTGATTTTAATATTTTCTTCTCCCAACCACGGTTTTTCTGTTATTTTCCCCTGATAACTTGATGGACCAAGCAAAGCTACACCTAAAGCACCAGCCATAGCTGCTTCTACATAGCCGCTATTAGGACTTTCATGCTTTCCTCCATCCCTATACATGGTTTTTAGGGCTCTAAGTCCTGAAGAAAGACCAAAGAAAAAAAGGGCCGAAAGGCAAATTAAAATTCCGGTTATTCTTGCGGGGAAATAATTTAATAGGTCATCCATTTTAGCAGAAACATACCCAAAATGAAGATATTTTACATTTTTATAGCCTACCATGGAATCCAAGGTATTTACTACTTTGTAGAAAAGAAGCCCGGGCCAACCCAAAAGAAGGAGCCAGAAAAGGGGAGCAATCACTCCATCACTTAAGTTTTCCGCATAGCTTTCCAAAACCGCCCTTCTAATTTGGATAGGTAAAAGACACTCCCTATCCCTTCCCACAAGGGCTTGTAGCTCTTTCCTTGCCGTTAGAATATCATTCCTCCTCAAGGCTTCTTCTACTCTTAATCCAGCTTCTAAAAGACTTTTAAAAGCTATAAAAAAAGAGATAAGAAAGAAAAAGAGGAGATGGGCTACCAAAAAGGTTTTCCCCAAAATACGCAAAACTAAAAAAAACATACCAAAAGAAAATAAACTTAGCCAAACAACAAAAAGAAAAAATAAAAAACCATCAATTTTCCGAGTATTTTTCCCTAAAATGATAAAAAATTTTTCAGTTTTTGAAATTAGATATCCTATAAGAGAAACGGGATGGTATTTTGTTTGAGGGTCTCCTATAAGTAAGTCCCAAAGGATTACCAAAACAATTTCCCAGGTTTTAAGATATAAACAAGAAGAAAAATCGGTCCCAAAGAGATTAAACATGAGCCAAAATTGCTTCCACCTCTAAGTGATTTTCTATGAAGTTTGCCAAAAGCTCTATTCTTTCGTCAAGTTTTTGCCAGAAGTTCACTTTGGGGGGTAAAGGAGGTAAGCCTTTTTCTTTTCGCACCAGGTTTAAAAAAAATCTACGAAAGCGATCATTAGTAAAAACTCCATGGAGATAGGTTCCCCAAACTTTATCCTTAACGAGGCCCTCTAAACTAATTTCACCAGTTGATAGTCTCTTTAGGGAAAAGAGATTAAAATCCCCATAGCTTATTCCTTTATGAATTTCATAACCCCAAAGGGTTTCATCTATATTATTTAAGAGAACTTTAGCTGAAACCTGATAGATTAGTTTTTCTTTAGTAAAAACCGTTTCCATAGGGAGAAGAGAAAGACCTTTGATCTCTCGGTAGTCTGATTCGGCTTTGTGTTCATCAATTAACCTTTCTCCAAGGCACTGATAACCTCCACAAAGGCCAAAAACAAAGGTCCCTCTCTTGAGAGCTTCTTTTAAAGTTTCTTCATACCCCCTTTTTTTCAACCATAAAAGATCTTCCACCGTCCTTTTGGACCCAGGAAGAATAACCACATCTGCCTGCAAAACATCCATGGGATTTTGTGAAAGAAATACCGCTACATCTTCTTCCCAAAAAAGTGGTTCAAAATCAAAAAACATAGAAAGATGAGGGAATTTTATGATTACTATTTTTAATTTTTCTTCCCAGGAGAAGTCACTTGATGGAGGTGTAGTTAAGTCTAAGCTATCTTCCTCGGGTAGAAAACGTTCCCTTAAATAAGGCAAAACTCCCAGACATTTAAGGTTGGTTAACTTTTCTAGTTCCTTAATCCCTGGCTGAAGGATAGCAAGGTCGCCCCGAAATTTATTAACCAAAAATCCCAACAATTTTTGGCTATACTCCGGCAAAAAAAGCTGAAGTAGATTTATAGTACCAAAGATTGAGGCAAACACCCCTCCCCTATCTATATCTCCCACTAGTACGACCTTCGCCCCAGTATATAAAACGGGTTTTATGTTTACTATATCTTTATCCAGAAGATTGATTTCCGCAGGGCTTCCTGCACCTTCCATAATGATAAGTGCGTATTTGGCCAGTAGTTCATCCAAAGAATGCTTAATATACCTCCAAAGCAAGTTCTTTTCTTGATAATATTCCCTTGCCTTCATTACTTTATAAAGCTTACCATGCAAGATTACTTGCATCCCCCTTTCGCCTTCACTTTTTAGAAGAATTGGATTGTGGTGAACACTCGGGGAGATTTTAGCTGCCATAGCTTGTAGGGCCTGGGCAATCCCTATTTCACCATCCTCTTCGGTAACAAAACTATAGAGGCTCATGTTCTGGGCCTTAAAAGGGGCTACCTTTAATCCTCTATTCTTCGCAAGCCGACAAAGAGCAGAGACCAAAAGAGATTTACCTGCTCCAGATGAAGTACCAACAATCATCAAGGCTTTACCCATAGAAAAAAACCCCCAAAGTTAACCCCAAAATCTCCGCAATTTCCACTAAGGCCCCAAGGTTATCTCCTGTCAAACCTCCAAACTTTTGGGTAAAGAAATGTTTGCCCCAAAAAAGGGCTACTCCTAAAAATACACAGGTTAAAATAAGTGGAATTATACTTTGATCAAGAAAAAAGGTTATAAGGAACAAAAGGGCAAGACCTAAAAATAGGGCCTTTAGGGAAGAGCTTAAGGTAGCATGGCGAATGAGAAAATAACCAAGCCCTTCTTCTTTAGCTGGCTTTGAGAAGGCCATAATTAAAGGCAAAAAACTTCGGGAAAGGGTAAAAGCATATAGGAAGAAGAGATAGGCGGAAATACTGTAAGCGGATATTAATTCTTCCATAAAGAGGAGCTTGATTAAGAGACAAAGAAATACCGCTACCCCTCCTGCTACACCCATTCCAGGATCTTTCATAACCGCAAGCCTTTTGGCCAGGGTTTCTTCTTTGGAATTTAATTCCTTTATCGCCAAAGCATCAAAGGTGTCCGCTAAGCCATCCAAATGAAAAATTCCTCGCAAAAAAAGTAGAATTATTAATAAAAATAAAGATAGTAAAAGTGGAGAAAGAAAAAAATTTGTTTTGAGAAATAAAGTGGCAGGTAAAAACATCAAAAATCCTTCAAAAAAACCCACTAAAGGGAAAAAAACGATGGCCCTTTTTATTTCTTCAAGGGTATAGTGATGAGGCCCAGGCAAGGAGATTCTCCAGAGAAAGGAAAAAGAAAAAAGAAGAGGCCGAAGAAGGTTCATGCAAAGTTTACTGGGACTTATTTTCTCTTGAAACCGAGGCTTCTTCAAAGGTTGCCATTTCTCGGTAGATTTTCAAAGAAGCTTCAAGGACCGTCATTGCCAAAGCAGCCCCTGTCCCCTCACCCAATCGTAAACCCAGGTTTAAAATAGGCTTTAACTGAAGGTAGGAAAGTTGAATTTGATGCCCAGGCTCCTCTGATTGGTGGCTTGCAAACATAAACTCACGAGTCAAGGGATTTATCTTATAAGCCAATAGAGCACCTGCCGTAGTGATAAAGCCGTCTAAAAGGACGGGAACCCTTTTTTCCGCACAGGCTAAGATTACTCCTGCACATGCGCCAATTTCCGCACCCCCTACTTTAGCTAAAACATCAAGAGGATCCTCGGGATTTGGTTGATGGAGCTCTATGGCTTTTTGTATTACCTTTATCTTTCTCTTTAATCTCTCTCCATCTATGCCCGTCCCAGGACCAACCACTTTTTCCACTTCCACACCGGTTATAGCAGAGGTTATGGCGGAAGATGCGGTGGTATTTCCAATACCCATATCGCCAATGCCTACCAAATTATAGCCTTTATCAAGATATTCCCGGGCTAAATTGTATCCTACCAAGAGGCATTTTTCTGCTTCTTCTCGGCTCATGGCTGGTTCTTTGGCGAAATTTTTAGTTCCATAAACTACTTTTTGCATAACCAAGCCTTCAAGCACCCCAAAGTTGTAATCTACACCCACATCCACCACCACTACTTCCGAATTGGCATGTCTTGCTAAAACATTAATTCCCGCTCCACCTCGTAAAAAATTAAAGACCATCTGGGCAGTAACCTCTTTAGGAAAGGCAGAAACTCCTTCTTCTGTAATTCCATGATCAGCAGCAAACACAAAAGAAACCTTTTTTTTAATCACTGGAAAAGGATCTTCATAGATTGCCACTAATCTTGCCGCGATTTTTTCAAGCATACCAAGGCTACCACGAGGCTTAGTTAAATTATTTAACCTCCCCCAGGCTATATCCAAAAATTTTTTATCAATTCCTCTTATTTTTAGACTCCTATACCACGCCATTCTTGAATCCCCCCACCAAAAAGTGATCCAGCAAACAAGTAATTTTTATTTTAAATTCTCTGAACACAAAATCAACTTTTGTGGTACAAAAATTATCCCTTGACTAAAAGGATCTTCTTAAACTATAATTTTGTGAAAATAAAAACTTCATTAGGAGGAATTATATGAGTTTAACTTTTCTTTTTTTAATTTTTATCATTTTGCTGTTTTTGCAAGCTTCCATCAAAATCATCAACGAGTACGAAAGGGCGGTGGTTTTAAGATTAGGAAAGTTCTATAAAGTAAAAGGACCAGGGATAATTCTCCTTCTTCCAGTGATTGATCGTATGAGAAAGATTGATCTAAGGACGGTAACCCTTGATGTGCCACCGCAAGAAGTAATCACAAAAGACAACGTCTCTATCAGGGTCAGCGCTGTAGTCTATTTTCGAGTCATGGAGCCCGATAAAGCTTTTCTTCAAGTAGAAGATTATTACTATGCCACCAGTCAACTTGCTCAAACCACTTTAAGGAGTGTCTGTGGCCAGGCTGAGCTTGATGAAATTTTAGCAGAAAGAGAGAAACTTAATTTGAAACTTCAGGAAATTCTTGATGCTGATACTGAACCATGGGGAGTAAAGGTTTCTAAAGTGGAAATAAAAGAAATAGATTTACCGGAGGAGATGAAAAGGGCCATGGCCAAACAAGCCGAGGCTGAAAGAGAAAGAAGGGCTAAGGTTATTAGCGCGGAAGGAGAACTGCAGGCGGCTCAAAAACTTTTGGAAGCAGCTAGTATTATGGCTTCTAATCCTATCACCCTTCAGCTCCGATACTTACAAACTTTAACCGAAATTGCTACTGAGAAAAACTCTACTATCCTTTTCCCTTTACCTCTTGAAATTTTGAGGGCCTTTAATACCTCAAAGGGATCTTAAAAAAGAAAATTTTCACAAATAATGGTGAAAAATTAGATCACTAAAAAAATAATTTTTTTAAAGGGGGTTAAGGATGGAAAAAGAATTAGTTAAAGAGTATGCTGAAAAATATCCCGAAATTAAGGACCTTTATGAAAAACATCAAAGTTTAGAAAGGGAATTAGAAGGGTTGGCTAAGAGACCCTACTTAACTCCTGAAGAGGAAATAAGAGAAAAACAAATCAAATTAGAAAAATTATACGTTAAAGAAAAAATCTACGAGCTTATATCAAAGTATAAAAAGGAGGGGAAATAAGTTGGGCAAAGTGATGACTGGGGCACGAATGGTAATTGAAGCTTTGCAAAAAGAGGGAGTAGAGGTTATTTTTGGTTATCCGGGCGGGGCGGTAATTGATATTTATGATGAGCTTTACAAAACTGAGGGAGTTCATCATGTTTTAGTTAGACATGAACAGGGAGCTGCTCATGCCGCTGATGGATTTGCTCGCTCAACGGGCAAGGTTGGGGTAGCTTTAGTAACCTCCGGACCGGGTGCGACTAATACTGTTACCGGAATTGCTACGGCTTATATGGATTCTATCCCTATCGTAGTGTTAACTGGGCAGGTTCCTACCAAGCTTATTGGCAACGATGCCTTTCAAGAAGTTGATACTACAGGCATTACTAGACCAATAACCAAACACAATTTTTTAGTAAAAAAAATTGAGGATCTTCCACGTATATTAAAATCGGCTTTTTACATTGCTAAAACAGGTAGACCAGGCCCAGTGTTAATAGATATTCCAAAAGATATTCAACAAGCAAAAGGGGAATTTAATTATCCTGAAGAAATCCATCTGCGAAGCTACAATCCTGTTTATGAGCCCCATTTAAAACAGATTGAAAGGGCATATCAAATCTTAGAAAAAGCCGAAAGACCGGTTTTTCTAATTGGTGGAGGGGTCATTTCCTCGGGTGCCCACGAGGAAGTTTTGGAACTTGCTGAAAAATTAAATCTCCCTATAACCATGACCCTTATGGGCTTGGGAAGTTTTCCCGGGGATCATCCCCAAAGCCTTGGCATGCTTGGGATGCATGGAACTTATTTTGCAAATATGGCTGTGGCTAACTGCGATGTTCTCTTAGCAGTAGGAGCTAGATTTGATGACCGCGTTACCGGAAGAGTTGATGCCTTTGCTCCCATGGCTAAAATTATTCATATAGATATAGATCCAACATCCATTCAGAAAAATGTAAAAGTGGATGTGCCTATTGTAGGTGATTGCAAACGTTCTTTGCAGAGGTTACTAGAAATCGTTAAAGCAGTGAGCAAGCCTAAGAAATATTGGCAAGAAAGGTTTAAAGAATGGTGGGAACAAATTGAAATTTGGCGGAAAAGATATCCGCTCAGCTATAAATATGATCCTAATATCATCAAACCTCAATTTGTTATTGAAAAATTATATGAATTAACTAAAGGAGAAGCTATTATTTGCACGGAAGTAGGACAAAATCAGATGTGGACGGCACAATTTTACAAGTTTAAAAAACCAAGAACGCTAATTACTTCTGGTGGTCTTGGGACTATGGGTTTTGGGTTCCCTGCAGCCATAGGGGCTCAAATGGGAAATCCTAACAAACTGGTCATTGATATTGCTGGAGATGGCTCCATTCAAATGAATATTCAGGAAATGGCTACCGCCATGCAAGAGAGACTGCCCATTAAAATAATCATCCTAAACAACGGCTACCTTGGCATGGTTCGTCAATGGCAAGAATTATTCTATGAACGGAGATATTCTCAGGTTAAAATGGCTGTACAACCAGATTTTGTGAAATTAGCTGAAGCTTATGGTGCCTATGGGATGAGAATAACAAAACCCGATGAAGTAGAACCTGCCTTAAAGAAAATTTTGGAAACAAAGACCCTTTGTGTTTTAGATGTTATTATAGCTCCTGAAGAAGGTGTCTTTCCTATGGTTCCTGCCGGTAAAGCTACAACAGAGATGATTTTAGTTTAAAGAGGAGGAAAAGGATGAGTGAAAGGAAATGCACCCTTTCGGTTTTGGTAGAAAATACCCCTGGAGCTTTGGCAAGAATTGCTGGCCTTTTTAGTGGTCGGGGTTTTAACATTGATAGCCTTAATGTAGCGGAAACCTTAGATCCAACCCTCTCGCATTTGACTTTAGTCACCAGAGGGGATGAGCAAATTATAGAACAAATCATTAAACAACTAAGAAGATTAATTGATGTTTATAAAGTAGTTGATGTCACCGAAGAAGGTGATTATGTAGAAAGAGAAATGGCCTTGATAAAGGTTAGAGCAGAAAAAGAAAATCGTGAAGAAATCATGAGAATTTGTGAAATTTTTAGGTGTAAAATTGTTGATGTGAGCCCTAAAACCTATGTAATTGAAGTTACAGGAGATCAAAATAAACTCCAAGCGGTCATTGAATTACTTAAACCGATGGGGATTAAAGAATTGGTTAGAACTGGAACCATCGCCATGAAAAGAGAAAAGAAATCAATCTAAAAGGGTCTTTCAAGAGATATCAAAGCAAAATCAAAAATTCAAAAGGAAGGGGCCATGTTAAAACTAAATCTAGAAAAGGAAATATTATCAGCAGAAGAAATAGCTTGGTTTGAAGGCGCATTTAAAAGATGCGCTCGTAGGATTATCTTAGCTACTACCTTAGCGGGAAGCGGACATCCAGGCGGTTCGCTTTCCTCTCTCAGTATGCTTCTGGTAGTATATGCCATAGCTAAGGTAAATCCTAAATTTCCAAGAGCGGAAGATAGAGACCGAGTAGTCATAAGTCATGGCCACATTAGTCCAGGGGTCTATAGCGTTCTCTCAGAATATGGTTTTTTCCCAGAAGAACCTTTTTTATTCGAATTTCGAAGGGTCGGGTCAGCCTTTGCTGGACACGTAGAACAAGCTGTTCCAGGAGTAGAGTGGAACACAGGTAACCTTGGGCAAGGGCTCTCTGCCGCCTGCGGGATGGCGATGGCTCTAAAATTAAAGAAAATACCATGTTTTGTCTTTTGCTTAATGGGAGATGGGGAACAACAAAAGGGACAAGTTATTGAAGCCCGAAGATGGGCTGTAAAGTTCGGCCTTAATAATTTAATCCTCCTTATTGACTACAACAAGTTACAAATAGGTGGAAATATTCATAATGTTATGCCCCAGGATATAAAAGCTGAAATCTTGGCCACTAAATTTAATCTTTTAGAAATTGATGGCCATGACTATCAACAAATTTATCAAGCCTTAAGAAAGGTGATGAAAGGAGAAGTTGAAGATCCCACCAAACCAACGGCTATTTTAGCGCATACCATCATGGGGAAGGGCATTTCTTTTATGGAAAATGATCCTAAATGGCATGGTATGGCCTTACCTATTGATCTTGCTAAAGAAGCCCTCAAAGAATTAGGATACGACCCTACAGAGATAGATTCTCTTATAGAAAAGAGAAAAAATTGGACAGTTAAATTCCCCCATCAAAACCATGATCCAGCACCTGTAGATATAAAGGTGCCTTCATTAAGGATTTTCTCCGCGGAAGTCAAAACTGATTGCCGTAGTGCCTATGGGTTAGCTTTGGCTGAATTGGCTAAAATTAATAATCTGGGAAGCACTCCTAAAATTTTAGGGTTTACCTGTGATTTGGAATCCTCAGTTAAAATGACTGATTTTAAAAAGGTTTCCCCTCAGGCCTTTTTTGAATCCGGAATTCAAGAACATAGTACTGCTTCCATTGCCGGATCACTTTCAAAAGAGGGTTTTCTAACCTTTTTTTCTACCTTTGGAGTTTTTGGGTTAGATGAAGTTTATAATCAACTTCGCATCAATACTCTTAACAAAACTGCCTTAAAGGTGGTTTGTACCCATTTAGGAACTGATGTAGGAGAAGATGGCCCAACCCATCAGTGTATAGATTATCTTGGTTTACTTTTTAACTTATCCAACTGGGAAATTTATCTTCCCGCCGATCCAAATCAAACGCTTCATATTATTTATGAAATTGCTAAGAGACCAGGCAATGTTTTTGTGGGTATGGGTAGATCTAAAACTATGATTGTCACCAAGCCCGATGGAAGTCCTTATTTTGATAGTAATTATCGTTTTTACCCAGGAAAAGCTGATTGGCTAAGACTAGGAAAAAATGGAGTAATAATTACCTACGGAAATTTAATTCCTCAGGCCCTTAAGGCCTGGGAATTATTAATTAAAGAAGGCCTCTCGGTCTCAGTACTTAATATGGCTTCCATAAAGCCTTTACCTTATGAAGACTTAAAAAAAGCTGCCGAATATAAACATTTATTAGTGGTAGAAGATCATTTAGTTGAGACAGGATTAGGAATTCACATTGCCTCCTTTTTTGCGCAAGAAAAACTATCGGTTAATCTTAAACTTTTAGGCCATAAAGTGCCCGCTACTTCAGGTAATCCAGAAGAGCTTTTTAAAAAAGCGGGGCTTGATGCTCAATCCATTGTCCAGGCCTTTTTAAAATTAAGAAATGGGTGAAGAGCTTCCCCAGGTCCTACCTAACCCAGAAGATATCAAAAAACCCTTCTGGGACCATCTAATAGAACTAAGGTCCCGCCTTATTAGATCATTTTTGGCATGGGTTCTGGGTAGTATAATTTGTTATATCTATTCTGACAAAATCCTTTCTTTTTTACTAATTCCTTTAAAATTTACGCTTAATGTTTCTGAAACTGTGGTTTATTTTAAAACTCTACCTGAGGTCTTCGCTCTACAAATCAAGCTTTCAATAATTGTGGGTTTTATTCTAACCAGTCCCTATATCTTTTATCAAATGTGGCTATTTGTGGCCCCTGGCCTTTATTTACACGAAAAAAACATCCTCAAATTGATTCTTTTTTTATCTTCCCTATCCTTTCTAATCGGAGTTAGTCTATCTTATTACCTTTTTCTGCCAGCACTTATAAAATATTTATACACTTTTGGAGAAAATTTTTTAGTTTTTAAACCTTACTTAAAAGAATATGTTAATTTTGTTTTGAAATTTTTCCTTTTTGTTGGTTTACTTTTTCAACTCCCTACTTCTATTTTTATCTTAACAAAAATTTCCATCATTGAGGTTGAAACTCTAAAAAAAATTAGACCCTATGTGATTATTATAAGTTTTTTTCTTTCGGCTATATTTACCAGCAGTCCGGACCCTGTTTATCAAATTCTCCTGGGATTATCCTTGACAATCCTTTATGAAGTAGGTATACTCTTAGCAAAAATTTAAATACAAAGGAGGTAAAAAATGCCCCTTGGTTTAGGCGGACAAGAACTGTTTATTATCCTTTTCTTAGCTCTTCTCATTTTTGGAGCGAAAAGGCTTCCTGAAGTTGGGGCTGGACTTGGGAAAGGTATTAGATCCTTTAAAGAATCTTTAAAGGAAAGTGATGTTTCAGAGGATCTTAAAAAAATTGAAGAACCAAAAAAAGAGCCCTCTTCAAACTCTTCAGAACAAACGCCAACCCAAAAAGCTTAAAGTCCTATATTAGCCTATTTTAAGTACTAGTTTTATTAAAGATTTGATAGATAGGAACAAGATTAAAGATAATCTTCTTAAGTAAATATCCCTTTGAATTTCTTTTGAAAAATGCTTGATTTTTTTGACTCTTCTTAAAAAAAAGAAGGAGGGAGAGGCATTGATTAACGCTTCTCTCCTCCTTTTTTTAGGTTAAATTTAAAACTATTGTTACTATTATTCCTCGGGTTTTTCCATTCCAGCTTCTAAGCCCATTCCCACACCGGGCAGCCCGTACATTACAGTGCTTCCAGTGGAAAAATATTCTAGCTTTCCTTCCCTTACCAATTCATTTGCGGCATTTTTTATATCTCTAGGGTTCACATCAGGGAGTTCTCTTTGCAAATCTTTTAAATAGATTTTACTTTTTCCTCCAGCAGCTACCTTTTTTTGCATAACTTCTAAAATTTTTTGTTTAACTTCTTCTTTAGTCATAGCATCACCTCTGATTAGTAATTATATTCAACTAAAGGTTTAACATGTTTTGTGAATTTGAAGTGGACAGAAGTTCTGTATGTATCGTAGGCCAAGCGATAATCATCAATAAGGTGCCAGGTGAATGGAATATCGCATAATTCAAAGAACCGTTCCCAACCAATCCTTTCAATCCAATCTCCTACCCTTTCATACTTATTGGCATGTTGAGAATATACTTCAAGGATCTTTTTAATCCATTTTACAGCAGTTGGCCAGCGGGGTGGTTCATTAGGAATGTAAGGAATTACAACCTTAGAGAACTTTGGTGGGGTAATCCTGTTAGAGACCTTACCACCGACCACTAAGGCTAACCCGTCTCCTTGCCCGTCAGAAATAGGCATAGCTGGACACATGGTGTAGCAGTTACCACAGAACATGCAGCGCTCGGCATTAACTCTCACTGTTTTTCTTTTTTCTCCGCCAATTTCCACCGTTGCTGGCTTAATAGCACCTACAGGGCATGCAGCAATTACCAAAGGAATTTCGCATACTTTCTCAAGCCTATCATCTTCAATCATAGGAGGTTTACGATGAATACCTACTACAGCAATGTCAGAACAATGTACAGCTCCACACATGTTCAAACAGCAAGCTAGAGCAATTCTAACTTGCGCTGGAAGTTTGTGAGATCCAAAATAATCAAACAATTCATCCATAATTGACTTCACTACTCCAGAAGCATCAGTTGCTGGAGTGTGACAGTGGATCCATCCTTGCGTATGAACAATATTAGTTACGCTAGCTCCAGTTCCCCCCACAGGAAATTTATAAGAACCATTGGGGAATTTTCTTGATTTCAAGTCTTCTAAAAGGGCCCTCAATTTTTCTTCGTCGGTGACATGAAATTCGATATTATTTCTGGTGGTCCAACGAACGTATCCATCACAATATTTATCAGCAATTTCACAAATCTCACGAAGGTAATCAGTGGTTTCTAATCTTGGTGTTCCACAACGCACTACATAGACCACTTCTCCACTTTCAGATTTATACTTTAAAACCCCGGGTTGAATTATTTCGTGAGATTTCCATTTGCCATAATTCCTCTGAATAACAGGAGGTAAAAATTGCCAATAATGAGGAGGACCGATATCAGTTATTCTATTTTCCATAGGTTTCTGAGGATTGTATAGTTTTTCCGCTAAGGTTGGATCATAAGGTTGTGTATAAATTGGATCTGGTCTTTCGGGTCTTTCGCTCATTGCCCCCTCCTTTTTAGTATTTTTCTAACTTGTTTCTAACTTTTAAGCTGGATGGCGCTTTCTAAATTCTGCTATATCTCTAGTCCATCCTCCTTCTACTTCCTCTTCTTTCCAAAAGATATATGGATTAGAACGTGGTTCTTTAACATGCTGAGGGATCGGTTCAAGACCTAACACATCCACAATAAACCTATTAAGACCAACTCTCTGAATAGTTTCTCCAAGTCTTTCTCTATTCTTACCATTTTCCATCCAATAGTCCCAAACTTTGTAAAGAAGATTCTTAAGATTATCATAAGGGGGTTCTAATTTCATAAAAGGTACAATTACCGTAGAAAGTTGAGCCCCTTCCAGTATCGGAGCCTTTGCTCCCATAAGAATTGTTGCTCCTCTATCATCTCCGGGACGAAGGGCTTCAGGCATGACATTGATACAATGCATACATCTATTGCATTCCTTGTTGTTAATGTAAAGCTTCTTTTGGCCTTCATCCCAATACATACATTTGGTAGGACATAGATCAATCACTTCCTTTTTAATATCAAAGGGCCCCCAATCTCTATCTGAATGAGCTCCCGCATTGGGCTTTAATTCTCCTCCAACGTAAGCCCTTACGGCTTCCTGATCAATCTTGATATCATCTCCCCAAGTACCAATGATAGAAAAATCAGCCCTGGCTATGGCTGCCACACAATCGTTGGGGCACCCTGAGACTTTGATTTTGAATTTGTAAGGAAAGGCAGGACGATGAAGCTCATCTTGAAAATGCATGGTCAATTCATAGGTAATATCCTGCGTATCAATACAAGACCATTCGCAACGAGACATCCCCATACAACACTCAGGAGTCCTAAGATTAGACCCTGATCCTCCAAGATCCATTTTCATTTGATGAGTTAAATCGTAGAAAATATATTCAAGTTGCTCCGTAACTGTCCCAAGAAGAATTAAATCTCCCGTGGAACCATGTAGATTAACGATCCCACTCCCCCGATGATCCCACATATCACATATCTTTTTAAGAGCTGATGAATGATACCATTTGGCCGCTGGCTGGTTAACACGAACGGTATGAAAAGCCCAAATAGAGGGAAATTTTTCCTGCTGGTCAGAATAACGTCCAATAACCCCTCCACCATAGCCAAAAACTCCAACAATACCTCCATGCTTCCAATGAGTTTCTTTATTCTTGTAAGAGAGTTCCATTTGTCCCAAAATATCAAACCCCTGCTGTTTTTTGTGCTTTTCTCCATAGTTATAGATATCATCAACGAAACTTGGCCAGGGCCCTTTTTTTAACTCATCAAGTAAGGGCGTTTCATGCTTTTTTATTTCAGCCATTTCCCCCTCCTGTTTTTTTGAATTTTTTTTAAATCTACACAATTAGTAAAGATTGTCAAGATTAGAAAAGACAAAAAATCACATTTTACCCCCTTTTTTTTAATTTTTTCTTCCCCATCTTTTCTTTTTTAATTTTTTCTCTTTAACATTTTTCATTCATCTACGTCTAAATTTTATTGAATAATGTGTTAAAATTTTTATATGGAGAAAAAACTTTTGACGGTCTATTTAAAAGAATTTCAAAAAAATCCTGAAAAAATTTATTCTTATTTAGATCAACTTTTTGGAAATAAATCATCCCAAGAAATAGATTCTTTAATTGAAGAAATTATCCTTTTTTTTAATAAACATAAAATTTCCTCCGATACTAAAAGAGGAGTACTTGAATGGTTAGGAAATTATTTAATTGAAAACCTTGAACTTAAAAAAGCCTTGAGAATCTATGTACTTCTTTCTCAAGAATTTATTTTAGATCAACATCAAAAAATGATAGAAAAAATTTTAACTTACAAAGAACTTGAAAAATTTAAATATTTAAAAGACTATTATCCCCTTAAATTTGAAGAATTGATTGATCTTTGGCAAATAGCCAAGGAAAATAACCTTTCTATAGAAGCTATCTTGATGCAACAATATAAAATTTCTAAAAAAACAATCTTAGAAGCTATTGGCCGTTATTTTGGTGTCCCGGCCTTAGATCTGAAGAGATTAATTCTTCAAGGAGATGTACAAAAGATTTTGGATCCTTTGACCATAAAATTAAATTTTTTTAAAGACATACTTTGTATTCCTTTCCGCTATGAAGGAAATATTTATCTTTTTTGTTACTATCCCCAGGATTTTGAAAACATAGAAACTGTAAAGAAAATCCTTCAATTAGACGAGGTAGTAATAGCCTTTTCTTTTAAGGAAGATATTGAAAGTGCTGTGGAAATCTACCAATCAGAACTCATCTTTGAAGACCTTCACCAACGGGAAATTACCTATGAAGAGCCCGTGGATGAGACCCTTCCTGTAGATTCGACAATCATTAATTTAGTTAATCATATCATTGAAGAGGCCTACAAGAAAAGAGCTTCAGATATTCATTGGGAAAGCTTGACTGGTAGACGAGGATTGATGGTAAGATTCCGTGTAGATGGAGAATGTTTCCCCTATAAACTTATACCTGAATCTCAAAAAAGGGCTTGCATCTCCAGAATTAAAATAATGGCTAATCTTGACATTGCGGAAAAGAGATTACCTCAGGATGGAAAGATCAAATTTAAAACCAAGGAAGGTAAAATTTTTGAATTAAGAGTGGCAACTATACCCACCATTGAAAATAATGAAGACGTGGTCATGAGAATATTAGGAGGAATAGAATTGAGGTCTTTGGAGGAAATAGACCTTCTTCCGGAAAATTATGTGCGCCTAAAAGCTATTCTTGATCTGCCCTATGGACTAATTCTTTCTGTAGGTCCAACTGGTTCGGGAAAGACCACCACTTTGCATGCCTTTCTCAAATATCTTAATACCCCTAACAAGAAAATTTGGACAGCTGAAGACCCGGTGGAAATAGTTCAAGATGGTCTCCGCCAAGTGCAAGTTAATCCTAAAATAGGTTTAACCTTTGCAAAAATTCTAAGGGCCTTTCTCCGGGCGGATCCTGATGTTATTATGATAGGTGAAACCAGAGATAGAGAAACAGCTCATACTTTAATCGAAGCAGCTCTTACCGGTCACTTGGTACTAAGTACCCTTCATACCAATAGCGCATCGGAAACGGTTACTAGACTTCTTGGGATGGGAATAGATCCTTATAACTTTGCCGATTCTTTATTGGTGATCCTTGCTCAAAGATTGGCAAAAAGGTTATGCAAGCATTGTAAAAAACCTTATACCCCTTCTTCCGAAGAAATCTTTCGTTTAAAAAAAGAATATGGCGAACATCCAACTAAACCTTTAACTAAACAATTGCTGGAAGAAGCTATATTTTATCAACCAGTTGGTTGTGACGAGTGTAATTATACTGGTTTTAAAGGGAGAATTGGTATTCATGAGCTTTTGATCCCTGATGAAGAAATTAAGGAACTTATCATAAAAAATACCCCAGCCATGGAAATACGAAATTTAGCCTTGACAAAGGGAATGCTTACGTTAAAACAAGATGGAATCCTGAAGGTCTTAAAGGGTGAAACAACCTTAAAACAAATCCTACAAGTAACCATTAAATAATATTGGTCATGGGAGAGACCAAAATTACTTTTTATGGAGCAGCAAAAGGGGTCACGGGAAGTTCCTTTCTTTTGGGAATTAGAGGCCAAAAAATTCTTGTAGATTGTGGGCTTTTTCAAGGTTTAGAACAGGATAAAAATCATCTACCCTTTCCATGTAAACTGAAAGATATCTCCTATCTCATTTTAACTCACTCTCACATAGACCATTGTGGAAGACTACCCTGTTTGATTAAAGAGGGGTTTAAGGGAAAAATTATTGCCACTAAAGCAACTTTACAGCTTGCCAAAATTATGCTTCTTGATGCGGCCAAAGTAATGAGAGAACATTATAAAACCCTCTACAAAAAATCTAAAAGGCAAGGCCTTGAGCTTCCTCCCCCACCCCTCTATGATGAACTTGATGTTTTGGAAAGCTTTAAGAATATCCAAATAGAAACCTATTATAATCAGCCCCTTTATCTTAAAGAAGAAAATCTAAAAATTACCTTTTGGGATGCTGGGCATATTTTAGGATCGGCCTTTGTAGAAATAGAAGATTTACTCACGGGAAAGAAAATTTTATTTTCTGGCGACTTGGGTAATAAGAATAAACCTATTGTCAGGGATTACACCCTCCCTCCTGAGGAAATAGATTATGTTCTGATTGAAACTACCTATGGTGATAGGGATCACAAGTCCTTTGAGGAATCAAAAAAAGAATTGCTTGAGGCTATTAGGAATACCTTTAAAAAAGGGGGAAACGTTCTCATTCCGACCTTTGCCTTAGAAAGGGCCCAAGAATTGCTTTTTGTCCTGCGGGAATTTTATCAGCAAGGATTATTACCTCCTTGTTATATTTTTTTGGATAGTCCTTTAGCAATAAAAGCTACCAAAATCTTTCTTAATAACCCTGAATTTTTTGACGAGGAAACCCTACAAATTTTCCATAAAGAAGATCCCTTCCATTTACCCAATCTATATTTTACGGAAGATATTGAGGAATCAAAAGCCATAAACAACATTAATTCTTCTGCTATCATTATAGCTGGGAATGGGACTCTTACTGGAGGAAGAATACTCCATCACCTGAAATACAATTTGTGGCGAGAAGAATGTAGTATTATCTTTGTCGGTTATCAACCTAAAGGTACCTTAGGGAGAAAAATAGTAGATGGAGCTGATAAAATTTTTCTATTTGGAGAGGAAATACCTGTAAGGGCAAAGGTTTATACCATAAATGGTTTTTCTTCTCATGCTGGACAAAAGGAATTATTAAATTGGCTACAAGCCATTAAAAAGCCAGAAAAGATTTTTCTAGTTCATGGAGAAGAAGAAAAAATGGCAGTTTTTAAAGATTTAATTAAGACAAATTTTCCGGAGGAATCAATCTACATCCCATCTTTATTTGAAAACGTTATCCTATATTAATGCGGTTAACTAAATTTTTATCCTTTGCAGGCCTTTGCTCCCGGAGAAAGGCAGCCCAATTAATTCAAGAAGGAAAGGTAGTAGTTAATGAATCTATAGTTAAAGATTTATCCTACAAGGTAAACTTAGAAAAGGATATAGTAAAGGTCAATGGCAAGGTAGTTAAAATTCCCCTGCGAGTCTATTATATTTTTTATAAACCAAGAGGCTATCTTACCTCTCTTTATGATCCCCATCATAGAAAAACGATTAGCCATTTTTTGCAAAAGCTACCCTATAGAGTTTTTCCTGTAGGACGTTTGGATAAAGATAGCGAAGGATTATTATTACTAACCAATGATGGAGATTTAGCTAACATTCTTTTACATCCAAGATATCAAGTTGAACGAACCTATTTGGTATGGGTAGATAAAGTTCTTCCCCAAGAAAAGATTAAAAAGATGCTGAAAAAAGGGGTTGAGATAGAAGGTAAATTTTTTAAACCTTTGGAATTTTTGCTTTTAAAAATAACCAAAAGCTATGCCCTTTATAGAGTAAAGATTAAGGAAGGGAAAAAAAGAGAAATTCGAAAAATAGTTAAAAGTTTATCGGGTGAAGTAAAAAGATTAGTTAGAATTGGATATGGGCCTTTAACGCTCTCAAACTTAAAGCCTGGGGAAATAGTAGAACTTAAGGGAAAAGATTTGGAAAAATTAATTTCCTTTGTTTCTCAGGTTAAAAATTCTTTAACTTTGATTAAGACTTCTTCAGGAGAAGACACGTAGATTACACCTTCAAGATTGGGCCAAGTATTTAATCCAATGATTGGTTTCCACATCTTTAAGGCTAAAGCAATCTCGGAGAGAGTACCATAACCCCCTGAGATGGCCACAACAACTTCGGCAGAACGGACAAGGATTACATTTCGGCCTTCTCCCATATTGGTCACCACAGGGATTTTCACATAAGAATTAGCTTCTTCGGCCTTGTTACCAGGTAGAATACCAACAGTGATGGCCCCTTCTTCAAAGGCGCCCTTTGAAGCTGCCTCCATCACACCCCCAAGACCACCCGTATAAATGATAGCTCCCTGCCTCCCAAGAAGTCTTCCTACTTGGTAGGCTAGTTGATAGGTAATACTATCGGTAATCCCTGCCCCGATAACAGCTATTCTCCTATTCTTTAAATCCATATTCTCCCACCAATTTAACAAATCTCACCGGTTCCAAGACTTTGGTTAGCAATTGTCCACCTCTTTTAACTCCCTTTATTAAGTTTTGGGCGAATTCATCTCCCACGGGGATGACCAACCTTCCTCCTTCGGCCAGCTGTTCAATAAGGGGAGGTGGGATTGAAGGCGAAGCAGCTGTTACAATGATGGCATCAAAGGGAGAAGCTTCTTTCCATCCAAGCGTACCATCTGCTAATTTATAGGAAATATTACGATAACCAAGCTCGGTTAATATTTTTTTGGCTCTTTCTAAGAGGGTTGGGAATCGCTCTACCGTATAAACCCAAAGGCCAAGTTCCGCTAGGATGGCCGTTTGATATCCGGAGCCTGTTCCTATTTCTAAAACCCTTTCCTGGCCTTTTAACTCCAAAGCTTCGGTCATTAAGGCCACAATGTATGGTTGAGATATGGTTTGCCCTTCCCCTATAGGGAGTGGGAAATCTCCATAGGCTTGATCACATAAGGCTTCATCCACAAAAAGGTGTCGCGGAACCTTAAGCATGGCCTTAAGTACCCGTTCATCGGTTATTCCTCTGGCTTTAATTTGGGTCTCAACCATCCTTTCTCGTGCTACTCTATACCTATCAACCCTTTCCACCCATCAACTCCATTAATTTGTTTTTGGCGGCCAAACTGTATAATAATGTACCTCTTCTACCACTTCCCCTTGAAAAACAACTTTTAAAACCTCGGTATAATCCAGTCCTTTTATTTTTTTTGCCACCGGTATGCTTTCCCAAAAGTTTTTCACTCTATAATAATAATACCACTCTTCTTTTCCATCTTGGGTTAAAAAGGACTGCACTGGTGGTCCAAAAAAATACAAAACTTCAGACTTTGTTGATATTTTAAGTTGAATTAGGGTTGCCTTGCTCGCTAATTGAGGACCTGGTTTTGGGGCACAAGAAAAGAGTAATAAAACCCAAAGTAGGAGATTTAAAAATTTCCATCTTTTAATCATAATCTTAAATTAATCCAAAATTTATTAACAATCAACAAGCTCTTGCTAAGAAATTAAATTGGGTGTTTAATAAAAATGGAAATTTTCTATAAGGAGGGCTCTCTTAAAATGCTAAAAAAATCTACTAAATTAGCTATCTTTATATTAATCTCTTCATTCCTTTTTCTTACTTTCTCCACGGCACTTTTTTCTCAGGAAAAAAAGGATGAAACCTTTAAGGCTTTACGTCTTTTTTCCCAAATTTATCGTTTAGTAGAACAAAATTATGTAAAGGAAGTAAATCCTAAAGACCTTATCATAGGGGCCATTGATGGAATGCTTTCTTCCTTAGATCCCCATTCTTCCCTTTTGAAACCAGATGAATTTAAAGAGTTAGAGGTAGAAACTAAAGGAAGTTTTTCAGGGATTGGGATTGAAATTACCATTAAGGATGATGTCCTAACTGTAGTTGCCCCCATTGAAGGAACACCAGCTTGGAAAGCAGGGCTTAAACCAGGAGATAGGATTTTAAAGATCGACGAAAAAAACACTAAGGGGATGAAAATTACTGATGCCGTCAAACTTTTGAGAGGGCCCAAGGGAACAACAGTAAAATTAACTATCCTCCGAGGAGATAAGGACGTCTTTGAAGTTACACTTATCAGGGATGTTATCCCTATAATCAGCGTTAGAGAAAAAATTTTAGAACCTGGTTATGGATATGTGAGAATATCTCAATTTCAAGAAAAAACCCCTGAAGAATTAAGAAAAGCTTTAGAAAAATTAGAAAAGGAAACCCAACTTAAAGGAGTTATTGTAGATTTAAGAAATAATCCAGGAGGGCTCTTAAACTCAGCCATTGAGGTTGCTGATGAATTTTTGGAAGAAGGAATAATTGTTTCCATTAAAGGAAGAAGCTTAGGTAACAAAATGGAATATAAGGCAAAGAGCAATTCTCATGACCGGAAACACAAATATCCTATCGCAATCTTGATAAATCATGGCACAGCTT
Source organism: Caldimicrobium sp. (assembly GCA_037443245.1). Taxonomy (GTDB): domain Bacteria; phylum Desulfobacterota; class Thermodesulfobacteria; order Thermodesulfobacteriales; family Thermodesulfobacteriaceae; genus WYEG01. The sequence goes on from JBBIOT010000001.1 coordinate 253,562, forward strand.
CCGCGGCTGAAATTGTTACTGGGGCCCTAAAGGACAATAAAAGGGCCATAGTAGTAGGAGAAAAAAGCTTTGGCAAGGGATCCGTTCAAACCGTAATTCCCATAGAGGATAATTATGCCGTAAGACTTACCACAGCTCTTTATTATACCCCCAATGGACAATCTATTCACAATATTGGAATTTCACCTGATTTTTCTATTCCCTATACCGAAATAACAAACGGGAAAAAATTAAAAGAAAAACATCCCTCACACAATCAAACGCAGGAGTTAATCCCACACAGATTCCCTGATTTAGAAAATGATTTACAGATTAAGGTTGCCTTAGAAATTTTAAAAAACGTTTCTGCTATTGCCCATTTAAAATACTAAATTTTTAATGTTGGATTATCTTCTTTTTTGGTTATTTTTTTTAGCTATTTTACTTTTTTCTTTATCCATACATGAATATTCTCATGGCTATGTGGCCTACCTATTAGGAGACCCAACTCCCCAACGAGCAGATCGGCTAAGTCTTAATCCGTTAAAGCATCTTGATATTTTGGGAACCCTATCTTTAATTCTTACCCAAGCAATTGGCTGGGCTAAGCCAGTTCCAATAAATCCCAATTATTTTAAAAATCCTTTGCGTGATGTGGCTTTAGTGGCAGTAGCTGGCCCTTTAGCTAATTTATTGTTATCTTTTATATTTGCTTTTATTTTTAACCTAACGGAAATATTTTCCTTTTCTTTTAGCCTTCCTTTCAAAAACATTTTCTCAAAATTACTTTACCTTTCGGCAAGGGTTAACTTAGCCCTTGCCATCTTTAATATTCTTCCTATTCCACCCCTTGATGGTAGCAAAATTCTCCTCAAATACCTACCGCCGAAAATCCGGTACAATTATCTCCAGTTAGAGTTGGTAGGTTTTTTACTAATCCTATTTTTGGCTATAACCGGCCTTTTATCTCTCTTTTTATCCCCCCTTTTAAATTTTTTTATGAATGTCATCTTTCAACTTTCTTCCCTACCCTTTTGGCTATTTAAATAAGGGATAAAGGCTAAGGGAGCTAGGGCTACCAAAAAACTTATGAAGAAAAACAAAGCATAACCAAAATTTTGGGCCAGAACTCCACTAATTCCTTTACTTAAGGTGGTAGAGAGATTAAATAACGTAGAAAGAATGGCATATTGAGAAGAGGCATATCTTTTTTGGCAAAGAGTGGTTAAATAAGTTAAAAAGGCAGAGGTGCCAAGTCCACCCGTGAAACTCTCCAGTATACTTGCTCCATAAATAACTTCTCCTGGGACAAAAGGTAGGGCAGCCAAAAAATAGCCTAAATTGGAAAAAGCTTGCGCTAAACCAAGAAAAAATAGGGCCTTTTTTACCCCAATTCTTGAGGTTATAAACCCTCCTACTAATGCTCCGAGGATAGTTAACAGAGTCCCCAAAGTCCCGGCTATCAATCCTATTTCGGTTTTAGTAAAGCCTCGGTCAACCCAAAAGGGATACACCATTCCACCCAGCAAGGCATCCCCCACTTTATAGGAAAAGACAAATACTAAGATCAAAAAGCCAGATTTGTTTTGCCAAAAAATTTTGAAAGGATAAAGAAAAAAGAATTCTTTATTAGAGAAGGAAGCTTTCTCATCTTCCTTAGGGTTTGGAGATGGGTTTATCAAAATAAAAAAAGGAAATAGCAAAAAAAAGAGGCCTAAAGTTAAAACTAAGAAATGAGAATTTAGGTATTGGGATAGAGCTACTGCTACCCCTCCTGAAAAAATAAGGGCTAAACGATAGGCCGATACTCTTATCCCATTTGCCTTCCCATGAAATTTTTTAGGTAAAAATTCTATGAACCATCCGTCTAAAGCTGTATCATAAAGGGCAGAAAATAGGGTTAAAAGAATCAAAAAAAATATAAATAGTTTTCTTTCTGGATTAGTAATATAAAAACTGAGAGCTAAAAAGCATAAAAAGAGGCCAAAATTAAAGAGGATTAACCAAAAAGTTTTCTTTCCAAAACGATCAAGAAAAGGAGCCCATAGGGGTTTTAAACTCCAGCTTAATCCAGCTAAGTAGAAAAGGCCAATCTTAGAAAGTTCAATTTCTAAAGCCCTTAATTGGACAGGCACAAAGGTTGTGAAAAATCCTAAAGGAAGCCCAGACAAAAAATATAAAAAGGTTATCAATCCATAAGTCCTAAACCCTATCATTAGGAGTGAAATATACCATGGTAAAGGATTTTTTTAATATAATTTATTAAACATCCCTTGTTTTTTTCTAACAGGGATCTAATATTTTATACCAAAGCAATATAAGCTTTAAGGAAAGGAGATCGACAAAGTTAATTGAGTAAACAAATTTTTGGCCAAATCTTAGGACTCAAGCCAAGCGAACTCAGGAGTTTAGAAAGGCTTTATCGGAGAAGAGTCCCGCCCCAAAGCATAGTAACCTCAGAACTTGCTTCAGAAATATCCTATCTTTCCTATCAATTGAATCGTCAAATTGGGCTCCTAATTAATCGCCAGGGAGAGATTGAGTACATAATCGTTGGATCGTACAATCGTATAGAAATACCCGAACTTCGAGGGTATAGAGATCATCAAGCTCGGCTTAAGGGTTTGAGATTTATCCATACTCATTTGATCAAAAAAGAGCAAAACCATGGTTTAGACGAAGATGACCTTTTAGATTTAGCCTTTTTGAGGCTTGATTTGGTGGGTGCCCAAGAAGTTTTAGAGGATGGTAAACCTGGGAAAATTTATCTTGCCCATCTTCTGCCTGACCCTAATTTCTATCATAGTTCATTGGAGGATGAAAAAAGATTTTTTTATTTTTTTAAACCCCTTTATCCTTGGGAACTGAGAGAGAATTTTTTAGATTTAATAAAAAACTTAGAAGAGGAATTAGAGCGTACCTCGGGTGGAAAAATTCATGATCAGGAAGACCGAGCGATTTTAGTGTGTGTAAAACTTCATGGCGATAAGTTTTGGGATTATAGACTTGAAGAACTTAGAGAATTAGCTAGAACCGCTGGCGTCACCGTGGTTGGAGAAATAGTTCAAAAAAGAAATCATAGCGACCCACGATACGTTATCGGAAAGGGTAAGCTTTTAGAAGTTATTGTTCAATGTTTAAGAAAGAAAGCCAATCTTATTATTTTTGATCGGGAATTAACCCCTTCTCAAGTGAGAGCTTTAACAGAGGCAACAGATTTACGAGTGATTGATCGCACCCAGTTAATTCTGGACATCTTTGCTCAAAGAGCAAAATCACGGGAAGGTAAAATCCAGGTCGAGATTGCCCAATTGAGGTATGCCTTACCCCGTTTAAGGGCTAAGGATGATGCCTATTCTCGCTTAACAGGGGGTATTGGTGGGCGTGGACCTGGAGAGACTAAACTTGAAGTAGATAAACATCGGATAAGAGATAGAATAGCTAAACTAAAAAAGGAATTAGAAGAAATATCATCCCAGAGAGATTTACGGCGAAAAAGGAGAAGAAAATTAAATTTCAAAATAGTAGCTCTAATCGGTTATACTAATGCTGGAAAAACTACCCTTTTAAATAAACTTTGTGGTAGCCAATATCTGGCAGAAGATAAACTTTTTGCCACTCTTGATCCTGTAACAAAGAAAGTTATTACTCCCAATGGACACACCTTTTTGCTTACCGATACGGTAGGATTTATAAGAGATTTACCCGAAGAACTTAAGAAGGCCTTTAAAGCCACTTTAGAAGAATTATATAGCGCTGACCTTTTGCTCCATATAGTAGACGCCACCCATCCAGACCTAGAAAACCAAATCCAAACTGTAGATGCTATTATAGAAGAAATGTACCTTACTGAAACACCTAAAATTGTTGTCTTCAACAAAATGGACCTTTTTAATGATCTTGATCCCATCCAACAAGCTTTGGTAAAAAGCTTGATAAATAACTACCAGGGTATTCCTATATCTGCCAAATCTAGTTTTAACTTGGAGACCCTTTTATTGAAGATTGAAAACCTTCTTTTTTTTGATAATCCTTTTTTAGTATCCTCTCCCAGTGATCTAACCACAGCTCTTCCAAATTATAAATCCTTCTTATAGGTTCATAAAAAATATGAACTATAAGAGCTCCAAAATCTAGGAGGATCCAATTCCCCGTTTCTAATCCTTCAATTCCGATAGGTTTAATGTGAAGTTTTTCCATTTCAGTAAGAATATAGTCAGCCAAGCCTTGAGCATGCTTGGTTGAATGGGCACTACAAATTATAAAATATTCCGCAAAATCAACTTTATTTTTGAGATCAATTAAAAGTATATCTTCTGCCTTTTTATCTTCTAAAAGTTTTATTAATAAATCATGCAATGGTTGATTTTTCATTAAACTTTACCTTCCATAACTAATCTGGCAAAATGTTCAAAACTCCTATCATAGGTAGCTTCAGCTTCTTTAGTGAAAACACAACCTGGTAGTTGCCTCATTCTTAAATGATAATGTAAACATTCACAACATATTCCCTTTTTTGCACACGGATCATAAGTACAGATACATCTTTTTAAATTGCTGTCTCTTTTACACTCCATATCTTCCTCCTTTTTGTAATTTTATTCTACGGTTACACTTTTTGCTAAATTTCTTGGTTTATCAATATCACAACCTTTAAAATTAGCTATTTCATAGGCCAACAATTGTAAGGGAATGACATATAAAATGGGGATTAAAGCATAAATCGTAGAGGGTAGATAAAAAATAGCATTACATTTATCAGCAAGTTCGGAAGTTCCTTCAGTGGTTAAAACAAGTAATGGCCCCCGCCGAGCTTTAATTTCTTCGGCATTAGAAATAGTCTTCTCGTGGATAATTCCAAGTTCTTTAGCCGTAAGGAGAATTATTGGAAATTTTTCATCTACTAAAGCAATGGGACCATGCTTCATTTCACCAGCTGCATAACCTTCAGCATGAATATAGGATATTTCCTTTAATTTTAAAGCTCCTTCTAAAGCTATGGGATATAAAATATTTCTACCTAAATAAAGAAAATTAGAAGCCCCATGCCATTCTATCGCTACTTCTCTAATAAAGGGATGGACTTTGTCTAACAACATTTTAGTTTGAGAGGGTAAATTAATAAGGGCCTTTACTGTCTCCTCTACCGAGGAGGAGTGGAATAGCTCGGCAAAAAAGACCGAAAGCATGATGAGCATTAAAACTTGTGACGTGAACGCCTTGGTAGAGGCTACGCTAATTTCTGGTCCAGCTTGAGTATACAAAACTACATCACTTTCCCGAGCAATACTACTACCTACAACATTACAAATAGAAAGAACCTTTGCTCCGCGAGCTTTGGCAATTTTTACGCAAGCTAAGGTATCAGCAGTTTCTCCTGATTGTGATAGGACCACTAATAGTGAGCGTTCGTGTAAAGGGGTTTGTCGGTATCTAAATTCTGAAGCAATCTCCACCTCAATAGGCCAAGGAACAACTTTTTCCCAAAGATATTTTCCAACTAAGCAAGCATGATAGGAGGTGCCACAAGCAACTAAATAAATTCTTTCTAAATTATTAAAAAATTCAGGAGATAACCCATCATAATAAAAATCAATCCTTTTCTGAGACAAATTTAAGCGTCCAAGTAAGGTTTGCTTTAAAGCCTCCGGTTGTTCGTAAATTTCTTTAAGCATGAAATGAGGAAATCCCCCTTTTTCGGCACTGGCTAAATCCCAGCTAACATAATGAACAAGTTTTTCACGTGTGTTCCCATGAAAATCATAGAAATGGGCCCTGTCCTTGGTGATTACACCCCATTCTCCATCATCTAAATAAATAACTCTACGCGTGAAGGATAACAGTGCTGGTATATCGGAGGCTATAAAATTTTCTCCTTCGCCAAAACCTACAACTAACGGGCTCTGCCAACGGGCTACATAGATTTTATCGGGTTCCTCAAGACTGATACAAGCCAGGGCAAAAGCCCCTTCTAACAAATTTATGGCCCTCATAAAGGCGTGGAAAAAAGTTGGGGTTTCACGCAAACATTCTTCTATGAGATGGGCCACTACTTCTGTGTCTGTCTCAGAAATAAATTTATGACCCTTTTCCTTGAGGAATTTTTTTAAATCATAATAGTTTTCTATTATTCCGTTATGGACCACGGCTATTTTCTTTTCACAATCAAAGTGAGGATGAGCGTTAAATTCACTTGGTTCACCATGGGTTGCCCATCTGGTATGTCCAAGCCCTGGCGAAGATGGGTTTAATTTTTCTTGATAGATTTTTTCCTCTAAATTATACACTTTGCCCTTGCTTTTAATTGCTTTAAGAGTTTCTCCTTCCCAGAAAACCACTCCTGCAGAATCATAACCGCGGTATTCTAATCGGCGCAATCCTTCAAGCAATACCGCTAAGACCGGTCTAGATCCTATGTAACCAACAATTCCACACACGCTATCTTTGGCCTCCTTTTAACTTTTGCAAGTATTCCTCCCATTCCCAGGGAGGAAGAAATTTTTTTAGACTATTGCATTCCTTACATGCAGGGACTATGTTTTCTCTTGTAGATCGCCCTCCAAGGGCTAAAGGTATCTTATGATCCATGGTTAATTCCTCTTTCGGTACCTTTCGCCCGCAATAATAGCATACACCTCTTTCTAATTTTCTTCTCCACCATCGGGTGTTTTTAAGCTCTCTGGCTTTTTTTCTTTCTATCTTAATAAAATCTTCCTTGGCTAAAGATTTAGAAGCTTTACCATTTTTCATCGGTTAACCCTATCTTTCCTATCTTTTCTTCGATAATTTTTTGTATTAAATTGACCACTTCTGTCGGACTTTTATCGGTATTATCAATAATATACGCACCTTCGGGTATTTGAAGAGGGGCAATTTCCCTTTTACTATCCAATTCATCTCTTTTTTTTAGAAGTTCTTGTACTTTTTCTTTAGATAAGCCCTGTTCAAGATGTCGTCTTTGGGTTCTGATTTCTTCTTTAGCTGTAAGAAAGATTTTTAGATCTGCATTAGGGAAAACAACACTCCCCATATCCCTTCCTTCAGCTACAATTTTTTTCCCTTTGGCTAAGAAACGTAAAAAATTATTAACCCACTCTCTGACGATTTTTTGAGACGCAATTCGCGAGACAAATTTTTCTACCTCCACACTTCTTAATTCTTCTTTTAATTCCCTATTTTGATACCAAAGTTCAGTCCCTGTAATTGAGCATTTAATTTGCAAAGACTTAAAAATTTCTTCTAAAAGTTTTTTTTGATTTTCTTCCTTTTCTTGGAAAAAAAAATTAGGGGCCCTTTTAGGAAAATTAGTCAGAAGCCAATAAGTAATAAATCTGTAAAATTTGCCGGATTCTAAAAGAAAAAAATTTAAACGTTCAGCTAAAATTTTGGCCGTTGTAGTTTTGCCAGAACCTGCTGGTCCATCTATTGTAATGATTAGCTCTTTTTGACTTTTTTCCTTCATCGTTCTACTTTATAGCCAAAGGCTTCAATGTTCTTAATGGCTTCTTCTATAGGAAATTCTCCTTCTATATAAAATGTAACTTTTCCAGTGGTTAAGTCTATCTGTAAGTCTTTAACTTTTCCCACCGCTAAAATAGCTTTTTCTACCCTTCTTATACAATGTTCACAGCTCATACCACTAACTACCATTTCCACCTTCTCCATAACTTTCCTCCATTTGTTTTAAATCTAAAAACAAGGCCCCTATTCTTACCTTGGTTTTATACTTTATTACTTTGTTCTGGGCCTTTTCTTCCAAGAATTCTAAAATCCTTTTTTCCTTGGTTGAGGAGATTTTATATCCTTTAGCTAAAAGCCTTAGCTTAATCCTCTCCCAAGTTCTTTCAACTGTTGAAGTTCTAGCAAAATATCCATGATAAAATTTTAAATCTGGGGCATAACCTAAAGAATAAAGAAAATTAAAAATCAAAAAAATTCCTAAGGACTTTTCTTCTTTTTTGATTGGGAAAAACTTTTGTAAGATTTCTTCTAACAACAAATTTTCTCTTATTCCAGCCCAATGGACAAAAACTAAATTTTTTTTTGTTATATTTAGTAATTTTTTTACTTGTTCTAAATCTCCTAAAATTGGAGTCATAGAAACAAAAACTAGATCAAATTTTTCTTTTGGTTCATATTTATACCAATCAATTTCTAAAATCTTTACATTGGTAAGGCGATTATCCTGAATTTTCTTTTTTAAAATCTCCAACATCTTTGTTGAATGATCCAGAGCCCAAACCTCTTTTACTCTTTTAGCTAATTCAATGGTGTAACTTCCAGTACCACAACAAACATCTATGGCTGTAAGATGGGGAGCAAGGGCTCCCTTTTTTTCCATCTCCTTTAATACGTCTGTCTTTAGTTCCTGATAAAAAGTTGAGTTTTCTAAATCATCATAATCCTTAGCAAAGTTATCCCAAATCTCAGGGCGGAGAAAATTTTTGCCTTTTGCTACCTCTTTATAAGAAAGAGCTAGCCAAAAATTAGGATCCAAAATTTTGTTCTTTCTCTTTTTTATCATGGTATAGTTCTTTTTTCAAAATATTATCTAATACACCGTTTATAAAGGAGGGTGATTCATCAGTTCCATAAATTTTAGCTAATTCTACCGCTTCACTTATGCTTACTACTTCAGGTATGTCTGGACGAAAAAACATTTCAAAAATTGCTATTCTTAAAATATTTCGATCAGTAGCATTTAATCGATGTAAGGGCCATTTGAAGGTATATTTTTGAATTATGTTATCAATAAAATTTTTATGAGCCTCAACCCCTATTATTAATTCATGTGCAAATTCTAATGCACGGTTTATTTCTTCTGGGTTGGATAGCAATTCGTTATCGTCTTCAGGTAGGTTATGTAAAAAATGTTCTTTGTATAATTTAAGAGCTTCATCAGCCTTTTGCTTATTCATTTCCATTTGATAAAGAATTTGCAAAGCAATTTCTCGACCCTTTTTTCTACTCATAAAGTAATAAGAGCAATAGCTAATTAAATAATTCTTTCGGCAATATAGACTGTTAAATCACCCATCAAATGAGTATAAGAAGCTAATTCATTGTCATACCATCCATAAATAACTACTTGAGTAATAGGAATTTCTATTTGAGAACAAACTATTTCTTTTAATTTTTCCGATGATATTCCTGGACAAGCCTTAAGTAAATCTACCTTTGCTAAGGCTGTTCTTGTATGGGTCTCCCTTCCTTCAATTACAGTTGCTGCTTTTGGATATCCTATAATATCCGTTGATACATTTTGTTCCATAGAAAAAATTAGATAATCCTTATATTTAGTTTCTGCTGCTTCACGATAAATATTATTTATAATGTCTCTCGTAACCCGATTTTCTAAACTTTCATCTTGGATAGTTAAAGTTAAAATGATCAAACTACCAGTAGTTAAGGGGACACGAACGCTTTCGGCAATAAATCCTATTTTTTTCATCTCCGGGATCACTAAACTCAAGGCTTCAGCTGCTCCAGTAGTTGTTAGAATAATATTGTTAAATACACTTCTTGCTCTTCTTAAATCCTTTTCTCCTTCCTTAGGTACTCTATCTAAAATTGACTGAGATGAGGTAGTAGCATGAACTGTAACCATTGACGCTGACAAAATTCTTTCTGGACCAAAATAATCTAAAAGAGGTTTCATCATATAAGCTAAGCAAGTAGTAGTACAAGAAGCTGAAGATATGATAGAGTGCTTTTGAGGGTTAAACATCCATTCATTAATGCCATAGACCATAGTGATGGCGTCTTCAGGGACGGCTTTATCCTTATTTTTTATTTTAAAAGGTGCCGAAAGGATCACCTTCTCAGCTCCAGCAGAGAGATGGCCTCTAAGAGCTCCCTTGGGATCGTCTTCGTTCAAAGTTGGATCCCTAAATTTTCCTGTACAATCTACAACTAATCTTACACCCTCTTCCCGCCATCCAATATCTTTAGGATTTCTGCTCTTCATTAAAAACTTTACCTTTACTCCATCAATTATCATAGTACCTTCTTTTTCATTGAGTTCTTCAATAACCCTTTGAGAACGATGTCCATAAAGCCAAACAGGCAACCAACCATAGGTGCTGTCTTTCTCAATGTATTCCGCTAAATTAGTAAAAGAAGTACCCACAGTTCGTCCAAGGTTCACTACGATTTCCTTAAAATACTTGCGAGCAACATGGTGCCATAAGGTTAATTTCCCAATCCGTCCAAGGCCATTAATACCAAGTTTCATAAGGACCCCCCTTTGGTAGGTTTTATGATTTTTTAAAAATTGGCTTTCTTACATAAGTCTACTATCAATTTTACCATAATAGATATCTCCTGTCATACCATTTAAGGTCAACCAATCTCCTAAATTAAAAACAAAATCTTTAATTTTTGCTTTTTTCTTTTTTTCATCTATTCTTAGATCTTCACAGCCAACCACACAAACTTTACCCAACCTATTGGCCACTATGGCTGCATGAGAAGTTTGACCTCCTCTGGCGGTGAGAAGGCCGTCAACTAAAGCAATATCTCGGACATTATCTGGCACCGTATCATAACGCAGAAGAATTAAAGGATCTCCAGTTTCCTTAAAAGATTCAATATCTTCAAAAGAAAAAACTACTCTACCAGATAGAATAGTCCCTGAGACTCCAATTCCTTTGCCAATTAAAGGCAATTTTTTTAGAGATGATATCTTGAAAGTTGGTAAATATTTTTCTTCCCTTAAATAAATATCTCTAACTTGCAAAATATAAAGATCTTCTTTCCTAGGACTTTCAAAGGTAAATTCAATCTCCTGATGATCCCAACCTTTTTCATAGACTAAATAATAAGCAAAATTTACCAGAGCCTGATAAATCTCAGGGAAAGCTTCTTCCAGGACAAGACCATCTCGCCCCTCCAATTTTTTTTGTTCAATTGAAATGGGATAGGCATTAACCAATCCGGACACAATATCTTCCCCCTGATTATAGGAGGTATAATCACCCCACAAGGCAATGCGAGGAAATTTTCCATAAGGGGAAGTGGTAAAAACAACCCCTGTACCGGATTCTAGACTTTTGTTTCCATATACCATTTCTTGAATTAAAATGGCCGTACCCCACTCCTCAGCTATTTCCATTATTTGCCTATACCACGTTGCCTTTTGATGATACCAAGAATTAATGGTCATTTCTATACTTTTAAAAAGTTGCTCCCAGGGATCGTCAATTATAGGAATCCCTAATTTTTCTATATTTTGACGATAAAGCAAGGCTAGTTCTCTCATTTGCTCACCACTAAACTCTCTTTTTTTCTTCACACTAAACTTTCTTTTATGTTCTCTCATAAGAGAATTAAAAAAATCTCTGGGAATGCCGTTGGCCATTGCCCAATTTTGAAGAAACCGTCTATAGCTGTCCCAAGCGAACCATTCGTTATTATAAAATTTAGCTAAATTTTCAACAATTTCTGGATTAAGACCCACATTTAGAATTGAGGACATCATTCCGGGCATTGAAATAATAGCTCCACTCCTTACACTAACTAAAAGGGGATTATTTAAACTCCCAAATTTTTTACCTGTTTGCTGCTCTAAATGATGAATAGCGTCTAATATTAATTGCTCATAATGTTGCATAAAGTTCTTATATTTTTTAAATAATTTGAAAATGCGAAACAACTCAGTAGTTAAAATAAATCCTTTGGGAATCTTTACAATAATGTTAGGATCAATACTCAAAAGATATAAACTGTAGGCTTTATTACCTAAATAAATATAATCTGAAAAGGATTGCCCTTGTGAATGTAAATAAACAATAGATTTTTGTTCATCATATGTTAATAAAAAATTTAACTCATCGTTAGTATAAAAATTTTTACTTAACAATAATAAATTATAAACTTTTTTTATAAAATTATCTAAATGTCTGAGAACAAAAGATTCAGCTAATATATCTTTTATAATAAGCTCAAATAAACTATAATAGGCTTCCTCTTTGGATTTATTTCTAATCACTTTATTATATTTATCCAACAAAAAATTAACATTTAAACTTTCATATATCAAGGCAAAAACATTAGAGTAAATATTTATATAATAAGATTTTAAGATATGCTTAACACCATCTAACAAACCTTTAACTATATCAAGATATTGATTGAAGGTTAAAGGATAACTAGCTAAAGAATTTTCTAAAATTTTTAAAGCTTGATTAAATCTTTGAGAATTTATTCCATCTATATATAATGCACTTTGAAATAAGCTTAATATTTCAAGTATTCTTTTCAATACAGACTTGGTTAAAACTTGAAAGGAAAACTGAGAAACTAATTCTGAAAAAAGAGAGTCTAAAATGTTTTCTAAATAATAAGTTAAGGATAAAGCATCAAATTTAGGTTCGGAGTAGGATCCAAACAAAGAAGGAATGTCGGCTGCTATATGTCTTTTTTGAATAATATTTTCTTTAATAGGAAATTTTGATGAAGATAAAATGTAATTTTCTTTTAAATAATTAAGCAATTCTAAAATCCTTTTTATTTTTTCAAAAGTATCGTTATTTGCTAAAATGATAGGTAATTCACCTACAAATTTATACCCTAATTTTTGGTATTTTTTTATTAAATCATCCAAATCAGTCAGAACAGTTTTATATTTTTGCAAAATTAATTTGTATAACTTAAATAATAACAAAAAAGTCTGTTTATAAATATCATCAAAAGATATAGTCTTCATAATTAGAAGAATTGTTCCCAAATCTAATTTAAGTAATGATTCAACATTAGAAAGACTTTGAAATTTTAAAAGTTCTATAATTAAATTTTGCATATTTAAATGAAAATCTAATTCCTCTACTATAATACGTGATAAAATATGATCAGGTAAAAATTTTGATAGATGAGTATGATTAAGAGACTGCCAGTATTTGAATATATTTTCTATAAAGTCAATTGCGATATTAGAACTTTCAATATGTAAAAATTTTCTTAAAAAGTGAAATAAAGTATTAGTCCTGTTAAACATTTCATCTAATTCTGTTGAAAAATCTCTAATTTTTCCTTCTGCACCAATTTCATGGTAATAAACTGGCAACTGCTTACAAAATTGTTTGGTTAAATTATAAATAGGTGTTATATTAGCATTTAATAAAGAGCTAATTTCTTTATGGAATAAATCAGTATCCCTTACGTTTATTCCATAAAGTTTAATATAAACAATTAAAGCCGCTAATAAATTACTACACCATTCTGGATGTAATTTAAATATTTCTAACCAAACTTTAATATTATGAATGTGATAGGGATTGCCAAGAACTTTCCATTGACTACTTATACCACTAATTGATGGAGGAGTAAACCCATATTTAATAATTTCTGTTATATATACTTCTGCTAAATATACAGATTGTTTTTTTAAAATTGCTGATCCGATGCTTTTAATACATTCAAATATAGTCAAAGGATATAGACTAGATTTCTGTTTTAAAAAACTAAAAAATCTTGTGATAAATGAATCTAAAGTTTCAGATGGTTTTTCTAAAATCATATGAATTAATAAATTATTTATTTTTTTTAAAAGTTCTTCATGCAATAAATTTATCTTTGAAATTTCTAATAAAGATAACAACATTGATAATATTTCTTCATCTTTATAAGTAACCCCCTTTAAGTCTTTGATTGTTTGAATTTTTTCTTTTAAAAAACGCAACAATTCAATATGATCTGGAAGATCAATTAGCTCTTCAACGGTCAGTTGACTTAAATCTGATTTTATCAATAAGTGTAATTTAGGATGTTTAAATATTTTATTAGGTATTTTTTCTTGTATTTCTAGATAGGTCTTAAGTAAAATTTTATGATAATAAACTAAAAATTTTTTTACTTTATCAAATAAATTTTGATCATTAGACCATTTGAGCACCTTTTGAAAAATTTTTTGAATTGATATTTAATTTTCAGTAAAAGTTCCTAATGTATGGTCATCAGATTCAAGAATTTTATTTAAAAGATTAATTAATATTTTAATAAAAATTCTTTTATCATTAGAAGAATTGCTTTTCCTTTCTAGTATTTGATAAAGCAGTGCTACCAACAATTCACTAACTTTAATATTAATTTTTGTATCTTTATCATAAAAATTAAATATCAATTCAAAAACTAAATTGATTAAGTTTTCAAAATTATTATTATTATACAAAAAAGATAAATTATTTAAAAAAAAGTTCTTTAATTCTTCTAAAACAATTTGATCGTTTCTGTAAGGATGAAAGCTCTCTTTAATTAAATGCTCAATTTGTTTTTGTAATGAAGGATATGAAAAGTAAGCATCTATTAAAGCATAATATTTTTTATCAATTTGAATATCATCGACAGAAGTAATTTTAACATTAGCTAAAAAAGCTTGAGAATTTAAAAAATCTTTATTATATGCCATTTTCTTCTTTTGCGATTATATAATTAATTAGATCTAATAATCTTACAGAATAACCCCATTCATTATCATACCAAGCAATTATTTTAATAAGCTTTTTATCTATTACCTTTGTTAATAAAGAATCAATAATCGCGCTGTGTGGATCTCCAACAAGATCAAAGGAAACAAGGGGCTCTTCTAAGTATCCTAGATATCTATTTTGTTCTCTCTTAAAAATAGCATTTACTTCATCCACAGATGTATCCTCTTTTATACTGATTACTAAATCAAGCAAGGAAACATTTGGAGTGGGAACTCGTATAGACATTCCATCAATTTTTTCTGCTAATTTTGGAAGAATTTTTTTTAGAGCTTTGATGACACCCGTAGTAGTTGGAATCATATTTAAAGCTGCAGCTCTTGCTCGCCGAAAATCTTTTTTATGGACCATATCAAGCAATCTTTGATCATTAGTATAAGCATGAACAGTGGTCATAAAGCCTCTTTCAATAGTAAAATATTTATCAAGAACTTTTAAAATTGGTGCTAAACAATTAGTAGTACATGACGCATTTGAAATAATAAAATGTTTAGAAGGATCGTAATCATTCTCATTAACACCCATAACAATAGTTATATCTTCATTTTTTGCTGGAGCAGAAATAATTACTCTCTTAACTGTTCCTCGGAGATGAGCTTTAGCTAACTCTGCATCAGTAAAAAAACCAGTTGATTCTATAACAATATCTATGCCAACTTCATCCCATGGTATTTTGGCAGGATCACTTTCTTGAAAAATTTTAATTTTCTTGTGATTGACAATTATACTCTCTTTTTCTATATCAATTTCATAAGGTAATTGACCAAAAATGGTATCATGTTTAAATAAGTAAGCAATCATTTCCGGAGGCGCTAAATCATTAATAGCAACAATTTCAAATTTATTAAATTCTGGATATTTAAAACGAGCTCTTAATACTGATCTGCCTATTCTTCCAAATCCATTGATAGCAACCCTATACATAAATTTACCCTCCCAACAAATTTAATTTTTTACACATCAGTAAGGCATCTGATCCATCAGTATAATAAGCTTTCCTTATATATAGCAATTCAAAACCCAATTTTTTATATAAATTAAGAGCTTTTATATTATCTCTTCTTAATTCTAAAAAAATTTTATCTACATTATTAATTAACATTTCGTTTATTACATAGTTTAATAAATATTGTCCTAATCCTCTACCCTGCCATTCTCTTTTGATCCCAAATCTTAAAATTTCGGCTTCATCAATAATTTTACGAACAATTGAATAACCAATTGGTTCATTATCTATAAAAAGCAAATAGGTAATGGAATAATTATTTTGCAATTCTTTTTCTAATAATTCACAACTCCATGCTAAATCATTAAAAATAGATTTTTCTAAATTTAAAAGAATATTTACGTCTTTTACTTTTCGGCATTTAATTTTCTCGTCTAATATCACGATAACTAACAATTATTTCAATATTTGAACAATTTTGTTTTAACTGTTCATTCAACAATTTGGCAATAGCTACACTTCTATGTCGTCCACCGGTACATCCTATACCAATAGCACAATATCTTCTTTCTCCATGGATTAGAAAATTCTCTATTAACATCTGCAAAAAAATATATATTTTATTAATAAATTCTCTTACTGATAAATTTTCTAATAAAAAATTAATTATTCTCTCATCAGTTCCATCTAAATTGCTTAATTCAGGAATAAAAAATGGGTTAGGTAACCATCTAATATCAAAAATAAAGTTGGCCTCATTAGGAATACCATATTTAAAACCAAAGGCAATTATATGTAAAATTGGTTTTAGTAGATAATCATACTTTCCATAAATGTTAATCAAATGAGTTTTTAGTTGATGATAATTAAAATCACTGGTATCAATTATATAGGTAGCATAATTCTTCAAAAATGAAAGCATTTTTTTTTCTTTCTTCACTGCATTTTCAATGTCATAATTTTCTTTTAATAGTGGATGGGGTCTTCTAGTCTGGTTGTAACGAGTTATTAGGACTTCTGTTTTTGCTGTAAGATAAATTAATTCAAAGGGAAATTTTTCTTCCCTAATTTCTTTAATTACCTTTGGAAATTCTTCTAAAAAAAAAGGATCACGGAGATCCATAACTAAGGCTAACCGCTCGGTTAATCCTGAATTAGTAATTTCCATAAGGTATGATTTTAATAGTCTTACTGGAAAATTATCTATAGTCAAAAAATTTAAATCTTCAAAGGTTTTTAAGGCTGTACTTTTCCCAGCTCCTGATTCACCAGTAATAATAACTAAAAAAGGAACATTCTTAAAAGAGGTACCCATCTAAGAAATAACAGGAATTAACATCATTTTTTGTGTATCAGCACGGTAAAGACAACACACTTTATCATAATCAGTATTATAAAATAAATAAATATTTTCTTTGCTTTGTTTAAAAAATTCATAAGCTTCTTGTGTAGACATAGGATGAATTTCAACTTCTTTAATTATTATATCTAAACTAGGACCAGAGCTTTCTTTAATGACTTGATTTCGTCCTAATCTTTTATCTTTTCTCTTTTCCTTCAATTTTTTTACTTGTTTTTCTAAAGATTCATAAGCAAAATCTATAGAAGAATAGATATCATCGGTTTCTTCTTTAACTATTAAATTTTCGCCATCACCAGTTAAAATAACTTCTACCATTTCTCTAAATTTTTCACGACGAAAAATTACTTGAGCATGCACTTGGCCATAAAAATAACGTTCAAGTTTAGCCAATTTTTTTTCAGCATACTGTGTTATAGCTGGAGAAGATTCCATACCTTTAAAGGTAAAATTAAATTCCATAACTCCCTCCTTATTATTTAGATTTCTTTCTTCTTTGTCGAGTTGAAGGAATATTAAGAAGTTCACGATATTTAGTAACTGTTCTACGTGCAATTTTAACCCCTAATCTTTTTTGCAATTCTTTAGCAATTTCGGCATCACTATAAGGGTTATTAGGATCTTCAACTGTTATAATCTCTTTGATATAATCCATAATTGCTTTAGCTGATACAGTTTTCCCCTCATCAGATGTATATCCAGCTGAAAGAAAATATTTTAAAGAATAAATTCCTAATGGAGTATCAACATATTTTTGATTTATAACACGACTAATAGTTGATTCATGCAATCCAGTTTCCTCAGCTAATATTTTTAAAGTTAGGGGTTTTAAATATTTTGGACCCTTATCTAAATATTCTTTTTGATGTTTAAGGATAGCCTGGCCTATTTTATATAAAGTTACGTAACGCTGATCTAAAGCTTTGATAAGAGCTAAAGCTTGTTTCATTTTCTCGCGTAAAAAAATTTGCTGTTTTTTATCTACTTCACTTGTTTTTTTCCTAAAAATGCTTTTATAAGAAGAATTAAGTTGAATTGTATAATAATTATCCCTTAATATTTCAACCTTCCATATTCCATCTTCCTGAAAAAATTTTAAATCAGGAATAATATATAACCCATTTGTTGATTTATAATTGCGTGCTGGAAAAGGTTCTAAAGTTTTAATAATACCTAATGCCTCTTCAATTTCTTCCTCACTTGCTCCAATAAGTTTGGATAAATTTGCAACTCCAGTAGGTACTTGATCCAGATAATATTTTACAATTTTAACTGGCAAATCTTCTTCATTATAACCCAAAAAATCTAATTGTATTAATAAACATTCTTTTAAGTCTAATGAAGCAATACCTAGGGGATCTAATCTTTTTATTATATTTCTAACTTCTTCTACCTTTGTTAAATCAACTTCTAATTCTCGGGCTATTTCTCCTGGTGTCACTGATAAATATCCTTTTTCATCTAAATTACATATTATATGTTCAGCTATTTTTCTTTCAAGATCAGTAGTATCTTTCAATCTTATTTGCCACATTAGATAATCATATAAAGTTTCTTCTGAACTTATTGTTTTTTCAATAATATTAATATTTTCTTCTTTGTCATAATCTTCCATTAAACTATAATCAAATTGTTTTTCCCAATCATATTCATCATCTAGTTCTATATTTCCTTTCTTTCTATCTAAATCTAGATATCTTTCTGCCAAGTCTTTAATTTCTATTTCTAAAAAAGGATTATCTTGAGCCTCTTCCAATAAATATTCATTTAATTCTAAAACATTCATAGGTAATATTTTTAGATAAAGTTTTAATTGTGGCGTAAGTATTAGCTGTGGAAGAAGTTTTAAGTGATTTCTTATTTCCATATTATATTGTAAATTCCTCTCCTAAGTACTTTTCTTTAACTTCTTTATTATTTAACAACGTTGTAATATCTCCGCTACCAATAATTTTCCCTTCAGCTATTACATATGCTCTATCACATATTTGCAAAGTTTCTCTTACATTATGATCAGAGATAATAAGAGCAATATTTTCATTTTTTAAAGTTTGAAAAAGTTTTTTCAATTGTATTATGCCAATTGGATCAATCCCCGTAAAAGGTTCGTCTAAAAGAATAAAATGAGGTGAAGTCAATAAGGCCCGAGCCACCTCCAGTCTTCTTTTTTGCCCTCCAGAAAGATTTTGAGCCTTTTCCTCTAAGATATTTTTCAATTCAAACAATTCTACATAGTGAGTAAAAAGATCTTCTCGGTTTTTGTTAATTCCCTTTCCTTCTATGCCAATTTGTAAATTCTCTTTAACAGTTAAATTTCTAAAGACTGATGTTTCTTGAGGAAGGTAAATTATTCCCCTTTTAGCTCTTTCTGAAGCATCAAAATTAGTAACATCTTCTGTATCAAGGTATATAGATCCGCCGTCTGGCTTTAAAAAACCAGCTAACATATAAAAGGTAGTAGTTTTACCCGCTCCATTGGGTCCGAGTAACCCCACTATTTCTCCTTGATTTACTTCCAAGTTTATGCCCTTTACCACAGGTTTTTTCTTAAAATATTTTTTTAAATCGTATCCTAGGATCTTCATCTCAACGCCGAATTAAAGCTCTAACCCTACCCCCCTTAGATAGGACCTCGCTTCTATCTTCTTTAAAATAAACAACGATTTGATCTCCTTCAACCAAATGATTTTCATACCAAACTTTGGGTTGATCCTCTAAAACTAATCGTTCTTCAGTTTTAAAATAAGTGGCCTTCCCTGAAGTAGATTTCCATTTACCCTTTTCAATTTTTACTTGTCCGATAGCAATTGCCTTTTTCATCTCTCTTCCCTTTAAAGATTTTTCGTAGTATATATAAAGTTTATTAGCCCATAGGGTTAAATCTCCCTCTTTAGCATAGACTTTCCCCGTAAAAACAGCCAAGCCCTCTTCCTCGTAAACCTCCATTCGATCAGCTGTTACATCAATTTCCTTTGCTGATAAGGGGTTTATTAAACCATTTAAAAGAATAAAAATAAGCAGAAAAGCCTTTGAAAACTTTTTCATTTCAAATTAGATTATAAAACATTCAGGTTAAAACTCAAGATGCTGCTTATCTATAATTATCAAAGAATTTGGGCCAAAAAATGATGTTTATTCTCATCGTGAGAAAAAATCCTTTACATGGAAAAAATTTTAGATTAAATTAAAAAATTGAGGCCATGAAAAGAAAAAAAAATTGGGGCTTTAAACTTTTAATAGTTCTACTTATTATAAGTATAGTTTTAATATCAACAGAATATTTTCTTAACAATTTTTTCCATACTTCTATTTGTCAAAATAATGCTTGTTTAATTACTGATTATCTAATCGATATTGATCGTAATTTCCTTTTAATTTTAGCTTTAATTTATTTTTTAATGCTATTAATCTTTCTTTTATTATTTAATTATAGCCAAGGCGATGTTTTCTTCTTCTTTATCCTTTTCTTTTTAAATATAGCCCTTATTTTTGACACGCAATTAATATTAAAAATGTTCCTTGAATTTAATATAATTTGTTGGTTTTGCTTAAGTGTTTTTCTTTTAAATTTGTCAATTTTTGTTCTTTTCATGATATTATATAAAAACAAGAAAATATCTCTTTCTCAATTTTTATTTATTTTCATTGGAATGGTTGTTATTTATATATTGTTAAATCACAAATCAATTACTAAACTACCTTCATCTAATTATATTTTAGTATATTCAGAGAACTGTCCAGCTTGCAAGGATGTTTTAGAAAAAATTTCTAACAAAAATACCCTAAAGTCAATTTCTTTGGTTCCCATATATAAACTGTACCCTTTTATTAAAATATTTGATATTCAAAAAGTACCCATTCTCTTAATCAAAGAAAAAAATAGAATTGAGATTTATTCTGGATATGATGATGTACTAAAACAACTTTCTATTCCCGATAATGAACCTATTTGCACTAATAAAAATAACCAAACAGGAGGTTTATGTGTTATCCCTTAAATTAGGAAAATCTATTACACATATTGGTAGCTTTCCATTTGTAGATATAAATAAAAGCCTTCAATATACCTTTAAATTTGATATACCCGTTTGGCCACAACTACCTAAATATAAAGATGAAGGAATGATTAACCAATTTTGCGAATTATTCCCTGGATACGATCCTATTACAGAAAGGATTGATTATAACGATTCTAACTTTGAATATTTTTTCATGAAAATTGAAGATGATTATCAAAAAATTATTATTAAAGACCAAATAGACCTATTGAATAACTACATTCCTTCTCCTAATAGAGCTAAAACGTTAGCCCCCTTTGTTGAAATGGCCAAAAAAACAGAAAAAACTATAATAAAAGGACAAATAACTGGGCCTTTTACCTTGGCTACAGCTTTAAAAGATAGTGAAGGCCAACCGATTATTTTTCTAGCTGATTTAAAAGAACTATTGATTAAATTTTTAACGATTAAATCTTTAGCTTTAGCAAAAAAATTACAGGAATCTGGCAAGCAAGTCATTATTTTTATAGATGAACCAGGATTAGCTGGATTTGGAAGTTCTACTTTAATAACTATTGCAAAAGAAGAAATTATCAATATGTTACAATCAATCATTTTAATTCTTAAAAAAAATAATATCATTACTGGTATTCATGTATGTGCCAATACATCATGGGATATTATATTTTCAGTAAACCCTGATATAGTAAGCTTTGATAGTTTTAGCTACTTTGACAAATTCATTTTATATAAAAATGAGATTAAGCAATATATATCTACAAATAATACATATTTAGCCTGGGGTTGTGTACCAACGAACGAAGATAAATTATTGAATTTATATAATAATAATTTATACACTATATTGTATAATCAATTAAATAAAATTTCTAACCTATTAGAGATACCTTTAGAAAATGTTTTAGAAAAAAGTATTTTCACACCGTCTTGTGGGATGGGTAGTCTTTCAGAAAAAAATGTTGATTTGGTAATTAAACATCTTTATGAAATTAAAAAAAATTTATATATTCATAATAAAAGAGGAGGGTAAATATGAGTATCAGAGCTTACATCCTTATTAATACACAAATTGGTAAGACCCAAAAGGTTTTAGAAGAATTGAATTCAATTCCTGAAATTAAAAAGATAGACGTTATAATGGGCCCTTATGATATAATAGTAGAAATTGAAGTACCAACATATGAAGATATATCTAAAATTTTATTAGAAAAAATCCAAAATATACCCGCCATAAATCATACAATGACATGTCCAGTTGTAAGTTAAATGTCAAATAATATTTTAAGTGAAAAAGTTTTAGTATTAAATAAATATTATCAAGCTATTCATATAATCACTCTACAAAAGGCTATTTGTTTTTTAGTAAAAGGCAACGCAATGATAATAACAGAAGATTGGACAATACACAATTTTGATGAATGGATTAAAATTAGTAAATTTTACTATCCTAATGGTAATGATAATAAATTTATCAGAAGTCCTTCTCTAAGAATTTTAGTTTTTGATGCAATTTTTCTACCGAACAATGAAGTATTACCAAAAAATGAAGTTTTATTTACCAGGCGAAATTTATTTTTAAGAGATAATTTTACTTGCCAATATTGTGGAAAAAAATTAACCAATCCCAAGGAAAGAACAATTGATCATATTATCCCCAAAAGTAGAGGAGGACGAACAATTTGGTCAAATGTGGTCTTATGTTGCAAAAAATGTAATCTAAAAAAAGGCAATAAAACTCCAGAAGAAGCTGGATTAAAACTACTTAAACACCCTAAGCCTCCCAAGTGGCAGGCTTTAGTCTTGGATGAATTCCCTAAAAGTAAAAAAGAAAAATGGAAAAACTTCCTCAATTTTGCAGGTCTTTACTCAGATTATTAGCTTAATTTTCAAATAATTTATCCACATTTAAAATTAACAGTAATCTATCTGGCAATTGATAAATATTTTCTATAAATTCTTTGTCAACCCCTTCAATTCTTTCAGGCGTTTCCTCTATTTTATTAGCAGGTATTTCAAGAATATCTCCAATTCTTTCCACAAGGAAAGCCAATAGTTCATCATCCTTCTTAAGGATAAGATTTAATTTAGGCCTAATTTCTGAGTGTAATTTAATTTTCTTTTGAATATCTATCACTGTAACTATTTGCCCTCGTAAATTCATAATACCTAAAACAAATTCATACGATAAAGGAACTGGAGTTATATTAAGATCCTTATTAATTTCCACTACCTTAACTGCCGGAACTCCAAAAATAAACTCTCCTAAATAAAAGGTAATTAAAGTAATTATTTTTTCCCTGACCATTTTTTTTGTCTGACTTTCAATTAGCATCGGAGATACTACTCCTTTATCCATTTTTATCCTCCTTAACCAAAGATTGATATAAATTATAGGCAGATTGCAAAATTTCCTTAACTTCCATAGGGATATTTTTAGGCATTTTTATCTTAAAATGTATTAATAAATTGCCCCTCTTTAAAGATCCATCTTGATAATAAAATAACCCACGTTTCTCTAAAATAATAAAATCATTCTCTCTAAGAATTGAAGTAGGTATTTGTTCTGGCCCTTCAAGGGTTGAAATTTCAATGTAATCACTAAGCAAAAGATCCCAAATATTTATTTCTAATTCTAACTTAATATCATTACCACTAATCTTGAATGAAGAATTTCTACTTAAAAAAACTTCAATATATACATCTTGTGGTAAATTAAAAAGATCCTTTGCCAAAAATAAAAAATCTCCTTCTTGAACCCCTAAGGGAATATCAACCTCTACCATAATTTCATCCCTTATATATCCTTTACCGCTACAATATATACATTTTTTATTGTATACCTTACCATTACCATCGCAGAAAAAACATTTTATACTTAACTGACCAGTCTCTTTTTTATCCTCAATTCTTAATAACCCTGTTCCCTGACATCGTCCACATATTTTGGTACTGTTCAAATCATATCCTTTTCCATTACAATAATAACATTTTCTTTCTATGGGTATACAAACTTTTTTTTTCTTTATTCCTAGCAACTCTTCTAAACTAAATTCTTCACAACGATAAATAAAATTATTTTTTATCGGAAGATTTTTAACAATTTCTACTTTTTTGATTGGGGATTGAAAAAAATTTTGCTTATAAAATTTAAATTCTTCCATAAATTTTATAAATTCTTCTTTATTACCACCAAGATCAGGGTGAAGGGCTTTGACCATCCTTCGGTAAAGTTTTTTTAAATCCTGCTCTTCAGAATGACCTAAAAAATTTTTTTTAAGCATTACTTACCCTTTTTTTTCTTTGGCTTAAAAGTCCCTCAATTTCCGTTAAAACTTTTTCCCTATCAAGTTTGACTTGATAGGCATTAGCTCCTAAATCAAATACTTTCTTTCTCACATCTTCCCCAGCCAAAGATGTTTGAACTAAGATCGGAATATCCTTTAATTGCGGATCCTTTCTGACTGCTTCAATCAGTTCAAATCCGTTCATTGTTGGCATCTCAATATCGGTTATTAATAATGAATATAGATTAGGATTTTGTTTTAACATCTCCAAAGCAACCTTACCATTTTCAGCTACATCTACTTCAAATCCCGCTTGAGTTAAATAATTCTTAATTAAATTTTGGAAAAATGGAGAATCTTCCGCGAGCAGGATCCTGTCAAAATGATCTTCCTCTTCAATTTCTTTTTTAACTATGAACCACTCAGGATCAAACATTTCAATTATTTTAAAGATATCTAAAAATAATATAGTTTTTTCACCAATAATACGATGTCCGATTATTCCTGGTTGTACATAGATAGAAGTGTCAACATCAAGAGTTGTTTCCAAAGTATCTACAATACGAGAACAAATTATAGCTACAGTTTTATTTCTTTCACTAAAGAATAAAACACTTACTTCTTCTCCATATTCAGGCATACTAATTGGTAAATAATTTTCCAACCTTAAGAGAGGAATTATTTTATCTTTATAGACGATAACCTCCTTACCACCAATCATCTCAATTTGGTCATAACGGACCTTATCAAGCCGAGAAATTAATGCTAAGGGAACAGCAAAATTATCCTTTCCGATTTCAAAGATAAGAATAAATTGGGTTTCTTCTCCACCTAAAACAACTTTTTCCATAGCTTCCTTTTCTAATTCTTCTAAAGAAACACCAAGCATTCTCATCAATCCGACTATATCAAGGATAAGGGCAAGTTTACCGTCTCCCATTATAGTTGCACCGCTAAATAGAGGGATGTTCTTAAACCATTTCCCCAGAGGTTTAACAACTATTTCTTCAGAATCTAGAATTTCATCTACTAATAGGCCAAAAAATCTTTCGCCCGCATTAAGAATAAGTAAATTTTTCTCCATACTTTCTTTTTCTCGTTTTAAAATTTTTGATAAGGATAATACCGGAATTATTTCACCACGCAAGCGATAAAAATCAGTATCTCCAATCTTCAATAAATCCTTTAATGGGTCTATGCTGACAAGTTCTCTCAAACTCACTTGAGGAATGGCAAATCTTTGCCCGTCGCTAGTCACAATTAAGGCTGGAATAATAGCCAAAGTTAAAGGTATTTTTATTCTAACCGTCGTTCCTCTGCCCTTTGTAGTATTGAGTTCAATCGTCCCGCCAAGTTTTTCAATATTGGTCTTTACTACATCCATGCCAACTCCGCGACCAGAAACCTGAGTCACCTTTTCCGCCGTTGAAAAGCCAGGTTTAAAAATCAAGGAAAGAATTTCCTTCTCACTCATTTTCTCAGCAAGGTCAGGCGTGATAAGCCCCTTTTCAATGGCCTTATTTTTTATTTTTTCGGTATCAATTCCCCGTCCATCATCTTCAATTTCAATTATTACCTGCCCCCCTTCATGATAAGCACGCATCATTAATAGGCCTTCTTCTGGCTTACCTAATCTCTTTCTTTCTTCCGGATCCTCAATGCCATGATCTATGGAATTTCTAACTAGATGGGTCAGCGGATCTTTAATGGATTCAATGATGGAACGATCTAATTCTGTTTCGGTTCCTTCAAGCTTGAGATTTACTTTTTTACCAAGGGCTCTACTCAAATCTCTAACAATCCGGGGAAACTTATTAAACACCGTCCCAATAGGTTGCATCCTTGTTTTCATGATTGTTTCTTGAAGCTCTGAGGTAACCATGGATAAAGCCTGCACGCTCCTCTGTAAATCGGGATCGGTATACCGAGAAGTAAGTTGTAAAACTCTATTCCGTGCCAAAACCAATTCACCCGCTAAGTTCATGAGTAAATCCAATAATTTAACATCTACTTTTACATGAGTTTCCACCAAATCTTTGGTGGGAGTAGTAGGAAACTCTTTTCCTTCCCCCTTGTCGGGTTTTTTCTCCGTTTGTGATGTCACGGTGGGGGTTAATTCTTTTAAAACTTTATCCTCCCCTTTTTCAGTTTGCTCTTCTCCTTTTTGATCCCCTTCCTCTAAACTTTTGACTTCCACTCTTTCCTCTTTAATTTCTTCCGGAGATGTTTCCGAAGATTCTTCCCCTTTTCCCTCACTCTCAATCCGTTTTTTAAGCTTTTCAGCAAAATTTGAAAGATCCACAATAAAACTCAAAATGCGATCTTCTAATGGCTCCTCTTTATTTTCTTCTAAATAAGCTATTATGTATTTAATTTCATCCACAGCTCTTAATAGAATGTCCACAATCTCAGGTTCAGGCTTTACTAAGCCATCCCTGAGCTTAGCTAAGATATCCTCTGAAAAATGGGCAATACTTTCCAAACTCTTAAAGCCAAAGAAACCCGAAGCTCCCTTTAGAGAATGCATACTTCTAAACAAACTTTTTAGAATTTCTGGGTTCTCTGGTTCTTTCTCCAGTTCCACAAACTCTTCCTCTAAACGATTTATAGCTTCTTTAGCTTCTACTAAGAAATCCTTTAGGATTTCTTCATCTAAATTCATAGGACCCCTCCTATTGAACCTTTTTTCTAAATAATAATGTTTTACCAACCATTACCTTTTCTAAATCTAAAGGCAAAAGAGGCGGCAATTCTGTAGCTCCAAGAATTAAGTATCCTCCCGGTATTAAAAGGTTCCATAGAGATCTAAAAACCTTTTCTTTAGCCTCTTTGTTGAAATAAATTAAAACGTAACGACAAAGGATTAAATCAAACTTTTGCCTTATCTTTTTATCTGCTTCTAAAAGGTTCAATAATTCAAACTTTACCAATCTTTTAGCCCTTTCATCTATTTCCCAATTTGCCCCATTTTGTCTAAAATATTTTATTAAAAATTGCACTGGTAATCCACGGTTTACTTCTATTTGATTATAGATTCCCTTTTTTGCTTTTTCAATGGCGGTTTGTGAAATATCTGTAGCATAGATGTTGACTTTATAGGAAGATAGATAAGAGGAAAAATATTCTAAAAGAAGAAGGGCCAAACTATATGGTTCTTGTCCGGTTGAGCATGCGGCGGACCAAAGATTGACTTCTTTAATTTTTTCTTTTTGTTTAAAAATTTCAGGTAAAATTTGATTTTTTAAAGTTAAAAAAGGATGCTCATCCCTAAAAAAATAGGTTTCATTTGTAGTTAAAGCATCAATAACTTGATTTAATAATTGAGGAGTGAGGGCCACTTTAACTTTTTGATAAAGATCTTCAACATTTTTATATCCTAAAGAGACAGCAAGTTCGGTTAATCTGTTTTCAAAAAGATATTCCTTCCCTTCGCGGTAAGAAATTCCGCTTGTCTTTTCTAAGAGCTGTGTAAAAAAATTAAATATCTCTGGCTTCATACTTAAAAACTCCGAAAAATTTCCTTAAGGCGTAAAGGAATCTGAGGAAGGGACAAAATTTCATCAGCAAGCCCAGCTTCGATTACCGCTCTTGGCATTCCATAAACCACAGAAGTTTCTCTATCTTGAGCTATTATACCTCCACCCCTTGCCTTTATAAGTTTTGAACCCTCTAACCCATCCTTACCCATCCCCGTAAGGATTAATCCCAAAGCTGTACCATTATATATTTCGGCAACCGATTCAAAAAGTACATCAACGGAAGGTCGACAATTATTTCTCGGAGGTTCCTGAGTAATTCGAATAAATTTTTTATTTCGATTTTCGCAAAAAACTTTCATATGATAATCACCCGGAGCTATATAAACTGTTCCCTCCTTTATCTCTTCACCGTCTTTAGCTTCAACTACTTTCAAAAAAGACACTTTACTAAGCCTTTCAGCCAATTGAGAAGTGAAAAAAGGTGGCATGTGTTGTACAATCAAAATGGGCACTGGGAAATTAGCTGGTAATTCTTTAAGAATTTCGGTAAGTGTTTGGGGACCTCCCGTGGAAACACCAACAGCTAAAACTCTATATACTCCAGCCCTTAATTTTTTCCCCGTAGTGATTACTTGGACAGTCTTTACTAAATCAAAACCAAGCAATGCTTTAATCTTAGGAAGAAGTTCCTTTTCGATTTTACTTACACTTTCCAAAAATGACTTAGATGATGGCTTAGGAACGAAATCATGAGCCCCCAAACTCAAGGCTTCAATGGTGGCTTTAGCTCCCTCTTGGGTCAAGGAAGAAAACATAATTATTTTGGTCTGGGGAAGCTCCTTTCGCAAAACCTTTAAGGCCTCCAATCCATCCATTTTAGGCATTTCAATATCTAAGGTAATTATATCGGGTTTTAGAGTTTTGGCCTTAGCAATAGCATCAAGACCATCCACCGCTTGTCCTATTATTTCAATGTTTGGATCCTTTTTAAGGATTTCGGCAATTAACTTTCTCATAATAGCTGAATCATCAACGATAAGAACCCTTATTTTTCCTGGCATGCTAAAATCCCTCAAAAAGATACCTAATTTTGGTTTCTAACATTTCTTTATCAAAAGGCTTCATGAGATATTCATTTGCTCCAGCCATAATAGCTTCAATTACACTTTTTTGCTGATTTTCTGTTGTAACCATCATAACTTTTATCTCTGCATATTCAGGATTGGCCCGGAGCCTTTTTAAGAATTCATAACCATTCATAACCGGCATGTGCCAATCAAGGAGAATAAGAGAAATATCCGGATTAGTTTCCAATACCTCCAAGGCCTCTTCTCCGTTGGATGCTTCCAAAACCTCAAATCCTAATTCCTCTAAATATTTCTTCTCAATCTGTCTAATAGCCTTGGAATCATCTACAACAAGGGCTTTTTTCATTACCAATCCCTCGGTTTAGCAATTATTTCTCTGATCTTCAAATTAAAAAACATATTAGAAGGTCCAGCCTTAATCAAACATACCGTATCGGCCCCTCTTGCGGTCCCCGCCACAGCCAGCACATCTTCTGGAGGGATCAATCCAGCATCACAAGCCATTAGCACTATTTCTACACAAACCTTTACTCCTTGCCCCAAAAGACGAAGGGTTTGAGCTATAATAGCTTCCTGAGAGTAATGAAAAAGTCCCTTGATACTTGCTCCAAGGCTACGAAACACCATAGTCCCGGTATAAACTTTTGCTCCTAAAGATAGTAACTCCTCTCTTCTCTCTGTTGAAAGCTCAAGAATTCCAGGTTCTTTAAACCCAACATTATGGGTAACTACGACTAAATTTAAATCCTCAATCTCTTTTAAAGATTTAGCAAACTTAAGGCCAGTATCTCCAAAGGTTGAGGCCACCACCAAATGCCTTAACCCCTCATCCTTAATAATTTTTTTTACAATTTCTACGCAAAAATCAGTATTGTCTGGACCAGGTTTAGGAAAATAGTAGGTTTCTCTTTTCTTCACCATCAGCCCCGATCAAACAAAAGATAGCCTGGGGTAATCTCTTTTTGTCTTAAATATACTTTAAAAGATTTCTCTTCACTTGCCAATAGATTTTTTAACTCCGAAAGATATTCACGAGCCATCTTTAAACCTTCCTTAGACGAAAAATCTAACATGATCTCTAAATTTTGATTTTTTAGATAAAAATTAATTTCAACCAAGCTCAAATAAGGAAAAAAAAGAACAACCTTAAAAAGTTTTAATTTATCTACCTCTTCGTGAGGTGGAAAAAATTCAAAATATCCCCAACCAGTATTTTCGGGAAATACTAAGGGGAGAAGGAATTTGTCCTCATAGTATAAAGGTTTTTTTAATTTCACCTGTGGTACCCAATCCTCTCCCTCTTCTCTTTCCTGAAACTTTTTCCCTTTGGTGGCAACTAGTCTTTTTAGAAAACCAGTAAGGGTGGTCAATTCTAACCTTTTCTCTACCCTCTCTTGTTCACTCAAAAACATGTTCTCCCTTTTGACGGAATGCAAAATCACTAAATCTATGGACTTTTTTTGAGGGCTTACTAACCGCAAAACAATCTCAGGCTCTGTTCTTTCCACGCGCACCCGTAAATTCTCACCCACCTCAAAGTCTTCAGGATTAAAAATTCCAGACACCTGTGCTTGAAACTTCTCTCCTCCTAATTCTAAATGTAAAGTTTTACCCTCTACTTGTAAAACTTTAACGGTTAATTCTCGTCCTGGTCTGTTTAAAAGACTTAATAAATTCTCAGATAAAAAATAAACTGGAGTTGTTGGTTGAATTTGGATCATTCTATCCTATATCCTTTGCTTTTTAACAATAGCTCCACCTCTCCTTGACTTAAACCAAGCTTTTTAGCTATTTCTTTGGGTGTATGCCCTTGCTTGATCATCCACAATACTTTACTTTTTAAATCTTCTTCTTCCTCGGTTTGAGCCCCCTTTAATCTTTCTAAGGTTCCAACTAGTTCTGAGGCTCGTACAATGCTTTCCTTAATTTCCTCCAAAGGTAAATCTAAAAATTTTTTTAACTTAAAATAAATCACTATTATTAAAATAACTATCACTAAATCAAGGATTAAAACAAAAAAAACTAAAAGTTCCTTACCCATGGAATTAACTCCTCAATATTACCCCTTCTACTTCTAAATTGTTAGGTATAATTTTCCACCCCTTAGCTTTTAAGTAATTTAACAATTCTTCTTCTAAATATTTCGTATTCATTAGAATTCC
Source organism: Caldimicrobium sp. (assembly GCA_037443245.1). Classification (GTDB taxonomy): domain Bacteria; phylum Desulfobacterota; class Thermodesulfobacteria; order Thermodesulfobacteriales; family Thermodesulfobacteriaceae; genus WYEG01. The sequence continues at coordinate 284,362 of JBBIOT010000001.1, forward strand.
GGGAGACAAATTTTGTTTGGAAGTTAAAAAATTAAATATTGCCTCTCGCCATAAAATTTCCACCCTTTTAGCTTGAGTTAAGGAAGAATAGTCAATAAAATAAAGATAGACATCAACTCTCAAAACACCTTTATCTCCATATGGGACCACAAAATTTTTTAATTCTAAGGTATATTCCTTGCTTTCTTTGGGCTTAATTCTTTTTTTCTCAGATGGTAAAGAAAATTTTTCTTTAGTCTTTAATTCTTTTTGAGTATCATCCTTAACTAACAAGTCTTCTTTCCTCATTTGAGCGGGTATTGATTTTTCTGTTTTTTCACCTTTTTTTGGTGAAAAGATTAATTTAAAAGCCAAAAAAATTCCAGAAAGCAAAAACAGAATTAAACCTAAAAACCCTGAAAAAATAACTATTGTCTTCCTATCTATTCTACCCGAAAATTTTTTTATTAGGGGAACAAAGCCTTTTTCATGAGGTAAAACTTTTTCTTCTATATCCCCTTCAGTTATTAACTCTTGAATTATTTCATCGGTTTTTTGAATTCCCTTTTCTACCTCAAATTCTTTATTATTATCTTTATTATCTTTATTATTCTCAGGCCTTTCTTCGGACAAAAATTAACCCCCAAAAACTTTTTCTAATTTTTCCTTTAAAGTTTCCGGGGTAAAGGGTTTAACTATATATTGACTGACCTTGTATTTTATAGCTTCCAAAATATTATCCTTTTGTGCCTCAGCTGTTACCATTATAAAAGGAATATCCTTGGTAGCCTCATTGGAACGAACTGCTTTTAACAGTTCTAACCCGCTAACCTTAGGCATATTCCAATCAGATATGATAAGATCAATCTTTTCTTTTTGTAAAATTTCAAGGGCGGTTGAACCATCATCGGCTTCTAAGATATTTTTAAATCCAAGTTGAGTTAAAATATTTCGTATTATCTTTCTCATAGTAGAAAAGTCATCTACAACAAGAATTTTTATATTTGGATCCAAACCCATAAATCACCCTCCTTTTTAGATTTTTCCTTTAAAAATTTTCATCATGTAAAAGTGTTCTTAGCTTTAATATTGCTTGTGTATGAATTTGTGAAATTCTTCCCTCGGTATATCCTAAAACTTTAGCTACTTCTTTCATCGTTAATCCTTCATAGTAATATAGAGCTAAAACTAATCTTTCTTTTTCGTGCAACTTTTCTAAGGCTTTTTCCAGTTTATCTATAAGATCCTTAAAAATGATATTATTTTCTAAATCTTCTTCTGAAGAAATTAAATTTTCTAATGGATCTTCATCAAATTCATTTAAATTTTTAAAGATCTCTAAATCTACAAATTGAATACCCTTTAAATTGTCAAGGAGCTTAAAGTATTCTTCTATGGAAAGGCCGAGGGCTAAAGCTATCTCTTCCTCTTGAGGCATTTCCCCTTTTTTACGATATAGTTCTTTCACGGTCTCTTCAACCTTGTTGGCCCTTTCTCTAACGCTCCGTGGAATTATATCTAACTTGCGTATTTCATCAATGATTGCTCCACGGATCCTTTTTTCGGCATAGGTTCGAAATTTTACTTTTTTAGAAGGATCATACCTCCTGTAAGCCTCAATCAATCCGGTTATACCTGCGGACACTAAATCTTCTTTACTTAAAACCGGTTGGCCTAAATAACTATAACGATTGGCATAATAATTTATGCTTGGCAAAAATTCTTCAATCAGGATTTCTAAAGGGGGAAGTTGGGTTAAAGTTTTCATTGGTTTATTCATAGCCACCGCCTACGAACCTCTCTAAAAACTCCTCTAATTTATTCTCCTTCTTATCAAGATTAATAAATTTAAGGGCAATTTCAATTAATTTTTGAGTTATCTCTGTTTGAGGACATAATTTAACGAAGGGAACCTGGGATTTGATAGATAGCTTGACACACTCATCATAGGGTAAATACCCAAGATAATTAACTGCTAATTCTGGTAAAAATCTCTCGATCACGTAAATAAGCCGCTGATAAATTTGCTTAGCCTCAATTTCCGATTTTACCATATTGACTATGATATTCAAACGATTTATCCGGTTTTGGCGATGTAAAATTTTTAACAAAGCATAAGCATCAGCTAAGGAAGTAGGTTCAGGCGTACAAATGATGATCCTCTCTTCGGCAAGCTGATTAAAAAAAACTACATTTTCTGAAATTCCTGCTGAAAGATCAAAAAGCAAAATATCATAAGGCTTTAATGCTTCTTCAAGTTGAGATTTGAGATAAATTTTCTGTTCTAAACTTAATTGGGTTAATTCTGAAGCCCCCGATCCAGCAGGAATAATATCAAAATTGTACTCTGTAGGCTGAATGATTTCCTTTATGCTTAACAACCCCCTTAGAACATGTCTGATATCAAACTTTGGAGCGAGTCCTAACATAATATCTACATTAGCAAGTCCTAAATCAGCATCAAAAATGACCACCTTTTTCTTTTTTTGGGCAAGAATGTAAGCTAGGTTCACGACAAAGCTGGTCTTTCCTACGCCTCCCTTCCCACTTGATACGGCAATACTTTTCATGTTAATTCCTCCTTTTCCTCTAAATTTTTAGGTAGCCCCCTTAAGAATAAAGCTAATAAGTCGGATGGCTTGGCTTTAAGGATATCCTCAGGGATCCTCTCTCCGATTGAAAAATAAGTGACTGGAGGCAAATCATCATCCAACAGCCAAAAAAGCGGACCTCCTAATTTGACTTTATCCACAAAGGTCAAAAGAACTTCATCCACATAAAGTTTCTTTAATCTTTCCCAAAGCTCAAGATTGCGCCTGCCCTCATCAGTGGCTTTTACTACCCAACTTAACCGAAAATCCCTAAGTTCTCCTGAAATCTCATATAAATCCTCTAAGAGAAACTTCTTCCCAATGCCTGGGGTGTCAATTAAAATAAAATCATATTCCCTCTTTAATTCATCAATCTTGCTTATGACTTCTTCCCAATCTGTCCAAAAACTGGGTATTTCTAAGAGTTGAGACATTTTTTGAAACTGTTCCCTTCCGCCTATTTTATAGTTGTCCACACTAACGATTAAGATTGATCCCTTTTTTTTCTCTTTCTCTTTTAAATAAAAAGCGATTTTAAAAAGCATGCTTGTCTTGCCAGTACCGGCTTCTCCAATAAAAATTCTAAACCTCCCTTGGGGAGTGCTACCCTTTTTTTGCCAAGCATTCTTTACAAAATTTGTTAAATTCACATTTTCCTGAATTATCCTCTCTACCATAAAGCCAGGTATTCCCAATCTTAAAAGCTCAATTTCCTTTTTTAAATGAAGCTGTGGAGCAGCCAAGGTTTTCAATATTTCTTTAATTTCTTTTAATTCTTTCCAACAAATGTTAGTATTTTCCTCCAACTTTTGGTAAATACTTTGGTTTTTCTCTTTAGAAAATTCAGGGAGAGAAGATAATTCAACTTCATCAACCGCAGCCAAAATTTCGTAAAATTCCTCTCCGTTATCCACAATCCTCTGAGAATCTAAAATTACCGCATTTTCTCCTAGATCCTCCTTAACCTTTCGCAAAGCATCAATTAAAGACTTCCCGCGTAACTTTTTGATCTTCATTTTTAGTCTCTAAATAATCTTATAATTTCTAAGATTTCTACATTCACTTCTGGGGGGATTTCCGCTTGAGAAATAACCGGAATATGACTTAAAGTTCTTTCAATCAACTTTCTTAAGTGTCTTCTTATGAGAGGGCTAGTAAGAATTATCGGAATAACCCCCTTTTGCCCAGCCCTTTCTACAGCTTGCGTAATAGCTGTCACAATTTTGCTCCCCAGCTTAGGATCAATCATCAAAAAAGTTCCCTGATCGGTTCGCTGTAAACTTTTACGAATTATCTCTTCCACATCTTCTCCGATGATCAAACTGGGAAGTTTCCCCTCTTGCAAATAAGATTTGATAATCATTCTCCCAAGTTTTTGACGCACATATTCGGTGAGTACATCCGGATCCTTAATGCTTTCTCCATAATCACTAAGCGTTTCAAAGATAGTAATAGTGTCTTTTAGAGGAATTCCTTCCTTTAATAAATTTTGTAAAACCTTTTGAATGGTTGTTAGGTTCATCACGTTTAAAGTCTCTTCTACTAATTTGGGATAGTATTTTCTTAGACCATCTAAGATTTTTTGAACTTCCTGTTTAGTCAACAATTCATCAGCATGACGCTTAACCACCTCCGAGAGATGGGTAGTTATAACGGTACTCAAACTAACCACCGTAAATCCAGCCATTTCAGCCTCTTCCCGAACCTTTTCTAGAATAAAATAGGCTTTAACCCCAAAGGCTGGGTCTAAAGTTGGAATGGCCCCTTCAGGAGGTGGAAGATGAGGATCGGAAGGGATAGCCATAAGATAGTTAGGTACAAGCTCGGCTTTGGCAACTTCCACCCCCTTTATAAGGATTTGATATTCATGGGGTTTTAACATTAGGTTATCCCTAACATGAACAGCTGGGATCATAATTCCTAGCTCATTTACTAATTGTTTTCTTAGGGATTTTATTCTTGCCAAGAGATCGCCACCTAAGGCTTCATCCGCAAGATATATAAGCCCATATCCAAGTTCAACAGCTAAAAGTTCAACTGGTCTTATTTCTTCGACCTCCGGTGTGGGCGGAGGAGCTTTTTCTTCAGGTTCAATTTTTTCAACCCTTTGTAAAGTTCGGTAGGAGATATATCCTAAAATAAAGAAAAGAGAACTTAAAAGAAATAAAGGAAAGAAAGGAAGTCCTGGCACTAAGCTTATAATAAAAAGGGCTAATCCCGTTAAGGCAAAAGTAACAGGCCTTTTAGCAAATTGCATGGCAATATCTTTGGTCATCCCTGATTCCGAAGAGGCGCGACTAATAAGAATTCCGGCTGAGGTTGAGACAATTAAGGCTGGGATTTGGGATACTAACCCATCTCCGATAGTTAAAATAGTATAAGTTTTTGAGGAGGTAACTATATCTAATCCTTTTTGAAGGGTACCAATTAGGATCCCACCTATAATATTAATAAAAATGATGATAAAACCAGCTATGGCCTCACCCCTGATGAATTTGGAAGCACCATCCATGGCTCCATAGAACTCTGCTTCTTTGGCAATTTCACTCCGCCTTCTTTTTGCCTCAGCCTCATCAATTAACCCCGCATTAAGATCCGCATCTATCGCCATTTGTTTGCCTGGCATGGCATCAAGAGTGAACCTTGCGGCAACTTCAGCAATCCTACCAGCACCTTTAGTAATCACTACAAAGTTTATTAACACTAAAATTAGAAAAACGATAAACCCGACAATATAGTTTCCACCTACCACAAACTCGCCAAAACTCTTTATCAAATACCCTGCGGCATCCGTCCCTTCATGCCCACGCAAAAGAATTACCCTAGTAGTAGCAACATTCATCCCTAATCTAAAAAGGGTCGTGATTAAAAGAAGAGATGGAAAAGCAACAAAATCAAGGGCTCTATTAACTTGCATAGCCATAAGAAGGATCAAAAGGGCTATGGAAATGTTAAGGGTAAGGACTATATCAAGGAGATATTTCGGTAGAGGAAAGATAATGAGCGCCAAAAGCAAAATAACTCCTAAAATGCCAAGGAGATTATAGACATCAAAAATAGTTCGAAGATCCTGGGTTCGCTCCATAGATTAAAAAGGCCCTCTCTTTTTTCTCATCCGATAAATTAACGCTAAAACCTTAGCTACCACTTCATAAAGCTCTGAAGGGATATAATCTCCCACCTTAGTTTTATAGTACAACAATCGTGCCAAAGGTGGATCTTCATAAAGAGGAATATTATTTTCTATGGCTATTTCTTTAATCTTTTGCGCTAAATGATCCACTCCTTTTGCTATAACCTGAGGGGCTGGCATCTCACCTATGATATATTTTAGAGCCACAGCAAAGTGTTCGGGGTTGGTGATTACTACGTCGGCCTTTGGTACCTCTTCTAACATCCTTAGTCTAGCCATTTCCCTTTGCTTCTGTCTAATCCTCATCTTGACCAAAGGATCTCCTTCGGTCTGCTTGAGTTCTTCCTTCAATTCCTCTCGGGTCATCTTTAACTTCCTCTCTACCTCCCACCAGTTAAATAGCCAGTCAAGGATAGAAAGGAGCAAAAGCAGAAAAAAAATCTTTACTATCAAAGATTTGACAAGTTGCAGAAGAACTATCGTCAAATGATTGACAGTATTACCAAAAAAGGCGATGATTTTAGGAAGTTCCTCACGGAGAATCCAATAGGAAATCCCCGAAATGATAAAAAGTTTTAAGAGAGATTTAATAAGTTCGAAGAGAGAAGTCAAGGAAAATAATCTTTTAAATCCTTCTATGGGATTAATACGTTCTAACTTGGGAGTAAGCACCTCGGTAGCCCAGAGGCCTCCTCCGGTTTGCACAAAATAGACCAACAATACTCCCAAAGAAAGAAAAAGAAATAAAGGTAAAAGGATCTTTAAGAGGACAGGAAAAATTGCTTTTAAAAGATATAATAGATCAATAAAATCTATCGGTCTTGTAAAAAAGGAAAAAGAAAATTTAAAAAGAAAAATTATTTGGGTAATAAAAAAACCTCCAAAGAAAAAAATAAAGATTGAACCTGTCAATAATACAGCAACCGAGGTTAATTCCCTACTTTTGGGAACTTGCCCTCTTTTACGAGCTTCCTCTCGCCTTCGTGGCGTTGCCTCTTCCGTTCGTTCTTGTAAACTTTCTTCTGGCATGAGAATTCCTTATCTAACTGTTTTTATTAAAGTATTCAAAAAGTCTTTAAATAATAATAATTGACCTGAAAAAACTTTAGGTAAAAGAAATAATGTAAATCCAAAAAGTAATAAACCAATTCCCAAGGTTAAAGGAAAACTAACAAAGAGAATATTTATTTGGGGAATTATTCTACCTATTATAGCTAAAATTATATGAATTAAGTACATTATTATCATAATAGGACCAAGAATTCTCACACTTAAATCAAACATTATTTTACTTTTTTTTAAAAAATATAACAAAAAATTTTCTTTTAAAACAAAAAAACCTAAAGGAAAAATATCAAAGGAACGATAAACAAAAATTATTAAATAATGATGTAAATCTAAAGTAAAAAAAACTAATAAAAAAAGAATAAAAAGAAATTCAGAGATGATTGGGATACTAACACCACCAATTGGATCAATAGTTTGAGTTATACCTAATCCCATTTGTAAACCAATCATTTCACCACCTATCTGAAGAGCAGTTAAAATAAACCTAAAAAATAAAGAAATAAAAAAGAAAATTATAAAATCTAAAAAAATAAAAATTATTAAAGAAAATAAGTTCAGAGTATATGGTAACTTTACATTAATAGCTGGAGTAAGAGCAAAGGACAAAAGGAGACTTAAAACAATTTTGATTTTATTAGGAAAATAAGTAGAAGAAAATAAAGGGAAAAGAAAAAAAAGCAACAAAAAACGATTAAAAAGAAAAAAATAAACAAAAAAATTGTTAAAAAAATAAGTTAAGGTTTCTGTGGTCATATTAAATCATCTAATAAAATCAGGAATATTTAAGATTAAGTGAGAGGTAAATGAAATTATTTTTTTTATCATCCATGGTAAAGTAAAAAAGAAAACGAGAATCATTGCTAATATCTTAGGAACAAAAGTTAGAGTCATTTCCTGGATTTGTGTTACCGCCTGAAAGATACTAATACCTAACCCAACTATTAAAGCAGTAGCTAATAAAGGTAAAGATATAATGATGCTAATCTTTAAAGCCTCCTGAGCAATGTTTACTACTAAAGTATCAGTCATTTTATTATACCTCCCTTTGTTTTTAATAAAAGCTCTTAATTAGAGAAAAAATTAAAAGATTCCAACCATCAACTAAAACAAATAGTAACAGTTTCAAAGGTAAACTCAACATCATCGGAGGCAACATTAAAATACCCATAGAAATCAAAACGGTAGATACGACAAGATCAATGATTAAAAAGGGAATATAGAGCAAAAATCCTATTTGGAAGGCAGTTTTTAATTCACTTATCATAAAAGCTGGAATTAATGTTAAAAGAGAAATATCTTCAGGATGGCTTGGTCTTCCTTCTCCTCTTAATTTCACAAATAGAGCAAGATCCTTTTCGCGGGTATTTTTAAGCATAAATTCTTTAAAGGGAGCGCTAACACGCTCAAACATAATTTTTTCATCAATTTTTTTTTCTAAATAAGGTTGCATTCCCTCCTCATAAGCTGTTTTGAACACGGGAGCCATGATAAAAAAGGTTAAAAATAAAGCTAAAGAAATTAATACTTGATTAGGTGGTGTAGCTTGCAGGCCGAGCGCGTGTCTCAGGATAGAAAAAACAACCACTAAACGCGTAAAAGAAGTTAACATTAATAGTAAAGCAGGTGCAATAGAAAGGATGGTAAGAAGAATTAGAACCTGTAAAAATATAGAAAGTTGTTGAGGATTTGACGCCTGCTCTACACCTATTTTAATTGTGGGAACGGCTAAGGCCCATAGCGTTAACATTTGGCAACTCCATAATTAAGGTAAAACCTTTCTCAGATAGCCCTAACAAAAACCGGCGATTTTCAACTTCTACAAGTAATAGTTGTGCCTTAAAACCTATGGGCTTCACTTCCACCACCTTGATATAGTTACCCAACCAACCCCTAGCTTGAAAACGACGATAGAAGTGGGCAACCATGGGTAGCAAGCTTAAAATAAGTAAAAGAAGGCCTATACCGTATAAATACTGGATCCATTCCATTTTTAGCTCCCCAGTCTTTTTACCCTATCCTTGGTGCTAAGAATTTCGGTTATCCTTACTCCAAAGCGATCATTAACTACTACTACCTCGCCTTTGGCCATGAATTTTCCATTCACAAAAACATCAACCGGTTCACCAGCCATTTTTTCCAATTCTATAATAGACCCTTGAGATAGCTTTAATAAATCCTTTATGAGCATCTTTGTTCTTCCTATTTCTACGCTGATTTCCAGGGGAATATCCAAGATAAAATCTAATTCTTGTAGAGTTTCAGGTTCTTTAGAAGTGGTCAATTCCTGGAGTGTAAGCGGTTGAGTTGGTGTAGTTTCCTTCTTTGAAGTAGAAACAGTTTCTCCTGTCATTTCTTGGGAAGGCTCTGGACTTCGAGGTTGAGAAGCGGCTTGGGATTCCTTTAAGGCAGCTTCCCACATGGCCATTAAATCATCAGGATTCAGATTTTCTTCCGGGTTTGTTTTTTGGACTTCTTCCTCAATCATTAGGATTCCTCCTTTTCTGATAAAATTAAGTTTGTTATTTGAATAGCTAAATGATCCTTATAATTACCCATTTTACCTAAATATTTCGGGGTGTTTTCCACTAAAACTTCAATGGGCTCTTCTACTTTCTTATCAAGTAGGATTACATCGCCCACTTCTAAATTGATTAGGTCTTTTAAGGTGATGGTGCCTGTCCCTAAAAGGGCTTTCACTTCTACTGGACTGTTAAGGATAGATTTTTCTATAGCCAATCTCCACTTTGGATCTACTACTTCTTCCAATTGATAGGGAGAATAGAGTTTATCCATAATAGGCTGAAGAGTAGTCATGGAATAACAAAAAAGAATCTTACCATTTAAGCTTTCAAGTTCTACGCTAAAGCCTGTAACGACAATAGTTTCTTCTGGCAACATTACGCGAGCAAATTGGGGGTTAACTTCGCTTCTGAGATATTTAATCTTTATGGGATAAATGTTTCGCCAAGCCCTCTCCATCTCGGTAAAAATGACATCTACTACTCTTTTGATTAATCGTTGCTCAATGGGAGTAAATTCCCTTCCCTCAACTTTGATGGTCTTCTTTTCACCTCCTCCTAAAAATCTTTCTACGAAAACAAAAACTAATGGTGCATCAATAACAAGCAAGCCATGTCCTTTGAGAGGTTCTGGTTTAAAAATGTGAATAGAGGTTGGAACGGGAATTCGGTTTAAAAAATCTTTAAAACGTTCCATCTGCGCAGGCATCGGGATAAGTTCAATCATCTCCCGAAGCATGGTAGAAAAACTCATTCTAAGAGATCGAGCCAAGTAATCGCTAAGAACCTCAAAACCAGGAATTTTAAGTTTAGTAGAAATGGCATAATCACGAAAATTAAAAGGTTTTACTCCTACTTCCTCTTTTTTCTCCGGAGTTGTATCAATCTTACCCTCGGCTAATCCTAAAAGAAGGGCATCAATTTCCTCTTGTGATAATATCTTCTCCATTTCCTTTACTCCACAATGTATTGAGTTATATAAACATTAGAAATCATTTCTTCCCCAAAAAGTTCTTTACATTTTAACAAAATTTCCTTTTTTATTTTCTCCTTAGCTTCAGGAACTACAACCTCCTCTACTGTCTTTCCTCCAATAAGAAAAATAATAGCATCCTTTAACTTAGCTTCCTGTTTTTTTAATTCCTCTTCCGCCTTTTTATCAGTTACTTCTATACTTATTCTAATTTGTAAATACCGCTTACCTGATGGATCAAATAAGTTTACAATAATAGGTTCATAATCCACAATTATTAGTTCCTTAGGCTTTTTTGCTTTTTTACTGGCTTGCTCTGAGTCTTCGGTTTTTTTTGCGGAAAGAAGTATAAAGGATGCGGTGGCAATCCCTAAAATTAAAAAAACAGCAAGAATAATAAAAAGAATGAACTTTTTTCCCTTTTTAGGTGGGGCCTCTTGTCCTTCCTTAGCCTCTTCAGCCATTTTCATCCTCCTCTAAAGATTTCCCAATTTATTAAACTAAAAGCAAATTATATGCCAAAAAAGGCTTTAATCTTTTACAAAAAAACAGTATTAAGAGCTACTTAAGTGTTAAATATTTGACAGTCCTCATTAAACTGTTTTGACACGTTTTTTAGGCAAAGGAACAAATTCAACGGTTGGTGTTGGTTTCGTTGGTTGAGGAAAGAGTTTCATTAATTGGTATATCTCGGAAGGAATGTCCTTTCGAACTGGTAATCCCAAGTTTTTAACATCTTCATAGGTTATGGGATGATCATGGGTAAAATATCCCTGGGATAACAGATTAACAATCTCTTCAACTTTCTGGTTGTTAAATTTTCCTTCAAGTATGATGTGTAAATGTTTTTTCATTTGCTTTAGGGCCATCTCGGCTAAATCAGCTAAAATCAAGGTTTGATCTTCAATTTTATCTACAGGCTTACGTTGAGTAAGTCTCAAGATGGATGCTGCGGGTAGGCCATTAATTTGCGGGTCTACGGGACCTAAAACCGCATGTTCCCCCATGACAATTTCATCACAGGCAAGAGCAATCAAAGTTCCACCACTCATGGCATAATAAGGCACGAAAGCAGTAGTTTTAGCTGGATGTTTTTTAATTGCTAAGGCTATTTGTAAAGAAGCTAAGACCAATCCCCCTGGGGTGTGTAAAATTATGTCAATCGGGACATCGGGATCCGTCATGTTGACGGCATTAATCACCGCTTCAGAATCGTTAATGTCAATGTAGCGCATAATAGGGAAACCGAAGAAACTCATAGTTTCTTGCCGGTGTACAAGAAGAATAACCCTTGAGCCCCTCATAGCTTCTATCCGTTCGATCATTTTTTGCCGAGCCATTTCCAAAAATTTTTGCCTTAAAATTGGTTGAAAAGCTACTGCTAAAAGCAAAAACCACAATAAATCTAATCCCATATGTTACCTCCATTTATCTAAATCAAATAAAGAACCAAAAATGCTGTATTCATCATGGTAATAACGACACCTCCGAGGACAAAAGAACTTAAAGCCTATTATACCAAATACAAATCCTCCAAGATGGGCAAACCAAGCTATGCTACTAAAGGTTTCAGGTAAAACGAGGGAAAAAAGTCCATTATAAAACTGCATTAAAAACCAAAACCCAAGATAAAGAAAAGCTGGAACTTCTATAAAAAGAGGAATAAAAATAATGGGAACTAAAACCAGGATCCGGGCTAACGGAAAAAGTAAAAAGTAAGCACCCAGCACTCCTGAAATAGCTCCACTAGCGCCCACAATAGGTACAATGGAATCAGTGTAAAAAAAGGAATGAAGAAAAACCGCAGCTAAACCACAGGCAAAATAAAAAAAAAGAAATCTTAATGGACCTAATCGGTCTTCTACGTTATCGCCAAAGATCCAAAGGGTCCAGAGATTACTAATTAAATGTAACCATCCTCCATGGATAAACATGTGGGTAAATAGAGGAAGAAATCTTTCAGTTAAGGACCCTCCAGTTAAAATCCAAAAATATTCGTCAAAAAAACGGGCAGGAACAAAACCCCATTTTCGAAAGAAGATCTCTCTAACCTCGGCAGGAAGGCTTATTACATAAAAAAAGACTAATAGGTTAATTATAATTAAAAGCCAAGTAATAATGGGAGGATTTCTTCGGGGATTTAAATCCTGAAGGGGTATCATCCTAAATCCCCTATTAGAGCTCCTCTTACTTTTTTTCTAAAATTTTCACTTCTCGTAATTAACTTCTTTAATTCTTCTCCTTCGGAAGGAACGAGGGAAAATTCAAACTCCCGCTCTTTGATCTTAATTTTCCATAATCTTTCTTTTCCACCTTCTAAAAAGGCTAACCCGATTTTTTCTATAATCTCTCCGTTTACTCCTAGGGCATAGAATTCTGCTATCCTGAGGGCATAACGATTTCCATTGAAAGCTAAAGAAACTCCCTTTGCCTCTCTAAGTAAGTTAAGGGCCTCCATATCGGTAATGGAATCTCCACAGTAAAAACCTTCACTTAAAGATATCCCTAAGGACCGGGAAATTTCTTCACAAGCCTTAGCTTTTTCTAAACCGCCCACAGGATTAACTTCTCGTAAATAAATACCACATTCCAGAAACCAAATTTTGGTAAAAAACATCTCTTCCATCTCGTCAAAAATTTGTCTGAGCTCTGGAGGTAGGTCTTCTGGTCTTTTGGCCTCAGGAGGTATTTCTAAATCTGGATAGGATTGAATTTTCTGATAGATCTCTGATAGAATTTTTTTTTCTACTGTACTAATCTTGATTTTATCTAGGTCAACTTCCGTACAAAAGACTTGCTCTAAAGGAAAGCCAATTTTTTGACATAAAGCCTCAAGGTAAGGCTTGTAGCTGGTACTAATAATAAATACCGGAATAAGTTCATTAAGCCTTTTTAAAACCTTATCCATTAAAGGAAGTAATAACAAAGTTTTTTGCGAAAATTCTTGCAGTTGTTTATTGGTTGCCCCAAATAATTTCAAAAAAGGTAGAATAAGTTTTAAAGTATCTCCTGCCTTATAATTCTCTCTCTTTTTGATGTCCGCAAGATAATCGTCAAATCGGGAAATTTGTTTAAAAAATCTACCCCCATTAGGGATAAGGGCTTGTGCAAATTCAAAGGCATTATCATTAAGAGTGATAGGGCCTTCGCAATCAAAGGCTAAAAAAGGCATACCATAATTTTAAATAAAAATATCTTTTTTAGCAACCAAGAAAAAATCAAAGTGCAGGAAAAATTAAGAAAATCTATAAATTTATTCACAACCTATCAAATAGTTCTATTAGTTTTTTAAAAAACAGATGGTAAAATTCGGATCAAAAATAGGTCTTAGGAGGGTAGATGAAGGTTTATGATGCTCGGGATTTACCTTGTCCGCAACCGGTAATCTTAACCAAAGAAGCCCTTGAAGAAGTTCAAGTGGGGGAGGAAATAAAGGTTATAGTTAATAGTGAGGTATCCTTGATGAACATTAAAAAATTTCTTTCTGCACAGGGGCACAAGCTTGTGGAAGTGAGACAACAGGGGAACGAATATGAACTTTTTATTAAAAAGGGAAGCCCTGGGGAGGAAAAAACTCCATTTCAACCAACCTGTGAATTAGGACAACCTCCATCGGCCAAAGAGCTTTTTTTTATCATCGCAACCGATACCTTAGGTAAAGAGGAAGAATTAGGAAAGATTCTAATGAAAGGTTTCTGGGAAACCTTAAGCATTAGCGATGAACTGCCCCAAAGGATCTTTTTCATGAACCGTGGAGTCTTCCTAACAACGAAGAATGAGGAAGTAATTACTCTACTCAAACGCTTAGAAGAAAAAGGGGTAGAAATCTATTCCTGTGGAACCTGTTTAAAGTATTATCAGTTAGAAAAAGACCTTAAGGTAGGAAAAAGTGGAGGAACAGACATTTATCTTACAGGCATCTTGGAGTTTAAAAAGACTATCTTTATTGGTTAGCCTTTATATATTTAAAGGCCTTTACCCCAATATCCTTCCGGTAGAAAGACTTGTCAAAATGTATCTTCTCACAGGCTTCATAGACTGTCTGGATGGCTTTTTCTAAAGTTTCTCCCAAAGCGGTTACACCTAAAACTCGCCCTCCATTAGTATAATATTTTCCGTTCTCTTTTTTTGTACCTGCATGAAATACCATAACCTTTTCCATCTTGGCTACCTTTTCCAGCCCGGTAATTAATTTTCCCTTTTCATAAGGTCCAGGATAGCCTTGGCTTGCCATTACCACACACACCGCCCAATCCTCAACTTCTTCAAGGGTAATCTCAGAAAGACGTCCCTCTAAGGTAGCTTGCAAAAGGCTAAGAAAATCATTCTTGATCCTCGGTAAGATGGCCTGAGCTTCTGGATCGCCTAAGCGACAGTTAAACTCTAAAACGTATGGTATTCCCTTTGAGATCATCAAACCTGCATAAAGGAAACCAAAATAAGGATGTCCCTCTTTTTTCAAATAACCAAGAATTGGTTTAATTACGCGCTCCTCAATAGTTTCTTTCAGCTGGGAAGTAATAAGGGGTGTAGGAGAATAGGCACCCATGCCACCCGTATTTGGGCCTTCATCCTTATCAAGGAGCCTTTTATGATCCTGAGAGGTTGGAAGGGCTCTAAAGACTTCTCCATCGGTTAGGATAATGTATGAAGCTTCCTCTCCAGTAAGATATTCCTCAATAACTATTTTATTTCCTGCTTCGCCAAAGATCTTTTCTTCCATAATCTTTTCTATAGCTTGATAAGCTTCGTAAAGGGTTTGACAAACAAAAACTCCCTTGCCAGCACAAAGACCATCAGCCTTAATTACTAAGGGTGGTCCCTTTTTTTCCACATAGGCCCTTGCCCTGGCCGGCTCGTCAAAGATGGCAAATTCTGCGGTAGGAACACCTGTTCTCTGTAAAATTTCTTTGGCAAAGGCTTTGCTACCCTCAAGTTGAGCTCCGTACTTAGTTGGACCAAAAACCCTTATTCCTCTTGAGGTCAGAACGTCAGTGATACCCTTGACTAAAGGATCCTCAGGACCTGGGACAACTAAATCAATTTTTTCACGGAGACAAAAATCTGCCAATAAAGAAAAATCTTGAGGGTCTATCTCGGTGGAAATCTTGGCTATCTCACTAATTCCACCATTCCCAGGAAGACAAAAAAGATCTTTGAGAAGTTTGCTCCTTTTTAAGGCCCAACATAGGGCATGTTCTCTTCCCCCACCGCCAAGAACCAAAACCTTCATAAGTTAGCTCCTTTTCCTCCTTTTTTCTAAACTTTTTTCTAAACTAACAAAGGTAGCAAAAAGTAAAGATTTTAAAGCATCGGAAGGAATAAATGGCAAAGCGGTCAACCAGAGAAGATTTTTTAAATCCTGAGAAAAATTGAATTTTAAATAACCGCTTACAAACCATAAAGTTCCAAATAGATAAAGCAATATATGCCCCAGGAAAGCAAAAGAGAAGGATGCCCAAAAGCGGTCCAAATAACCCTTTTCCTTAGCCCAGCTTAACAAATAAATAAAAAAGAAAAAACCGAGTAGATAACCGCCTGTGGGACCAGAAAGGATTAGCAATCCCCCTTTACCTCCAGCAAAGAAAGGTAAACCTAAAGTTCCTAAAAAAAGATAAAAAATTACACTAAAAATAGCCCATCGGGAAGGTAAAAAATAGGCCATAAACGCTAATCCTAAAGTTTGAAGACTCAAAGGTACAGGAGTAAAAGGAAGAGGAATTCTGATTTGACTCAAAAGGGCCAGAAAAAGGGTAAAGCCAAAAGAAAGAGTAAGGTATTTTACTTTTTCCATCGCGTCAGCCTTGACCATAGCGTCCTTCTCCGTCTTTCATTTTCTTTCATTTTTAAGAGCATTATAACAATTTATTTGAACTTAGCCAAGAGAATTAACCCCATTCACACTGAAATTTAAAACTTCCTTTAAGGAAGATAAAACCATTTTAGGAGAAATTTGCTTCATGCAATCTTGGGAAGGGCAACTTTTTTGAAAACATGGTTGGCAGAAAAGTTTGCCTTTCAGCACACGGAAATTAGAACTCCAAGGGCCGGTTCGGTTTTCCGCCGTAGGCCCAAAAAGGGCTACTATGGGCTTATCTAAAAGGGAAGCTATGTGCATTGGTCCAGTGTCCACCGTAATCACTGCCTCTGCTCTTCGTAGAAGGTAAACCAGCTGTTTCAAGTTTAGGCGGTTGAAAAGAGGGTAAAAATTAGGGATCAAACTTAGTCTAGCCTTGGCCGAAACTTCGGATCTTGCGGTACCAATCCCATATACCGAATACTTGGGAAAACTATTTAATATTCCTTGCAAAAGAGCCTCCCAATAAGATAGTGGCCATTCTTTGCTAGCCCATCTTGCTTCAGGCACAATTACTAAATAAGGCCTTTTAAGATCTTTTATCTCTTCTTCTAAAATAAATGGCTCACCCTCAAATTTTTTTCTCAACCAATCTTCTATGGTAACTTCTATCCCCAGGAGTTTTAAGGCCTTTGTGCTTAGTTGAAGGTATCTTTTGAGCGCATGTTCTTCTGGGTCATAAGGAGGAAGTTTATGGGTATAGAAAAAAGGGCTTCCTTCACGATGATTGCTAAAACCGATCTTATTTTTGGCCCTTGCCATTCCACATAAAATGCCGCTCTTTAGAAGCCCTTGGAAATCAAGAACTAAATCGTACTCTACGGTCCGAAGCCTTTGGTAAATTTTAAAAATTTCTTGGGGCTTTTTTAAAAATCCCCGGGGAATGGAGATCAATTTTTGTATGAGGGGGTTTCCCTCCAGGATTTCGGCATAGGGTTCTTCTACTATCCAATGGATTTCTCCGGACGGAAGATAATCTTTTAAAAGTTTCACCGTGGGTAAAGTTTGAACCACATCGCCAAGAGAGGATAATTTAACAATGAGTATCTTCAAGGTAGTTAAAGCTTAGTGAGAATATAGGAAGTGGCATCTTCTAAATTTTTAGCTACATAATCTGGCCAGAGGTTTTTCTTAGGAAGCACGTATTCCAACTCTCCCCGGCCATAACCCGTAAGAACTAAAATGCTCTTAAGACCAGCTCTCTTAGCTAATTCTATATCTACCCATCGGTCTCCAATGACAAAACTTCTATTTTTATCAATGGTATATTTGGAAAAAGCTAATTCTAAAAGGCCAGTTTTCGGTTTTCGACAATTACAATTTTCTTCAGGATGATGAAGGCACACTAGAAATTCTTGAAATTTGACCCCTTTCCTTTTTAATCTCTGTTCAATTAGGGAATTAATTTGATAAACTAATTCCTCAGGAAAGTATCCCCGAGCAGGACCGCTTTGATTGGTCACCACAAAAAGTAGAACCCCTCGGTCCACAAGGGTTTTTAAAGCCTTAGCCACCCTTGGTAAAATCCTTAGCCTTGAAGGATGATTAAGGTAACCAACTTCTTCGTTGATGGTCCCATCGCGATCTAAAAAAACAGCAGGTTTGCCCTCTTCCATCATCACTTTATCAGTGAATATGAAATTTATATTCCCAAGGCTGTAATTCTTTATTTATTTTAAGTTGGGTTTTGAAGGAAAATTTTTTTTCCATTTCTTCCAAAAAACTAATTTCATCGGCAATTATTTCGGAAAGGTAAGGATTAATTTCAATAATTACCAATTTATTTTTCACTTGTCTTCCCATATGATAAAGACGTCGCAATAGCTCGTAATAGACTGTTCTCTTACTCTTAATTTTACCCTCTCCAAAACAAAGAGGACAGGGTTCTAAGAAAATCTGATAGAGGGAATCTCTTCTTCGCTCCCTAGTCATTTCCAGCAATCCCAAAGAAGAGATAGGTAGATAGCTGTTTTTAGCCTTATCATCCTTTAAACAATTGATTAAAGTCTCTACTACCCTTTGGCGATGTTCTGGCTCTTCCATATCAATAAAATCTATAACAATCAGTCCTCCAATATTTCTTAGTCTTAGTTGGTGGGCAATTTCTTGTGCGGCTTCAAGATTTATCTTAAGAACTGTATCTTCTAACTCCTTCTCCCCAGTATAGCGTCCTGTATTCACATCAACAGCCGTTAGGGCTTCACAAGTTTCTATAATTATGAAACCTCCAGATTTAAGCCATACCTTCTTAGCCAAAATTTTTTTTACATCCACGTTAATACCATGGGCTGAAAAAATATCATCCTGCCCTTCATATAGTTGGAGATAATCTACTAACTTTGGATAGTAGTGGGAAAGGAAGTCCTTAATTTGCTCAAAGAAATCGAGATCATCTACTAAGATCAGTTCTACACCATGATGAAAAAGATCTCTAATGGCCCGATAGGCGATGTTAAGTTCCTCATAGATTAAGGCTGGGGCAGTGGCCAACTTGGCCCTATTCTTGATATCCTCCCAGAGACAAAGCAAAAATTCCATTTCTTCCTTGAGTTCCTCTTCTGTGGCCTGTTCGGCTGCGGTTCTGATGATCCAGCCTGTGTTCGGAGGCTTTAGTCTTTGTAAAATTTCCTTTAATCTAGCTTGTTCTTTCTCATCCTTAATCTTTCTGGAAACTCCAATCCGATCTACGTAAGGAAGATAGACTAAATAGTGCCCTGGTAAGGTAATATTAGTGGTAAGCCTTGCGCCCTTCGTCCCAATAGGCTCTTTAACTACTTGAACTAAAACTTCTTGGCGCTCCTTCAAAGCCTTTAAAAAATCTGAAAACACGGGCTGAGATTTATCCCAGACCACTTCCCCCGGATGGAGAATATCTTCTTCAAAAAGAAAGGCAGTTCTTTCAAGACCTATATCAACAAAGGCCGAGCTTATTCCTGGGACTACCTTTACGACTCTTCCTTTGTAAATATTCCCTACCACTCCCTTATCTTTAGGCCTCTCAACGGCATATTCCACCAAGAGATTCCCTTCCACCAAGCCTACCCTGATCTCAAAGGGGGTATAGCTTATTAAAAGTTTACGCATAAAGCCTCATGAGAATAGCTTGAATAAGCTTAGATAGCTTTTTGGTAGCCTTTTTTGAAGCCTCTACCACCTCGGAAAAGAGAATTGGTTTGAAATCATCGGGATTATTTACGTTGGCTATGACCGAAATAGCTAGTACCTTAAGACCAGCATGCTTGGCTACGATTACCTCAGGGACTGTAGACATTCCTACCGCATCGGCCCCTATCATCCTCAAAAACCTCGTCTCCGCTGGTGTCTCCAAGCTTGGGCCAGGCACGGCTACATAAACTCCCTCTCTTAGCTCAAGGCCTAACTCCGATCCTACCTCTCTAGCTATCCTTCTTAGTTCTTGATCATAGGCCGTACTTAAGTCTGGGAATCTTGGTCCCCATCGTTCATGATTTATCCCTCTTAAGGGATTGTCGGGAATAAGGTTGATGTGATCCTTAATTAACATAAGATCCCCTGGACGAAAATCTAAATTGAGGCCCCCAGCAGAATTGGTCACCAAATAGATCTCAGGGTTAAACAAAGTTAGAACCCGAAGAGGAAAGGTTAAATCCCTTGCTAAATAGCCCTCATAAAAGTGGAATCGTCCGGCAAGTAGGGCTACCTCTATCTCACTTAACCGACCAAAGATTAATTTCCCGGCATGGGTCTCCACCGTTGACCGAGGAAAATAGGGAATTTTCTTATAGGGTAAGGCAAGAACTTCTTCCACTTGGGAAGCAAATTCGCTAAGGCCTGTTCCTAAGGTAATAACAACCTTAGGGTTAAAGGGAGCTCTTTGGGCCAAAAAATTAAAGGCCCTTTCTACTTTGTGGGTGAAGTTATCTTTTTTCATTTTCTACACCAAAAGTAGTAAGCTTTGGCCTTCCGAGATCATCAATTTCCAAAACCTTTACCATAATTTCATCCCCTAAATTATAGGCTGCTTTCAAATCTTTAGGAGGATTTTCCATCTTAGAAACATGTAGGAGGCCGACCTTACCGGGTAAAATTTCTAAAAATAGCCCATAGGTTTCAATCCGTGTGATCTTCCCTTTATAAATTTTACCTACTTCAACCTCCTCGGTCAAAGCATAAATCTCTCTTTTGGCTGCCTCTACATCTTCTTTATTTTTTCCACGGATAGAAATCTTTCCCCCTTCTAAAACCCAGATAACCGTATTGGTCTTATTTCTGATTTCTTTAACCGTTTTACCACCAGGACCAATGACAAGATAGGCTTTATCTTCAGGGACTTGAATAAGTTCTATGTAAGGAGCATAAACTGAAAGTTCCGGCCGAGGTTTAGGAGAGACTTTATACATCTCCTCCAGAATTTGTAGTCTTGCTTTTTTGGCTTTTTCTAAGGCATCGCGGAGAATTTCTTCGGTGATCCCTTTCACTTTTAAATCCATCTGGACACTGGTTATCCCTCCGTAGGTTCCAGCTACTTTAAAATCCATATCACCCAACTGATCTTCTTCCCCAAGAATGTCGGTAAGAACAAGATATTGTTTATCACTCTTAATAAGACCCATGGCTATTCCTGCTACATGTTTAGGCATAGGAACTCCAGCGTCAAAAAGGGCAAGGGAACTGGCACAAACTGTAGCCATCGAAGAGGACCCATTGGAGGCCATCACATTAGCAACCACTCTAATGATGTAGGGAAACTCATCCTCTGGAGGAATAAAGGGCTCAATAGCTCTTTCAGCTAAGGCCCCATGACCAATTTCCCGCCTCCTTGGTGGCCCCCAAGGACGAGCTTCTCCGGTGCAAAAGGGCGGAAAATTATAGTGAAGCATAAAACGTTTAAAGGTTTCCCCTTCAAAAATGGTTTCCACTAATTGGGCTTCATCAGGGGATCCCAACGTAACCGTTGCATAAACCTGGGTTTGACCGCGAGTAAAAATTGCTGATCCATGGGGTCTCTCAAAAGGATGAATATCAATCTTGAGGGGACGAATTTCTTCCGGCCTACGACCGTCAATCCGTAGCCCTGTTGAAAACAATTCCTCTCTCATGTTCTGACTTACCACTTTTTTAAAATAAAAACTTCCTAAAGGCTGAAGTTCAGGATCTAAAGAACTCAAAAGCTCAGAATGAATTTCCTTTAAAGCCTTACTCCGCTCAAGTTTTTCTCTTATCAATAAAATCTTCTTAATCCTTTCTTGATAATTTTGGATAATTTTATGGAATAGTTCATAATTAAAAGGATGAATAAGCTTATCCTGTTTTAAAACCTTAACCCTTTTAGCCAATTCCTTTTGTGCTTCAATAAGAGGAAGCCCTGCTCTTAGGGTGGTAAAAATTGCTGAAACAAGCTGATCCTCCGAAACTTCCTTTCCTCCTCCTTCCACCATCACAATGCCGTCCTCTTTAAAGCTGACAATAAGGTCCATGGTGGCACGTTGCCGTTCTTCATAAGTTGGATTAAGCACAAAATTCCCATCAATTAAAGCTACTCTAAGAGCTCCACAGGGTCCCTCAAAGGGAATACAAGAAATAGTTAAAGCTGTGGAAG
Organism: Caldimicrobium sp.; assembly: GCA_037443245.1. Lineage (GTDB taxonomy): Bacteria > Desulfobacterota > Thermodesulfobacteria > Thermodesulfobacteriales > Thermodesulfobacteriaceae > WYEG01. The sequence continues at coordinate 306,060 of JBBIOT010000001.1, forward strand.
CAGCGATTATGCTTAGAATATCGGTATCGTACTTTTCATCAGCAGAAAGAGTTAAAGCGGTTACTACTACCTCATAGTTAAAACCTTCTGGAAAAAGGGGTCTTAAACTCCGATCAATTACTCGGGAAACTAAAATTTCTCGGTCCGTAGGCTTGCCTTCACGTTTAATAAAACCTCCTGGGATTTCACCCCAAGCAGAACTTTGCTCACGGTAATCCACCGAAAGAGGTAAAAAATCTAGTTCCTCCGCTGGCCTTTCCCCAAGACAAACCGTAGCTAATACTGCGGTCCCTCCCTGTTTAACTACCGCAGAACCATGAGCTAAAAAGGCTAATTCTCCAATTTCAATAATGATGGGAGCCTGGTTAGCAAGGTCTATTTTTACTTCTTTCATACTTACCTCACCTAAGCAAATTTGAAAGGATTTTTTCTTAAAATCTGGCTCTTAATGTAAAATCATTTCCTACAATTTCAAGCTATACATTTTATGAATGTGATTTTAGATTGAAAAGGGCAACTTCAAGATAATTCCCTCCTAAAGGCCAATCAATTTTTAAAACAAAAAAACAGAGAGGAATTGAGAAGTCCTTAAAAAGTTTTAAGAAGAGAAGAGAAGAGAAGAGAAATTAGGCATCTTAGAAGGTGAAGAGCTTAGAATTGCTGGATAAAATATATATTTTATAAAACAGCCCTTGTAGTTCGGATGTTTCTTTTTATATTATGTTTTATAAAATTTTTTGAGGAGCTTCAAAATGGGAGATAAAATTCGTAGCACCTGGGAAATAGTACAGGAAAAATTAGCTCAAATTGGCAAAGCAAGCCCAGAAGAATTAAAATTTGAAAAATTAAAAGAAGAAACCTTAAAACATCTGGCCAAGTATCTTAACGAACCTACCTCCACGTGGGAAGATACGGTGGAACCATACTTAAAAGATATTGACATCCTTGATCAAAAAAAGGTCTTTAAGATTATTACGGAAACACTTCTCAAGAATATAGTCCTTCCCAAAATGGAAACTCAGTTAGAAAATAGTAAAAGAGCTCTTCTGGGGTTACAAAGGCTTTTTAAAAACCTTCCGGAAATTAAAAAACTTATCTTACAAGTACAGGCCCTCTTAGAAGAATATTACCAACAAAGATTAAATTTATATGAAGAATTAAAAAAAGGTCTCTCCCGAGAGATAGCTGTCTTAGAAAAGGCGCTTTCTAATCAACTTGGCATGGAGGTTAAAGTCCCTGTTGAACAGCATCCCCAATTCCAGGAGGAATGGAAAAAATTCAGTGATCGTTTAGATAAAGAAGCCGAAAGGCAATTAGAATATGCCAAACAAATTTTTTTGAAGCTTGTTGAACAATGACGGATCTGCAAGAATGAATACCCCTTCCATATTACTTTTCCCACAGACAATCCCTTATCCTTCATTTATTGAAAAATCCTTAAAAAAATTGGACAAATTTTTGGTACTTCAGCTTCCCCTCACTGAGGAAAAGTGGAAAACAGGTTATCAAGAATTATTACCCAAGGTGGAATTTTTAAAGTTTAAGAAAGATAAAATAAGGGGGGAAGATTTTTTAAAAAAACATTTTTATCAATTAAAAGAATGGGCCCTTTATCTTAGGGATTTAGAAAACCTAAAAATCTTAGAAAAGTATAAAGATCTTTGGAGGGGACCTGAAGGATTTAATTTCTTTAAAGAAGACGACCCCCTATCCCCAGAAGAGAGAGCTATTCTTGTACTGATGTTAGCCGAAGATATAGATTTCAATATGAGCGAAGCCGAAAAGGGAATACAAACCTTTGAAAAAAAAATGGAAGAACTTTTCCAAAAAGGGCTTCTAATAGAAGAATCCTTTAATTCTCTTAAACATTTTCAAGAAACAACCCTTCCGGGGACACTTTTTAACTTATCCCTTAGGATTAAGATGTGGAAAATCCTTTTTCCTTGGATTGATTTTAGCTTTTCAACTGGGGTTAAGCTTCTTCTTACAGAAAAGGAGTGGGGGGAAGAATTAGAAGCCCTTTCTCTACTTAGTGAACCAAAGGTTGTTGGATTGGTCTTTCTATCTGACTTAAATGGTTGAAGTATATCTTAGTTTTTTTATTTTAGGTCTCCTTCTTTCGGCAACCTTTTCCTGTGTTGAAGCCACGCTTTTTTCTTTCTCACGTATGGAAATTGCTAATTTATTAAATCAAAAGCTCCCATTCGCTGGATATGTAAACTATCTTCGTCAACCAGAAATTTTCCTTTTTGCTATCCTTGCGGGCAACGAAATTGCTGATTATTTCGGAAGTTTTTTCCTGGCTAACGCTGTCACTAAACTTTTAGATGAAAAAGGAAGATTCTTGGCCTTTAGCTTCTTTGGCTTTTTAGGTTTTTACGTGGGCGATTTTATTCCTAAGGTTATAGGATACCATTATCGCCGAAGTCTTTTTATTTTCTTCTTACCTCTGCTTCACTTTCTTTATAAAATATCTACCCCTTTAAATTCGCTCCTCCAATTATTAACAAAATTTTTCCCGGAAAAGAAAAAATCAGACCATGAACGAATGCTTTCTCCTGCGGAACAGTTTATTATTCATCTGATGGAAGAAGCCAAAAAACAAGGAAAGATTAGCGAAATGGAAATGCGATTTATCAAGGGACTTTTCATCTCCGAAGATTTAAAAGTTTCGGTAGTTATGGTGCCACGATCGGAAATATTTGCCTTACCCGATCAACCTCTAACCGAAGAACTTTACCAAAGGTTGAGTGACTTACCCTATAGTAAAATCCCTATCTATAAAAACTCATTGGATGACGTAATAGGCATCCTTTACGTAAAAGACCTCTTTAAACATTATGATCCTTTGAAAAATAATTCTCCTCTTCTTTCTCAATTAGTAAGGCCTGCTCATTTTTTCCCAGAATTCATGAAGGTTCGTGATCTTCTTTTTACCATGCAAAGAAAACACTTAAAAGTAGCTTTAATAGTAGATGAATACGGAAGCCTCAAGGGCTTAATCACTCTGGATGATCTTCTTGATGTTTTTTTTGGAGAAATGAGAAGCTATGGAGAAGGCTCCTCAGAATGGGAAAACATCCCTATCTATCCTCAAAAATTGAAAAATTTGACTAATTCAGGAGAATACAAGGGACTTTACCTTTCATCCTACCTTAAACTATCTCAAGATACTTACTTAGTTCATGGCAATACCCTCCTTTATGAATTACGCGAAATTTTTCCTATTGATAATCTCCTTGAGGAAGAAAAAGATGAAAACCAAACACTAAACGGCTTTCTTCTCAAACATTTTCAAGGTATACCTAAAGTAGGAGATCAGCTTATTTTTGGGGATTGGAAATTTAAAATAGCTAAAATCAAAAAAAATAAAATTATTTGGATTGAAATATCTAAAGTTTAAACATGCTTATACCTCTTTTATTGTTTCTATTATTTATAACTTTAGAAGGCCTTTTCGCCCTTAGTGAAATAGCTTTAATTTCTACTGATCGTCTTATCTTGGAAACCAAAAGTAAGAATAATCTTTTAGCAAAGGTTGCCCTTAAACTGCTGAATAACCCAGAAAGACTGTTTACTACTACTATCATGGGCATTACTCTGAGCATAGCTGGAAATTCTATTTTTACTTCTTATTTTTTAATTTCTTCCTTGGGAATAGTTGGTATATACTTGAGCTTTTTAATACCTATTGCTACTTTTTTATTTGGACAAGCTTTACCCAAAGTTATGGGAAAATTATATACCCAACAAATTGTTTTATTTGTCGGGCCAATTATTTACTTCTTTTCCTATTTTTTTTATCCTATTTATATAATAAATAAAAGATTAATTAAAATTTTCCTAAGAGAAAAAGAAGAAAATATAATTCCTTTTGCTAATTTTAGAGAAATTTTTTTATCTTTTATCAAATTTGAAGAAGAAATTGATAGTAAGGAACGTGATTTAATAAAAAATATATTTGAATTCACCAAAAAAAGAGTTTATCAAGTTATGATACCTATCTCTCAAGTGAAAGGATTGACGATTAATGCTACTGTAGAAGATGCCATAAAATTTATTAATGAATTTGCATTTTCCAACATTCCTATATATCAAGAAGATATAACTAAAATTATCGGAGTTGTTAAAAGTCAAAAACTCTTAAACTTTAAAAATTGGCCAAAAAAAAACTTAAAAGATCTAATGATCAACCCTCTTTATATTCCAGAGAATATCAAAGCTTACGAAGCTTTAGCAATTATGCAAAATGCAAATTATGATTTTGCTGTAGTAGTAGATGAATATGGATTAACAACGGGAATTATAACCATAGAGGATTTAGCCGAAGAAGTTTTGGGGGAATTTTACGATCAATTAGATTATAAATATACGGATATTAAACAATTATCTGAGCAAATCTATTTAGTAAAGGGGAACACTGAAATTGAAAAACTTCAAAAAATAGGCATAGATATTCCTTCCGGAGATTTTGAAACCATAAATGGATTTCTTTATACGCTACATAAAGGAATTCCAAAGGAAGGACAAGTAATTAGATATAAAAACTATGAATTCATAATCCTTAAAGGGGAACCAAGGTATGTAAAGGAAGTTTTAATCAAAAGGGTAGCTTAATGCTTTTTTCTTTGAATTGAGTGATATCTATTGGTGGTGGTAAAGTCTCAAGAGGATGAATTTCTTTAATCCTCCACAGGATAAAAAAGAGTGAAGACCTGATCTTCCCTTCCATATTTTCCACCTCAAAGGTATAAATAATTGGAATCCCCTTTAATTTAAGTTCTTTTCTTGCTTCCTTGAGCCCTAAGAAATAATAAGGTAAATCGGGTATTTTTACTCCCTCTCCCTTTAAAAGATAAACTTTGGCTTTAGCTGGAATGATAAGCTTAGGTGGGGTCTCTTTTTCCCATTGAAAATAAACTTCCTCACCAAAAGGAGATTTTATGGTAAGAAGAAAAAAACTTTCATTTAAATAAAAAGTTCCATAGGAACCTCCCTGGGAAAGATTAAAGAGTTGAGAAAGATCCCCTTCAAGATATACCTTTCCCCAAAATTTTCGGGAATTAAAGCCTTTTTCTCTTAAGTCATCGTAAAAGGATGGAAGGGAGGGCTTTAAACTACAGGAAGAAAGGATTAGTAAAAGGAAAAAAAAGATTATTTTTCGCATGCTCTATATTTTTTTATTATCCTTTCTTTTTCAAGCTTACGAAAAACCTTTTCAGCTGCCTTTTTATACCATTCGCAAGCCCTGGTCTGATCTTCTAATTTGCTAAGAACATCACCTAAGTGTTCAAAGATAACAGGTTCGTCCTCCTTGAGATTAGAGATGGCTCTATTTAAATGATGAAGAGCTTTTTTATAATCTCCTTTTTTATAATAAAGCCAAGCTAAGCTATCTTCAATGTATGGATCATCAGGTTTTAAGTGGTAAGCCTTAGTTAGAAGTTCTTCAGCCCAATTTAAATCCCGATTCAACTCAACCAAGCTATAACCTATAAAATTTAGGAGGTATGGGTCATCAGCTTTTTGGGGCAAAAGCGGTTTAAGAAGGGTTAAGACCTCTTCATACCTTTCTAAACAGGCCATATTTCCAGCTAAAACCATGAGTAGGTCCTCATCCTTAGGATAAATCTTTAACCCTTCCTTAGCGACCCTTTCTCCCTCCTCACAAAGGTCTAACTGGTCGTATGCTTGAGATAAAAAAAGATAATGAGCTTTTTCTCGGGGAGTGAAATTTTTTAAAATTTCTAGGGCTTTAGCTTGATCATTTTTTAAATAAAGAAAAAAAGACCTTTTTAATCCCTCAAAGTACCAGAGTACCTCTTCTTGAGGAATGCTTTTATAAACCTCTAAAGCATCTGAGGTCTTTCCACGATATTCTAGAGTAAGGCCAAGATAGAATAAAAACTCTGGATTAAGTTTATTTTGAGCAAGATATTTGCGCAAAATTTCTTCTGATTTTTCCAACTCCTTTCTTTCTAAATAAAAGCCAAAGAGATAACGATAAAGCTCGGCATCATCTGCTTGCCGAGAAAGTCGCTCCTGAATAATTTTTTCTATAGTCGGATAATCCTTAATGTCTTCAAAGAATTTTAAGGCCGAAAGAAAAAAACCGTGGGAATAGTTAGAAAGTTCAAGGGCCTGTAAATAGGAATTTTTTGCAGCTTCATAATCCTTAAGCTCTTGCTCAACCTTAGCTTTGTAGAACCAGACAATATAATTTTTAGGATCAATTTTTAAAAGTTTTTGTAAAGTCTGTAAGGCTTCCTTCCATTTTTTCTTGTGCAAATACACAGAAGTTAGAAGACTAAGAATTTGTTCATCCTTTGGGTTTTGGGTCAGGTATTTCTCCAAAATATTTATAGTTTTATAAACCCTATCTCGGGAAAGATAAACTTTCCCCAGAAGAAATATTACCTCTTTATCCTGGGGATAGTTTTCATACAATTCTTCTCCCAACTTTTCGGCTTCTTTTAAGAGACCTTCTTGAAGATAAAAAGAAAGAAGATATTTTTTTAAAAACAAACTTTCGGGACAATGTTTTATTGCTTTCTTAAGATTATTTATAGCTTCTTTGGTGCTGTTTGAAGCAAGATTTCCCACAAGGAAATAGTAATAAGCCTTTGTTAAACGATCGTTAAACTCAGTAGCAAAGCTTTTTTTATTGAGGCCGAAAAGGATTAAAGAGAGGGAAAATAAAAAGAAGAAAAAGGAAAGCAGTGAGTTTTTACTCTTTGGAAGGCAAAGCCAAGCGGTAGTACATAGCATCGGGAAGACGCTCCTCTAAGAATTTTCTTAACTTCCTTATTAACTTTTCCTCAATTTGTCTAATCCTTTCTTTGGAAATACCTAATTTTTGGGAAAGTTCATTTAAAGTTTTGGGTTCCTCGGCAAGTAATCTTTCATAAAATACTATATAGTCCTTACCATCAAGTTGCAAAGCAAACTCTTTTAATAGTTTTTTAAATTTAGTTAAAACTTCTTCCTTAGCATATATCTCTTCGGGGGTTGGTCGGGTATCCTTTAAAAAATTTTCTAAAGTATCTTCAGAATCATGAGAAATTGGTAAATCAAGGCTTAAATCCATTTGACTCATGCGCATGTCCATTTCTTCAACTTCCTTTTCTTTTACTCCTAAGCTTTCAGCAATGGCTTTGGGAGTGGGTTCAAAACCAGAAGCGGATAATCTTTCCTTCTCTTTTTTTAAACGATAAAAGAGTTTTCGCTGGGCTTGCGTAGTCCCCATTTTGACGAGTTTCCAATTATCCATGATATATTTAAGAATATAGGCTTTAATCCAAAAAGAGGCATAATAAGAAAACTTAACCCCTTTATAAGGATCAAACTTTTTTACCGCTTGGATTAACCCTAAATTACCCTCTTGGATTAGATCCAGAAAATTATAGGACCAAAACTTTTGAAATTCCAAAGCAATTTTAACTACCAATCTGAGGTTGGAAACCACAAGTTTGTAGGCAAGTTTAGGATCCCTGGTCTCATAATAAGCCTTCGCTAAGGCTTCTTCTTCTTCCCTGGTAAGTAAAGGATATCTGCTTATTTCCTGCAAATATTTTTGCAAAGGATCAAACTTAGCGGGTAATTTGGTCTGAAGGTCCTCTTTTTCAGAAAAAGGAAGATAAAGGTTTAACTCGTTTACTCCATCTAACTCCGCGGGAACGGGAGAGGAAATTACTATATTGGCCTTTTTAGTCATAGTTTTTATTATAGCTTAAGAATCCTAAAAATTCACTACTATTTGAGATTTAAAAATTTATGAAGTTGGATCTGTAACCTTATGGGGAGTTTAGTTTCTAAAATATATTGAGCCAAAGTTAAGGCTTCAAGATAGGGCCAAGCTGGAGAGAAAAAAATCTGAATTTTTTTATACAAATCTCTTTCCAAAACAAGGTTTAAGGCCCAGATGAAATCATCTTTATTTTTGATAACAAATTTTAACGCATCTTGAGGCTTTAGATAGTTTAAATTTTCATAGCAATTAAATTTTTCCATGCCTGAAGACGGAGTCTTCAAATCCATAACAAGGAGAACCTCTTCAGGAACTTTTTTTATTGGTAAACTTCCATTGGTTTCTAAAATTGGGATAGCTCCCTCTTTGATAAGCCTATCAAGAAAAGGTATGGTTTCCTGTTGGAGAAGAGGTTCTCCACCAGTAATTACGATATAAGGAATTTCAGGATAGTTCTCTTTCCAAAAGGATATCAATTCCTCTGGATTTTTTTCTATAAAAGGATGGGGAGGTCTAGCATAAGGGGTATCACACCAGCTACAGGACAAATTACAATCATATAGTCGGAAAAATAAGGAAGGCATGCCTATAAGAGGGCCTTCACCTTGGATGGAAAAGAAAATTTCGGAAAGCTTAAGGATCACTCTTCAAAATAGATAGCACAGGCCTTATCGGTCTCAAAGACAGCTACTTCCTTAACTTTTACGGTGGGATAGGTCTTAAGAAGTTCCTTCGCCTTGGTAAAGATAAATTTAGCTAAATTTTCGGAAGAAGGATTTTTTTGGATAAAATAGGGATGATCATTAAGAAGACGATGATCCAACTCAGTAAAAATTTCCTTGAGTACGGACTTTAAAATTTTAAAATCAATTAAAATCTCCGTTTCATTAAGGATTTCACCTTCTACCGTGAGCTCTACCTTCCAGTTATGTCCGTGAAGATTTTCACATTGGCCTTGATAATTTTTTAAATAATGGGCAGCTGAGAAATAATTGGAAACTTTTAGCCGAAACATTTAGTGATTGTTATTTTCTTAGATAATATTAGGCGGCGCGGGGATTCGAACCCCGGATTCACGGCTTTGCAGGCCGTCGCCTTACCACTTGGCTACGCCGCCACCCTAAAAACTTAGTATGTCCAAGAAAATTCTATTTCAAATTTCTTCTTACCTTTTTTAACTTCATACTCAACTTCGCATTCAAAATTGGCGGGCAAATCTATCACCATGTTCTCAATCCTCAGTTTGCCCTTTTCTACTTCTTCTGCAATTTGTCGGATGATCTGGGCAGCTTGCTGAGAAGCCACGATTTTCTTTACTTCAATCTTATCTTTCATAAATAAAACCACAACTTATTTGATGGCGGCGGAGGGACTTGAACCCCCAACCCTGTGGATATGAGCCACATGCTCTAACCAGTTGAGCTACGCCGCCATTTCTTAATATAATAAGAAAACAATCACTACTTGTCAAGATAGTCTCTCCTTTGTCTTCTTATTTAAATCTTTGGTCCATGGTTTTTTTGAACAAAACGGTTATAATAAAAAATATACCCCTTTTTCTAATTTTTGTGAACTTTCTCACTTAAAAAAGCAGTAAAATTTGTGACAATTTGAAAGCTATATTCTTTACAATTTAGAATTTTATACTAAACTGATGAAAACAAAAAATTATTGAGGAGGGCTTCGCGATGAAGATTAAAATAGAGGGTTCGGTAGTGCATTTTATTCCTGAAAGGGAGGAAGAAGTAAAAGCTTTAGATCATCTCTGGAAGGTTATCGGGATGTGTGAAGAAGAAAATCGCAAGCTTTTACCCCTTGGACATTTTGTGCCAGGTGTTAGTGAATCGGCACAATTCTATGTAGAGGGACTAAAGGCGAAAGCAGATCCCTTTGCAGGTACCAAAAAAATTAGGTACGTATGCCTGGTATGTAACAGAATGGAAGAATATCCAGAAAGCTCGCCCACACCTATATGTTGTGGAAAACCCATGTATTCGATGGATTAGGAACTGCTTTCCTTCTCCACCTCTTGCATTGGCTTAAAGGCTTTTTTACTTGCCCCGCAGACAGGACATCTCCAATCCTCGGGTAATTGTTCAAAGGGAGTGCCAGAAGGGATTTTCCCCTTTCTATCCCCTTTGCTAGGCACATAAATATACCCACAATTAGTAGTAGAACAGATCCAGGCACCAGAAAAATCTTTTGTCATCCTGAGCCTCCTATTTAAAATGGTTTTAATAAAATATAATTTTTAATTTGACTTTATCAAGAAGCTGAATAAAAATTTTCATGAACATGGAAAGTCTTTTTGTAGTAGAATCCCCTACGAAGATCAAAACTTTAAAAAAATTACTTTCCCAATTAGGGATTAATACCCATTTAATTGCTACCCTTGGGCATCTCAAAGATCTACCCCACAAATCTCTTGGCGTAGACCTTACCAATTTTCAACCCAAATTCTATTATCTGCGTCCAAAGTTAAAAATTTTAAAACTTATGCAAGAAAAGGCGAAAATTGCTAAAACAGTTTACCTAGCTACCGACCCTGACCGTGAAGGGGAAGCTATAGGATATCACGTTTGGGAATTCTTAAAAAACCTAAATCATTCCATTCAGTTCCTCCGTTTAGATTTAAAAGAAATCACCTCCCTTGGGGTAAAGGTGGCCTTGGCACATCCCCGTAGCATTGATGAAAAACTCTACCAAAGCTTTCTTGCACGAAGGATCCTTGACCGTCTTATAGGCTATTTGGTTTCTCCTTACCTTTCTAAAAGCCTAAAACAGTCCTTATCCGCAGGAAGGGTGCAAAGCCCAGCCTTAAGATTGATAGTAGAAAGGGAAAGAGAAATCAGGAATTTTACCCCTAAGGTAAGCTACGGGGTAAAGTTAATCTTAGAAGTAAAAGAAATTTTATTTGAAGCAGAACTTTATCAAGACAAAAGGCCTTTAAGAAGTGAGAACGAGGAAGATTTAAAAGATCTTTTAAAAAAGATCCTTGAGGCAAAGGATCTTTTGGTAACTAAAGTGGAAGATAAAACAGGAAAGGAGGCCCCTCCCCTTCCCTTCAAGACAAGCACGCTTATTGAAGAGGCTGGAAAAAACCTTGGCTATTCTACGAAAGAGACGATGAAGCTTGCTCAGACCCTTTATGAGAAGGGCTTTATTACTTATCATCGTACCGATTCTACCAGGATTAGTCCTTTGGCAAGAGAAGCCACCCAAAAATACATAGAAGAGGCCTTTGGGAAAGATTATGTGGGGAAAAAAGCTCGTAGAGATCTAGGGAAATTCGTTCAGGATGCCCACGAAGCCATAAGACCAACCAAGATTAGTCTCCTCCCCGAGAAGGTAAGCTCCTCCCTTACCCCAAAAGAAGCAAAATTGTATCGCCTTATTTGGGTCCGGTTTTTGGCTAGCCAAATGGCAAGCGCCCTTTATCAGGAAAGCAAGGTCTATTTAAAAAGCCAAGCCCTGCCTTCAGAATTATTCTTCCTTTACCAAGGAAAAAAGCTCCTTTTTCCCGGCTTTAAAATATTTTTTAAGGAGGAAAAAACGAAGGATTTGTTTAAAATTGAAGAAGGAGAAAGGGTAAACATTAAGGAAGGAAAAATAGAAAGGCATCAAACAAAGCCTCCTTCAAGGTATACCGAAGAAAGCCTAATCAGAAAGCTTGAAAGTTTGGGGATAGGAAGACCTTCTACCTATGCTTCTATGCTTGACGTTCTCTATCGACGGGGATACGTAAAAAAGGTAAAAAGGGAGCTCATACCTACCCCTTTAGGTGAAAGGGTATGTGATTTTTTACTGGAAAAAACACCCTTTTTTATGGATTATGTTTGGACTTCCCATCTAGAAAAAGAGCTTGACAGGATAGCTAAAGGAGAAAAAGATTATCGGGAGATTGCTGAAGGGGTATTAAAAAAGATCAGGGAGTGTTTAAAAGGATGAAGCTTTATGTAGTGGGAGTTGGCCCTGGCGATCCGGAACTTATCACCCTTAAGGCTAAAAGATTAATTGAGGAGACAAGCCTAATCTTTTATCCCACTGGAGGAAAAGAAAATTTAGCTCTATCCATCGTAGAAAAAATAATCCCTTTGAAGGAAAAAAATCTGGTTGAGCTCCAATTCCCTATGAAAAAAGGCCCTGAGCTTGAAACCCATTATGAAAAGCTTGCTGAAAGGATTAGTCAGGAACTGAAAAAATTCTCTTCAGGAGTTTTTCTTGTGCTTGGCGATCCAGCCTTTTATGCTACCTTTTATTACCTTAAAGATAGGCTTTTTGACCGGAGAGTAGAAATTGAGGTAATCCCTGCTGTGAGTAGCTTTTCCTCCGCATCTGCTAAAGGACTGATCCCGTTAACGCTAGGGGAAGAAGTTCTCCTTCTCCTGCCTGCAGAAAGACTTTTCCATTTTCCAAAGGATTTATTTACCTTTGTAGATTGCTTAGTAGTCATGAAGGCTAAAAAGAATCTGTCCTTACTTGAAGAGCTTTCCCAAAAAGATGGTTTTTCCCCCTTCTTTTTTCGTAGGCTCCACCTAAAGGAAGAATTTATTTCCCAAAACTGGAAAGAAATAAAGAATATAGAGCCTGACTATTTTTCCTTAGCTATTTTAAAAAAATTAAAAAAATAAAGGAGTTCAGTCTTGCCAAAAAAGATAGAGAGCAAAGTCTACTTCATGGGAGCAGGGCCAGGTGATCCACAGTATTTAACCCTTAAGGCTTTAAAAATTTTAAAGAGAGCGGAATTGATACTTTATCCTGGGAGTTTACTTTCTTCCTCCATGTTATCTTTTCTACAAAAGAAGGGCCAAAAAGCCATTCATGTGGACACCTTTGGTAAAAATTTAGAAGAATTGATCCATCTTATGGTGGAAAAGGTGAAAGAAAACAAAGTTGTAGCAAGGTTGGTAAGCGGGGATCCGGCCATATATAGTTCTGTTGCCGAACAAATAGAAGAACTTAGGAAGAGAAATATTCCTTACGAGATCGTGCCCGGTGTTTCTTCGGCCTTTTACGCATCTTCCCGCCTGGGGATTGAATTCACGTATCCCAATCTTTCCCATTCAGTGGTATTTACAAGATTGCAGGGAAAAACAGGAGGGGCAACACCACAAGAAATTAAAACCTTTGCTAAAACCAAAGCTACCCTTGTCTTTTTTCTGACTGCTGGATTAATCTCCGAGCTTTGTCAAACCCTATTGGAAGTATTACCCAAGGAAACTAAGGTAGCCCTGGTTTACAAAGGATCCCATCCAGAGGAAAGGATCTTCCTAACCACCCTTGGGGAAGCAGAGGCCCTTGCTAAAAGGGAAAATCTAAACCGAACGACCCTTTTCATCGTTGGTGATACTTTAAGGTTAGCTGAAGAAAACTTGGGTGAGAGGTCCTATCTTTATGGAAAAAAATAAGGTCCTTTGCTTTTACCTATCTGAAGAGGGAAAGAAAATAGCGGAAGGCTGTAGAGCTTTTTTCCGAGCCTATCTGGGAGAAGCAGAAATTCTACCTTTCAAAAAGGAAGAACTAAAGGATTATTTTAGCCAAGCTAAGCTTTTGGTTTTTGTGATGGCCTTAGGGATTGTAGTAAGGTCTTTAGCCCCTTTTCTTACTAAAAAAGGAAAAGATCCAGGAGTAATTGTGATTGATGAAGCGGGAAGACATGTTATTCCTTTAGTTGGAGGACATGCCCAAAGGACTAATGAAATCTCTCAAGATTTAGCCCTTTTTTTAGGAGCTCAGCCGGTCATCACCACCGCCTCGGATTTAAAAGGGCTGCCTGCCCTTGACCTCTGGCTAAAGGATTTAGGCTTTCACTTGAAAAATCCTGAGAACTTTCCCAAAGTTATGGCTAACCTAAATGCCAAAAGGGAGTTAAAAGTTTATTTAGAGGAAAGGATAGATCTTCCTCTACTTCCCTATCTATCTCCAGCCAATGAGCTTAAAGAAGCAGAATTGATAATTACCTATAAACTTTTACCCCAAGAAGAGATGCTTTTTTCAAGGGGGAAACTTAAGGTTGTCCCACCCATTCTTTGGGTTGGGATGGGCTTTCACGATGGTTTGCGGGAGGAGGACTTTGCAAAGATCCTTGACGAAAGCTTAACACAGCATGGCTTAGACCCTTTAGCCATAAAGGGTATTGCTACCCTTAAACGTAAAGCAAGCTATGAACCCTTACAAAACTTTTGTTTGAGAAGAGGTTATAAACTTTTAGGCTTTGGCGGAGAAGAGTTAAAGAAGGTTTCTCCTCCTAATCCTTCCTTGTATGTGGAGGAAAAGGTTGGGGTTAATAGTGTGGCGGAGGCTTCGGCCTTATTGGCAAGTAGAGGGGAACTTCTCCTCACCAAGATCAAAGGAAAGGATTATACCTTAGCGGTGGCCCTAAGCCCCTATAGAAGGAAGGGCAAACTTTATCTCATCGGGATTGGACCGGGAGATTTAGGACATCTAACCATAAGAGCTCTACAGGCCTTACACCGGGCACAAACTATCATAGGCTATAAAACTTATCTACGCTTAATCCAGCCCTTACTACAAGCCAAAGAGGTATTCTCCTTTGGGATGACCGAGGAAGTGGAAAGGGCCAGGCTGGCCATAGATCTTGCCCTTCAGGGTAAAGAGGTAGCTCTTATTTCAGGAGGGGATCCAGGGATTTATGGTATGGCTGTGTTAGCCTTGGAACTTTTAACCAAAGGAATGGAGGACCTGGAAGTAGAGGTTATCCCAGGAATTTCTTCTTTGAATGCAGGTGCATCTCTTTGTGGGGCACCGCTTGCTAATGATTTTGCGGTGATCAGCCTTTCCGACCGACTTACTCCCCTTGAAGTCATAGAAAAAAGGTTAGAAAGTTTCCTCCAAGCAGATGTCCCCTTAGTCATCTTTAATCCCCGAAGTAAAGGAAGGATCAAACCCTTAAAAAGGGCTATAGAAATCCTAATAAAAAAAGGAAAAGAAGAGGCTCCTGTAGCTATCCTTACGAACATTGGCCGAGAGGGCGAAGTAGTTCATTTTACGAGAGTAAAGGATATTCCTCTTGAGAAAATCACGATGAACTCCCTGTTAATCGTTGGTTCAACCCAAACCAAGATCACTAACCTCTGGATGCTTACCAGAAGAGGTTATGAAAGGAAATACCAACTATAGAAGTTTACCTTAACAAACCCTTTTCTTAAAAGATATCTATGAAAAAGGTAGCCCTTTTAGTCTCCGACTCTGGGCTTTGGGGTTTATGGAGTTACTGGGCCCTAAAAAAAGTGAATTTAGCCTTTGAGCCCGTCCTTGCTGAGGAAATTGATGAAGCCTTTGGAAAAAGATATAGCGCCTTGTTTGTTCCAGGAGGATGGTCCAGTAATAAACTTTCAGCTCTGGGGGAGAGAGGGAAAAAAATCATTCAAGCGTTTGTGGAAAACGGAGGAATTTACATTGGTATTTGTGGAGGAGCAAGTCTTGCTGGTGAAGAGGGCCTTTCTTTAATTAGGATAAAAAGACAAAAAGAAAGGGTACCAAGCTACAGCGGACCCTTCTTAGCAAAGGTTTGGGAAAAACATCCTCTTTTCCGGGGCTTGAGAAAGTATGTTTTCTATCTTTGGTTCCCACCAAACTTAAAAATTGAAGACGACGAGGCTCAAATTTTGGCCACCTTTTTTAAGGCCTTACCAGAGGGCTATACTTCCGATCTTTCTTTAATGGATCACCAAGATAAGCTTGACGAATGGGAAAGGATCTATCAAATAAAGTTGAATCCTGAAAGGATGAAAAATGCTCCCCTTTTAATCCTAAAGGAAAAGGGAAAAGGGAAAATTCTCCTCTCCCTTATTCATTTTGATACTCCCCAGGACCAGAAAGGCTTAATCTTTCTTAAAAATTTAGGAAGCCTTTGGGGACTACCCAACCATACAAAATTAGAAGGGAAAGGAAATAAAAGTCCCAAATTTGCACAATTCTCCAAAGACCAGATAAATTTGATGCAATATCTAACTTCCCTTTATCGGGCCACTCAGGAGGTCATCGCTTTAGGAGTAAGAAATTTCCTTTTCTATCATCGGAAGAGTTATTTCTGGCAATGGCGAAGAGGAATTAAAGGATTAGAAATTCAGAATTTTTACTTTCTTCTTAGGGAATTACTAAAATTGCTATCTCAAAAAGCCCTTCCTTCCTATGAAGCATTATGGGAGCTATGCCCAAAGGAGGAGGAATTCCAAACTGTCCTTGAAGCCTTAAAATCTGAATATTTAAGGTTCCGTTTAAATTATAAACCCGATCCTGAGGAGGATGAGGCCAAAAAAAATGAAATCTTTGGTGAACATCTAAAATCCTATGGAGGTCTTTATAAAAAGGTTCTTAATCAGCTGGAACATTTACTCTGCATTGTTTGGAGGGCTTAAGTGATAAGGTTTATTCTTGGGGGTAGAAGAAGTGGAAAAAGCAAGTTTGCCCTGCAATTAGGGGAATCCCTTTATCCAGGGGCCCCTCATCTTTTTATCGCCACCGCTATCTCAACCGATCCGGAAATGGAAGAAAGGATCCTCAATCACAAGAAGAAAAGGAGCCCCCTTTGGACCCTTGTAGAAGAACCCCTTCATTTAGGAAAGCTTCTGAAAGAACACCTTACGGAGGAGCCAAAAGTTTATCTCGTTGATTGCCTGGGTTTCTGGCTTAACAATCTTCTTTGGAATTTTAAACTTAAAGACCAGGAAAAGGAATATCAGCAGGAAATTAAAGAGTTTTTCTCCGCCCTGAAGTGTTTTCAAAAAAGACCTTCCGAAATCATCGTCGTTTCTAACGAAGTTGGCCTATCCATAATTCCAGATTCACGTATTTCCAGAATATTTAGTGATGAATTAGGAAAAATTAATCAGAATGTAGCTGAACTCTCAGATGAAACGTATTTTTTAATTTCTGGTATCCCACTAAAAATTAAAGGCTAACTCTGGGCAGGGGTCAGACCATTGAGACTAGAAAAAATTTTAAAAGAAGAGAAGATTTTTGCTAGTTTTTTAAAAAGGATTAACCGCTTTGTGGTTGAAGTTAAGGTTGGAGAAAAACGGGTCTCTTCTTATTTACCAAATCCTGGAAAACTTCTGGAACTCCTTCTCCCATCCGCAAAGGTAATTATGATTAAATTTAAAGAGGGTAAACTTCCCTATTTAGTCCTTGGTGTGATTAAAGATGGGGAAGCAGTTCTTTTGCATACCCATTTAACTAATCAGATTATCGCCGAGTTAATAGAGCGGGGAGAAATCCCCTTTTATAGAGGCTTTCGGGTGCTGAAAATAGAACCTTCCTTTGGTCACTCAAGGTTTGACCTTCTTTTGGAGAAGGATGGGCACAAAGTTCTACTTGAAGTTAAAACCTGCACGCTCTTTAATGAAAGGATAGCCATGTTTCCTGATGCCCCATCGGCAAGAGGAACTAAACACCTTTGGCATTTAGCAGAGCTCTCTAAGAAAGGGCTCATCTGCGAATGCCTCTTTGTGGTCATGAGCCAAAAGCCAACCCTCTTTCTACCAGCCTATTCTATTGATCTCTCCTTTGCCCGAGCCTTTTATGAAGTTCGTAAAAGGGTAAGGCTTCGAGCCATCTCCCTGAGGATTTCTGAGGATTTTCGAGAGTTCTCTTTTTACAAAGAACTTTCCATTCCCTGGAAAAAGTTAGAAACAGCGCTTGAAGATAGAGGTTTGTACTTACTTGTTCTTAAGCTGGAAAGGGATCAAGAAATTGAGATTGGGGCTCTGGGTAGAATATTTTTTAAAAAGGGTTGGTATATATATGTAGGTAAGGCTATGAAGAATTTGACCCAAAGATTAGCAAGGCATCACCGAAAATTAAAAAAACCACGCTGGCATATTGACTATCTTTGCTCAATTGCAAAATTAGAGGCTGAATTTCCCTTGAGAGCTCCCAAGATTACCGAATGCGAGCTGGCAGGCTTGGTAAAGGGGTTTGCAGAGGATGAAATACCCTGTTTTGGAAGTTCTGATTGTCAGTGCCTTAGCCATCTCTATTATTTTGAGGACAATCCTCTAAGGAATAGAAAATTTATTGAATTCCTTACCGATTTAAGGATGAATTTATAAAAATTGTTAAGAGGAAGAAATCTTTTTTAAAGTTTCTTTAAAGGTTTGATAGGACTCCTCAGTGAAGAGAACGAACTTTACCAGTTTGGGAGCCCTATGTTTTTTAAGAAATTCAACGACCGTGTTCAAGGCTATTTCTGCTGCTTCTTTCAAAGGATAGCCATAGGCACCCGTACTTAGGGCTGGGAAGGCAATACTTTTAATCTCCAATTCTAAAGCCCTTTTTAAAGCTGAGCGGTAAGCGGACGCTAAAAGTTCTCTTTCTCCGGATTTGCCATCCCGGTAGATTGGGCCCACCGCATGGATGACGTACTTGGCTTTTAGATTCCCCGCGCCAGTTATTACCGCCTCTCCAGTAGGACATTTGGTATATTTAGCCCTTAATTCTCCCAAGATAGTTGGCCCCCCTTTCCGATGAATAGCCCCATCCACTCCACCCCCAGGGATTAACCTTTCGTTAGCCGCATTGACAATGGCCTCGGTATCCTCTTCGGTAATGTCTCCTTGACTGAGGACGAGTCTACAATCACCAAGGGTTAAAACTTCCATCCGCTCCTGGCCTAATGCAAATATATTTTTAATTTTAGCTCTGGCTAGAGCAATTGGCAAGGGATTTGTTTTGCTTTATATTTTAAACATGCTCCATCTAAAAGAAATCCTAAAAACTCTAAATCCTGCCCAAAGAGAGGCGGTAGAAAATATTGAAGGCCCCCTTTTGGTTATTGCTGGGGCTGGTACAGGGAAAACTAAAACCCTCACTACCAGACTGGCCTATTTAGTTAGTCTGGGTATACCCGCGGAAAGAATTCTTCTGCTTACCTTTACTCGCAAGGCCGCGCGAGAAATGATTTCACGAGCTTCGGCCTTAGTGGGAGATAGTTGTGGAAAGATTCAAGGTGGGACCTTCCATTCCCTCTGTCATTATCTATTAAGACAATATGGCTCCTTAATCGGATACTCACCTAACTTCACTGTTCTTGATCGCGGGGATGCTGAGGATCTTATAAATCTTATCAAAAACAGTCTTGGTCTTGGAAAAAGAAAAAAATATGTTCCCAAAAAGGAAACCTTAGCCACCATCTTTAGCAAGATTAAAAATCAAAGAAAAACCTTAGAAGAGATTGTGACCATTGAGTATCCAAATTTGATAGATCTCATTCCCGAATTAGAAAGACTTTTTAGCGAATATGAACATTATAAAAAAGAACACCAGCTCATGGATTATGATGACCTCCTTCTCAATTGGGTTAAGGTTTTAAAAGAGTTCCCCCAGCTAAGGGATGAGGTTGAAAAACGCTTTAATTTCATCATGGTTGACGAATATCAAGATACCAATTTTATTCAAGGAGAAATCGTAGCCCTAATGGCGGAGAGTCACAAGAATGTTATGGTTGTGGGAGATGATTCCCAAAGTATTTATGGATTCCGGGGTGCCTATTATCGCAACATTTTTGAATTCCCTAAGCTTTTCCCTGGGACAAAAATTATAAAGCTGGAACAAAACTATCGTAGCACCCAGCCCATTTTAAATTTAGCCAATGCCATCATAGAAAAAACAAAGGTTAAATATACTAAAGTGTTGTTTTCGGATAAGAAATTTGGACCTAAACCCTATCTCTTTCGGGCTAAGGATGATCATGAGGGTAGCGAATTTGTCGCGGAAGAAATCCTCAAACTTACCAGCGAGAACATACCTCTTTCCCAAATTGCTGTCCTCTTTCGCTCGGCCTATCATTCTTACGATTTAGAGGTGGAATTAACCAAAAGAGGAATACCCTTTGTTAAGTATGGAGGTTTAAAACTTTTAGAATCTGCTCATATCAAAGATGTAGTAAGCTTCCTAAGGATTCTTCTCAATCCCTATGATTATCTGTCTTGGAATCGGTTACTTCTCCTTCTGGAAGGGATTGGTCCAAGGTCCGCAGAAAAAATCATCAACCTTCTTAAATCCATGGATTTAGAGAGTGCGCTTTTCAATCTCAAAAAGCAATACTTACAGCCTGAATTGGCTAAATTTCTTCAGTTTTATCAAAATCTATTAGGAAAAAATTTAAATCCCGTCGAGATCTTAGATAAGGTTTTAGAATTTTATGAACCTCTTTTTATTAGACATTATTATGAGGATGCCCATCGCCGGGAGAAGGATTTAGAAAGTCTCCTTGCCCTTGCCGAAAAATACCAAACCTTAGAAGAATTCTTAACTGATTTGGTACTTGAACCCATCTACTCCAGCGAAATTGAGGGGGAAGATAAGGAGGAAGTTTTAACCCTTTCTACCGTTCATTCCGCTAAAGGCCTTGAATGGCATACCGTTTTTATTCTTTCGGTTTTAGAGGGAAGATTCCCTTCCAGCTACAGTCTACAAAACCCTGATGAATTAGAGGAAGAAAGGAGGCTCTTTTACGTAGCAGTAACCAGGGCCAAAGAAAGGCTCTATTTGATTGCTCCTTTAACAGTTTATGTCCCTGGTGAGGGAAGGACCTTTGCCAAGCTTTCCCGTTTTATCCAAGAAATTTCCAAAGATCTATATGAGGACAATTTGCGAAAATCTGAGTTGAAAAGTTTATATACTACGAAAGAGGAAAAACCCCAAGAAAGAGAAAGCACATTAACTCCTTCCTTTGGGTTCAGGATAGGGGATCTGGTCAAACATCCAAAATTTGGCACTGGGGAGGTTGTCAAAATCTTAGATGATCATAAAATAATGGTCAACTTCTCCGAAAGGGGGCCAACTCTCCTTCATTTAAAATATGCCCCTTTGGAAAGATTAAGCCCATAACATGAGGTAAAATATGAGAGAAAAAATTAGTTTAGCCTTAAAACTAAGAGAAAGGATAAATTATCAAAATCTTTCTCTTAAATCTTTCGCTAAACTCCCAAACCCTCTAAAAAAACTATTATTTGAAGGAAAAATAAATGGATTGATCATCTATCAAAAACAGGCTTACCCAGTTCAGATTAAACCTTCCGATGAACAGAGTTTTCTATTATCTAAATCTCTTCTCCCAAACCTCAACACAAATGAAATAATCCTCTTGGTAATTCCTCAAGAATTAACAAGATATATTTTCCAAGGGAAGGTATTAGAAGTACAAGAAGACTTTTATTTAATTGGTATTCTTGATCCCCGAAGCGAGCCAAGAATACTTATTACCAAACCTGTCCCTGCTTTTATTTCTATCCTCCCCAAAGAATATATCCAAAGGGTTTTCCAAAATGATGGCTGGTCCCTCCTTAGGGAAATTAACTTTGCCAATGAAGTAGAATTTCAAAGCCTTTCAGAGATACATATTTATGACCTAATTTTAAATGAAAAATTGAACGTAGAAGAAGAATTCACCAAACAAATCCAAAGAATATTCCTCACGGGCTTCCTCAAAGACCTCTCACGCTCTGGTGCCTGCGTTGCGGTCAAAGGAAAAATAAATTTTGATCCGGAAAATTTAGTCTTTTATTTGAGGTTTGAAATCCATGAAAAAGCTAAACTTCTTAAATTCGCTCTTCTTTCTCTATTAAAAGGATTTTCCATCCATGGGGAGGAAACTTTTTTACATTTCAATCATCTTACCAGTTTAAAACCCATGGCTTGGGACCTTATTCAGAATTGGTTAGAGTCTACCCAATCTAAAGAGGGTTTTAAAGAGAACTAAGGATATTAAGTGCCGTTTCTAAAGGGCCCTTTTTGGTTCTCATCCCGATCTTAACCCAACCTTTTTTAGCCTCCACCTTGACTAGGCTTAACCAATCCCTTTCCTGAATTGCCCTTCTTAACTGAGGGACAAGACTTTGCTCCTTAAGGATAAAAAAAAGTTGTTCTCCCTTTTCTTCAATTTGCAAGAAGCCGTGAGTTTTCATCAATTGTTTTAGTTGATAAAGGCTCAATAGATTTTCCGTTTCCTTGGGAATAGGCCCGTATTTGTCTTCCAGCAAGAGTTTGAAATCAAGAATTTCGTCTCTGCTTCGGCACACAACCAGCTCGCGGTAAAGGCTTAGCCTTTCCTCGGGGTCAGGCACGTAATTTTGAGGAATAAAGGCCTGGACCTTAAGATTGACTTCAGGCTCCCAATCCTCAATCTTTTCACCTTTTAAGGCCCTAATAGTGTTTTCCAGAAGTTCAAGATAAAGCTCGTAGCCTACAGCATTGATATGGCCAGATTGATTAAGCCCTAAAAGCTCACCTGAACCACGAATCTTGAGATCACTCATGGCCAATTTAAAACCTGAACCAAGCTCAGTATGACGGAGAAGAGCCTGAAGCCTGAGCCTAGCCTCTTCCGTAAGATTTTTCAAATCAGGAACTAAGAGATAGGCATAGGCCTGTTCCTCAGACCTGCCTACCCTTCCCCTTAATTGGTAAAGATCAGCTATACCAAAGAGATCGGCCCGATTGATAATGATGGTGTTGGCGGTAGGGATATCAACTCCACTGCCAATAATGGGCGTGCAAACCAGAACATCTACTTCCCTTTGCAAAAATTTATAAATATTTTTTTCTAAAAGATTTTTTGGTAGTTGCCCGTGAATACATTCTACTTTTGCTTCGGGCACAAGATTCTTCACTAATAAAGCTAAAGTATTAAGCCCCTCAATGCGGGGATGGACGAAATAGACCTGTCCTCCTCGCTCAAGTTCCTTTTCAATTGCGGTCTTAATAATTTCCTTATCAAAACGAGCAAGATAAGTAGTAATGGCTTTACGCCCAAGGGGAGGCGTTTCAATAATGGAAAGATCAAAAATTCCAAGAAGGCTCAATTGAAGACTGCGGGGGATAGGTGTGGCCGAAAGAATTAATACCTTAGTTGATTTTTTAAGCTGTTTCAACTTTTCTTTTTGTTTCACCCCAAAGCGATGTTCCTCATCCACAATAACAAGCCCCAGATCCTTAAATCGCACCTCCGAAGAAAGTATCTTGTGGGTGCCAATTACCACATGAATTTCCCCTTCCGCAAGTCCCTCTAAGATGGCTTTAATTTCCTCTTGACTTCTTAATCTTGAGAGTACACCTACTTTAAGGCCAAATTTTTCTAAACGTTCTTTAAAAGTTCGATAGTGTTGTTCCGCAAGGATGGTAGTTGGGACAAGAACCGCTACCTGTTTACCATTATAAGCAGCAATAAAAGCCGCTCGTAAAGCCACTTCCGTTTTCCCAAATCCCACATCACCTACCACTAGCCTTTCCATTAGCTTTTCTTGGCAAAGGTCTGAAATTACCTCTTCGATCGTCC
Organism: Caldimicrobium sp.; assembly: GCA_037443245.1. Taxonomy (GTDB): domain Bacteria; phylum Desulfobacterota; class Thermodesulfobacteria; order Thermodesulfobacteriales; family Thermodesulfobacteriaceae; genus WYEG01. The sequence goes on from JBBIOT010000001.1 coordinate 329,105, forward strand.
GGGCTTGATCAGGAGTCTCTTCATAGGGGAAGGTGCTGATAAATTCTTCATAGGCTAACACTGGAAAATTTAAGGCAAAACCCTTCATAGCTCTTCTTTCAGCATAGACGGTTAAAATTTCCTGCACCACCTCGGTTAATCTTTTTTCTAGTTCTTTTCGTCTTTTAAGAAAAGTTTGCTTCCCAAGTTTATCAAGCTTAGGTTCTTTATCGGAAAAGGCCACATAAGGATATAGTTCATCAAGCCTTGCGGGAGGGAGGAAAACTTTATCACCATCGGCATACTCAATTTCCAAGAAATCTCCCTCCATCCCATGAAGGTTCAAGGTTTTTAAACCCAAATACCGACCAATACCGTAAGTTTTGTGAACCACATAATCGCCAGGCTTTAGGTCCTCAAAACGGCGGAACCTGCTTCTTGGCTGGGAAGAAGCCATCCTTTTGACTGATGCCCCTTTCCCGAACAACTCCTGTTCCGAAGTGACTACAAGCCTTGTGGTGGGATACATGAATCCACGGGCCAAACTACCTTCCTCTAATCTTAAAGAGCTTAAATCTTTGACCCCTCGGGATAGTAGCCCTTCGGTGATGATTTCTGGCGTATGCTTGGAGGTGTAAAAAAAAAGAACCTCCCATCCCTCTTTAAGAATCTCCTTTAGAAAGGCAAATCCACCCTCAATCCTATCCCTATCTGGGATTTCAATTTCCTTCAGGACTGGCACTTCGGTATCCTCTCCTGCTATGGGGAATTCCCAGGCCCGAAGAACTTGGGAAAAGGAAAAATTGATGATTTTGGAAAATGCCTCCAGAGATAGATACAGCCTCTCCGGTTCAAAAAGGAGATAGCCCTTTTTTCTTGCTTTTTCTGCAAAGGCTTCAATTTTTTCCCAAAATTTGCTAGCTCTCTCCCAAACTCTTTCTGGTTCAAAAAGGAGAAAGCGAGAGTTTTTAGGAAGATTTTGGTCCAGGGTTGCTAAATCGGAGAAAAGAAAGGGCAAGAGAAAATCTTCGTTCACTAAAATTTTGCGATTTTCTATTTGCTTTAAAAGGTAAGAATGCCATTCAGGTTGGCCCTTAAGTTCCACTTTAAGAAGCCTTTCATAGATTGGACCGATATCCTTCGGGAAGAAAGCCTCCCTAGCAGGAAGGATGATCAGCTCCTCTAATTGGGAAACACTCCTTTGCGTCTGAGGATCAAAAAGCCGTAAATCCACCACTTCATCGCCAAAGAATTCAATTCTTGCGGGCAATTCGTACTGAGGAGAAAAAAGGTCAATCGTTCCTCCTTTGACGCTAAAGATCCCCTTATCCTCTACTACCTTTGCCCTTTCGTAGCCTAAATCAAGAAGGCTCCTAATAAATTGATCCCTTATTACTTCTTCACCCCGAATGAGATAAAGATAGGCCTCTTTTAAATCCTTGCGACTTGGGGTCTTCCGGAGGTAAGCCTCGGGAAGGGTGGTGATTACCTTAAGCTCTGGAAGTTTCCAGAGGACTTTCAATCTTTCCAGCTGATTTGAGGTTAAGGTAAAAGTTTCCGCAAAGGGTAGATGAGCTTGAGGAGGAAAATAAAGGGCCTCCACAGAAGAAAAGGCCCTCAAAACAGTTAAAAAATCTAAACAATCTTTTTCCTCTGGGAAAATAGCAATAACGGGCTCTTCTTTTAAAATTTCTGAACCTTTGCTTAAATAATAACCAAGAAAGGCTGGATTGACTTGACTTAAGGACTTCAAGACCCTAACTTTCCCTACAAAATTATGTTCTCTGGACTTGAAGAATATACACGGGATTTTGGGGTTTAAAGCGGTGCTTTTCCTTTAAGCTTTCTAACCGAAGCACATTAATTTGGCTTGCCCTCACGTTAAATCTATGCTCGGAAAAAAAATTAAGGGTAAAGAAAAAATTTTCAAGAAGAGTAAAGGTAGCCACTAAGACCTGCCAGGTCGGAATTTCTCTTAAGGTTTGAAGGATCTCTCTTAACCTCCCTCCACTTCCTCCAAGAAAAACTCTATCCGGAGAAGGAAGATCTTTAAAAACTTGAGGGGCACTGCCGTAGATAATTTTCAAGTTGGGTAAAAAAAATTTTTTTTTATTCTTAAGAAGCTTATCGCACTGACTTTCCTTTTCTTCTATAGCGTAGACCTCAAGCTCGGGGCTTAAAGAGGCAATCTCAAGACCAACCGAGCCCGATCCTGCCCCTACATCCCAGATCACCCCCCGCCACGGCAACCTCAACTGATGGATTGCTATGGCCCGCACCTCATCCTTGGTTATCAGCCCTTGATGATGATATATTTCCTCTTCCCCCAAGGCAAAAAATCTTTTTTTTCCATACAAGTTATTTTCTAAGATCACAAAATGAGGCTCAAGGGGCTCAAATTCCATAGCCTCTTCACAGTTTAGCTTGCTATACCTCTCCTCAGGATAGGAAAGCCTTTCAAAAAGGTGGATCTTTACATCCCTAAAACTAGCTTCATAAAGGGCTTTGGCTATCACCTTTACATTCTGTTGAGGGTCAGTCAAAATTCCTAAAAGGTGATGCCTCCGGAGGTGATAAATCAACTCCTCAGGATTAAACCCCCTTCCGTGAAAGGAAAGAGATTTTACTTGATATATAGGAAACCCTGCTTTAGCACAGGCAAGCTGAAGAACTGAAAAATCAGGATATACTTCCACTTCTAATAATAAGGACCTTTTTAAGGTTTCCCCAAGCCCAAAATATAAAGGGTCTCCACCTGCTACGATCACCAAGGGGTCTTCCTTCTTCTCCAAAAGCTCATTTACCTTCTTAATTTCTTCCACTTTTCCCTTTATTTCTTTCCAAAAATTTCTATCCTCGCAGGAGCGTTCCAAAAGTTCTAAGGTTTTAGAAAAAAGATAAATCCTTTTAGCTTTCCTTAAAATTTCTATCTTCGTTGCAGTAAGAGGACTATAGCCAACCCCTACCACGATAGCCTTAGAGGGACCCATCTTCGGTCAGCGAAGGTTTTAAAAAATAAATTTCCATAAGGTATCCATATTTAGACTTAGCTTCTTTCCTTTTTTCTCTAATTAAACTTTCCACATCCGAAAGTCTACCCGCAATCAAACATTCCTTTTCAGTCCCCACATAAGCACCCCAGTAAAGGTAAGGATTTTCCTTAGCAAAGAGCATAAAAGTGGTGTAATTATCCAAAAAAACCAATGCATTATTGGTTAAACTTCTTTCTTTCCGCAAGCTTCTTGGGGTATGAAAAACAAGGGGCCTTGCTATCTCGGTTAGAGATATCTTGAATTTAGCTGCCAAAACCTGAAAGCTAGAAATCCCGGGGATAACTTCAAGTTCTATCAAGTTATTAGTTTCAGAAACAAGACTTAAAATAGCCTGTTTTGCCACCTCCACATGCCCATCATAAAGACTTGGATCCCCCCACACCAAAAAACCGGCCTCGCCTTCTTCTTTTAGAAGGTATTCTTTAAGAATTTCAGCCTTCTTGTTTCTCCACTCTTTGACCGCTTGCCGATAATCTGGACCTTTTTTTCGTTCTGGGAAAGGAAGGAATACTACTCTGTAACCTTCTTCCCCTTTAATTTCTCGCAAAATATTTAAACGCGCTTTAGTTAGCTCTTCCTTCTCTTCCTTTTTATCGGGAAGAAAAAAGAGGTCAAGTTTTTTGATAATCTTTACTGCTTCTAAAGTAAGATATTTTGGATGACCTGGACCAAGACCGAGCAAATAAAGTTTACTTATCATCCTTAACTTGGAACGTTAATCTCAAAAGAGCATTTACTACCGCGCAGGTAGCTGGACTTCCACCTTTTCTACTTAAATTGGTAATGTAAGGAAAATCCTGCTTGGCAAGAAGTAGCTTAGCCGAAAGGGCCTTTACAAACCCAACAGGTAAGCCAACGACCACTACATCCTTTCTCTCCTTCTTATTGAGGACTTCTATGACCTTAAGAAGGGCGGTGGGAGAATTCCCAATAGCTAAAAGTCCAATATCTTCTTCTTTCTCTAAGGCTAATTCTATGGCCTTTTCTGAGCGAGTTCCAATTCCGTCATCCGAAACATGATTTAAATAACAAATAATCCTTTCTTTTGAGTAAAAGGCCTTAGAAATACCCGCCCTTACCATCTCCACATCAACAAGGATCTTCTTTTGGGCCTGCAAGTTTTGCTGAGCCACCTCAATAGCCTTAGGATGAAAGATCATCGTCTCCGCAAACTCTAGATCAGCAGTAGCATGGATAACCCTCTTCACGATTTCTCGCTCCTCAAAAGAAAAAACACTTAAATTACATTCTCTTTCAATGATCCTAAAGCTTTCTTCCTCTATGCTCTTTCCTGTATATGGCCTTGCCTCTTCAATCCTTTCTTTGACGATTTCCGCAAGCCTTTCATCCTGTCCTATGGGAGGAGTAAGAATCAGGTCCACTTCTGGGACATCCTGTTTAAAGGACTCTAAGATTTGAGGCAAATCCTTAATAACATGCTGTCCAGATGAAAGAAATAAAGGATGGATGATAATTCTTCTTGCTCCTTCCTCAAGACAACGTCTTAAAGCCTCTCCTACTGATGGTTCTCCAAATTGCAAGTAAGAAAGAAGAACATCCCCATCAGCCATCCCCAGAAGCTTAACTAAATACCTCCGAAAGGGCTCCCAGAGATTGGCCGATTTCCTGGGACTTCCATGCAAAACAATGACCACCTTTTCTTTCACTTAAAGCTCCCCCTTAATTTTTAAATGACTTCTATTTCCTTCCCCGATAAGAAAGGCCTTAGCTCCAAAAACTAAGGGATAATTATTTTTAACATGCCCAAAGGGAAAGTCAAACCCTATAGGAATATTTTCAGGAAGGAGATCCCTTATTCTTTCTAAAAGGTCTTCAGCCTTAACTTCTCCGAGATCACCTAATACCATCCCTTTAATGGTAAACGGGGAAAAGGTATAAAAGAGCTGAGTCAGGGCTCGCTCCAAGCGATAGCATGGTTCGTTGACATCTTCCAAAAAAAGAATAATCTCCTTTTCTTGAGGAAAATAGGGGGTTCCACAAAGACTGGCCAAAGAAGTAAGATTTCCACCTATTAAAATCCCCTTTGCCTTGCCTTGCTGAAAGCACTTTCCCTCATAGGTTAGGTCAAAACTTTTTTGTTGAAGTAGAGCCTGCAAAACCTGAAGGGCGGTTTCCTCAACCTCTCTAAGAGAAACAACTACCGGGGCATGGACTCCTAATTTTCTGAACCTCTGCCAGAAAAAACAATGAAGAACTGTTACATCCGAAAAACCAATTAAAGGTGGAATAAAAGAGGGCTTTTTTAAGGAAAGAGCTTCTTCCAGATAAGGCAAAAGACGAAGAGCACCAAAACCTCCTCTTATCGCCCAAAGATAATCAAAAGATGATGTATTTATCACCTCGGTTAGAAGAAAGGCGCTGAAAGCTGGAGAAGAGGGCGTTGGATCGGCAAAGCTTTTAAACTTAAAACCAAGCCTTTCTAAAATGGCCAACCCTTCTTTTAAGGCCTCCTCTGAAGGGGGACTTGAGGGCTGAATTACCGCAACCCGTAACATCTCTTCCAGAGTAGATAAAGCCCCTCAAGGAGGAGTAGGGGTTCTACCTTTCTTAAAGATTTAGTGAGAGGGGCTATCACCTGAGCTAAGCCACCAGTGGCAATGATCTCTGTCTCTTCACTAAGGTAGGACTTTAACTTTTCCACCATCCCATCCGTTAAGCAAGCAAATCCGTAAAGGATCCCACTTTTCATAGCCGATATGGTATCCTTACCTAAAGGTGAAGAAGGGGGAGAAGTTATTTCAATCCGTGGGAGTTTAGCTGTTTTAGTATATAACGATTCCACAGCAGAAAGCAAGCCCGGGGCTATGGCTCCACCTAAATATACCCCCTGAGCAGAAACACAATCAAAGGTTGTGGCGGTGCCAAAATCTACTACTATACTATCCTTCTTGTACTTTACTAAAGCGGCAAAGGCATTGACTAATCTATCTGCGCCTACTTCCGCAGGTTGCCAAAGATCTATCTCCAACGGAACAGTTTCTGCTGAAGCCACTAAAACCTCCCTTGCTAACCATTTCTGTCCCAGTTCAACCCAAAAAACAGTCAAAGGGGGAACAACTGAGGAAAGAGAAATCCCTCTAATTTCCCGAATTTTTATCCCATAAAGATCCAAAAAAGCCTTAAGTTTAACAAGCAAATCCTCCACAGAAACGGGGATCTCGCTCCGAAAACTTCCACAGGCCCTTAAGGCCCCTGAAAATGTAAAAAGGGCAAAGCTTGTGGAGGTATTCCCTACGTCAACCGTTAGAAGATACTCTTCAGTCACGAGACTACCCTAAATATATTCAGGCTCCTTTGAGGAGATAACAAAGCCAATTTTCCTTCTCTCTTTTTTCTAAAATCTCTACAGAACTCTTTTGTAAGACCTCTTCTAACTCTACAGCCATGGACACTACAATACCGGAAAGGAGATAATACTTGGCACTAAAAAATTCTTGCTTGCTCAAAAGCTCAAGAAGAAGACCTTTATAAAGATTGGCCAGGATTAAATCTCCTTTGTAAGGGAGATGTTCCCTTACATCACCCTCTATCACTTCTCCTTTTAGGTTATTTAATTCTAAATTTTTTTTCGTTACCTTTACACAAAGGGGATTATAATCAAGGGCTGTCACTTCGGCCCCAAGCTTAGCCCAAAAAAGAGTAAGAATTCCGCTCCCACAACCTAAATCATAAACCCTTTTAATGGTCTGATCTTTTTGATATAACTCCCAAGAGACCTTAAGGACCATTTCCGTGGTAGGATGCCTTCCCTCTCCAAAAACAATGCTGGGATCAAATTTAAGATCATACTCTCCTTCAAACCATAGGGGAGCAATCTTTATGGGACCAATGTTAAAAGGTTGCGGGATCCTTCTTTCATTCCACTCGGTAAAGGGAACTACATCCTTAACATCCAGAAGAAGGTTATACCTTTCCGCTAACTTGTTTACTAATTCATCCTTAGGTTGGTGAAAAAAAAGTACTCCGATGCCATCCTCTTCCCAGTATCCGATTAAATCGGGATCATCAAATTCTCGCAAAGCTGGATGGGTATTCCTAAACCCATAAATGTAAAATGTTTCATAACGTTGATAAGGAGGCCTAAGCATAATCCTTTTTATACTTCAGGATAGAAAAAATTTCAACAATCTCTCCCAAAAGGAGGCCCCTAAAAGTTGAAAAACAAAACCAATAAATACATTACCCGCTGTCCAAAGGAAAAGATAAAATCTTATCCGACGGGAGAATTTTTCCCCCAATTCTATAGCTTCACCTAAACCTCCTCCTACCTTCTTCGCAAAATTAAGCAAAAAAGCAACCCTTTCCATTATTCCGTAGTGATGCCAAGACTTCTCCCATAATCGGTTTGATGCCTCCCCTACCTTCAAGAGAGCTCCTACCAAAGGCTTTACATCTCCTAAATACAAACTCGCATAAAGGTCCGCCTCTCTCTCAAAGGAACGCAAAAAATAAGCAAAAATAAATCTAAACATCAAAAGGGCCACTCCTAAAAAATAAAATCCTAAAAAAACTTCAAAAAAGATTTGATTCCTTTCAAAAAAATCTAAAAATTCATCCACACTATCAAAAATAAAAACAAAAGGTAAGAAAAAAATATGTATAGCATTGATCAATAAAAGCGAAAAACTGAAAAAAAGAAAAATTAACAAAAGTCCATGCCTGTTCTTAATATGAGCTATTTCATGAGAGATAACTGCCAGCAATTCATTATCATCAAGTAAATTTAACAAAGGTTGACTAAAAAAAAGATATCTAAAAGGAGGGAGAAAACCTATGATCCCCGCAGTATAAAACTGTGCTCCTACAGGTAACAAAACCAGTATTTCTTTGAATTTAATCTTAAACTTAGAAATAAAAGCTTCAATTAAATTACGCAGATAAAAATTTTTAAGCTTCTGGCAAGGTAAAATTTTTACCATAATAGGGGGACTAAATGAGAGGATTAAAAAGATTAAAAAAAGGTACTTTCCAGGAAAATTAAGAGCAAAATAATTGGTTAAATCAAATAAACAATATAAAGAAAAAAGGGGAAAAATTAAGGCCAATAAAATTAACAAATAACGATAATTGAATTGACTAACAATCAAACGATAGGGAAAATAATAATGGAGAAAGAGCAAAAAAAGAGGAATAAAACCAAAATAGCGTTTGATAAAAAATTTTTTAAAACCAAAAATGGCTAAATCAACCGTGAATAAAAGAAAAATCAAACCGTAGTTAAAGATATAAAAAACAAAAGAATAATTGGCAAGACGAAGTTTTAGGGATTTCAAAAATATTAGATAGAGAAAAAAGATAAGCTCTTTGCTAAGAAAAAAAAGAGACCAAGCAAAGATGGAAAAAGAAAAATTCGCCTTAGGAGAAAGCTCAATTAAAAGAAAGGCAAGCCAAAGAGCAAGAAAATCTTCATAAAGCACTAATAAATTTTAAAAGGAAAGAAGGTATTTTACAAGGGCTTTTCGTTCTTCGGCTGATAACTTTTGTGTTCTTTGGACGTAAGGTTTCATTAGCTTAAACTTGCTCTTATCTAAGAGGGGTTCTTTTTGTCCAAGAAAGAAAGCTTCAAGATCCTTCTCCTTTCCCGCATAGGCCTTTGCTATTCCTTGGAGAGAAGGAGCAATAAAACCTAATTTTTCACTATGGCATCCTCCACAGCCAAGTTTATTATAAACTTGGCGCCCCAAATCCTGGGCGGAAAAGGCTGAAACTGCTATAATTTGTCCCAAAAGTAAAATTGATAGAATCTTCCCTTTGGTAGCCATAAAAAACTCCTTTAATGGTCTTTTGCCTCTCCTCCTTCGGATTTACCTTTACTTTCTTCATTTTTCTTTTCCTTCTTTTCCTTACGGGCATAATCGGTCACATACCATCCCGTGCCCTTTAAGATAAAACTACTTTGACTTACTAACTTTTGGAGTTTACCCCCACATTTTTCACAAGTAGTAAGGGGATCATCGGTAATCTTTTGCCAAACCTCAAAATAGGATCCACAATTTTGGCATTCATATTCATAAATCGCCATACCTCACCCCTCCTCTAAAGGAATTTTGAGGTGGAAAGTGATGGATGCATATACAAAATATAAAGCAGGATCCTGCTTTTGGAAGGGATTTTTGGACATCCTAATTAAGATTGTTTCCCACGAGGGTAAGAACCGAGGAAAATTACCTGCAAGCAGTAGTTTTTCATCTCCTCAAGACACTCAGTTATGATAGGGTCATCGGCATGTCCTTCACAATCCAAGAAGAAAACATATTTCCAAGGTTCATCCTTGGAAGGCCTACTTTCAATCTTGGTAAGATTAATACTTCTTTTGGCAAAGCATCTCAACACATCAAAGAGGGCCCCAGGTCTATCGGCCACGCTAAAAAGAAGGGACGTTTTATCCTCTCCGGTGGGAGGCACAACCTTTTTCCCGATTACCCAGAAACGGGTAGAGTTACCTTTAATATCTTCTATATTTTTAGCCACAATTTGAAGGTGATAAAGTTTGGCTGCCATAAGGCTTGCTATCGCTGCTACTGAGGGATCAACAGCCGCCCATTTAGCCGCCAAAGCCGTGGAAGAAACTGGTTCTACAGGCACGGAAGGAAGCCTTTTTCTTAGCCATTTTCGGCATTGGGCAATGGCCTGGGGATGGGAGAGAATTTTCTTAATATCCTCAAGCCTTCCCGTTTGGTTCATTAAATGATGAGAGATAGGCTGATAAATTTCCCCACAAACCTTGAGATGATATTCATAAATAGCATCAAGCGTGGTTGCCACTACCCCTTCTATAGAATTTTCAATGGGCACCACTCCAAAATGGGCCCTCTCAGCACTGACCTCTTCAAATACATCTACGATGGTCTCCACCGAAATGAACTGAGCAGAGGTGCCAAAGTATTGTAAAGCTGCAATATGACTAAAGGTAGCTTCAGGCCCAAGAAAGGCTACCCGAATCTTCTCTTGAGCTCCTCGGCAAGCCCTGATAATTTCTGAGTAAATAACTCTTAGAGCTTCCTCCGGGAATTGACCCTGATTAAGCTCCGAAACCCTTTTTAAAACTTCCTTTTCCCGTGAAAGATCAAAGGCCTGACCTCCCTGCCTCTCCTTTAAAGACCCAATTTCTTTAGCTAAAGCAAGCCTTTCCTTAAGAAGGGCTACAATCTGGCTATCAATCGCATCAATCCTTGCTCGAAGCTCCTTAAGATTAGTTTTTTTCATCGCCTCAAACCCTAATTTAAAATTTTTAGGTTGAGAAATTTATTTAATCATCTTTTTTTAAGTTCAAAAAGTATTTTACCTCATCCCTTCTTAAATTCTATTCCCTTTATCTTATCCTTTTTCCTATCTGCTCTTTTTTTCTTATCTGTTCTTTAAACTAAAAAAATATCTTCTGAGTTTGGGAAGGCCTATATTGGTGGATAATTTTAAAGTAGAGAAACTTAACAATAACCTTTAGGAGGTAGGGCTACTTGAGCTTTGAGTATTTTTGATAAATTTTGATAAATTTTACCGACCATTTTTTGAAAAAAATTTTGGAATTAAGAAAAAAACCCTTGTAAAATTTAAAGGTTAGGGCTATTTTTTTTAAAAACTTGAGAGGTGAAGACATGGGCGAATTAAAGGTTGATGATGAACTTTGTATTGGATGTGGAACCTGTGTAGAAATTTGTCCTGAAGTCTTTGCCCTGAACGAAGATGGCAAGGCCTACGTGAAAAATCAAGAGGGATGTAATAGCTGTGATTGTAACGAAGCGGTAGAAAGTTGTCCTGTAGGTGCCATATCCTGGGATTAATTTTGACCTAAGCTTACTAATTTTAAGAAATTTCATCTAAAAAATTTTTAATACCTAAGTGATGGGTAAGGAAAATCAATTCCCAATTTGGAGAATAAAAGATAAAGGTCTTAATGCTTAATTAATTTGCCTTAATTTGGGAAAAGATCGGGGCGGGCGGATTTGAACCGCCGACCCCCTGCTCCCAAGGCAGGTGCGCTCCCAGGCTGCGCTACGCCCCGTATGAAAGAAGAAATCTTTCAAATTCTATCATAAACCCTAAGACTTGCAAGGGCCTCCCTATAGGAGCTATCCTTTTTTCTCTTTTCCTTTTCCCTTTCCCTTCTTTTCTCCTTCCTCCCTACAGGAGGAATGATTTATCCCTCAAAGAGGTATACCAGTTTTTGGTAGGATAACCCGATAAACTATAACCCAAAAGGCAATTAAAAAGATTAAAAGTAATATATCCCACATTTTATTCCCCCTCCCCTTTTAGGCTCAATGATTTGATAAAACTCAATACCTCATTCACGTGGCCTTCCACTTTTACTTTGAACCACCCTTTTAAAATCTTTCCTTCAGGATTGATGATAAAGGTTGACCTGATTATTCCTTCCCGTTCTTTCCCATAGATCTTCTTTTTACCCCAGGCACCATAACTTTTGGCAACTTCTCCCTCCGAATCAGAAAGAAGAATTAGTTTTAGTTGATACTTCTCCTGAAATTTTTTGTGGCTGGCTATGCTGTCAGGGCTAACCCCGACGATTAAAAAACTAGAAGGAAAGGCCTCCCTTTTGCTAGAAAAGTCTAAGGCTTCTTTAGTGCAGCCAGCGGTATGGTCCTTGGGATAAAAGTATAAAACAATATAATAGCCTTTACTCAGCCAATCTTTTAAACAAAATTCTATTTCTCTCCTCTCTTCGTCAAGACCAGGTAAACAGAAGGGTGGGGAAAAGAGCATACTTTCACCATAAAAATTAATATTTTAAAACTCTGTTTAAACGGGCTTTAACCCTATCTTTTCCTAAAAGACGCATTACCTCAAAAAGGGGAGGACTGACCGTTTTCCCAGTTAAAGCAACCCTCAAGGCCTGCGCCAGATCTTTCAACCTTACTCCCCTTTCTTCCGCAAAGGCCCGGATTTTAGTTTCCATTTCCTTTTCATCCTCCAGAGGAAAGTTGTCTAAAAGTTTGGTTAGCTCTTCAAGATGAGGTCTAAGCTCGGCCGTTAAATGTTTGACCAATGCTTCTTGATAAATTTCGTAATCCTCGGTTAAGAAGTAGGTCATGTTTTCGGCCATTTCTTTCAAGGTTTTAACCCGAGGCTTTAAGCTTTTAATAACCCCTAAGAGATAGTCTTCAGAATGATTTCTGGCCCCCAAGGGCTCAATAAATGGCCAAAGATGTTTGAAGATTTCCTCTTCCGGCAAAAACCTAATCCATTGAGCATTGAGGGCTAAAAACTTGTTTGGATCAAAGCAAGCCGGGGCTAAGTTTATCCTCCGAAGGTCAAATTTTTCTATGAGTTCTTCCACGGTAAAAAATTCCTGATCCCCATATCCCCAACCCAAACGAGCAAGATAGTTGATTACCGCCTGCGGAAGGTATCCCTCCTCACGATACTCCAGAATAGACCTTGCCCCATGTCTTTTGGAAAGGCGAGAGCCATCCGGGCTCAAGACCATAGGAATATGGGCAAACTGTGGAGGCTTTACTCCCAAAAGTTGGTAAATAATAAGTTGTTTTGGAGTATTCGAAATGTGATCATCACCCCTTATAATATGTGTTATTTTCATATCAAGATCATCAATGACCACTGCAAAGTTATAGGTTGGGATGCCATCGGCACGCAGGATTATAAAATCATCCACCTCATCTGGAGTAAAGGTAATCCTCCCCCGCAAAAGATCTTCAAAGGAGATTTCTAAAAGATCCTCTGGGACTTTTATACGAACCACCCTACCTTTGCCCTTGTTCAAATTTAAATTTCGGCAGGTACCATCATATCGGGGTTTTAATCCCCGCTTGAGCCTTTCTTCTCTTTTTTGATCTAAGAGTTCCTTTGGACAAGCACAATAATAGGCCTTACCCTCCTCCACAAGACGCTCCGCCACCTCCAAGTAGCGCTCCAATCTTTGCGTTTGAAAATAAGGCCCCTCATCCCAGTTTAAACCAAGCCATTTTAAGGCTTCAATAATAGCATCCACATATTCTTTTTTAGACCTCTCAAGGTCTGTATCTTCAAAGCGTAAAATAAATTTCCCTTTCTCTTTGCGGGCAAAAAGCCAATTAAAAAGAGCAGTTCTAGCCCCTCCAAGATGAAGATAACCAGTAGGACTTGGGGGGAAACGAGTTATTACCATAGGAGCCAACCCTCCTAATAAATGATTATCCCAGCATAGCCAACCACAGAGGAGTAATCTCTAATGATATCGCCAGAAGTTTGGTAGGCTACCAGCCTCACCTCTCTAGTTTCGAGTATATTGCAAGCTGCCAAAACGCAGGCTACTGGTAAATAGCCACACATGCTTATCCTTTCCTGAAAAACAATTTTTAAAAAACCCTCGGGAGAAAGTTTTTTGATTTCCTCAATGGCAAGGCTATCCTTTTTTTGGGCAACTTCCTGAGGAACATAATGGCTAAAGTCAGTGCTAGCAACAAGAAGAACCTTCTCCTTAACTGACTTTACATATTCTGCGAGTGCCTCTCCCAAGGCCCAAATTTCCTCCAAGGAAAGATCTAAAATAACAATGGGCACAATCCTGACTTGACCATTAATGTATTGTAAAAAAGGTAACTGCACCTCCAGTGAATGCTCGTGCAGATGGGCAAGTTTATCTAAGCTTAAAAAGGTGACCCTTTCCCTTAAAAAGTTAAGAGCTCCTTTTTCTATCTTCACTTTCCCTAAAGGGGTTAAAAAGGCCTCTCCATCAAAAAGGCTTGCCCTCCCACCAAGGCCCGTATGGTTGGGGCCCAAGAGAATGGCCACCTCAGGAGGTTCAATTTGGCCATAAACTTTTCCAGCCACCCAGCCTGAATACATATAACCAGCATGGGGCACAATAATAGCCTTAGCTTCTATCTTTTTCTCCGTTGGTTTTATCAAGGCCTCAAGGTCAGAAAGAAGACCCTCATAGGTTGAGGGATAAAAATAACCGGCCACAGCGGGTTTTCTTAACATCTTTCTCCTGCCAATCGTTTAATGTTTTCCAAGTCTTCTGGGGTATCTACTTCAGGCACATCTTCGGCCACGATGGAAACATACACCGAATAGCCATATTCTAAAGCGCGAAGCTGTTCCAGTTTTTCAGACCTTTCTAAAGGCCCTTGAGGAAGGTTAACAAAGGTTTCAAGAAAGGGCTTGCGATAAGCATAAACTCCGATGTGTTTCAGATAAAGAGGCTCAAGACCGGGTGGTCTAAAGTAAGGGATGGCCGCCCGGGAAAAGTACAGGGCAAAGCCTCGGTTATTGAGCACCACCTTCACCCGGTTGGGATTATGCAGATCCTTTTCATTTTTAATCGGGGTGGCAAGGGTAGCCATGGAAATAGAAGTATCTAGAAGAAGGGGTTTTATTAAAACTTCAAAATAGGAAGGAGGAAAAAGGGGTTGATCGCCCTGTAGGTTGATGATCAGAGCATCCTCAGGGAGGAGAAGGTGCTTTACCGCTTCTGCTATTCGATCCGTTCCCGAAGGATGCTCGGATTTGGTCATAATGGCCCTTCCACCAAAGTTTAGGACCGTCTCAAAAATTCGTTGGTCATCAGTAGCCACATAAATTTCAGAAAAACCCGCTTCCTTAACCCGCTCGTACACATGCTGAATTAAAGGCTTACCCCAGAGATTAACTAAAGGTTTGCCGGGAAATCTCGTTGAACCATAACGTGCCGGAATAACGACTACCTTTCTCATAAATTTAGTTTAAAACAAAAAATTAAAAGTTAAAGGCTTTGAGGGTAAGGAGAAGCAAAAGTCCAAGGATCAAACGATAAAGAATAAAAAAATTAAGGGTATGTTTTCGTAAAAAAGGAATAAGGAAGGCGATGGCCAAAAAACTTGAAAGAAAACTCCCCCAAAAGCCTACCATGAGCATTTGGAGATCAAGGTAGGCCTTATTTAATAGTTCTAAGCCCTCGTAGAAGCCAGCTCCAAAAATTAGAGGTGCACCAGCTAAAAAGGAATATTTTGCCGCATCATCCCTTTTTAACCCCAAAAGAAGGGCCGCAGAAATGGTAATCCCGCTCCGAGAAGTCCCTGGGATTAAAGCTAAGGCCTGAGCTATCCCAATAAGCAAAGCCTTAAAAGGTGTAAGATCTTCCAAAGATAAATTTTTTTTCCCAAATCTTTCCCCGAGGAACATGGGGATAGTCATTACTACTAAGCTTGTAGCTACCGAGTTAGGGGAACGAAAATAATTTTCTATCCCATGCTGAAGAATTAGGCCTGCTAAACCACCCGGCAAGGCGGAAAGAAAGATTAACCACTTCCAACGCCATAGCTCTTTGAAATCACGAAAAAAATAAAGGACAATGGCTACAAAGGAACCGAGATGCAAAAAGGCATCTATCTCAAGCTTTGAGGGAAGGTCAAAAAAATAAGCAACCATAATCAGATGTCCTGTGCTAGAAACAGGAAGAAATTCGGTCAATCCTTGAAGGAGACTTAGCAAAAAGATGGAAATTATATCCATGGCTTAAGTTCTTAGATAAATCTTTTTTTACGGAAAATAAAAAATGAAACCACCATGATCACTAAAACCACAAGGTTTACCAGATAAAAGGCATGGGGACTACCTTTGAAGGGAGGCAATTCTTGGAAGGGAAGGGGGATATTCATGCCGTACATGCTGAAAACAATGGTTGGAATAGAAAGGATGACCGCCATGCTTGCTAAGAACTTCATGATCACATTGACGTTGTTATTGACAATGGAGGCGTAGGCATCCATGGTATTGGCTAAGGTGCTAGAAAAAACTTTGGTCATCTCTAAGGCCTGTTTATTTTCTATTTGGACGTCTTCCAGGAGTTCTAACTCATCCTCGGTTAATCGCAAAAACCTTTTGGTTTGTAATTTGGCTAGCACCAAATCATTACCCTGAAGGGCAGTGTTAAAATAGGTAAGAGTTTTCTCAATGCTAAGCATCTGAAGGATTTCTTCATTAGCTAAGGCCCTAAAGATGGCTTCTTCGTAGGTTTCAATGATCCGGTCTATGTGGCGAAGATATCTAATATAAAGATTGGTGCCTTGAAGAAGGAAGTGCAGGAGGAAGGTAACTGGTTTCCGGAGATCAAAACTTCTGTATCTATTGGCAAAGGAGATGAAATCTTCAAAGATGGGATGCTCGGTTAGACAAACCATGACGAGATATTCCTCGGTAAGGATAATGCCAACCGGGATGGTTTCGTACTTATTGTAGAGCCCACTTGGCGTTGGAGCGGGAATGCGCACAATGATCAAAACTTGACCTTCCTCTTTCTCAATTCGGGGTCTTTCTTCTTCATCCAAAGGATATTTGAGAAACTCCAGAAAAATATTTACCCTTTGTTCCACATAGGTAAGCTCTTCTAAGGTTGGGTTCAAAAGAAGGATCCAACAGTAAGGCTCAAGCCTTTCCGCAGGCAAAAAAAGATTGTTTTCGCAGCGATAGATTTTAATCATTTGTAAAATCCACTTTATTGGGTTGACTTTTTAGATTTTTCCATTAAACCTCTCTTTTTAAAGATGTCAAGAAGACCTTTGATATAGAGAGATTGTTAAGATGGCCCCTGAAGAATCCTTTAGGTTATTCAAACAATTAGCCCCTCAATTGTTAGAGGTATTAGATAGCGGGAATGAAATTATTATGATCTTAGATGAAAATTTTAACGTAGGTTATGCCAACCAAGGGGCTATAGAGTTTTTTGCAAAGGGTGACCTTGTAGGGGTACCTATTAAACAATTACTTCCCTCCATTAATGAAAAAAATATTAAAGATACCATCACCCAAAATATTCCCTATTCTAGTTTCCAAACTTATCAAACTTCCTTGGAAAGAAAGACTCTCTTCTTGCGGATCTATCCTCTTCATGCTCAGGAAGGCACCTATTATCTCCTAATCGGAAATGATACCACTAGTTGTCATGAAATTATTGAGCTTTATGAAATAGCTTTTAAAAATGACTCCCTTACAGGGTTCCTTACCCCTTTGGTCTTTTTGGAAGAGGCAAGACGGTTATTACTCGCAAAGCCCCATTACTCCGCCCTCATGTTGATAGACCTTTACAATTTCACAGGCATCAACATCACCTATGGAAGAGAAACAGGGGATGAGGTCTTAAAAGAATTCGCTTACCGTCTAAGAAAGGCCTTTGAAGAAGTTGTTTTAATTGCCCGAGCTAATGATGAATTTATGATATTCATACCCCAATTAGACCATCGCACTAAAATCCTGCAATATATTGATTATATTAGGCTACTCTTTGAAATTCCTTTAAGTCTGAAGGGAGAATTAATAAATATTAATTTTAATCTTGGGATAAGTATTTATCCTCTTGATGGCAGAAGCCCTGAAGAACTCTTGGAAAAGGCTAAATTAGCCCTCCGGGTAGCTAAAGAAAAGGGTCCAAATTCGGTGGAATTTTTTAGTGAAACCTTAGCTAATTATCTTTACCGCCAGGTTCAGGCCGAAAAAATCATTCAAGAGGCCTTTGAAAAGAGATGGTTCACCTTTTTTATTCAGCCCTATTTTAGCTTAAAAAAGATAAATCATGGGCATTTAGAAGCGAATAGCCAAAGTTTTTTAGAAAATTATCAAGCTATCCTAGCGGGAGGAGAAGCCTTAGCAAGGATTGTAAAACCAACAGGGGAAGTAATCCCACCAGGAGAATTCATCACCGAGCTAGAAAGGAGCATCTACTTAGAAAAATTTGAAAAATTTGCCTTTGAGGAAATAACAAGGCTTATCAATACCTTAAAGATACCACTTGGGCTTAATCTTTATCCCGCTACCTTTTATAATAAAAATTTTTGGTTTGATAGAGAAAAAAAACTGGCAAGTTTAGAAGCCGATTTGGTTTTGGAGATTATTGAACGAGCCATGGTAGAAAACATAAATGCTGCCAAAGAAATAATCACCTGGTTGAAACAATTTCCCAAGGTCAAAATTGCCCTTGACGATTTCGGGACTGGTTACAGCAATCTTTCCATCCTGAAGAACCTCCCCATTGATATCTTAAAAATTGATGGTTCCTTTATTAAATTATTAGAGAGTAAGGAAGAAAAGGATAAGAGGATCGTTAAGACTATCATAGATTTAGCCCATAGCTTAGATGCCAAGGCCTTAGCAGAATTTGTAGAAACGCAGCGGCAGGTGGAATTCTTGGTGGAAAATGGTTGTGATTATCTGCAAGGATTTTTATTCTCTAAACCCCTCTCTATTTCTGATTTTAAGAGTAAATACCTACATAATGGGTCATCTTCCGAGGCTTAAAAAAAGTTTCGGCCAGCATTTACTTTTAGCCTCTGGTATTTTGGAAAGGATTGTTGAGTATGCGGAGCTTACCAGCGAGGATATGATAGTAGAAATCGGACCAGGAACGGGAAATTTGACCGTCCAGATCTTGAAAAAAAATCCACAAAAAGTCTTCCTTCTTGAAGCAGACCCAGAGATGGTGGCCTATTTAGAAAATAGGTTTTCTGAGGAAATAAAAGAAAAAAGATTGATAGTTTATCTTGCTGATGCCAAATGTTTTGACTATGAAGTTATTTCCGCAAAGGAATTTAAAATACTTGGTAATCTTCCTTATAATCAAGCAAGTTTAATCGTGGAAAGGGTGATCTTTTTTTTTACCAAGGTACCTTTAGCCATCTTTATGGTCCAGAAAGAGGTGGCGGAAAGATGGCAAAGCAGGGAATCCTGGCTTTCCTTCTTCATCCAAACCTTTTTTGATATAGAATATCTCATGACAGTTCCTCCTCGCTTCTTCTTTCCGAGACCCAAAGTACATTCCGCAGTTATTAAGCTGAAAAGGAAACAAAAAAAAGAAATGATCGCTCCTCTGGAAGATTACAAAAATTTTTTGATTAGGCTCTTTACCCAAAAAAGAAAGGCCTTAAAGCATAAAATGGGCGAAGAAATCCTGCAAAAGGCTAACATCCCTCCACAAACCCGAGCTGAAGAGCTAACCTTAGAAAAGGTCTGGGAACTATACCAACTTTGGCAAAAAAATAATTAAAATTTAATTTATTTGAGCTTATTTTTAAGAAAATTCATCAATTCAGGAATTTCTATGTCAAAATCAAGAAGGTATAGGTTAGGGCTTGGCTTAAGCTTAATGAAATCTTTAAGGGTAGTGATATAGTACTCCTGGGGGTGGAGGAGGAAATCCTGGTAGGAGAAGTGGTCGGAAAGACCTATCTTTTCTTTTATTTTTAAGCCCAATTTTTGAAGTGTTAAAAAGAATTGTTGGTTATCCCCAAGACCCGCAAAGGCAATCAATTCTGGGAGATTTTGGGGATCAACGGGTTCAAGGGAAGAATTCAAAACTTTAAAGTTTTTCCGGTACATTTTAAAGACCGGAATGAAGGGGTGAGAGTAATTAAAAGATTGGATTTCCTGAAAGGCTAAAATTATAGCATGGGCCCGTTTCAAAAAATATAAGGGCTCCCTTAATCTTCCAAAGGGCAAAAGAAGGTCCTTTAAATCCTTCTTTTTTAGTAAAACAAGGTCCACATCCCGATAGAGGGCTCGGTGCTGGAAGGCGTCATCAAGAATAACAAGGTTAAACCTTACTTCTTTGAGGGCTTGCCTAATCCCCAGGTAACGGTCTTCACAAACCGCTATGTGGATCTTTGGATGGTTCGCAAAGAGTAAACCTAATAGGTAGGGTTCATCTCCAGCCTCTTTGAGGCGGGCCATAAGATTCCCCTCGCGGAGGACCCACAAGAAACCCTTGGAGCTCCTTTTATACCCCCGAGAGAGAATAAGAAGTGGACCTAGATCCTGAAGGGAGGTGGCTAAATAACGCACCACCGAGGTTTTCCCCGTTCCTCCACAAGAAATATTCCCTACGGAAATAACCGGAATTGGGGCTTTACGGATTTTTAAAAAACCCCAATCATAAAAAAAGGTTCGGCAAATAGTGAAATAAAAGTAGGGATTAAGAATGTTTATTATACTTCGCCACATCTCTTGCTAAAAAAAACAAAAAGATTATCCCCCCAAGAAAGGCACTAAAATATTGGCTTAACCAACGCCAAAGAATAATAAAAATCCCTAAAAACTCCTCAGGTAGATATTCTGCAAAGACAGGAATAGCTCCGAATTCTCCAACTCCACTTCCACCAGGGGTTGGGCTTATAAAGATAGCATAAAGAAGAGGTAACTGAGTTAAAAATACCCTAATTGGGGCAGCCTCAGGATTAATGGCTCGGAGGAGGAAAATCCCAATAGCTAAAAAGGAAAGATAAAGAAGAATACTAAATAGTATCGCCAGAATAAAAATAGTTTTTCTTTCACGGTAAAACCTTCGGCAGGTAACCAAATACCTTTTAAGATTACGCCGTAATTTGGCTATGAACTCCCTTTCTTTTGCTACAATACTTCCGCGCTCTTTTATCCATAGGTAAACTCCATAGAGAATCAAGCTTATGAGTAAGATAGCCAAAAGGATTAAAATAATTTCTTTAGCAAGTTTTGGGAAAAGAATTAAACTTTTTAAGGTTAAGGGGAAAAAAATTAAGTAAAAAATTAAACCCGAAAGCCCTTTTAAGGTTACTACCGTAGCAATCTGATAGACCTCGCCCCCTTTTCTGGCTAAGGTGTAGAGAGGGAGGATTTCTCCTCCAAGATGGGCAGGGGTTATGGTTGCACCAAAGGTATTCACAAAGGAGACGAGGTAGCCATAAAGAATAGAATATTTTAGCCCGATGGCTCGGGCTATGACTATCACCCTTAACATATCAAAGGTATGATAAAAAAAAAGACATAAAAAGCTTAAAGCCAGGTTTTTTTCATCTAAAGCCCATAAAAATTCCCAAAGGTCTCTTGGAGAATAACGAAAGAGCAAATATAAAAAGGATAAAAAAACAATAAAGGATGTAATTAATAACCCTTGCAACAATTTTTTCATCATTTCTGCCTGATTATACACCCTGGGAAGATTTTAAAAAGGTAATTCCCCAACAATCCCTTTGCCAGAAAAGGGCTTGTGATATAATAGCAAATGCTTTATGTGTGGGAATGAGAAAGAAAGACGGATTCTTTGGTCTCCTTGGCGTGGAGAGTACGTTTCAGGAAAAAAAAGCCCTCAATGCATCTTTTGCCCTCCCTACAAGGACGTTGATCCTAAGGATAGGCCCATTCTTTACTTTGATGACTTGGTTGTAGTGATGCTTAATAAATTTCCCTATAATACTGGACATCTTCTTATCAGTCCCATTCGGCATGTGGCTGAACTTGATACCTTGACGGAAGAGGAACTCTTGAGCTTGATGAAAATAACCCAATGGAGCTTAAGAGTCCTTAAAGAGTGTCTAAAGCCCGATGGTTTTAACGTGGGGTTTAATCTTGGCAAAGTTGCGGGGGCTGGGTATCCTGACCATCTTCATCTTCAAATTGTTCCTCGCTGGATTGGAGATGTAAATTTTCTCACCATTCTTGATGACCTACGTTTAGCTTCTCACCATTATTTGAAAATTTTTGAATTACTAAAACCCCAATTTGCTAATTATAAAAAATCTTAGAAAAATCTTAGATATAAAAATCTTAGATATTAAAAATTTTAAAAGGGGAGTTTTATGAGAAAAATCCCTAGGGTAATGTCTACCCAGCATCCTGATAATGTATCTCTGCCCTTTTTTGCGGAAACCCAGGATATGTCTGGAGATGATGAAATTCAAGAAGCCTACTATGCTTTTTCTCATCTTGGCTGTGATGAACAGATGTGGGACAGCGAAGGTAAGGAAGTTGATGATTTTGTGGTTAAAAAGCTTTTAACTAAATATCCTCATTTTTTTAAAAAACATTTTTTGGGGGTAGATTTTTTTATTACCTATCGCATCCCCAATCCATCCGTGGAAAAAGAAGAGGCTAAGATCTTAGTTGAAGCTCTGGAAAGCATTCCCCGAAGCATGGATGCAGCAAGGCTTTTTTACGAGGAACAGCCCTTTCCCCCTATTTTTGAAGTAATCCTTCCCATGACTACTTCCGCCGAGGAACTCAATTTGGTTTACTATTTTTATCGGAATTTTATTTCGGGCAAACAGCATCAGCCAGTTTATCCAGGAAGTATTACTGTAGCAGAATGGGTGGGGGAATTTTTACCCCAAAAGATCAACGTAATCCCCCTTTTTGAAGATATTTTTTCCATGCTCAAGGCCAAGGAAATTGTCAAAGAATTTCTCCAAGATAAGGAAGAAAATTATCTCCGAGTTTTTCTAGCTCGCTCTGATCCAGCCTTAAACTACGGTAACATTTCCGCTGTTTTAGCCAATAAAATTGCTTTAAAAAATTTAGAAAAGCTTCCCCAGGAGATAGAAAAGGAGATTTATCCTATTCTTGGGGCAGGATCACCTCCTTTTCGGGGAAATTTAACTCCCTATACCGTAGATTATGTCTGTTCCGAGTATCCCTGTGTGGAAACTTTTACGGTGCAATCGGCCTTTAAGTATGATTATCCCATTGAGGATGTCATCACCGCCATCAAAAGATTAAAAAACTTCATCCGTCATCCTTTGGATGATTTTGATGAAGAGCTGACCAAAAGATTAATAGAAAAGACCGCCAAAGAGTATCAGGACACAGTAGAAAAGTTAGCAGAGCTTATCAATCTGGTTGCCAAGTATATCCCCAGGAGGAGGATGAGGAAACTTCATGTAGGACTTTTCGGATATACACGAACCTTAGGAGATGGGATCACCTTACCTCGAGCCATTGGTTTTTGTGCAGCCTGTTATTCCCTTGGCCTACCCCCAGAAATTTTAGGCCTCTCCGCCCTTACCAAAGAGGACCTGCAGGATCTAAAAGGTCTCTACAAAAATTTTGAAATAGACTACTCCATTGCTTTGAAGTATTTTAATGTCAAGGTTTTAGATTTTTTGCCTGCTGAGGTTCGCAAAAAGGTGCTTAATTCCCTTAAAATCCTCAACGAGTTAGACCTTAAGGTGCAAACGGACTTTGCTCATAAAGAGCTAACCACCAGGGTTCTTTCCGCCATTAAAAAAGACAAATTTCACCTCCTTCCGGATTTGATCGTTGAAGGTGGGCTTATCCGCAAATTTTTGGGCTAAGCTTAAGAAGAGAAGAAATCCGGAAAAGGAAGTCTTTGCCGGAAGGCAAGATAGGCGAGTTGTCGCAAAAGATGATCCGCAATGATTATTCTTACCATACTTTCGGCTACCGGAACAATCCTTGGGATGGCTGAAACATCATGCCTTCCACCAACTTTAATCTCCACTTCCTCTTTCCTGAGATTAATGGTTTTTTGGGGTTGGCGGATGCTGGGGATTGGTTTTACCGCTATCCTAACCACGATCTCCTGCCCAGTGGAAATGCCTCCCAGAATACCTCCTGCCTGATTCTTTAGGAAGCCTTTGGGACCAATAGGGTCATTATTCTGCGAACCTTTTAGCTCACTGGCTTTAAATCCAGCCCCGATCTCAAAACCTTTGACCGCAGGGATACTGCAGAGGGCTTTAGCAAGGTCGGCAGAAAGTTTGTCAAAAACGGGTTCACCAAGACCGGCGGGAACTCCTCTTACGAGGATTTCCACTATACCACCTACCGAGTCCCCTTCCGCTCTTATCTTCTCTAAATATTCTATCATGGAAAGATAGGCCTCCTTATCAGGACAAAAAAGGGGATTCTTTTCCCTCTCCTCAAAGTCCATGGTCTTTATTTTAACTGGGCCAAGGGCTAGGGTGTAGGCCAAAACTTCAATTCTATATTCTTCTAAAACCCTTTTGGCGACAGCCCCTGCCGCAACCCTGGCCACTGTCTCTCTACCGCTTGCTCTCCCTCCTCCCCGATAATCCCGAAAGCCATACTTTACATGGTAAGTAAAATCCGCATGCCCAGGGCGAAAAACCTCTTTTAACGGTTCGTAAGCCTTGCTTTGTACATCTTCATTGAAAATAATCAAGGTGATGGGATGGCCAGTCGTCAGGCCTTCAAAAACACCGGAAAGGATCTGAACCCTGTCCTTCTCTTGGCGAGGGGTCTCTAAAGAGCTTTTCCCAGGCCTGCGTTTGTCAAGCTCTTTTTGGATGTAATCCTCAGCAAGAGTTAAACCTGGAGGGCAACCATCTACGACACAACCTAAAGCAGGCCCATGAGATTCCCCAAAGGTGGTAACCTTAAATAAAGTTCCGATGGTATTACCAGCCATATATTATACTTTAACCCATCTTGGAATTTACCAAAGGGGTCATAAAATTAAAACATGCTTTGGGAAAAAATCCAACGTCAATTGGGGCAGATCCTACCTGGGAAAGAAAAGGCTATTGAACTAACCATCATTTCTCTATTAGCTAAAGGGCATCTCCTAATCGAGGATTTACCTGGGATTGGAAAAACTACCTTGGCTTTGGTAATTGCCCAATCCTTTGGTTTAAGCTTTGGTCGAATTCAAGGAACGCCAGACCTTTTGCCTTCTGATATCCTTGGAAGTTCCATTTATTTAAAAGAGGAAGGGAAGTTTGTCTTTCAGCCTGGGCCTATTTTTAACAATATTGTTCTTTTTGATGAGATTAACAGGGCTACGGGTAAGACCCAAAGTGCCCTTCTTGAACCCATGGAAGAGGGGCAAGTCACGGTGGAGGGTACTACTTATAAACTTCCTCAACCTTTTTTTCTGATCGCTACGCAGAATCCCATTGAATACCAGGGGACCTTCCCCTTACCTGAAGCCCTACTTGATCGTTTTTTGATGAAAATTTCCATCGGCTATCCACCAAGGTCTATGGAGCTTGCCATCCTTAAAAAGGGAAGCCTGAGAGAAGAAATACCTTCCATTCCTCAGATCTTAGACCTTACCACTTTAGACTCAGCCCAAAGGGAGGTAAAAGAAATCTATGTCTCCGAAAAGGTACTTGATTACCTCCTCAGCCTTGCGGAAGAGACTAGGAAAAGTCCCTTTCTAAGAGCGGGCCTTTCTACCAGAGGCCTTCTCACCATCCTGGAAGCAGCAAAAAGCCGAGCCTTTCTTTATGGACGAGATTACGTTATACCAGAAGATATAAAAGCCTTAGCCCTTTATACTATCCCCCACCGGCTTATTTTCAAAGAAGAATACACTTTACAAGCCCTATCCATTGTACAAACCCTTTTAGAAAAAATACCCATCCCATTGTGAATTCATTAAGCAGAAAATTTAATAAACTTAAGCTTACTAAGGCGGGCTTTTTATATTCCTTGCTCACAATTTTTATTGGTATCGCGGCGGTCAACACTGGGAACAACCTTCTTTATGTCTTACTTTCTCTTCTTCTGAGTTTCATGTGGCTTTCTGGCCTTTTTGCCAGAATAAATCTTCGCCAATTATGGGTAGAGATTTTACCTCCTCCAGAAGCCTTTGCCCAAAAAAAAGCCTTTGCTTTAATCCGCTTGAATAATCAAAAAAGATTCCCCTCCTTTCTTATCAAAATAGAAATAACCTTTGAGAACTATAATTCCCAAGAAAACTTTACGGTCCTTTTTCCTTTAGTTAAAGATATGGTAGAAAAAACCATAGAAATCTTCCCTAAAGAAAGAGGGAAGGCTAAACTAAAGATAAGGAGTATTTTTTCCAATTATCCCTTAGCTTTGTTTTTCCTATTTCGGAAAACGGAATGTCAAACCGAATTTACGATTTATCCCCAGCCCGTAGCTTATAAGGAACTTACGGATACTCGTCTTCTCTTCCAGAAACCTGGAGAAAAAACAGGGAAAGGTATAGGCACTGGTGATTTCTTGGGACTAAATCCTTATTTTTTGGGAGCTCCCCGAAAATATATCCACTGGAAAAGTTTAGCCAAAAGGGACGAACTTTTAATCAAAGAGCTTGCCGATGATTTGGCTATCCCCCAGCTAATTGAATTGGAAAAGCTTCCTGGACGTACTTTGGAAGAAAAGCTAGGGTGTGCAGTCTATCTGATCCTTAAATTGGAAAAAATAGGGCTCCCATATGGGTTAAACCTCTTCGGGATGCTCTATCCGATAGGAAGGGGGGAAATCCATCGCCAAAGAATTTTAAAGGTGCTTGCCTATTATGGAAAGGAAAAAACTTGAAATCTTACTTCTTTATTTAGGTATAGTTGTTCCTTTGGCGCTTACTCTTTTCGTTGTAGAAAAAACTTATGCCCTTTTGGGCTTAAGTCTTTTTCCTCTTACCTTGATTATCCGAATTAAAGATCGGCATGTTCCCTCTTGGCTTGTTAATCTTCTGGCCACACTTTTTGTCATCATTTTTCTTCTAAGCGTAAATTTGGAAAATTTTCTCCAGACAAGTCTTACCACTCTACTTTTCTTGCTTTTAGTAAAACTTTTAGAAAGGATTACCCTACGCAACCTTTTTCAAGTCTATCTCTTAGCCCTTCTACTATACGCGGGGCTAACCTATTATTATGCCCAGTTTTCCTTCTTTATCCTTCTAATTTTGAACTTGCTCTACCTACCGGTAGCCCTTTTTCTTCACCTCTATTTAGAAGAAGGAAAACTAAATTTTATTAGCCTAACTGAAATTATGGCTGGCAGTAAAGCTATCCTTCTTCTTTGTCTTTTGACAATGCTTATGGCCCTTCCTTTCTTCTTTTTCTTCCCTAGATTAAGCGCCCCTCTTTTCCAACTTTCCACGGAAAAGCAAGCTAAAACCGGCTTTACTGATACCATAAAATTGGGGCAATTTTCAACTATTCATGAAAGTTCGGCTAAGGTTTTGAGGCTGAAAATAAACTTTCCCATCTCTCCCGAAGAAATCTATCTTCGGGTGCTAACTTATGACTATTTTGATGGAAAAAATTGGCACCACCGAATCCCTTCGCAAGAAAAGAAAAAAATACCTCCCACAAAAGGAGAAGCCCTAACAGGGGAGATTTATTTAGAACAACCCCAAGGTAGCTATCTTCCTGTTCCAGAAAGTGCTCATTTAATCATGGCGAACTTTCCCTTTTTTTCTTCTTCCGATTACACCTTTCAAACTGCAGGAGAACTTTATTATCCAATAAGGTATAGCTTTGTCTCCAAAAGATCTTTAAGCAAACCCGCTTTAGAAGTGGATCTAAAGCCCTATCTTCAAGTACCTAAGGTGAGCCCTAAGATTTTAGAGCTGGCTCACAGTCTTAAGGGGCTAACTGAAGAAGAGACCATAAAAAAAATCTATCAGTTTCTAACTTCTCCCAATTTTTCTTATACCCTCAAAAATTTAAACCTTTCCGGTAATCCTCTGGAAGATTTTTTGTTCAAATCCCGAAAAGGTAACTGCGAATACTTTGCCGGAGCTATGACTTTGCTTTTACGCTTAAATGGCATACCCGCGAGGATGGTGGGAGGCTACCGGGGAGCCATTTATCAAAGAGTGGGGAATTATTACCTGGTGGAGGAAAGATTTGCCCATGCCTGGGTTGAGGTTTATCAAAAGGGTAACTGGCTCGTTTATGATCCCACACCATCTTTAGGTACCCTACCCTATCAAAGGGTCTCAATGCTCAAAAAAGTTTCCCTCTACTTAGACCTTCTTAACTACTACTACACCAGATTTATTTTGGATTATAATCTGCAAAATCAAAAGAAAATCCTCACCTTTGCCAAAAACATCTTCTCTTCCTTCTCCTTACCCAAGAGCCAAGAAAGAGTACAAATTTCAGAAATTCCATCTTTTTTAAAAGAAAGAGGAGCCATCTTCTTTTTTATTTTTCTTTGTTTATTTCTTATTTTTTTGCTTTTTTATCTAGGCAAAAAATACTCTCTCCCTAAGGAGAAAAGACTCCTAAAAGAATTTTTAAAGATTTTAAAAAGTTTAGGCGTGGAAAAAAAGGACTCCCATGGACTATGGGAAGTTCTTGAAAAAATTCAAGATCCCCAGCTCAAAGAATTGGCCTCAAAATTTGTCATAATTTATGGATCCTGTTATTATAAAGATAAAACCTTAAGCAAGGAGGATTGGAAAACATTAAAGCAACTTTTAACCGAGCTCAAGAGTTTGAAAATACAGAAAAGGAGCTCCTTTCGCCCAACCGTTTAACCCTTATGCGGATCCTTCTTTTACCTCTTCCCTGTGCCCTTCTTTTCCTGGAAGGCACTTCGGCCAAGCTTGCCTCTTTGGCCCTTGGCTCACTTCTTGGCTTAACCGATTATGCGGATGGTCTTTTAGCCCGAAAAAGAAAGAAAACAAGCGCCCTTGGGGCCCTTCTTGATCCGGTCGCGGATAAGATCTTCGTTAGCTCGGTCTTCTTGGTGTTTACCCATTTAGGATATGTGTCCTATCTCTTAATCTTTTTTCTTATCCTGAGGGAAATAATAGTAGCCTTCTTTAGAAGTTGGTTTCCAGAGGATTTAAGGGTTGTGGGAATAGCTCGGATAAAAACCTTTCTTCAGATGCTTATAGCCGGAATGATCCTAATCCTACAGACCTTTTTTAAAGAAATTATTTTTCTTTCGAATTATCTTATCTTGGTAGTGATTTTTCTTTCCTATTTTTCAGCCCTCCCCTATTTTTATCGTTTAGGGAAAAAACTTCTTCATAGAAACCTTTACTTGAAAGGTTTTAGCCAATCTCTTTTGGAATTAGTCTATCCTCTAAGCATTCTTTTAACCTTTCCCCAATCAGGAAAATTATTCTTTTCTCCCATCATAGCCCTTGCTCTTTATTTCTTTCGTTCTGGCCTTAGTAAAAGCTATCCTTTTAGAAGTGTTAAAGATAAAGGGCTTCTCCTTTTAGCCAGCTTAGCCTTGTTGTTTGAAAACCTCTTTTTTGGAAGTCTTTTTTATAGTTTGTTTTTTCTTCTTTTGGTGAGCTTATACGTAGATGGTTGGAAGAGCTTAAGGCTTATTTGGGGAATTTTAAAGCTGAAATAGCCTTGGCATAATCCTTCTCTTTGAATACCGCTGTGCCAGCTACTAAAACATCCGCTCCCGCTGAAATAACCTTTTTTGCGGTTTCCTGATTTATTCCACCATCAACCTCTATGAGAGTGGGAAGACCAAGCTCATCAATTCTTTTTCTTAATTTTTCTATCTTTCTTAGCGTTTGGGGTATAAATTTTTGCCCGCCAAAGCCTGGATTGACGGACATAAGAAGCACGAAATCAAGCTCTTCAAGAAGATAATCTAACATTTCTAAAGGGGTATGGGGATTAAGGGAAAGGCCTACCTTTTTACCTAATTCTTTAATCTTGGTCACCGTGCGATGGGCATGCCAATCAGCCTCAAGGTGAATGCAGATCCAATCGGCCCCTGCTTTAGCAAAGTCCTCCACATAACGAGCCGGATCAACGATCATGAGATGGACATCAAAGGGGATATTAGTATGGGGCCTAAGAGCCGAAATTAGCAACGGCCCAAAGGTAAGATTAGGGACAAAAACCCCATCCATCACATCCAAGTGAAGAAGGTCTGCTCCCGCCAACTCAACTGCCTTAACCTCTTCTCGAAGGCGGGAAAAATCAGCCGAAAGTAAAGATGGTGCGATAAGAGGTGTTTTAAGAGCCATCTTCCTTCTCTTTGGGGATTTTTGGAAAGGGAATAATTTTCTCTTCCCTATTCATCTTTTGATTTTTTTGTTTTTCTTTGGCTGGTAAGCTCTGCTGGGAGATCACGGGGAGATAAGCTTGGTACTGGGAAATAAGTTCTTTTGGGATATGGGTGGTATACCAAATAATTTGGGATCGCTGAATAGTAAAGAAAGGAAAGCCTAAGAGGATGGGCATCAAGCCTCGTTCTTGCGAAATAACTAAGGCTGGCCATTCTATTTCAAAAAATTCTCTTTTTTCCAAAACAAATTTTAAGCTTTCAAACTGGGGGTTATAAAAAACAAGCCCCAAGTAAAGCCCTGAAGAAAGCTGTATTAATACCGGATGCTTAGCAATGGGCGCACCTTGCATACCTAAAATTTAGCACTAAATTTCTTTTCCTACAACCATGGCCTTTAAGGCCTTGGCAAGATGAATAAAGCCTTGTATATTGATAAAGCTTTTATGGTAGAAAGACCCTGTAACAGGAGGTTAAGTTAAGATGCCTTCTCCTCAATTTAGTAATTTTTATCCTGACTTTCAGGTAGTACGTCTCTGGGAACGATGCATTAAATGTAAGCGTTGTATTAAAGAATGTAGTTATGGGGTTCACCTTTGGGATGAGAAGAAAAAAACTCTTCTTGCCTATGATAATAAATGCGTTGGTTGCCATCGTTGCGAGGCCATGTGTCCAACTAAGGCTATAATCATTAGGCGCTATCCTTCAGACTTTAGGGAGCATGGTCTTTGGTCGCCTTGGCATATCAAAAACATTTACAAACAGGCGGATCAAGGAGGAGTCTTATTAACTTCCACGGGATGTGCCCAGCCATATAAAAACTATTTTGATCATTTAGTTTTAGATGCCTGCCAGGTAACTAATCCTCCCATTGACCCCCTCCGGGAGCCCATGGAACTTCGGACCTTTATTGGACCGAAACCTGAAAGTATAGAAGTAGAATGGCAGGATGGAAATTTTCGTTTAAAAGAAAAGCTTCCTTCTCTAATCCAACTTGAAGTTCCCATCATGTTTGCGGCTATGTCCTATGGAGCCATAAGTCTGCATGTTCATCAAGGTTTAGCCAAGGCGGCAAGAGATCTCGGGACCCTTTATAATACAGGTGAAGGCGGACTTCATGCCTCCCTCTATGAATACGGCCCAAACACCATTGTCCAGTGCGCTTCTGGACGTTTTGGTTTGCATGTGGATTATCTCAACGCTGGAGTGGCTATTGAGATCAAGATCGGGCAGGGTGCTAAGCCCGGTATCGGAGGACATTTGCCTGGCGAGAAGGTAACTGAAGAGATTTCCAAGACAAGGATGATACCAGTTGGCTCTGATGCTATTTCCCCTGCTCCCCATCATGATATTTATTCTATTGAAGACCTACGAGGGTTAATCTTTGCCTTAAAGGAAGCTACGGAATATAAAAAACTCGTCTTTGTAAAAATTGCTGCGGTCCATAATGTGGCTGCCATCGCCTCAGGGATCGTCAGAGCTGGTGCGGACGCAGTGGTTATAGATGGATTAAGAGGAGGAACGGGAGCGGCTCCTACCATGTTTAGGGATTATATGGGAATTCCCATTGAACTTGCTATTTCAGCCGTAGACAAAAGGTTAAGAGAAGAAGGTATAAGACACCGCACAAGTATCATCGCCTCTGGTGGCATTAGGAATAGTGCCGATGTGGTCAAGGCTATAGCCCTTGGTGCGGATGCGGTCTACATTGGGACCGCAGCCCTTATTGCGGTTGGTTGTACCATGTGTCAGCGCTGCTACACCGGGAAATGCCCTTGGGGAATTGCCACCAATGACCCTGAATTGATAAAAAGACTTCCTCCTGAAGTAGCCTACGAAAAGATTTATAATTTAGTAAAAGGTTGGGCTCTTGAGATTAAAGAAATGATTGGGGCCATGGGGATAAACTCCATTGAAAGCCTTAAAGGAAACAGGGATAAACTTAGGGCTGTAGGCTTAACCGAAAAGGAAATGCAAATCTTAGAAGTAAAACACGCAGGGGAGTAAGGGTATGTGGCTCTTAAAAGAAAAAACAAAAGAGATTTCTGGATGTGGAATATCAGGAATTATTAATGTTAGAGGTGAGTTAATTCCGGGTCAGACCATTATCTCCTCAATTTGTTGCCAGAACGAACGGGGAAATGGTCTTGGTGCGGGATATGCCGCCTATGGTATTTATCCCGAGCTAAAGGATTTTTACGCTCTTCATGTGATGGCCATAGATAAAACCGCCCTGGAAAGGGTAGATGAAATTCTGGCCCATAAAACTTTTATTACCTATCAAGAACCCATTCCCACCCGCAAGGTAAAAACCTTGAAAGATACTCCTCTTTTTAAACGTTATTTTGTCAAACCAAAATTTATTGAGGACTTACAACGATATTGTGGAGAAGATGATGAAGATAATTACATTGTATCCTTAGTGATGTATATCAATGAGAAAGTTGATGGTGCCTATGTTATTTCTTCAGGGAAAAATATGGGGGTCTTTAAAGGGGTTGGTTTTCCAAGCGAAATAGCTGAATTTTTTAGGATAGATGAATACAAGGCTTTCATCTGGACCGCCCATAATCGATTTCCAACTAACACCCCAGGCTGGTGGGGTGGGGCCCATCCTTTTACCATTCTTGATTGGTCAATCGTACATAACGGAGAAATCTCCAGTTATGGCACCAATCGCCGTTATCTTGAACTTTTTGGCTACAAGTGTACTTTGCTTACTGATACTGAAGTTGTGGCTTATCTATTAGACCTCCTTATAAGACGCCATGGGTTACCCCTCCAGCTTGCTTGTAAGGCTTTGGCACCTCCCTTCTGGATGGAAATAGATGAAATGGAAGAAGAGGAAAAAGAACTTTACCGGGCGATAAGGGTAGTTTATGGAGGGGCGGTGCTCAATGGGCCCTTTGCCATCCTTTTTGCCTATAATGGAGGCCTGGTGGGATTAAACGACCGAGTAAAACTTAGACCTCTTGTGTGCGCAAAGAGGGGAAATTTTTATTATATGGCCAGTGAAGAAGCAGCTATACGGGTCATCTGCCAAGATCCGGAAAAAGTTTGGGCCCCAAAGGCTGGGGAACCAGTGATCGTGGAATTAGAGGAGGGAGTTATTCCCAATCAAAGAAGCTACCTTAGGGGAAGAAAGAGGGAGGTTGAAGAGGATGAGCTTAGAGCTGAATGCCAGTTCATACCACTACAGCGAAGTTAATAGGATCATACGCCAAGCTATTTTCTCGGGCGAAAAAGAAATTATTCTTACTGGAGTGAATGGGCATCGCTATCTTTTTGCTGGAGTGACCTCGGAAATAAAGGCTAAAATTTATGGAACCCCTGGGCTTGATCTGGGATGTTTTATGCGGGGGCCCAAAATAGAAGTGTTTGGTAATGTTCAAGATGGTGCTGGTAATACTATGGACGAAGGAAAAATTGTCGTGCATGGTCTCGGTGGAGACGTAATCGGATATGCCATGAGGGGTGGGAAAATTCATATTTATGGTGATGTGGGCTACCGGGTGGGCATCCACATGAAGGCTTACCAAGATAAAGTCCCGGTGATCATCATTGGCGGAAAAGCTGGTGACTTTCTCGGAGAGTATATGGCTGGTGGAATTATCATCCTTCTCGGCATGAATACCATCTATCCAGAAAGGGATATCGCCGGGCTTTTCCTCGGCACGGGTATGCATGGAGGGAAAATTTACATACGTGGCCAAATTAAAGAAAAATACCTTGGTTTAGGGTTAAAACCCTACCCCCTTGAAAAAGAAGACGAAAAGGAGATTGAAACCCTACTTCAAGATTATTGTGCAGACTTCCAAATGGACTTAAACGAGGTTCTAAAAGAAGATTTTATTAAAATTGTTCCCTATACTCATCGTCCCTACGGAAAGATTTATGCTTACTGAAAAACCCCCCTATAAAGGGGGCGCTTCTTTCCTTCATCAAGGCTGGGAGGTTCTTCTTCCATTTTAGAGCTTAAACCAGTCTATTAATTTATTTAACTCTTCCACCATGCCCTTAAAGTCGTCCGAAGCCTTTTTAATTTTGACCACCTGATCATTTAAGTTTTTGGTTACCTGAGAAATACTATGCATAAATCTAGAGGCTTGATCAATTACCATGGATTGTTGGTGGGTGGAGCTAGCGATCCGGCTTATCATATCGGTTACCTGGTCTACGTGGCTGGCCATTTCTTCAATGGCTTGAATAGTTTTTTCTAAATGATTAACCATTAGTTGAGCTATTTCTTGCTGATTTTGCATTTCCTCAACGGCCTCTTGAATGGCATCCAGCATAGTTTGGACGTTTTGGGTAATTTCATCAGCTGCGGACCCTGTTTTGCGGGCTAAAAAACGAATGTTTTCCGCCACCACCGCAAAGCCCTTCCCATGTACACCAGCCCTGGCCGCTTCTATTCCTGCATTTAGAGCCAAAAGATTGGTTTGCTCGGTGATATTCTTAATTAATTTGATAATATCATTAATAGCCTCCGATTTTTGCGCTAAGCTTTCTATTCTTTGAGAGGTTTGATTAATAACTTCTACAAATCTTTGGAGTTCCTGGCGAGTATTATACATCATTTCCTTACCTTCCTGAGTGATTCTTTGCATTTTCTGAGCAGATGAGGCAGTAGAACCTGAATTCTCCGCTATGTCCTGAGTGGCAATAGAAATCTCCGTAAGGTTAGCCACGGCTTGTTCAATTTGTAACATTTGCTCTTCTGAACCTTTACTTAAAGAATGGGCTACATTTAATAGTTCCCGTGAATTATCAGTAATGGTTTTCACAAATCCCTTAAGACGAGTTACAATATCTTGAAGATTTTCCACCACCTTATTCATAGAAGATAGAACTAATCCTACTTCATCCTTCCGCCTTTTTTTAATGGTGGTAGTTAAATAACCTTGAGAAAGAAGGTCTGCTTCCTTGAGCAGAGCTTTGAGAGGATTACTAATAGATAGATAAATCCAAAAGCCGAGGATTAGGGTTACTCCGGCGATAACTCCACCAATGAGAAAGAAAAAGGTTGTCACGGATTTAACCACTTGGTTAGTCCTTACCACCGTTCGCTCCTGTTCCTCCTGCGCAGAGGTCACTCTTTCTTTAGCCTTTTGAACTTCCTTAGCCAGGATCTCTTCTAACAGGGCTTGAACTTTTTTAACCTTTTCCTTCATTTCAATCTGTCTTCTTAGCTTACTGAAAATTCCATTTTCTCCAAAAAGCGTAGCTTTTACGGAGGTAAAAGTAGTTTTCGTGACTGCGAGGATTTTTAATTCCTCCTTAGCCTTAATTTTATTCAACTGTTTCTCTAAGCTTTGGTAAACACTATCAATCTTAGCCAAGGTTTTCTGAACTTCTCCGGCTATGGCTTCTACGTCCTTTGGCGTATTAACAGTGAAGGCGCTATTAACTAAACTGTTTAAAGTCAACCCTAAGGAATTTAATTCCGAATTCAAAAAAAGAATGTTATTAGCTATGTTAGCCTCCGTTAATACTAACTCTTGTTTCTCTGAGGATTCCTTAAACCTTAAGTTTATATTGTTACTTTCCTGTTCTATCCTTAGGAAAAGGGCCGATATTTTTTCACTAATTTCGCGGCTTAAGGCATCCGCTTTTTGTTTTTGCTCGGGCAAGAGTTGTTTAAGTAAGGCCATTTGAAGGTTTATTAAATCTTGCGCATTTTTTCCGATGGATTTGAGCTCTGAGGTTAGACCTTTGGAAGCCTTCACCACATCAAGGTTTATAGCATTATTGATTAGAGTGTTAATTTTCCCCCGCTGAATTAACAAAATCCTTTGATCTTTAGCCTGCGGAACTTCATGAAGGATTAAAGTAAGATCTTTTAAAAGCAATCTCAAGGTCTCATAGCTTTTTAAGGTAGATGAAATTGTTTTAGTCTCCTCTATGGTAGAAGTCATAAGGGCCGCCCGGTTAAGCTGAAGAGATTTAATCTTGGTGTCAAAATCCTTAAGCTTTTTATTCACCTCCTGTAAACGCTGCACAATCTGATTTCGGGCCGAAAGGGCCTCTTTCTCAGTCTTTATCCTTAAATCTGTGGTTTGATAAACCTCCTGGGCTACTTTTTTTAACTCCTCATAGCTTGTTAGCTTTATATCAGGGGTTAAACGTTCAAGGGATTCTTGGGTGTTCTTAAGAGACTCAAAAGATTTTTCCGCATCGTTACGGTCGTTCTGGAATTCCTGTTCATCCTTAGCCACGCTAACCCGGATTAAATCACCAACTACAGCTTGTAAGGCCCTTTGATAGGCCATGGTCTTTACCTGATAGGGGGTACTCCTTTGCGTGAGATGAGAAATATTATTAGAGATTTCTTTGAGAGCTAAAAAACCAAAAAAGATCAAGGCAAATACCGCAAGCAGGATCAAGAAAGTGTTTAAGAGAAGTTTGGTTCTTATCTTCATACTATCAACAAACCTCCTGCGCCAGATTTTCCATTAAGCTTGCTTTTCGCCCTTCTTTTAAGGGCCTTTTTATAGCCCTAGGTGTCTCTAATTAAACTTAATGCTTACTTTCCTATTCCGTCGGATAACCTCTTTTTTTCCAGTCGGGAATTCCCTCTCTGTACCAAAGGACTTTAAAACCTAAGTAATGAAGCATTAAGGCGGCAGCGGGAGAACGCCAGCAAGTTATTCCATTACAATACACCACGTAGGTTTTGGATTTATCAAGTTTTTCAGCTAAAGAGGGACCTTCTTTAATCAAAGCATCAGCAAAAAACCATTGAGCCCCAGGGATCTTCTCCGTATCGTATTGGGTTTTAACCCGATTATCTAAGAAAATAGCCTTCTTGTTTTTCCAAAGTTCATAAGCCTTATCACCGGAGATAACTTGGATACCCTCCAAGCTTTTGGGCATCTCTTTTTTGGCTTTGGCAAGCTCGTGAAGTTCATCTACCTTTTTCATCAGGTCTTCAGGCCAGCTACCGGCATAACTTAAAAGGGAGCCTAAAACTAAAAACAGCCCGGCCAAGACAAAACTCAACAATCCTCTAAAAAACTCTCTTCCTACTCCCATAGGGCACCTCCTCCTTATTATTTTTTTATGTATTTTTGCCCTTCTCCCTTGATAAATTCTATAAGTTTTAACAAGGCAGGAGGTGGATTTTTTTTGACCACTAAAGTAATGTCACTTTCTGCCAAGGGTTGTTCAGGAACTTTAACGGTCTCATCCGCAACCGCCGAAGAGGTTATGCCAATGGCCTCTGGATTTGCTGCCACATGCTGTTTAAGATTAGGCCCTGTGGTGGCCTCAAGTACTTCCTTGAGAGGAGTTATACCATCTAAAGCTTTCTTTAAATATAAAGAATTCATCCCAGGGGTTAGGTTTGCCCACACGACAATAATGGGCATATCAGGGCCACCAACCTCTTTCCAATTCGCAATTTTTCCTGTAAATATACCCTTCAGCTGTTCCTTGCTTAACTTATTCACCGGATTGTTTTTGTTAATTATGACCACTGCCCGGCTTTTCCCAATGACATAGCCTTGAAGATCGGCCCAGTTAACATCCTGTCCCTCTTTTTTCATCAGCCCTTGCCATTCTTCTATCGTTAAACCAGAAGCGGCCGCATCAATGTTTCCTTTTAAAAGTTCAAGCAAAGCTAGCTTTGGCCCCTGCTCTAACAAGGTAAGCTTTATGCCTGTAGCCTTTTCAAAGGGATCCTTTATCCGCTTGAGAATGGCATTCATGGGCGCTGCCCCACCCCCAATTTTAAGCTCTTCAGCTAAACCATCATTGAAAAAAGCAAAAGAAAATAAGAAAAAAAGAAAACAAAAAGAAAAAATCCTAAATTGGCTCTTCATAGGCACCTCCCTTGTTAGTTTTAATACAGATAGTTTTAATACAGATATTATATATAAAAAGTCTTTTAATAACATAATAAGATTATATGTAAGAAAAATTTACTGTCAAGCAATAAAATGGAGCTTAATTTTATATTTATTTTAAGGGTAAAAGTTAACAAAATATGTTTGCGCCTTAATAAAAGATTAAAAAAATTTTTTAGGCCAATTTTTAATTAGATTTTTTGGCTGAACGGAGTCTAACCCATAAGGGGGTTTTTTACCCTCCCCTTAAGGCATTCTTTTTATCCCAGAGAAACAAGATATTTTGAGTAAGTAAAAGTCAAGGTGAATTTATCAAAGGGTTCTCCGTTTACCTCCATTATAGGATACATAAATTCATTGATCTCATTGGTATGAGTCATTGGGGGCTCAAGCCTAAAATCTCGGGAATAGTTAAAAGCTACCCAATGTCTATCCCATCCTCCGAACATAAATTCACGTATCTTTTTAACGCGGTCACTCTGTAAGGTTAGCCCTTCCTCAAGGATCAATTTTCTTACATCCGCTGGGTCTACTGGTACCCA
Organism: Caldimicrobium sp.; assembly: GCA_037443245.1. Lineage (GTDB taxonomy): Bacteria > Desulfobacterota > Thermodesulfobacteria > Thermodesulfobacteriales > Thermodesulfobacteriaceae > WYEG01. The sequence goes on from JBBIOT010000001.1 coordinate 367,007, forward strand.
TTCCCCGTTTAACCAAAACTCTGCCCGACAGTGTTGAGCTTTAGTAGCATCCTTTAAAACCCCGGAGATGCCAGAAGAGATAGTTGAAGGTAAAACCCTTAAGCCAAAAATTTCCCTGGCTGGAAGCCCGACAGCCCTTGCTAACGCAACAAAAAGTGAATTAATATCGGTACATTTCCCACCGAAGTTTCCTGTCTCAAGCATTTTTTTTACATCACCCACCCCGCATCCAATTACCTTGGGATCCCGGTAAGAATGCTCTACCACCCAGTCATAAATCATCCTTGCCTTCTCAAGGTCCGTTCTCGCACCCTTGGTGATCTTTTGAGCATACTCCTTCACTATGCCATCCGTAGGTATATGCTTGGTTGGTTTTAGAAAAATTTCTATTTCCTTAGAAATGTTTGCATTGGTAGGCTGAAGGGTGTTCAGGTCTACCCTCCTATCCCACAGCTCCACAATAAAGGTGACCTTTACCATCTTTTTAGGGTTACCCTCTTTAAACTCTAAATAAAGAATGGGGGCATGGTAAATTACATCCTTTGTTAACAAGTACTTATCGTAATTTCCGGTCACGTTTAGATCTATTAGCTTTTGGTAGCTAGTATCCATCGGAACAGGAATCCAGAGACGAAGGTTTTCTTTCAAAGGAATTTCCGCCTGATAGATAAGCCTTACCCTCTGTCTGAAAGAACTCCAAACAAATTTAGGTTGAAGGGTTGCCAAAATCACACCTGAAGCTAAAATTTGCAAGAATTCTCTTCTATTCATTTCCCACCCCCGCCAACATATTTATTAAAAAAGAAATTAAAAAAATTAATAGGCCCGATGTCAAATAAAAAATGTTAATAGATTAATTTAAAACCAATTAAAATTTTAAATATCAATTGAGGTACGGAAGATTACTTTGTTTAAACTAGTACTCTAATCCCTCTTTACAGATCCCTTAAAGCTTTTATAATTGTAGGCTATGCACTACTTCCATTACCATCTTGATGAACTTTATTGTGAAGAGGTCCCAGTTAAAGAGATTGTCCACCATTTTGGAACGCCTGTTTATATCTATTCAGCTCGGACTATAAAAAGGCATTATACCGTTTTCAACTCCAGCTTTGAGGGCATTCCTCATTTGATCTGTTACTCTGTAAAGGCCAATTCCAACTTAGGGGTTTTGGCCCTTCTAGCAAAGGAAGGAGCGGGAGCGGATGTGGTTTCCAAGGGTGAGCTAATTAGGGCTCTAAAGGCAGGCATACCTCAACAAAAGATAGTCTTTTCTGGAGTGGGCAAAACTAAAGAAGAGCTGGAGTTAGGCTTAAAAACTGGCATTCTCATGTTTAATGTGGAAAGTTTTGAGGAGCTGGAGATCCTTGGAGAAATAGCTAAAACTTTCCAGATCAAAGCCCCTTTTTCTGTTCGGATTAATCCAAACGTGGACCCTAAAACTCATCCCTACATTTCTACGGGGTTGAAGAAGAATAAATTTGGCATTCCCGAAGAGGAGGCCATAGAAGCATATCTTTGGGCCAAAAAGAACCCTTACCTTCTGCCCATCGGTCTTGATAGCCATATTGGATCTCAGATTACCGAACTTTCACCCTTCATCGGTGCAGTTAGAAGGCTTAAAAAACTTTGGCAGGAGCTAACAAGTCTTGGATTTGAACTTCAATTTCTGGATGTTGGAGGTGGGCTTGGCATTCCCTATGCGGAAGAAGAACCTCCACCCCCTAAGGAATATGCTCAAGCCCTTGTTGAGGAGCTTAAACCATTGGCTTTAACACTTATCCTTGAACCAGGAAGGGTAATTGTAGGCAACGCTGGGATCCTGGTAACCCGTGTGCTTTATCGGAAGAGAAACGGCGAAAAGAAATTTGTGATCGTGGATGCAGGGATGAACGATCTCATTCGTCCCTCCCTTTATCAAGCCTACCATAGGATCCTCCCAGTCCATAGAAAAAACTCGGAAGAAGAAATTGTGGATGTGGTTGGGCCTATCTGTGAGAGTGGAGATTTTTTTGCTCGGGATCGTCGGCTTCCTAAGGTAGAACGGGGGGATTTGCTTGCCATTATGAGCGCAGGAGCCTACGGATTTGTAATGAGCTCTAATTATAATTCCCGACCCAGGGTGCCAGAAGTTTTAGTTGATGGAAGTTCCTTTTATCTCGTAAGAAGAAGGGAAATTATAGAAGACCTCCTTTTGTTAGAAAACATCCCCGAAGGACTTCTTTAATTTTACTCTATGGGGTATATCCCTCAGGAATTTCGCCTGGAAACCTACGACTATTCTTTGCCCGAGGAATTGATTGCTTACTATCCCCCACCCAAGAGAGAGGAAAGCAAGCTTCTCGTGATTGATCGGAAGAAAAATCGCCTCTTTTTTCATGAAAGTTTTGCCGAACTCTTAACTTACTTTCAGGAGGGAGACCTTCTTGTCCTCAACAAAACCAAGGTATTTCCCGCAAGGCTAAAGGTGAAGAAAAGAACCGGAGGTAAAGCTGAAGTTTTATTATTTGACAAACCCCAGGGATTTGCCTCTACTACCCAAGCCCTGCTTAAAGGAAAGGGGCTAAAAGAAGGGTTGGAATTAATTTCGGAAAAAGGCGAAATCCTTCTAAGGATTAAGCAAAAACTGGAAAATGGAAGATATTTCATAGAACTTCACAGCTTAAAGGATGAGCCCTTAGAAAAATTAATAACTGTGGAAGGAAAAGCCCCTCTTCCTCCTTATATTAAGAGAGAACCCAATGAGGATGATCTTTTGCGTTACCAGACGGTTTATGCCGAGGAAGAAGGGGCTATTGCAGCCCCAACTGCTGGACTACATTTTACCAAGGAGCTACTCAAAGAGCTTGAGAATAAAGGCGTCCTCCTTAAGTATCTTACCCTTCACGTGGGTTATGGCACCTTTAAACCTATTAAAACACAGGATATCAGAAAACATGTGGTAGACCCTGAATATATAAAAATTCCTGAAGATACGGTAGAGGAAGTGAAAAGGGCTTTAAAAGAGGGCAGAAGGGTAATTGCCTGCGGCACAACCACTACTCGGGCCCTTGAGTACATAGCCCAGAAGGGGTTTGTCCCCTATGAAGGCCTCTGCGACCTTTATATCTATCCTGGCTATTCCTTTAAAGTAGTCTCCTCTTTAATTACCAACTTTCATCTCCCCAAATCCTCTCTCCTTCTCTTAGTTTGTGCCTTTGCTGGGAGATCACTTATCATGAAGGCCTATGAAGAAGCCATAAAAAGAAAATACCGCTTTTACTCCTATGGAGATGCTACCTTTATTATTTAAAATCAAGGAGGATAAGCTTAGATGAAAAAGATCCTTTTCATTACCTTCCGATTATTCATTATTATTTTTTTAGTTTTTCTATTAATGGGCTGTAAAGGAAAAGCCCAAGAGCCTAAGACCTCAATTAATTGCCCTAAGGGGACGGAACAGGTAAAAGTAAAAAAGGTCATTGACGGAGACACAGTGGAATTGGAAAGGGGAGAAAAACTAAGATATGCGGGGATCAATACTTTGGAATTGCATACAGAATCGGGTAGCCCTGAACCATTTGCCCTAAGGGCCTTTCAAAAAAACAAAGAATTAGTGGAAGGGAAGGAAGTTTGTCTGCGCAGGAATTTACGTGAAAAGGATCACTATGGGAGATTGCTGGGTGAACTTTATTTTCCCAATGGGACGTCTGTTTCTTCAATCCTTGTCAAGGAAGGATTGGCTTTAGTATGTTATTATGAGGGAAGCGGAGAGCTTTATCAGGAGCTTCTACCCTATCAGAGGGAAGCTATCAAAAATAAAGTGGGGCTCTTTTCCAATCTTGATAAAGCACCTCCTGGTCCTTATTATGGGAATCGAAAAAGCAAGAGACTTCATCATCCTCTTTGTTCTAAGGATGTGCATCCAAAGAGGATGATCCTTTTTAAATCCTTAGAGGAAGGCTTAGCGGAGGGTTACTGTCCGGTAAGAACCTGCAATGTTTATTTTTTTAAGGAATAGCTTTTTTTTTCTTAGGGGTAATCTTTGTAAGGCCGTGCATATAAGGACGAAGGACCTCTGGAATGATTACCGAACCGTCCTCCTGTTGAAAATTCTCCAAAAGGGCCATCACAGTTCTACCAATGGCTAAGCCTGAGCCATTAAGGGTGTGAACATAACGAGGTTTACCCCCGCCTTTGGGACGATAGCGAACCCCTGCTCTTCGGGCCTGAAAATCTTCAAAATTAGAGCATGAGGATATCTCCACATAACGGTTTTGTCCTGGAGACCAAACCTCAATATCATAGGTTTTAGCAGAAGCAAAGCCTAAATCGCCCGTACAAAGGGCAACCACCCTGTAGGGTAATCCCAAAAGTTGTAAAACCTCTTCGGCATCAAGGAGAAGACTTTCCAGTTCTTCATAAGAGGTTTCGGGAACCACAAATTTTACCAATTCTACCTTATTAAATTGATGTTGACGCACAATACCCCGAGTGTCCCGACCATGGGCTCCGGCTTCAGCTCGGAAACAAGGGGTATAAGCGGTGTAATAAAGGGGTAACACTTCTTCCGGCAAGATTTCCTCCCGGTGAAGATTAGTTACCGGTACTTCTGCGGTAGGAATTAAATATAAGTCCCAGTCTTCTATTTTAAAGAGTTCTTCCCGAAATTTAGGGAGTTGTCCCGTGCCAAACATGGAAGATTGATTAACCAAAAAAGGGGGTAAAACCTCCACATAACCGTGCTTTTTGGTGTGAAGGTCTAACATAAAATTAATTAAAGCCCGTTCTAAGAGGGCCCCCTCTCCTAAGTAAACAGTGAATCGGCTACCGGAGATCTTACTGGCACGCTCAAAATCCAAAATACCTAAGGTTACCCCTAACTCCCAATGAGGCTTAGGCTCAAAATTGAACTTAGGTGGTTCCCCCCAGATCTTGATTACCACATTATCTTTATCCGATGAACCAACGGGGACTGAAAGATGTGGAAGATTAGGAAGAGTAGCTAAAAGGGACCTTAATTTGTCTTCTACTTCGGTTAATTCATGCTCAATGTTTTTCAGAGTTTCTCCCAAAGCCTTAACTTCTTCAGAAAGAAGAGAAGCTTCCTCAACCTTACCTTCCCGTTTAAACCTTCCTATTTCTTCGGATTTTACCCGTCTTTCATGTCTCAGACGCTCCACCTGAGAAATAAGTCTTCTTCTTTGCTCGTCTAAGGCAAGAATTTCCTCTATCGGATATTCGCCTCCACGTAGACTAAGCCTTTCCTTAACAAATTCAGGCTTTTCACGTAAAAGATTAAGATCTAACATATGGTGTATCTTATAGCACAAAAGAGGTAGCTTGTCAAAGGGCAAAAACATCCTTTACCATATTTAACCTTGACCCTTGACAAAAGGAAAAAATTTTGTTTCCTTATTAGGAGAAAAAAATGCTAATAAGGGGAGGATAGATGGCCTTAGCTGAAGTTGTGGAGCTGGAAAAAAAGATTGATATCCTAATTCAGACGGTAATTGATTTACGTAGAGAAAGGGATCAACTTTTAGAAAATTTACAAAAAAAAGAAGAAGAGAATCAAAAATTGCAGGAGGAAATAAAGAGGAGGGAAGAGGAAAGGAGAGAACTCAAAGAAAGGCTTGGAAGCCTTATTGAAAGGCTTTCCCAAATTTAGGACGTAAGATGCGAGAAATTACCTTTGAATTTTTAGGTCAATGTTTTACCCTCCGAAGCAATCTTTCGGAGGAGGAAATAAATGAAGTGCTTGCCTTCCTAGAAGAGAGGAAGGCCGAAGTAGAGAGGCATCGGAAGGTGCCTGCCTACAAGCTTGCTATTTGGCTACTCTTTCAAGTAGCTTATGAGCTAATAAAATTAAAAAAAGATAAAGCAGAGCTTGAAAGCTACTTGAAGGCCCAAAGTAAGAAGCTTGAAGCCTTTTTGGAAAATGATCGTTCTACCCTGGGGTATTCGTGAAGGGTAAGTGGACCTGCCAGGCTAACACTAAAAGTGAACAGGGTAAGGTGGATCTGGGGCTGAAAATAATTTCAGCTAGCCAGACCCCACCCGATGCTTATCTATAGAGCCTTGAAGGCAGATCGCCCTCACGGTACTCCTGGGGTATTTTAAATCTCCTTTCCTCTTCCCCCTCCAAAAATAAGGAGGGAGGACCATGAATTCTCAACTGCTAATTCTCTTAGGTATTCTAATCGGTATCCTTTTAGGCATTGGTCTTTTTTATCTTTATCAATACCTCCAGAGAAAAAAAGGAAAACTCTTAGAAGAGGAGGCACAAAGAAAGGCCGAAAAAATCATTAGTGAAGCCGAAAATTTAGCAAAAAACATCATCTCTCAAGCCGAAGATAAGGCAAAGCACATATTACAATCCACCGAAAAGGAAGCCCATCTTAAATTACAATCCGTAGAAGCTGCGATAGAAGAAGAAATTCGTAAAATAAAAAAAGAATACGCAGAAAAAGAAGAAAAGAAATTAGAAGAACTAAAAGAGAAAGAAAAAAAACTAGAATTAAAGGAGGAACATCTTCACGAACGAGAAAAGATTCTTAACGAAAAGATCCTACAATTAGAAGAAAAAACCTTAGCTATCGCTAAGCTTAAGGAAGAATTAGCAGAAAAAAACAAAGAGCTTGAAGATTTAGTCCTCCAAGCGAGAAGAGAACTTGAACGCATCGGTAATTTAACAGAGAAGGAAGCTCGGGATTATCTCTTAAAAAAGCTTGAGGAAGAATTGATTGAAGAAAAGGCCAAAATTTTGATGAAATTTGATCGCGAAATCCAAGAGGAAGCCAAGCGAAGGGCTCAAGAGATCATCGCATATGCCACCGCTAAGGTAGCTATACCATTTGTAACGGAAAAGAGCGTTTCAGTGGTAGAACTACCCTCAGAAGATATGAAAGGTAGAATTATTGGTAGAGAGGGAAGGAACATAAGAACTTTTGAAGCCTTAACTGGTGTTGACCTTCTTATTGATGATACCCCCGAAGTGGTAGTCCTTTCCTGTCATGATCCTTATCGTAGAGAAATAGCAAAAATTGCTCTGGAACGTTTGATGGCTGACGGAAGAATTCATCCCACCAGGATTGAAGAGATAGTTAAACAAGTTGAAGAGGAGATGGAGCAACACATCTATGAGGTAGGAGAAAAGGCCTGTTTTGAGATGGGAGTTTTTGGGGTCCATCCTGAAATTCTTAAGCTCCTTGGCAAGCTAAAATTTCGGACGAGCTATAGTCAAAATGTTCTTCAACATTCCTTAGAAACAGCCATTATTTGTTCCAATTTAGCCGCAGAATTGGGCTTAGATTTAAAAAAGGCTAAAAGGGCGGCCTTACTCCACGATATTGGAAAGGCGGCAAGTTATGAACAAGAAGGGCCTCATGCCCTCATCGGAGCAGAGATTGCACGTAAATATGGAGAAGATGAAGAGATAGTTCAGGCCATAGCCTCTCATCATGAAGATGTCCCCATTACCTCTCTCCTTGGAGTCCTCCTTCAGGTAGCCGATGCCCTCTCTGGAGCCAGACCTGGAGCAAGAAGAGAGCTTCTTGAAGCTTATCTCAAAAGGATTAAAGAATTGGAAAGCCTCGCTCAGTCCTTCCCTGGGGTAGAAAAAGCCTATGCTATTCAAGCTGGGCGCGAAGTAAGAGTGATCGTGGATAGTAAAAAGGTCTCTGATGAAGAGGCCTATATTTTAGCTCGAGAAATTGCCCAAAGGATTGAAAAAGAATTAACCTACCCCGGGATCATAAGGGTAACTGTCCTTAGAGAAACAAGGGTGGTGGAGTATGCCAAATAGGAGGAAAGATGCGGCTTCTATTCTTTGGTGATGTGGTGGGAGAGGCGGGGCGGAGGGCCCTTAAGAAAGCCTTGCCCTTACTTAAAAGCAAATATGACCCCTATTTTATTATAGTCAACGGAGAAAATGCCGCTGGTGGCTATGGTTTAACCGAAAAGGTGGCCAATGAACTCTTAAGCCTTGGAGTTGACCTCATTACCAGTGGGAATCATATCTGGAAAAGAGAATTCTTTCCCTATCTCAACCACTCCGACCGAGTGCTTAGACCAGCAAATTACGGACCTCAAGCCCCAGGAAAAGGCTTTACTATTTTAAAAAAGGGCTTTCATAAGCTTGGAGTGATTAACCTTGAAGGAAGAATTTTCATGCGGCCCCTGGAAAATCCTTTTTTTATAGGGAAAGATTTAGGGATGAGACTTCGGGAAGAAACCCCCTATGTACTGGTGGACTTTCATGCGGAGGCCACTTCGGAAAAGATAGCCCTTGGGTTCTTTCTTGATGGATTAGTCTCTGCGGTCCTTGGAACCCATACCCATGTCCAAACCTCAGATGAAAGAATTCTACCCCAAGGTACAGGCTACATTACCGATGTAGGCATGTGCGGAAGTCTAAATTCTGTAATCGGGATGAGGGTTGACCAAGCCCTTGAGCTTTACCTCACCATGGTCGGAAGAAAGTTGGAAGTTGAAACTTCTCCTCCCTACAAAGTGGAGGGTGTATTTTTAGAATTTGGGCCTTCAGGAGAAACAAAAACCATAGAAAGCTTTCGCGAAATTATCTACCTCTAAAGGCCCTCTTTCTCCCTCTTTTTCCACCATTTCTTAAAAAGCTCTCGTTTTAAGGGACTTAACCTGTCCACAAAAAGAATACCCTCAAGATGGTCGTATTCATGCTGGAAGGCAATGGCATGAAGACCTAAAAGTTCCCGAGTAAAAGATTGCCCATCCAGATCATATGCTTTGATATAAAGTTTTTCATACCTCTTCACTTTGGCATAGTAGCCAGGGATACTTAAACAACCCTCCTCATACTCGATCTCTCCTTCTGCAGAAATGATTTCTGGGTTTATGTAGACCTCAAGTACAGGCTTGCCCTCCTTTTGTTTAATATCCATGATAAAAAATCTCTTAGAAATCCCCACTTGATTAGCAGCCAAGCCAAGCCCTTTAACCTTATACATAAGATCAGCCATTTTTTTAATAGTCTCTCGCAATTGTCCATCAATCTCCTCTACTGGCTGAGCCTTCTGCCTTAAAACTGGATCGCCAAAGATCCTGAGCTTAAGCTCTTCACCCATTTCCCATCTCCCTATTAAACTTATTTTCTTATAGAATTTAAAACTACGCTTAAAGAGGAAAAGACCATCATCAAGCCTGCTAATTCAGGCTTTAAATAGATTCCGTAATGACTAAAGACACCAGCGGCTACCGGAATACCCAAAAGATTGTAAATAAAGGCCCAAAAAAGGTTTTGTTTCACCCTTTGGGAGGTTTTTTCCGCAAAGATAAAAAAGTTTTTCAAACCCTTGATCCCTGAAAGCAAAATTACATCCCCTACCCTTTTGCTTAAATCCATGCCCTCACCCATCACAAAAGAAAGAGAGGCTTGGGCCAGGGCTGGAGCATCGTTCAACCCATCGCCAACCATAGCGGTTGGCCCAAGCTTGGCTTCAATTTCTTTAAGCTTGGCTAATTTTCCCTCAGGTTTTACCTTGCCAAAATATTGTTTAATTCCTAAGAGTTTGGCTACCTTTTCAACCCGAGAGGAGGCATCTCCACTTAACAGAAATACTTCTATTTTCTTAGCTTGCAAAAATTCTATCACATCCTTAGCTTCATCTCTGAGGGGGTCTTCTAAGAAAAACTCTCCTAAGAGGGTATCACCATCCTTTAAGACTACTCCTTCTGTTTCCTCAGACCGACCCAAAAAATAACTATCAGCCTTGATACCTAATCCGGGTATCTCTTTTATTTCCTTAAAAGAATGGACCCTTTCTGCGCCTCTTCCTTTAGCATATTCCGCAATGGCCTTAGCATAGGGATGTTTAGAAAGGGAAGCAAGGGCAAAAGCGAGGTCTAAAAGCTTTTTTTCCTCAAGGTTGGAGTTTAGGTGAATAACTTCGGGCTTTCCCAGTGTTAGGGTTCCAGTTTTATCCAAGAGGATGGCCTTTATTTTTTGGGCCCTCTCAAAGGCTTCGGGGTTTTTTACTACAACCCCGAGACGATAACAGCGTAACAGCCCCATACTCAAAGCTAAAGGAATAGCAATCCCAAAAGCGCAAGGGCAGGAGATTACCAAAACCGCTAAGGTAAAATTAAAACTTTTTAAAATATCGTGCGTAGAAAAGAACCAAAAAAGAAAAACTAAAAGGGCTACAAGCACCACTGTTTGCACAAAGTAATGAGAAATTTTATCAGCCAGTCTTTGCATCTTTGGTTTGAAGGAGATAGCCTCTTCCACCTGTTTTAACAATTGGGCAAGAAAACTTTGTTGTACCAGGCGTTCTACTTCCAATTTCACTACTCCGTCAAGAACAATACTCCCTGAGACCATAGGATCTCCTACTTTTTTTAATACCGGAAGACTTTCTCCAGTAATTAACGATTCATTCACTGAAACTGATCCTTCCATAATCTTCGCATCTATCGGAACCACATCCCCTGGTTTTAACAAAATTATATCCCCAGGCAGAAGATCCTTAACTAAAACCTCCTTTTCCCCTTTAGGAGTGATCACGGTGACTTTGCTAGATTGTAAAGCAAAGAGGTCTTTCAGGAGGGATAGGGCTTTCCCCTTAGAGCGCTCCTCTAAGTATTTACCTAATCTAACAAAGGTTATCAAAAAGGCAGAAGTCTCAAAAAAAGGTTCGCCTGGTAAAACTTTCAGCCAGGCTAAGACACTATAGAGATAAGCTGAGGTAACCCCCAAGGAGACTAAAACATCCATATTACCGATCCCGACGCGTAAGGCGTGGTATGCCCCTCGATAAAACTTTAAGCCCCCGATGACTTGCACTAAGGTGGTTAGGACAAATTGCCAAAAATGATTGTAGGGCACGGGAAGAAACATTAAAACCACTATGGTCAGGCTGGCCCCTAAGCAAAGAATTAAAATAGGACCTTCAAAGGATTTGGGGGCTTTAACCGAAACAACTCTATAGCCAAGACTTTCTATAACCTCTTTAATATCCTCTTCAGAAAGAAGGCTTGGATCTATTTCAACTTCCGCTCGACCAAGCTCAAAATTTACCCTGACCTTCCCTACTCCTTTTAATTCTTTAAGCCCTATTTCTATGGCCCGGGCACAGTTTACACAGCTCATTCCTTCAATGTTTAGCTTAATTATTTCCATACTCATAATTTATAACAATTTTAAAAAAATTGCATAGTCATCCTGAAATTTAGTGATAAAATAAGATAAAACAAGGATTGCCATAGGAGGAGGTTTTTTTATGGTAGCTAAGTTCTCAACTAAAGAATTAGCTAAGGTTTTAAAGCTTTGCGAAGCTGTGGCTGATAAAAAGGCCTCTATGGCTGTCCTTTCCATGGTTTTACTCAATGTGAACCCTGAAATGGAGGAAATTGAACTTTTAGCCACCGATTTAGACCAGGGATTTAAGGGAAAAATTAAAGGTCAAATAGAAGGAAGCAACGATTCTTTCTGCATCCCAGCTCGTAAATTTTATGAGATTGTTAAAAATTTTCCGGAGGAGGAAATTCTCTTAATTAAAGAAGGCACAAGGCTTGTTCTTAAGGATGAAGCCGAAAGGATAAAGTATGAAATTTCCTTTGGAAGTGCGGAGGAATTCCCCAGCATGCCTGATTTTTCAGAAGAGGATACGGTAGAAATCCCGGGAAAGGACTTCTCTTTATTGGTTGAAAAAACCATCTTTGCCTGTGCCAAAGAGGAAGCAAGATTTGTCCTTTCTGGGATTTATTTTGAATCTTTACCCGAGGAGGGAAAGATAAGGACTGTGGCCTCGGACGGACATAGACTAGCCTTATATGAACGGGAAGTAGAAGAAATAAAGCAAAAAACCTTGCCAACTTTTATTCTAAATCGCAAATCAGCCAAAGAAATGGCCGAATTAGCTGAAGATGAGTTATTGGTAAAACTCGGTTTTGTGAACAATTATGCGGTGCTATTTACCTCCCTTGGGACCTTTTTCTCAAGGACCATTGAAGGTAGCTTTCCTGATTATCGGGCTGTTATTCCACAAAATTTCACTTATCAAGCTAAAGTAGATAGAAGATTCTTTATGGATGCTTTAAAAAGGGCTTCCCTTTTGATTTCCGAAAGGTTCAAACCTGTCAATCTCACTTTTAACCCTAATGAACTTATTCTTGCCAGTCAAGAGACAGAACTTGGTAGTTCTAAGATCAAGCTGGGTTGTGAATATGAAGGACCCTCTTTAACGATTAATTTTAATACGGAATATTTGCTTGATCCTTTGGAGGTTATGGTGAGCGAGGAAGTAGAGTTAAAATTTAAGGATGAGCGCAGTCCCGCAAGTATTACGGGCTATCGTGATGAAGGATTTCTCTATATTGTGATGCCCATGATCATCTAAATTTTCTCAAATTCAGCTCTTTAAAGGTGGGGCCTTATGACGGAATATGTAGCGAAGGATATTAAAGTATTATCTGGGCTTGAGGGTGTTAGGCATCGCCCGGCCATGTATATTGGAAGCACGGGAGAGGAAGGATTTCACCATCTGCTTTGGGAAGTTTTAGACAACGCGGTGGATGAAGCCCTGGCTGGCTATGCCACTGAAATCAAAATTACGCTCTATCAAGATGGATCAGCCAGTGTGGAGGATAATGGACGGGGAATACCGGTAGACCTTCACCCCGAAGAAAAAATACCCGCTTTAGAGCTGGTTATGACAAGACTACATGCTGGTGCCAAGTTTGATCATGGAGTCTATAAAGTCTCAGGTGGTTTGCATGGTGTTGGAGTTTCGGTGGTGAATGCCCTTTCGGAATGGCTTGAAGTTATGGTTTACCGAGATGGAAATATCTATTATCAAAAATATACCCGTGGTGAAAAAGTTACACCCATAGAAATTAAAGGAAAAACAAATAAAAGAGGAACACTCGTTCGTTTTAAGCCGGACCCTCAGATCTTTGGTAACTTAGAATTTGACTTGGAGGTAGTGAAAAGAAGGATCAAGGAGCTCTCTTACTTAAACCCCGAAATAACCTTCTTTCTCCTTGATGAACGGGTAGGATATCAAGAAAAATTTCACCAAAAGGGAGGGATCCAGGAGTACGTAAGGGTTTTAAACCAAAAAAAGGGGCCTGTGCACAGCAAAGTAATTTACCTCACGGGTGAAAAAGACAAGGTAAAGGTAGAGGTAGCATTGCAGTATAACCATTCCTCAACGGAAACCATTTTTAGTTACGTCAATAACATTCATACAAAGGAAGGTGGTACCCACGTTGTTGGTTTTAGAACTGCTTTAACCCGAGCCTTAAACCGTTTACTTTCGGAAGATAAATCCTATAAAGGCCCCAAACTTGAAGGAGAAGATGTTAGGGAGGGATTGACTGCCATCATTTCTCTTAAAGTTCCCGATCCCCAGTTTGAAGGCCAAACCAAAACAAAATTGGGCAACAGTGAAGTGAAATCTATCGTAGATTCTATTGTTTATGAAGGATTATTAAAATTCTTTGAAAGCAATCCTCAAGAGGCCAAAAAAATCCTGCTGCGGGTCATCCAGACGGCCAAAGAGAGGGAAGCAGCCCGTAAGGCCCGAGAATTGACGCGGAAAAAAAGCGAGTTGGATGAATTTATCGTTGCTGGAAAATTGGCTGATTGCTCAGAGAAGGATCCAGAAAAAAGGGAGCTCTTTTTAGTGGAAGGTGATTCTGCCGGAGGATCGGCCAAACAAGCTAGGGACCGCCGTTTTCAAGCCATCCTTCCTTTACGTGGAAAAATCTTAAACGTAGAAAAAGCTAGCTTAGAAAAGATGCTAAAATCAGAGGAAATAAAAGGTTTAATTGCTACCCTTGGCGCAGGAGTAGGAGAAACTTTTGACCCCGATAAATGTAATTTTCAAAAAATTATTATCATGACTGATGCGGATGTGGATGGTTCGCATATCCGAACCCTTCTTTTGACCCTCTTTTATCGACAAATGACCCCAATCATAGAAAGGGGATGGCTTTATATTGCTCAGCCTCCTCTCTACCGAGTAGTGGATGGCAAAAAGGAATATTATCTAAAAAATCAAGAAGAACTTGACAAATACCTCCTAAAAAGAATTAGCAAAAATCTAAAGGTATCCCCTCTTTCTTCCGAAAAAAATCTAACCATAGATGATCCTCAAGAATTTTTTTCTCTCTTGTGTAAAATAGAAAGATATCTCATAACGTTAGCTAAAAAGTCCTATCCTCAAGAAGTAATTTTATTGCTCCTAAGCTATGGGATTAACTCTCTTACTCATCTGGAAAAAGAAGAAGATCTGAGAAGCCTCTCCCAAGAGATAAGGAAAAGAAATTATAAAATTTCTAAAATTAAACCAAGCTCCTTTAATCCCAAATACTTTGAGTTTGACCTACTTAGTGAACGGGAAGGAGTTAGCTATTGTACCGTTGGTCCTGAGCTCATCTTGGAAAAGGATTATCGGGAATTGGTAAAACTTTTTGCCAGCATAAAAAAATATCTAGGCTTAGATTTTAGAGTAGCTTTCAGAGAAACCGAAAGGATCTTTTCTAATTTCCCTTTTCCTTTAGGAGAAATGTTAAGCTTTTTGCGAGAGGAGGCTCGTAAAGGTTTGTACATCCAACGCTACAAAGGCTTGGGAGAAATGAATCCCAAACAGCTTTGGGAAACCACTATGGATCCCAAAACCAGGGTCCTAAAAAAGGTCTCCATCAAAGATGCTGAAAGGGCAAGCGAATTACTCTCCACCCTTATGGGAGAGAATGTGGAACCCCGAAGAGAATTCATTTATCAACACGCCTTGGAATACCGTGAACTTGATATATAATTCTCTACAAATTTGTTTAATCTCCCTTGGCTTTGAAACATGGAAAGAGAAAAGTTGAATCTATTAATTTCTCCAGAAGAGATCGCTAAAAAGGTCAGGGAAATAGCTCTAAAAATCTCCACCGATCATCAACAGGAAAAGGAATTAATCTTGGTGGCCATCCTTAAAGGGGCCTTTATTTTTCTTGCTGATTTAGTCCGACAATTGAGCCACCATCAGGTATTTATTGATTTTGTTCGGGTAAAAAGTTATGGTCTATCTGATGCCTCCTCCGGAGAAGTAATCATTACTAAGGATGTGGAATTATCTTTAGAAAACCGACCAGTTATCCTTGTTGAAGATATAATAGATACCGGACTTACCATAAAATTTCTTCTTGACCACTTAATTCTTCATAAACCAAAGAGCCTAAAGGTCTGTGCTCTGATTGATAAGAAAGAAAGAAAGAAGGTGGAAGTGCCTATTCATTATGTAGGGTTCACGGTAGAAAAGGGCTTCCTTGTTGGATATGGTTTAGATTATGCGGAAAGATATCGACATTTACCAGGGATATATGAGGTGATTAAGCTTTGAAAGGGGCCTCTCTTTGGCAAAGGTATAAAAATTTTATGCTTACCTATTTACGAGAAAGCCCCTGGTATCTTTGGGTTTTAAGAATAAGTGCGGCCCTTTTGCTTGCCTATCTACTGATTAAGGCCCTTAAGATTTAAAAAATGATGGAGGAAAGAAATGATTTTACGAGATCTTTCTCTTTTAGTAATAGGGATAATTTCCCTCCTCGCCATAGCTCTTCATCAACATCAATCTTCGGCGGAATCTTTTAAATGTCTCAAATGTCATAAGGGAAAAGACAGTTTAGAGAATCTTGTTACCTCAAGGGGAATAAAAACAGGAGAGGAATTAAGAAGGCTTGTTAGAGAAGGGCCCAAAGCTGGTCTTCATCAATCCTCTTCGGAGGCTGATTTAGAAGCAGCCATTAAATATCTCAACTTAAAATAAATGTCAAAAAAGAAAAAAAAATCTCCCAAAAAGTCGTTAGAAGAAGCTCTTCTTAAGCTTTTTCAAGAGAAGAAAAAGCCGCTTCTCCTCCGAGAAATCTACCATTACTTAAATATTCCTAAGCACGAAAGGACTACTTTTAGAGAATTTATAAAAAATTTATGTCAGGAAGGAAAACTTGTTC
This sequence comes from Caldimicrobium sp., assembly GCA_037443245.1. Classification (GTDB taxonomy): domain Bacteria; phylum Desulfobacterota; class Thermodesulfobacteria; order Thermodesulfobacteriales; family Thermodesulfobacteriaceae; genus WYEG01. Next base: position 382,970 of record JBBIOT010000001.1, read on the forward strand.
AGCTTCGGAAGAGACGTTATGGCCTGGCTAGTCAATTTGCAGTTAAAAAAGGAAGGATCAGGGTTCATCCCGATGGGTTTGCCTTTGTGGAGACTGAAGAAGGCGAGACCGTTTTTATTCCGCCAAGAAAAGTTGGGAAGGCCTTAGATGGAGATACTGTTCTGGTGCAAATTGAAAGAGTTTCGCGAAAGGGACCTGAAGGAAGAGTCCTTTCTGTTTTGGAGAGAAAAAGAAAATATGTAGTAGGTTATTTAGTGCAAAGAAAAAAATTTTTTTTTGTAGAACCCGAAGATCCTCGCCTACCTTTTGAGGTTTATATCCCCAAAAAGAGAAAAGGTCAAGCCTTACCTAATCATTTAGTGGTGGCTAAGATTATTCAAGGTACTTCAGAATTTGGTATACCTCTGGGAGAAATCATCAAAGATCTGGGCGATCCAGAAGAATTAAATACCCATGTCTGGGCGGTAATCTATAACCACAATTTGCCCTTTGAACTAAGTGAAGGAATAAAAAGGGAGTTAAAAAAATTACCTGAAGAAGTTAGGGAAGAGGATAAAAAAGGGAGAGTAGATCTTAGGGATCTTCCTTTTGTAACCATTGATGGAGAAAATGCCCGAGATTTTGATGATGCCATTTGTGTGAAGGAGACCAAAGAGGGGTTCAAGTTATATGTGGCCATAGCGGATGTAGCCCATTACGTACCCATAGGTTCTCACTTAGATCAGGAGGCCTATTTAAGAGGCACCAGCGTTTACTTTCCCACGATGGTAATTCCCATGTTTCCTGAAAAACTCTCCAATCATCTCTGCAGTCTAAAGCCCGAGGTAGATAGATTGGTAATGACGGTAGAGATAGATTATACAAAAAGAGGAGCCCTTAAGGGGACTAAATTTTACGAAGGGGTCATTAGATCCAAGGCCAGGCTTACCTACACCGAAGTCAAAAGAATGCTAATTGATGAAGACCAAGGACTCATCCAAAAATATGGTAAACTCTACCCTATGCTTCAGACCGCCTTTGAACTTTCCAAAATCCTCAGAGAAAAAAGGGAGAAAAGAGGAAGCCTTGACTTTGACCTTCCCGAGCCTGAGATCCTTATCAATCTTGAAGGCAAGATAGAAAACATAATTAAGCGCGAAAGAAATCCTGCGCATATGCTAATAGAAGATTTTATGATTGCCGCCAATGAAGCGGTGGCTGAATATTTAACTAAACAGGATTATCCCCTACTTTATCGTATCCACGAAGAACCTGACCCAAATAAACTTAGGGAACTTGCCGAAATTTTCCTCTCCTTAGGCTTTAGAGTGGAAATCCCTGAGAAAATTACTCCTTCGGTCATTCAAGAATTGCTCCGTCAGTTTGCCGGACAACCCCAGGAATATTTATTCAATCATTTAGTTTTACGTTCTCTTAAACAAGCCAGGTATTCTCCCGATAATGTTGGGCACTTTGGATTAGCCTCTACTTCATACTGCCACTTTACTTCTCCAATCAGGCGCTATCCAGATCTGGTAGTCCATAGGATCTTAAAAAGGGCACTCAAAGGAAAAAAAATACCATATACTTATGATGAACTTCTGGCTAAGGGAAAACACCTTTCCGATCGGGAACGTAAAGCCGAAGAGGCCGAAAGGGAAACAATCAAAAGATTTCAAGCCTTCTTTATGAGAGATAAGGTTGGGCAAGAATTTTATGGGATTATTTCTGGGGTTTCAGCCTTTGGTCTTTATATAGACCTTGAAGAATATATGGTTAGCGGAGTGATAAGAATCATTGATTTGCTTGACGATCAATATGTCTTAGATGATAAAGGTATTTGTCTTATGGGGAAAAATTCAGGCAAGGTCTATCAAATTGGCCAGAGAATAAAAGTTAAGCTAAAAAAGGTTGATATTAAGCGTTTCTATATAGATTTTATACCGGTGTGAAAAGAAATATCTATGCAGGGAGATTTTTTCCTAAAGTAGTTAGGGTTAAATTAAGGTGCAGAACACCCTTTTGGGCTTGAATTTTATCAGCCAGCTCTTTGATTTCATTAGCCCGCCCCCGAACCAGGATGATTTCTAAACATCTCTCGTGATCTAAGTGCAGATGTTGAGTGGTAATAATCCGATCATAGTAAGTATGCTGAAGCTCTATAAGCTTATCGGTTAACTCCCTCTTATGATGATCGTAGAGATAGGTAATAACCCCAGCCACTTCTTCCTTGGAGTCTTTCCATTCCTCTTCTACAAGTTTTTGCCTAATTAAGTCTCTTATAGCTTCGGAGCGGTTGGTATAGTGTTTTTTCTTTATATATTCGTCAAAAGCCTCTAACAAATCCTTGGGGATTGATACTCCAAACCTTACTAATTCATCCATATTTAATTTAAAAATTAACATAAATAAAATCATTCGTCAATAAGTAGCTATTTACTTCTTGACTATCAATTTTTTGTTAATAATTTTATTATCATGAAGGTGTTAGCTCTTAATTCAGTTTTTCCTTTTAAGAACAATAGTTTTTATCCTGAAGGTAAGATCAAAAAAGAGATAGAGTTTACTGAAGCAAGGGATGGCCGAGCCACGGAAACTAACCAAGAAAGAAATGAAGATGCTCTTAGGAACTTAAAGCTCCAGATGGAGGTTGAAAGACTAAAGAGAATTGAACAAAAAGTGGTAGCACATGAGATGGCCCATAAAGTGGTTGGAGGAAGGTATACTGGTGCCCCTTCTTATCATTATACTAGAGGGCCCGATGGCAAATTATACATCACCGGAGGAGAGGTACCAATAGACGTCTCGGAAGAAGATACTCCAGAAGAAACCATCCAAAAGATGGAGGTTGTCAGACGTGCTGCCCTGGCACCTGCCGATCCATCTCCTCAAGATTTAGCGGTAGCCCAAACCGCAACCTTAAAAGAAATAAAGGCTAAACTTGAGCTTGCCCAAAAAAGGCTTAAAGAAATGGAAGAAAAATCCTCACCCAAAAAGGAAGGTTTCCATACTTTGGCCTAAAAAGGGGAGCCTTTATGGGTAAATATTACGGAAAGAAGGTACTCCAAGAATTTTTAAACCCTCAAAATGTGGGTGAGCTTGAGGACGCAGATCTTGTCTTCACTGAAGATAATCCCGTTTGCACTGCCGATTCTCCTCCTTCTCCTTGCCACCTAAAGCTATATCTAAAGATAGATAAGAATAGGATTGGGGAGGCCAAATTTAAGCTTCAGGGCTGTGTTGCGGCGGTGGCTTTTCTTAGCAAGCTTACCTCAATGCTCAAGGGAAAGACTTTAGAAGAGGCCTTAAAGCTAACCAAAGAAGAAATTTTAGAAGCCTTGGAGCAAGGGATCCCTGATGAAAAACTCTCCTGTCCCATCATCGGAATAGAAAAATTGCAAAAAGAACTACTACCTTTCCTCAAAAAAAACTCTAAAACCTCTAAAAACCTCTAAGACAATTTTCTTTTCTTAAAATTCTTTCAAAACCTCTGCGAAAAATTTCAGTTTAAAGTTGCTGGGAAGCAAAGGTTACAGTCCTATCTTTAGCTCTCTTCCCTTCTGCAATTTTCTATTTTTTATGACCAATCTTAAATCATGCAAAAGGCTCCTTTCTAATTTTTCTAATTAGCTCGGGCCAAAGTCTTAAAACAATTTTTAGTGCTAAATACATCCCTTCTTATAAATAAATCTAAATTAAGATTCCTTTTTTGACCCCAAAGGAGGTAAAAATATTCAAAGAAATTTTACTTAAATTCATCGGTGGATATAATTTTAACTAAGTACAAACATTAAGTTTAGTAATTATGCAGGATGGTTGAGGGGGTGTAAATCAAAAAAGGGGAAGACCAACTTGCTGAGGAAACTTTTTAGCCCCTTCTGTATAGTCCATTTAAAAATTTTTCAAGCTCCTGTTCCACTTTGTTTGGGGGTAAATACCTCTGGAGAATCTTTCGCAAGCGGTTAAGATTATCCTCATCAATGTAGGTATACTTTACGGCAAATCCATCTGGATCTCGTCTTATCACCTCACCATCAAGAAGAAAACTCTCATCCTCAATCCTTATAACCAGATTCACTTTATCACCTACTAAGGGTTTGAAATCTGAATACAAATACAAACCTCCTACACAGAAATCTTTTAATAATCCTTTATAGTTTTTCCCACCAATCATAAACTCCACTTCATCATAAAAGATTATACGAGTAAAATCCCGACGGTCCGTTTGATAGGTTTGATAATGGGAGAGTGAACCCATAAGCTCCTGAATGAATTCATCTAAATGGCCGATCAGTTCGGTATTCTTTTGGATGCTTTCTTCTAAAGGTTTAAAACTTTCATAAATACTTTTAGCCTTTTCATTAACTAAATAGACCTTTTCTTTGATATTTTCTCCTTGATTTTCAATGTCTTTTACGGCAATAGATTGTTCTTCAACGGCGCCGGCAGCAGTATTGGCAAGGTCCCTAACCTGTTCAAAGGTAAGGGTAATCTCCGAGACGGCATGAATGATACGATGATGAAGCTCTTGAAGGCTACCAATCTTTTTGGTAATCTCCTTGCCTGCTTCATCGGTCTGCCGAGCAAGCTCCTTCACCTCGTTAGCTACCACGGCAAAGCCCTTTCCTGCTTCGCCAGCTCTTGCGGCCTCAATAGAGGCATTAAGCGCCAAAAGGTTGGTTTGTTCCGCCAAGGAACGAATAAATTCTACGATCTTCTCTATCTCTTGAGAAGCCTCTTCAAGTTGGTTGATCATTTCCTGAGCAAGCTGGGCCTTTTCTAAAGAATCTTTAGCAGAATGAGCGGTTTGTGTAATCATCCGGCTGATATCTTCAATAGCTAACTTTAACTGGGATAAAAGGTTGACTTGTTCTTCAATATTAGAAAGAATTTCTCCCAAGTTTTCTGAAACTTCATTGATGATACCCTCGGTAGAGAAGCTTTTATCTCTTACCTCTTTGCTCAATTGATTAAAGCTTTCTATCAAAGGTTTAATTTTTTGTCCAATCCTTTGAGAATGAAGGACTAACTCGTTGAAGGAACCCTTAATTTCATCAAGGGCTCGGTAGATAATCCCCATTTCATCCTTCCTATTCAGAACAAGGTTCACCCTAAAATCTCCCTGAGCAATCTTCCGACTACTTTTTATTACCCCATCTAATTCTTTCCTTAGACGTTTACTAATGAAGGAAATACCAAAGATAAAAACGGCAATTAGGGCAAAAATAGCTATGGTATAAACAATAATTAAATAAATTTTGACTTTTTTTGCCTTCTCGTTTTCTTTTTGAAGAAAAGTGAAATATTCTTCCAAGAATTTTTCCAAACCTTCCCACAAGTATTTTTTTGAAGGCTCTTGAAACTTGTTGAAGGCAAAATGCGCTTCCTCCGGAGTTTTGGCCTGTCTAATCTTTTCCACCTGTTCGTTCATTTGTTTGAAGTAGGTTTCTAATTGATTCCAGAGGTTATCTGAAATCTGGTATTCTTTAAACTTTCGGAACTGGTCTAATTTGAGAAAACTTTCATCGGGTTTGATGGATTCATAATCTTCATTAATAAAATTGGTAAGAAGGTTGACCTTCCAGCGGATGTGATCCGACCGTAGTTCTTCTATGGCGATGAGATTAAGATAAAGGTTATTAATGCTTTCTTCAAATTCCTTGTTAATTTTTTGGTGATAAAACCATAAAATTCCGGAGATACCTAAAAAAAACAGGAATAGAACAAAAAAGCCTATCCCAACTTTATGGCCAAGACTTAAATTGTAAAACCATTTCTTTAAGCGCTTCATTCCCTCCTCCAAATATTGATTTGAAAATTATTAGAATATGTTAAAAAAAACTTTTTAAATGGCAAGGGAAATTTTTTTAATCTTCTCCAGAATAATTGAAGTTTGGTAAATTAAAAATGATTATTTTTGGTGGAGGCGGCGGGAATTGAACCCGCGTCCGAGGTTAGTTCAGGTTAAACCCCTACAGGCTTAGCCTGTGAAGGTGTCTCGTAGAGAGCCGGACACAGGCACCCGCGCTCTCTACCAGGTGAAGTTATTTCTCAGGGCAAGGCCCTTCACCAAAACCTTACCCCAAAGCCTGCTCAATCACGCCCTTAAGCAGGTGCAGGCAACCCGCTTAAGAACGTGGCAGCTCCTAATTAGGCTGCCAAAGCGTAGGAGTATTCGTCGGCAGTTGTGTTTTTGCACCCTTTTTTACGTGGTGGGCGCAACCACGGCCTGCTGTTTAACCCTACCTAACCCCGTCGAGCCCTTTCGCCCCCATCTTTTCAGAGATCTAAATTAATAATAATCACTTTTTAACTTCTTGACAAGAGGAATTTTGCCTTGCCTTTTGAGGCCTTGCCAAAACTTCTCATAATTCTTATTATTAGAGTATACAAAGCAGAAAACTCCCCCTGGAGGTAAAGAGATGAAATTTAAATGGATTGAACATTTGGGTAAAGCCTTTGAAGCCCTGTTAGAAGATCTTACTTCTTTTGTCCCCGAAAAGAGTAAAGAACATCTTAAAAATGCCCGCAAGGAAATGCTTCTTGCCTTAAAAGAAGTTATTGAAAAAAAGATTGAGGAACTGGAAAAACCAAAAAAGGAGCTGAAAAAGATTGTAGTTGAAGAAGAAAAATAAAAAAGAGAATGCGTATTATTCTCTTTACAGGAAAGGGAGGAGTTGGAAAGACCACCCTTTCCGCGGCCACTGCCGCCCTTTTATCTACACTAGGGAAAAGGGTCTTAGTGATCTCGGTAGACCCCGCTCATTCCCTTTCAGATGTATTGGAACATGAAATAGGCCCGGAACCCACGGAAATCCGGCCTAATCTTTTTGCGCAGGAAGTGGATGTTTACTATTCCATAGAGAAATATTGGGGAAAGCTAAAGGAATATCTAAAAAGTCTTCTTAAATGGCAAGGTGTAGAGGAAATCCTCGCAGAAGAGATGGCTGTTCTTCCAGGGATGGAAGAAGTATCGGCCTTTCTTTGGATTAATAGTCATGCGGAAAGTAGAGAATACGATGTAATCATCATGGATTTAGCACCTACAGGGGAAACTTTGCGATTCCTTAGTCTGCCCAATGCGGTAAGCTGGTGGATTACAAAAATCTTACCCCTTCAGAGAAAATTGATGAAATTTATCCGGCCAGCGGCAAAAATGGTGACGGACATGCCCCTCCCCGAAGAAGAAACCTACGATGCTATGGAAGACCTTTTCTGTAAGGTCTTCAACCTTTACTATCTCTTACAAAACCCTAAAATCTCTACCGTAAGGCTCGTTATAAATCCTGAAAAAATGGTCCTTCGGGAAACAAAAAGGGCCTATACCTATCTTCATCTCTTTGAATTTGCTGTGGATGCCATCTTTGTGAATAAAGTCGCAAAGAAAGAAGATCCCCTCTATGCTATTCAGAAAAAATATCTCCCAGAGATTGAACAATCCTTCTATCCCACACCTCTATTTTATATCCCCTACCATTCTCATGAAATTTTAGGATTAGAAAACCTTCTGGAACTCGCAAAACTTATTTATAAAGATAAAGACCCAGGAACAATTTTCTACCAAGATAAACCTTTTCATATTGAAAACAAAAATGGCCATTCCATCCTTAAACTACACCTCAAAGAAGTACCTAAGGAAAAATTAGAAATTTATCACTCAGGGGAGGAATTGACCGTGAGAATCGGCAACTTTAAAAAACACTTTTTCCTCCCAAGGCTTCTAATAAACAAAAGAGTAAAAACCGCTAAACTCACCCCACCCTATCTGGAAATAACTTTTTGCTAATTCTAACATTTGAATTAAGTCTTGTTAAAAATTTCACTAATTTTATAAAAAATTTTGCTCTATTCTATAATGATTAAAAACCACAAAATTTCAGGAGGTGTAGAGGAGATGGAGGAAAGAGAGGTTATAAATAGGGTAAGGTCTCTTCATTTTATTTTTGGCCTTTTAGCCAACCAGCAGAGTGATCCAAGGTGTGCGGTTTGTAAATCTAGGGCAAGTGTTTACGAAGATGTTCTAGAGGAATGGGAGGAGCTAAAAAGGAAACTTCAGGAAAGGACCGTGCCCGAGCCCTTTTCTCGTCTTCTTACTAGGATTGAAGAGCTTCTTTCCGCACTGAAAATGCCTAAGGATCCCGTACCTCAAAGAAAGGAAGGGAAATGCTTCTTTGCGGAGCGAAAATGTTTAGTGAAGGAGTGTTTTGAGGTTTACGAAGATTTACTTGAGGAGGATTAAATGATATAATTTTTGGTAATGCTAAACCTTTTAGTTTCTATCAAACAAGTTCCTGATACCACCAACATTCGCCTCAATCCTGAAACCGGGACCCTAATTAGAGAAGGGGTGCCGGCGATTATCAATCCTTATGATATAAGCGCCCTTTCTCTTGCTTGTCAACTAAAGTTAACCTATGGCGGATGGATTACAGTTATTACCATGGGGCCACCGCAAGCCCGTCTGGCCCTTAAAGAGGCGGTGGAGTTTTTTGCCGACCGAATTATCCTTCTTAGCGATCGTAAGTTTGCTGGCGCAGATACCTTAGCCACCAGCTATACCTTGGCCCAGACCATAAAATTTTTAACTCGTGAAAAACCCTTTGACCTTTATCTTTTTGGAAAGCAAGCTATAGATGGAGATACTGCCCAGGTTGGTCCTGGGGTGGCTACTAGGCTAAACATCCCTGTGGTTACCTATGTCATAAAGGTTGAAGAGATAAACCTTGCTGAAAAATATGTTGTGCTTCATCGGAAGACTGAAAAGGGAATTGAGATCCTTAAAGCTAAACTTCCTCTTCTTCTTACCTGTGAAAAGGAGGTTTCTTCTCCACCTTTTTCTCCCTTTCCTCTCCTTCTTAAGGCCCAAAAAACGGAGCCTCAAGTCTTCACCGCGGATGGGCCCATAGAGTTTCTGCGGGAAAAGTTGGGCCTTAAAGGTTCGCCAACCAGGGTTCATCGGGTTTATACCCCAGAGCTAAAAAAATCCGGCCAAATCATGAACCTTGAGGAAGTTGGGGAAGAAGAAGCGGTAAAGGCCATATTGCTTCTACTTGAAAAAAGGAGGATTCTTTAATAAGAAATGGCCAGTAAAAAGCCTGAAGTTTGGGTTTTTATTGAGCAGGAGGAAGGGATTATTCATCCTGTCTCTTTTGAACTTCTTGGGATAGCCCAAAAATTGGCTCATGATCTAGAGGGACGTGTGGGTGGAGTCTTGCTGGGAGAAGAAGTAGAGGGGCTTATTCCTGAAGTTTTTGCCTATGGGGCAGGGGTAGTGTATACAGTGAGGCATAAGACCTTGCGCTATTACCGACATCGGCCCTATGCTAAAGCTTTAGCGGAGGTGGTCCGAAGATTTGAGCCAGAAATCCTCCTTTTAGGAGCTACCCCTTTAGGAAGGGATTTAGCAGGTGGTGTGGCTACTCTTTTGGAAACAGGCCTTACCGCGGATGTGACCCAGCTTAGCATTGATCCCCAAACTAAAAACCTTCTGATGACTCGTCCCGCTTATGGGGGAAACCTCATGGCTACCATTATCTGTCCTGATCATCGTCCCCAGATGGCTACGGTCAGACCTCGGATCTTTCCTATGCCAGAAAAAATAAATGGAACAAAAGGGGAGATTGTAGAAGTTGAAGTGGAGCTTACCGAGGAAGAGGCTGGAGTTGAAAGGATTGGATTTATTCCCAAGGAGAAATCCATTCAGCTGGAGCTTGCAGAAGTGATCGTGGCTGGTGGAAAAGGGATGGGTGGTAAAGAGGGTTTTAGCAAGCTTTTTGAGTTAGCAAGGCTTCTTGGAGGGGAGGTTGGAGCAAGTCGGCTGGCAGTAGAAGCTGGATGGATTTCCTATGAACATCAAGTTGGGCAAACAGGGAAAACGGTTCGTCCTAAGGTTTATCTTGCCATAGGAATTTCTGGAGCCGTCCAACATCGGGCAGGTATGCAAAACTCCGATTGTATCATCGCGATCAACACCGATCCAAATGCCCAAATTTTTGCCCTTTCTGACCTTGGGATAATTGGTGATTGGAGAAAAATCATTCCCCTTCTTATAGAAAGGATTAAAGAGAGAAAAGGCCTTGGACGAAATTAAAACAGACTTCCACTATGAAGTAGTAATCGTAGGTGGGGGGCCAGCGGGCCTTTCGGCGGGTATTGTTTTAGCTAAAAATGGCGTTAAGACCTTACTTATTGAGCGGGGGCGATTCTGCGGGGCCAAAAATCTGTTTGGTGGGATAGTTTATACTGAAGCTATAAAGGAAATCATCCCGGAATTTCCCGAAGTTAACCCTTCTCCAGTAGAAAGGTCGGTCTATGAAGAGGGATATATAATCGTTACGGAAAAGGGTATCGTTAAGATCACTCACACCAAGGCTGACCCTCAGCATGCCTTCACTGCCCTTAGAGCTAAATTTGATCAGTTTCTGGCCGAGTATGCCCTGGGCTTAGGCTTGGATCTTGCCCCCAAGACTAAGGTGATAGATTTCCTTCGGGATGATAAGGGGAAGATCGTTGGGGTAGTGGTGGACCGGCCTCAAAGTTTTAAAGATCTTACTCCAGCCCGTATCACCTCTCAGATAGTCATCCTCGCTGAAGGTGTAAACCGACTTTTATCCCGAAAGGCTGGGTTAATAACAAGGGATTTTGCTCCGGAAGAGGTAGTCCTTTCCGTAAAGGAAGTTTTACAGCTTCCCAAAGGTGAGATGGAAAAACGCCTTGGCTTAAAGGAAGAAGAGGGATTAGCTTGGGAAATTCTGGGGAGCATTTCCCAGGGTCTGCCTGGGCTTGGCTTCCTCTATACTAACCAAAATTCCCTCTCCTTCGGGATAGGAATTTTTCTTTCTGCCCTTGCTACAGTTAAAATTCCTCCCTATGAAATCTTGGAAAAGGCTAAGGCCCATCCTTTTTTCCAAAAGATTTTAGCTAACGCCGAAATTTTGGAGTATGGTGCCCATCTTATTCCTGAATGGGGGATAAAAGGGTTTCCTAAGCTCTATGGAAAGGGAGTTCTTGCCTGCGGTGATGCAGTCGGGCTGGTTAACCCCCTTTTTCGGGAAGGCACAAACTTAGCCATCTATTCAGGGATCATGGCCGCTGAAACAGCCCTTTCCGCTTTAAAAGTCGGAGATTTTTCTGAAAAAACCCTTGCTCAGTACGAAGAAAAGATTCGTTCGTCCTATTTTTATAAAGACCTGCTCTTAGCCAAGGAGCTAAAAACCTTCTTACTAAAAAATCCTCAATTATTCACCACCTACCCTGAACTCCTATATGAGGCTTTGAACCTTTACTTCTCCGCGCAAGGCAGGCTTAAGCAGGAAGTCCTAAAGGAAATTTGGAGATTGGTGCGAAGGAAAAGGGGTGTTCTGGGTGTAATTAAAGATTTTATCAATTTTCTTAAACTTTTTTGGTAAAATTCACCTTCCTAAAAGGGTAATCCGGTTGCAAAAAAGTTCCCAAAGTTTATAATTAACTAAAAAAAGAAGGGGATTAGGGGTATGGCTGGACATTCCCACTGGGCTCAGATAAAGAGAAAGAAAGCGGTTCAGGATGCTAAAAGAGGGCAAGCCTTTACTAAACTAATCCGGGAAATTGTAATTGCCGTAAGAACAGGGGGAAGCGGTGATCCAGAATTTAATCCCCGATTAAGGGCAGCCATTCAAGCAGCCCGCGCGGCTAACATGCCCAAGGAGAACATAGAACGAGCCATTAAAAAAGCTCTCGGGCAAGAAGAAGGCACTTCTCTTGAAGAAGCAATCTTTGAAGGTTATGGACCTGGAGGCGTCGCCATCCTTCTTAATGTGATCACAGACAACCGGCGAAGGACTGTTTCAGAACTCAGACACCTTTTTAGCAAGCATGGTGGAAACTTAGCCGAACCAGGGGCTGTATCCTGGATCTTTGAATACAAAGGCTTAATAGTGGTCAAAAGAGACAAAAACAGAGAGGAAGCCCTTTTAGAACTAGCCATTGAGAAAGGGGCCGAGGATACAAGGGAATACGAGAGCGAAATTGAAATTATTACCTCTCCATCTGATTTTGAGTCCTTTAAAGAAGCCCTTTCCTCGGCAGGATTTGAAATCCTTTCCGCAAAATTAACCATGGTCCCTAAGACAACCGTCCCCCTCCAGGATAAAGCTACGGTAGAAAGCCTTCTCAAACTGCTTGACGCTTTAGAGGACCATGATGATGTTCAACAGGTGTATGCCAATTTTGACATCCCAGAAAGCCTAATTGATAGTCTAACCAAATGAACGGGGATGAAAATTTTAGGCATTGATCCTGGGCTTCTGCACCTTGGTTATGCTCTAATCGAGGTGGGAAGGCCTAAGCCAAGTCTGCTTTCTTATGGAACCCTTAGCCCTCACCGAAGCTTAGACCTTCCGCAAGCCCTGGCTTTTCTTCATGATCGGCTTTGGGGAATCTTTACTACCTACCAACCCGATTACTTAGCCTGCGAGGAGTATTTACCCATGGTGAATCCAACCAGCTCTGCTAAGGTTGCCCAAGCTCAGGCCTTAGCCCTTCTCCTGGCTGGAAAATTTTCTGTGCCTTGTAGGCTTTATCATCCATCAACTTGGAAGAGCATGTTCTTTTCTGGAAATGGGTTGGGCTCACCCAAAGATTTCCGCAAAATTCTGGCATCAATTCTTATGGAAAACATACCCACAAACATGGATGAACATGCCCTTGATGGTCTTGGTTTAGCAGTTTGTTTAGCCTTTGAATTAAAGGTCCTTTAAAATGATCTTTTCCCTTAGAGGATGGCCGGAAGAATTTATCCCTCCTAACCGATTGATTCTCAGGGCCGGACCTTTAAACTTTGAAATTTTCCTCCCCCTAAGGACCTTTCAATCCCTAAAAGAAAGCTTATCCCAGCAAGAGATAAATCTATATATAGCGGTAGTACTTATCCAGAAGGAATTCTGGCAAGCCTTTGGTTTTGTCAACAAACAGGAACGAGAACTTTTTCTCAAATTAAACAAACTCTATCAGGTTGGCCCAACCTTAGCTTTAAATATCCTCTCCTATTATACTACCGAAGACCTTAAACAGATTGTTTTGCATCGCCGTGTGGAAGCCCTGGCCAAAGTGCCAGGCATTGGCATAAAAAGAGCGGAAAAATTAATCTTAGAATTAAAAGGCCTTTATGAAAGGATCAGTAAAAAGGGGGTAACCATTCCCGAGCCTACGGTAGATCTTTTGAACGAGGCGAAGGAATGCTTAGTCAATCTGGGATTTTCGGCTAAGGAGGCAGAAAGGGTCCTCCTTAAGGTCTTTCACGAGGGAGACACCTTAGAAAGCCTCCTTAAAAAATCTCTGAGAGAGCTTGCCCCAGGGCAGGACCTTTAATTTATTGTGGAAATAAGTCTATGACCAGAAGAGGGATCCTTAAACTTATTGGCTTTGGTTTTTTGGGGACCTTGGGATACTCCTTTCTTAGGGCCATCATGCATCTATCCTCCCGTCCTCCTAAACGGGTATACCTTCCCTCATCGGAAATAGAAAAGATCAAAACTAAGCTCCTCCTTGGAGAAGACTTTATTCTTGTCAAAGAAGGGGAAGCCTTTTTGGGCTTTAGCCGGAAGTGTCCCCACTTAGGTTGTAAATTAAACTTTGATCCCCAAAGAAACTTAATCCTATGTCCCTGCCACGGCAGTAGATTCACTCCTCAGGGAAAATATCTGGCCGGACCAGCCAAAAAGAACCTCAAGCCCCTTCAACTCTCTCTTTCCGAAAGAGGAGTGACCATTGAAATTACTAACTAAATTAATCCCAAGGAATTTTAATCTTGACCTTGCTTATTTTTCTTTTTTAGCCCTCACAATTTGTATTTTTTCCGGCCTTATCCTTTCCTTCCACTATTTCCCTGAAAAACCTCTCTTGAGTGTAGTTAACCTTGAAGCTACCGTTCCCTTTGGGAAATTTTATCGAGCACTCCATTACTTTTCTGCCCAAATGGCCGTAATTAGTCTTTTTCTTCATCTTTTAGATGCCTTAAGGTTAAAGCTTTTTTTGGTGAAAAGTAATAGGGGATGGTTTTTTTTGGGATTATCCTTACCAATCCTTCTTTATTTAGCCTTTTCAGGTTATATCCTAAGAGGAGATGAGACGGGTGAGCTAGCCGGGTCTATTGCCGAAAACTTAACCAGTTCCATACCCCTTCTTGGGAAACCTATAAGCAACCTTTTCTTTGCTATTTCTCAGGTAGGGGTTCATCGCGTCTATCTTTGGCATTTATATTTTTCTTTTCTTCTGCTGACAGGGCTCCTACTCTGGCATATCTCCCTAAATAGGGTCTTTTCTTATTTAAAATTTTTTTATCTTGCCTTACTATTTTTGCCGGCTCTTTTTTTTTATCCATCCCTTAAGCCCTGGGGTAACTTACAGGCTCGAGGCCCCTGGTTCTTTGTAGGGGCTCAAAGTATGCTTAAATTTTTGGACGAAAGGTTTGTTTTTTTTTACCTTCTCCTCTTTCCTTTTATCTATCAGGCCTTTGTAATTTGGAAAAAAAACCCAACCCCTCTTTTTTGGATTTTGATCGCCTATCTTGGACTCTATTTAATTTTCAGCCTTATGGGGATCTGACCAAAAATTTTTAGTTTAGGGTTTTTTAAATCCTCCTCCACCAGGCGTATAGATTCTCAAACGATCTCCCTTCTTAACCTCAAAAGAAACTTTTCCGGGCAGGCGTATTTTCTCTTTACCTCTAAGGAGGATATTTAGCCCACTTTGTCCTGGCTCCCCGCCCCAAAGACCATAGGGTCTTAACCGTCTTCTCTCCGTAAGAAGACTGACCTTGAGGTCTTCAAGGAAAAGATAGCCCCTCACCAGGCCATCCCCTCCCCTAAACTTACCTCTTCCGCCCGATCCTTTCCTAATCCGGTAGAACTCAATTAGCAAGGGAAATTGATTTTCCAAAACTTCAACAGGCGTATTGAGGGTATTAGTCATGTGGGTATGAACAGCGCTTAGACCGGGGGAGGTTGGTCTTGCCCCCATACCTCCTCCCAAGGTTTCGTAATAGGCCAAACGGTCATTACCAAAGGCGATATTATTCATCGTCCCGCAAGAAGCCGAAGGGATCCAGTCAGGTTTTAGCTGGACTAAGGCCCCAAGTAGAACATCCACAATCCGCTGGGAAGTTTCTACATTTCCAGCTGAAACTGGAGCTGGATAACAGGCATCCACTAAGCTGCCCTTTTCGGTAATAACTTCAATCCGGCGAAAGCATCCTTCATTAATTGGATATTCTCCCCACCGCTGAAGAAGACAGAGAAACACATAATATACAGCAGAGACAGTTACCGCTCTTGGAGCATTGACCGAGCCTTTGACTTGAGGCGCATTCCCTGAAAAATTTACTACCACCTTATCTGAACCAAAGCAAACTTTAACCCTTATGGGAATTCTCTTGGTATTAAAACCATCATCATCAAGATAATCGGTAAAGCTTGCTTCTCCTCCGCCGAAGTTTTGCAAGAGCTCTAAAAAGGCCCTCTCCGTGTAGATCTTTAAATCGTCAAGGAAGGAATTTATTTTTTCCTCCCCAAATTTTTCTATGAGTTCTCGTAGTCGTGCTTCTCCCCTTTCTAAGCAATGGACCTGTGCCCGCAAATCCCCTTCCCTTTCTAGCGGATTGCGGACAGCCTTTAGAAAGGCTGCCCAAAGGTTATGATTAAACTTTCCTCTTTTATAAAGCAAACTTGGGGGGATAAGAAATCCCTCTTCGGAAATATGAGTTGAGAGGGCCATAGAGCCAGGCCAGGCTCCACCTACATCGGCATGATGAGCTCTGACAATCAGAAAAAATTTTATTTTGTCCTGATAGTAAATTGGTTTTACTAAGGTAAGATCGGGTAGATGGGTGCCTCCTAAATAAGGATCGTTGGTAATAACTACATCTCCCTTTTGCCAAGAAAACCTTGGCAATAGATGTTTTATCGTCTCAGGCATGGCGCCAAGATGGACCGGAATGTGCGAGGCCTGCGCACAAAGCTCTCCTTTTTCATCAAAGATGGCACAGGAATAATCCTTTCTTTCCCTGATGTTAGGAGAAAAAGAAGACCGACGAAGGACCTCTCCCATCTCCTCGGCCACACTGGAAAGTAAATTGTTAAAAATTTCTAATTCCACAACCCCCATTTTTTTCACCACTAAGATTTTATATCCCTGGGATAGGCAAAAAGAGTTAGTCCTTCTTTCACTTCCGCTATAAATTTTTCTTTGAGATAAAAAGTGGTATAGGCATCAACGATGATCATGGGACCAAAAAGCTTCTCCCCTACCTTCAATCCATCCCAAGGAACGACCAGGGCCTCTACTTCTCCTTTCTCGGTATAAAGGCTCTTTTTAAAAGGAGGGAAAACTAACCTCTTTCCACCTATCCTAAGATGCAAATCTTGTCCCTTTCCCAAAAACCTTAACCTCAAGTTAACTACCTCAATCGGAAAGTGGGGGAAAGAAAAACCAAACTCCCTTTGATGGATCTGATGAAAAAGAGAGGCCAGGTCTTCAGAAAGTTCTTCCGCAACAGGAATAGACAGGTCAAAACCCTGCCCCTGATACCGAAGGTCAAAATAGAGTTCTAATACCATTTCTTCCGTTGAAATTCCTAAGGTGGAAAGTTCCTTTTTAGCTCCCTCTTTTAATTTTTTAATCTCTTTTTGAAGCCTATTTTTTTCTTTTAAAGATATTAGGACTGTCCTGGTATAATCAAACATGGGCACGGAAAAGAAAAGTCCCAGAGCAGAAAAGGAGCTGGCGAGCTTGGGAAGAATAGCCCCTTTTAGGTTTAGCATTTCCACCAAATCACAGGCATGAAGCCCACTTGCTCCACCAAAGGCAAGTAGCCAAAAATCAGAAGGATCAAGACCTCTTTCAGAGGAAACCCGACGCAAGGCCTTAACCATCGTGGAGTTAGCAATGTTCACCATACCCAGGGCGCAATCAAGAGGGGTAAGTCCTAATTTACGGGCTAGTTCGGCAATAGCCAAAAAGGACCTTTCAGGGTAAAGTTTAATCTCTCCACCACCGAAGAACTTAGGTAAAAGCCTTCCAAGAAGGAGGTTAGCATCGGTCACCGTGGGCTCTGAGCCTACTCCATAACAGGCTGGGCCAGGTTTAGCACCTGCACTACGCGGGCCCACTTTGAGCAAACCTCCACCATCAATCCAGGCTATGGAGCCACCTCCTGCCCCTACGGTATGAATATCTATCAAAGGTAAGCTTACAGGGAAACCATCAAAATCATAAATCTTACGAAAAGGAAGTCTATCCTTAATCAAACAAACGTCAGTAGAGGTCCCGCCCATATCTAAAGTAATAATCCCTGACAATCCAAAGAGTTTACACAAGAATAGACCCGCCATAGCTCCTCCAGCTGGCCCAGAAAGAATAGTCCAAACCGCTTTTTCTTTAGCCATGGCTAAGGACATATAACCCCCGTTAGCTTGCTGAATATAGATTTTTGTGTGAGGGAAAAATTTCTCTAAGCTCTCCAGGTAGTTTTTTAGAATAGGACTAAGATAGGCATTGATGGCAGTGGTAGAGGTCCTCTCGTATTCCCGAAACTCGCCTACAAGCTCAGAACTTAAACTCACTAAATAGGGGCCAGCCTTCCTTAAGGCCGCACCAAGCTTGATTTCATGCCAAGGATTTTTATAGCTGTGGAGAAAAGAAATAGCCGCCGAAGAGATATTTTCTTTTTTCTTTAGAAGGCAAAGAACCCTTTTAATCTCCCTTTCTTCTAAAGGAAGCCAAACCTTTCCGTTAGCAAGAATTCTTTCCTTGACGCCGATGATGTTCTCTTCCTTGAAAAAAGGAGGAGGTTTTTCTACAAAAAAATCATACAGTTTAGGACGATCCTGACGGCCAATAGGAAGTACATCCTCAAAACCTTTGGTGGTAAAGAGTAAAAAATCAGCTCCCTTTCTTTCCAAAAAGGCGTTAGTAGCTACCGTGGTACCATGAATAAGAATTTGAGGCTTAAGCCCAAGTCTTGCCAGACCTTCTTTGATAGCCAAGCTTGGGTTCTCTGGAGTAGAAGGGACCTTTAGGGTGAAAATTTTTCCATCCTCTTCCCAGATGAAATCCGTAAAGGTTCCACCTGTATCAATGCTAACCTTCATTTGCCAATACAGAAACGAGAAAAGATAGTGGTTAGAAGATCCTCAGTTGTTACTTCCCCAGTAATTTCAAACAAAGAAGAAAGGGCAGACCTTAAACCAATAGCAATAAGTTCTGGCAAGGGCTCTTTCTTTTCCAATTCAGCTAAAGCAAGTTCAATTCCCTCCTTAGCCTTGATCAAGGCTACCTTTTGTCTGAGGTTTGGGCTAACCTCAGGAATTTCTGCTTGGGAAGAAGTGATTACCTTCTCGTAAATACCTTTAGATAAATCCTCAAGGCCAAATCCTTCTATAGCTGAAATTTTGAGCGCCTCTACTTGATTGCCCTTAGCAAACACTTCCCAGGCGTCTACAAAGTTAGGTTTTAGATCTATTTTGTTAATTACCAGGAGATGGGGATAGGACTTCAATTCTTGGTAAAGACTTTGGATTTCCTCAGAGGGAGGTTCTTCGGCGGAAACAAGAAACAAGACCAAGTCAGCGGATTTAATTTTCTCCCAGGCCTTTTTTACGCCAATTTCTTCTACAGGATCATCGGTCTTTCGCAAACCAGCGGTATCTACAAGCTTTACGGGTAGGCCAGCGATGGTAGCGGTTTCTTCAAGAAAATCCCTCGTTGTGCCTGGCATACTGCTGACGATTGCCCGATCTTCTTTAAGTAGGGCATTTAATAGAGAAGATTTTCCAACATTAGGCTTGCCGGCAATCACTAAATTAAGTCCCTCCCGATAGATCTTTCCTTCATCCTGAGCTTTAATTAACCTTTCTATGGGATCCAAAATTCTTTCTTTTAACCTTTCTTTTAATTCCTCTGGCGAAAGGATTTCTAAGTCCTCCTCAGGGAAATCAATAGCTGATTCTACGTGGGCAAAAACCTCTAATAATTCTTCCTTAAGCTCTCCGATCCTTTTAGTGAAGCGGCCGGTTAAGCTTTGGAGGGCAAGCTTTAGGGAAGCCTCTGTTTTAGCGGAGATAAGCTCTTCAATGGCTTCTGCTTGGGTAAGATCAATCCTCCCATTAAGAAAAGCCCTCAGAGTGAATTCACCAGGCTCGGCAAGCCTTGCTCCATGCCTTAGGACAAGTTCTAAGATTTTTCGCAAGTTATAATAACCACTATGTCCATGAATCTCTACGACATCTTCCCTGGTATAGGTATGAGGTGCCTTCATATAAACCGCAAGGACCTCATCTATTCGTTCAGCCTTTTCCGGATCCACAATAAATCCATAGTAGAGCCGATGAGAAATAAAATCGGTATGGGGTTTAGCTGGCTGAAAAATCTTCTGGAGGATGCTTTTTGCTTGCTCTCCGCTTATTTTGATGATACCAATAGCCCCCCGCCCGGGCGGGGTGGCAATGGCAGCAATGGTATCCTCGGTTCTATATTTTGGAAGCAAGCTAAGAAATTAAGCCTTAAGCTCTAAGCGAATTTTTTTCTCTTTACCTTCCCCTTCTAAGGTATGCATTATCTCAGGAAAGTCTTTGAGGAACTTCTCGGCTAGGCGTTCTTCTCTCTTTGTCCGCACTCTAAGAACTCGGGGTTTTTGGTCTTCTTTGATAAGCTCCACCGCTCTCTGAAGAGCCTTAAGGAACCTTCTTTCTCCCTCAAGGTCAATGCCCTCGGGTTTTAAGTTGATCTTGGGACCAACTCCCAGAGATTTAGCCACAACCTTGTTGGTTAAAAATTCTAAAGCCACGATGGGCTCACCACCATTTACTAATAAATACTTTAAATCCTCACCTGATAAAACTAAATCCACCTCTAACTTAGCCTGATTGAGAATGGTTTTAATCTCCACCTTGAGGTTCGCATGATGAAAAAGTTCCTTAAGGAAAACTAAAGCCCGATTAGCTCTTTCGCTAAGCACCTTCTCTGGTTTGATCCTAAAATAGGCTTTAATCTTCTTTCCTGTAATCATCCCACCTTGGGAAAATTCTTGAATGGAAATTTCTAAATCTTCTGGCAGACAGGATAGCTCACTGCAAGCCCTTTCTAAAAGCTGGTCCAAACTCTTCCCTTCCAGTGAAAGACCCTTCTCCATAATAACCCCCCATTAAGGAATTCATCTTTTCTGTAGCTTTAAAGTCAAAATTTGTTGCCCAATAGATAATAAATTATTCACAAACCAATAAAGAACAAGTCCTGAAGGAAAATTCACAAAAAGAAAGGTAAAAAAGATGGGTAAAAGAAGCATCACCTTCTCTTGGACAGGATCCATGCTAGTTGGAGTAAGCTTTTGTTGAATAAACATGGAAATACCCATAAGAATGGTCAAAAGTGGAATACCTCCCAACCAGGGGATGATAAAACTTCCAAGATAGAGCCTTTCTGGAGCGGAAAGATCGGTAATCCAGAGAATAAAGGGGGCATGGCGAAGCTCTATCGCCATCAAAAGTACTTTATAAAAGGCAAAAAAGACGGGGATCTGAATTAGAATGGGAAGACACCCAGAAAGGGGGTTTATCTTATGAGTACGATAGAGGTTCATTATTTCTTTTTGTAAGGTGGCGTGATCATCCTTATATTTTTCTCGTAAGCGTTGAATAACCGGCTGAAGTTCCTGCATCTTTTTCATGCTCTTAAAACTCATTTGATTCAGAGGAAAAAAGAGGATCCTAAGGAGGATAGTGACAAAAATTATCGCTACCCCGTAATTGGGGATGAATTGATGAAACTTCTTGAGTAGCCATAACAGGGGTTTAGCTATAATATCAAAATAACCAAAGTATAAGGCTTTAGCTAACTTAGGATATTCTTTCCCTAAATCTTCGGAACGCTTAGGCCCTAAATAAAGCTTAAAGGTAAAAGTTTTCTTTTCTCCACCTTTGAGAGAAAATTCTGGGGTCCAGAGGATAAATTCATCTTCACTTCTAAGCTTCCTAAAGGTAGCCCGATAGTTTGAGGCCTCCGCAGGAATTACACCAATAAGAAAATAAACATCCATAACCCCTAAATATTTTAGAGGCCCAACATATTCTGTAAGTGTATCGGAAAGTTTAACCTCCACCAAATGGTCAGTATAATAAAAAGGACCCTTAAACACGATGTCACTTCCTTTAACAAAGGGAGAAAAAATTCCCCTTAAAAGTAAACGATCCTTTATGGGCTCTTCTTTGGTATTGGTAATTTCCACGGTCAAATCTAAGTAATAGCTATCTCCTTTAAATTGGAAAATTTTTGCTATTTCTAAGCCCTTCCTTTGCACCTTAAAAACAATCCTTTCTGTATCTTTTTCTTTTAGTTCAAGCTTTTCTTTACCTTCGTAGGCAAAGGAAGAGAGGGCCAATCCCGGATCACTAGCTAAATAAACCTCAAAGGGGTAAAAATTAGAATGAACAAGATTAACCGGATTTGGATTCTTGCGCTCCCTTCGGTAGTGGTGAAGTTTAAATTCGGTGAACCTACCTCCAACTGTGGTTAAAGTGGACTGATAAAGGGGGGTTTGAATAAAAATGTTTTTAGCTAGAAATTCTTGTTTTTGGGGTATATTTTCCTTCTTACCAAGGTTGGGTGAAAAGGCCTCAAGGTGGTCTGCCTTAGAACTAATTGGCTGGGTTTGATTAAAGGTCTGATTAAGAGATGGTGGAGGGGGTGAGAAAAGTTTAACCTGAAGATATTGGAAAAGGATAAGAACTGCTATCGCCAGGACTATGGCTAAAAGGACATTTCTTTCCATTTAAAAACCTCCTGATGATAAGAAAGTTTTCCTTGTAGGAGATTGATGCCTCTTTTGAGGTGGAGGATCGTACCCACCGGGAAAGAAGGGATGGCAACGCAAGATCCTAAGGATCCCAAGAATTAATCCCCGTCTAAACCCCCACTCTTTTAAGCAAAAACTAAAGTATTCACTGCAGGAGGGGTAATAACGACAAGCTACCCCGAAATGGATCCTCAAAAAAGGAGAAATAAACCTTTGATAAAATTTTATCAAGTTGAGAAATCCTTTAACCAGAAGATTCATAGAAGGATAAAGGAAGGGAGGTTAGAACCTTTTTTAGTATAGGTATTGCTCTTTCTGCAAGCTCTGGATATTTAAAATTTAAAATCTTGGGGCTGGCAATTAACAAATAATCATAGGAGGTTGGGAAGAGCGTTAGATTTCTCCTAAACAGTTCTCGTAACAACCTTTTTGCGCGATTTCTTTTAACTGCTTTGCCAATCTTTTTGCTTGCTATCACCGCAAACCTTCTTTGGCCAATCTTATTAGGTAAATAAACTAACAAAAAAATATCCTCAATAAAATATTTTTTTCCTTCCCTTAAAAGTTTAACAATTTCCTTTTCCCTAAGTTTTAACTTCTGCCTTTGATTTTGCAGAAGGGTTAATCCCAACTAAGGGGTATGGGGTTGCAAGGTAAAGTTAAACGGTGGTTAAGCGCCAACGGCCTTTTCTTCTCCTGTTTCGCAAAATTCTACGTCCAGAACGAGTCCTCATCCGAACTCTAAAACCGTGTCTTCTCTTAGCTTTAATCCTACTTGGTTGATAGGTCCTCTTGGGCATACCCTACCTCCCCTTAGCCAAAGCCTTGTCAAATTATAGCATTACTCTAAAATTTTTCCAATCCTTTAGGATGGTTTTTGCTCTTTATTTTAATCATATAATTTGCCAAAAGTTACTTTGTGAGATAGAATTGAAAAGATGAAAAGCCTTAGCCCCCTTTTGAACCAAATCCTTTTTGAGGTCTACGCCCGCACCCTTAAGCGCCGCAGAATGGGGCTTTTTTTTCGTCCTTTTTGGGATAGACCACCCTTTGACCTTGCTACTTATCTTAAAAAAGAAGGTTTTATCATTATCGCCGAGGTTAAACGAGCAAGTCCCTTAAAAGGAGAACTACGAAAAGATTTTAATCCCGTTAAGCTAGCCAAAGCTTATTTGGAGGGTGGAGCCAAGGCTATCTCAGTCCTTACCGAAGAAACTTATTTTTTAGGTAGCCTTGAATATTTGGCCGCAGTCAGGATGGCTGTGCCCCTACCCATTTTACGGAAAGATTTTATCATAGATCCACTCCAAGTAGAGGAGGCTAAGGCTTTTGGGGCTGATTTCATCCTCCTTATTGCCGGTATCCTTAAAAAGGAAGAACTTTCTCACCTTTTGCAATATAGTAAAAAGCTTGGACTTTCCTCTATGGTAGAGGTGTATGACGAAGAGGATCTGGAAATAGCCCTATCGTGTGGAGCTGAAGTTATAGGGATCAATAATCGTAATCTCTCCACCCTTGAAGTAGATCCTAACCATTGTTTCAAGCTTAAACCATTAATTCCTTCCCACATTCCCGTAGTAGCTGAAAGTGGGATCACCAGTCCAGAAGAAATCAAGCGTCTGAAAAAAGCTGGTTTTAGCGGGGCCCTGATTGGGACCTCCTTAGTAAAAAATTCGGAACCTGAAGCTTTTTTAAAAAGCTTACTTGCTTAGAAGCCTTATCAAGGGTATATTTTTAAAACTATGAATTACCGGCCCAATTTTGCCAAAGGTGGCGGTCTTCTTCCAGCTATCGTGCAGGATGCCCAAACGGGCAAAGTTCTTATGCTAGGTTATGTGAACGAAGAGGCCCTGCAAAAAACCTTAGCCACTGGCTTAGTTCATTTTTTTAGCCGTAGCCGGGGTAAACTCTGGTTAAAAGGGGAGACTTCTGGACAATATCTCCATCTTAAAGAAGTTTATGTGGATTGCGACGAAGATACCCTCTTGTTTAAGGTAGAGCCCGTTGGGCCTGTTTGCCATGAAGGATATAGCACCTGCTTTTATAGAAGGCTTCAAGAAGGTGAGCTCAAGATTGTGGAAGAAAGGCTCAAGTCTCCGGAGGAGCTTTATGGAAAGAAGGCTTAAATTTGGCATCCCCAAAGGAAGTTTGGAAAAGGCTACTATTGAACTTTTTGCTAAAGCAGGTTGGACCATTGAAGTCCATTCCAGGTCCTATTTTCCGGAAGTAGATGACCCGGAATTAGAATTAGTGATCTGTCGCCCCCAAGAGATGAGTAGGTATATAGAAGCGGGGATTCTTGATGCGGGAATTACTGGCAAAGACTGGATTTTAGAAAACCAATCCAAAGTAGAGATTATAGAAGATCTCATCTATTCCAAGGCCAGCTATAGACCCGCCCGTTGGGTGGTAGCGGTAAAAGGAGATTCGGAAATTAAGTCTATAGAAGATCTTCAGGGGAAAAAAATTAGTACCGAGCTGGTAAATTTTACAAAACGCTTTTTTTCAGAAAGGGGGATTGAGGTTGAAGTAAGCTATTCTTGGGGAGCAACTGAGGCCAAGGTTGTCCAAGGATTATGCGATGCTATCGTTGAAATTACCGAAACGGGATCAACCATTAAGGCCCATGGATTACGGATCATTCAGGAACTTCTTCTCACCTATCCCCAACTTATTGCCAATCAGCAAGCCTGGAAGGACCCATTCAAAAAGAAAAAAATTGAACAAATTGCCATCCTTCTTAAAGGGGCCCTTAATTCTCATAAAAAAGTGGGTCTTAAGATGAATGTTCCAGCGGAAAATTTAGCTAAAGTAATCGCTATCTTACCCAGCATTACCTCCCCAACCGTGTCCCAGCTTTACGAAACTGACTGGTTCGCCTTGGAAGTAGTGGTTTCGGAAAAGGAAGTAAGAGATCTTATCCCTAAGCTCTTAGAGTATGGTGTACAAGGGATCATTGAGTACAGCTTGAATAAAGTAATTTAGGAGTTTATAGGATGCAACGGCTTCCTCTCGCTTATATTCGGCCCGGGATGAAAACCTTTGAAGAGGTTATTGACGCCCAGGGAAGGGTCCTTTGTGGCAAAGGAATAGAACTTACGGAAGATCTAATTCAAAAGTTTGCTGAGCTTGGCGTTTCTTATATTACCGTGGAAGGGACTCCTGTAAAACTCCCTTGGGAAAGAACCTTTTCCGAGGAAATTTCCCTTTTGGAAGAAAGATTTAAAGGGATAGAAGACGAATTTATTTTACAAATTAAAGAAATTTTAAAAGAAATTTTGGCCTTTAAATACTCAGGAGAAAAAGAAGGTGTCCGATCCCAGTGAAAAAAGAAAAGAAGTAAAAAAGAAGCTTCGGAAGTTAGAAGGGCTCCCCTCCTTACCTCCCATTGTGCAGAAACTCAATGCTTTAATTGAGGATGAAAGATCATCCATCTCCCAAATTGCTGAGCTCATTGAAAAGGATCAGGTCATCACCACTAAAGTCTTACGGCTTGCCAATTCAGCTTTCTATGGATTTCCTCGTAAAGTTAGCACTGTCCAGCAAGCTATGATGCTTCTTGGCATTAACGTCCTTAAAATCCTTATTATGACCTCTTCTTTGTTTGAGATTATTCATAAAGAAGATATCGGTTTATGGGAACATTCCATTGGGGTTGCGGCCTGCACAAAGATAATGGCGGAAAAAAAAGAATTAACGGATGCGCAAGAATTAGCTACCGCTGGCCTTCTTCACGACCTTGGTAAGGTGGTGCAAATGCTTACTTTTAAGGAAGATTACCTCAAGGTAAAAGACCTTGTCCGTTCAGGAATGGATCTTCTTGAAGCCGAAAATATAATTTTCGGGATGGATCATGCTGAGATGGGAAGCTTTCTCATGCGCCAATGGAACCTCCCCGAAAAATTGATTGAAATTGTTTACGCCCATCATGACCTTTCTCGGATCAAAAAATTTAAAGTAGAAACTTCACTCCTGCATTTGGCAGACCTTCTGGTGCATGCTCGTGGATATGGTGAGAGTGCCTATCTTAGGATCCCACCCTTCCACAAAAAAGCCTTAGAGATTCTAAAATTTGATCTTACCGATATAAAGGATATCTTTCTAAAACTTGAACCCAAGCTTTATGAATTGAAATTTTTTACCGAAGAATTAAAAAGGGAACTTACTTGAAGGGAAAAAAGCCTAAAATCTTAACCTTTATCCCTAAAAAATCTACCTTCTCTGAAAAGATCAAAATCTTAAAAAAAAATTATACCTTAAAAAATTTCACTAAATCTAAAGACCTTCTTTCTGCTGTCCTTTTTGATCCACCTAAAATTTTAATTTATTACCTGGAAAATGAAAGCAAATTAAAACTTTTAGAAACCCTACTTAACCTCAAGCAAAATTTCAATTTAGTTTCCATGGGAATAATGTTAATCATTGAACGGGAAAATTTAAAAAGTCTCCTTGCCGAAGAAATTCTTTGGAAAAGTATTGATGATTTTCTTTTTTCTCAGGCCGATGAAGAGGAATTGATGCTCCGAGTTAAAATTGGTTTACACCGACAGGAACGGATTGCTGACAATAATCCTCTTACTGGACTACCAGGTAATGTCTCCATTGAACATGCCTTACGCCGTGCTTTAGAAAGCAACGAACTTTTAACGGTAGCTTATGTGGATCTTGATAATTTTAAGGCTTATAACGACCTTTATGGATTTTCAGCTGGAGATGAGGTAATCAAAAATTTAGCCCGTATCCTACAAACCACCATCTTTGAAAAGAGTCCCAAATCTTTTATAGGTCACATAGGTGGGGATGACTTTATCTTTATTATCCCCTCGGAGCTGACAGAAGAAATCTGCCAGGGAATTATTAAAAAATTTAACCTTCTTCTACCAGCCTTCCTTAAGGAAGAAGACCTAAAAAGGGGATACTTTATTTGCAAAAACCGCGCCGGAGAACTATGTAAGATCCCTTTACTTTCGGTTTCCATAGCTGGAGTTCCCATCAAAAAAGGGAAATTTAAGCATCCCGGAGAGGTGGCCTCTAGAGCAGCTCAGGTCAAAAGTTATGTAAAAAGCCTCCCGGGATCAAACTATTTTATTGATCGGAGAGAATAAACACCCCTTACTTGCATAGATTTTTGTAAACTCAAAAGTTCCCTTCTTTTATTGTCCAAAAGGTTGGCTAAGAATTCCAAAATCCTTAAACAGTTCTCTGTCTTTTCCTTTTCCTTTAAAGATTTTTCATAATCCTGCCAGTGGAGCAATAATTCTTCATAGATAAGATCAGCTTGTTCGTAATCTTCTTGCAGTAGGGCTAACTCTATTTCTTTTAATTTTTTTTCAAAATCCTTCATTAAGCTTTAGGCCTTCATAATTTCTTGATAGGCATTTCTTAATTTTTCCAAAATTTCTATACTATCCATAACTGGCTTTTGATCTCCGCTAATACTGGCCCTGGTAAGTTCCGTGATCATAACCTCATAAATTTCCTGGAGATTTTTGGCAATTTCTCCACCTTTTTCCAGGTTTAAACAAGCTTGAAGATAAGAAAGGATGTCTATGGTTTTGCCGAAAGCCTCAGCTTTCACCTTCACCTTCGCTACGGGGTCCTCAATGGAGGCTCCATTTAAGATGGTTTTAAGATGGGAGATAGCCCGGTTATAAAGCATAATTACCCTTTGCACTTCCGAAGCGGAAAAAACTTCCTTTTCCAAATATTTAGGCTGAGGTCTAACCATTTTACACCCCCCCTGTTTTTTAATATATTTTATCGGAGGGAAGACCTAACTCTAAAGTCCTCTTTGATAAATTCCTCTCTTTAAGATTTAGAAATCTCGCTCAAACTTTTCGCAAAGGCTTCAAGTCTTGATTTTAAAGCCTCATTTTTATTCATTAAAGCTTCAATCTTACTAAAGGTAATCCTTAATTTTTGCTGTTCCTTAGTTAGGGCGAGCTGTATTTCTTGAGCCCTCTTCTCTAAGTTCTGGACAGCCTGATCCTCAGTCCTTTTAAAAAGGTCAAAGGTCTTGCTTAAACCTTCAAGATAGTTGGTCAAATTACTTTTTATATTATTGAGGCCCCTCTTAACATTCTCTATTTTACCGCTATTCATGAGGCTATCATAGACCTCGCTGTTTAAAGAATACTTTCCCTCTTCGCTTAGATTTATTAACCCGAGTTCTTGCAAAGGTTTAGTCAAAGTAAAGAGCTGGGTCTTTATCTGCACAAAGGTTGCATTTCCTTGGAAAAGGCCTCCCTTTGCAATCATGGGATTTAGGAGATCCAATAAACTATTAATCTTGCCAAGAAGATCTGAGATAGGTTTTTTGCCTCCAGAAAAATCATCGGAAATCTCAAGATTAATAAAGGTATCTGAAGTTTTTTTAGCAGTCACCTCAAGGCCGGAGACTACATTCTTAAACACATTCGTAGGGCTTTCCAAAATTGGTCCTGTATCGCTACCCATCCGCAACTTGGCATTTTTGGCTTGTTGCAAGGTATCTAAGGTTGAGCCGAGCTCAGTTGGCAATCCAGAAACTTCTATGACCGCGCTTGTGTCTGAGGTTTCCTTAGTTGAGGCCCCTACATCTTTTTCCGCCAGCAAAAGCTTATAGCGTGAACCATCATAAAAGACGCTCGCCTGAATTTTATTTTGAGCGTTATTAATAGCTGACACAAGGTCTGAAAGAGTCCCTCCACTAAAATTAATCGCAGTTTCGGTATAATTGGTATTATCGGTGTAATAACGTAGGGTAATGATGGAAGGGGATAGGTTATCACCCAAATTAGCTACCCCACCTGTGGTAACCCTCATTTCCGCCTGGGAAAGCTCAATGACCTTGAGCTTTAAGATAAGATTGGGCGTAGTATCGCTGGCCTGCGCAGAAAGGACAGTGCTATCAGAAATAGAAACTTTTTTCCCTTTAAAGGCATTCTCTATGTTCATGGAAGAGGTAAATTCTTGCAAATCTTTAATCCCCGAAAGGAGATTAGACAGCGCCGAAGCTTTAGCCTGCCTTAAAGCCCTCTCCTGGGAGAGCTTCTGCAAGGCCATTTGTTTATTCATCGTCATTGATTGCACAAAGGCATCCACATCCAGCGTTCCCGTGACGTTATTAATGTAGAATTCTCCAGCCATGGCTTACACCTCCTTTCGCAAAAATAATCCCTTTAAACTAACCTCCCAATTCCCCTTCTCCTCGCTGGAATTTAAATAGCCATACTTTTCCAAAAATTGGGTAAAGGCCTTTTTGAACTTTAAAATATCTTCAATGGGGATTTGTCTAACCACTTCCTTAGTTTCTAGATCTATGATTTTAAAAATAGGGATCCTAAGCTCATCATCAATTTCTACCTTAAGGGCCCTATTGAGACTGCTAAACCAACGATTTAATTCTTTGATGAGGGCCTCTTGTTCTTTAATATAGCTTGAGCCATTTTCATCCCCCACCAAAGATGAGACTTCTTCAATCATATTCTGCCCGATTTTGGTCCCTTCCTTTAGCGCGACCGTGGGAAAGCTTTTGAGGGCCTCAAGGTTTTTGACCTTTTTTAAAGATTGCTCTCCCCGGTGAATGCTTTCTGGCAATCCTATTAAAAAATCTAACTTATCACTTATTTTCATAGTTTCTTTGCCGATACTTAAATTTTTGCTATTTATTTTTATCGGATAAAGTCTAAAAAACTTTAATTCCCCCCTTATTCTTAATCATAAAAAGGAGGAGGGAAATTTCAATAAGTTTTTCTCTTGCTGATGATTTAAAAATAGGCTATTCTTTAGAAAGAATGATTTTAGAAAGCCTAACCTCGGAAGAATTTTTGCAAGCTCTGAGTAAAATAGAAAAAGTAATCATCCCGATCGGATCGGTTGAAGCTCATGGCCCTCATTTACCCTTGGCAACCGATCTTTATACCATTTATGAACTGGCAAAGCTCTTAGTGAAAGAAGTTGAGGCCTTTCTTGCTCCACCAATTTATTATGGGCTTTGCCGTAGCACAAGGGGCCTACCCGGGACTATAAGCATCCGGGGAGAAACGCTAAAGCATATCCTTTTAGATATATTCTCAGAATTCTATGCCTTTGGACTAAAAAAATTTATCCTCCTCTCCGGACATGCAGGAGGAACTCATAATTCCTATCTAGTGGATGCTTGCGAGGAATTTCTTAATCATCATAGGGAAGCCAAATTTTTTGTCGCTAACATTTGCGATATCTTGAAACAAGCCTTACAAGAACTCAAAATCCCACCTAACGATTCCCATGCGGGAGAATGGGAAACCTCCCTCATCATGTATTTAAAACCCGAATTAATCAAAGGTAGTGCCAGGGAGGATTATCCTCGCTTTCCCAAACATTGGGTCGTGGCGAATAAAAAGGATTATTGGAGTTCCGGTATCTGGGGGAACCCGACCTTAGCCACCCCTGAAAAAGGTAAAATTTTAACACAAAGATTTCTATCCTCCTTAAAGGAATATTTAAAGGATTTTTAGTTTTAGCCTTGTCCGACCTTAGAAATCAGTTCATAAACCGGACCAATCATGGCCAAGATAATAAGAAGAAAGATAATCCCCGAGATGGTTAAGACCACCGGTTCTAAGATCTTCGTTAACTGATCAATTAAATTTTTCACCTCTTCATAATAAAAGGAGGACAAAAGCTTTAACTGACTATCAAGACGTCCCGTCTTCTCCCCGATGGAAACCATCCTAATATCAATGGGCTTAAATATGGAATGTTCCCTCAAGGCGGAAGAAATTTCCTCTCCGCTTTCAATAGCCTCCTCAAAAGAGTGAACGATATTCTGAAAGTATTTTCGGTTAAAGGAAGTCTTAAGCAAGGATAAAATTCTTTTAAAATCTAATCCTGCAGTCAGCAACAAGGAAAAATGCTCAAAAAAGAAGGCAAGAAAGTTTGTCCTTTTTACCCGGCCGTAAATGGGGATTTTTAGGAGGAGCTTATCCGCTAATACCTGAGTTTTTGGATGTTTGTAAAATATTACAAAAAACACAATAAATAGAATTATGAAAATTGGGATAAGCAATTTTATTCCCAGGAAAAAGTCTACCACCTTCATCAAGATTATGGTTGGTAAAGGGAGCTGGATATTCATCTCTTTAAAGACTTTTAAAAGCTGAGGTAAAACAAAGAAGATCCAGAAACCGAAGGCTCCAGTCATGGCTAAAAACACAAACAAGGGATAAATTAGAGCTCTTTTAGTTTGCGAGATAATTTCTTCGATCCGATAGAGATGTTGTGAGGCTTCTTCTAAGGTTTTATCCAGGGTTCCAGATTCTTCTCCAATTTGGATGAGGGACAAAACAATGGGGCTGAAAACTTTGGTGCGGGCAAAAGCTTCCCGGACCGTAGCCCCGCGACGAAGAGAATTAATAATCTGCTGAATAACCCTCTGGAGTTTTTTATTTTTTATTTCTGGTTGAAGGTCCTCTAAAACGGTTAACAAAGGAATGCCGCTTCTGAGACTAAGAGATAATTGATGAAGAAGTTCAGCAATCTCCTTTCTTTTTATCCCGGAAAAAAGAGTAAAACTTAAATATGTTGGCTTGGCCTTATACTCTAGAAGGATGGCTCCTTCTGTTCGCAAATCATAATAAAGTTGCTCGGGACTTTCAAAATAGCCTTCACTTTCTATTTTGGTGCCATCTGGAAGAAGGGCCTTATAACGGTACTCGGGCATTCTTAACCTACCACCCTTTTGATTTCTTCTACCGTGGTTATCCCAACCAGAACTTTATCCTTGGCATCTTCTCTAAGGGTTTTAAAATTTCTACTTTGCACAAGCTCGTAGATTTCGGCTAAGCTTGCCCTTCTTGCTAAAAACTTTGCCACATCCTCATCCACGTAAAAGATTTCGCATACCACGGTCCTGCCCAAATAGCCTTTCCCTCGGCATTGAGAACATCCTCTCCCCCTAAAATAAATTCTTTCCTGAGGTAAATTATAATATTCAAGAAGGTACTTAGGTGGCTGGTATTCCTCTTTACAATAGGGACAAATCTTTCTCACTAACCTTTGAGCAATAACTCCTTTTAAGGCAGAGGCTAATAGATCATCGGAGATCTTCATCTCCCTCAAACGGGAAATGCTGGAGATAGCGTCGTTAGTATGAAGGGTAGATATAAATAGATGTCCAGTCAAGGCCGCTCTCACCGCCATTTCCGCGGTTTCTTCGTCTCTTATCTCGCCTACCAAGATTACATCTGGATCAAGACGCAAAAAGCTTCGGATGGCTCGGGCAAAGGTGTAGCCGATATCTTCATTAACTTGGGTTTGTCTAGTTAAAGGTAAAAGATATTCAATGGGGTCTTCACAGGTCAGAACATTTTTTTCAAAAAGGTTAATCCTGCGAAGACTAGAAAAAAGGGTAGTAGATTTCCCTGATCCCGTCGGACCGGTAATAAGAAACATTCCATAGGGTTTAGAGAGGATTTCATCTATTAGACTTATTTCTTCAGGATCAAATCCTAAATATTCAAGGTTTTGAACTTGTGCTCCAGTAGGAAGATATCTGATCACCACTAATTCACCAAAAGAAGTAGGAGCAGTTGCAATCCTAAGGTCATAGCGATCATCTAAAAAGGTAAAGCTAAATCTTCCATCCTGAGGTCTTCTCGTTTCTGCAATATCCATTTGACTCCGAATCTTGATAACGTTTACCAAACGCCGATGTAAAGTATGAGGAAAGACGATAATTGGTTCTAATAAACCATCAATACGATAAAAAATTTGGACACTCTTCGGAGTTGGTATTAAATGCAGGTCCGTAGCCTTTTTGGATATACCAAGGATTAAAAGATTATTTAATAAGTCATCCACGTCAATTTCTATGTTCGGATTATACCTTAATCTTTCTATCAAGGAATAAAGCCTTTCTTCAATTGGATTTTCCTTAAAAAAATAGAATTGCGAGATATGCTTTTGCAGGCTAAGTTGCCCCGAAATAAAAAACTCTACCTCCCTTCCAGTGATACGTTGTACCGCATTCAAAAGATGATGATTAAAGGGATCAGAAATAGCAACCCTTAATTTCCCATCGGTCAATGCTAAGGGGCAAACTAAATTATTGATAGCAAAATTATAAGGAATGCTTGTTAAAGCCTCATTTTCCGGATGAATATAGCTAAGGTCTATGAAGGGAAGGTTTGATTGCTGAGCTAAGGCCTGGGCAATCTCCAAATCAGTAGTAATGCCCAATCTAATTAGGATTTCCCCTAATCTCTCACCCGTTGCCTTTTGCTCTAAAAGGGCAAAAGAAAGAGATTGCTCGGTAACATAACCTCGTTCCTTAAGAATTTGGCCAAGGGGCTTTCTCTCCATTGTCTAAAAAATTCTATGATTACATATTTTTTTTATGCTTTCAGCCTCAGAAAAATTTTTTAAGGCTTCCGCATAATTTTGATAAAATTGGCAAGCTTCCTCCATTTTATTTAACTTCAGTTTAACAATTATCAAATTAAGAATTACAGTGGGATTCCTTTGGGAAACAAAGGCCTTCTCAAAGGCTTTTTCCGCCCCTCTATAATCGCCAAGAAAATACAATAAAGATCCATAATTATTATAAACATAGGGGTCAGAAATTTTCTTAAGATAGGCTTCATAAAAATTTTTAGCCTCATAGTAATTACCCTTGCTTCTTTCCTCCTCGGCCTTCATAAGCAAATTTTTTAAGATTTCCTTTTCTCGCAAAAGTGGAAATCCCTCCTGGGATGGTATAGTTACTATCCTACTATCTTCTTTGGTGGAAGGAGCTTTTTTTTGAAGTTTTTGGGTAGAAACTGACCCTACCCTTTTTTCCAAAATTTTCTTAGCTTTTTGAGTGGAGAGGAATTTGGTTTTTAACTCGGGAACCTTCCTTTCAGCACTATCTTTCTTAATCTTTTTGTCTTGGGCCGTAGTTACTGCCTTTGAAGGCTCAATTATTTGTTTTTCTTTTTTACCTTGCCCACCCAAAGATTGCTCGCTTTTTATTTCCTTTGTAAAATTGCCCTCTTCTTTTCTTTTAACAATTTCATAGGACGAAATTGTTTTTTTAACCTTCGCATACTGCTTTAAATAATTTACCAATAAAAAACCGCCTATGATAAGGCAAAAAAACAAAAAAAGGAAAAAAAAAAAGAGAAAAACAATCCTTCGTGATGAATATTTATCCCTAATTTTAGAATGAAAAAAATTAGTATCCTGGGAAGTAGATTGCCATTTTTTTTCTCTTAAATTACGCAAAATATCACTTAATTTGCTCATTTTTATCTACCAAATTAATCTACCAAAACCCTTATGATTATAACCAATTCAGCCAATTTACTGGAACCTGTTTGCATTCTAAAAACTCGATCTAAAACTGGGGCAGCTAATCTTTTTTCGGCATTTTTATCTTTATCCAAAATTAAACCTCCTATTACCACCAAATCACCGGGCTTAGACCTAACAATAGAAGTTAACTCTCTTAAATTAACGGTTGGAAGAGTTATAGTATAATCAGGGCCAAATCTCACATCCTTCAAATCTAACAATTCACTTTTAATGGGAACAATGTGCAAATATACTTCATTATTCTCTGTCAAATACGGAACAATCCCAATTAGAATTCCATCAAACACGGAAGAAGTTTGAGTGGTATAGGTAACCGTGGAGGTTGGACCCCCTGTCGGGACTTCTCTTTTGACTTCTTTGATATAAGAAAAGGTTGTTCCGACGCTAATGATAGCTGGTTGAGAATGCAAAACCCGTAGCTTAGGATTTTGCAAGATCTTCAACTCTCCGTACTGCTTCAACAAATTAAGAATTAGATTGATGTTGGGTTGTCCGCTAATCGTAAGGCTAAAGGATGGTTGATTTTCTCGAGTTGTTAAGTTTAAATCAAGAGTATTAAATTCCACACGATTATTTCCCATTAAATAGTTCGTTATTTCAAACCAATCTATGCCTAGGGAATGACCTTTAGTTAACTCAATTTCTATGATTTGAGCATCTAAGATGATTTGTTTTTTATATTTTGCCTTAAATTTCTCCAAAAAGGCCTCAAGGGCCCTAACTTTACTAGGTCGGTCCTTAACATAAAGGATACCAGCGGCTTTGTTTAACTGATAAAGACCCTTATCAGAAAGTAAAGTAGAAATAGTCTCTTCTAAATTGGTATAAACTTCCAGATAATCCCTACTTAGTTGCGCGGTAACCGAAAATTCTCCCTTTAAGGGGGAGCTCAATCCTCCTCCTCCTGTCCCTACATTACCAAGCACATCCCCTCCCAGCTGGGAGGTACTTTCCTTAACCACAGGCAAAAAGCCCAGGTTAAAAATTCGTTCCTCAAAGGGTTGTAAATAAAGGATCCCTTTTTCTATCTTCGGATAAAGGTCTAAAATCTCACAAATCTTTTTAATAATATCCTCTATAGGTTGGTTGAGAAATTGGAAGGTAATTTTACTCTTTTCCGGGGGAACATACTTGTTTAAATCAGGGTCTAAAATAAAGCTCAGTCCCGCCTGCAAAGCCAAAAAGGTAAAAATATTTTGGTAATCTTCGTTGAAAAAGGATACGCTTATCCTCCGCTTAAGGGGTGAAATTTCTATAAATTTGGGCTGAAGCCTTTCCTTTTCTACCTCCCTTGAAGTTTTATACTCCTTAGGTGTAGTTTGATTTTCTAAAACCTGCTTCCACTGCTGGTAAGCCTGCGTGGTTTCTTTACTCGGTATTTCCGCCATGCAAGACCACAAAAACAAACTAAAAATTAAGGCTACCGCCAACTTCAACTTTAATCTTACCTTTGGGCCCTTTAAGGTAAACATAATACTCTCCTATCTCGGTAATTTGATAGCTTCCCAATTTATCCCCTATTTTATAAGGTTTTCCGTTAAAGAAACATAGTTTTTTTTCGGGGGAAACAATGATACTCGTTAAGGAATAATTAATTCGAGAAGCCTGAGGAGATCCCGTAAGACCACCAGCCAAAATCTTGGAAGCACCCGTAAAAATAGTACAGGTCAATTGTTCAGGATTAAAAGCTGCCTTTAGACCCGATATACCCCCATGACCCTGGGAAAATTCATTCAACAATTCCATGTATTCGTTAGGCAAAGATATCTCTTTTTTAACCCAATGGGTCCCAAATTTATTTCCTGCAAATACACTCACAAAGATTAGCAAAATAGCCCCTCCCCAAAAGATTAAGAACAAAAGTAAATCCTTCCTCACCTAAAGCTAACCACCTCCCCAGTCAAAAGGATCTTGGCTGTGCTATTTACCTTTTGCAGGCTTAATTCGTGGATGATTAAATAGGTATTCTCTTTACTGGTAATAGCATTTATTTCAGCTAACATCTGTTTAATTTCTGTAACCTCATAACTAGTTTGGAGGGGACTTCTATATTCACTAAAGCTTTGATTAAAATTGACCTGGCCCACAAGATTCTGAAATTCAAGGATCTTTCGGTTTAAGTTATCAAAATCTTTCTCAATCTTTGCCTTTTCTTTGGTCCTTACCACAAAGCCAGCTATCTCCTTTGACAATAAGAATAGACCCAAATTAAAAACAAGAAGGCCAATGAGCCAAAGATAAAATTCCCTTTTATAGGTAATAAAGATTTCTTCCTTAATTCGGGATAAATTCATTCTTTAAATACCCCTCTACCTGAACCGTAAATATCTTATTTTTCATATCATAAGAGGAGGTACTATTTGTAATTTCTAAAAATCTATTCAATTTAAAAAACAAAGATTGATATTCTTCCGCAATGGCCCCACCTTCTAAATTCTTTTGCAGATTTAACTTTAACCGGTAGTGGTTTTGTTCCCTTCTAATCTGAAGGTCCTCTACCTTATAGCCCCCTTCTAAATTACAAAAATGGGTAAAAATATTGATAGGAGAGGGAAAGGATTCCAATTCGTTCTTCTTCTTCATGAATTTTCTAAATGCCGCCACCTTATCGGGAGGATAATGATTTAATATGTTGTTCAGGTTTTCTTCTAAGATCCTTTCTTTATTAATTATGTTACTTTCCAATTTTTTATTCCATAACCAGATTGCCCCGCTGCCAGAATAAACCAAAACAGCAAGGAAAAAAAGCACTAAGCTAAGCTTAGTGTTAAAGGCCATGACTTTATGAACAACCTTTTCTTCCTCCTCAAGTAAATTATACTTCTCGGGTAAACGCAAAACCTTTTCATATATTTTTTCCTTGCTTTCAAGAAAAACTTCTACCTCCTCCCCCAAATTTTTTAAATTCTCAGCCACCTCGGCCGAGGTTGTTAAAGTTTTAGCAATATCCTCTCCTGCTTCACTCCGATATAGGCTTTTATAAAAATTGATCCGTCTTTTTAAATTTTCATAATCCACACCGATCATTTCATCTATAGGGATCATTTCCGCATAATAAGGAATTCCTTTGCTTACCACTACCAACCAAATTAAACCCTTTTCCTTATGCAAAACCAGGGTGGACTCATGCCCCTCAGGCAAGGATAGAACTAAAAGAATGGGAAAAAAAACTATGGCTCTAACCTTAGCCTCCCCAACCTTTTTTAATAATTCCTTATAAATATCAATCTCCGAAATAGGTAAAGCAAGGACAAAAAATTTAAAGAAATTTTCCCTTTTCTCCAATTCATGCCAGAAAATCTTATAAGGCCCGGTTAAAAATCCTTGATTATCAATCCTTTCCTTTAATCTAAGAGAGACTACCTCAGGAGTATATACCGGAAGGGTGATTTGATAGACCTCCATAAAGAAATTTTTGGGGGTCAAAAGTAAATAAACATTAGCTCCCTTTACCTCATTTACATGAATACTGGGATAGTATTCATACTCCAGGCCATCTCGCTTTTTTTTAAAGCC
The DNA here is from genome assembly GCA_037443245.1 of Caldimicrobium sp. GTDB lineage: Bacteria > Desulfobacterota > Thermodesulfobacteria > Thermodesulfobacteriales > Thermodesulfobacteriaceae > WYEG01. The sequence goes on from JBBIOT010000001.1 coordinate 420,606, forward strand.
TAAACCCTCAAAATGCTCCCCATCTATAGGCGTAAGAATAAAGTTTTTAAAACCCCTGAGGCTCATAAATTTTTATTTAAATAGGAGCTCTTCAAAGGTAGCCTTAGCCTCTTTGATGTGTTCCTTAGTAATCAGATTTTCCTGCTTAATATAGGCAATGAAAAGGGATCTATCCATAATCTTATTGATCAGCCTGGGATTCCCCTTGGTTAATTTATAGATGATTTTATGCACATTTTTGTGAATATTAATTTCCGGCTTGGTGCTCACTTGATTGATCCTGAACCATATGTAAGGTAATACTTCGTCCTTATCAATAGGCTTTAACTCCTCTAAAACGGAGATCCTCTGCCGTAGGGGAAAAAACTTTTTTTCCATAAGTCTTTCGCGAAGGGCCAATTGACCTACAAGTAAGATCTGAATTACCGGCTCTGTCCCCTCATTAAGATTAGTAATTAACCGTAATTCTTCCATGGTATCATCGGGTAATAACTGGGCTTCATCAATCACCAAAAGGATTTTCCTTTTGCTATCATTTAAGTTCTTAGCAAGACTCTCCTTAAGCACCTTCAAAACTAAGTTCTTATTCAAGAAATCCGCGGGAAGTTCAAGTTGTAAGGCATAGAAGATACTTTTAATCAGCTCTTCGGGGCTTAAAGCTGGATTATGAATTTCAATTTTAGTAAAATTTTTCTCCGGAAGGCCAGCCAGAAGAGTAATTAGGGCCTGAGTCTTGCCTACCCCAGGCTCGCCAATGATCACCGAAATTAGGCTTCCGTTAAGAATAGAGAATTTGAGAATATCAAGGATACTTACATGCTTGTGGGAAGGATAAAAAATATGGGGTACAGGAACTAAACTAAAAGGTGGCTCCCGCAGGTTATAAAAGGATAGATAAGAAAATTCTTGATTGGGTAGGTCTAACATTGGACCCTCAATTTTTTAATTTTTTTTAAAATTAACCCAATTTTAGGCACCTTTTCAAGTTTCGGTTAATAATTTTTTAAAATCTCTAACAAAATTTTTTATTATAATTTATAAACACCCTTTTAAATTATGTCAAGTTTTAATTTGGCTTATCTAACTGTAAAATATAAAAAAAATTCCTTAACCAGGGGGCCAGCCAAAGGGTCTCCCCGAAAGAAAGTGATAATGTACGTGAAAGACCGTCTGGCCAGCCTCCTCCCCGCAGTTGACCACCACCCGGTAACCCCGCTCGCTAAGACCAAGCTCTTCGGCCAACTTTTTCATTACCAAAAAAAGGTGCCCAATTAACACCTTGTCCTCCTCCTGAAGCTCAAGAAGGGTGGAAATGTGTTTTTTGGGGATAACAAGAATATGATAAGGAGCCTGAGGATTGATATCGTAAAAAGCAAGCACCCGTTCATCCTCATAAACAACCTGGGCAGGAATTTCTTTTTTCGCTATCCGGCAGAAAATACATGCCATAGAGCCCTCCTTTTTAGGAAATTAGCATGCTAAGAACTGTTATTTTAATTTTAAAATAAAATTCCTAAAAATAAAGGGAATTTTGGGTGGTCTACCCTTCATCTCTTTTAAAAAAAATCCCCAGTTGGGAAGTTCCAAGCCTTAAGGCAGGAAGTAAAGAGAGATTTACGCGGTTTAGCCAAAAAACTCTTTAAGAAGTTATAAAGGAAGGTATGAAAGGCTCGCGGAAAGGGAGGACTAAAGGTGAGGTCTTAAGGGAAGGTCTTAAAAGGCTTTTGGCTAAGGAATGTTTTTCCTCCTAAAGAATTACTTTAAGGAATAAAAATTCTGCAAAAATAAAAAAAGGGGCAGGAAAACCTGCCCCTTTCAAATCTAAGTTGAGACTAATTGCTTAGAATTGACTCTGGAGGTAGAGATACCAGTCGGTGATAGAATCTTCTTTCTTGGGATTTAAGTTTTTCAAATAGGAAGCTAAGGCTCCCTTATACTTGGTATTATCAAAACCAAGGGAAATCCTTGCCGCTTGGCCCTTAAGGTAATAGTTAAAAGCTAAACCAAAGGTTTCAGTCTTGAGGTCTTTTTTGCGAATTGTTCCAGAAGTGTCTTTCCATTCACCATCCCCTTTGATGGTTTCCCATCTAAAGGCAAGGGCGGGTTTGCCAAGACCAACCACCTGGTCAAAGAGGAGCTGACCCTGGAGGTAAAAGTAGTCAGAATCTCCTTTTTTAACTTGGTTAACGTCTACCCAATTTGTACCATTCCAACTGTATGCATTATAATAATGCGTATCATCTAAGCTAATGTAGCCGGCCTGGAGGTTGGGGACAAGATTGCCAAACTTCTTCTCATAGATGGCATCAATGGTCCAACCTTTTCTTTTAAGGTCGCCAAGGGTGGCATTATATTTAGGAGTGTGTGTTTCCGTGTGGTAGCCAAGGCCAATGACAAAGACATCCTTTTTGCCAAGGTAGGTGTCCGCATTCTTAGCGGCGATGGTAGCCGCAGACTCAGGCTTAAAGCCAAGCATCAAAGGCTGAAATTCAATGCGGGCATTCCATTCAAAATTCTTTTTGTCGTTAACCTTTCCATAAGTAGTGGAATTAGTCCAGCCACTTCCACTCCAATACTTATTGACTTTAGATCTATCTTCATTATACACGCCGATCCGGTAGGTGAGAAGACCGTTTGCTAAATCTCCATGGATCATAAGCCCACCATCGGCATTCCCAAGGGCACTTTTGATAGGTTTAAGACTACTTTGAGGATCTAACCAGTAACCCTGAGGGGTGAGCAAAGCATAACCAGAGGCAAGCTGCGCCCTGGCAAAGGGTTTTCTAATCTTTCCAGCCAAGACCTGAAATTCCTTGGCTAAAGCTAAATTGATGGCCGCTTCACCAACAGTTCCGGGGCCATCAGTTTTCTCCTGATCAAACTCGCCGTAGAATTGAAAGAGCTTGTTTACCTGCCCGGAAAAATAAATCTTGGCGTTGCCTACAGAAAATACATTCTGGCTCCAGCCACCGCTTGCGGTATCGTTTGACCGCTTATCCAAGTTCTTATACCAGATCTTCATGTTTAAACCAAAGTTAGCCCAAGTGTCATCGGAAACCTTAATCTGGGCCGCTTCAGTTGAGACCGCATAACCAAGGGCTAAAACCCCAGCCAAACCTAAAACCTTCCACTTGCTTACCTTCATACCACACCTCCTTTTAGTTTTTTTCTAAAAAACTTCAAAAAAAGACCTAAATAAAATAAACAAACCTCACCAATTAGCTAAACCCTCAAACTCTGTCCAATAATAATATCTTTCACCCTGCTTGTCAACCCCTTTTTAGCTTTTTTTAATAAAAAATCTTCAATCCTAAGCCCTAAGGATAAAGTTTAAATTTTTTATATTTATTAATAAACTTAAATAGAAAGTCAAAGGAAATAAAGGGGAAAATTGGCTATTTAAAGAAAGTTTCCAAGAGATTTTTTAAAGAAATTATTCCTAATCCAAATTTTTCATGAAAATTAAACATTTTTTGGCTTATTTTAATATTCTAAATGAAGATTTTTATCTTTCCGTAAAGGAAGAGCCGGTCTTCAAAGATGGCCACTACACCCAAGAGATCTTTACGCCTTTTGACTTCTCTTTCCAGGATTTTTAGATCTTCCTTTTTTTGGAGAAGGTTGGCAAGGGCTGTGGCCATGGCATCAGCAAAGGCGGTATCCTTGGCGATGACGGTTACTGCATCCGCCCGACCAAAGCTAAGGCTGTGGCCAATCTTCCCGGAGGAGGTACAAACCCCACAGGGCTGAAGCTCCTTGGGTAGCAAAATTTTTAACTCTGCAATTTGAGCTGAGCCAGAAAAGATCTTAACCCTTGCCTCTTCACCTAAGGCAAGATAAATGTCTCCTCCATTTTCCACCACCACCTTCTTGGTTAACCCTTGAGCTATTAAGGCCCTTCCTACCCTTTCGGCAATGGCTCCCGCAACGCTTGCCATGGGGCCAACGTTAGCCCTTTCTCCAGCCCACAGCATATCCTTCACTAAGTCAGGAGCCTCAGGATCAAAGGGAAGTGGGACAAGGCTTCTTAAGAAATAGGGGTTTTTCTGAAGGTAGCCTTCAAGCCCAGCTCGCAGGCTTCTCACAAGATTTAAAGTTTCTTTGGTTAAATCCCTTTCCGCAAGGACGTAAAGGTCTGTTTGCTTGACCACCACTCGGAAGCGAAAAAGCTCAGAACTTATCTCGGTGCGATAAAAAGGAATTTCCACGTAGCGAGGAAAGTTAGCCATGCTCTTTGAACCTACTTAGATCCTTTGGAGGCTCCTCTATCCCTTCCGTAACTTGGTTTAGGCTTTTGGGATAAAATTTTTTATAACAGCCCTTCCTCTAATTTTCAAGGTAGCCTATGGACTTAACAAAGGAAGGGGATAGAGCCGGTTTTGTTAGTTTTTAGCTTAGGCCGTATTCTTTAAGCTTGTGATAGAGGGTGCGAAGAGGGATACCAAGAAGTCTTGCGGTCTCCTTTTTGTTCCCCTTTGCCCTTTCCAGGGCAGAAAGGATAGCCTGTTTTTCAAGCTCTTTGAGGGGAAGGGTATGGGAAGGGCTTAAAATCTCTGTCCTTGGGCCAAGGCCTGTCCAAACCTCCTCCTTAGGAAATTCCAGCTCCTCTCCTTCGGAAAAAAGAAGACTAAGCTCCACCAAATTTTCCAGTTCCCTAATATTCCCAGGAAAGGCATAGTGGAGAAGAAAATTTTGGGCCTCTTTGGAGAAGGGCTTTGGTGAAAGGCCAAGTTTTTTAGCCTTTTCCCTAACAAAATATTCCGCAATGGTTAAAATATGAGGTCTTCTTTCGCGCAGGGACGGAAGATGAATGGTTAAACCTTTAAGGCGAAAGTAAAGGTCTTCTCGGAATTTTCCTTCCTTAACCAAGGTGGGCAAATCTTTATTGGTGGCGGTGATAAGACGGGCATTGGTGGCTATTGATTTTAATCCACCGAGCCTCTCAAAGGTTCTATCTTGGAGAAGTCTTAAAAGTTTAGGCTGGAGGCTTAAAGGAAGTTCGCCTATTTCATCAAGGAAAAGAGTTCCGTCCTTGGCTAATTCTACTTTACCGGGTTTGGTCCGGGTTGCTCCTGTGAAGGCCCCTTTTTCATACCCAAAAAGTTCGCTTTCAATCAGCGTTTCCGGAAGGGTAGCACAGTTTATCTCCACAAAAGGACCAGGCCTTGCGGAAAGCTGATGAATAATCCGAGCGATTAAAGTCTTCCCAGTCCCGGTTTCGCCCTGAAGAAGAATGGGGAGGTCTGTTTTGGCAACCTTGAGAATTTTAATCAAAACCTCCTCAAGACCAGCAAAAACTACGGATAAAGGCGGAAGGGCTGTTTCCAGCTCTCCCTCTCTTTGGGGCTCTTCTTTTTCTGATTCTTGGGAAAGAAGGGTCTTTACCTTACTCAAGAGGTCTTCCGGCGAGGAAAGGGGTTTGGTAAGGTAATCTACCGCTCCTTTTTTTATGGCCGAGACCGCACTTGGAATGCTTCCAAAGGCGGTAATCACTAAAAAGTAGGCCCTGTGGCAAAGGAGCTTTGCCCTCTCAATAAATTCCAAGCCATCAAAATGGGGGAGCTTAAGATCGGTGATCACTAAATGGGGCTTAAAGTCTGAGATGGCAAGAAGGGCCCTTTGAGGTTCCGCAAAGGTTTGCACCTCATATCCCGCTTCCTCCAAAAGGACCTTCAAAAAATAAGAAAAAGAGGGATCATCCTCCACGATCAGGATGCGCTTTTTAAGGGTAGATGAAGCCATACCTCGGTTCCTTCTCCGAGCTTACTCTGAATAGTTATTTTTAAATTTAATTCCTGAGCGAGTTTTTTCACTATAGGTAGCCCAAGTCCAAGACCTTTTGCTCGTGTACTAAAAAAGGGCTCCCAAATACGGGATAAATTCTCGGGAGGTATGCCTATCCCAGTGTCTTTTATGCTTAGAAGGATCTCTTGGGCCTCTGCTTTTAAAGAAAGGTAGACCCTCTTTGTAGTAGAACCCTCTAAGGCCTTGACCGCATTATCTAAAAGATTAAAGAAAATTTGTTTTAGCTTATCCCGGTCCGAATGAATTAGGATTGGGCCTGAAGGGAGATCCACAACAAATTCTACCTCAGGAGGAGATGTGGCCTTAATAAGAAGTAGCACCTCGGAAATAATTTCCTTTAAGTCAAAGGTTGAAATTTCTGGCTTTGCGGGATGGGCAAAAATTACCAAATCCCGAAGAAGCTTCTCAATCCGCATGGCTTCTTGATGGATAATATTGAGGATTTTCCTTTGCTCTTCCTTCACCTCCTTGGTCATAAGGTATTGAGCAAAGCCTTTGATACTGGCTAAGGGATTTTTAATCTCATGAGCTAAGGATTGGGAGAGAAAGGCTATGGTCTGAAGCGCTTTAAGCTTCATCTCCAGAGCAGTCATCCTTCGCAGATATAAATAAAATAAAAAGGTCAAAGTTAGGAGAAAAAAACTTGCTCCTATCTCAAAGAGAAAATGGGCCTTGGCAAACTTCAGCCTTTCTTCCACCGGAATCACGTATAGGGCCACGCGAAGGTAGGCTACTTCTTCTGACAACTTCACTTCGGTATCGTAGATAAAGATTCCCTCCTCCTTTCCCAGATTAATAAATCCTCCTTGAGAAAGGATTTTTTTTGGAGAAAAGGATTTTTCTCGGAAGCCAATTAAACCTTGATTGGTATGAAGGAGGATGGATCCGTCTTCCCGATAGAGGGCAAGGTAAGCTACCCCCTCCCATTCCTCGTTGAAAATCAAGTCAGAAAGGAAGGACCTTTTTTCTTGCAAATCCCTTAAAGGGAAACTTTTGAGTAGACTTTTGATCACGGAAGCATAACCCTTGGCTTGCAGGAAGAGGGAGGTATGAAGAATCTTTTTAGCTTCCTGATAGTTTAAATAAGCTAAAAGCAAGAGCACCACAGAAGTAAATAGGCCAAGAAAAATGAGAAGATGGATTGGGTTTAGCTGGAAGGGAGGCCTTTTATCTTCCATACAAAATGCTTAAGCCTTGGGGAAAAGTTCTCGTATTAAGTAATTAAAGGTTAGCTCAGCAGGGACGTAGCTATCCAGGGCCTCTTCGGCAAGATGCAATAAAGATACTGCCGCGAAGGGGTCTCCTTGAAAAACAAGGTTAGGTAAACCCTGAGGATAATAGGAATTTAGCTTTCTTTTGAGATAAGAACGAAGGATCCAGAAGTAAAGGAGGGTGAGAAATTTTCTCTGTTCTTCGGGAAATAGTTTAGCCAGCCTTTCGGCTAGGCGAAACTTAGCGGTGGGGTTTTCTTGATTTCCTGCGGAAACAAAGGCATGAAGATCCTCAAGCAGACCCTGTTGCCCTATCTCCAGAGCAAGGCCTAAGCTACCCATAGAAAGCTCAGCTAAAGTTTCTGCATAGGCAGGTTCAAAACCAAAGGTCCTTTGTAAGCATTCCTGGATAAGCCCTTTGGGTAAAGGTTTAAAACGGACAAGCTGGGTACGGGAAAGGATGGTAGGTAGTAAGCGCGATGTATTTTCAGCTAAAAGGATAAAGAGTACATACTCTGGGGGTTCTTCCAAGGATTTAAGAAGGGCGTTTCCCGCTTCAGGATTTAGCCTTTCGGCTGATTTGATGAGGACTACTTTGTAAGGAGCAGAAAGGGGCCGGTAGTGAAGCTCCTTTTCTAAAGCTCTTATTTGTCCAATTTTAATTTCTCTTTTTTCTGGTTCAAGGACAAGGAGATCCTCGTGGGACAAACGGTCCAATTTTTTACAAGCTGGGCAGGACCCACAGGGATCTTCCGAATTTATTTGGCAAAAAAGATGATAGATAAAAGCTTTAGCGGTAGTTTTCTTTCCCACTCCATAGGGTCCAGAAAAGAGGTAGGCATGGGCAAGGCGCTTTCGTTGTAAGGCTAAGCGTAGGAGCTTAACCGCGCTCTCCTGTCCTAAAATTTCTTTTAGGTTTCGCAATGGTCGCATGGGGAAACTTCTATGCAAGCTCCGAGGCTTTGAAGCCTACCTGGTAAATCCTCATAGCCTCGTTCTATCAATTCCGCGCGGTGGATGATAGTGGTATTTTCGGCGATAAGGCCTGCAAGGAGAAGAGCTGCCCCAGCGCGCAAGTCCGTTGCTTTGACCTGGGAACCTGAAAGTGGGGTTACGCCCTGAATAAAAATGGTTCGGTCCTCAATTTTTATATTGGCCCCAAGGCGATTAAGCTCTAGGGCATAAAGAAAACGATTTTCAAAAAGATTCTCCTTGATTACCGAAACACCATCTGCCTGGGTAAGGGCCACCGCAAAAATAGGTTGTAAATCAGTGGGAAAGCCTGGATAGGGCAAGGTTGCGATTTCAACAGGAGTAAAAGATTTTGGAGGATAGACTATGGCTACATCCTTGCCTTTGGCTTTTATTTTCCCCCCCATTTCTTGAAATTTAAGAAGCGGCGCTTCAAGGTAGGAAAAGGGGAAATTTTTGATAATCACTTGGTTATCAGGATTTAAGGATGCCAGGATAAGAAAGGTGCCAGCCTCTATACGATCAAGAATGATGCGAGACTTGGCGGGGTTAAGCCTTTTTTTACCCTTAATGATGATAGTATCCGTACCTTCACCTTTAACCTCAGCTCCCATCTTTTTTAGGAGCCGAGCTAAAAAAACTACTTCTGGTTCTCGAGCAACATTACGCAGGACCGTTTCTCCTTCAGCCAGGGCTGCCGCCATCATTAAATTTTCGGTTGTGGTAACTGAAGGAAAATCTAAAACAATCTCCGCTCCACGCAATTTTTTAGCCTTGGCCACTAAATTTCCATGGTCAAGAGAAATTTCGGCTGAAAGTTTGAGAATGCCCGATTGATGAAAATTCACCGGTCTTTTCCCTATTTGGCAACCTCCTGGTAACGGCACGATGGCCTCCCCAAAACGAGCAACCAATGGACCAAGAAAAAGTATGGAGGCCCTAATTTGTGAAGCAAGCTCGTAGGGAATATCTATGCGGTTTAGATGGGTGGTATCCACTATCAGTTTATCTTGAGCAAATTTCCAGGTAGCCCCAAGATGGCTAAGGATGTTAAGCATACAAAAAACATCGCGTACCTTAGGGACATCCTCAAACTCATAAACACCAGGCGAAAGGATGGTGGCCGAAAGGGCTGGTAACACGGCATTTTTAGCGCCCTTTACTACCAGCTCCCCTTGAAGAGGACTACCTCCTTTAACCACATAGCGCATAGATTTCCAGTTTATTCTCTCCATACCTTAGCACACCTTTTATACCCTAATAAATCTTTGCGAAATTCTATTCTTAAACCCTGGCTTAGAGCCAAACGTTTCACCTCTTCAGCTTGATTATACCCCAGCTCTAACAGGATAAAACCTTCCTTTTTTAAATAATAAAAACCCTCCTTTAGGATAAGTTCATGAAATTCTAAGCCCGTCCTTCCAGAAACTAAGGCCTCTTTGGGTTCAAAATCTTTCACCTCTGGGGAAAGGTTTTCATATTCCTCCTCAGAAAGATAAGGGGGATTGCTCACTATGGCTGAAAAGAGTGGGGCTTGCCGTAAGGGAGAGAAGGCCTTTCCTCGGAGCAAAAAAAGTCTTTCTGCCACCTGATGGTGGTAAGCGTTAACCGAAGCGATGGCCAAAGCAAGGGGGCTGATATCTACCCCCACCGCTTTTAAACCCTCCCTTTCCCGAAGAAGAGTGATGGCTATTATCCCGGAACCTATCCCAAGATCAAGGATTAAACCCTCCTCCAAAGGATGCTCTAAAAAAAATTCCACCAAAACTTCGGTTTCTGGTCGAGGGATAAGGACCCCCTTTTTTACTACGAAAGGCCGTCCAAAAAAATAGGCCACACCTAAGATATAGGCCAGAGGCTCGCCCTTTAATCTACGCTGAAGAATGTTCTGCACCGCCTCATCTGGGACCTCTCTTTCTAAATTTAGCCAAAGGTTTAGGGGGGGAATGTTTAAAAGATGGGCAAGGATCTCTAAAGCCTCTCTTTTAGCCCTTTCAGGGCCTAAAAAATTTTCTAAGGATTGGGTGAGAAACTTCAACGCCTGAAAAACCTTCATGGGTAGCCTTTGGTGTAAACCTTAAAGAAAACTACCAAGGTTGATTTTACTTAGGAGTTAAACGGTTAAGGATGATTACTTTTTCTTCCATTTCGTCCTTTATCCGATAAAGGGCTGTTTCCACGGTAAAGAAGGCCTCAGCCTTTACTAAAAAAGGCACAAGGGTCCTTTTCCTTTCCTCTTCATGGGCTAAAAGAATCTGTCCATTACCGTTGAGGAAGCGTTGAAAGAGATTAAGAAGGGGTGCAAAAAGAGAGGATTTAAAAATAATTTCTGCTCCCACAATAAGATCAAAGGAATGAGGAAGGTCCGGATTTAACCAATCAAGAGGTTGAGTAGCAAGGGTAATCCCCTGCTCTGAGGCAGCTTTTTGCAAAAGCTTTAAAGGTAATTCATCCTTATCAGTAGCCAGAACTTTATGGCCGAAGGCAGCGGCAAATAAAGAGGGTAGGCCCAACCCTGCCCCAAGCTCAAGAATTCTTTTGGGAGGAGGGATTTTAGTTAAATATTGAGCAAGAATAATGCTTGCCGGCCAGAGGATAGCCCAAAAAGGAAACTTCTCCGTTTCTAAGAAAGGGTCTCCTTGAAATATCTCCTCAAGAAGAGAAGGGCGATAAAAATAAAGGCTCTTTCCCTGAATGGTTATTTCTTCCTTAGAAAGAGTAATAGAAAATTCGGTAAAGTCCATTAGGTTTTAAAATTTATTTAGATAACCTTAGGTTAAAGGTATTTTAGGAAAAGTCAAGGTATGTTCAAAGAGCTTGGTTGTGATGAAAAAAATCTTCCTCAAGATATTTTAAAAGTCCAAATTTTTATGGTTGCTTTTTGACAAAGGAGCTCAAAGTAATTTTTTTGGGCTATGGGCAGTTTCCCTCCTAAAAAGGAAGAATCGTCAACAGAAAAAGGTAAGAAAGAACTTAATCGTTAAACTAAAATGGAAAAAAGTCTGGCCTAAGCGATTTTAGGTAACCAAATTTTCCAAGATAGTCTTGACAACCTCTTCAACAAATTTGTTTAGCGAATCTTCAGTTGTTCCTGCAAAGACTGTTCCACCTGAAGAAAGGCTCTCTACATAAAAACTACCCATTATTTTTCCTGAAAAACCCTCAAAAATAGTTAACTTACCAACTACTTTTGCTCTTCCGGCCATTGCTCCATACCAGAATCTATCCCAAGGCGATACTTTGTTAAGCTCTTTAATTTCAACTTTTATCAAAACTTCGGCTTTTTGATTATTCTCAACAACATCTTTAAACACATTACTACTTTTGAGTTTTTCTATTAAGCTCTTTTTTATTTGCTCTGTTTCTTTCTGAGAATCAGGGATCAGGCTTGTTACTTCTATAGATACTATTTTTTCACCTTTAATTTTAAATTGAGCCTCTGGGGTTATTGTTACCTGGGGAGCACAACCATAGATAAGAAAAACCAATAAAATAAATAAGCTAAATCTCTTTTTCAAGGAGGAACCTCCATTTAAAAATCTGGTCTTTTATCATCTGAGCATTTGGAGCATGGGGGAAAAGTTGCAGATAAATCTCCATCTGCTCAATGGCTTTGGCATAGTCTGACAGTTTTTCATAAAGTAAAGCCTTATTGAAATAAATTTGCGGATTAAAGGGTTGACTTTTTTCTGCTAATTCAAGCTCCTTCAAAGCTTCATCAAATTTGTTGTTTGTAAATAAAACCTCGGCTTTAAGAAAATGTCTTCTTTCCTCATCAACAAGTTCAACTAAGGATGGATTTAACGCAATTATTCTGGATACTCTTCCTCTAATCCATTTAGCTTTCTCTGGATTTGAAATTTCAATCAAAAAGGCATATTCTTTCAGTGCCATTTTATAGTCGGCAACTCTTTCATATCCCAATGCTCTCTTTTCAATCTTTTCTAAATATGGAGCAACAGCTGCTATAAATTCATTTTTTGCCCTATCGGTAATTAAAAAATTATTAGATTTTGCGACCTTTTTAAATTGTTCCAGACCTTCTTCATATTTATCCAGCTTTGCATAAACTATTGCTTGAATTAGCCGGGCGTAATCGTTATTATTTATAGATTTTGCTTCCTTTAAAGCCTTGTCATATTGTCTCTGTTTAAGATATAGCACTGCCTTAGAGAGTTTTACAAGCTGATCCTCGGGAGATATTTTCTGAGCTTCTTCAATATATTCTTCGGCCTTAGTTAGATCACCTTTTTCCATGAGACTAAGACATATTAGGCCCATGTAAGAGGCGGCAACGGGTGAAATGTAAAACTTTTCACGAATAAGAATTTTTTTAATAGTTTCGTTTGTTTTAAATTTTTTTATTGTCAGGGTCAGTTGGCTTCCTTCCTGTCCTCTTAATTTTTGTATTGCTTCATTAAGCTTCATCTTAAGAGTGGGTTCTCCATCAATTTCAATAATTTCGTCATTGGGCTCAAGACCAGCCTTTTGAGCAGGGCTGTTTACGGAAATAGATTTTATTTTTAGATTTCCTTCTTTATTTTTAGTAATGCCTATTCCAATTCCTGAAAAAGTTAGATCCTTTATTACTTTTTGGGAAAGTTTTATTACCTCATCATACTTTCCTAATCTATAATTAAGAAGAGCCAACGTGAGTGGTGCATAATGATCGTCAGGTCTTTGTTCACTGTATTTTTTGATTGCCTGGGCGGCTTTCTGATACTGTCCCCTTTCAACATAAAAATCATAAATTTTTACTGATAAACGCGCACTCTTTGGAGCTAAAGAAATAGCATGTTCCAGCTGAGTTAGGGCGTCCTTATAATTTCGCTGTGCTAAATAGCATTTATAAAGAAGAAGATATCCATCAGCATCTTTTGGGGCTAGCTGAGTAATCATCTGTGAAGCAGCCAAGGCCTCGGCTAAATTGTTATTTTTTAATGAAAGGTTTGCTATTAACTTGAAAGCCAGAATGTTTGTAGGGTCTTTGTTGATTATAGCTTTTGCCTCTGAAACCTGAGCTCTTGGATTAGTTAATGTATTGTAGATTAAATCAACCCCGTTTTTTACGGCTTCAACTATTGCCTGATAAGCAGTTAGACCATATTCTTTTTCGTTAACCGTTGCCAAAAGCCCAGTTTTTGAAAGCTTCCCAACACCAGTGCTTGAAATAGGAAGAGATATAGGTAAAATATCATTATCATAGATTATAAACTCTGTTGTTGCTTGGACAGTCAACATAAGAGGCATACAGCATTTTTCCGAAAAATTGACATTACTTACTCTTGTATGAATAATAAAGAAATTTGTTGGAACTATGGAAGAAAGAGTTTTTTCATATCTTGTCTTTTGGAAAATTTTATCAAAATAAACAGGTAGAACCTGTTTAAGAAGACTCCCTACAGGAAATTCTATGGTATGAATAACGTCTGTTGTATATTGAGTTGCATTGTAAACCTGAGAGTCGTCAATAAGGATAATTGCTTCATTGGGTAATTTTTTTAATGAAGATATTTCTTTAGGAGGCTCTACTTCAAAAGGAGGAACCTTTGTAGTAATTCTGATGGGTTCACAGCTTATGAGCACCAAAATAAAAAGGAGAAAGGTTAACCACATACAAAATCTCATTTTTTGTCCCATTTTAGTCTCCCTGCAACCATTGATAAATAATTTTCTGTCCTGTATTCATATCGCTTACAAAATTTTCCAAAAATTCTTCTTTACTAAAATTGAGACCTAACAAAGGGGCAACCTTTTCTGTTTCAGTTAGAAATTTATCAAGAGTTGAAAAAGCTATCTTAGTGTAAATTTTTCTTCCTATATCTGCCACCTCTCCCTGGAGCGTTGGCATCGGAATTAGAGATATGCCGTAGTCAATTATTTCAGCACCTGCCTGAACAGGGCCTTCTGTTTTAGCAGTAACGGCGATTTTAATAATGGGAAGCCCCTTCTCATAATACTTTGAACCCCATTCTTTACCGTATTTCTTATCAAGCTTTTCCACAAGCTTTTCCCCAAATTCGTCTATTTTTTCTTCAAGCTCTTCTGTTATCTTGTCCTGCACTACATTTCCAAGAATCCTATTAAGGTCAGAAGATGTTATCAATTTTTCATTCATAACGGGTAAAGATGAATTAACTACTAGGCTGTTGGTTGGAGATTGCCATTGAAAAGCTGTGAGCTGGCCTCCAAGAGTTTGGAATTTAAAAGGTGAACTATTAGGAGTTGACTGAGATTGCATCTGAGATTGTATTTGAATTCTTGTCTGAGCAAGAAGAGAGTTGTACTGAGAAAGGAGTTGTTTTTTCCTTTCCTCCTGCTTTTTTCTTTCTTCCTCAAGCTTTCTTTGTTTTTCCTCATATTCTTTCTGTTTCTGGGCACTATAGTGAGGTGGTTCTTCAAATAAACCACTGGAAAGAGCGCTAAAAAAACCACTTAAAAATGCAGCCATAAGCCCCATTGCCATCTGATGAGAGGTTGAACCATAGGGAATATAAGGAGTGTAAACGTTCTTATTGGTTGAACCACTACTTATAGGTGTGCATCCACCACAGCCCACGCATCTGTATTTAACTCCACCATAGGTTATCTCTATGACTTGTCCCGCTGGGATATAGGTCCCATCAGGCATCTGACTGCCTTCACATTTCATGCCCGATGGCATGGGAATGCTTCCTGCATAAACAAAAGCTGATTGGAAGATTAACCCCCAAATTCCTATTAAACTTAAAATTTTCTCCCGCATGATAGACCTCCTAATAAGTAGATTGAATATCTATGATTTTCTCAACATTAAAATTATAATTATTTAAATCATCTATATTTGTAAGTTGAAACACAGCCGAGACTGAAGGTAACAATACAAACAGGCTTGTGTGTTTTAAAAAAATCAACATATTTTCTGATTGCAAAAACTCAAGAGCAGAGCCATCTTTTACTAATCCTGCACCAGTAGATGTTTTATATATTAAACCAACCTTATCATTGTAAAAAAGCTCTTTTATCTGCTGTTGAGGATGTTCGTAGATAATAGTAATTTCTCCATTTTTGTATTCTTTTATTTGTTTGTCAATAGCTAAATATAAGTGATCTTTCTTTCCACTTAAAGCTGCAATAGGTTCATTAAAAGAAGCAATCTTTTGGAACTGTTTTTTTAATTGATTAAAAAGATAAACTTCATATTTTTGTGTCTTTTTATCTATTCCTAAGGCATAAACGGACTCTTCTCCTTTAAATAATTTAGCATCATTAATAGGTAATTTTAGTAGAACTTTTATGGATACAACTGGTAGATTAGCGGAAAAAAATTTGGCCTCTTCTAAATATCCTATATTTTGGCCATCAGATAAAAGCAAAACACCATTGTCAAGGCATACTATATCTTTTACAGGATGTTCTAACCTTACTAAATAATTGGTAAGAGGATTAAAAAGTAATCTGTCGCCATAAATTATTAAAGGTTCATTTTTATAATTTATAACGAAACGCAACTTCTCAAATAAGAAAGTTTGAGGTTTGCTTTTTGAAGATGGAGAAACTATCCATTTGATTTTTACAGTAGATTTCTCTGGCAAAATAAGAAAGGTTTTTGGAATAAAAAATAGATTTTCAGAATAGGCACGCTTACAAAGAAAAACTAAAAACAAAAATATTAATAATTTTAGCTTCATGTAAAATATTTTAATTCATAAGTAAAAAACATTCCCTATCACCTAAAAACCAGATCTAAATTTACGTTGGTCCTTGTCCAACCAATTAACATACCCATTAAGGAAACAAATGCCAAGGCTGGCTTAAAAAATTTTTTAGATTTTTTTTAAAGACAAGACCTTGCTTGGCCATATCTCTACACCTGCCATTAATTTATTTATTTAATTCTTTTTAACTACCTTTTACCAAAAAGGCAAGAAAATTTTTATTAATATAGCTCTATCCTGGTAAATTTTTGGGTAGAATTTAGGGAGGTTTCCCGATAAAATAAGGAAAAATGGGAAAAGGAGGTTTATTGATGCTTGAAGGAAAGGTGGCCTTAATTACGGGAGCTTCAAGGGGGATTGGGCGAGCTATTGCCCTTGAGATGGCTAAAGCTGGGGCTGAGGTAATTGTTAACTACCTTAGCTCGGAGGAAAAGGCCAAAGAACTCAAGGATCTCATAGAAGGGTTAGGAGGGAAGGCTCATCTGGCAAGGTTTGACGTAGCTAACCCTGAAGAGGTTAAAAAGGCTATCAAAGAAATTGAAGAAATGGGTCTTGCCATTGATATTTTAGTGAACAATGCCGGCATCACCCGAGATACTCTTTTTCTGCGGATGAAGCCCGAGGATTGGGATGCAGTGCTCCGCACAAACCTTTATTCCGCCTTTTATGTTACCCAGGCGATTCTTCCTTTTATGCTAAAGAAAAGATGGGGGCGAATTATCAACATTTCTTCGGTGGTGGCCTTTTCTGGGAATGTGGGGCAAGTTAACTATGCTTCGGCCAAGGCGGGGTTGATCGGGTTTACCAAAGCCCTTGCCCTTGAAGTAGCAGGGCGAAATATCACCGTGAATGCCATTGCCCCAGGGTATATTCATACAGATATGACGGAAAAGCTTCCTGAGAAGGTTAAGGAAGCCTTTTTAAAGGAAATACCTCTTGGTCGGCCGGGTCTTCCGGAGGAAGTAGCCTATGTGGCAACGTTTTTGGCCAGCGAAAGGGCAAGTTACATCACAGGTTCAGTTATCCATGTGAATGGCGGGCTCTTAAGGTGGTAAAGAGAAAAAATGATAACCATTGATGGCTCCTATGGGGAAGGGGGAGGACAAATTTTGAGATCCTCCCTTACCCTTTCTCTTCTTACGGGCAAGGCCTTTATAATTTATAATCTGCGGGCAAAAAGGAAAAAGCCTGGTCTTAGACCCCAGCATCTTGCTTGCGTTTGGGCCTGTCGAGAATTAACCCAGGCTAACACCGAAGGAGAAGCTTTAGGCTCAACAAGGCTCCTTTTTATACCCAGAAGAAAGCCTGAACCTGGCCATTATTTCTTTACTATAGGGACTGCTGGCTCAACTTCTCTTCTTTTTCAAACCCTTTTTTTACCCTTGGCTATGACTGGCGATAGTACCCTTATCCTTGAGGGAGGAACCCACGTACCCCAAAGCCCCCCTTTTCATTATCTTAAGTTAGTCTATCTTCCCCTACTTTACCTTATGGGCTTTAAAGCTGAGCTTACTCTCGTGCAGGCTGGATTTTATCCCCAAGGAAAGGGAAAAATAAAGGCTATAATTAAAAGGTCAACTAAATTAGAGCTACCCAATTTTCCCTCTTCCTTGACTTTGGAAGAAATAGAGATTATTAGCCTTATTAGCAAATTGCTACCCAAGCATATTCTTGAAAGGCAAGCTTATTCAGCCTTTAATTATCTTAAAGAAAATTGGTCCGTCCCAAATATCTCGGTAAGAACTACCTTAGAGGAGGTAGAAAGTGCTTCTCCAGGGACCATGTGTTTTATTGGACTTAAAGGAAGGCTGTTGCGAGCAGGTTTTTCAGCCCTCGGTGAAAAGGGACTTCCAGCAGAGGAGGTGGGTAAAGCCTGCGCCAAGGAAGCCTTGGAATTTCTAAAAACTGGTGCTCAAATGGACCCATACCTAGCGGATCAGATCATGCTTCCTTTAGCCTATGCCCTTTATCTTGGTTACGGTGAAAGATTTAGCTACACAACGTCCCGGATTACCAATCATCTGGTAAGCCAGGCATGGCTTATTCCTCATTTTTTTGAAGGAATAAAAATATCTTTAAATGAAGATAAAGAAGGGAAAGGGGTAGTAAGCCTTGAAAGAAGCTAACGAATTTTTGGAAGAGTGTTACCGATCTAATCCTTATTTAAAATCCTATTCTCTTGAAGATTGGCTTTCGGCCTTAGCCAAAGAAAAACTTGTTCTTAGTAATTTTAAAGGAAAAAGCTTTTTTCGGCTGAATAAGGAATTTAGAAACCTACCTTTGGGCACGGTTTTTGGAAAAAGCTTTTTTCTACCGGGGTATCCCTCAATCCCTCGGATCTTTGTCCTGAAAACTGGTCTGCTTCGCTATTTAGAATATCCCTTTTATGCGGAAGAAAAGATTGAGGGCTACAATCTTAGGCTTGCTTTGGTGGAGGATGATATTTTGACCTTCACTCGTCGAGGGTATGTGTGTCCCTTTGCTTACGATCGTTATCGGGATTTTCTGCCAAAGATTGATGATTTTTTTTACAGATTTCCTCAGGTAATTGTGTGTGCTGAACTTGCCGGCCCTGAAAATCCTTTTGTTTCCGAATGGCCACCCCAGGTTAAAGAAGATATAAATTTCTTCGTCTTTGATTTCTACGACCTGAAAAAGGGTGGATTTCTTCGTGTTTCAGAGAAGATAAAACTTTTAAAAAAGTATGACTTTCCTCATCCTGAAATTTTCGGTCCCCTTCATCCAGAGAGGGATTATTATAGAATAAGGGGAATCATCCTGCGTTACCATAAAGAAGGTCGGGAGGGACTTATTTTTAAACCAGAAGAAAAAGGTAGACGAGTCAAGTATGTAACCCCCTACTCTAACCTTGCGGATTTAAGGGTAGTGTTTCCCTATTTAGGAGAGGTGGAGCCTAATTTTGTCTCTCTTAGATTGATAAGGTTAATCCTTAATCTTTACGAATTCCCAGAGCTTAAGGATGAAGTTTTTTCTGAGGTAGGGAAGGCCATGTTTGCCGACGCTTTAGCTCAGCTTCCCCTTGCGCAACCATCTTCGGAGATCTTTCAGGTGCGTTTTCGTTCGGAAACCAACTTCTATGCCCTTCTTTCTCATTTCAAGCAGGCAAGGGTTAACATAGAAATCTTGGAAAAGACCTGGCAAGAGGGATATTTTAAGGTAAAGTTTAAAAAGATTTATCCTCGGGCTACTCAATTTTGGAGGACAAAGCTTGAAGGCTGGGGAGAGGTGGATTAATTATTATCCAGCCTATCTTAACCTTGAAGGAAGGCTTTGTTTGGTAGTAGGAGGAGGAAAGGTAGCAGAAAGAAAGGTGCAAACCCTTCTTTCCTGTGGAGCAAAGGTGGTTTTGGTCTCCCCGGAAGCAACACCTAAACTAAGAGATTTAGCGAAAAAGGGGCAAATCATCTGGTTTCCAGAACCCTTCAAGCCTGAACATCTGGAAGGGGGATGGTTAGTCTTTGCTTGCACCAACGATAAGGGAGCCCAACGGGAGGTCTTTCGCTTGGCTGAAGAAAGGAAGATCTTTTGCAATGTAGTGGATCAGCCAGAACTATGCTCCTTTATTGTGCCTTCTGTGGTCAAAAGAGGAAGGCTTCAGCTTGCCATTTCTACCTCGGGGGCAAGTCCAGCCTTGGCTCGCAGGCTGAGAGAAAGATTAGAAAAAATTTTTGGAGAAGAATACGAGGCTTATTTAGAGCTCATTCATTTAGCAAGGCAAACCATTCTGGCTCAGGACCTTCCTGAAAAGGAAAAGGAGGTAAAATTGCAAAGACTTGCCCTAATTCCCTGGGAAAGATACCTCAAAAATAAAGATTATCCTATAATAGAGGCCATCCTTAAAAAGGAAGGCCTTGAGGAAGTATTTAGAACTTGGGTAGAACTTTTTGGCGATAAAGCTTCCAAAGATAGAGAAAAGCTGGGCTAAAATCTTTAGGGCTCTTTTCCATCCATTCTTCCAGCTCGGGAATAGGGATGAACCTACCTTCAATTATTTCACGAGGATTTGGTTTAGGAAATTTTTTAGTTTTTCCCACAAAGAGAACTACGCATTCAAAATTGGTTTCCGGACAAGCCTTAACATGTAAAACTTCGGTAAGCTTAACATTAAGACCTAGCTCTTCTTTCAATTCTCTTTTAGCCGCAACGAGAGGACTTTCTCCTAAACCAATGTGGCCCGAGGCCGAAGAGTTCCAGAGGCCAGGATTTTCTTCCCGATCAAAGGTTCGTTGATGAATGTAAAGCTCGCCCTCTTCATTAAATAAGAAAATATGGACTGAACGGTGAGGCAATTTTTTGAGATGAATTTCTTCCCGGGGAAGAATTGTCACCGGATTGCAGGATTCATCTACAGCCTCTAGTTGTTCCTTCTTAATAGCTAATAAGCTTTCCTTGGGAAGTCTTCCCTTTCTTTTCACTGTTCCCCGCTGGTTTTAATTTTTTAATAAATTTTTAATAAAAATTAGTTTTGGGTTTTTTCTTTAATTACTATTTCTCTAACCTCATCAAGATGTTTTACCAAGAGAAAGTTAATTTTTTCTCGTAGTTCTTCAGGAATCTCCACTAGGTCCTTTTCGTTCTTCTGAGGGATAATCACGTTTTTTATCCCTTTGCGAAGAGCGGCTAAAGATTTTTCTTTAATCCCACCTACGGGCAATATCCGACCGCTAAGGGTAATTTCTCCGGTCATAGCGTAATCCTTGCTAACTGGTTTTTGAGTTAAAGCCGAGATCAAGGCAATCGTCATGGTTAAGCCGGCACTGGGGCCATCTTTGGGGATTGCTCCTGCGGGAACATGGATGTGGAAGTCGTATTTATTAATAAATTTTGGATCAAGTCCAAGCTCTTTGTACCTTGAACGAATATAAGAAAGGGCTGCCTGGGCGCTTTCTTTCATTACCTCACCTAAGGATCCGGTAAGGATTAATTGCCCCTTACCAGGCATAACCAAGGCCTCCACATAAAGCACCTCTCCCCCGTAGGGTGTCCAGGCAAGACCCGTTGCCACCCCCACTTCATCCTGCTCAAGCTTCATCTCTTCCAAATATTCTGGAGGTCCTAAATAATCAGCAAGGGCTTCAGGCACAATTTTAAAAGGCCCTTTCTCTCCTTCCGCAATCTTTCGAGCAATCTTTCTTAAAATTTGCGCAAGCTTTCGTTCAAGTTCTCGCACTCCCGATTCAGAGGTATACTCTTCAATTATCTTGAGAATAACTTCATCGAGGATGTGAATCTTTTTCTTAGTTAGCCCATGTTCCTTAAGGAGCTTAGGGAGAAGATGCCTTTTGGCTATTTCTAATTTTTCCTTGAAGGTATAACCTGAAAGCTGGATAACCTCCATTCGGTCAAGAAGGACGGGAGGGATGGGCTCAGTCATGTTGGCTGTACAAATGAAAAGGACTCTGGACAAGTCTAAGGGGACATCAAGATAATGGTCCACGAATTCTTTGTTCTGTTCCGGGTCTAAAACTTCAAGTAGAGCGCTGGCAGGGTCGCCATGGAAATCCCGGCAAAGTTTATCCACTTCATCCAGCATGATGATGGGGTTCATCACTCCAGCTTGCTTGATGGCTTGGACAATCCTGCCTGGCATAGAGCCCACATAGGTCCTCCGATGCCCGCGGATCTCAGCCTCGTCCCGTAAACCTCCCAAGGCTATCCTCACAAACTTTCTCCCTAAAGCCCTGGCGATGGATCTTCCAAGGCTCGTCTTCCCGACTCCGGGTGGGCCAACAAAAAGAAGAATGGCTCCCTTAGCTTCGGGGTTTAGCTTTTTCACCGCTAAAAATTCAATTAGCCTTTCTTTAATCTTTTCCAGATCATAATGATCTTCGTCCAAAACCTTTTTGACGTGTTTGAGAACTAAATTATCTTTTGTAGCCTTACTCCAAGGAATCTCTATTAACCACTCAAGATAGTTACGAATAACAGCGGCCTCTGAAGAATCAGGATGCATAAACTCTAATCGTCTAAGTTGTTTTAGAGCCTCCTTCTCTACAACTTTAGGCATCTTGGCTTGTTTAATCTTCCGTCTGAGTTCTTCAAGTTCACTTTCCACATCCTCATATTCGCCAAGTTCTTTTTTAATGGCCCTAAGTTGTTCCCTTAGAAAATATTCTCTTTGGGATTTCCCAATTTCTTCTTGGGCCTCAGTCTGAATCTTATTTTGCAATTTGGTAATTTCTATCTCTTGGAGGAGAAGCTCGGTAACCTTCTTAAGCCTCTCTACTCCGTTTAGAATTTCCAACAATTCCTGAGCAACTTTAACCTTTAGCTTCACATACATAGCAATAAAATCTGCTAAGCGGCCTGGCTCCTCAATGGATTGCAGAAAATTAGCAAGCTCTGGATTAAGTATCCCCTTTAAAGAAAGAAGTTGTTCTAAATTCTGCTTGGCGTTCCTCATTAAAGCTTCTACTTCTGGGGTGATAACCTCCAGTTCTTCTTCCCGACAGGGAGAAACTTTCACCCGAAAATAGGGATCAATCTGGAGGTATTCCTCAATCTTTAGGCGGGACAAAACTTGCACCACAATTTTCAAGCGATTTTCGGAAAGAGAAAAGGTCTTAAGAATTAAGGCCAAAACCCCTATTTCATAAAGATCTTTCGGTTTGGGATTTTCAAGACGAGAAATCTTCTGCGTCGCAAGGGCAATTAACTTATCCTTGGCTAAGGCCTCTTCTACAGCTCTCAATGATTGAGGCCGGCCCACATAAAGGGGAATAACCATGGAAGGGAAAAGGACGATGTCTCTAATGGCCATCAAAGGGAGCTCTTCCGGAACGTCAATAACTTCGCCTTCCGAAAGCTCTGGTAAAGTAAATTCCAAATCCTCTCTCATAAGCCTCCCTGTTTTAGTAGTTCTCGGATTAGATTTTTATATTCCTCTTTGACTTCAAAGAATTCTAAATTTGGGGACTTCTTCTCAATCAAACCCAAATTTTTTAACAATTTAATACCTTTTTCTACCTCTGACAAGGGAAGGTATAGCCTTCTGGCTATAAACTTGGGGAAATCTCCCGCTTGATAAAATATTTCTTTTAAAATTTGTTGCTCCCTTTTATCAAGACAACCTATTAAGAACCTAACTTTCTTATCAGGTTGGAACATACTCTTTCACAATCTGACCATCAAGTATCTCTATAACCCGATGGGCAAATCTGGTGAGAGACAGATCATGGGTTACTAAAAGGATCGTAGTGCCCTCTTTGTTAATCTCTGCTAAGAGCTCCATTACTTTGAGGGTATTTTTACTGTCTAAGTTGCCCGTTGGTTCATCGCAAAGGAGGATTTTAGGGTTATAGGATAAGGCTCGGGCGATGGATACCCTTTGCATCTCCCCACCCGAAAGCTCGTAAATCGGTCTGTTTTCCTTGCCAGAAAGCCCAAGGGTATGCAAAAGACTTTGGGCCTTGCTTTTGGCAGTAGAAAAATTTTCTCCCTTATGCAATAGCGGAAGCATAACATTTTCTAAGACTGTCAACTCCGGGATAAGGTAATGAAATTGGAAAACAAACCCTATCTTATCCCGGCGCAATCTTGCCAAGGAAGTTTTATCCGCAAAGTTTATCCTTTCTCCCTCCAGCCATAGGGTTCCGCCTGAGGGTTCATCAAGCAATCCCAAAAGGTATAAAAGAGAACTCTTCCCTGAGCCTGAAGGCCCGATAAGGGCCACAAATTCGCCCTCTCTAATCTCTAAATGGATATTTTGCAAAATCCTTTCCCGAGCAATAAATTTGCTTAACCCTTCGGCCTTGATAATCCAATCCATCAATAGCTTCGGAAGATTTCTACAGGATTTAAACGACTTGCTTTATAAGAGGGATAAAAACTTGCTCCTATGGTAAAAATTAAGGTAAAAAGTAGGCCTAAAAGATAATTTCTCACCGAACGATCAAGCATAAATCCTTTGCTTCGGATTAAGCCCTCAACGCCAATTTCTACCTGAGCTAAATAGCTTTCTAAGAGATAGGCTAAAATGATGCCCAAAATACTGCCAAGGATCCAAAGAACTATTCCACAGAACAAAAAAATCAACACAATTTCTCTTGGTTGGTAGCCCATAGCCAGAAGAATGGCAATTTCTTTTCTCTTATCCACCACCATCATATAAATAATATTAAATATTCCAAAGGATGAAACTAAAATAATGGCAAAAACAATCATATAGGTGATAATATTTTGGACTTTAAAAATTTTTAAGAAGTTGAGATAGGCCCTTTGCCAGGATTCTACCTCATATCGGATCTCTTTACCGATCTTCCTTGCCAGCTCCTCGGCCCGGTTCACATCTCTTATCCTAAGGGCAAGCAAATTTACTTCATTGGGACGATCAAGAAGAGACTGCAAGGTTTTAAGGGGAAGATAAATTCTAGTATTATCAATGTTGGTAATTCCGGAATTAAAGAAGTCTTCCACCTTCATAAGTTTAGTAGCTCCATTAGGGAAAGTTAAAAGGACCTTTTTGCCTATTTCTTTAATTCCTAAATCTCGGGCGATGATGGCTCCTAAAATCAGGGCTTCGGGATTGCGACTAAGGGTGTCAAGCCGCTTTAAGGTCAAAAATTTTTCAATAGAAGAGGCCTTAGCTTCCCTTGCCGGCTCAATACCAATGAGACTTACTGGTTTTTCTTTGGCCCCATATTTTATTACTCCCTTAGCCTGAAGTTGATAGGTTACCCCAATAACTTCAGGATAGCTTTCCAGTTTCTTAACCAGATCCCGCCATCCTAAGATCCTGTCCTTTTCTTTGGGTTTGGCCCCTAAAACCTTGACTAAAGCTTGGGGATCAATAACTTTGATTATTCTTTTTTCATCCAACTCCTCTTTAGGCTTGATCATCAAATGGGGTTCAAGATCTATGACTTGCTGGATAAAATATTTTTGGAAGCCAAACATTAAAGAACTCATGACCACAAAAGCGGTAAAGCCAATGGCTACCCCAAAAAGGGCAACCAAGGTCTGTTTCTTCCTTTTACGAACCAGAGCAAGGGTCAAAAAAAAGATAGCTTGCATGCACTAAAAATAACGTGAATAAAAGCTCATTTTTCTCCATTATGCTCCTTGGCTAAAAAGTAAAGGGCTAAAGAAATTAACGCTATCCCTACAGATAAATAGAGCAGGTTCATTATTTCTTCATACTTAATGGAGATAGCATGCTTGAAAAAGGTAACTACTAAAAGCATAATGATTACTTTTCCAAGCTTATCTTTTAATTGATCTAGGGAATGAACCACTAAAATCTTTGAAGATTTGGTGTCCTTTTCTAGGTGTTCAATCTTACTGATAAACAATTCATAAAGCCCCAAGCCAAAGATAAACAAAATTGTGGAAATTAAAAAAAAATCAAGGGCACTGATTACCCTAATAATTACTTCCTTGTGAAATTTTTCGCTATCTTCAGGATTTAAAAAGAACTGAAGAAATTTACCTAAGAGAGTCAAAATATCATAAGTTCCAAATAGTAACAAAATTACAGCAGCAAGGACTGAAGAGATTACCGCTAAAACAATTAGCAACCGTGCTTCCCATAAAATCCTTTCAAAAATCCGTTCAAGTAGCTTCAATTCATTCCTCCTTTTGGGTCCCTCTCATTTAGGGATAAAAACTTCTTCACCTTCCGCAAGGCCTGATAGGACCTCTACATATTCCCCAAAAGTTTCTCCAATTTTTACTTGTATTTTTCCTCTTTTCTTGCTTTCCACATAGGTTTGCTGAAGGGCCTTTTTAGGTAAGACCAAGGCCAGCCTTTCCTTAACTAAAATATTGGCTTCACAGGTAGCCTGAGCTGGGAGCTCAGGAATGGCCTCCACAACCTTGGCCTTGGCTTTAAAGACAAGTTTATTTCGGTCAATTTCTGGGATAGTTTGGTAGACCTCGCCAGTGATGACCCTATGGGGAAGGGCATCAAAGCTTAGATAAATCTTTTGTCCTGGCCTAACCAGAGAAGCATACTCTTCATCTATCTCCAACCAGACCTCTACATCTTTACTTCCCACGGAAAAAAGCTCGCTTTTGCCAAAGGTAGGGGTGACAAAATCCCCAACCTCCACATATTTGTTATACACCCTGCCTTCTAAAGGGCTTCTAACTAAATATTGTCTGTACTCATTTCTAAGGGCTTTTATTTGTTGAAGAAGGGCCTTTTTTTCGGTTTGGAGGCTAAATATAGCATCTCTCAGAGTGCTATCGGCCTGTTCTACCGCTTTTTGCGCTAACTGATACCCCCTTTCTGCTTCCTCTAATTCTTCCTTAGCTATGAGGCCCGCCTGAAAAAGTTCTTTCCGACGAAGATATTTACTTTCTGCATGCCGAAAATCAGTCTGCGCCTTTTCTAAATTTTTACGAAGCACCTCTAAATAAGAGGAATGAGGGGCTAACCTTTCTTCTACAAGATTTAGCTTAGCCCTTAATTCTTCTATTCTTTCCACAAGTCCAATGGGTTCAATCACCGCAAGTAGTTCCCCAGTCCTCACTAAATCCCCTTCCTTGACGAAAACTTTCTGAACCCGTCCGGAGACCTCTGTTTTAAGAACAACAAAATCTTTAGGTCTAAGATAACAAGAAGCATAAACTAAAATTTTAATGGGTTTTTTTTGGACCTTGTAGATCTCTTTTGACCAAAATTTAGCTGAGGATCTAAAAATTAGAAAGAGGAGAAGGGCAAGGCCTAAAAGGATGGTTATCCCTAAGTAGAACCTTTTCAATATCCAATCTCCCTTAACCTCTGAAAGATTTCTCTAAGCTCGGGAGTTAACTTTTTAGGCATCTTAGGTGTTAGAAGGATGTATAAATCACCTCTTTTACCATCCGGGGAAAGAAAGCCTTGATTTCTAAGCCTTAATTTAGCTCCAGGCTTTGTTAGCTCTGGCACCTTAACTTTGACCTTTTTCCCTTCAGGAGTGGTAACAGCGATTTCGCCCCCTAAAAAAAGGGTTGATAAATCCACTTCTTCTTCAAGATAAAGGTTGTTATCCTCTATCCTAACCCCACTTTTACTAATTATTTTTACCTTAAAATTATACTCTTTGACCACCCTACCCTTTTTCCGTTTGATGCGAAGGATCTGTCCATCCTTAATACCGGCGGGGATTTTGATTTTTATGGCTTCCAGGGTATCGGGCAAAATAACCTCCCTTTCTCCTCCCTTTAGGGCCTCCTCTACCGACAAGGGGAGATCTACCTCAATTCGTTCGTAATATTCTCCAAATCCTGCCTCTTCTTCTCCTCCGAATATAGTTCCAAAAAGATTGCCGAAAAGATCTCCTAAGTCAAAGGTATAAACTCTTCCTCCTCTCCTTCCACGGCGGAAAAACCCTGATAAATCAATTCCTAAATCCCGAAAAATATTTTCAAAATCAAAATCCTTGAAGATGTCTTCTTGGGTATAGCGTTTTTCAAATTCTGCCGAGCCATACATATCATAAAGCCTTCTCTTTTCGGGATCAGAGAGAACCGCATAAGCTTCGTTGATTTCTTTAAATTTTTCCTCTGCTTCCTTATTACCACGGTTCCGATCGGGGTGATATTTCATAGCCAAACGACGATAGGCCTTTTTAATCTCTTCCTGCGTGGCATTCCTTGGCACTCCTAAAATCTCATAGTAGTCCTTGGGCATAACCTATACCCCAAATTTTACTATTACTTTCCTTTGTTTTTTAAAAATAAAGCCAAAGCCACAAATTTCAATGAACTTTTATAAAAACTCCAAGGTTAAAAGTTGGCAAAAAATATTTAAAAGTTAAAATATTAAGCACATAATTTTTTATTTTGTTCGCCAATTAGCATGGGTGCGCAAGAGAAGATAAAAAGATTGGTGGGGAAGGCAATTTTTGGTTATGATTTAATGACTAACGGGGATAAAATTTTACTGGCCCTTTCTGGGGGTGAGGATAGCTTAGTGTTAGTTCATTTTTTAGCCCTGTGGAGGAAGAAAGTAAGGATAGAGGCCAAGATTGTTGCTGTTCATTTAGATATGGGCTTCCCTAAAGATGAAGGGGAATACGAAGAAAAAGTAAATCTTCTAAGAAATTTCTGTGGAGAAAGGGAGGTAGAATTTTTTTGGGAAAAAACAGATTTTGGCCTGCAAGCTATTAAAGCCTTTGACGAGGGGAAAGCTAATCCCTGTTTTGTCTGTTCCTGGCACCGGAGGAAAAGGCTTTTTAAACTGGCCGAAGAATTAGGGGCCAATAAAATTGCCTTTGGACATCATAAGGATGATGTGATAACCACCTTTTTCTTGAATCTTTTCTTTCATGGAGAGCTTTCTGCTCTTGTCCCCGCACAGGAAATGTTTAAAGGAAAACTCTACCTCATTAGACCTCTTTACTTCACGGAAAAATATTTAATTTCCATTTTTGTTTCCCAAATGAAATGGCCTGTCCTCCAAAATCCTTGTCCCTTCTCAAAAGAAACACACCGCCAAACCATCCAAAAACTTCTGGAAAATCACATCTATCCTTTAAATCCTAAAATTAAAAAAAGCATCTTTACCGCCATTTTTAACCCTCGGATAGATTATCTTCCTAAACCACCCAAAAAACGCTTTGCCAAGGACTAATTTAACCTTATAGCTCTTATTCTTTCCTTCTTAAGCCTTGCGATAATAAGTATTTTTTATTCCTCTAAGAAGATGTCCAAAAAATGCCACTGAACTCTTAATCCAGCACTAAGTATGTTCTTCAGTTTCCAATTTTTTATGTTTTAGTCTTGACTTTAATTTAGCAAGCGTTATTATACAAAAAAATTTAAAGCGTAGGGGGGTAAGGCATGGCTATTTGGAAATGCAGCCAGTGTGGAGCCACCAAAGAATCAAAATGCAAACCCAGGAAATGCTCTTCCTGTGGGGCCTCGGATACGATGACTAAAGCAAAAGAAGGAGGCCAAACCACCTGCCAGAGCAAGGGGCGGAAATGTAAAAAATCTTAAATTCTGCCTTTTAGCAAGCTTCCCGAGGAAGCTTAGAGGTAACTCCTTCACATTCTTCAAAAATAAACCCTTCAGAAAGGAACTATTTCCTATAAACCATCAGGTCAATCTTTTGTTCGTAGTTAAGGCTTTTGGATGAGTGAATCCATCCCTTTATAGCTTAAAAAAATGGATTTTGATAATAGGCAATCTTACTTGATTTGAGGCTCCATTTCAAAAGTTTATTTTGGACAGAGGTGAAGTTCTTCAAGATATTTCCGAATTTTTATTCATTACTGCCTCCTTCAATAATTTTTATTTCTTCCTTTGTCAAACCATAAAGCTTATAAACCAACTGGTCAATCTGGTGTTCGTATTCTTTGACCTTTTCCTGCTTTTGGGGATTTTCAAGGTAGTCTTCGGATTGGGTGAGGTAGAGGATTTCGTCAACGAGCTTTTCTATTTGTTTTGCTATGTGCTGGTTTTGGGAAGTGATGGGAGGGATGGGAAATCTTCCTATGAATTCACCCTTTATTTCTCCTTCAATCCCTCCACCCATATAAAACTTGTAAAATGAGAATTCAAAGAGTTTTGAACTAAAAATACCAAGCAAGAATTTTAAATTAGCCCCAGTTATAAAATGTGTAGTAGCTTCGCAATAAAAACCAGGTTCAACTAATGCAAATTTTGGACTTTGTGTTACTCTTTGCCACACAATTTTTTCTTTTTCAAATTCGGGGTAGTAATCACAAGGTCTTAATTCCCACCAGTAATCGCCTTGGTCATCACGGTTAAATAGTCCTTTGCCTTTTCCTTTAACTTTGCCATATTGAATTAGATGATTGTAAATTGCTGGGTATGTCCGCTTAAAAAATTCCTCTGGATTTATTCTGCCTCTATTCTTATTTGTCCAGCCTGATTCTATTTTGATGAGCCACAACCCAGCCCATTTGTAGTAGTACCTTCCAATGTCCCTCCCTCTTAAAATAGGTTTTATTATCTCCTCTGTTCTTTTCCTTTCTTCTTCTGTCTTGCAATTGGCAAGAATTTTATTTCTCGTTTCAGTATCAATAATAAATGCCTCGTTGTATCCTGTTTTAATACCAAAATAAATCTTTACATTCCATTCTTTTAATGGTTTGCCCATGCGTTCAATTTTTTCTTTAAGGTTTAAAACTTTTTCATCGGCAAGAGTCCAGCATTTATCATCAAGTTTTTTTTGTGGGATGAAGTTATAGCTATTTTCAATGTATGAGATTAAATCCTCCCTAGGTGGCAGTGAATTTACATTTACAAATTTGACTTTAGATGAAGGAATGCCTGAGCTACTTTTTTTCTTGAAAAGAATTATATTTGTGTCAACAGTCTGTTCAAATACAGGATAACCTCCAAAGTCAATAATTAGCAAAACTTCTGAATCCTCCTTAAGAAGCTTTCTTAATTTTTCCCCATACTTTGCCCTCATCCATTTGTTGCTTGATATGAAACAGATAAAGCCATTTTGCTTGGAAATTTGCCATGCTTTTTCATAGAAATATGTATAAAGATCCGATGTGCTGTTATATACTCTATATCCTGCTTTTTGAAGAACAGGCTTTATATACTTTATTCTTTCCTGCCTGACATACGGCGGATTTGCAATTACAATATCAAAGCCTCCTTTTTGATGAAACACTTCTGAAAAATAAACCTCAAAGTCAAATTCCTTGTGTCCCTTTGTTATTTCGTAAATCAATTTATCAATTTCATTTTTAAGTTGTTGTTTTTTGGTAGGGTTTGTTTCATTAAAGTATTGAGGCTTTAATTTTTCAAGTTTTGAAAAAGCGCTCTGATTGAATAAGTCCTTTTCAACTCCCAAAAGAGAATTCCCACAAACTACTTTATAATCAAGGTTTGGGAGTGGTTTTATGTTATAAAAATCTCCTTCATCTACAATCATTGAAAGCCAAAATCTCAACTTACAAATTTCAACTGCTCCTGGGTCTATATCAACACCATAAAGAGAGTTTTCAATACAGTGCCGTTTTAGGTCGTATGGGTTTATCTTCTGTCCTGTATAAACAGAAAGCAATTGTCTTAGTTTCACTATCTCGTGCATCATACCTATTGGAAATGCACCTGAACCCACTGCAGGGTCACAAACTTTTATATCAGCAAGAAGATTATCAATATGTGTGGCATTCTGTCTTATACTCTCGGGGAGTTGGTGCTTATAATCTCTTGTTTCTTTTCCTTTTTCTATAACTCTGGCTTCATTTTCTATTATAAGCTCTGCGTATTTTATGAATTTTTCTATATCTTCTCTGTTAGCATTACCTGATAGTTCATTTTCCAGATAATAAATTAAACTCTGCTGACACATATAATGCACTATTTCTCTTGGTGTATAGTAAACACCATATTCTTTGTTGAACTTTGTCTCTTCTCCTTTTTTGCCAGATTTTAAAACCTGCACATATTCATCAAAGTTATCAGATCTAATTGCGTTTAGTTTTTCATAAATTTTTCCAAGAAGTTCTGGGTCAAGTGCAACTTCTTTTTCAAGTGGCTCTTCTTCGTTTACAGTAAAGTTATATCTATCAAATACATCCAGTATTCCATCACCAATATCACCTTCTTTTGTTCTATTTTTATTTGAAAAGAGTTCGTTTGGAAGAAGTATGTCAGTATTTACCCAATCATAATTATTTATTGGATCAAATAGTCCACCATTCAAAAATGGAATTTTGCAATTAAACCTGCTGTAATAATGGTCATCTGCGCTTCTATCAGTCCTTAACGCTTCATAAAATAGTGGTTCAAGGATATCGTTAAAGAAATTTTTATAATCTCCAAATTCTTTATTAAACAACCTTCTAATAAAATCCTTTGGACCTGTTCCCCATGGTTTTCCCTTTTCAACCCCAAACCATCCCTTCTTCTGAAGGAAATATAAAAATACAATCTGACCTAAAAGTTTTTTTGCAAAGTCAACGGTATTTATGTTTTTGGATTCAAATTCTTTTTTCACCTTTGTATCTTTGTGAACAATCTTATCAAGTTCTAATTTCGTTCTTATAAAAAGGTCTCTATATTTTTTGAAGAATTCTTCTGAAACAACCTCAATATCAAATGCCTTTTCTAAATCTTCAAGGGTAGGTCTAAAGTCATCATTTGCAAGTATTGGAAGGAACCTACTTTGTGCGGTATGGCTTTTTTCATTTTTCCCAACAAGAAAAGACCATCTTCTTGCTGGTGTAAACTCTTCTTTTACTTTAATCTTGCCGGTGGGTGTTTCTTCAAAGCGATAATCCATCTTGACAAGAGAGAATCTCCAGTCCTCAGAAGTAGGCGAGACAAAGGCGACAAGCGCAGCATCTTTTAATTTTCCGCCTCTACTTCCTTTTAAATACCATGCAGTGAAGTTTCTTTGCATTGTTCTTGCACGCTCAAGAGAAGTTTCTTTTTTAAGAGTCACAATTAGCAAATCAATCTCTTTATCATCGTAAGTATACTTTCCAACCCTTTCTAACGAACCGATGTATTTTTCAAAAGCATCAGGGATGTAATTGCCTTGATAAACGAATGTTTTCTCCTCAAAAGATTTTAAGAGATTTTTTAGAAAAGTTATAAATTGAGTCTTATCAAACGGATTTTCAAAAGTGTTAATTACGAGTCTTTTTGCCTGTTCTCTATCCATTCTTTTAACCTCAATTTATTTCTTACGAACTCTCTTACTTTTTCTGCAATTTCTATTGCTTCCTTTGTAATCTAATTTTTTACAGTCTCTTCATTCATAGATTCTTATTCCTTCTTTAATAACATAATGTGTTAAGTAACCCACATCGTTTATTCTTTTTTCTACTACAGATTGTGATTGAATAATTATATCATTTGGAAATCTCAACTCAGCTAATTTTTTTCTTATTTGAGCATTGAGTTTCCTTTTACGACTGAAGTCTACATCTTTATCAACAACAACATAAAAGTCCCAGTCGCTATCCTTGGTATAATTTCCTTTTGCTCTACTGCCAAAAAGATATATCACCTTTACTTCCAGTCCGAACTTATTAGTTTCTTCAAGGATTATTTGTTTTGCTATCTCAATTTCTTTTTCCATTTTCACCATCTTTATTCGTTAATTTCCTTTGCTAAATAAAGTGATAATATAACTTCCCTTTTTCCTTCAGTGGAAGCAGAAGTTTCTGCATAGTGACTTTTTAGAAATGCAGGTGAGATTTCTCTTTGGAGAACGCCAAGAACTTTTAATGGATTGTCTATCTCTTTTTCAAGTTTGTTTAATGCCTTTAAAACTTTTTGAACTGTTTTTTTGGGAAATGCACCTTGTTCAAGTCGGTTTATAAGTTCTTTAAGATATTCTTCCTGCTCTTCAGTAAATTGTTTGCTATTTTTTTGGGTTACCTTTAGGATTTTTAGAAGTTTAGAATAACTGTCAGAACCGCCACGCCTACGGGTGTCAATAATCTCTTCAATAGTTGCATTAAAAAACGCAGTTTTATTCTTATCAAGAAGTTCATAGTAATCTTCAAGAGGTAGTTTTGCTCTTTTTTCGTCTGGTGAACACTCAAGTATCCTTGCGGCGGTAAGGAAATCAAGCTCTATTGTTCGCTTACTTTTGCTATCCGTAAAGAAGAATTTCATTAACTTACCTTTCCTAAAGAAAGTAATTAAAGAATTAGGAGGAGCGATATCTTTTAGAGATTGGGAATACAACTTTGCAGAACGAGCCTTCTTTGGAAGTCGCTTTATCTTTTCAAAGAGTTCAGGATTGTTATCGCGAATATCTTCAATAATTCTTAAATACTTAAGTTCACTTTCTTCTTCTTCATCTTCTATAATGGTTTTCTTTGAAAGTAGTTTATCAAATAGCTCATGAGAGGTAACAGGTTCACCTTCAGTAAGTATTGCGCTATCACTGCCAAGCAATGTTAAAAATGCTTCTATTTTTGAACGAGCAATTTTTGTAAGTTCAATTTCAGAATCTGCTTGTTTTGTCGGGAAAAAAGTGAAAGTGTAAATTTTGTCAAACGGGGTATCTATTCTGTTAATCCTTCCTACCCTTTGTATTAATCTTGTTGGATTCCAGGGTATATCATAATTTATCACGATATTTGACCTGTGGAGATTAACGCCTTCAGAAAGAACTTCGGTTGAGACAAGAATTCTATAATCATCTTTTTTATTTTTTGCCCTTGCATCAAAGTTTTCTATGACTCTGTCCCTCACTTCTTCAGGTGAACTACCATGAAA
Source organism: Caldimicrobium sp. (assembly GCA_037443245.1). GTDB lineage: Bacteria > Desulfobacterota > Thermodesulfobacteria > Thermodesulfobacteriales > Thermodesulfobacteriaceae > WYEG01. The sequence continues at coordinate 454,465 of JBBIOT010000001.1, forward strand.
TAGAAGGGCAATTTTACCAAATTTATTATTTATATTTTCAGTCAAATACTCTGCAGTTTCTTTTGACTCTGTAAAGATGATTATTTTCTTATTTTTTAGGATTGGGTTATTTCTTAATTCATTTAGCAAGGTCTCAAGTTTTGGGTCCCTTTCTACAGATTGCCACTTTAACTTTATTTGTTTTAAAATCTCTAAGTCATTCGTTAGGGCTTGTTCAAAGTCAGGTCTAAAATCTTGGCTGTTATATCTTTCTGCTTTTCCTTCTTCAATAACTTTCTGAACTGCTTCATCATCTCCTTGATCCAAAAGCTCAAAAATCTTGTTTATGTATCCTTTACTTATATAAACATTTCCCCTTTCATATTCTTTAATAAACATTTCATAGGAACGGATGAACCTGTCAATGCTTTTTCTGAATGCATAAAAACTACTTTCCAGCCTTTTTACAAGGAGAACCTTCATAAAACCGCCCATATTTCTTTGAGATTGTGCTTCCAGTGGGGAAATTAGTTTCTTTAAATAAAGTAATGGCATATAACGAGCATATTTGAATTTCTGTGTTATTAACTCTACTGTCTCCATAAAAATTTTGTCTTCTTCATCGTTCAATTGGTAATAAAAAGGTTTTGGGTCTTCTACTTCTGGAAATTTGACATTGTTTTTCCTTAAGTCCTCTGCAAAATATTTTTCAATCTCATTTCTTGTTCTTCTAACCATTATGTATTTCAAAACTTTATCGCGAATCTTTTTTGCATTATTTCTTACTCTTTCAAGATACTGATCATAATTGTTAACACGGTCAACTTCTTTTAATTCACTCTCAAGTCTTTTAAAAAAATCTTCAAGATTAGGTAATCCAGGAATTGTGCTTTTTCTTACATTCTGAAAAAGTTTAATCTGTGCAAGAATATCCATGGGTGAGTTATTATAAGGAGTTGCAGAGACCAAAATTACTCTTTTCCCACGACAAATTTCAGCAATTGCTTCATAACTAATAGTTGTCTCTGTTCTGAAACGATGGGATTCGTCTATGATGATATTTTTATATTCTCTTTGTTCAATAAGTCTTTTTGCCTCATCAAGTTTTCCTGTTGAAACAAATTCAGCAGGAATATGAAAATCTGAAAAAACATTTGGCCATGACCCAGGATTATTTTTATTAAGTAGCGATGGTGGTGCTATGACAAGGGTTCTACCATCAAGTTGTCCAGCAAGCATTGCACAAATATAGGTTTTTCCGAGTCCTACCACATCTGAGATAAAAACTCCGCCATATTCCTCTAATATCTTCTTTGCATTCAAAACTGCTTGCTCTTGATATTCAAATCTTTTGAAACCATAAGGCAAATATTTTATAAAAACTTCATCAGTTCTTGTGAGTTCATCCTTAAAATATTCGTATAAGAATTTAAGATAAAGCTCATAAGGGGTGATATTTTGATTTAACCAGGTTCTTTCATTTATTGTTTGAACATACTTTTCACTAACATCAACTGCATCCTTCCATAATTCTTCAAATTTATTCTTTGCAAACTCATAATCGGCCCTGTTCTTTAGTTCCACATTGAATTCAAGGTTGTCCTCTAATCCAGATTGGGTAAAATTGCTTGAACCTGTTATAACCCTTCCTACATCCCTATCACCTTCTTTAAAAGTTATAATATATAATTTTGCATGAATATTTTGAGACTGATAAGCCCTTATCTCCAGTTTCCCTTCTTTTATCCATTCAATAAACTTTTGCACGCCTTTTTCAACATCTGGACTATCCTCTGAATCCGCCATTTCATACTCTATGGCGTTTCCAATTTTTTGTTTTACCTCTGCATGAGAGAATTGAGAAGAACTTAGGGACTGATTTTGTCCCATTTTCATCAATTCGTAAGTTTCCCTTGATGTCCCAATCCCAATAAGAATTCTTATTTTCTCAGTGTTTTGCAGGGCTTTGTACAAGGCATGAAATCCACTTACATAAAAAAAAGCAACAAGACAATCAAAGAACTTACAATCTTTAATTAGTTGCTCAAATCTATTCTTGAGTGTCTGACCAGGTTCATTTACTATAAATGTTAAATCTAAAGGTGGCTTTTCATTTTTAGACAAATCTCCAACATCCCGTGCCATAATTAATTTCTCCTAGCTTCTTTACGGTATCCTCATCACTGCCTATAATATACTAAAAAGTGTAGATAGTTTTTCAAGAGCAATTTGCCATAAGGCTGGGGCAAGGATTGAATTTTGACTTCCCTAATCCTTTTTGGAAATTTTTTGTCTTCTTGGATAAATCTTCTCTTTAAAACAACCTGTCTATATGATTCTCTTTCTTCATTTTCAGGGCTTAATTCTGAGCCATGATCTTCGGAAGCTTATGTATAAAACATCTGCGTCTTCATCATAGTCTATCCACATCTTTTTCTGAGGAAGCTTCATCATCTACCTCTATTTTACTGTGCCTGTAAATTTTTTCTCCATATGTAGTCTTAAAGGATTTGTTATCATGCACCCTTTACCGCTTCTTTTAATTGAGATGCTAACGATTTGGCAACCATTTTTGTGACATTATGAATTTCAACTCCTAAGATTTCTCTCTCTTTCCCATACTCAACCCGCACATCTTCTTCTATTTCTTCCGAATCAAGCGCAGGTCCTTCTTTAAAGGAAACATAAAGTATATCCATTTCCTCATCGTACCATACTTTTATTTTATTCTGAGCCACTTCCATCCCTCCTTTCTTTTGATTTCTCTCTCTATATTCTTACAAGGATAAACAGTTATTATTATTTTTGTTGAATCATTTTTTCTTATGGATCACAATTAAACTTGTTGTTATTTTTCAGCCTCAATTTTTCCAATAGAAACGAAACTTTTTGAAACAATATCATAAAATATAAGCTCAGCATTTTTAAGAACTTTCTTTATATCTTCAAGATTAATTCTCCTTTCTTCTATTTTAAGCTTTGCATGTTTAGAAAATTTAATTTTCATATCTCCCTAATCCTTATTTTGCCAAAAACAAGTTTTGGAAGTAATTCATCCCTTATCTTTCGTAAAAGCATAATTTGTTTTTGATTGAGGATGATTTTTTTGAAAAGCGGTTCAACGAGGGAGTGAAATTGGTGGAGGATGGAGGGAGGGGGAATAGGGATTAGATAATTTTCTCTGAAGTTTTTTATATCAAATCTCCAAACTCCAGTACCCGTATGATATGTTTGGGCTAAGTCTTCTTGATAAATCCTAAATATCAAGTAAATTAATGTTTTGTAATCCTCATTTTCAGGACATATCTTCGTTATATGATGGGAATAAACTCCTAAATCTTTGTTATAGCCATCTGGGAAAATCACAAACGCAGGAGAAGCTAATAACCTCCCCGATTTAGTCTGTTCTGTATTTGCAAATATTAAGTCTCTTTCCTTAACAAAATGTTTTTCCTTTAGCCGATTACTTTTTATCCAAGTAAATTCTGTCTTGAAACCTCCACCTTCTTTGATGTTATTTAGAGTGATGAAAACATAAGAGTTATCCACTGAATCCCTAAATTTTTCACTTCCTTTATAGGATAAACCATTAATAAATTCTGCAACCTCCCCAATCGCTTTTACCTCCCACCCCTTTGGTATCTCCTTTCCCAGCTCCTCGTGATAGACAAACTCACCATCTTTAAATGGTTCAAAATCAACAAACCAGTTTTTAAAAATTGCCATTGCGGTTTTTTCCAAAATCTCATTCTGTTTTTTTCTTGTTTTCTATCAATTCGTCAAACCAGGATAAAACTGTAGCAATGCGGGATTGTTCAGAAGGGAGAGGAACAACAAGTGGAAAATTAGAGACTACTTTTGCATTTGTATTTTTTCTTGTAGAGCCTTCTCCTATTGAATTAATGTATTCTTGCATCTGATGAGACGACAAAAAATAAAAAGTCCATTTATTTTGTATATTATTTACTTTTTCAAACTTTAAAAGATAAGAACCAAAAACGAGCGGTTTATCTAATAATTGAAGGGTTTTATAATCAATGTATCCCACTGTTCCAACATTGGCAATTCTGCTTATAACCAGATCATCAGGTTGCAATAAAAATTTTTCTATTTGCTCATTCTCTATGTCTGCATAAGGAATATTTTCCATAAGAACATAACTTTTTTTAAGTCCGTTTGTCTCAGAAATCTGCAATTGCCATAATTAGAGGAGGCTACTGTTATTCCGTACTTAAGATTATAATATTTTCCTATCTCGCTCACTTCCCAATCCCTCGGTATCTCTCCGATTTCCGTCTCTTTAAATTCCGTTTCCCACCTAAGTTTCATTTCAACTTCAATTTTTCCTCTTCTATATTAAGTTTCTTTAAAATGAAAATTTTTACCTTTGCTGCAGAATTAAAAGCTTCCTTTGCTCCATCAGTCTTATAATCATTCAATGCTTTAATAAACCAATTTTTGGTCTCTTTATCTATCATAAAATTATCCCTTCTTTTATAGCTGTTTTAATAACACTACCAATTACTTTTTCTCTCTCCTTTACTTCTTTCTCCGACTTTATTAAAACATCGCATGATATAAATTCATCTGCCAACCTTTTTCTGATAAGATACGAAAGTTTCGACTTTTCTTTCCTTGAAAGTTCATCCTTAACAACAACGAGGAAATCCCAATCGCTTCTTTTTCTATAATCACCTCTTGCCCTTGAACCAAAAAGAATTATTTTGACAATATCTATATTTCGCTCTTTAAAAATTTTGTGTATTATCTCTTTGATTTAAGTTTCTTGCATTTTTTATACCTCCCATCCCAATGCCTTAAAAACTTCTTTCACCCGCTCTGTAAGTTCTTTTTCTTCCTTTAAAAGTCTTGCCATCTCTTCGGAATAGGCCTTCATCTTTTCCTCAAATTACCTTATATCTCCTTCGGCACCTCTTATGGCAAGATTCATTTTGCACATCTTCCAAACAAATTCCTTTGATTCCTGTCCATAGATTGAAAGACGAAATATATCAATCCCTTCTCTTTCCAGTTTTTCAATGGCAGAGACAAAAAATCCACCACTCCCGCACGCAGGGTCAAATATCCTTCCCTCTTTCACATCCAGAACTTCAACAATAAGCTTTGTTAAACATCTTGGCGTGTAAAATTCGCCTCCCTTTTTGCCTTCTGCTTCTGTGAATTTCCCAAGGAAATACTCATAAATCCTTCCAAAAATGTCTTTTCCTCTATGTCCATCTCCAAACTGGATTTCTGAAAAAAGATTTATCAGGTATGCAAGATCAAAATGGTCAAGGTTAATTTTAGTGTATATCTTTCTTATACTCATGCACTTCAACTTTTTTTCTCAATTTATCCGCAGCTTTCCAGAGTTTATCTTCAAAAGTTATATCCTTTTCTTTCATAATGATGCGTCCCATAAGCAAGCCTTTTGAGTTATATAATATCAGAATCCTACAAAGTCAACAATTCTCTTGGGTTAAAACAATTTTACCCTCCCACCACACTACCAAGCTGGAAGATTGGGAGATAGAGGGCTACTAAGATTCCACCAATGATCACACCTAAGAAGATTAAAAGAATGGGTTCAATCAAAGTAGAAATAGTTTGCACCGTTCTATCTACTTCTTCTTCATAAAAATCCGCTACTTTAAAGAGCATTTCATCAACCCTTCCTGACATTTCCCCAACCCTTACCATTTCCACTACCATATAAGGAAAAACTCCAGTAAAAAACATAGGGTCTGACATAGGTTGACCAGCTATGACGCTTAAGCGAACATCTTCCAAGGCCTTTTCTATCACCTTATTACCCGAAGTTTCAGCCGCTATCAAAATGGCCTGAAGTAAAGGAACTCCAGCATTGATCAATGTACCTAAAGTCCGAGCCATCCTTGAAATAGCGGTCTTCAGAAAAAGTTCCCCGAAGAGGGGAATTTTTAATAAAAGGCGGTCTGTCTCCAGGATACCCTTTTCAGTTTTACGAATGGATTTTATGGAAAAAATTAAAACCAAAAGGATCCCCAATAAGCCTAAAAAAACATATTTAAAATTATGACTTAGGCTGAGTAAAATTTGGGTGGGTAAAGGAAGAGCTTGTCCAGCTTCCGCAAAAAGTTGAGCAAATTTGGGGATGACAAAGATCATCAATATACTTATTACTAGGATAGTTACAAAAATGATCAGGGAAGGATAGATCATGGCGTGTTTAACTTTAGCCTTTAGGGCTACAATCTTTTCCAAATAAAGGGCTAACCGCTGTAAAACACTATCAAGATTGCCCGAGGCTTCGGCAGACCTTACCAGATAAATATAAAGCCGGTTGAAGACCTTAGGATACTCGGCTAAGGCATCACTCAGGGAACTCCCCGCCTCTATTTTTAATTTGATTTCCTCCAGGACTTGCCGAAAATAAGGATTTTTAGTCTGTATGGTTAAAACTTCTAAACTTTTGACAATGGGCAAGCCAGCGGCAAGCACGGTGGCAAATTGCCGTGTAAAGAGCATAAGCTCTTTATCAGAAATTCTCTTTAAAGTAATTAAAGGAGGTCTTTCTTTTTGAAGTTTTATTTCAAGAGGTTGGATGTTGAGTCTACGAAGGTGAAACTCAACTATTTGGGGACTTGGGGCCTCCAAAACTCCACTTCTAAGCTCACCGGAAGAAGATTTACCTTTCCATTTATAAAAGGGCATTACATTATTTGCCTATCCAATAATTTGGAGCTTCGCGAAGGATGGTTACGTCATGCACATGGCTTTCCCGATATCCAGCGGGAGTTATCCGGATAAATTTAGCCTTTTTACGAAGTTCTTGAATGTTGGCACATCCACAATAGCCCATTCCAGATTTAAGACCGCCGATAAGCTGATAAATAATTTGGGCTACTGGTCCTCGGTATGGGACCCTTCCCTCTACCCCTTCGGGTACAAATTTTGATATATCTTCAGCCTCTTGACCATAACGTTCCCTTGCCCCACTTTTAAACATAGCCGATAAAGAGCCCATTCCCCGATAAAGTTTATAGGTTCTACCTTCGTAAAGTATTACCTCTCCTGGGGCTTCTTCGGTACCAGCAAAAAGGTTACCAATCATTACAGCCCATGCTCCCGCAGCAATAGCCTTAGTTATATCACCCGAAAATCTTATCCCTCCGTCAGCGATAATTGGGATACCATACTTATCAGCTACCTTAGCGGCATTATGGATGGCTGTGAGTTGGGGAACCCCTGCTCCTGCAACAATCCGGGTGGTACAAATAGATCCTGGACCAACTCCAACTTTTACCCCATCTGCTCCAGCCTTAAGTAGGGCCTCACAACCTTCAGATGTGGCGATGTTGCCTGCTATTATTTGGCAATCCGGGAAATGATACTTTATTTCCCTAATGGTTTCAATAACGTTTTTACTATGTCCATGAGCAGAATCAATAAAAAGTACGTCCGCTCCAGCCTTAAGTAAGGCCTCCGCCTGTTCAAGCCGGTTCTTACCAACTCCAATGGCTGCTCCAACCCTTAACCTTCCCAATTCATCCTTACAAGCATTGGGATATTTTTTAATCTTTTCTATATCTTTAATGGTAATCAGTCCTTTTAAACAAAAATTCTCATCCACTATTAGAAGTTTTTCAATCCTTCTTTCATGGAGAATTTTAATCGCTTCATCAAGAGTAATTCCTGGTTTAGCAGTTACTAAATTCTCTTTGGTCATTACCTCTTTGACTGGGCGATCAAGCTGAGTTTCAAACCGAAGGTCGCGGTTAGTAACAATACCTACAAGTTTTTTCTCCGGACCTTCCACTACCGGAATACCGGAAATTTTATACTCATCCATGAGATTTAAGACTTTACGAATTGGTGTTTCCGGATCAACCGTTACAGGGTCATAAATCATCCCACTTTCCGATTTTTTGACCTTTTCTACTTCACGAACCTGTTCTTCAAGGGATATATTCCGATGGATTACGCCAAGACCACCCTCCCGGGCTAAAGCAATAGCCATCCGGCTTTCCGTAACCGTATCCATAGCCGCTGAAATTAACGGTATGTTAAGCTTAATCTTCGGGGTGATGTAGGTGGAAACATCTACATCCTTCGGCAAAATCTCAGAATAGGAGGGAGCAAGCAAAACGTCATCAAAGGTCAAACCTTCTTGAATAATCTCTAACATAGACCTCCGTCCTAATTTTTTTGCCCTATATTTTACAATCCCCAAAAGGAAAGTAAAGTGGCCTCAAGGATGCCAAATTCACTGATAATAACTTCAGATAAGGAAAAATAATTTAAAAGTTCAAGATATATGGCTAAAGCTGGAATTAAAAGGTCTTCCCGTCCTCTCTCCATGCCTTTTAGTTTAGCTAGTTGAGAATAGGTCAAACCTATCACTCTTTCGGAGAGCTTTATTAACCTATCCCAGGTTAAACGATGCCCATGAAGAAGATCAAAATCAAAGTCCTTGAGCTTCAAATCTATGGCCCCTAAAAGGGAGGCTGAGCCACCAGTGACAATCATAAAGGGACTTGCCCTAAAAGATAGCTCCTTAGTTCTTTCCCTCACATATTCTCTTAAGGACTGAAAGACCCGTGAAGTAATGGGATATTTTAGCTTAAATAAATCCCGCAGGAAAACTACTCCCAAATCTAAGCTGAAAATTTCTGGAGTCCCATCTTTTTTATAATTTATGATCTCCGTTGATCCTCCACCTACATCCACCACCAAAAAATGATCCAAGTTCAAACCTAAGATCTTCAAACCAAACTCAACACCTTTGAGGGTAAGCTTAGCCTCTTCCTCAGGACTTAGTATCCGGATGGAAATCCCTAATTTTTCTTCTACTTCCCTTAGAAAGCTTTCTCCATTCTTGGCCTGTCTAAAAACAGCTGTTCCTACTGCGTTAATCCTTTTAACCTCATATTTGTTCAGGAAGGATTTGAATTTTCCCAGGGCTGTTAAGCCTCTTTTAATAGCTTCCTCTCCCAAAAAACCTCTATCCTTAAGATTTTCACCAAGCCTCACGTTCTCTCGGCCGCGCCAAAGAAACAACGGTTGACCGTTAAAAAATTTTCCTAAAATAAGCCTAAAGGTTTGCGTCCCAAGATCAAGCCCAGCCTCAAAGGGAGTATTTAACCTCTCTAAAAGCTCTTTACTATTCTTAAATAGGACCCTCCTTTTCTCCTTGATAAAGTATTTCTGTTGATTCTTGGGATTAAAAAACCAAGCCCCCTTTCCTACTCTAGGCTCCAAAATCCCAAAACCGCGGAGCTCTATGGCCTGGCCATTTTGAAGAGCCTCAATTAAGACCTCAAAAAAAGCTTCAATCAACTCTAAGATAATATCATCATCTACATCAGGAAAGGATTTTTTTAAGATCTTAGCTAAATCTTTTTTCGTCATCTCAGCTATTTCATGAGAAAAAAGGGTTGGTACGACAAGCTTTCTAACAGTTTTTCCAACCTAAGAGAACTTTTTTCTTCTAACAGCCTTTCCCAAAAACTTTTCTTTCGGGGTAAAGAAATCACTCCTATCTCTTTTAATCCTAACCTTTTCTTTAATTCCTCAAGAGCGGTATGGTAATTCCCTAACTCATCAATTAGTCCTAACTTTTTAGCTTCCTCTCCGGTATAGATTCTACCATCCGCCAAGACCTCTACTTTTTCTATGGGAAGGGACCGTTCCATAGCCACAACCTTGATAAACTGTTGATGAAGCTGCTTAACCTTGTCTTCCAAATATTGTCGTTCTTTAGGGGTTAAACTCCTAAAGATCGTACCCGTATCCTTGTATTCCCCACTTTTGATTACTTCTCCCTTGATCCCCAGTTTATCTAAAAGCTTTTCCAGATTTGGGATTTCAATTAATACTCCTATACTACCCGTGATGGTGCCAGGATTGGCAAAAATCTTTTCACCTGCCAAGGCTAAATAATATCCTCCCGATGCAGAAATACCACCCATAGAGACATAAACAGGCTTTAACTTTCTTAACTTTTTTAATTCTTCATATACCTCCTGGGTTGGACCAATAGCCCCGCCAGGGGAATCAATACGCACTAAAACTCCCTTTATATCACTACGACTCATAAATTCTTTCACAGCCGAAAGATATTCCTCCGCCTCCACAATCAATCCCTTAACCTCTAAGATCCCTATCTTTGGCTTGCCGTAATCAAAAGATTTTATCAGGGGAAGTAAAGCTAAAAGAAGGAATAGAACAAGAATAAAGAAAACTATCCCACCTAAAAAGGTTAAAAACCTTGTAAACCATCCCCTTTTCATAGATCCTTTTCCGAAAGGACCTTTTTTAATCTTTCCGCAAGGATCAATCTTTTGGAGGGCCTCTGGGATTTTAAAAAGCTCTCCACCTCTTTCCTTTCTTCCTCTTCTTTAAGAGCTTTAACGGAAACCTTAATTCTTCTTTTTTCAGGCTCCAAGGAAATAATCTTTACCTCTAAGGCCTCCCCTTCCTTATATTTTTCCCCCTCCCTAACTTCTTCTAAAGGTAAAAAGGCCTGAATTTCTGAAGATAAAGAAAGTATATAGCCTCTACCTGGCAATATTTTTTTCACCACTCCTGAAACCCTTTCGCCAACTGGCCATTTTTCCTTCGCTAACTCCCAAGGATCGGGTTGAAGGGCCTTGAGGCTGAGTTTCAATTTACGAGCTAAAGGATCAAGTTCTAAAATCTTGGCCCTAACTTCCATCCCGAGGGAGAATTTTTCTTCCAAGTTGCTTTCCCTTTGCCAGCTTGTTTCGGCTTTAGGAACAAACCCCCTTACCCCAGGAAGGACTTCAATAAAGAGACCAAAATCTGTTATTCCCTCTATCCTACCCACTACTTCATCGCCAACCCCATGCTTTTGAGAAAATCCTTCCCAAGGATCCTCTTCAAGCCTCTTAAGGCTAAGGATCATTCGCCTTTTGTCTTCATCTATTTCCGTAAGCAAAACCTCAACCCGATCACCCTCCTTAAGAACCTCCCAGGGTTTTAGACCTTTCCGCCAGGTCAACTCACTGGCAGGAATTAGCCCTTCTACCCCAGGTTCTATTTCCACCAAGGCTCCAAAGGGCTTAACCTCAACTACCGTCCCTATTACTCGAGTATCCACATGATATCTTTTAGAAATTCCTTCCCAAGGGTCTTTTGCTAGAGCTTTAAGGCTTAATCTAAATCTTTGCTTTGAAAGGTCATGCTCTAAAACTAAAACTTTTACTTCATCACCTATTTTTAAATACTCTTCCGGATTGGACAATCGGCGGTAGGTCAATTCTGAAAAGGGTAAATATCCAATTACTAAGCCCTCCAATTCCACTAAGAAACCTCCAGGTACGTGCGATTTCACTTTGCCCAAAAGGGGTTGTTTTTGGTTAATTCTAGCTAAAAGTGCCCTCATCCGTTCTTCTTTTTCCTTTTCTAAATAAGCTTTTTGAGAAACTACAAAGGTCTCGCCTTCTACCTTTTGGGCTAATACTGTGATAGCCTGTCCGATGAGATCTTGCCTTTTATCTGCCTGTGATCCAGGTAAAAAGCCCTCTAACAGGTCTTTATAATTTACTCGGTATCCTCCCTTTATTTGAGAAACTACCTTAACTTGAAAGGGACTTTTTTGAGCTAAAAACTCCGAAAGTTCCTCCTTAGCTTTCCTTTTCCAAAGCTTGAGGACGGAAAGCAAATAATTTCCCTGCGGAGTTTGGCCTATAACTTGGGCTTCCACTTCAGAGCCAGGTTGTAAGGTCAAAGAAAAGGAAGGCAATTCTGACTTGGGAAGGATGGCTTCAGCTTTTCCTCCTATATCAACATAAACATTTTCTTGATCCTCATGCACAACTATGCCCTTTACCAGCTCACCAGCCCGAAAAGAGCCTTGACCTTGCAAAAAATAGCTTTCTAAAAGTTCGGAAAAATTTTCTCTCATAGAAATCCGCCTAAATATCCTTCATTATATTTTATCTTCTTAAAATAACAACTTTTGAGCCAGGAGAATCTCTTTTACTAACTCTATTTCCTCTTCCTTGGATTTGATAGAACCTTCCAATCTTTTCTCCCTCAAAAACCTAAGGAGTTCTCCCAAGTTCTTCCCTTCAAGTAGGCCAAGTTGTTGCAAATCCTTCCCTGTCAATTCAGGCTTCACATACCGATACCTTTGAAGAAAAATTTTTATCTCTTCCCAAAGATCTTCAAAATAAACAGCCACCGCAACTAAAAAGGACGGGGGAAATTTTTCTAAAAAAAAGACCCGATCTCCTAAGGATAATTTTGGCAACTCCAGGGACTTTTCTTTAAAGATCTGCCATTTGTTTAAGAGCTTGCTAATTTGGGCATCCGTAAAAAATAATCTCTTTAAATTTTCCCTCTTAAACCCCGAAAGAAGAAGCAAAAAGGCTTCTTCCTTTTCTTCTTCGGAGAGTTCTGCTTTTAGTTCAAGGAGAAATTTTATACCCCTTTCAACTCTTGGCAGGTCTAATTCTAAACCCGAAAGGACAAAAAGGTTAAACCTCTTGCTAAGGTCAAGTAAACGAGGTAAAAGCATTAAATCCTCTTTTCTTATGTACAGTTGAAGTTCATTACGAAGCCTTGAAGAAGAAAGCCTTTGGAAAGCCTTTTCTTTCTTTGCTTCTCTAAGGGCCTCTCTAAAATCCGAACTTTCCTTGAAGTTTAAACGCGCCAGATAGCGAATCCCCCTAAAGGCCCTGGTAGGATCATCTACAAAACTTTTTTTATGAAGAGGTCTTAACAAACCGGCCTTAAGGTCTGATAAACCACCAACCAAGTCCACCACCCTCTCGGCAAAAGGGGGAGTTAAACCATAAATTAAAGCGTTAATGGTAAAATCTCGCCGCCAAATATCTTCCCTAAAAGTAGCGGGGTAAACCTTGGGTAGAGCGGCTACCTCTTCGTAAACTTCTCCTCGGGAAGAGGCTAAATCAATCGTTAGGCCAGCTGAGGGTAAAGATAGTTTATAAGTTAAAAAAGGAGTAGAAAATATCACTAAAACACCGCACCTTTTTTTTAAAGACTCCACAAACTCACTGATCTCTCCTTCAATGACCAAGTCTAGGTCTAAGGAAGGCCGATTAAGAAAAAAATCCCTTATTTGTCCTCCCGCTAAGTATAAAAATTTTTTTTGCTCTTGCGCAATCTCTTTGGCTATTTCTAAAAATTCTCTAACCCTTTGAGTAAGGCCCAAACGAGCTACAAATTCTAAAAAGGGGAGGTCTATGGTTATTATTTGGTTATCCTGCATTTTAAGCCTTGAGGATATTTAAGCCCGAGGATGGTGCTTGTCGTAAGTTTCTTTAAGGCTTTGCCAATCAAGATGGGTGTAAATTTGGGTAGTCCGCAAACTGCTATGGCCTAAAAGGAGTTGAATGCTACGCAGATCTGCTCCTCCTTCCAAGAGATGGGTAGCAAAGGAATGACGGATAACATGGGGGGTGACCTTTTCCTTAGGAAGATTGGCCTTTTCTGCATATTCCTTAAGGATTTGCCAAAACCTCTGTCTGGTAAGAGGACCACCTAAGCGGTTCAAAAAAACATATTCTTTGCTTCTTTTAGTAACCAGCCTTGGCCTGACCTCTTCTAAATATTGGGACAGGTATTTTAAAGCGGGCTCTCCTAAGGGTACGAGCCTAACTTTACTACCCTTCCCTAAAACCCTAACTAAACCAAGCTCCAAATTTAGCGCGCCTAACTTGAGATTTACCAACTCAAAAACTCTCATACCAGTAGCATAAAGAACTTCAAGCATGCACCGATCTCTAAGACCTAAAGGCGTATTTACTTCAGGGGCCTGAAGAAGCCTTTCAATTTCTTCCAGAGTGAGAACCTTGGGAAGCCTTTGGGGAAGCTTTGGCCCTTCTAAAAGAAGATAGGGCACCTCTATTTTTAATTCTTCCAAAAGATAAATAAAAAAACTTTTTAAGCTTGAAATTTTTCGAGCCTGCGTATAGGGATTGTAGCCCCGGGAAAATAAATATCCTAAATAACCCTTAATTACCTTAGGGTCTATCTCCGAAAGCTCTAACCCTAAGCCCCAAAAATATTCCAAAAAATCTTTAATATCCCGTGCATAAGCATAAAGAGTGTGCAAAGAATATTCTCTTTTCGTTGAAAGATAAGAAAGATAAGATCTAAGCAAATCCTCTTTCATGAGCCTATTTCCTTTAATAAATTTTCTATCTGAAAGAGAACCTTAGGATCCGTTAAAGTATAACGAAGGGACTTAAATCTATGCCCCAAGATTTGTAAATCCTCAGATGAAAATTGAGACAAGTTATTCTTCACAAACTCTAATACCCTCAAGATAAGTTCTTTATCTTTACTATCTAAAAAAAGAAGCAAGGCCAAAACATCAAGAGGTAAACCAAATTTTTCCAAAAACTCTAAAGCCATTTTTTTAAATTCCCTTTTACCGATGTGTTGAGAAAGCTTTTTTAAAGCCTCCTCTCGTTCATGATCCTTTTTGTTCTGAAAGAGCTTTTCTAACTCTTTCAAATATTCTTTTTTAGCAGATTCTTGAGCTCTATTGGCCTTAAACCTTTCTTCTCTTTCCATTTTACTTCTTACCTTGGCAAAACCACTCCGATCCTTGAGCTTATCAATTTCTCGCCAGCTCAATTTCTTTTTTTCCTCAGCCATTTCTTCTCCCTCCAAAAAAGGCCTTTTAGACCTGGAAAATAACCCTATCTGGGAGCATAAGGGCTGTCAATTTTCCACCATAAACACACCCCGTATCTATACCGATCCTATCTTCAAGAAGTAAGATCTCAGGAAAGGGAGTGTGACCAAACACGATGGTCTTGGCAAATTTCCCTTCATAAAAATAAAAGCTTTGTCTTATCCAAAGTAAATCCATTTCCGTTTGTTCGGAAAGACTTTTCCGGGGATTGATCCCCGCATGGACAAAAAGATAATCTGGCATCTCAACAAAAAGGGGAAGGGATTTAAAAAAATTCATGTGCTCTTCGGGGATAGTTAGTTGGCCTTCCTTAGTATAGCTTCGCAAGGTCTTATCTCCTCCGTTAAAGAGGAATACTTCGGGCTCTATCCCCTTTAAAAACCGCAAAAACATCCATTCATGATTCCCCATAAGCGGTATCACCTTGCCCGGATAGGAGTTTACAAGCTCAAGAATTATCTCTACAACCCTTTTCGGATCTTCCCCGCGGTCTATATAATCACCGAGAAAGATTAAATAATCTTCCTTCCAACGGATGGGTAATTTAGATAGAAGGGCCTCTAATTTTGAGGCACAGCCATGAATATCTCCCACCGCAAAAAGCTTAGTCCCAGAAGCGAGCCCTTCTATCGTCAAGCCTTTTAAGGCCATATTTTTTTGCCCAGCCTAAGGCTCTATTCCATTCTTCTCTGGTAATCTTACGATCCAAGGGAGGATACTCAAAGGCCTCTCCACAAGGGCGATACTGGTCCATCAGGTTAAAGTAAGTATCCTTAGAAATTTCTTCCGCCACAAACTTTATTACTTCTTCCGTTTGGGAAAGATCTCCGGGTAAAACTAAATGTCTAACGATTAACCCGCGCTTAGCAAGGCCATTTTCCACAATAAGGTCCCCTACTTGACGGTGCATCTCCTTGACTGCGAATTTCACCACCTGGGGATAATTTTTTATCTTGGAAAGTTTAAAGGCTATCTTCTCATCCAAATATTTTATGTCGGGCATGTAAATATCTATAATACCATCAAGAAGTTTAAGAGTTTCTACCGATTCATAGCCCCCGCAGTTGTAAACTATGGGAAGGTCTAAACCTCCTTCCGCTGCCATCTTTATCGCCTTAACAATAAAAGGAATTTGATGGGTAGGAGTAACAAGGTTAATATTATGACAGCCCCACATCTTTAATATTAGCATAATTTTGCCTAAGGTCTCTTCATCAATCTCTTCCCCTTCCCCTTCATGGCTAATTTCCCAATTCTGACAATAGACGCAGGACATATTGCAATAGGTAAAAAAAATAGTGCCTGAGCCTCCCTGGCCCACCAGAGGTCTTTCTTCACCAAAATGGGGACCATAGCTTGCTATCATTGGTTTTATCCCTACCCGACAAAAGCCCTTCTCATTGGAGAGCCGATCAACTTTGCATTCGTGAGGACATATTCGGCAGGGACTTAACCTTTCATAAAGGGCTTCAATCCGTCGATCTAGTTCCCCACTTTCCAAAAGTCTTAAATAAGATGGATAATCAGCCATCCTAAATTCTTTTATTTAAAAGTAATAAATTCCATCCAGTGTCTAACGATGGGAGGTTTCTTTAATAAACGGGAAAAATTAAAATAACAACCCGTACAGGCGGTAGCTAAAAAATCTTTTCCTTGCAATAGACCATACCATTTTAAACGATAGGCCTTTGGAAAACCCTTTAACCAAAGATCAAGCCTTCCTGACCCGCAACAAAAATCCTTTAATACATTAATAAAACCTCTTTCTTGTAAAGTCAAGTCTAAGTTAAGGTGACAGGGGCGATGATAGAGAATTTTTTCCTCAGACTCCCAGGTAAAATTCTTTTGGAAAAATCTTCTTACAAAATCAAGGACAAAGTAGGTCCTCCTGGATAAAGACCCAAATTCTTCACCTAACAAAGGATAAACCTCCTTAAACATCCAAAGGCAGGTCGCACAAAAGGTAATAACTGGCTTATCTTGACTAAAAAGAGCCAGATTTCTCAAAGCAAATTCTTTAAGCTTGGAAAAATTTTTCCAACCTAAAGCCAAAATGCCACAACAATTAGCTTGGGGGACATGAATTTTGACCCCCAGAGCTTGGGAAAGATCCACAAAGGATCTCAAAGCCTGCGGATAGAGATGAAAAAGACCGCACGAAAGATAAAGATAAACATCTCCCCAGTTTTTACTTAAGACTGTAGAAAATTCTAAGTTAATTTGGGTAGTAAAAAAATCCTTCCAAAAAAAGGAATCCCTTGGGATAGGCCAAAAATTTGAACCACCCTTTAAAAGGCTTTGGAGATAAGCTCTAGGGAAGCTTACTCGGAGAGGACAAACCCTTTCGCACCTTCCGCAAAGTAAACAGTAATTGAAAGACTCGGTAAGGCTTTTCTCCTGAGGCAACCCTTGGATAAGGAGAAAGTTCCTTCCTCGTGGAGAAAAGTCCTCTCTTTTGAAGATTTGATAACTCGGACAGTGAGGATTACATTTTCCACAGCGAACACAAATTTCAGGAGGACTCGGAGGTATCAACCTTGATCAACCTCTCCAGCCACCAGGAGCACCATTCTGTCTCCAGGATGGCTTCCGCCAATCTTTTACTCTCTTCTAAGATTAGCCTTCTTTTGGCATATCTCAACCATCTCTCCGCATAGGGGTTATTAAGATCTCTTTGCTCTTTCAATTGAAGCATAAGATCCAGTGTGTCAGCATCATGCACAATCTTAGCTTCTAAACTCTTCAGAGCACGGTACTCTTGGAAGAGCTTCAAAATCTCTTCCTGAAAAGAAAATCCAGAAAGAGCCTCCTCTAAAGCCCACTCTTCCTTAGCGCTATTATAAAGTTTATTGACCGCATTAAAATCACCTACCCGAGCCTCAGGAAAATCGTGAAAAAGGGCCATTAAAAGAGCCTTTTTAAGGTCTACTTGCTGAGGAAATAATTGACAGAGAATGTAGGTGCAAAATAAAGTTCCAAAGGAATGGCAAGCCACCGTTTCCTTTCCGGTCCCAAGGTAGGTATAACCAGTCCTTTCAATCCTTTTTAAATGATTGGCTTCAAAAAGAAGCTTAGCCAGTTTATGATAATAACTCATTTTAGGTTCTTAGATAAATAGGCTGATACCTTTAGGATAATTTTAGCGGCCAAATATTCGGTCATGGGTGGATCTAAAAAAGGCCTCACTTCCACAATATCCATCGCCACAGGTTTTGCGGACATAAAATTTGCCAAAATTTTAAGTAGGTCCTGCCAGGTAAGGCCTCCTGGTTCAGGTGTACCAACTCCTGGGGCCAAGGATGGATCAAGCACATCCATATCAAGGCTTAAATAGGCTGGCCCCTCGCTTAAGAATTGACTAACCCTTTCTAAAACCCCTTCTTTATCTTTAA
Organism: Caldimicrobium sp.; assembly: GCA_037443245.1. Lineage (GTDB taxonomy): Bacteria > Desulfobacterota > Thermodesulfobacteria > Thermodesulfobacteriales > Thermodesulfobacteriaceae > WYEG01. The sequence goes on from JBBIOT010000001.1 coordinate 472,507, forward strand.
AAAATTCTTCGGCCAAAACAATCCTTTCCCTTTCCTTGATGAAGGTGTCCTTTTCTTCTAGAGAGATCGCCCTTAGGCCAAGACTAAAAATAGGAACCCCAAGCTCGCTAATTCTTTTCATCACCGTGGCATGGTTTAGTTTGCTATTAAGATAACTATCCCTTTGATCTAAATGGGCATCAAGATGAAGGATCCTGAGATTGGGATAAATTTCCCGATAAGCTAAAATAATCGGATAAGTAATGGTATGTTCCCCACCCAAATAGATTGCGAAACAACCCTTTCGGGCATGATGTTTAGCTAAGGCTTCCACCTGAGAAAGGGCTTCGTTAAAAGCTAAGGAAGGTTCCCACAGAGGTTCGGTATAAAATCCTACGATTTCGTGAGGTGCAAGTAAGAGCTCTTCATCAAAAAATTCTAAATTAGGACTGACTTTTAGGATTTCTTGGGGAGCAAATTTTGTACCTTTCAGCCAGGTAGTCGTAAATTCAAAGGGGATAGGGATGATGGCTACCCGAGGATTTTCCCCATCGGGTAGCCCAAGAAAGGGAATTTTCATTCTTTAAAATTTGTTACCTTCTCAAAGGGTTAAACTTTTTCTTTCTAAACGAATGAAATTTTCTACCGCCCTAATAGATCTTGGGAATTCTAATCCCCGATCTAAAAGTCTAACTTCACTTTTCTTGATCTCAAACATTTCGGTAATGTCCGCAATGGCCCTATCTACATCAAAGGGTTTACAGGAGAAAATATCCACGCTAAGGTATAATTTTTCCGGGAAGGTATGAATGCTTATATGGCTCTCCGCAATGATCACAAAACCAGAAATCCCCCAATCCATGGGATCAGGAGCATAATATTTAAACACATAAGGGGGCATGATCTTTGTCATCTCTATAACTTCGGGGTATTTGTTCAAAAAATCAAAAATAAAATCAAGATCCCTAAGTTTTTCCTGATTTGCCCCATAACCATCAATGATTAAATGTTGTCCAAAGCCATACTCCATCTTTTCGTGATTTATCATGTCCTCCCCCCCACTTATGTTCCTTACAAACGATCGGGCATAAAAATAAACCTGTTTTATTAATTGTCAAGATCCTTTAAAAAATTTTATATCTATGAGGGAGAAAGAGATTTTTAAAAATGAAAGAATATGTTTCTGAACAAAAAGGATTTTTCTTGATTAATCGGAGATTTTTCTCCCTCAAAGGATTATACGCGTAATAACCCCATGAAGTTTATGAGGAGGAAGGTCTAAAAATTTGACAAAATGAGGGCTAACCTGTTTAAGAAAGGCATAAAGTTTCCATAAAGGGTGACGGCTCTCCAGATCCTCTAAACCATAAAAAATGACCCTTTCATCAATCTTAAATTCCCGTATGATATCCTCAACTTTGACAATTTCCATATAACCAAAGGCTATCTCTAAGCCTTTGGCACCCGGACAAATCTCTTCCAAAAATCCGGTCGTAATTCCATAGGGTTCATTCTTTCTAATCAGGGAAATAAAAATATTTTCCTCATAAAGGATCCCGTGAAAGAAAATATTTTCCACCACATAGGGAGGAAAGCTATCCAAATCCCGAATAAAGTAAAGGGCCTGACCAGGAATCTTAGGATTCCGTTCATAAAAGCTTTTAAATTTTCTGACGAATTCCTCCCGGGACAAGAATTTAATACTGTGATAAAGCCTCTTTTGCCCTGAGGTATAAAGAAGGATGATAGTAAAGGGAATGCTGGCTAAGATCAAAGCATAGTAGCCTCCATGGGGGAATTTAAAAAGAGTAGAACAAAAATAAAGAAGCACAGTTATAGTAGGAATGACAGACAGAAAGGCATAAAATAATTGCCTTTTTAAAGTAAAAATTAGGATTAAGAAGAGACCAGTAAAAAACATGTCCGCGGTAACCGCTAAACCATAAGCGGAAGCTAAATTAGCCGAGCTTTGAAACTTCAGCATAATAAATAAAACAGCTAAAAAAAGCACCCAATTGATAAAGCCAATGTAAATCTGCGCATGAAGCTCCGGTGAGGTGTACTTTACCTTAAAAAGAGGGAGATAGCGGGCAAACATGGCTTGATAAACCACGCTAAAGAGCCCGCTTATGACCGCTTGAGAGGCAATAATTGTAGCCAAAAGGGCTAAAAGCAAAAAAGGTACGTAAAACCAAGTAAAGGTACTTAAACACATCTCAAAGAGAATGCTCTTGGCTTGAGGATGGGTCAGTAAAAAAGCCCCTTGCCCAAAATAGTTCGTTAGAAGCGCTAATAAAACTATTTTCCAGGCCTGTTTGATAGGCTTAACCCCTAAATGGCCAACGTCCGCAAACATGGCTTCCGCACCGGTAGAGCAGAGGATGACTTCTCCTAAGACTAAGAAGGCCTTCCAGCCGTTTTGTTGAAAAAATTCTAAGGCATAGGTGGGGTTGAGGGCTAAGACAACCTCAGGGGCCTTGACAAGATTAACTAAGCCTAAACCAAAAAGGCTCACAAACCATAGCCCCATAAGGGGCCCAAAGTAGCCAGAAACTTTATCGGTTCCTCTTTTTTGCAAAGAAAAAAGCCCAAAAGCTATGAGAATAGCAATCAAGACTATTTCCCAGGTAGTTAGAGGCCTTAGAAAGGGAATGAAGGATATGCCTTCTACCGCACTTATGATACTTATCGCTGGGGTAATAACACAATCTCCCATAAAAAGGGAGATCCCAGCGAAAGCTAAAATATTAACTAATCCAAGAAGCCTTTTCTTCGTTCGGAGAAGATTTTTTAAATTTTCATAAAGAATTAAAGTCCCACCCTCCCCTCTTAAACTTAGCCTCATGGCTAAGTAGCTGTACTGCAGGGTTGGGATGATGATTAAAGTCCAAAAGATTAAAGAAAGAACACCAAGGATGTTCTCCTTGGTTGGTTTGAGGAGCAAGAAGACTACCGTAATGGTATAGATAGGGCTTGTGCCAATATCACCAAAAACTAAACCAAAGGCATTAATAATCCTCTTGGGATCACTTGAGACCATTGCCTAACAAATATATCACCGACAAGAAAAGAGGAAAGATGAAAAGATTGATTTAGGAGGACAAACTTCTAACTTTTACACTTCGGGCAAAGGCCAACAAAGACCACTTGAAAATTATTTACCTCAAAATCTTTAAGCTCATCAGGAACAAAGATCTCAAAGGAACTATTAACATCATGAATGTAACCACAATTTTTACAAATAAAATGATGATGAGGATGAGTGAAGGGATCAAATCTTTTTTTTGTGTTATCAATGTTTAACTCTAAAAGCATGCCCTTTTCTACTAAAACCTTTAAAGTATTATACACTGTAGCAAAGGACATGCTAGGGAATCTATCCTTTAAGGCGTTGTAGACATCTTCAGCTGAGGGATGGGTGGTATTGTTTTCCAAATAATCAAGAATAGCTATACGTTGGGGAGTTAGCTTAAGTCCAGCTTCCTTTAAACACCTCAATTTTTCTTTATCCATTTGTCCTTTCTCCTTTTTGATTTTGGTTTTTTATTGTTAAAATAAAACCATTTTCTATTTTGTCAAGTTTCTTAAATTTAAAACATCTTCAAAACTAAAATTTTTTAAAGCCGGGCAGCTCTCTTTAATGATCAGGAAATTTGTTTCATCCTGAAAGACGATAGGAGGGAAAGGCCATTCTCGGCAAGGTTTTGGTTTCACCGGATGGATCAAACAAATCTTTTCCTCTTTTTGATAAAAGATGCAATGTCCCTCAAGGACCTTCATTTCTATTCTTTTTTCCCCCTTTTTCAAGGTGTAGGTTTGGAGAAAATCAGGCACCGAAATTTTAAGAAAGTTAGCGATATTTTCTATTTCTTGAGGAGTTAGGGAGACCGTGCTTTCACCCTGACAGCAGGCCCCACATCTCTGGCAGATGAAGACTTTCATTTTTGGTAAGGAATAGGATCTTCTATTCCAGCTTCTTTAAAGGCCTTAAGTCTTAATCTACAGGAAGGACATTGCCCACAGGCCTTCTCAGTTTCCCGGTAGCAAGACCAGGTAAGATGAAAAGGGACTTGGAGTTTAAGGCCAAGCTTGACTATCTCTTTCTTACTAAGATTTAAAAGAGGAGTAAAAATTTCTATGTCTGTTTCGGGTTTGGTGCCAAGATTGATAGCCCTTTGCATAGCCTTGATAAATTCTTCTCTACAATCAGGATAGCCCGAAAAGTCAACTTGATTGACGCCAATAAAGATTTTCCGTGCCTCCAAAACTTCAGCATAGGAAGCGGCAATACTCAAAAAAACTCCGTTTCTAAAGGGGACATAAGTAGAAGGAAGCCCTAAAGAGTTAGTTTCTTCTATGGCTAAAGAGGGATCCAATAAGCTTGAACCTCCTATTTCTTTGAAGAAAGGGAGGTTGACCACAAAAAATTGGGATGGCTTAAAATAATTAGCCAGCTTGAGGAAATGCTCTAATTCTTTTTGGTGAGCCCTTTGTCCGTATTGGAAATGAAGAAAAATGGTCTCGTATTGAGAAAGAGCTAAGCCCGCGCAAACCGCGCTATCCATTCCTGAACTTAAAAGGACAAGTGCCTTTTCTTTCTTCTTGGAAGACATTTTAAGAAGAAAGACGAATTAAATAAAAGCGCCCCCAAGGGGATTCGAACCCCTGTCGCCGGCGTGAAAGGCCGGTGTCCTGGACCTGGCTAGACGATGGGGGCTTTCTCCTCTTCTCTGGGCCGGGCAGGACTCGAACCTGCGACTCCCAGCTTAAAAGGCTGGTACTCTGCCGACTGAGTTACCGGCCCTTAAATTTGGCTAAAATATACCATACAAACTTTGCCTGTCAAGGAAGGCTATGAAAATTTCACCCCCTTTTCAGGAGAATGGCTGGTTCAATCCGCATAGCCATTAAAGCGGGATAAACTCCAGCCATAAGGCCAGAAAGTACGGTAAAAAAAGATGAGATAAGAATTGGCTTAAAAGGCAAGATCAAAGGATAGCCAAAGTGGGGTAACAACACAAAAATAAGGCCTAATCCTAAAAAAAGTCCAATCAAACCTCCCAGAAGGGTAATAAGCAAACTTTCCGCTAAAAACTGGAAAAAAATCTCTCTTTTTCTGGCACCAATAGCAAGCCGTAACCCTATCTCCCGTTTCCTTTCGTTAACTGCCAGGATCATGATGCCAGAAACACCAAGCGACCCTACTACTAAACAAAGGAGAGAGACGCTTTTAACCAGGGTGGAAAAGGTTTGGGTGGTCTCTTCCTTAGCCTTAATGATATCCTCGGCCTTTAAAATAGCAAAATCCTTTCGCTTTGGGTCTATTTTATGTCTTCTCAATAAGGTTTCTTCAACTTGAGAAATCACATAAGGTAAAACTTCAAGAAATGATCCCTTTATAAAAATAGCGGTTAAGTAATCCACATTAAAAAGGGCTGACATAGCGGTAGTATAGGGTATTAAAATTTGATCATCCTGATCCTGATTACTGGCATCTACCCCAATAGGATTAAGGACCCCAATCACCTGAAAGGGCAATTTACTGATGAAAATCCTTTCTCCCACTGCTGAGGAAGAACCAAAAATCTGTTGCTTGACCTTATAACCCAGGATGGCTACCTTGCTTAGGGTATGGACCTCCTCGCGAGAAAAATTCCTTCCCTCGGCCAGACTAAATTTCCGCAAATTAAGGTACTCTTCATTTACTCCATTGATCATTGTGAAAAGATTAGTCCCCTTACCTCTTGCCACTGCTTGCCCTGTAAACATGGGAGAGAGCCCCTTTACCCCAGGGATGTTACGCAAACTGTAGGCATCTTCAACCTTTAAGGTGGTAGTTTGCTCGGTCTGAATAGCTCTCCCACCTCTTACCCGGGCCGAACCAGAGATCACCATAAAAACATCAGGGCCAAAGGTTTCAATTTGTTCTAGAGTTTTGACCTTAGCTGATTCTCCAAAGGAATTCATGATAAAAAGAGAAGAAACTCCAATAATGATCCCTAAAAGGGATAAAAAAAGTCTAAACTTTTTATAAAAAAGTCCCCCTATAAGAAGTCTATACTTTAAAGAGATAAATTTCATAAACTTTTAAGGAGAATGGCTGGGTCTACCCGGGTTGCCCTATAAGCAGGTCCTATACTAAAAATTATGGCGGTAAGGGTAGAAAAGAAAAAGCTCAAGAGAAAGGTTAACCAAGAAAAGAGGGGTTTTAAAGGAGTAAAAACAGAGATTAAATACATCAACCCCAGGCTTAAGAGCCAACCTGCAAGCCCGCTTAACAAGGCAATGTTGAGGCTCATTAAAAGATAATGAAAAAAAATGGTCTTGCAACTTGCTCCAAGGGCCCTGCGCAGGGCAATTATACCTGCCTTTTCTTCAATAGCAGCCGACATCAGATTAAGAATAACTACTCCGCTAATCACTAAACTAACCAGGGAAATGGCCAACAAAAAGTTCTGCAAAATTTTAGCGGTTGCTAAGTAACGGGCAACGATCATCTCGGGAGTAATTATTCGAAAATCATCCGGAGCAAGGAAGTTTATTTTGTGCCTTTGCCTTAAAAGGCTTCTTATTCTCTCTCTCATAGACTTTAAATCCTCCCCCGAAAAGAGAAGAACTTTGATACCGGTAAGATAATCCCGATTAAATAACCTCCTCTGAGCAGTGGTAAAAGGGACGTAAATTCTCTCATTTAAAGGAAAATGGCTAAAGGAAGGTTTATTTTCTAAAACCCCGATGATTATAAAATATTCCCCAGAAATCATTATCTTTTCGCCCAAAGGCTGCTTTAGGTTAAATTTTTTCGGAATGTCTCCTCCAACGACTGCCACTTTTCGCAATCCTTGGAGGTCTTCTTCGGTGATGAAACGCCCCAGGACTACTTGCCAGTTATTGGCCAGGGTAAAAATTGGAAATACTCCTTCTACCCTAATTTTTTCCGCCTGGTCACGATATCTTACCTCTAAGACCCCGCCTGAGACAGGAGAGGTAAGCTTTACGCCCGTCAATCTTTCTATGGATTGGACATCCTCAAGCTTGAGAGTATCAGTCCTCGTAGGGGTAAGCCCCATAAATCTTTGCCCACCCGCTAAGATAAGAAGGGCATCCTTGCCAAAATTTAAATTGGAAAGCACCTCAAGGACCTGCTTTTCCGCCGATTTCCCAAGGGCATAAATGGTGTTAATAGCGGTAAGGCTTAAAACTAAAGCTAAAATCATGAATAATAAAGAAATTTTATTAGCAAGGAGCTCTCGCCAAACCTCTTTATACTGCCCTCTAAAGGAAGATATCATTTAGCTCTCCACAAACACTCCATCCCTTAAATATTTGATCTCCTTTGCGGTTTTGGCCACCTCAGGATCATGGGTTACCATAATAATGGTTAAACCCTCCTCGTTCAACTCTTTAAGAAGGCCTAAAACTTCCCTACTATTTTTAGAATCTAAATTCCCAGTGGGTTCATCAGCAAGTAGGAGTATCGGACGATTGATAAGGGCCCGCACAATAGCTACCCTTTGCTGTTCTCCACCCGAAAGTTCAGCTGGTTTAAGATGTTTTTTCCCTCCCAGTCCTACTCTAGCTAAAAGCTCTTCAGCCCTTCTTATATCTTCCTTTTTAATTCCATCGCCTCGGTACAGCACGGGCAATATCACGTTCTCCAAAGCAGAAGCCCAGGGTACTAGATGAAAGGCCTGAAAGACAAACCCTATTCTTTGATTTCTAATTCTTGCCATTTCCTTTTCTTTAAGCGTAGATACTTCTATTCCCCCAAAGAGATAGCTTCCAGAAGTAGGTTTATCTAAAAGCCCAAGGATGTTAAGGAGGGTGGATTTACCACCTCCGGAAGGGCCCATGATGGCTAAAAAATCCTGGGGATAAACTTCCAGATTTATCCCTCTTAAAACCTCATAGGAAACCTTCCCGATTACGTAGGTCTTCCTAATCTCTTGAAGCCTGATTATAGGATTGGTCACTTTTTACCAGACGCCAACTAGATCTGAAGCCTTTAGACCGGAGAGGACCTCTACCTTCCCTCTCCATTCCCAACCTGTGGTAAAATAGACCTTTTCTATCTTTTCGCCCCGCTTTACGTAAACATACCTTCCACCTTTTTCATCAACCTTTATAGCCCGAGCTGGCACAAGCATAGCCTTTTCTTTACGATCGGCGATAATGCTCACCTGGGCCGTCATTTCCGGACGAAGAAGCCCCTGATAGGGGGATAAAATATCTAACACCGTATCATAAAAAACCACATTATTCCTGATGATGGCCCCAGGGTAGACGGTTCGAACCCGAGCTTTAAAAATCTTATCGGGATAGCTATCTACTTTAAAAGTAGCCTCAAGGCCTGGTCTTATTTTCCCAATATCCGTCTCATCCACATAACAATGTACTTCCAGCTTGCTAAGATCTATAACGGTAATGAAAGTAGGGGCGTTAAGACCAGCTACTACGGTTTCGCCTTGCTGGGTAGTTACTTCAGAGACGTAGCCATTGATGGGACTATAGACAAAGGCATAGTTTAAACGTATCTTGGCGGCCTCATGCTGGTTTCTTGCCGCCTCAAGCAAAGCTTTTGTTCGCCGAAGCTCTTCTTGAAATTCCGCCTCTAAGGAGGAAAGTTTAGCCTTTTCAGCAAGAAGAGTGTTTTCTCTAACCTCAAGATCTCTTTCTACCCGTTCTATCTCCATTTTAGAAATCAAACCCTCCTCATAAAGGGCCTGCAAGCGTTTCTTTTCTCTTTTAAGTTGTGTTAAATCAGCCTCTTGAGCGGATATATTCCTTTTTTGAGCTAAGATGAGCTGAGGATAAGTTTTTTTTACCCTCTCATACTGAGCCAGGGCTTGGGTATACTCCTGATAGGTTCTTTCAACTTCACGCTGAAGGTCCGCATGCTCTATCACTGCGATAAGCTGCCCTGCTTTCACAAAATCTCCTTGCTTGACAAAGAGCTTTTCTACTTTACCCGAAATCCTTGCTCCTACTTTGACCTGTGCCCCTACCTGAGGTTTTACAGCCCCGGTTGCCGAAATTTCCAGAAATATTTCTCCAAATTCAACTGGCACAAACTTGGTCGGTAATGGTTCCTTTTTCTTTGGTTCCCCTCTTTCGCAAGAAAAAAGAAAAAAAAGAATTAGGGTGTAAAGAAAAAGGGACTTTATCTTCATTCCAGACCTGGAATAAGGCCCGATGCTTTTTTCAAGTTAAAATAGCTCTGATACCAATCGTAGAGTGAAGTAGCCATCTGAGTTCTAGCTTGAGAAAGCCTAGCCATAACCGTGGTAAGCTCTACAATGCTGGCTAAACCATTCTCATACTTGCTTTTCATGATTCGGTAATTTTCTTCCATCTTTTTTAAAGTGGCCTTGGAAGCCTCAAAAAGTTCACGTTTGGTAAGATACTGTTGATAAGCAGAAAAAACTTCCTGCTCCACCCTTAATTCTAAAGACCTTTTTTCATAATTTTTCTTTTCCAAAATGGCTCTTTCCGAAGAAAGCTTCGCTGGGGTAGAAAGGCCCGTAAAGATAGGGAAATTAAATTGAAAACCTAAAAGAAATTCCCGATCCCGATCGGGAAAGAAGGCCCTGTCTTTGTAATTATAGCTGGAAAAAAGGTCTATGGTGGGGAAATATTCACCTCTTATGCTCTTTAGCCTCTCCCTTTGGGCTTCAATTTCTTTATCCTTAGCTAAAAGTTCTGGCCTTTTGCCTTTGGCTAATGAAAGAAGATGCCCCAAGTCCAGCTCTTTAAGGTCTTCTCCTTGGTAATCTAAAATTTCTACAGCCTTGGCTTCAGTAACCGAAAGGTTAAGAAGGATTAGAAGATTAGCCTTGGCAATTTCTGCCAGGTATTTGTAATTAATAGAATTGGCTTCCGCTTCCTTTAGCCTTGCCTCAGCATCAAGCACGTCCGCATAGGGAGCTAACCCCACTTCATAACGTTTAGTGGCAAGTTTTAGGCCAAGCTTGGCATCCTCAATATCGGCAAGCGTAGCTTCCCAAAGAGCTTTAAATCTAAGATAATCCAAATAGGCATTAACTACCCTAAGGGCTATCTCTTGAACTTTAGCTTTGACTAAAAAATCCTCCGTGGCTATAAGATGTTTAATTTCTTGATAGGCGTAGTAGGTGGAAAAGCCTGAAAAAAGGTTCCAGTTTAGAGTTGGACCTAAAGAATGAGTTTCCGTTATAGGTAAGTTCTTCCCTAAGTCTTGTCTCTGCCAAGTATACCTAAGATATAATTTGGGAAAAAATTCGGCTCTTATGATATTTTTTTTATACTCTACGGATTCCTTTTCTTTAAAAATAGCAGTTATTTCGGGATTATTTTTGATAGCAATTTCTACCGCATCTTTAAGGGATAACACCTTTTTACTCCAAACTTCTTCCACCAAAAAAAGAACCAAAATAGATTGGAGAAAAAGGCTCAATAATATTCTTTTAAACATAATCCCTTTCATTCTAATATTCTTAGAATCCCTGTCAAGGAAAAAGAAGACCAAAAAGGAAGCCCCATAAGGGGCCTCCAAAAGTATTAGCAGGATAATTTGGTGATTAAAGAATCGGAAGGTATTTCTCAATTTCGTATTCGGTAACTCTTATGCGGTAATCATCCCATTCTGCTTCCTTTTCTAAGATTAGCTGTTGATAAATATGATCTCCCAGGGCTTCCCGTAGGAGTTCACTCTTTTTGGCATATTCAATGGCTTCTTTCAGGCTGCCTGGCAATTCTTCAATACCAAGGTTCGCTCTATCACTGGGACACATATGGTATACATCCAGTTCAACGGGGTCGGGGAGAGGGTATTTATTCTCTAATCCTTTAAGGCCAGCGTGAAGCATGCAGGCAAAGGCCAAATAGGGATTGCAGGCTGGATCTGGGCTACGAAGCTCAATTCTTGTAGCCTTCTCTTTACCTGGTTTATACATAGGGACCCTGATTAAAGCGGAACGGTTTTTTCTAGCCCAGCAAATGTAGACAGGGGCCTCATAGCCTGGCACAAGCCTTTTGTAAGAATTGACTGTTTGGTTGAGCACCAAAGTAATTTCTTTTATATGTTTAAGAAGCCCTGCGATATAATGTTTAGCCACATCGGAAAGATGATAGGGGTCCTTTGCGTCAAAAAAGGCGTTTCTATCGTTGATAAAAAGACTCTGGTGGGTGTGCATACCACTTCCATTGACGCCAAAAATGGGCTTGGGCATAAAAGTAGCATAAACTCCATATTTCCTTGCTATTTCTTTAACTGTTACCCGATAGGTGATTACTGTATCGGCCATGGCCAAAGCCTCATCATACCTTAAATCAATTTCATGCTGTGAAGGTGCAACCTCATGATGGGAGTATTCCACTCGGATGCCCATACTTTCTAAGGCTAAAATGGTCTCTCTCCTCAGATCTTCAGCAGCATCTAAGGGTAAATCAAAGTAACCTGCCCGATCAAGGATTTCAGGAGCCTTATCAGATTTAAAATAGAAAAATTCAAGCTCCGGCCCAAGATAAAAATGGGTAAACCCCATTTTTTTCATCTTTTCTAAAGCCCTTTTTAAGGCGTATCTGGGACAACCAATGTAGGGGGAACCATCGGGAGTGTAAATATCACAAAACATCCGGGCAACTGCCTTTTCCTTGGGACGCCAAGGAAGAAGGGCAAAGGTAGTAGGATCAGGGATGGCAAGCATATCGGATTCATCAATCCTCTGAAATCCCCTAATAGAAGAGCCATCAAACCCCATGCCCTCTTCAAAGGCTGCTTCAAGTTCATCCACATGTACTGCAAAGCTTTTTACCTGCCCCAAAATATCCACAAACCAAAACCTTATGAAACGCACATCATACTTTTTGCAAAGCTCAAGCACATCCTTTTTATCCCTCGGCTTTTCCATAAAATTTACCTCCCTTTAAAAATTTGTTTTTTATTTTAGCAAGATGTATGCCACTCGAGAATACCCCATATTTTACCAAAACTAATAGGTAAAATTTGAACCTAAATGTAAAAATTGAACAAAGCTTGCACACTTTTGTCAAAGAAGTATAATGAACCAATGTCAAATTTTACCAGAAAACAGGCCGAGTTAATTGCCCTTTTAGAGATCAGTAAGGTTCTCAATTCTTCTTTCAATTTAATAGAAAATTTGCATCAAGCCTTAAATCTACTTTCTTATCATTTGGATATGAGAAGAGGAACGGTAACCCTCTTTGACAAAGCGGCGGGAGAGTTAAGGATTGTGGCTGCTTCGGGATTAACCCAGGAGCAAATGGCCCGAGGTCGTTATAAAATAGGGGAAGGGATTGTGGGCCGAGTCTTTGAGATGGGAGAACCCATTATCATCCCTAATATTGGAAAGGAACCCCTATTTTTAAATCGAACAGGGGCAAGAATAGACAAAAATAATATCTCTTTTCTTTGTGTCCCCATTAAATTAAACGAAGAGATCCTGGGAGTTCTCTCCGTTGACCGGATCTTTGATGAAAGCATTTCCTTTGAGGAAGATTTAAGAGTCCTTGAAGTGGTCTCAATTCTCATTGCTCAAGCTATAAAGCTTTACGAAGCTTATGAAAAGGAACGTTCCCGCCGGGAGGAGCTGGAACTGGAGATCCGTGATCGCTACCGATTCCATAACCTTATCTATCGTAGTAAAACTATGCGAGAAATTGTCAAAACCTGCATTAAAATTGCCAACACTAAAGCTACCGTTTTAATCAGAGGGGAGAGTGGTACGGGAAAGGAGCTTTTAGCTAAGGCTATGCATTTGAATAGCGATCGAGCTGATAAACCCTTTATCGCCATAAACTGTGCCGCCATCCCGGAAAGCCTCCTTGAAGCTGAGCTTTTTGGGTTTGAAAAAGGGGCCTACACTGGAGCTGTCCACACCAAACGGGGGAAAATTGAGCTTGCCAACGGAGGTACTCTTTTCTTGGATGAAATCGGGGATATGCCCGTCTCCCTTCAAGTAAAACTTCTTCGCTTCTTGCAGGATCAAACTATTGAAAGACTAGGGGGGACCAAATCTATAAAGGTTGACGTAAGGGTTATTTGTGCCACCCATAGGCCCTTAGAAAAACTCATTCAGGAAGGAAAATTTCGAGAAGACCTCTACTTCCGACTTAATGTGGTCCCTATTTTTTTACCTCCCCTTAGGGAAAGAAAAGAAGATATTCCTCTGCTGGTAGAACACTTCCTTCAAAAATTTAACTCCCTCTATCATAAAAGAGTAAAATTAAGCGCCAAGGTTTTAGATAAAATTCTTAACTACCCCTTCCCCGGAAATGTTCGGGAATTAGAAAATCTTATGGAACGCTTGGTTCTCTTAGCAGAAGAGGAAGTAATAGACCTTCACCACCTCCCTTCCGAGATAGTTAACCCAAGAATTAAAAGCTTTCCTATGCAGCAGAATATTTATGAAGATTTCAAAAATCTGGAAAAAGAAAGCATTCTTAAAGCTTTGCTGGAATGTAATTTTAATCAAACTAAGGCCGCAAAGCTCCTTGGATTAACTAGAAGACAATTAGCTTACCGAATATTGAAATACAATCTCAAGTCAGAACTTTGGCAAAAATTAAGCTTAAAGGAATCATCTTAGGTGAAAACAATCCCCAGAATAAACCTTAATCCTCTGGTCTTGACTTTGCAAGATTAAAGCACCATCATCATCAAGGTCAAGGGCTAATCCTTCATAACTACCGTGTAAGGTCTGTACCCTTACTTTTTTCCCCAGAGTGGAAGAGAGTTCCTTCCACCGGGAGAGAATTTTTGGCCAATTTGCCTCCTCGTAGGATTTCGCAAAAGCATGGAGGAGGTTTTTCAAAAAAAGAAACCTATCCACTTTACCTCCCAAAAGTTCCGAAACCGATATGGCCTCTTGGGGAAAGGTAAGATGACTTACAGGATTATTAAGATTCACACCAATTCCGATTAGGACAAATTTAAGATAATCCGCCTCGCCATTTAGCTCAAGGAGAATACCAGCCACCTTTTTTCCTTGAAGAAGCACATCGTTAGGCCATTTCAACTCAGGGGTTACTCGGTAGCTCTTTTCCAAAGCTTCGGCAACTGCAAGGGCTGATAAATAGGGTAAGACAAAGGCCTCGCGCAAAGGCATGGGCTCAAGTAGAATAAGGGTTAACCACAACCCTCCAGACGGAGAAAGCCATTCCCGTCCAAGCCTCCCCCTCCCTTGAGTTTGCCTTTCCGCAATCACTACCGCCCGTATTTGATCCTCGGCCAAACTGCGAGCTACATCCATCGTAGAGGGCACCTCAAACTCATACACCACCCTTTCCCAAAGGGGTAACTCTTCAATAACCTTGGGGAGTTCCCAGAAGGGTAGAAGGTCTTTATCCTGAAGAAGGTATCCCTTACTAGTGACCGCAATAGATAATCCTTTATTTTTTAATCTTTTGATAGCCTTCCAGATAGCGGTCCTACTTTTCTGCAGGCTTTTCGCTAAGAAGGACCCTGAAATTTCCTTTTCCGCCTGCTGAAGAATTTTTAGGATTTCTTCTTCCAATCTGGACATATTGAAAAAACGGAGGAGGAGGGATTCGAACCCCCGGTGCGGGCTTTAACCCGCACAGCCGATTTCGAGTCGGCCCCCTTCGTCCACTCGGGCACTCCTCCCCAAAATAACTTCTTCTTAACAGCCCTCTATTTTCTTTTTGGGTTTCTCCATCTTTGGTGGAACAGCCGGAACCGCTGGAACTACAGGTTTAGTGGGAGTAGAAGGAGTTAGCGCTGGCGTTTGAGGAGCTGGTTGAGAAGGAATAGGTTTGGCAGGAGCTTGCGAAGGAGGGGCTTGCGTTGCCGGTTTTGCTTGGACTGGGATTGGTTGCATTGGGGCTTTTGTGGAGTTAGAAGGGGTAGACAGAGTGGTGTTAGTTGACATAGCTGGTACGACTGGGGTTTGAGACTTGGCGGACCCTCCTTGAGAGGAGGGAAGAGCTTGTGGGACTTGCTTGTCCAGTTTGTCCGGAGAAGATCCCTTTAATAGATTTTTAGATCCCATCACTTGAAGCCTTGTTTTTTTAGCCTTTTCTTTAGGTTTGGCAATTTTTTTCTTGGAGACCTTCTTTGCTTGAGCCTGGTTTAGCTTGTCCTTTTTTCCTGTCTTTTTTAGCGCAGATTTTTCTTTGCTCTCTTTTTTTCCTTGTTTTTTGGCAAAAAGATTATAGGCCCTTTTAATTTCTTGGTCTGACAACTGGGCATGAATAGTTTTTTTGGCTGATTTTTCTCGGAGAAATTTTAAAAATTCTTCAGCCTTTTGGGCCTTTGTTTTTTGAATCATCGCTTGCAAATTCTTCTTGTTTTTATGGCAATTTAAACAAGATTTAGGATAGGCCTCTCCCACACCTAAAAAAAGAAAAAAAGAAATAACAGCCACTAAAGAACTTAAATAAAGGCTTTTTTTCATTTTTTTCCTCCGGGTAGATTATTTTAGTGTTTATTTTAACCCTTTTGAGAAAATTAAACAACAAAGTTAGGGGATTTTATCTAAAGAAAGGCTGTTTTTCGTTTCGGCCTGAAAAAATTCTTGAGCAGCTCTTCGGCCTCCCTTTGGTAAGGTCCATACCTAACGTTTAGGCGATGGTTTAAGTGGGGATCATTGGCCAGTTGGTATAAACTTATACAGGCTCCGGTTTTGGGGTCTGGAGTGGCAAAGATGAGTTCGGCAATCCTTGCCAAAACCATGGCATACACACACATTGGGCAGGGCTCCAAAGTGACATAAAGTTTACACCCTAAAAGACGATAATTGCCAAGTTTTTTGGCCCCTTCTCTTAAGACCAAAATTTCGGCATGAGCGGTGGGATCAGTAAGGGTGAGAATCCGGTTGTGATCCTTGGCCAAAATTTCTCCTCCCGGAGAAACAAGAACAGCCCCAACAGGCACCTCATTTTCCGCAAAAGCCTTCCTTGCTTCTTCCAGGGCTAAGGCCATAAATTTAAAATCTTCCTCGTTAAAGGTGCCTTTCATTGGCAAAGCCTAAATAGTAAAGAGCTTAAAAAGAACATAAGAAAAGGAAGAAGGGAAAGGAGCTCAAGATAAACCACCTGACCAAGAACTCTTCTTCCCAAGGTCTGATATAAAATAAGACCTCCGATAGGAACAAGTAAATAGAAAAAAAATAGAGGTGTCAAAATGGCTTCAATCATGGGTAAAACTCCAAGACCCAATAGAAGAATTTTAAATAATTTTTTCACCCTTTTTTCTTCAAAATCAAAAAGGCTTATCCAAAAAGTTTTCGGTAAAAAACCATCTGTCTGTAGATAAAGATTTTCTAAATAAATTTCAGCTAAAAATAAGGTTAAAAGGCCAAGCATGGACAAAAAGATAAACTGGTTGTCCCAGTAAAAATACCAATAAAAGATCAGGCTTAGATATATAAGAAGGTTTAACAAAGCTTGGAAAGGACTGGTGCGTAAAATAAAAATAAGGATCAGAAAGACAAAAATTAAACTCAGTATTCGGGGAAGGTAAAGAATACCAAACAGGATGCTCAAAGAAGCAAAAAAAAGAATAAGAAAGATAATTAGCCCCTTTTTTTGATAAAACTCTCCCCGTTCAGGATAAAAAAAGGAAAAGCTTTCTCGGGAAGAAAAATTGCTTAGAATGAGAGAGAAAAGATTTAATCCTAAAGAAAAGATAAGGAAATAAAGGTCCTTTAAGGTAAAAATGTGCCCTTTAGCTAAAAGTAGAGAAAGAAGAAGAAGGGGGATGAAAAGGGCCTTGTAAAACTGAGGAATAGCTATCCCGCGAAGGACCACATAAAGGGGAGAGCTTTTTCTTTTGAGAAGGTCTACCACCGAATTGATGAGCCAATTTGGGGTTGAGGCACCTGCGGTTACACCTACTTTAGCTATCTTCTTTATTTCTGCCAAGGGTAATTCTTCGGGCTTTTCTACCAAAAAGACCCTTTTTCCTTCAGATTCTGCAATCTGAGCCAGGCGCTTCGTATTGGCTGAAAATTTCCCCCCTACCACCACAATAGCCTCGCAGGTTTCACAAAGCCTTCTCACCTCTGTCTGTCTTACTTCGGTAGCATTACAAATGGTGTTGACCACTTCCACCTCTTTAAATCTTTCGGTTATGGCCTGAGAAAGAAAGGAAAAAACCTCTTCATCCTGGGTAGTTTGTGATAAAACCATGTATTTTCCCGTTGAGTCAAGGGTTTCCAAATCGTTAAGAGAATTAACCACATAGCCTTTCCCTTGACAAAATCCAAGAATACCCTTAACCTCCGCATGATCTGGATCACCAATAATGATCACCGATTTTCCTTCCTTGACTGCCCTTTCAGCTAGGGCTTGGACCTTTAAAACTCGGGGACAGGTGCCATCAAGGAGTTGAAATCTTTGGGCAAGAATTTGCCTCTCCTGAGGGGGAATACCATGGGCTCGGATGACACAAATGGCCCCTTCCTTTCCCTCTTCAGGGTCCTTAATAACCTTAACTCCTAATTTACTCAATAGTTCCAGGGTTTGAGGATTGTGAATAAGTGGACCATAGGTGTAGATCGGAGGGGTAGATAGGGTTAGGGCCTTTAAAACTAAGTGCACTGCCCTTCTTACCCCCATGCAAAAGCCAGCCTTTTTGGCAATCTCTACCTTCATAGCTTTTGTTTAACTCTCCGAGCTATTTCTTCCATTAAACCTTCTTCCGCAAAACTAAAGTATCCATTTTCTCCGATGATCAAATGATCTATCAATCTGACATGTAAGAGCCTTCCCGCTAAATATAACCATTCAGTTAGCTTGATATCTTTTTCTGATGGCTTTAGCTGACCTGAAGGATGGTTGTGGGCCACGATAATAGAACTTGCCGAAAGTTTAATAGCCTGGGAAAAAACCTCCCGGGGATAAACGGTTGCTTCCGTAATGGTGCCCGCAAAGAGTTCCCTAACCTCCAACACTTCCGAAATAGCCGAAAGATAAACCACCCAAAAGACCTCCCGGTCCCGCCTTTTCAGTTCAAATTGCAAATACTCATAGACCTCCTTAGGCGAACGCAGAAAGATTGCCTTTTTGGTCCGGGCCCGAAGATAGCGACGGGCCATCTCTCGGGTAATCTTAAGAAGTAAAACACTTTTCTCTCCAAGTCCGCTTTGTCTTTTCAATTCCTCCACTTCCGCATCAAGCACCTTGCTAAGGTCCTTATCAAACCTCTCAAGTAAACTTCTTGCTAAACCCCGAGTGTCCTTCCGAGGAATACTAAAAAAAAGGAGAAATTCCAAAAGATCCTCATCGGTAAAAACATCGGGACCTTCCTGCCAAAAGCGGTCGCGAACCCGGACTCTATGTCCTTGAGCCTTCTTAAGCATGCTTTCAAGTTTTCTAAGTTGACCTTGGGGAAGGGAATCCAGTTTCTTGGCCATGAAGGAATACTTTCTCCTAAAGAGAAAACTTAGCCTTGACACTCCTTTTAAATCTTAGCTCCCCAGTGGTTAAATGATAATAAAGCTCCATTCCCTCAATGGTTACTCCAGATTTCCTAATTAAAGCCTTCCCCGGAATGTGGAGAAGTTCTTCCTTAACTCGGTAGATTAGTTCTTGTGCATAGACTTCTTCACCCTTTTCGGTTTTTAACTCTACATCCCCTTGAAACCGATAGGAATTGGTTGCTTTATCATAATTCCCAAATTTTGCTTTGATGCTGATTCCCTTCTTAGGATTTTCTACCTCTAAATCTTTAGCCATAAAACTTCCTTCTTCCTTTTGGGAAAAAAAGGAGGCTTTAAGTTTTAAGATTAGAGATTTTCCTTCAAAGCGGTAGAGGGAAAAATTTTTAATCGTTAACGAATTAACCTGGGCCAAAGCCTGATTAAGGGTGAGAAGGATTAGCGTAAGTAATAAGAAAAAAGCTCTGTCCATAGCCCCTTGGCTTTAAGAATAATTTCGGCAACCTCCCTTACCGCGCCCTTCCCTCCTTCCAGGGTGGTTACATAGTGAACATGCTCTTTGACCTCAGCCCTGGCATTGGCTACGGCCACCGCAAAACCAACTCTTCTAAGAACGGGCAAATCAACCCAATCATCCCCCACAAAACCAACCCTTTCTAAGGGTACCCCTTTGTCCCTCAGGATTTTTTCCACCACGCTTAACTTATCAAGGTTACCTTGGATAACAAGTTCTATCCCCAGTTCTTTAGCTCTGATCTCAACGGGTTTTGAATAACGGGAGGAAAGGATCCCTACCTCCACTCCAGCCTTCTGAAGAAGTTTTATTCCCATGCCATCAAGGACCGAAAATACCTTAATCTCCTCCCCCTGGGAATTGAAGATAATACCACCGTCGGTTAAGACTCCATCCACATCAAGGAGAAGAAGCTCAACCTTCTTAGCCCTTTCAGCCACTTCAGGGAGCAAAACCATGCTTTCTTCCTACGAAAAGAAGGTCAGCCATCTGATCTAAAAGGAGGGGCAGTTGAGACAAAGGAAGGGAGTTGGGCCCATCACAAAGGGCCTTTTCTGGCTCAGGGTGAACTTCCAAAAAAAGCCCACCCACTCCAACAGCTATCGCAGCCCTGGCTAAGGGGATAACGAATTCCCTTTCTCCTCCGGATTTACCCTCTCCAGCACCCGGAAGTTGGACACTGTGGGTAGCATCAAAGATTACTCGCTCTGCAAGACTTTTCATGATGATTAAGGAACGAAAATCTACCACTAAATTACGATAACCAAATGAGCTCCCTCTTTCGGTAAGCCACACCTCCTTGGCCCCTCCAGCTTTAGCCTTTTCCACTGCATATTTCATATCCCAAGGGGCCATAAATTGCCCTTTTTTAATATTCACGATCCTTCTGCTACTACCCGCAGCAACAAGTAAATCCGTTTGCCGACAAAGAAAGGCCGGAATTTGAATCACATCCACAATTTGGGCAACCGGTTTGACTTGCCAAACCTCATGAACATCCGTTAAAACAGGTACCTGAACCTTTTTTTTCACTTCTTCCAGCATCATCAGCCCCTTTTCTAACCCTGGGCCCCGAAAGGAATATAAATTAGTCCGGTTAGCCTTATCAAAGGAGGATTTAAATATATATTGAAATCCATGCTTAAGGCAAAGATCTTTCACATAAGAAGCAATCTGCAAAGAAAGATCCAAATCTTCTAAAACACAAGGCCCAGCGATCACTACAAAGGACTTCATCACTAGACCATTCTACCGAGAAAATATTTTTTTTACAAGATCACCTTTCCGCTGGATGGTATCAAAATTGAAATACTCCTTTAAGGCTAATTAAGCCTAGGCATCACCCTTAAAAACATATTGCTTACCTTGCCTAAAATTAGATTATCCTTCTACTCAAGGGCATAGTTCCTCTTTACCTATCAAAAAAATCTCTTGGCAAAAAGAAGAAGAAATGGTAAAATCGACGAAAATCATCACTGGTGTTTAATGTTTGAGTTTTTAAGAAAGGGCGCATCTTCAGTTTTTGCCAAAATCTTCTTAGCCATTATTGTTATTGTCTTCATCTTTTGGGGGATAGGAAATTTTACCTTTGATCGTTCTCAAACCGTTGCGGAAGCAGAAGGAATAAAGATTACACAAAAGGAATTTCGGGAATATCTTAACTATCAGACTTTTCAGGCCAAGCTTGCCTTCGGCGAAAAGGCCCAAGAGCTCCTTAAAGATCCAAAATTTAAGGAATCTACCCTTCAGGATCTTATCAGGAAAAAACTCTTTCTCAAAAAGGTGGAAGAGTTAGGGCTTACTGTAGGCAACAAGGAAGTGGAAATTTATTTGTCCCAAATTCCTGCCTTTCAAGAGCAGGGTGTTTTTAGTCAAGCCAAATATCAAGCTTTTTTGAGGGAGATTGGGATTACCCCTAAGTTTTTTGAAAACCTCCTCCGCTATGATCTTGCGGAACAAAAATTTGCCTATCTTACCTCATCCCTTCTTTTGGTCACCAAAAATGAAGTGGAAGACTTTGCTAATTTTTATTTTCAAAAACTTAGATTCCAAGTAGCGACCCTTCCATTAAAAACCTGCATTGCTGAGCTTAAACCCTCGGATAAAGATCTTGAAAATTATTATCTGACCAAAAGCAATCTTTACGTGGAGGAAGAAAAGGTAAAGCTTCTTTATTATTTTCTTCCTTATACTCAGGAAGTTGAAGTTAACGAAAAAGAATTGAAGGACTATTACCAAGCCAACCTCAGCAAGTTTAAAGAAGCCTTTAAGGTTAAGGCCTGGAAAATTTTTATTCCTGGAAAGGGAAAAGATTCCTTTCTTAAATCCCAATCTATCCGGTCTGAATTAAAAGACCTCTCTGATTTTAAAAAATTTGGCGGTAATTCGGGCTGGCTTAAAGGAGAGGAACTACCTACGAATTTGCTTAACCTATTGAGGGTGGCCAAAAAAGGAACTATCCTTGGTCCTCTTGAGGTTGAGGGCGGTTATTTAATCCTTGGTGTAGAAGAGGTTAATCCGGAACGGCTTCTTAAATTTGAGGAGGCTAAACCTCGGATCTTAGCAGAAGTTAAGATGGAAAAGGCCAAATCCCTGACCCTGGCCCGAGCCAATGAATTGTATACCAAAGTCGTTAGGGAAGATGGCTTAGCTAATCTTTCCGCTAAGGAGAAAATAGAGCTTAAAGAAACCCCCTACTTGACAAAGCCGGAAATTTACAATCTTCTCCAAGATAGCCAAACTGTGGATAGGATTTTTAAAGAAAGAAAAGGGACCTACTTTCCTCCAGTGGCTACTTCCCAGGGGGTATCTCTCATAGAAATCAAGGATAAACAAGAAAAGAGACAACTTAGCTTTTCCGAAGCTAAAGAAAGAGTTTACCGGGATTATCTTCAAGATAAAGGAAAAGACCTTTGTGAAGATAAGGCTAAGGTCTTAATCTCTGAGGTTAGGAAAGGAAAAAACTTCTTAGCTCTTGCCCAACAAAAAGGATTTATCCTGAAGGAAAGCCTTCTAACCCGTAAGGATTTGCCCCCTAATTTAGGCTTGGGTTCAACCCTACGTCCAGGGATAATTGAACAACCTTGGTGGGAAGGAGAAAATTTGGTAGTTTTCTACTTGCTAAAAATTGAGCCAGCTTCCAACTTAACCTCCGAAGACCTAAATTTAGCTAAGGATGCCTTATTATCTCTGAAAAAGGATTTGTGGCAAAGGGAAATTTTGGGGAAGATTGCCGAAGGTAAAATAAAAATTTATCCAGCTTTTAATCAACTTTAGTACCTTACTTATTGGCTAAGGAGATTAACGGATAAAAGGGAGGAAGTATGCCCAAAAGAACAGACATAAAGAAGATTTTAATCATTGGCTCAGGTCCTATCGTTATCGGACAGGCCTGTGAGTTTGATTATTCTGGAAGTCAGGCTTGTAAAGCCTTACGGGAAGAAGGCTATGAAATTGTCTTGGTTAATTCTAATCCTGCTACCATTATGACCGACCCAGAAATGGCGGATGTTACCTATATTGAGCCACTTCTTCCTGAGGTTTTAGAGCATATTATTAAAGAGGAACGCCCTGATGCCCTTCTGCCTACCCTTGGGGGTCAGACTGGCTTGAATTTGGCTTTCGCTTTAGCAAGGCAAGGGATTTTAGAAAAGTATAAAGTGGAACTTATCGGGGCTAAAGCCGAAGCCATTCAAAAGTCGGAAAGCCGAGAACACTTTAAGAAGGCTATGGAAAGGATTGGCCTTAAGGTCCCCAAAAGTGCCATTGTGAAGAGCTTGGCCGAAGCGGAAAGAGCGGTAAAGGAAGTTGGATTCCCCGTGATTGTGAGGCCAAGCTTTACTCTTGGTGGCACAGGGGGTGGAGTAGCCTATAACATTGAAGAACTGAGGGAAATTGTCTCCGCCGGGCTTGAGGCTTCTTTAATTCATGAGGTCATGCTGGAAGAATCGGTCCTTGGCTGGAAGGAATATGAACTTGAGGTAATGAGGGATTTTAAGGACAACGTGGTGATCATTTGTTCCATTGAGAATTTTGATCCCATGGGGGTTCACACGGGTGATTCTATCACGGTAGCACCATCGCAAACTTTAAGCGACCGGGAATACCAACGGATGAGAGCAGCAGCTCAGGCAGTCATCCGAGAGATCGGAGTAGAAACAGGAGGCTCAAACATTCAATTTGCCATCAATCCTAAGAATGGGGATATGGTAGTAATAGAAATGAACCCACGGGTGTCCAGGTCTTCCGCTCTGGCTAGTAAAGCTACGGGCTATCCTATTGCCAAGATTGCCGCCAAGCTTGCGGTAGGCTATACCCTTGATGAGTTAGCCAACGACATTACCAAAGAGACTAAAGCAGCCTTTGAGCCCACGATTGACTATGTGGTGGTAAAAATTCCCCGCTTCACCTTTGAAAAGTTCCCTGAAGCCCGGGATGAGCTTACCACTTCCATGAGGTCGGTAGGTGAAACGATGGCCATCGGCCGAACCTTTAAAGAGGCCCTGCAAAAAGCGATCGCTGGATTAGAAATCGGAAGGTATGGGTTTGGAGCTGATGGCAAGTCCCCTTCCGATAGAGGGGAAACCATACCCTTAGAAGTGATTAAGGAAAAACTGGTCAGACCAAACAGCCAACGCCTTTTTTATATCTGGGAGGCCTTTAAGCATGGCTTGACCATAGAAGAGATTAATAAACTTACACACATTGATCCTTGGTTTCTGTATAACCTGTGGGAAATTTTTCTAGTTAGTGAATCCTATCAAGGGAAAAGCCTTTCTGATTTAAATGGAGAAGATTTTTTAGAGTTAAAAAAACTTGGGTTTACGGATTATCAAATTGCCTTCTTAACAGGAAGCAAAGAAAAGGAAGTTCGGGAAAGGAGACTATCCTTAGGGGTTAAACCAACTTACAAGCTCATAGACACATGCGCCGCTGAATTTGAAGCCTATACACCTTATTTTTATTCAACTTATGAAGTGGAAAACGAAGGCCGGGCCCGATCTTCAAAGAATCGGAAGGTCATTATCCTTGGAGGTGGTCCAAACCGAATTGGCCAAGGAATTGAATTTGATTACTGCTGCGTCCATGCTATAAAAGCCTTACGAGAAAGGGGCATAGATGCCATCATGGTGAATTCTAATCCTGAAACTGTTTCTACAGACTACGACGTCTCAACACGCCTTTATTTTGAACCTTTAACCTTTGAACATGTGCTTAACATCTATGAAGAAGAGAATCCTGAGGGTGTAATTGTTCAGTTTGGCGGGCAAACACCTTTGAATTTAGCCATGCCTCTTTACCAAGCTGGCGTCAAAATCCTTGGGACCAGCCCCATCCAGATTGATCGAGCGGAGGACCGAGAAAAATTTGACGCCCTATTGGAAAAATTAGGGCTTAAGAGACCCCAAGCGGGGATTGCTCGCACCGTAGAAGAGGCCCTTAAGGTAGCTAACTCTATTGGATATCCGGTGTTAGTGCGCCCTTCCTATGTGCTTGGTGGTCGGGCCATGCGCATTGTTTATTCCGAGGCCGAACTTCTCTCCTACATTGAAAGTGCGGTTAAGGTGCAACCAGAACATCCTCTTCTCATTGATCGTTTTCTTGAAGATGCTATTGAAGTTGATGTTGATGCCATCTCAGATGGAGAAAGGACCGTAATAGCAGGAATTATGCAACACATTGAAGAGGCTGGAGTTCATTCAGGTGATTCTGCTTGCATCTTGCCACCCGTTAACATCCCTTCAAAACTCATTGATGAGATCCGGAGGGCTACTCATCTTTTAGCCAAAGAATTAGACGTGAAGGGCTTGCTAAATATTCAACTGGCCATAAAGGATGAGGAGCTCTTTGTGTTAGAAGTTAACCCCAGGGCCTCAAGGACCATTCCCTTTGTCTCCAAAGCCATCGGCGTGCCTTTAGCCAAACTTGCTACCTGGATCATGCTTGGCGAAACCCTCCAAGACTTAGGATTTACTCGGGAGATCTGGCCTAAATATTATTCCGTAAAGGAAGTTGTTTTTCCCTTCAAAAGGTTCCCTGGGGTTGATGTCACCCTTGGTCCGGAGATGAAGTCTACAGGAGAGGTCATGGGCATAGATTGGGAACCTTCCTTAGCCTATGCTAAGGCCCAGTTTGCTGCTGGAATGAAACTCCCCCTTCAGGGGAAGGTTTTCATTTCCGTCAAGGATGAAGATAAACCACAGATTGTAGAAATTACTAAGATTTTAGAAAGCCTTGATTTTGAATTAATCGCCACCGAAGGTACAGCCAAGTTTTTAGCCGATTTTGGCCTTAACGTTAAGATCGTCCCTAAGATTTCGGAGGGTAGAAGACCTAATATTTTAGATCTTATTAAAAATAAAGAAATTGATCTGGTGATCAACACCGCCAAAGGAAAGGTTAGTAGGGAGGATGCCTATCTTATAAGACGCTTTGCCATGGAACTTGATATTCCTTATGCTACCACTGTTGCGGGCGCAAGGGCCATGGTTTGTAGCATTAGAAGACTTAGAGAAAAGAGTTTTTCCTATTCCTACTTACAAAAATATTATCAAACTTTGCCCTTTAATTATTATCAAAGGTAAATGATTTCTCCAGCGTTGAATTCTAAAAGGCCCTCTGGGGTTTCCAAAAGAAGGCTCCCCGTTTCGGTTACCCCAACTACCTTCCCGATGATTGGCTCATCTTGGTCAAGATTATAAGCAAAGGCCACGCATTGGCCTAAGCTGTCGCTAAACCTGTAAAAGTCGTTTAGAATAGCGCATTCTCGCTCTTCTTCAGCAAGAAAAGCCTTTTCATAAACTAAAAGATCTTCATAGTAGAAGTTCATCCAAAAAATTAACTCCTCTAATACTTTAACCAGAGAAACCTCTTTACCTAAAAGTTCTTTCAAGTTAATCGCAGGAATACTTGGTGGAGGAGGATTATTCACGTTCATTCCTAAACCGA
This sequence comes from Caldimicrobium sp., assembly GCA_037443245.1. Lineage (GTDB taxonomy): Bacteria > Desulfobacterota > Thermodesulfobacteria > Thermodesulfobacteriales > Thermodesulfobacteriaceae > WYEG01. Next base: position 498,346 of record JBBIOT010000001.1, read on the forward strand.
TGATGAACCAATCTTGGTAGCGCTCTAAAAGGATACCTCCTAATTTTTTTCCCTGATAATGGGGATCGCTTATCCATTTTAGTCTTACCATTTTTGCACCAAGCTGATGGGTAGTTCTAACCATGGCTATACCAAAAAGAAGAGTAAGCAGGGAAGAATGCTGAGGGAGGAGTTCGTCGTAGAGACTTAAGGCTAGCCAGAGCCCTCCTTTTTCGGCATACCATTTCCGAGAAAAACGTCCTTTAGCTTGGGTTAATTCCTGGGAGACGATGATCCTTCCGTGAGCTGTGCGAGGATATTTTAGGACAAGCTCCTTAGCAAGTTCCATGGCCCGGGGGAGGTGAGGATAAAACCAAATTTCCCTTCCGATAATCCCCCTTAAACTGGCCACTCCTCTTTGATCCTTTCAACGATCCTTTCTAGGATAGGTAAATCTTCCTTGGGACAAAGGGCCACCAAAGGGGATCCCTTTGACACCAACTCAAAGGGTTTAAAATAGACTTGATAGATAATGAACCGCCCTTCCTGATGAAGTTTAAGAAAATGTTCCCTTTTCATAAAGGTCATGATCAAAAGATCTTCTCCACCCCAAACTTCAGCTTTTCTTAAACCATATTTTTCAAGACGCTGAGCTATTTCGGGTGTAAAAATGAACCGGGCGGTCTCCTCCGCATAAATAACGTATAAAGCGGAAAGCAAAATTTCTCCTATAATTTCTTCTTGGGAAAGGGGATGTTTAATCTCCAAGATAAGCTCGTTAGCTTCTACGAATTTTTGTAAAAGGTCAACTTTTAGGTTTTGCACAATCCCTGAGGTTTGAGCTCGGATGAGTTTAAGATTCCTTTCCCTTTCTAAAACAAAAAGTGGTGTGCCTGGCTTTTCCAACCATTTTCCAGAAGGACCAAGCACTTCATCTCCTTCTTTGACCTTAAATTCCCTAAGATATCCTGTGTGGGGGGTCAAGACCGGAAAAATTTTGTAGGGATTAGCTCGAAACTTTTGTAAAAGTAAATTTATTTCTTGAAAATTGATCTTCATTTTCCTACCTATAGTAGAGATTTTTTCCGCCCATAGTAAGGAGGGCATGAAAAAGTTTTTTCCGCAATTCCCGACGATCCCATATCCCTTGAATATGTCCTCTACGGAGGGCATTTTCTGCAGAATGATAGTCAGGGGGAGGAGGTTGTCCAGTAGTTTCATGAATGACCCTTGGTCCGGCAAAACCAAGTCTGGTAGATTTCAGGGCAAATTGATAAGGAGCTGAGCCAAGAAAACTTGCCACGGGACCGGCGTAGGAATTATTGTCATAAATCACCAAATATAGGCCTCCCGCATCCACATAATCTCTAACCGCCATGGTACAGCGGGGCATTTGGACCACCCCCACCGTCCCTTCCTGTATCCTTATCCCACCAGTACTATGGATGATCATGATAAAAGGACGCCGAGAAATTTTTGCTAACTGAATAGCTCGGATAATTTTTTCTCCTTCGGCAGCTCCAACTGTCCCTTGCCTAAAATCGGCCACCAGCATCCCACAGACCACAGATATTCCTCCAATCTTAGCCGTAAAAGATAGGAAGGCCGAATTCAAGCCTGTCCTTATCCGATCTTGCTTCAATTTTTCAGAATGTCCTTCAAAGTTCAAGGGATTAGTGGAGACTATTTCTTCATCAAAAAATTTTAAAGTCCCTGGATCAAAGAGGTTTTGTAAATACCATTGATAATCAAGAAAAAAATGGTAACCACAATAAGGACAAACCCCACAGAACTCTCCGTATAGGTCTGGGATCCAAAGATCTGGACAACCGAACTTCTCAGCCTGAGGACAAGTAACAGTTCGATCCTCTAAGCCCAAGGGAGAAGGAAAGAATACTGTCTCTTCTTCGGCCATGCCCGGCAATTTGGGCCGCACCTTTTTCCCAACAATTAAGTTATAGACAGACTTAACAGGATCCGAAACAGGCTTCAAAAGGAGGCTTGATTCACTTAAAATGTTATCTATCAACCGCTTGACCGTTTTTTGCCCACTTTTTAAGACCCGATATTTAATTTCATTTCCTACGATGCGTAGCAAATTTTCCCCTTTTTCCTTAAGAGTATAACTTAAGCCCCTGGGCATTATCACCGCCCATTGAGTCATTTTCCGATATTTTTCATAACGCAGTTCAATAAGGATTTCTCTTTCGTCCTCCGAAAGCTCCCAATCCACATAATAACTAAAATTATCGGTCACCTGCTTAGCTAAGGCATGTTTTGTTAAGGTCTTAAAACCTCTTGTTTTTAAGATTACTTCATCGGTCGCTTTAATAAGTTCAATCTTAAGTCTTTTAAAAAATTCATAGCTATTTTTTCGAGCCCCAAGAGGAGGCTCGGGGATGATACGATCAATAACTCCTAACTCCAGGTTATCCTTAGCGGTAAGTTTTAAGGCTCGGGCCATTTTTTCTACTAATTCCCGAGGTGGGCGGGTATCTTTGAGCTTGGCTACGATAGCCGCTGCTCCCTCCGGGCTGATGACGGAATAATAACCCTTTTCCGCCATTAGCCTAAGGTCGGCAAGGCCTATGGCCTCCGCCCCTCCTGACCCGCCCTCAGAAATAAAAGAAATCATAGGGATAGAAAGTTTAGCCATGTGATATAAATTCCTGGCAATCTGTTGGGCAGCGCCTGGATAATCCTCTATGGGATAAGCACCAGGAGTAAAAATGAAGAAATGTATGGGAATACCCTCAGTTTCAGCCATTTTCATATAGCGAAGAGCCTTCTCATTACCCCAAGGGGTAGCGCTTCCACCTCGACGATATTCTTCTCCCGCTCCCTTCTCATGTCCGATCACCATAACCTGATGGACATAAAAATCGTCACCCACTCGCCGAATAAGCATAGCCTTGGCACAAACCATCGCGGGATCTATGTTTAATTCCCCATCCCCTCCAAGTTCCATATAACTGTCATAGACGTTCTCTAAAATATCAAGAAGAGTAAATCTTTGGGGATGTCTAACAATCTTAACAATCTCGTAAGGCGTTAAGGTTTGGTCTGCCTTAATTAGGATTTCTTCTAATTGCTTCTTGCCTTCCTGGATGATGGCTATAATCTCTTCTTCTTGATGATCGTAAAAATTTTCATAAACCTTCTTTAATTGAAGGTAAATTTCACCAATCTTGGCGAACTCTTCTCCTTTAATATCCCTGATATATTCCGCTAAAGAGAGGAGATCCTTTAAATTTTTGTGCAGTTCTATCTTCATGGGTTTAACCTTGTAAAAACTGATAAAGGTGGGCTAAACGCTCCTCTAAAAAGCTAATGTTGGAGGGAAGCAGCTCACCTTTTGAAGTATAACCTTCTATGACCACTTCCTTCAAAAAATTTTGGCATCTTTCCCGAAGGGTAGCAAAATCTTCCGCATAGATAATGGCTAAGGCTAAGTTTGGGTCAAACTGGGTGGGTATGCTATATACTTGATTTCTGGGGACGTGGGTCCTCATGGTCAGCCAAGGATGATCCACCCAATCAAAACGAGTTATTGTTCCGCTCACCGGTTGAAAACCCCTTTTGACATCCTCAGCGATCAAACGAAATTCTAAGGCAAACCCCCTAAATTCTATATCCCTTTGGGCGTAGCCCAATTTATCTCCCAGTGCGGTGCGGATCTGCTCTTTGATAAGGTTTATAGGCTTCTGCTGGATAAAAGAAATTTTTGCTGAAATTTCGTTCTCCACTTGGATCCTGGTATTAACCTCCATGAGATAACAATTTCCCTCCGGTGTAACAAGCCATTCAAAGGTCCCAACGCTGTCATAATTCACATTTTTGGCTAGTTTAAGGGACCAGGCAATAATCTTTTGTTCCACATCCTGGGGATTAAAATTATATTCCCCTACCTTTTGGGAATAATCAAAGCCAGGGGCTATTTCGATTCGTTTTTGTTTGAAAGGACTTTGAATAGTGCAATTTCGGGTCCCAAAGTGCACGTATTCTCCCTGTTTAGTGCCAAGAATTTGGACTTCAAGATGTTGGAAAAGGGGAATTTTAGCCTCAATGATAACTCCTTCGTCTCCAAAAAGCCTTTTGGCATAAGCCCTAATTCGACGGAAGACAGGCCTTAATTCCACAAGGTCTCTCACCTCTTCAATTCCCATTCCTCCACCACCAGCAACAGCCTTAACCAGTAGGGAAGAATTTTCTATACCCTGCCTTTTTAATTTATCAAGAAGCTCTTCCGCTTTTAGTTCTGCCTCTATTTCATTATAGATTGGCTCTATGGTGCCAGGAATTACAGGAATACCAAGCTCATGGGCAATCCTTTTTTGGATCAATTTATTACCTAAATCACGAATGGCTTCCCAATTAGGACCAATAAAGATTAAAGGTCTTGACCGCTTGACAATTCTTCGGGCAAACCGATAGTTTTCTGCTAAAAAACCATAGCCCGGATGAATAGCCGTGCACTTTGCTTCATCAGCCACCGCTAAAAGGTCGTTCATATCCCGGTAGTCAGAAATACGATACTTCTCAGGAGCCCTTTTTACATGTAATGATTCTTCATCTTCCTTGGTATACACTGAGACATATTTTAAGCCCAATTCTTCGCAGGCCTCGGCAATACGTAAGGCAATCTCTCCTCGATTGGCAATAAGAATTTTGTCCTTCATAGGGTTAAAGGATTACAAAAGAAAAGGAGGTAATTTCCTTACCCTAATCTGATGCTTCCTATCTGGACCAACGGATAACAAATAAATGGGAATGCCTAAAAATTCCTCAAAAAATTGTAAATAATTTTTCGCATTCTTAGGTAAATCATCAAAATTATTAATTCCCGTAAGGTCTTCCTCCCAACCAGAAAATTCCTGATATACAGGTTCTACTTGATAAAGAAGATCTGGTAAGGCAGGAAAGGTTTGAAGGATAGTATTGTTTAATTTGTAGGCCACACATACTTTAATGGTCTTTAATCCTGAAAGGACGTCAAGTTTAGTTATGGCTAAAGCGGAAATCCCATTTAGACGAATGGCGGTTTTTAGCATAACCAAATCAAGCCAACCACACCTTCTTGGACGACCTGTAGTAGAACCATACTCTCCACCGCGTTCACGCAACCATTCCCCAATCTCGTTTTTCTGCTCAGTAGGAAAGGGCCCCTCTCCTACCCTGGTGGTGTAGGCCTTTACTACTCCCATAACTTGATCGATTGCTGTAGGTCCAAGACCCGAACCACAACAAGCATTCCCCGCAATGGTACTAGAGGAAGTAACAAAGGGATAGGTCCCAAATTCTATATCCAAAAAGGTTCCCTGGGCACCCTCAAAAAGGATGTTTTTCCCTTCCTTTAAAGCTTGATATAAGATAGAAGAGACATCCTTTAGATAGGGTCTAAGAATTTCACCAAATTTTAGATATTTTTCTACTATTTCCTCATATGATAAGGGATCGGCTGATAAAAAACGTAAAAGATAGTTTTTTTCCTCTAGAATTACCTTCAGTCTTTCCTTAAAAGAAGAGGGATTGAGAAGATCTATCATCCGGAAGCCTCTTCTCCCTACTTTATCTTCATAGCAAGGGCCGATCCCTCGACCGGTAGTCCCAATTTTACTCCCCTTGGCCTTGGCTTCTCTTGACACATCAAGGGCTTTATGATAGGGCATAATCACATGGGCCCTCTCACTGATGATAAACTTATCTGGATCAAGAGGATAATTGTGCTCCTTAAGGTGTTCTATCTCCCTAATCAAAACCTCTGGATCAACCACTACTCCATTCCCAATCACACAAACCGTATGAGGGTGAAGAATTCCCGAAGGTATAAGATGGAAAATAAACTTTTTTCCTCCTGAAACTAAAGTATGCCCAGCATTGTTGCCACCCTGAAAGCGAACTACATAGTGAGCCCTCTCAGTTAGAACGTCAACTACTTTACCCTTGCCCTCATCGCCCCATTGAGTCCCCACCACCACTAAAGCGGGCATAACTCCTCCGATTAGTTAGTTGTCCCTTTAATCTTAACATTTAAAAAAAGATGCTTCAAGAGACAGCTATAATTCTAATTTAACCGAGTTAATTTAGCCACAAAAAAACCTACCGCCTTAATTTTATGGGTATAGAATCTTTTAGTTTTGATTAAATCTGGATGAAAGGTTTTATCCTGCCATTCGGTAAGCCCTGTTTCATAAGGTAAGGGAGCATCAAAATCCAAAACCTTAGCTTGACGTTTACGTAAAAGATAATCTACCACCGCTTCATTTTCATCCGGGTTGATGGTGCAGGTGCTATAAACCAAAATCCCACCTGGTTTGAGAAGATCAAAGGCTCGTTGAATTAGTCCTTTTTGAATGGATGGAAGGTTAGCCCTACCGCTCCCTTTTTGATAAAGAATTTCACCCTCCAAGCCTATGCGGTATCTTCCTTCACCCGAACATGGGGCATCAACCAAGATCTTGTCAAATTGTAGGCCAAGAGGAAATAACTCTCCTCTGTACCTGGTTAAGATAGCACAGGCAACTCCCAAGCGTTTTAGGTTAGCCGAAAGGGCAGTTAAACGATCAATCCTCTTATCATTGGCCACGATCAAAGATTGATCTTCGGTCATCATAGCCATAAAGGCGGTTTTTCCACCAGGGGCTGCGCAAAGATCAAGAATAAGCTCCCCAGGTCTTGGCTCAAGCGCTAAAACCGGTAAAGCACTGGAAAGGGTCATAGAGTGAATTAAACCCAGGCTATATTCTAAAATACCTCCTAAGGAAATCTCTTCATTGTTCACCACATAGTAAAACCCCGGTATGGTCTCAACTGGGCTTGCCTTAATCCCCTTTTCCTCAAGCCTTGCTAAAAGCCTCGGAATATCCTCTTCCTTCAGCTTTAAATTGTTCAGCCGAAAATATTGTTGATGGGGTGTTTTTAAATGTTCCAAGAATTCCTGATAATCAGGAATAATCTCTTCGTAACGCGAAAAATATTCTAAATAGTTAAAAGGATTGGTGTAAGCCATCAAAGGTTAAAGATTTTTGCCATTTAATAACACTTGATGAAGATGGGAATGATCCTCCACGATTAGATCAGCCTGTTTTAGGTGTTCTTCGGGTAAAGTTGTTTTGATGGCTACGCAGAAAAGTCCAGCTGATTTGGCAGATTGAATGCCTGCCGGCGCATTCTCCACTACCATAGATTCTTCATTTTTGGCCATTAAGCCTTCTAATGCCTTAAGATAGGGATCTGGAAAAGGCTTTCTCCTTCCTACCTTGTCGCCTGTTAAAATCAGATCAAAAAATTTAGCCAAGTTCTTAGGAAAAACTTTAGCCAAAATCTCGGCATGAGAACTGGTGACCAAAGCTAGCATCCTTCCCTCCTTTTTAAGAGAAAAAAGGATTTCAGGAACTTCGGGAAATGGTCTAACCAATTTAGCGTATTTTTCTAGAAAAATTTGCTTTTGAAGTCTAAAGGCCTTAGCAAAAAATTCCTGGGTAGGATTAATTCCTCGTCTTAAAAAAAGGCCCTTTGCGGTATCAAGCTCAATAGCTCCTTCATGAAGGTAAATTTCCTCTTCCTTGAAGGTTAAGCCAAAATAGGAAAAGGCCTCAAGCCAAGCTTTGGCATGATATTTCATGGAATCAAGGATCACCCCGTCAAGATCAAAAAAAACATACCTTTTCATAGCTTTACCCGACTAAAAAACTCTTCCTCGCTTAGGCCTTCAATTTTTATAATTTTTTTTCTTTCTTTCAAGCCCTGCAAAATTTTTATCTGGCCCTTTTCAATTTGCAAGAGCTTAGCAAGAAAAGAGACCAGGCTTTCGTTTGCTTGGTTGTTTTCTGGTTTGGCCCGAAGCTCAACCTCAAGAATACCCTGCTGATTAACCCTCAAAATTCTATCCTTCCCGCTTTTGGGTTTAACCTTGACCGTTAGGACCATAGCGAAAAAATTAACTGAAGCCTTAAATACTGCAATCCCTCTTTTAAGAGGTAGATGAGAAAAATGACGACCATCGGACTTAAATCAAGCCCATAAATGGGAGGAATGATCCTTCTAAAGATGCCAAGAACAGGCTCGGTAACCCGATAAAGAAAATTGACCAACGGATGATAAGGGTTAGGATTAACCCAAGAAATAAGGGCCCGGGCGATTATTAACCAAATGTAGACCGTAAGGAACAAATCTACTAACTGGATCAAAGAACGTAAGAAAATGTTTAGCATATCTTACCAAAGGGACAGATGGGATAACGACACTCGGGACAATTATAACAGAAACCTCCATGGCCAAGCTTGGCTATATCTTCCCTGGTAATCCTTTCTCCCACAATTACCCTTGGAAGAATAAGGTCAAGGATGGTAATCTTAAAAAACATGGCGCAGGCTGGAATGCCAAGGATTACTTTCTCTCCTAAGCTAGCATAAAGAAACATGTTGCCTGGTAGAACGGGTGTTCCATAAAGGATGGTATCGGGCTTTAGATCGGCAATAGCATGGCGGGTCACGTCATCGGGATCAACAGACATCCCTCCAGTCACAAGTACCACTTCTGCCCCTCTTTGCCAAAGATCCTCAATAGAGGACCTAATGAAGTCCCGATCATCCGGGGCAAAAAAAGGGCCAAGCACCTCTAAACCAAATCCCTGAAGTTTGGGTATAAGCCTCGGCGCAAAGGCATCCTCTATCCTCCCATAAAAGACCTCATTACCCGTAATCACTAATCCAGCCTTTTTTAGCTTAGGAGGAAGGACCCGCAAGATCCCTTGAGGATACTCTTTAGCTATTCTCTCTACCTCCTGAAGAAGACTTTCTTTTACCACTAAAGGGATGGCCCTTCCACCTGCTACCTGCTCGCCAGGCTTAACCCACAAATTGGTATGCTTAGTTGAAAGACTAATCTCCCCAAGAAGGTTTATCTGAAAAAGGGCGTCCGTCTCCACCTTGAAAAGACCTTCCCTTTCCGCTTTAAAAATAACTTTCCCTTCCCGTATTTCCGAAGAATAGGTTATCCCTTCTCCACAGCAAGCCTTGGCTAACCTCAGGGCCGCTTCATCCTCGTGAAGTTCATCTGATTCAAGCTCAAGGATGTAAATATGATCCTTGCCACAAGCCTTAAGCAGAGGAATATCCTCTTCTTTGACAATATGCCCCTTTTTAAAACGGGCGCCTTTAAACTGTCCAGGAATGATCATGGTCACATCATGAGGCAAAACATGTCCCACCGCCTCTTCTACTGAGATAACCTTAGTCTTCATGTCTTCTCCGAGTTTCTTTCTTTTCGTAGGCTTCAATAATTTTTTGAACGATAGGATGTCTGACCACATCTTGCCTAGTAAAGTACACAAAGGCAATGCCTTCAATGCCTTCTAAAATCTCCATGGCTTCAAGAAGACCTGATTTCTTAGGCTCTGGAAGATCAATCTGGGTAACATCTCCGGTAATGACCGCTCTTGATCCCTGGCCGATCCTCGTAAGGAACATCTTCATCTGTTCGGTAGTAGTATTCTGGGCTTCATCCAAAATAATAAAGGAATCGTTTAAAGTCCTCCCCCTCATAAAGGCCAGAGGTGCAATTTCAATCACCCCTCTTTGAAAGAGCTTAGCAACTCGGTCAAAGGAGAGCATATCGTAAAGGGCATCATAGAGAGGCCGTAAATAGGGATTGACCTTTTCTACTAAATCCCCGGGCAAAAAACCGAGCTTTTCTCCAGCTTCCACCGCAGGCCGAACAAGAATAATCCTATTGATTTCACCTTTAAGAAGAAAGGAAACTGCCATAGCTACAGCTAAATAAGTTTTCCCAGTTCCAGCAGGACCTATGCCAAAGACGATTTCCGCATTCCTGATGGCATCAATGTAACGCTTTTGGGTAGGGCTTTTAGGGGAAATAACCTTCTTTCCTGAGGTAACCAAAACTGTATCAAGAAAAATGTTGCGTAGACTTGTTTTAGGATTTTCAAGTAGGGTCCGCCCAGCTAATTCCACGTCAGAGGGATAAAGATTATATCCCGATTTCACCAAGCTATAAAGTTCGGTTAAAGCCTTATCGGCAAGCTCTACATCATAGGGAGCACCAGCCATAATCACATGATTACCCTTAAGGCTTAAATCCACATGGAAAAGCTTCATTAATATTTTAAAATTCGTCCCCCTTTCCCCATAGAGATGGCGTAAAAGGGAATAATCATCAAAAACTAATTCCCTTACTTCAACTTTCTCTAAAGCCCCTTTTTCCATAACCTTTTTAAAAGCACCTTTTTAGTTTTTTCTTTTGTATTTTAATAATATATTGGCTAAATAAAAATTCAAGAGTGATGTAGGAGAGAATAAAAATTTAAAGATCGGGAATTTGCTGGATCTTAAAGAAGAAATGCTCGGAAAGTAAAAAGTTCCTTAAAAAAAGAGCGCCCCTGGCAGGATTCGAACCTGCGACCTTGAGATTAGGAATCTCACGCTCTATCCTGCTGAGCTACAGGGGCACCCCTACTTTTTATATTTATAACACCACCAAGCCCTCTTGACAAGAGGAGGAATTATAAAATCTTGATTTGGTGGAATAGGGATTAAAAAATTTTCCTTGACATCAACCCTTACCTAAATAAAATGACTTTTATAGTGTCTAACAATCTTAAAGAAGGAGGTTTCTTATGGAAAAAAAGGGTAGAAAAGCTGGTTTTACCTTAGTGGAGCTGATGATCGTGATTGCCATCATTGCTATTTTAGCCAGCATTGCCATCCCGCAGTATCTGAAATATCAAAGGAAGGCCAAGGTTTCAAGTTATGCCTTACCTGTAGTCAGGGGTTGTGCTATGGATGTGGCTACATTCTGTATGGAAAATCCAAACGTTGCAATTCCATCCTTAGGGAATAGCTCCATTCCTAATTGTCAATCTTCCATCTCAACTCAAGTAGGCAATGTGACGATTTCCCTGGGAACAGGGACTTGTACAGCTAATGGTTCAGTGCCAGCCTTGGATATTACGGGTACCTTAGATGGAGTTACTGACTATAAGGCCAAATGTTCCTTTGATGACCAAGGCAATATGAAGTGTACCGTAGAAGCAGGATAATCTTTTTCTAACAGGGCCCCTTAAGGGGCTCTTCCTCTGCTTTAAGCTAAGATTTCCTTTTCCTTCAATCTCTGCCCCAACGCAAATTCAAAGGCGGAAATTTTCTTTTTACCCTCAAGCTGAACTTCCTGGAGAAGTAGTTGACCCTGTCCGGTTACTACCAGAATCCCCTCTTTGTTTATGGCGAGGATTTCTCCTGGTTTCCCATTTTTTTCATCTTTTAAAGACCTGGCTTTTAGCAATTTTAAAATCCTTCCTCTGTACCAGGTCCAAGCAGAAGGCCAAAGCTGAAAGGCCCTCACCTTGCGCTCAATGATGTAAGCAGGCTCGTCCCAAGTGAAAAAGCCGTCTTCCTTTTTTAGAAGGGGAGCATAGGTGGCCTGAGAATGATCCTGTTCAACTGGCGTAAGCTTACCCTCCTTGTGTAGTCTTAAGGCCCTGTCTAAGGCCACCACCGCAAGCTGGCTCAGTTTCTCCGTAAGAGTTAGGGTAGTTTCTTCCTCAGAGAGGGCTATTCTTTCCTGCCACAGAATAGGTCCCGTATCCATCCCCTCATCCATTTGCATCACCGTAATGCCCGTTTCCTTTTCGCCGGATAGGATAGCAAAAACAATAGGGCTTGCCCCTCGAAATTTAGGAAGAAGGGAAGCATGTAAATTCCAGAAGCCAAACTTCGGAATGCTTAGTAGTTGAGGGGGAAGGATTTTTCCATAGGCAAAGACCACTCCTAAATCTGGGCTCAAATCCTGCATAGCCTGAAAGAAGGCTTCCTCCTTTAGCCTCTGGGGCTCAAAAACAGGAAGACCGATCTTTTCTGCCCAGAGCCTGACCGGCGAAGGCACAAGATTAAGCCCACGGCCTTTGGGCTTAGCGGGCTGAGTAACTACCGCAAGAAGATTTTCCTTTTCCCAAAGATACTGGCACACGGGAAGTACAAAATTCGGCGTGCCAAAAAAGACTACCTTATATTTCTCCATACCCTAATGAAGGGCCTTCTTATAAAATTTAAACTCACCCACTTCGTTAACATCCACCACTACCACATCCCCCTCGCCAAAGGCCCCTTCCAAAAATTTGATGGCTAAAGAATTTTCAATATATCTCTGAATGGCCCGTTTCAAAGGTCTGGCCCCAAAAACTGGATCATAGCCTACTTCTGCTAACTTCTCTTTAGCCCTTTCCGTCATTTCAATCCTAATTCCCTTCTCAATCAATCTTTCGTTTAGATACCTAATCTGGATGTCCACAATCTTCAAAATATCTTCTTTCCGTAAATTATTAAAAATTATAATTTCGTCAATCCGGTTGAGAAACTCTGGACGCAAACTTGACTTGAGGAGGTCAAAAATCTTCTTTTCAATCTCTTCGCTAGAATAATAACTTTCCTGGAAATAATGACTACCAAGGTTAGAAGTCATAATAATGATGGTGTTCTGAAAATTAACCGTTCTGCCTTTCCCATCCGTAAGCCTTCCATCATCAAGAACCTGAAGGAGGATGTTAAACACCTCGGGATGGGCCTTTTCGATCTCATCAAAGAGGATGACCGAGTAGGGCCTTCTCCTTACGGCCTCGGTTAATTGACCTCCCTCTTCATAGCCCACATAACCAGGAGGTGCTCCTATGAGCCTTGCCACAGAATGTTTTTCCATATACTCGCTCATGTCAATCCGAATGAGGGCCTTTTCGGTGTCAAACATAAATTCCGCTAAGGCTTTAGCAAGCTCTGTTTTGCCAACCCCAGTTGGTCCGATAAAAAGAAAAGACCCGATGGGTCGATTGGGGTCTTTAAGCCCAGCTCTGGCCCTTCTGATAGCGTTGGCAATGGCTGAAATGGCATGATCCTGTCCAACCACCCTTTCATGAAGCCTCTCTTCCACCCGCAATAGCTTTTCCCTTTCTGTTTCCAAGAGCCTCTTGACCGGTATACCTGTCCACTTAGAGATAATTTCGGCAATATCTTCCGCATCCACTTCTTCTTTGAGGAAGCGTTTACCCTTTTGAATTTCTGCAAGCTCTTCATTCTTTTTGGCAAGCTCCTTCTCAAGCTGGGGAATGTGGCCGTAGATGATTTCGGCAACGCGATTAAGGTCTCCCTGACGTTCTGCCTGTTGAGCTTCAATTTTGAGCTGATCTATCCTCTCCTTGAGTTTTCTAATCTCTTGAATGATCTGTTTCTCCCTAAGCCAGATCTCTTTCATTTCCGCAACCTGTTTGCGCAACTCTTCAAGCTGTTCCAGAAGCCTTTGCAGTCTTTCCCGAGCCTTAGGATCCGTTTCCTTTTCCAAAGCAACCTTTTCAATTTCCAACTGTTTAATCTTCCGTTCAATCTCATCAATTTCTGTGGGCATGGAGTCTATTTCAATACGAAGTTTGGCTGCCGCCTCATCTATGAGGTCTATGGCTTTGTCTGGCAAATAGCGATCAGTGATGTAGCGATGGGATAGAGTAACCGCAGCGATGATAGCATTGTCCGTTATCTTAACTCCGTGATGGACCTCGTATTTTTCCTTTAAACCGCGGAGAATAGCTATGGCCTGCTCAATCGTTGGCTCCTCTACGTAGACAGGCTGGAAACGTCTTTCTAAAGCCGGATCCTTTTCAATGTGTTTTCGGTATTCCTCAATGGTAGTTGCGCCGATGCAATGGAGCTCCCCGCGTGCCAGAGCAGGCTTTAACATGTTGGCTGCATCCATAGCCCCTTCGGCCGCACCTGCTCCCACAATGGTATGGATTTCATCTATAAAAAGAATGATCTCTCCTTCACTGGCTTGTACTTCCGAAAGCACACCCTTAAGCCTTTCTTCAAATTCACCCCGATATTTGGTCCCTGCAAGGAGGCTTCCAAGATCAAGCTGAATAATTCGTTTATTTTTTAGAATTTCCGGCACGTCTCCAGCCACAATTCTCTGGGCCAAACCTTCTACAATGGCGGTTTTACCCACACCGGGCTCTCCAACCAGAACAGGGTTATTTTTAGTCCGGCGAGAGAGGATGTGCATAACCCGGCGTATTTCCTCGTCTCGACCGATTACAGGATCAAGCTTTCCGGCCCTAGCCTGAGCGGTCAAATCCCGACCAAAGCGTTCCAAGGCCTGATACTGCTCCTCAGGATTCTGATCAGTTATCCTTCGTCCTCGACGAATCTGGTTGATGACCTCCAGGGCAGAAGAATAGCTCATACCACGGCGCCGTAAAACTTCTCCGGCCTTGGTAGGGCTATCTAGGATGGCTAAAAAAAGGTGTTCCGTAGAGATATAAGCGTCACGCATCTCCTTGGCGAGGGCCTCTGCCCGATCAAGAATTTGCTTTAACCCCATAGAAAGATAGAGTTGATAAGCTCCACCTGAGAGCTTGGGATAGCGGTCCAGATGTTCCTCAAGCTCAGAAGATATAATCTTTGAGTTCACACCTAAGCGGTCAAGAATATTAGGGATTATCCCACCTTCTTGGTCTACTAAAGCCTTTAATAAATGCTCCGGTTGGAGCTCGGTATGATTGTATGCCTCCGCTAATTTTTGAGCAGCCTGCAAAGCCTCTTGAGCTTTAAAGGTAAACCTTTCTAATTTCATAACATTCCTCCATCAAAGTGTTTGTGGTTATTATAAAATTTGTTTAGAATGAATAATATGCATTTGGATAAAATTTTTCAAGGATACTATCCGATTATTTCCCATAACCTCCCGGTAAATCTCTCCTTTTTTTGCCTTCTTCAGGCGAAAAGATAAAGTCCTCAAATCTATTAGGAGTATGGAAAAATCTTAGTATTATTACCGAATTAGTAATATTATTACCGAATTAGTAAAATCGTTAAGCAAAAAAAAGATGCTAAAAATTATATTTTAAAAGCTCATAGGTTTCTTAGAATACCCTGAGGGTACATAAAAATACCCCTTTAAATTACCTTTAGTTCCATGCCTTAGGTTGAAGTTAAAAATTTTAAGTTTTTAAGCTTCTTGAAAGTCTATAAAAAATGCTTATTTTTAATAATAAAAAGATAACTAAAACTAAAAAAGGAGGTGATAGGTATGGCTGATTTAACAATTTGGCGTCCATTTCATGAATTAAGAAGGGAAATTGATCGTCTATTTCAAGAATTTTTTGGTAAATCCACTTTACCAGAAAAATTTGAAATGTTTGAATGGATACCAGCTGTAGATGTTTCAGAAACTGAAGACAACATAATTGTAAAGGCTGATTTACCAGGTGTAAAACCAGAAGAAATTGAAATTAACATTTCGGATAACATCCTAACTATTAAAGGAGAAAAGAAAAAAGAAGAAGAGGAAAAGAAAGAGAATTTCTATAGAGTAGAAAGATATTACGGCAGTTTTATGAGGGCCATACAACTACCGGTTGATATTGATGTAGAGAAAGTGAAAGCTACGTATAAAGATGGGGTATTGAAGATTACTTTACCCAAAAAAGCCGAAGCTAAGAAGGCAATCAAGATTGAGGTTGAGAAGTAAAATGGTCATAACCCCGGGGGGTGATAGTCTTCACCCCCTCTTCATCCTTAATAAAAAGGCCTTCTTTTTCAAGGATTACTCCAATTTCATAGACCTGTCTATTTAATTCTTTTACCAGCATCTTGAGATCTTCAACTTTTTCTTCCTGGATAGTAAAAAGTAAGGCATAATCTTCCCCTCCGCAGAGAGCATCTTCCATAGTGGCTAAAGGATAAAGGGGGATTTTCCTCAAGTCAAGAAGAGCACCCACTTGAGAAGCCCTGCAGATTCTATAAAGGTCAAGAAGCAGTCCATCGGAGATATCTATCATTGCACTGGCTAAGGGACCAAGTAACCTTCCCAATCTGACTTCCGGAGAAGGCCGAAGATGGGCTAAGCGAAGGTTCTCTGGAATTTTTTCTAATTCCATCTCTTTTATCATCCGTAAGAAGGCTGAACTTCCCCCTAAGGGACGAGAAAGGAAAATTCTTTCCCCAGGTTTAGCATAGGCCCGTAAAATAGGTCTTTCTGTTTCACCCACTAAGGCCAAATTAAGAAAAAAGGTTTTACTCCTCACCGTGTCACCACCTACAAGAGAGGCAGAATGTTCGGCCAAGGCCTCTTTAATGCCCAGGAGTAACTCCTTAAGCCAACTCCACTCTAAAGTGCGGTTAGCCCCAAGCGTTAGCAAGGCATAAAGAGGGCGACCACCCATAGCGGCAACATCCGAAAGATTGACCGCCGCAAGCTTATAACCCAAATCATAAAAGGTAAAATAAGAAAATTGGAAGTGGACGCCCTCTACCAGGGCATCGGTAGTTAGAAGAAGATAACGTTCCTCGGATAACCTAATAACCGCACAGTCTTCTTCGGCAGAGGCAAGCACCTCTCCCCCCTTAGGGAGGAGAAGCCTTAACCTTTCTATCCATTCCTGTTCCGTCATTTTTATTCCGCGCTCATAAGCTCCCAATCGCTAAAAAAGAAGGGTATTTCACGGCTTGCCGACTCTGGGCTGTCTGAACCATGCACCGTATTTTTTTCTTTGTCAAGGCCATATAGTTTCCTTATAGTTCCTTCCTTGGCTTGGGCCGGATCAGTTGCCCCCATGATTTCTCTTACCCTGCTAATCGCTCCTTCTCCTTCCAACACCATGGCCACAATCGGGCCCGAGCTCATATAACTAGTCAAATCATCGTAAAAAGGTCTTTCTTGGTGAACGATATAAAAGGTCTTAGCTTGTTCCTTAGTTAACCTTACCTTTTTTAGGGCTACCACGCGAAGACCCTGTTCTTCAAAATGAGCAATGATCTTTCCTATGAGGTTACGGCTAACCCCATCGGGTTTAATCATGACCAAAGTTCTCTCCATCGCCAATCCCTCCTTTTTTAAAAATTTATTATACCTGCTCAAATTATTAAAAGTTGCTTTGCCATCCCTAATGTGGTAAAAGAAGTTAAATCTATATGCCAAGAAATAAACCTCATAAGGGAGTTATCCTTGGTACCGCTTAGCTTTGTAAAAAATCTATGCTTCATAATTTATCCTGGGGTTTAAGGCTTGAAAAAATAATTTTAAAAGTCACTTACCTAAGATTTGCCCAGCTCTAACTATAATCTATTTATTCTTTTTTACAATTTGTTTTTTATGTAGGACAATATCCCTTTTACTCGTCAAAGTTAAGGTTAATTGATTTAATTTGAAGCTTGGATTAAGTTAAACCAAAAATCCAAAAAAGATTTATCATATTAGGATGTATTTACCAAGATTAAAAGAAATTAAAGCCAAAAGGGCTATCATCTTTCTACCAGAGCCAGAACTCAATTATTTCAAAACCCACTTTAGAGCTGAGCCAATAACAACCTTTTTGGGAGTAAAGCTTTACCAAAAAAATAATACTCTTCTCTGTGGTCCCTTAATTTCTGCACCCCTGGTAGGGCTTTTTTTTCATCTTCTCTCGGAACTAAGTCTTGAAGAAATTCTTTTTATAGGCTGGGCTGGAAGTTTGAATAAAAAGCTTCCTCCAGGATCATTGTTTTTACCAACCAAAGCCTATTCTTTTCTTGGTTTAACGCGATTTTTCTTTCCCAGGCGAAAGGTCTTTCGGCCAAATCTTAAATTCCAAGGGCAATTAAAAGGAAATCTTAAAAAAGAAGGGATCCCCTTTTGGGAAGGAGCAATTCTTTCTACCGACTATCCTTTTCTGGAGGGAAAAGGTAAGATTTGTTTTCTAAAAAATAAAGCCTCAGCTCTTGATATGGAAACAGCAGGCTTTTTTGCTTTGGGAGAATCCTATAAAATTCCCACTGCTGGCCTTATATTTATTACCGATAGAGTAGGAGAAAAAAGAACGGTTCTTCCTCAAGAATTGAAGGGATTAAGACTTAAAATCCAAAAAATCCTTTGGAATTTTGTAGAAGGGAGAATTCATGCCTCTTAAGAGGAACCCCTTTGAATTCTTTGGGCTGACGCCTAAATTAGTATCTGAGCTCTCCGATGAAATACTTTTTAAACTTATAAGGTCTATCTATCGGACCCTTCAGTTGGCCTACCATCCCGACCGAGGTGGAGACCCCAAAAAGGCCTTAGAATTAAACTTAGCCTATGAGAGTTTAAATTGGGAACGGGATCCCGAAAGCTTCCGCCGGTTGAAAAGGGCATATATCCAACGTCTTTCCCGTAAAACCCTAAAAAAGGAGCTTGAAGAACTTTCAGCCCAAAATCGTAAACTACTTTATATTCAGGAGCTTTTAAAGGAGCGTTTCTGGCACTATCTCCTTTATGGATTAAACAAGAAAGAAGAAATCTTCAAGCAAGGGTTAGCACTTAAGCTTTCTCTTTTGGACGTGGTTTCCCAGCTAAATCTTTCTCAATATTCTCCTTTAAAACGGAAAAGGCTCTTTTCCTCGGAAATTTGGCTCTGGAAGGAGGGTATGATGCTCAAAGGCAAGGCAGAAACAAAGACCTATTTTAGACTAAAAAATTGGATTATCCTTGGCACCATAAAAAGGGAGCATTTTTCCCCATGGCCCTTCTTGCAAAGGGATTTTCGAGAAGAAGGCATGGTTCTAAAAGATTATCTTTCTCGAGAAAGCTTTCTGAAGGAAGCTCTTCTTTTTCTATCTCCTGAACTAAAGGTTAATCACTATCTTTTTACCTATACTTCTTCCCAGCCTGAGAGGGTCTATCTTGAAGGTTTGATTACCAAGGTTGAAGATGTTTCGGCTTTAGAATTTCTCAATCGTTGGAAAGAAGGGATTGAAGGGGAACCACTGACCAAGGAAAAGGACCAAAAAAACGCCCCAAAGGACTCAGGTCAAGAATTATTAAAAGAAGATTAGTATGAAAAATAAAGGCCTATTCCTTTTAAATAAAAGGTCTCCTTGACTAATGGGTTGATAGGATGGTCCGGAGGTTGGTTAAATTCTTTAAAAACCCTTCCTGACAAATTGAGTCGGGCTAAGACTTTTTTGAGGATTTCCCACAGTAGTTCTTTCGTTAGGAAGTGAGAACAGGAAAAAAGAAAGGCTAGGCCTTCCCGATCCACAAAAGGTCTTAAACAAGCCTGATAAAGCCTTTCGTATTTTTTAAGTCCTGCGGAAAGATCCTTTTTGGCTTTGATGAAGGCTGGGGGATCGGCAATTAAAATTTCTCCCTCGTAGCTTGGTCTCTGAAGAAAGTTCAAAACGTCCTCTTTGATACAGATGATCCGTCCTGCTAAATTATTGATCCTGGCAATTTCTTGGGCCAAGTTTAAAGCCTCTTCCGAACGGTCAACCAGAATGGCCTCTTTTGCTCCACCCTTTAGGGCATAAAAAGAAAAACCCCCAAGATAGGAAAAAAGGTCTAAGACCCTTTTTCCGCAAGCAAGTTTAGCTATACTTCTTCGTGCCTCCCTTTGATCAAGAAAAAAACCCGTTTTTTGCCCAGAAAGAAGGGGGATCAAAAATTTTATTCCATCCATCTCTAAAAAAAGGGGATCCTCTATCTTACCGAAAGCTACCTGGGTATAGAGAGGTAAACCCTCTTCCTGCCTTTTCTGAACATCATTTTTAAGAAGGACAGTAGAAGGGGCTAAAAGCTCTTGCAGGGCAGAAATAATTTCGGGAAGCTTTTTTTCCATCCCCTGATTAAGGGTTTGAATTACCGCTACCTCTCCATAAATATCGATAATTAATCCACAGAGAAAATCTCCCTCTGCAAAAACCAATCTGAAGGCCCTTTCTTTCGGATAGACCATTTTTCGGAAGGTTAAAGCCCTTTTCAGAGCCTTAAAGAAAAACTGCCGATCTATGGGTACCTCTTCCCGGGTTATTACTTTAAAAGCATAACGAACTTTAGGATTAAAGAAGGCTTGGGCTAAAAAATAACCTTCCTCGCTTAAAAGGCTAACCAGACTTCCCGGGGGAAGGCTTTCCGCTAGGGCTTGACCATTCTTGGTATCTTTCAGGGTCAACCAGAGCTCTCCCCGCAATATCTTAAAGGTCCCCTCTTTGTGAAGCCTAATCTTAGGATAATTCATGGTTTTTGGGTTAAACCTTTCAAAATCCTATAACTTCTAAAAAAATCCCCTCGTCCTATGGTATGGGGAAATTTGCATTGACTCAGATCAGCAATGAGAACTTCTTGGCCAAGTTTTAATTTTATCTTTTCCTTCCGAAGGAGACAAATTTTCCCCCCTTTTCCGCGAGCAAGATTTAACCTTTCAAAAGTTCGGTTCTCAAGGTAACAAAGCCAAAGCCCCTCTTTTTCAGCATTAATTAAGTGATCGGTCATCACAGGAGAAACCTGCTCACTCCTTTCCCAGGCTTCAAAAAATCTTTCTACCTCAGCCGATTCCTGCACGGAGAGTTCCGCAAATTCCTCTAATTTTTCTAAATCCTTGACAGTAATCAACTCGCAAATTTTCAACTCATCCTGATTTAGATATTGGGCATGACAGACCGCACAGCTTACCTTTTTTAACACCTTCGGCGAATGAAAAAGCAGGGCCTCCTTCTTTTGAAGAAGCCCTCCATGACAAATTAAGCAGCTTGCCCTTCTTTGTCCAAGCATAATTTCTTTTCTATCATGGCAATTAAGACAAGTTAAACCCGCTTTGGCATGGACATCCGCTTGCAGGGGATGGTATTCTAGACCGTACAGCCTTTCGGGAAGTCTTCCATCCAAGAAAGGAGAACGGTAATCAAGAAACCAGTTATGAGGTGTTTGCCCAAGAAAGTCAATGCCAATTCTTATGGAATAATGGCAAGAAAGACAGTCTCTTTGGGAGGGTTTAGTATAGATATGAGCCCGGTGGCAGGAAAGACATCCTTCTCCTCTCCGGGTAGCTGGATAATTTTCTCCTGAAGTAAAGATATGGCAAGTAAAACACCTTTTGCCCAGAAAATCTAATATCTTTGCCTCCCTTTCAGAAAGGTTACTTTTTGACAGGGTTATTAATTGAGGAAGATTTGCTGCTTTGAGCTTTAGTCTAAAAGCAGAAAGAAGGCTTGTTACTTCCTCAACATAGTTATAATGGGGAGTCCTTTGGAGGGCTCTGAATTCCTCCTCATGACAGCTTGCGCAAAGAGTGAATACCCTATCTGCCGGAGGAGATCTACGCAATCCTTGATGGGCAAGCTCCTTACTTTTTACCTTTTCCCTCCCCTCATGGCAAAGAATACAAGCTATTTGATGAGGCCCTTGAAAAGATTGATAACCCTTATGACAGTCTAAGCAAGAAAAATTTTTTTCCTTTAAACTACAAGAAGACAAAAAAATCAGAAGTAAAATCAAAAAAAACATTTTTTGGCGTAATCATCAAGTAACTTAGCTAATTCCTCAGGGGTTTGTAGAGGTTTTTTTAAAACTTCCTCCCAAACCCTTTTCCCTTCCATGCAAAAATAGAGGGGAAGTTCTTTTAGATAGGGTGCAAAATTTTTTAACAATTTAGTGTAGATATCTATTCTTCTTTCCACAAAATATCTATATTTTTGATCAAGGCCTCGGATGAATTCTTGGGCATAAATTTTTGTTTGAGGAAAGTTTTGGATAGCAATTTCTTTCAACTCTGCGGGGAATCTCAAGGTTCCTAAGCTAATCCACGCTATCCTATTTAAGGGAAAGAGATTTAGAATTTCTTCCAGCACTTGGGAATATTCTTCCTCTGCCCCTTCATAAAGGATGATGGGATCAAAATGGAAGGCTAAGCTAAAACCTCTTTTTAAAGCCCCCTCGGCACTCCGAAACCTTTGTGCTAAGGAAGCGGTATACCTTTCCTCCTGAGAAATGACCTTCTCGGTATTCACCGACCAGGCAAATATGATCCTTCCATCGGAGGGTAAAGAATTATAAAACTCCTCTGGAGGAGCGGTTTTGGTCTTTAATTCAAGGATCGCTAAGGGATCAAGGGTTTTCCAAAGCGATATTAGCTCCGGAACGAGCTTTAGGAAAGGTTCAAAGACCAGACTATCGGTGAATTCTCCCGTGCCTAAACGGATAAGTCTTTTTTCTTCCTTTTTCTTCTTTAAAAAGAGGGAAAGCTGGGCTAACCCATCTTCAATGGTATTGGCAATAATCCGGGAGCCTGATGAGGAAAAATAAGCCTGAAGAACACAGTAAGAGCATCCTAAAGGACAGCCCTCCGCAAAATGAAAAATCCTATAACCACAACAAAGATAATTCTTTGTCCCTGGACAGGATTTTATGAAGGAACCCTTGTAGTAAAAAAGATAGATATCCTTAGGCGAGAGAGGCTCAGTTAGCCCTTGGGTAAGAGGAATTATCTCTTTGGCACGATTTATGATTCGCTTAGAAATGGTATAATCTTCTACCCCTTTTTCCGCAAAGACCCGCAAAGGAATAAGGCTTTATAAATATTTTTGGATTAGGAGTTCTGCAATTTGCACGGCATTTGTAGCTGCACCTTTCCTTAAGTTATCAGCCACTATCCAGAGGTTCAGTCCATTTTCACAGCTTAGATCTTCTCTTATCCTACCTACAAAGACTTCATCCTTTCCTGCCACATGTATCTGTAGGGGATAGAGTTTATTTTGGGGATCATCTACCACTACCACCGAAGGGGCTTGGCGAAGGATAACTCTTGCTTCATCGGCTGTTAGCTTCCGCTCTGTTTCAATGTTAACGCTTTCAGCATGCCCATAAAAGACAGGAACTCTCACCGTAGTAGCGGAGACCAGGATATCCTCATCTTCCATAATCTTTTTTGTCTCTTTCACCATCTTCATTTCTTCCTTGGTATAACCATTGGGCAAGAAGACATCTATATGGGGGATACAATTAAAAGCGATGATTTGAGGAAGATGCTTAGGTACAGGCATAGGACTTCCTTCACACCAGGCCTTGATTTGCTCCATCAATTCAAAAATAGCCTTTTGTCCAGCGCCAGAAACGGATTGATAAGTGGATACTACGATCCTCTTAATCTTGGCCACATCGTGAAGGGGTTTTAGGGCTACCACCATTTGAATGGTGGAGCAATTTGGATTGGCAATAATTCCTTTTTTGGTAAAGCCGGCTATGGCATGGGGATTTACTTCTGGAACAACTAAAGGGACTTCCGGGTCCATGCGCCAAGCGCTGGAATTATCAATCACCACCGCCCCATCCCGAGCAAAAAGAGGAGCAAAATCTAAACTCCTCTGGCCTCCCGCGGAGAATAAAGCTATGTCTATCCCTTTAAAACTTTTAGTTTCTTCTAAAGCTTCTACAGGGATCTCTTCTCCTTTAAAAGGAAGGCGCATACCCTTTGATTTGGTAGAAGCAAAAAGTCTTAATTCTTTAATTGGAAAATTACGTTCTTCCAAAACCGTCATCATCATTCTTCCTACCGCGCCCGTAGCGCCTACCACAGCCACTGTATATTCCTTCATCCTCAACCTCGCCATCTTTTTGGGGTTATATAAACTTAACACCAATAAGAAAAAAAACAAGAAAGGGAGGCCTTATGACCCCCCTCTAAAGAAATAAGTTCCAAGGAAATTTTTAATTTTTATTTAGTCTTTTTCATCCGGCTAAACCTTCCACCAACTAAGGCTGGATCGTCGGGATAACCAAGTGCTTTCCAGTCTAAGCGTTGCTTGAAATGACATTCATTACAAGTTAAGGCCTTATCTTTGAGTGCAACTTCATGTTTTGTGGCAATGTAATAAATGGTCTCCACAAAACCATATTTCCCACTATAAGGAAGGCCAGATTCTTTACTTCCTAAATTGAGGGCCCTTTCCCAGTCGTAATCACTCCAGAGGGCTTTCCAAACCCTAAAGACTAAAAGATGTTTATATTCTTGGTCATAGGGTTGCTTACCCATATGAATTTTAAAGGGAGTTATCTTGGAATTAGGATCCTTAATGCTCCCTACAGGTTTGTTAAGATAGACTGGCTTAGTGGGGTCGGTGATTTTATCACCCATCATATATCTTTCCATTTTTCCGTTGTACCACACATAGGTAGGTATCACCTCTACACCCCATTTGAATAGGCCTTTGTGTTTAGCAAAAATCTCTCTTCCATATTCAGTTTTCCCCTCAAATTCCTTTTCATCCTTACCTACGTGGCTCCAATCCCAATATAGTTTGGTTGCAATACCACCCCTGGCAATAGAAGGGATATGGCAAGTTTCACAGGCTATGCTTTTGGTATGTTGATCTAAAAGCTTACCCGATTTAGACTTTTCGTGAACTTTACCCCCATGACAATCGGTGCAACTTACCCTTTTAGAATAGGTAGCTAACATAATAGATGCACCGGCAATTTGGTGATTCTGGGTGGTATGACAATCCTGGCAATTCATACCAGCTTTTCCCATGTGCACATCCACTTCCGCAGGGATTTTTTCACCCATTTTACTATAAAGGCCCCCGTGCTTCACATTATCTCCTCCACCACCCGCAAAGTGGCACCATCCACAGTTAAACCTTTCGGGAAGGCCTATGTTCTTGGCTGCCTTGTTTAAGACTGCAGGCTCCACCACCCCACCTGGTTTTTTGGCCTTCATATAATCCCTTTCTTTGGTGTGGCATACCAAACAATCAATAAGCTTAGGATCATTCTTTCCTACTTGGGTATAATCTTTCGCGTAACCAGCATGACATTTTCCACAGAATTCAAAATTCCCACCTGAAGGATTTACGCAAAAATTATTAAACATGTTAATCTTACCCCATTCTTTCTTAGCATTCTGAGGGTTTTGGAACTTAGCAACAATCTTAGGTTGTCCTTTCCATTTCCAATGGGAAGTTTGCATAAACTCTTTGGCTTGCTTCTCATGACATTCCAAACATTTTGCGGTGACCTCAGGTCCAGAACTAAAATTCCCAACCAAAACGCTAGCATGGTCAAATTTAGCATAGGAACTTGCATAAAGAAAACCAATAAAACCAGTTAGAAAAAATATTTTTTTCATCGTCCCCCTCCCTTTTAAATTTAAGAGTTTCTTAAACTATAATTAAGATTTAATGAAAAATCAAAGAATTAAATGGGAGAAAATTTTAAGAAAAAAACAAAAAATTCATAAAAAGTTTTTTTAAAATTTTTTTTAGAAAATTTTGAGTATTTAAGCTTTAATTTTAAGGAAGATCCCGATAAAGTCGTGAATTCTTTTGGAGACTTCTAAAAGTTCCTCAGGAGGTATTTGTTTAATAACCTCCCCAGTCTTTTTATTAATTACTTGTACCACAAGTTGATTATTTTCTTGGTGATAAACTATTTTTGTCTCTAAGTTAAAAAGGTTGAAGAATTGATTCAAGGCTTCGGAAAATTCTTTAAGTTCTTCTAAAGTGAGCTTGCGAAGATCCCTACTTTTTTTCTGATCAACCTCAGAAAATTCAGGGGATTCTGGCTTTGTGGCATGCTCAGTTGTTCTGCCTTGGACGCCAGATGTCAAATATATTTCCTTAAATAGCTCTATTTTCATAATAAATTTTTCGGCAAAAACGAAAAAAACTTAAATGTTTTTTAAAGGTCTTAAGCAGGCTTATTTTAATTTGACTTCCAAGGGGGTAAATGGTAAAATTTAGCAAACTGCTGTTTTGGAAGTTCTAAAATAAAACTCAAGAAATGGAGGCCATGATGGCAAAAAAGGGAGACAAGTGGGTAACCCATACCTGGGAGTTTGAATCAACCGAAGATCCCTATGGTCAGAAAGCAGCTCCAGCTGGAGAGGCGGTCTGTCCGAGATGTAAATCTGTCTTTAAAGATAAAAGATGGTTCATTGATGAAGAATTGGCCAAAGAACTCCTTGAGGATGAAAACGTACCAAAGATATTATGCGCTGGCTGTAGAAAGGCCTTAGAAAGCTATGCTATGGGTTATGTATACCTTTCGGGTGAATTCTTCCAATCTCACAAAGATGAGATTATGCGGCTAATCAATAATGAACTTGAAAAGGCCAGAGGATTAAACCCTTTACATCAAATTATTTCTATGAAAGAAAAGGAAGGTACTTTTATAATTGAAACCACTACTGATCATTTAGCCCAAAGGCTTGGCCGGGCCATTTACCGAGCCTTTAAAGGGGATTTGGAATTTCGCTGGTCCAAGGGCGACAAATTGGTCCGGGTTTATTGGAAAAGATAACCTCTAAGCTTATATGAATAATTACATCCTTCTTTTTTTAAACTTTGATGAATATGCTCCTATTATCTTAAAAACCTGTAATTTCCTTTTAGAAAAAATATATCCCGAAAAGGAAGTCTACCTCTTTCACGTCTTAGAAGAGGCCCTAACAAGCCCTGTCTATCTTCTCCCTTATCTCAAATTTGAAATAAAAAAAATTGAGCAGGAATTAAAGGATCTCTGGAAAAAGGCTGGGTTGCCCACTGAAAAGATAAGGGAAGTGGTGGCCTTTGGGGAAAGATGGAGCAATTTAGAAAATCTTTTGCAAAGGATTAATCCAGCCTTTGCCATTTTGGGATACAAACCCCATCTATTGAAAGTGACCATGGCGGAAACCCTTATAGAAAGGTTAGAATTGAGCTTCCTTGCCCTAAAAAGGTATCCCCTCGAAAAAATAGAAAAAATTCTTTGTTTGTTTGATTTTTCTCAGGATGCCAAGAAGGCCTTAAAATTATCCCTTCATTGGGCTTCCCAAACTAAGGCTCAAGTCACAATCCTAAATTTTTATTTAGGAAACCATTTTAAGAATTCGGAAGAGACTGTTTTACACAGCTTAAAAGAAAGGCTTTACCACAATGTTTTAAACCAGCTCTCTGAAGAAGAAAAAGGACTGGTTAAAGAAATTTTATTCCTTCAGATAAGCAAAACAGAAGAAGTTTTAAATTTGCTAAGCAAATCTAACTTTGATATTGTTTTTTTAGGCAGAAAGGGCCACAGTTTATCTAAGGGTATGGGTTCGTTCAGCAAATTTATCCTAAAGTCTTTTGATGGGCCCGTCTTCATTGCGGTGATGGAGGGTTAAGAGATGGAATATTTTCTTTTAGTTTTTAGCCTTTTAATCATTCTAATCTCGGCAGAGATCTTTACGAACGGAGTAGAGGTTTTTGGAGAACGGGCTTCTCTTTCGCAAGCGGTAGTGGGGAGTGTCCTTGCGGCAGTAGGAACAGCTTTACCAGAAACGATCGTGCCTTTGGTAGCTATCCTCTTTTACAAAGGAGAAGCTGGATCTCATATCGGGATAGGTGCCATCCTTGGGGCCCCCTTCATGCTCGCTACTCTTGGTTTTTTTTTAGTAGGAGTGGGAGCCTTCATCAGCTTCCTTAGGAAAAAGCGAGGCTTTGAAATCTTCCTGGAAGAAAAGACCTTTAAGAGGGATTTTTTCTTTTTTCTCTTAAGCTATAGTTTAGCCATAGGAACTGGGGTATTCTTCTCCCAGACCAAGAGCATCCATTATCTTCTAGCCCTTGGGCTCGTTTTTATATATTTGATTTATCTCCGGCTTACCTTTCGAGCGGAAAGTTTAGAAGTTGAAGCCCACAAGGATCTCTACCTCTCTAGCATTTTAAAAAAAATTAAAAAATCTCTCAGCAAAAGGACAGAAAAAAATCTTAGCCTTCTTCAGGCCTTTATGGCTTTACTAATCATGGTAAAGGGGGCTCATCTTTTTGTGGAGAATTTAGAAAAAATATCCTTTGCCCTCGGACTAAATCCTCTTATCTTTTCCTTGCTTTTGGCCCCGGTAGCTACCGAGCTACCAGAAAAATTTAACAGTTTACTCTGGTCTTTAAGGAATAGAGATATCCTAGCCTTAGGGAACATTAGCGGAGCGATGGTCTTTCAATCCACCTTCCCGGTTTCGGTTGGTCTAATTTTTACTCCCTGGGAAATTTCGGGATTAGCCCTCTATTCTGCACTTATTGCCCTGGGCATCATCATTATTTATTATCTTTATCTTATGCTCTTCAAACGTCTTCCCTTACCTTTGCTTTTGCTCTCAGGCTTGGCCTATTTGGGATATTTTTTTGTAGTCTTAGCTCAGCTTTCCCATGGAAGAGCTTAGGAGCCTTCTTCAGTGGCTTTCTACCTTTGAATTCCACGGTATAAAACCAGGCCTTTACCGAATTACCAAACTACTAAGAAAGCTTGGCAATCCTCATTGGTCCTATCCCACCCTTCATATAGCGGGAACTAACGGAAAAGGGTCAACTTCCGCCATTTTAGAAAGTATCCTACATACCCAGGGTTTTAAAGTAGGTTTGTACACTTCTCCCCATCTTTTTCGCCTAAACGAACGCTTCCGAATAAATAAAACACCTATAGAAGATGAAAAAATAGCTAGCGCTTTAAGGGATGTTAAAAAGGTCCTCGGAATGGATGAGGCTACTTATTTTGAATTGACAACCGCCCTTGCCTTTTTGATCTTTGCCGAGGAGAAGGTAGATTTTGCCATTATTGAATGTGGGATGGGAGGAAGGCTTGACGCCACAAACGTCATTAGGCCTCAACTCTCCATCA
The DNA here is from genome assembly GCA_037443245.1 of Caldimicrobium sp. Taxonomy (GTDB): domain Bacteria; phylum Desulfobacterota; class Thermodesulfobacteria; order Thermodesulfobacteriales; family Thermodesulfobacteriaceae; genus WYEG01. Next base: position 526,741 of record JBBIOT010000001.1, read on the forward strand.
TTACCTCCATCGGCTACGACCATATGAAGTACTTGGGCCATACCCTGGAACAAATAGCCTTAGAAAAAGCTGGGATTATCAAAAGAGGAAGACCGGTTATTTTAGGCAACATGAAAAAAGAAGCTTGGCACCCCATTTTAGAGAGGGCCAAAAAATTACAATCCGAGGCCTTTCTTTGGGGGAAGGATTTTCAAGTCCTTCCCCAAGGACAAGATAATACCTGGTGCTACCAGGGAGAAATTGAACTAAGGAACCTGAAACTCAACTTAGAAGGTGATTTCCAAAGGTTTAATCTGGGGTGTGCCTTAAAGGGAGTGGAAATTTTAGCTAAATTTGGTTTCCTTACCCTTTCTTTAGACATCCTTAAAAAGGCCTTACTTCAGGTAAATTGGCCCTTAAGATACCAAAAAATAAAAAAAAGAGGAAAGATTTTCCTCTTAGATTGTGCCCACAATTTAGAAGGAATTCTTGCCCTTAAGGAAAGTCTAAAAAAAGAAAAACAAACTCCTTTTACTCTTCTAATTTTTGGAGCTACAAACGAGGATGGGACCAAGCCCTTTGCTGAAAGTCTAAAACTCTTAGAAATTCTCTTTTCCGAGGTTTATCTCTGTGAATTCAACTCCCCGCGCCTGGTTGTCACTCTTGAAGAATGGAAAAATCACTTTAAAGATAAAGAAAATTTCTTTTTTTTTCCAACGCCAGAATTGGCCTTAAAAAGGGCCTTAGAGAGCCCCCACCAAGGAGTAGTAGTCACAGGTTCCATTTATTTGGTTAGTCAATTCTTTAAAGCCATACAGGAGTTATGCAAAGAGAACTAACCTCAGAACAGAAAAAAATAGTTGAAACCTCGGGAGACCTTTTAATCATAGCCGGACCCGGAAGTGGTAAAACTAAAACCCTATTTTTCAAAACTAAAAAACTTTTAGAAGAGGGAGTTCCACCGGAAAAAATTTTGATCCTAACCTTTGGGGTCAAAGTCTGTCTTGAGCTTAAAAAGAAGCTCCAGGAATTTGGCTTGCCCCAGCTTAAGGTAGATACCTTCCATGGCTTGGCCTATGATTTCCTTCGCGATAATCTTGGCCGAAAACCTGAAATACTTTCGGAAGAAGAGCAAAAGAAAATTTTAAAGAAGCTTTTCCCTGGGATAAAAAACCCCCTTTCCCAGCCTAATTACCGTGAAATTTACTTTTCTTGGTTGGCCAAAGAAAATTTATACGATTTTTCCTTTCTCATTCATCAAGCAGCAAAACTTAAAACCCTAAGCTATCAAGACCATTTTTTAATTATTGATGAATTCCAGGATTTAAGTCAAGAGCTCTTCCCTCTTCTTACCAAATTAAGAGAAGCTACCTGGATCCTCTTTGGCGATCCCAATCAAGCTATCTATTCCTTTAGAGGAACAAATTTAAAACAATTAAAAAACTTTTTAGAGAAACACAAACCAGGGATTAAGTGCCTTCATTTAAGCCATAGTTTTAGATGTCCCGCTAAAATCCTCCAACTTGCTGAAACCTTCAAAAGTTCTCCTTGGGAAGTCCCTTCCTTACAAGGTATTGAGGCCCCTTGTGAGATTAAAGGCTATGTGGCAACAGATGAGCTTCAAGAAAAGAATACCCTCCTAAAACTTATAAAAACTTGCCTTGGAGGGCTTGGCTTAGAAGAAACAAATTTTCCCCAAATAGCTCCTGAAGAGATTTTTATTCTTTCACGGGTGAAGCAGATCTTGGAACAAACTAAAAGGTTTTTGTTAGAAGAGGGGATCCCCCTTTCCCTTCCCGAAGAGAGGGCTTTAAACTTTTTGGAAATATTGACACCATGGCTCAATTCCTCACGGATAAATTTCTTACCCGTTGAGGAAGCTATCAAAGAATTGCCTTCGGAGATGCAAATTTTTTTGAAAAATCTTTACGAGCTTTGGGGAAAAGATAAGGAAAAGTTTAGACAACAGCTCCAAAACTTAAAAAAAGAAGATTTAATCTTTCCTTCTACTCAAGGAGTTCAACTTCTAACCGTTCATGCCAGTAAAGGTCTTGAGGCTCGGGTTGTAATTTTAGTTGGAGCCGAGGATGGATTATTTCCTCTTACAATCTTTAAAGATTGTGACTTAGAGGAAGAAAAAAGACTTTGTTACGTAGCTTTAACGAGAAGTAAAGAAAAATTTTATGTGATGGCGTGTATGGATAGGAAAATTTTTGGCCGCACCTTAACAGAGGTTTCTCCTTTCTTTAAAAATTTCCCCCTAAACTATCTAAAAAAATCTTCCCCAAAACCCAAGCAAAAAGATCTTTTCAGTTAATCTTTTAATTCAAATCCCTCTTTTTGAGCAAGTTGGCGCATTTTGGCCAGGGCTTTCTTTTCTATCTGTCTAATCCTCTCCCGGCTTACCTTAAAGTAACAGCCTATTTCCTCTAAGGTATAAGTTTTATATTCTCCCAAGCCGAAACGCATTCTAATTATCTTTTCTTCCCGGGAAGAAAGGGTGGAAAGAAATTTTTTTATCCTATCAGCCACATCTTTTTTTCGCGCAACTTCATAGGATGAAGGACTTTTTTTATTCTCAATAAAATTCACCAGAGTGCTTTCTTCGTCACCGATAGGAGTTTCTAAAGAAATGGGATCTTTAGAAGTTTCAAAGATGGAAAGAATTTTCTCGTAAGGGACACCCGTTATTTGGGATAATTCTTCTGGAGTAGGTTCTCGGCCAAGTTCCTTAGTAAGTTCATAAAAGGTTTTAAAGACATAATTTCTCAATTCCAGGAAATGAACGGGTAGCCTAATGGTCCTGGTTTTATCCAAAATAGCCCGGGTAATGCTTTGCCTGATCCACCAAGAGGCATAGGTACTAAACTTATTACCCTTACGATAATCAAAACGATAGACCGCTCTCATCAATCCTAAGTTCCCTTCTTGAATTAAATCTGCCAAGGGTAACCCTTGTTTTGTATACTTTTTGGCAATGGACACTACCAACCTTAAATTTGCCCTCACCATCTCATCTTTAGCCTTCTCTATCTCGGAAATACACTTTTTGATCTCCCCGCAAAGATTTCTAATTTGCCGATGGTTTTTATATTTTGTTTCACAAGTTTTAATCAACCTTTCAAAATAATTCACATAGCTCTTTTTTGGTTTAAGGTTGGGGTCCCTATTCTTCCATTCTTCAATCTGTTTTTTGGCTTCCTCTATTTCCGCAAAGCTAAAGGTAGCCTTTGAAATTAATTCAACAATCCTTTCAAAACCCTCTCTTATTTGTTTAGAAAGCTCTTCCTCTCTTTCAGGGGTCAAAAGCTCATATTTCCCCATCTCCTTTAAATAAAGGCTTAAAAGCTCCTCGCTTCCAGATTCTACATATTCCTCTTCCTCCTCCAAAACACCCTCAGCATAGGTTGTCAATTCCTTAATCTTATCTTGAACCCTTCTTTCTATATACTCTTCTTGCTCATAAGGATCTAATTCCTTAAGCTCTATGCCATGGGTTTCCAAAAGATCAAAGATTTCCTCCATTTTGTCGGGATCACTGTAATCTTCAGGTAAAATCTGGTTCAAAAGATCGTAAGTAAGCTTCCCTGATTTGCCAAGCTCTACAATTTTGTCTTGCAACTCCTTACTAGCCATTCTTTTTCTTCACCCCTTTAACATTTTTTCTTATATTTACTTAACCAATTTTGTCAATAAACCTATCATTTTCATAAAAAATTATTTTTTTCAATGGTTAATTTATCCCAAAAGAGCCTTTTTTAGAAAGAGAAAAAGAATTTATTGATTTTTTTCTCAAGATTTCCTAAATTTTTTAATATATTTTAATTAAATCTTACTGACCCTACTTAGATCCCCCTCCTTTACCTTGCTCTGTTTTATAAATTTTAAAACATATTTATCAATTAGCAACCTCTGGTAAAAATTAACTACTTTCCTACGGTAGCTAAGTAGAGGATCGTTTCTTCCTCGCCGTCAATCTCTAAGAAAGTATTTATCTCTTCATCAAAAAAGGCTCCAACCGGACAGGCTTTCATTCCTAAAGCTTCACAAGCTAAGAGAAGGTTCTGACAAATGTGGGCACAATCCAAAAAAATATATCTTAGCCCCCTCTCGTCGTATTTGGCCAAGGTCCTTCTAAGGACCGCTGTCCAAAGAAACACTACACTTGCTGAAGCAAAAAAATACTGCCCAAGGGTAAGCTCGCGCAACAAATTACCAAAAAAACCTTCTTTGCATAACTCCAGGGAGAATTCCCGCACGTTAAGATGATAAAGCCCCGGGGTAAGTTCTACCGCATAATTAATGACCAGATAGGTTTCTATGGGATAGAGGGCGCCAGCGGAGGGTGCGGTCCGTAAATAATACGGACCAGAACGGGCAGTCACACCTTGCACTGCCCAGCAGAGTAAGGCAATTTCTTCAGAGGTAAAGGGGATCCTACGATAATTACGTTTACTCCTTCTTTTAGCTAGAATAGAAAATAAGCTCTCTGTGCAAGGAAATTCTTTAATTTTGAGCGGGAATTTTGGCGCTAAAGGATATTCTTTAAAGGGAGAGGTAGGTGGTAGAGGCTTTTCCCTTTTAAAAAGGGTTTCCAAGCTAAGATTTGTCTCTTTAAGAAAGTGAAAGGCTAAGGTCTCTTTGAGGCTCATCCACTTAAACGATAGCCCATTTTCTTAAGGTAAATCTGCAGGCAGGAGATGGCTGAGGGTGTGACCCCGGGGATACGCATGGCCTGTCCCAAGGACTTAGGTTTAATCCGCGAAAATTTTTCCCTCATCTCCCTTGACAGACCTGGTATCTCCTCAAAATTTAATCCGTCTGGGAGGGGTATATTTTCAAGCTTTTTAAATTTTTCTATCTCCCTCAGTTGTCTCTCAATATAGCCCTGATATTTAACCTCTACTTCCACTTCCTCTAAAACGTCTTCCCCTATTCCTTGCCACTCCTCGACAAAACCTTTAAAGAAATCCAATTCCACTTCAGGCCTTCGCAAAAGATCTATCAACCGATGAGGTTCGGAAATAGGGGTTGAGCCTCGGGCCAGCAAATAGAAATTTACCCTGTCAGGAGATATTTTAATTTCCTTAAGAGAATTCATAACCCTTTCCAGTTGGTTCTTTCGCTCAAGATAGATTTCCCATCTTTCATCATCCACTAATCCAATTTTTCTCCCAAGAGGGGTAAGTCTAAGGTCAGCATTTCCTTCCCTAAGAAGCAGCCGATATTCCGCTCGGGAAGTAAACATACGGTATGGTTCATCCGTTCCTTTGGTTACTAAATCATCAATCAGAACCCCAATGTAAGCTTGAGATCGATCAAGGATAAAAGGTTCCTCCTCTTTTGCGAGGAGGGCTGCATTGATGCCTGCGATAAGCCCTTGAGCAGCCGCCTCTTCATAACCAGTGGTGCCATTAATCTGCCCGGCTAAGAAGAGACCAGAGATAAGCTTGGTTTCTAAAGTATGTTTCAGTTGATGGGGGTAAACAAAGTCGTATTCTATCCCATAGCCAGGTCTTAAAATCACTGCCCTTTCTAAACCCGGAATGCTCCTCACTAACTCTATTTGAACATCAACCGGAAGGCTATTGCTGATACCGTTAGGATAAACCTCAACCGTATCAAGACCCTCGGGCTCAAGGAAGACTTGATGGCGTTCCTTGTCTGGAAAACGAAAAATCTTATCTTCAATGGAAGGACAATACCTTACCCCTCTTGCCTTAATACGACCGGTAAACAAGGGAGACCGGTCCAAGGATTTCCTGATAATTTCATGGGTTTTTTCTGTGGTGTAGGTAATAAAACAAGGAACTTGGGGAAGGGTTGGCCCTTTACCGCGGTTTTTAAAGGAAAAAAGGGGGATAGGACAATCTCCCCACTGAATCTCAAGTTTACTATAATCTATTGTTCTTCCATCTAAGCGAGGACAAGTACCAGTCTTAAAACGACCCATTTCTAGACCAAGCTCCCTTAGCTGTTGCGAAAGACGATTGGAAGGTGGGTCCCCAAGCCTTCCCGCTGGGAAGCTTTCAAGGCCAATGTGGATGAGCCCCCCAAGGAAGGTACCTGTGGCCAGGACCACCGCCTTGGCCGCATATTCCTCTCCGGTTCGGGTTCTAATACCCACTACCCGCCGGTCTTTAATAATGAGGCCAGCCACCGAAGCCTGCCGAAGATATAAGTTTTCCGTTCTTTCTAACCGTGCCTTCATCCTTTCCTGATATCTGAACCGATCAGCCTGAGCCCGAGTAGCCCTAACTGCAGGACCCTTTTTGGTATTCAGTTTCTTAAACTGAATGCCAGTCTCATCTATGGCAAGGGCCATCTCTCCCCCAAGGGCATCTATTTCCTTTACTAAGTGCCCTTTACCGATCCCACCGATGGAGGGATTGCAACTCATAGCCCCAATCCGATCAAGAGAAATGGTAAGAAGAAGGGTCTTACACCCAAGCCTGGCTGAGGCTAAGGAGGCCTCAATCCCGGCGTGGCCAGCCCCAACCACGATAACGTCAAAAACTTCCAAAAAGTTGCCCATACTAAATTTTTAATATAAACCACTCCTAAGAAGCCTCAAGATTGCTTATATTTTTAGTAGATGGAATCGAGATATTACAGCCTAAACCAACATTTAAAAAAGGTCTTTGGAGAGAGGGTAAAAAAGATCCCCCTTGATGCTGGCTTAAACTGTCCCAATCGGGATGGAACGATCGGCCATGGCGGTTGTATTTATTGCGATGCCAAAGGTTCGGGTACTGGACTGGCAAAAAAGCTCTCCTTAGAAGATCAAGTTAAATTCTTTTTAGAAAAATTCCGTGCCAAAGGGTATAAAAAGTTTATTCTTTATTTCCAGTCTTTCACCAATACCTATGCTGACCCACCTAAATTAAAAAATTTATACGATCTGGTAAAGTTAAGTAGAGAAATCGTAGGATTAGCCATTGGCACCAGGCCAGACTGCCTGGACGAGGGAAAGGTAAAACTCATTCAAGGCTACCAAAAGGAGGGGTATTATGTGTGGGTTGAGCTTGGTCTCCAAAGCAAACACAATGAGACCCTCCGCTTCATTAACCGAGGGCATACCTATGAGCAATTCCTGGCTGGCTACGAGCTTTTAAAAAAATATAATCTGCCGGCGGTGGTCCATATCATCTTTGGTTTACCAAAGGAAAACCGAGAAATGATGCTCCTTACGGTAAAAGAACTTGCCAAATTAAGGGTAGATGGCTTAAAATTCCATGCCCTCTATGTGGTAAAACATACACCCTTAGAAAAACTCTACAAGGAAGGGCACTATGAACCCCTGACCTTAGAAAAATATACGGATTTAGTAGCAGAAAGCTTAACCCTTCTTCCTCCTGAGACGGTCATTCATCGGTTAACCTCTGACCCCCCAAGAGGGGATTTGGTAGCCCCAGAATGGTTGCTGAATAAAAATAAAATTATTCAGCTAATTCATTCTATCTTAACGGACAGAAACTGGTCTCAAGGGCTCTTTTTTAAGGGATAATCTTTATTACTTCTTAATTTGTAAATTGACAACCACTGCGCGTACACCTGGCACGGATTTGGCTAAAGAGACCGCCCTTTCTACCTGGGATTTATTCTCAACTACTCCAGTTAGAGTGACTACTCCGTTTAAGGTATCCACATCTATGCTAAAGGCCTTAAGTTCGGGATCGGCGATAAACTTAGCCTTGACCCGCATAGTAATTTCTTTATCAGACAAGTATTGCGTAAAACCTCTTTCCCCTATTTTTAAATTGTTGACGACCTTTTTTACCCCCTCAACAGAGATGGCAAGCTCTAAGGCCCTCTTCATTTCCTTCTCCGAACTTACCAACCCGGTTAAGGTAACCACCCCGTTTACTGTATCCACGTCTATCTTCCGGGCTTTAGTTATAGGATCCTCCAAAAGTTTAAGCTTAACCTTAGAGGTAATCACCGCATCATCAATTTGGGTACCCACACTCCGGGGATCGGTTGCTACTTTATATCCCTCATAGGCTCCACCCCCAACGAGCACCCATCCACATCCCGAAAGGGAGACGCATAAAAGAAGGGCTACACATAGATTAAAAATACCCTTGAAATATTTAAACTTAAGCTTAATTTTACCGATAGATAGTATTAAAATACCCTTAGAGGTGGTACCCATGAAGTTAGACCCCACAAGTTTGTTAAACATAAATAATACTTTAACGGAAATTTTAGTCAAGAAGGATCCTAAAGTTTTTGAAGATTATCTCAAAGAGGCCATTAAGGAATTGGAAAGCCTTGATACTATTAAACAAACTGAAGCTGAAAAAATTAAATATTTATCCGAAAGGCTGGATTTTTCTCTGGATCTTCTTGACCGAATTGCTAAAACTCCCTTAGATTTTTCTTCAAGTCAAACCTTGGCAGACTATTTTCTCACCCAGGCTTATGAATTAGAAAAATTAGCCCATACCCTTCCGGAAGGAGCTTTAAAGAACCTTTTTTTAGAATCGGCTATCTATCTGGGAGTAGAAGGGCAAAAAATTCGACAGGGTTTTTATCAGGCTTAAGGCTTAGTAAGGGCTAATTCCAGCAATTTTTTTACTAAATCTTTAAAACTATAGCCAGCTACCTTAGCTGCTAAAGGAAGAAGGCTTGTTTCAGTCATACCTGGAATGGTATTTGTTTCCAACACAAAGAATTCTCTATCCTTTAGTATCATGTCAGTGCGGCTATAATGTCTAAGTCGTAAGACCTTATGAGCTAAAAGTCCGCAAGTTTGTCCTTTTGCGGTCAGGTCTTGGTCAAGGGGAGCGGGACAAATCTCTTCCGCATAACCTGGGGTATATTTAGTCCGATAATCAAAGAAAATACTCCCCTTTGGGACTATTTCTACTAAGGGTAAAGGAGCTTCTTCAAGTACTCCACAGGTAATCTCCCTCCCCTTAATAAACTCTTCCAGTAAGACCTCTTCATCTACCGCCAAGGCTTGCTCTATGGCCAAAAAAAGCTCCCTATCATCTTGCACGATATTTGTAGCTATGCTTGAGCCATGGGAAGCTGGTTTGACTACTAACGGGAAACCAAGATGTTTGGCGTACTCTCTAAGAGTTTCCGAGGAAAAATCCTTACTAAAAGTTTCTCCGGCGGGGACACGAAGGCCTGCCATTTGATAGAGCCTTTTACTGATGCCTTTGTGCATGGCTAAAGCACTTCCCAAGACCCCTGCTCCTTGATAGGGAAGACCAAGGAGTTCTAAAAAACCCTGGATAGTGCCATCCTCTCCTCCTCGGCCATGAAGACAAAGAAAGGCTACATCAAGCTCTTTGGCTCTTTGCATTAGTGAGGGAAGGTCGGTTGCTGGATCAAAAAAAAACACCCGATGTCCTAACTCTTTTAGAGCCTGTTCAACCGCTTTGCCCCCTTTGAGAGAAACCTCCCTTTCGGAGGAAGTACCACCAGCAATCAGGGCTACTCTCAAGACACTGGGTAAGGACATGCTTAACCTCCGTAATAGCATTCAATTTATTAAGATCTAATGGAGAAAAAGGGAGTTTTTTAAAAATTCTTCGTTCCAAAAGCATGGTCATTTCTTCAAGAAGAGCCATCCTTATCAGGGCTTTGAGCGTCCTTCCATATCTTTCTCTTAAATCTTTAAACCTCTCCTTCAAGCTTACGATTTCCTCATGTTTGACCCTTTTATCTGCATAAAAGACAATTTCTTCTTCCTTGATGGGATCACCCGGGCGAGGTGCGGGCAAAAAAATGTGGGCATAAATGATTTCCCCTACTCGAGGATAACCAAGGTTTTGCATAAGTTTATAACCTGCAAGGGCATGGTTTTCTCCTCCTTTGATGCTGGCCATCTTTTTGATATCATGGAGAAGCCCTGCCACTGTCAAACTAATCAGGTCCAAATGAGAATACCCAACCCTCTTCAAGAAAGAACCAAGACAAAGGGAAAGCAAGGCCACCTTTTCTGAATGACGTATAATATGCTCAGGAACCTCTTCCCTGGCTAAAAGCTCATAAGCAAAATCTAAGGACAACATTTTAGCCAAGAAATTTTATTAGATAGTAAAAACAAAGGGCGCCCAGCAAAAGAGAATCTATGCGATCCAGAAGACCACCATGTCCAGGGATTAAAGTCCCTGCATCCTTTTTACCAACCGATCGCTTGACTGCGGACTCTAAGAGGTCTCCAAGATTGGCCCCTAAAACTACAAAAAAAGTAAGAAGCAAAAAGGCCTTAAAAGAGAATAGAGCTAACTTAAGGTTTATTAAGTAGCCCACTAACATGGCCAAAAGGATCCCTCCCCAGAAACCTTCCCAAGTTTTTTTTGGTGAAATTTCCGGCACTAAAGGAGACCTTCCCCAGGACCTTCCTGTAAAATAAGCCCCTGTATCGTTAGCAAAAACAAGCATTAAAAGAAAAAAAAGGTAATCCCTCCCTAATTCCGTCGCTATAGCCCACAAACCTTGTACCGCTAAATAGGTGTAAGAAAGAAAAAATATCATGGGAAAGAAAAAACTGCGAAAAAGATAAGAAGAAAAGGAAGAAAGAAAAAACAAAAAAGAAAAAATTACGGTAAGAAGAAAAAAAAGAGGAAAGTAAGATATGGGGAAGTAGAAAAAGGAAAAGAGAAAATAAAGGGAGCTTAAGATAAGCCATTTAAATGGTAATTCGTAAAGATTAAACCATTCTCTTAGGGCTAAAATAGAAAGAAGGGCTAAAATAATTCTTAGCCAAGAATTGGAGGCTTTGTAGACGAGAAAAATTACTAAAGGTAAGAGAACCAGAGCGGAAAGGATCCGCCAAAAAAGATTGGAATTAAAATTCATAAACTCTACCAAACCTTCTTTCTCTTCGCTCATATTCCTCTATAGCCTTAAAAAAGTCCTCTTCAGTAAAATCAGGCCAGAGCACAGGGGTAAAGTAAAGTTCAGTATAGGCCAATTGATATAAATAAAAATTGGAAAGGCGAATTTCTCCACCAGTCCTAATCAAAAGGTCAGGATCGGGAACATCTGGGAGATAAAAACCTCGCCGGAGAGTTTCTTCCTTGAGGTTATCAAGGGATAGTTCGCCTTTCATGATCCTTTCACATAAAATCTTACAAGCCTTGAGGATTTCTTGCCTCCCTCCATAACTTAAAGCCAAAAGGACTTGTAATTTATTACATTCTTTGGTTTCTTCTTCTACCCTTCGGATGATTTGCTGAAGATGAAGGGGCAAATCTTCTATATCTCCTAAAGCACGTAATCTTATCCCCCTTTCTTTCATCGTGGGAAGCTCCCTCAATAAATATTCCTCCAAAAGCTTAAAAAGGACTCGGATCTCCTCTTCAGGTCTTTGCCAATTTTCTTTGGAAAAAGTGTAAAGAGATAGATATTGAAGGCCTATTTCTTGAGCCTTGTAGACAATCCTTCTTGCAGTTTCTACACCCTTTTGATGACCATAAAACCGAGGAAGACCACGCATTTTAGCCCATCTTCCGTTTCCATCCATGATGATGGCAATGTGGATTGGGAGTTTTTTAGAAAAAGAGCCTTCCTTTTCAGAAAATGAGGACATTCTAAACAGTCAGGATTTCTTTTTCTTTCTCAGCTAACGCCTGGTCAACCTTTTTAATAAATTCCTCCGTGATCTTTTGAACTTCCTTTTCTAAACGAGTATAGTCATCTTCGGAAATTTCCTTATTCTTCTTAGATGCTTTAAGCTTTTCCAAAACATCTCTACGGATATTTCTAATAGCAATTCGGGCCTCTTCCGCAAGTTTACCAACTACCTTCAAAAGTTCTTTCCGCCTCTCCTCGGTTAGGGGAGGAAGTACAAGTTTAATCGTCTTGCCATCGCTGGTTGGGGTAAGGCCAAGGTCTGATTTTTGAATAGCCTTCTCAATGTCTTTGAGCAAGTTTAAATCCCAGGGCTGAATGATAAGCATTTTTCCTTCTACCACGTTAACCGTAGCAATTTGGGGAATACTCATCTTACTCCCATAACATTCCACCTTAATTCCTTCAAGAAGAGCTATAGAAGCCCGCGAAGTCCTAATATGGGACAATTCTTCTTTAAAGGTTTTTAAAGCCTTTTCCATTCTTTTTTTGGCATCCTCTATCTGCGGCTGCAAAACCATCACCCCCTCTTAGCTTATGGTAGTGCCTACCTTTTCTCCCATAAGGATGGCCTTTAAGCTTCCCCTTTCGGGGAATTTAAAGACTACTATTGGAAGTTGATGTTCCTTAGCTAGGGAAAAAGCGGTCAAATCCATAACCCTTAATCCTCTATTTATGGCCTCTTGATAGGTAAGGTGGGAAAATTTCTGAGCCTCAGGATAAAGGACTGGATCTTTATCATAAACTCCATCAACCTTTGTAGCCTTAAGGAGAACCTGGGCTTCAAGCTCAAGGGCTCGTAAAACTCCAGCAGTATCGGTTGAAAAAAATGGTCTTCCCGTCCCACAAGCTAAAATGGCTACCTCGCCACTAGCTAAACTTGAGAGGACTCTTTGGGGGACATAGAGCTCGGCAATCTCTGGGACGGAAAGGGCTGAAAAAACCTTAGCCCGCAGACCAAATTTTTGACATATCTCAGCTAAAAAGAGAGCATTAATTAAAGTCGCAAGCATACCCGCTTGATCGGCCTTTACCCTGTTGATCCCAAGCTTTTCCGAATTTACTCCCCTTAGGATGTTTCCCCCTCCCACTACTAAGGCCATTTGAGCCCCAAGTTCTAAGAGCTCCTCCAGTTCGGAAGCCAAAATTTGCAAGCCTGCAAGCCCCTCTGGCCCGCTCAAATTTCCAAAAAGGGCTTCTCCAGAAATCTTTAAAACCGCTCTTTGATATTTCAACATCCTTAGGTTATTCTCCTATTTGAAAACGGGCAAATCTCTTAATCACAATCTTTTCTCCTGTTTTAGATATAAGTTCGTTCAAAAGATCTTGAATAGTAAGCTCCGGGTTTTTGATAAAAGGCTGTTCCAGAAGGACGTTCTCTTTGTAAAATTTCTCAAGCTTACCTTCCATGATCTTGGGGATGACGTTTTCGGGCTTTCCGGCTTCGCGAAGCTGTTCCTCATAAATTTTCTTTTCCCTTTCTAAAACCTCAGGAGGAACCTCTTCCCGTGAAATGCTTATGGGATTAGTTGCGGCAATTTGCATGGCCACATTATGAGCAAATTCTTTAAATTCCTCAGTCCGAGCCACAAAATCTGTTTCGCAATTAATCTCAACTAAAACACCAATTTTTCGATTGGCATGAATGTATGCCTCTACAATCCCCTCTTTAGCTTCTTTAGTAGCCCTTTTAGCCGCAATGGCTAAGCCCTTTTTCCGCAAAATATCTACCGCCCTTTCAATATCACCAGCGGCCTCTTCTAAGGCCTTTTTACAATCGGAAAAACCAGCAGCAGTCCGCTCTCTAAGTTGTTTAATCAAATCAAGAGAAATTTGGGCCATCCTTTCCTCCTCCTCCTTCTAAATTTTGCCCTTCTATTCTAAAAACTTTTTAGCCTCCTCTTCATAGACCACATCCTTTTCTTCTTCCTCAAGGACCTCTTTTAAGATCTCTTCGGTCATCTCTCCTGCTTTTAAAAGCTCTTCTTCAATAGAGAGCTCTTTATCCGTTTCCGCCGCTACCTTTTCTTTATAAATTTCGTAGCCTTCAAGACAGGCATCAGCAATTTTACTAGTGATTAATTTTATCGCCCTTATGGCATCGTCATTTCCAGGAATAATAAAATCTATCAAATCAGGATCACAATTGGTATCCACAATAGCTACGATAGGGATGTTAAGCTTGCGTGCCTCCAAAACAGAGGTTGCTTCGTACACAGGGTCAACCACATAAAGGGCATCAGGCAAAGCTTCCATCTCTTTGATCCCCGCAAGATTACGCTCCAGTTTATTCTTAAGTCGTTCAAGCTTTAATCTTTCTTTCTTAGGGAAGCGTTCAATCGTTCCATCCGTAAACCAAGATTCTATGCGTTTGAGTTTTTCTACGCTTTGTCTAATGGTCCGAAAATTTGTCAAAGTGCCCCCAAGCCAACGATAATCAACATAGAACATTCCACATCTTTGGGCCTCTTCTTTGATTGTGTCGCGAGCTTGTTTTTTAGTCCCCACAAAGAGAACTTTACCTCCATTAGCGGTCAGATTTACCATAAACTCATAAGCGGTTTCAAAATACTTGAGGGTTTGTTGAAGATCAATGATGTGGATGCCGTTTCTTTCCCCAAAGATAAAGGGTTTCATTTTAGGGTTCCAACGGCTAGTCTTGTGCCCAAAATGGACACCAGCTTCCAAGAGTTGTTTCATTGAAATGTGGCTCATGAAACTACCTCCTTTTAAGGGGTTATTTCTTCCGCTTCAGGTGGAATCAAACCAAGCATCCCCTTTTAACGGGACACCCCTTGCCTGAAGCGTGCTTGATTGCCTAAATTAAAGCACCAATTTTCTTTTTTTCAACTACATTTGCATGCTATACAGAATTGAGAATTTTTTCCTCCAAATAGGCAAAAAGGTAGGGAGGTAAATAAAGCCCACAGCCTAAAATCCAACCTTCATAGCGCAAAATAACATAACCAGGCTCTAAATCGGATGAGTATTCTATTTTTTTGGTCTTGCGTAGGCTTTCAAACATCTTTTTCGAAAGATCAACCATATTTTTGTTAGCCCTTGGACCAAACCTTTGTAAAAAGGCTGAAGTGGGCTTTAAGTATTCACTTACCCGACGCAAAAACAAAAGACCTACCGTTTCCGGATTAAAAGAAGCAAGCTTTGTCCAATAAACATTTTTTGGGTATAACCAATAATTTGAAGCCCCCTTTAACATTTCATAATTAATCCATAAATCTTTGGGGAATCCAAATCTTTCCTCTAAATAAGTTATAATGGCCTCCTTTTCTTCCTCGCTCAGGATGGTTGGAAACTTTTTCATGATCCCTTACTATTGCGAATTTTAAATAATTCCTTATAATTTAAACTTCTTGAAAAAATCCTCAAGAGAAAGGTGACCCATGAAAAGTACAGCAGAAAAGTATAAAAATGCGGGTGTAGATTTAGAGAAGGCTAATCTTTTAGTAGGTATAGTGAAAGAAAAGGTAGCTAAGCTCCCCCAAAAGGGGGTCATAGGAGGGATTGGAGCCTTTGCTGGACTTTTTTCTTTTGATACATCCTGTTGCTCTAACCCAATTTTAGTTGCTTCTACGGATGGAGTAGGAACAAAGATCAAAATCGCTATTAAAGCGGACCAACATCATTCTGTTGGGATTGACCTTGTGGCCATGTGTGCTAATGATATTATAACCATTGGCGCAAAACCCCTTTTCTTCTTGGATTATATCGCCATGGGAAAGTTTCAGGAAAAAACCTTCTCGCAGATTATGGATGGAATCATAGAGGGTTGTCGTCAGGCTCAATGTGCCCTTCTCGGAGGTGAAACCGCAGAAATGCCTGGGATGTATGACGAAATGGACTATGATCTTGCAGGTTTTATCGTGGGAGTGGTAGACCGAGATAAAATCATAGATGGTTCAGAAATTTCCATAGGAGACGTTATCATCGGGCTTGCCTCAAATGGTCTTCACAGCAACGGGTTTTCCCTGGTTAGAAAAATCCTTTTTGATATCCATAAACTATCTTTGGATTACATTCCTTCTGCCTTAAATACTCCTCTGGGTGAAGAACTGCTAAAACCAACCAAAATCTATGTACAATCTATCCTCACCTTAATCAATCGCGGCGAAAAATTAAAAGGCCTAGCTCACATCACCGGTGGTGGTCTCTATGATAACATTCCCAGGATCTTGCCCCAAAATTGTAAGGCTATCATTAAAAGAGATTCCTGGGAAATTCCTCCCATTTTTAAATTCTTACAAGAGTTAGGGCAAATCTCCGAAGAAGAAATGTTCAGAGTTTTTAACTGCGGGATCGGGATGGTTCTAATTGTAAAAAAAGAGGATGAAGAACGGATCAAAGAGCTTTTAAGCGCCGTTGGAGAAAAGCCCTATACTATAGGCCGAATAGAAATTCTCCAAGAAGGAGAAGATCAAGTAATTTTTGTAGACTAAGCTTGGGAAAGGAGATGTATTTTCAAGAGGTTATTT
This sequence comes from Caldimicrobium sp., assembly GCA_037443245.1. Lineage (GTDB taxonomy): Bacteria > Desulfobacterota > Thermodesulfobacteria > Thermodesulfobacteriales > Thermodesulfobacteriaceae > WYEG01. The sequence goes on from JBBIOT010000001.1 coordinate 542,802, forward strand.
CTACTTTAAACCAATTTTGGGCTGAAAAGGGATGTGTCATCCTTCAGCCTTACGATGTTGAAGCTGGGGCTGGAACCTTTCATCCAGCAACTTTTCTGCGAGCCCTTGGAAAAAAGCCTTGGGCTTGTGCTTATGTGGCCCCCTCAAGAAGGCCAACTGACGGACGCTATGGAGAAAACCCCAACCGGCTTCAACACTACTACCAATATCAGGTCTTGATTAAACCCTCCCCTGATAATATTCAGGAGCTTTATTTAGAAAGTTTAATTCGTTTGGGAATTGACCCTTCGGAGCATGACCTACGGTTTGTAGAGGACGATTGGGAATCACCTACCCTTGGGGCTTGGGGTCTTGGCTGGGAAGTCTGGCTTGACGGGATGGAAATTACCCAATTTACCTACTTCCAACAGGTAGGTGGTTTTGAATGCTTCCCGGTCTCAGTAGAAATAACCTATGGATTAGAAAGGTTGACCATGTATTTACAAAAGGTGGATAATGTCTTTGCCATTAAATGGAATGAAAATATCCTCTATGGTGATCTTCATTATCACACCGAAGTGGAATACTCTTACTTCAACTTTGAAACCGCTGATGTATCCCTTCTTAGGGATCTTTTTGATAAGTATGAAGCTGAGGGTAGAAGGATGTTAGACTTAGGGTTAGTCTATCCAGGGTATGATTTCGTTCTTAAATGTTCCCATATTTTTAACCTTCTTGATGCCAGAGGGGCAATCTCTCCCATTGAAAGGGCTAAGTATATAGGCAGGGTAAGGGCCTTAGCTAAAAGGGCTGCTGAGGTTTATTTAGAAAAATATGAAAAAGAGGATTGAAAAGTGAAAAATCTTCTTTTTGAAGTCCTCACCGAGGAAATCCCAGCAAGGTTCATAGATTTAGCGGTAACTAATTTAAAACTTTTAGCTGAAAGTAATCTCAAGGACTATCGTCTAAGGTTTCATAAGGTAATAACAGGGGCTACTCCACGAAGGCTTACCCTCTTTGTGGAAAATTTGGCTGAAAAACAGGAAGATTTAGAGGAAGAGGTTTTGGGTCCACCCGCTAAGGTGGCCCTTGATGAAAATGGAGAACATACCAAGGCTGCCCTTGGTTTTGCCAATAAACATGGGGCCTTACCCTCCGAACTCTATCTCAAAGAAACTCCCAAAGGGACTTATCTTGCCTTAAAGGTCAAGCAAAAGGGTGAGGAAACCGCCAAGCTTCTTCCCCAAATTTTAACCAAAATCCTCACTGAGCTTCCCTTTCCAAAAAAAATGATCTGGGGGGAAAGAAGGTTCCCTTTTGCTAGACCTATCCGTTCCCTTCTCTGTCTGTGGGGAGATGAAGTTTTAGAATTTACCATAGCGGGGCTAAAGACTTCTAATTTCACTTATGGCCATAGATTCTTAAGTAAAGAACCACTTACCCTTCGTCAAGCCTCCTGGGAAGAATATTATCACCTTCTTAAAGAAAATTGGGTTATCCTTTTACCCGAAGAAAGAAAAAAAATGACCGAAGAAGCGGTCTTTAGGGTTTGTAAAGGAAAAGGGATCCCGGAAATAGAACCATCTCTTCTTGAGGAAAATGCTAATTTGGTAGAATATCCTTTTACGATATTAGGTTTCTTTGACCCAAAATTCTTGCGACTTCCTAAAGAATTAATTAAAGCCTCCTTGCAAGAACATCAGAGATATTTTCTTCTTAGAGACACTAAGGGCGAGCTTTTAAATTTATTTGTTTCTGTCAACAATAATCGGGTTAGAGAGGAAAGGGTTCTTCAAGAGGGGCATGAGAGAGTGGCCAAGGCCCGTTTAGAGGATGCCCTCTTTTATTACGAACGGGACCTCAAACACTCCATGGATGAATGGGTTGAGGCCCTAAAGGGTATTGTCTATCATGTTAAGTGTGGCACTTTGTATCAAAAAATGGAAAGGCTGAAGGCCTTAGCCAAGGAATTGGCTAAACCTCTGAACTTAACTTCTGGGTTAACAAGCCTTGAAAGGGCCTGTCATTATGCCAAAGCGGACCTTGCCTCTGAGGTCGTAAAAGAATTTCCATCACTGCAGGGAATAATGGGAAAACATTATTACCAAATCCAATTTAAGGAGGAGGAAGTAGCCCAGGCTATCCTTGAACAATATTATCCTCTACCTGGAGGTGAAGAATTACCCCAAACCGTTCCTGGCCTCATTTTATCCCTTTGCGATAAAATAGATCATCTTTGTGCCCTTATCGGCGTGGAAGAAAGATCAACGGGCGAGAGTGATCCTTTTGGATTAAGAAGGGCAGTTTTTGGCCTTATAAAAATCATAATCGGGAAAGAGCTTAACTTAGAATTAAGACCAATCCTAATTAAAGCCTGCGACCTTCTGAAGAAACAAAATTATCTCAAAAATCCAAATACCTTAGAAGAAGCGGAAAATTTTATTCGGAAAAGATTGGAGACCGAATTCCTTAATCAAGGCTTTCCTAAATCTTTGATCCATACCGTCCTCTCTAAATCCTTAAACCCCTATGAACAATTTCTAAAGCTAAAAGTTCTTAAAGAATTACAAGAAACCTCAAGGTTTGAAGATCTTTTGACCTCCTTTAAGAGGATCTATTTAATTCTCAAAAATCAAGATTTAGCTAAAATCTCATCTCTTTATCCTGAAAAGTTCCAAACCGAAGAAGAAAGGGCTCTCTTTTCTTGGTATCATACCCATTCCCAAGACTACTACCGTTTTTTACATGACGTGAAGGATTATAGAAAAGCCTTAGAGCTTTTGGCCACCCTTAGACCCTTAGTGGATAGATTTTTTGAGGAAGTTTTTGTGATGGTAGAGGATGAAGTCATCAAAAACAATCGTTTAGCCCTTTTAAACAAGATCTACCTTCTCTTTCATGAATTTGGCGATTTTGAACATCTCCTTTAGCTGGTCCTATGATGGCTCCTAAAAGTATTATTATTGGGACCGCTGGCCATGTTGATCATGGAAAAACAAGCCTTATCAAGGCCTTAACTGGCATTGATACAGATAGGTTAAAAGAGGAAAAGGAAAGAGGGATTACTATAGATATAGGATTTGCCCATTTAAAGCTTCCTTCGGGGATTCTAGCTGGGATTGTTGATGTACCTGGTCATGAACGTTTTATTCATAACATGATCGTTGGGGCTGGAGGACTTGATTTGGTGATGCTTGTTGTGGCTGCCGATGAAGGTATCATGCCCCAGACAGTAGAACATTTAGAAATTTGTGAGCTCCTGGGGGTAAAAGACGGAATTGTGGTCTTGACCAAGATCGACCTGGTGGATGAAGAGTTTTCAGCCTTAGTCAAAGAGGAAGTCCAAAGATTCCTTCAAGGGACCTTTTTAGAAGGCGCTCCTCTCATTCCGTTCTCGGCCATTACCTCCCAAGGTAAGGAGGAGATAATCAAAGAACTTGATAAAAAGGCCCAAGCAGTTAAAGAGAAACCCATAGATAAACCCTTTCGGATGCCTATTGATGGGGTTTTTACTGTTAGAGGCTATGGCACAGTGGTTAGGGGGACGGCCCTTTCTGGAAGGATTACCCTCAATCAAGAGGTAGTACTCTACCCTCAAGGGCTAAAAACCAAAGTCCGTAGCATTCAAGTCCATGGGAATCCTGTTTCGGAAGCCTTCGCTGGCATGCGCACCGCTTTAAATCTTCAGGGCCTTTCCAAAGAAGAGGTTAAAAGAGGGAATGTAGTTTCTGAACCTAACGTTCTCAAACCATCGCAATGTCTGGATGTGGAGATTAAAGCCAGCAAAAATTTACAAAAACCTCTAAAAAATTTAGAAAATCTCCTTTGCTACCTTGGAACCTCGGAAGTGTTAGCTAAGCTTGTACTCATAATGAGGCAGGAACTTGGGACTAAAGAAAGGGATATGGCCCAGCTCATACTTAATCAACCGGTAGTTTGTTGGCGGGGAGATCGGTTTATCCTCCGAAGACCTGGGACCAACGAGACGGTAGCCGGAGGAAAGGTTCTTAACCCAATTTCTCAACCACGAAGACGCACCAAACCTTGGGAAAAAAAAGAGCTTGAACTTTTAGCCTCCGAAGACCTAAAGGAAATAAGCAAAAATTATCTACATAAGACTGGCTGGCAAGGTTTATCCATAGAAGAATTCAGCCTGAGACTTTCTCTTTTTGGAAAGGATCTTTCTAACCTTCTTTCTCAGTTGGAAAAGGAAACTTTAATCCTTAAGGAAGGAGACACAGGCATACTTTTTCTAAAGGAAAAACTTTGGGAACTGAAGAAAAGTATTTACGAAAGGTTGGTCAAATTTCATCAAGCCAATCCATTGGCTCCAGGGCTTAACAAAGAGTTTCTCAGGGGTCGTCTTACCAAAGAACCTCATCCTTTGTTATTGGAAAAGGCCTTAGAGGAATTAGTGGAGGAAAATAAAATCGCTAGAGACCGGGAGCTTTATTATCTTCCCCATTTCCGTGGACAAGGTCTTGCCGAGGTGGAAAACCTTAAAAGAGAATTAGAATTAATCTTTCTTAAAGAGGGGCTTTGTCCAAGAGATGTGGAAGAGATCCTTTTAGATTTTAAAAATAAGTATCCTCTGGCTAAAGAGGTTTTAAATCTTCTTTTACGCGAAGGGAAGCTTGTTTCGCTTACAGAAAAGCTAGTTTTTCACCGAGAAATTTTAGAAAAAGTTAAAGAAAAGGTGTTTGCTTATTTTAGACAAAATAAGGAGCTTACAATTGCCAATTTTCGCGAACTTGTAGGAAAAGAGGTAAGCCGAAAGTACTTAATTCCCCTTTTAGAATATCTGGATAAAGAAAAAATTACTCTTAGAATCGGTGATAAAAGGGTTTTCAGAAAAAAAATTTAACTATTTCTTTTTCTTTCCCTTTTTTCTTTTTTTCTTGGAAACCTCTTTGGTTATTTCGTAAAAGTTTTTAAGTTCCTTTTTAACCTTTTCATGAAATTTTTCTGGCTTAATTCCGGTTAATAATTCAATGGCATCATCCACGTTCTCTATAGCATAAATTGAAAATTTTCCTTCAGCTATCTTTTCTAAAATTTCCTCTTCCAACAAAACTTCATCAATATTTTGCTTTGGGATGATGACTCCTTGGGTGCCAGTAAAATTCAGAAGCTCACAAACTTTAAAAAAACCTTTTATCTTTTCATTAATACCCCCCACGGGTTGAATATTACCAAATTGGTCTATGGAACCGGTAATAGCCAGGTCCTGTCTTATGGGTACTTTGGCTATCACAGAAAGAAGGCAGATCAATTCAGCTGCGGAGGCACTATCTCCCTCCACATAATCATATCCCTGTTCAAAGGTTATCGTGGCCGAGAGTTGTAAAGGGAAATCTCCGCTATATTTGTGGAAAAGATAGGAAGAAAGGATGTAAACCCCCTTAGAATGAATAGGCCCGCTTAAATCAATCTCCTTTTCTATGTTTATGACCCCTCTACTTCCAGGGAAAACAGTAGCGGTGATCCGACTGGGCTTCCCAAAGGTATGATCTCCAAGATGGATCACACTAAGACCGTTTATTTGTCCAACCTTTTTCCCCTGAATATCTAGGATTATTTTTCCTTTTTTGATGAGTTCAAACAATTTTTCCTCAATTAAATTGACCCGATAGATCTTTTCTTTTAAGGCCCTCTTTATATCCTTGGCCACTATAAAGGTATTTTCCGCGTAAGTGTTTGCTTCCTGAAGAAGAGAGGCTATTTCCTCAAAATTTAGTTTTGCCTTTTTTTTACTTCCTGCCTTGTAGATTGTAGCCTTCAAAACCTCACCTAAAGCCTCTGGAGTTAAATCTTTTAATCCTTTATCGGTAATAATTTTTTTTACGATCTTAGGAAAGGCCTCTAAAAACTTCTCATCCACAGGGACTAAAGAATCAAACTCAGCTTTTATTTTGAAAAGCTGCGAAAACTCTTCATCATAGTTTGTCAAAAGATAGTATAGATAGGGATCGCCAATTAAAAATACTTTAGCTGAAAAAGGGATCGGGTCAGGAGTTAATCCGACATGGGGGACTGGGATCTCTTCCATCATCCCCCCCATGATAAAAAGTTTCCCATGTTTTAAGGTCCTTTTAAGAAGGAAGTAAAGCATGGGATTTTTTAAAATTTCCCAGAGATCAAGAATAAGATAACCTCCATTGGCCTTATGAAGGCTACCAGGAGTGAGACTAAGATGATCCGCATAAAGGATCCCCATCTCAGCCCGATAATTGATGTAACCAAATAAACCCTTCAAAGTGGGTACTTTTTCATAGATAACCGCAGCCCCCTGGGCCTCAGAATTATCAACTAAAAGATTAGCTCTAAAGATGTTTAAACTACGATTGATCCCAGCTTGAGCCAGCATATTACCTTTGTTTTTTTCCCATTCAATAAAAAGATGAATATTTTTGCTTAATTCTTTTTTAAGAGTATTAAGGTATTCAAGGATGGTAGTCTCATTTTTAAACTCTTCCTCAATCTTAGCTATAGCTTTGGCTACTAAGTTATCAGCGATGAGATTTCTAAGATCAATTAAAGCTTCTCCAAGTTCACTATCTAAGTCCCGAAGTCTTCTCATGTATTCCCTTAAAACAGGTTCAAAGGATTGAATATTCCTTTGATATTCCTCTCTTATTCTTGGATCTTTAAAAAGCTCTTCTTCGGAAACTGGAGTTTCTATCCTAAAAAGAGGAAGTAATCTTACCCCTTGAGGACTAAAAAGGACCATTAGATTATGTTCTTTGGCCTTTTCGGTTAATTCCTGAATGATTTCTTCCTTTCTTTTATCAATCCTTTTTGTAACTTTGGCGATCTCTTCTTCATATTCTCGGCCCTCAAAGGCTTTGAAAGTTTCTCTTTTCAGGAATTCAAGGGCCTCTTCCAGCATTTCCCCAAAAATCTTACCTTTCCCAGCAGGAAAAAGCAAAGCCTTCGGTCGGGCGGGATCTTCAAAATTATTAACATAACAAACATCAAAGGCTGGGCTATCTTTTCGGGCACCCTCTTTGACTTTTTTTAAAGTGTAGGTAGTTCTGCCAACTCCTTCAGGACCGCAGACATAAACATTATAACCCTCATCCTTCATATCAAGGGCTAAACGAAAAGCCCTCTCCAACCTTTCCTGATGAGGAAAAAGTTCCTCCCCTTCTACCTCTTTGGTCCCATAAGGAAATGAATAGGGAAAATATAAATCCTCCTCGGGATCTAATTTTTTCCAAGCCATCTTTAAAACCTCTTGGATTTTTAAGTTTTGGAGTTGATTTTAATTTAGATTTCAAAGATTAACAAGGATCTTCTTAGGAAGGGTAAAGAAACAGGGGGGAGAACCCCCTATGTTTATTTTTTACCACCAAGAAATGGTTTTATCCGCTTCCCAAATCAAATCAATCAACCGATCATACTCAGCATCCGTTTGGGCTGAAAAGAGATCAAATTCTACTACTTCATGCCCTTTGTCCTTTATCTTCTCCACAATTTTTTTTATATCTTCGTTTTCTTTGCTAACTTGATGGCGGTATACACATAGGATCTTCATCCTTTCGACCTCCTAAGGCAATTTTAGGCACACTGGGGAGGTGCCTGCACCTTTTGGGCAGGTAATCCATAACCTACCACTAAGTCGCATTCTAAAATTTTTTCTACCACATCATCAAAAGTAGCTTCCGCAAGTTCCCATTCTTGAAGGTTATAATTCTTTGCTTCTTCATCCATGGTCTCAGTTACAGCATAAACCTCTCCTTCCATGTCCCTAAGCCAAGCTAAATTTTCCTCCAAGTATTCTGTCTTGGCAGGCATCTTTTGATAAAAGATGAAAGCATAGGAATACATGTTTTCTACCGCCAATCCAAGGGCTGACCTTAAGCCATCGGAAATATAAATTCTATTGGGTATTAAAAAACAAACCTTAACGCTCATAGGGTTCCTCCTAATTTGATTTTAAAGTACCAAATATTTCCCTACTTCTTCAATCATTTCCCCGTGAAAAGCCTGAGTTCGCATCTGTTTTTCCGTCAAACCACAATTATGATACTCAGGCTCATAGCCCTCGCAAGAAAATGCCGCTACACAAATAGCAAAATCTTCCTCAGGGACCATATTTTTAAGTTTCTGGAAAAGAGGATGAAAGACTAAGTGAGTAGACTTATAGGTAAAGAATATTTTTACCTTTTTACCCTTGCGATAAGCAGCCTCTACGATCTTTACAAGCTCATTGATGTGGAGAGGTGAAGTAACAAAGATACCAAGCTTATCAGGATCTTTAGCCATACTTTCCTCCTAAAAGGGATTATTTTTTTCTAATAAAATAACGAGTATAACCTGTTTCATCAATCATTCCCAAAAATTCATGCCCTTCCTTTTTACACATATTAGGAATGTCATTCTTGCTCCCCGGATCAGTCCCCAGGACCTCTAAAATCTGGCCAGACTGAAGCTTTTGCAGGGCCTTTTTAGTTTTTAACATCGGCATAGGACAAGATAGGCCCTTGCAATCAAGGACTTCATCAGGCTTAATTGTAGAAAGATCAACCATTTTTTCACCTCCTTATTAATATATTTTTTTAAAAACCAATAACAAATTTTTCCGTTTTTTCATTCCAATCCACAAAGATATACCATAAAAGGATAACCAAAGATAGAATGATAAAAGTCCCTGCATAGCCAAAAACATCTGGAAGATACACGGCACTTCCTAAAATCCCTTTATCCCAGATTTCCCAAACATTATCCATATAATACCTTAGGATAGCATTGGTTAACGCAAAAAAGATAACTACAATCAAAAGCTTCACCTGCCCTTCAGCAACCCTCCACAAAGAGCCAGAACCACAGCCACCAGCTACCACCATGGCTGCCCCAAAGATAATGCCTCCAATTAAGCTTCCCCAAATAAAGGTTGGCTCAACATAGGTCATGGGGTCTCTAATATCTGCCATTTTGATGAATAAAATTCCTAACATGGAGATAAAAAGACTTAAGGCCACCCCCTTAGCCATCGTTGCTTCCCCAGATAAATAAGGTTCCCGAAAGGCATTGACCATGCAAAGTCTACTCCGGTGCATCACAAAACCAATACCCGCAGTTAAAAGTAAGGACCCACCCAAAAGGTATGCATTCTCCCTTTCACTACTAAAATAATCATAAGCACCCCAGAAAAGAATAATTAAAGCGATAACTCCTAAAAGGGGGGAAATCTTTTTCATGCTAATTTCTTTTCCACCCTGGGAGCTAAATCTTTCAATTTCCCAGAGGAGATACTTTACGCCAAGGAAAACGCCTATCATAAGGCCAAGCATCATAGCAATGCCAGCTGCTGAAAGATTAGCTAAAGGCATAAAAAAACCCCCAACATTACAACCCCTCGCCAAGGCGGAACCAATTCCCATCAAAATCCCGGCCACGATGGCTTTGATGACCTCAAGCTTAGGCGGAATCCTTATCCCAAATTCCTGAGCTAAACATGCAGAAATAAAGGCCCCAAGCAAAAGCCCAATATCCAAAACGGAAGATGAAAACCAAAGAGGATGAGGAGGAGCTTCCTCTAAAAAGCCGATACCATAAAGCACCCACTCGCCCCAATTTCTCAAACCACCCACAATACCCCAAGGACGATACCACATCTCCAATAAGATAACTAATAAAGCAAGGAGAACACCTCCTAAGACAGGACTATAATTCTTTCTGAAAATAGATTCATATAACTCCTTTAGAACCTCTCCAAAGGCCATATTCCCCCTCCTTCGGAAATTTACTAATTTTATACTAAACATTTAAAAATAGGTCAAGGATGATTTACTTCGGAAAATGGTGATTTTAAGGAGAAAATAAGAATTTAAGTTTGGCTAATTAAATTTTTTGCCTAATATTTTAAAAAATCATGTTTCAGAAAAAAGATTATAATAATTCATCAATATATTCAACCCTTCCTCTAAAGTCTGAAAATTTCTCTCTGAGGAGATAGAAAAAAGTAAGGGATGGCAATCATAGAGAACAACACCTACCCTTCTTTCGGTTGCGAAATTTTCCCAAAATTTTAGAAATGGTTCTAGATCAAGAAAGTGTAAGCCTTGTAAAGGAAAAGAGAAAAGGTAAAAATCTTCCCTACGGTGTTTTACTAATTTTCGCAGAAGCTCCACCCTAAACCTTTCTCCTCCTGAGAGCTCGGAAATTGGTTGAGAAAGACATAAATAAGAAATCCCTAAAAGCTCAGCCTGATCACAGATTTTCTGAACCTGAGGAACCCTCCCCATAAATTCCCCTAAGTCCTTAAGCCTAAAGTCTAAAATTTCTAAAACTTTATAGCCCTTATAAGTTAAGTATAAAACCTCGCGGTTCAAACGCTTTCCTAAACAATCCTCGCAAAGAGTCTTTTCGGTAACTCCCTCGCCTAAAGAAAAAGTTTTATAACCTCTTCCTTCACAGCTATTACAGATACCTTCCTTGGTGTGGAAACTAAAGTGTCCTTTGCTTAACCCTTTGGCCCTGCTTTCCGGTAGAAGAATTAAATTTTCCCGCAGAGCATCCCAAATTTTAAGATAGGAAACTAAAAAATCCGAGGTCTTTGGAAAACTAAGGTCCTCAAAGGAATAAACCTTGTATCCACGGTCAATTAAAGCCCGAGCTAAGAAAAATAAAAAATTGTGCTCCCCTGAGATCCATTCATCCCAAATTATGTTTAACCCTGGGTAAATTAAACTAACCTCTCTGCCAAGGTAAGAAACACTAATCTTTTGTTGGTTGGATAATTTTGGATAAGGAGGAGTTAGCTTTCTCATACCAGTAAGGATTTCTGAGGTGGGGGTTTTGGCCTTTAAAAAATCATCAATACTCCCCTGAAAGATCAAATAACCACTTTCTTCTTCCTTAAACCCAAGCTCAATCACATAATCAGCGGACCTTATAAAAAGTGGATCATGCTCCACCACAACTAAAGTATTCCCTCGCTGAACAAGTTCCCTAACCTGATCCAGAAGGGCTTTTCTTCTTCGCCAATCAAGGCCAAGGGTAGGTTCATCTAGAACAAGCAGAAGATCCCTCATCTCGGAGGCAAAGAGAGAAAGAAGCTCAAGGGCCTTCTTTTCCCCAAGAGAAAGTTTAAAAACAGGGGTACCCAAACTAAGATCATCTAAAGCAAGCTTAGCAAATCTTTGCTGGAGCAAAGGGTTAAAAGTAAAAAGAAAAGTTTTTAAAGGTTGAGTAAGGACCTCTTCTATGGTCAGCCCGAAGAGTTTACTTTTTAAAACAACTGGATCTAACTTAAGCCCGTGACAAATTGCACAGGGTTCCCCCGCCTGATAACCCCTTCCCTTACAATCAGGACATTTCTTAAAGTAGGTAATAAGCCCTTCTCCACATTCTACGCAGTTAGAACTTAAATTAAAGGAATAAACTTTGCCCGTCAAAGTTTGGAAGAAAAAGATACCTCCATTTAACTCTTTAGTTAGCCTAATATTTTCTAAAAGCCGTCCTAAAATCCCTTCTTTTTTGCTAAGTCTATCTAAGACCAAAAATACCTCCTTCCCTTGAGGAAAGCCCTTCTCATCCACTAACCATTCTTCTTCATCCACTAAGTAGCGCCCAAAACCCTGAGCATAAAGGTATCGCAAAATTTCAAAGGAAGTTTTTTTTAGGGGGAGCAAAAAATAAAACCTTTCTCCTAATGGAAAATTTTCTAACTCTGAAAGGACTTCCTTTAAAGTAGCATTACGATTATAGGTCCCACACCGAGGGCAAAAGTATTCACCCTCTCGCTTAAATAGTTGGTTAAATATTCCTTGAAGACCTAAAATTTCGCTTAAGTTTTTATAGGGGTACCAGTCCCTTACTCCTTGAGGAAAGGCAAGGACATAAGGAAGGTAACCGGCAAGTTGGGCCTGAAAGGTTGGCTCAACACTTAATTCCGAAGCCAAGGATTGAAGACATCTTAATTTATACCAAGCTAGTTGGGCTAAGGTAGCATAGACTAAAGAACTCTTTCCCGAGCCCGAAGGACCAATGACAACGGTTAAGGCCTTAAGGGGAATTCTAACCGAAATCCCCTTTAAATTATGAGTATAGACTTCCTTAAGTTCAATAAACTCTTGAAATTCACTCACTTACCACACAATTTTTCCCACGGAGCTTAGCCTTATACAAACGATTATCGGCTACTTTAATTAATCCATCAACAGTTAGAGCGTCCTCTGGATAAGTAGCCAATCCAAAGGATGAGGTTAGTTGGATCTTGATTTTATCGTTTATGTAGATAGGGGATTGGTTGAGCCTTTTGATGATCCTTTCAGCAACCCTTTTTGCTTGCTCCTTATTAGCTGAGGGAAGATAAATGAGAAACTCCTCACCTCCCCATCTTCCCAATACATCCATTTCTCTAATTAAGGTTTTGACAAGGTTGACAAAATACTTTAAAACCTCATCACCCACGTCATGACCATAGGTATCATTAATCTTTTTAAAATCATCAAGATCAGAAAGAAGAAGACTAAAGGTACCCCCTTCCCTTTCCATTTTTTTGATTTCCTTTTTCAATAGTTCATCCATAAAGCGGCGGTTAAAAACCTTCAAAAGAGGATCCCTAATGGATAATTCCTTGAGCTCTCTTTGCAGCTTGACCAAGTGAAAATAGGCGCTAAAAATGTTTACTATTTCCCGAAAGATTTGGGCTTCTTCAGGAGGTAAGGGTTTTTCCCTGAAGAGGGTGATTATTCCCCGGATTTTCCCTTCAAAAAAATAGGGGATACACAAAAAAGCACCTTTTTGTTTAAACCTAGGACAAGAAAGCTCTTCGTTACCCAAAACCACTTTTCCGGTTTTAAAAACCTTACATTCTTCCACTTCCCTTTCTAAACAATCCTCCCAAGAAGATTTTTGGCCAGCCACATAGGTACTAAGAATAATCCTCTCTTCCGGATCAAACTCATAAAAATGGAAGGTCTCCACCTTGGTTAAAAAGAAACTCTCTAAGGCCTGAAAAACATCCTCAGGCTTACTTAGAGTACTTAGACGTTCCACAAAATGCGAAAGATCTTCCAGGGTTCGGTACCTATCCTGCCAAATTTTTAATTCTTCTTTATATTTGGTAATCTCTCGGGCATTGATTACAATCAATCTCTGGCCATTGACGATTAATGCCCTGGCCTTAATCTCTACAGGATAGAAATTGCCAAATTTATCCTTATAAAGTCTTTCCCCCACAATTATTTCATCTTTCCAGAGCAATAAATCAATATTTTTTTTAATATCCTCAAAAGAAAGATTAACTACATCCCAAATCTTTAAATTTTTAACCTCCTCTTCAGAATACCCAAGGAAACGTTTAAAGGAATCATTAGCAAAGATTAGGCTCCCCTGAGGATCTATTACCAGGATTAAATCCAAGGAGTTATCTAAAAAGCTCTTTAAAAATCTTATCTCTCTTTTAAGATTTTCCCCCTCTTCAATACTCTTAGTTATATCCTTTAAAAAGATTTTGATCTTTGCGGTTTTTTGTCCTAATTTAAGGTAGGTAGCGCTAATTTCATAAATCTTCCCCTCAGTCCCCCTAATTTTTTCTTTATAAACATAATTGTTCTTTAAAAGATGACCATAAATCCTATCCCATTCTTCATTAAGAAACAAATAACTGATATCCTTTTCTAAACAATCTTCGCCAAAAAATTTTTTGGCAAACTCGTTCAGCCAAGAAATTTTACAAGTATGGTCACACTCGGTAAGCTCAATAACCAATTCTGGCATAAGATTGATAAAGTTTTTAAACTGTTGGAGAGAATTTTCTAAAAACTGGGTGTAAGTAGTGCTCAGATTAGAAACTAAATCCCTTTGAGAAATTACGTTTACCGCCCTATCCTCCGCATCTACCACTACTAAATGTCTAATCTTTTTTTCGCGAAAGTAATTAACCGCCTTCAAAATAGGCTCAGAAATTTTAATGGTTACTACCTTTTTCTTACCTAAATCTTGGACTGATCTTTTAAGGTCCTCTTCAGAAAAGCGCAAGACATCCTTTTCGGTAATAATCCCGATGGGATGAAGGTCTTCGTCCAGGATGGGTAAACATCCAATGTTATAAAGGGCCATCTTCTGGATGGCCTCATTTAAAGTTGCCGAGGGGGTTAGATAGTAGAATTCCTGTCCTCTATCTTCTAATAAATCCCTGATCTTTCCCTCACCCCTAAAAATTTCTGCTTCTGAGTATCTAACAAAATCCTCTTGTGTAAAGACCCCAACGAAATTACCTTCTTTATCAACCACAATAAGACGTCGGATAAAGTTTTCTGTCATAAGTTGAAAGGCCTGAAGAATGATCTCATTCTCTTCAACTTTGATGAGTTCTTTTTTAATAAGAGCCTTAATAGGATTATTCAAAGGATATCTATCTACCTTAGCCTTTAAAACATCTCTTTCCGTAATTATCCCTACCGGCTTCTTTCCCTTTAAAATTATCGCAAAAGATTTATCGGTTTTCTTAAACTCTTGCAGTAGTTCAGCAAAGGTTATCTCGTCATTAACGGTTAAAACATCCTTAGTTATAAATTTTTTTATGGGAAATTGTAGCTGGATCATTTCTCTCTTCTCCTTTTTAACCAAGCCATAAAATCTTCATAAGGCAAGGTGTTAAGAAGGTCTTGCTGTTCGCACCAACCTCTGCGGGCTACCGCTACCCCTAAGGGTAAATAATTCATCTGGTCTACTATATGAGCATCCGTCCCTATAATGAGCTTAATCCCCATCTCTTTGGCTTGTCTCACATAAATGTCCGGTAGGTCTAATCTTTTGTAATAGGCATTTATCTCTATGGCTTTGTCAAAGGCCTTCGCCGCGGCCAAAACTTTATTTAAATTTATATTATAAGGTTCCCTTTCACCGATCAGCCTCCCGGTAGGATGGGCAATGGCATGCACTAAAGGATGCTCTAAAGCAGATACTAAACGGAAGGTTAACTGCGCCTCATCCTGCTGAAAGCCAGTATGAATTGCGGCAATCACAAAATCAATCTCCTTGAGCACTTCATCGGGATAATCAAGCTTCCCCTCAGAATTGATGTCCACTTCAGCCCCAAAAATAAGCTTAACCTTCTGACTTTTTCTATTCAGCTCATCAAGGTGTTTTTTCTTTTTAAAGAGTTCTTCTGCTGATAGCCCTCCAGCAACCTTTAACCCCTGGGAATGGTCGCAGATAGCAACCCAAGAAAGGCCCATCTTTTCCGCATAGCTTAAAATCTCTTCTAAACTTGAACTTCCATCGCTGTAGGAAGAATGTACATGACCTTCCCCTAAAATTTCCTCATACTCCACAAGCCTTGGGAGCCTACCCTCTAAGGCCGCCTCTATTTCACCCTGATCTTCCCTCAACTCGGGAGGGATCCAGGGCAAACCAACCGCAGCATAAACCTCTTCCTCCGTTTTCCCCGCTATACGCTCTTCACCCCTAAATACCCCATACTCATTAATCTTTAAACCCCGCTCTAAGGCAAGCTCCCGCACCCGAATATTATGAGCCTTTGATCCCGTAAAATAAGCCAAAGCTGCCCCCCAAGATTCGGCAGGCACTACCCTTACATCCATTTGGATCCCTATCCTTAACCTAACACTGGTTTTAGTCTCCCCAAAGGCAAGAACTTCCTCAACCAAAGGTAATTTAGCTACTTCCTCCATGACCTTGCTCGGCACCTCAGAAGTTATAAGCAAATCTATATCCTTAACTGTTTCCTTTCTTCGCCTAATACTTCCTGCAATGGCGATTTGCTGAACCCCAGTTTTTTTCCTTAGGATCGCTAAAATTTCTTCAGCATAAGGAAGAATTTCTCCTAAGGGCCTACGACCTTTTTTTTCTTTTAAAAGTCTTAGGCCCTTGAGGATATTTTCTTCTGTTTTAAATCCAAAACCAGGAAGCCGAGCGATCTTGTGTTCCAAACAGAGTTTTTCAAGCTCTTCCAAGGTGGTAATACCAAACTTATCATAGATAACCTTTACTTTTTTAGGACCAAGACTGGGGATTTGGAGAAAATTTAATAGGGACTCTGGGACCTCCTTTTTTAAATCCTCTAAAAGTTTCAAAGTCCCTGTACGAAGGATTTCTTCAACTTTAGAAGCTAAATCCTTTCCAATCCCAGGAAGGCTCTCTAATCGTCCCCTTTTAGCAAGCTCTTCCACATCAACCGCTAAGGACTCTATAGTTTGGGCAGCCTTTTCGTATGCCCTAATGCGATAGGGATTCTCCCCCTTTATCTCCAAAAGTTGAGAAACCCTTCTAAATATTTCCGCGATCTCTTTATTTTTCATTGTCTTTTATTGATATTATTATTAATTAAATTAAATTTTATGTCAAGTCTACCAATCTTAAAAAAAAATTTCTCCAAACTTGCTTGACAAATTTGCCAAAACCATTAAATAGTTTAATTTAATTAAATCCTAAATCCAAAAAAAGAGGAAAAAGATGAAAAAAGGGTCCATTCTTTTTTTATTTATTTCCCTTTTTCTTATTATTTCTCTTAGGTTAGGATTTTCTTTTGAAAATGAAGTAGGAAGTATTACGGCCCTTTCAGGAGTAGTTTTGGATGTAAAAACCGGGACGCTTCTTTATGCCAAGAATCCACAAATAAAAATTCCTCCGGCCAGTACGGTTAAACTCCTTACCGCCATGGTCGTTTTAGATCGTTTATCCCTAAATCAAAAGGTAAGAATTTCCAAGAATGCTGAAAATATACCAAGCACTCCTTTCCTTTTGCATGAAGGGGAAGTGTACACAGTGGAAGATCTACTCAATCTAATGCTCATCAAATCTTCCAACCAAGCCGCTGTAGCCTTAGCCGAGGCAGTCAGCGGAAGAGAAGAAAATTTTGTCCAACTTATGAATCTTAAGGCTCATGCCTTGGGTCTTAAAAATTCTAAGTTCCAAACCGCATCTGGCCTTCCAGCCCCAGATCAATACACTACGGCCTATGAATTGGCTTTACTTCTCTATGAAGCCTTAAAATATCCTAAAATTGTAGAAATTATCAATACACCTTTAAAAATCATTACTAATGAAGATGGCCGAACCATCATTGTCAAAAATACCAACCATCTTCTTTTTGAAGAAGATTATAAAGACTCAGTCCTTGGAGGGAAAACCGGATACACCAGGCTTTCTAAGCACTGTTTAGTGAACGTGGCTAAAATAAAGGATAGAATGGTTATAACCTCACTCCTTGGAGCCCCATCCCGCGAAGCCCTCTGGGAAGATACCAAAAGGATGCTAAAGTTTGCCGAATTGGTTTTGGATAATAAAATTAGTCCCATCTATTTAAACACCTTCGTAGACCTTTCTCAACCGGTTAATCATGTCTATTCAGTTAAAAAAAGGAAGCCTATCGCAAAGAATAAGACCAAAAAGCAAATTTACTTGGCTAAAACTAAGAAGAAAATTCATCTTGCTAAAGAAAACTCTGCTACGAAAAAACATAGAAAGTTAGCCCACAAGAAAATGCCAAAGCTAAAAAGAATAGCCTCCCAGGATGTTTTAAAAAACTCCTAAGCATCAAATTAACTCTCCTAAAGGGTTGACCTATGCATATAGCTGTCATTGGTACGGGATACGTTGGGTTAGTTTCAGGAGCCTGCTTAGCTGATTTTGGTCTTAAGGTTACTTGCGTAGACATAGATCACGAAAAAATTAAAAAATTAAAAAAGGGAATTATCCCAATCTATGAACCTGGGCTTGAAGATTTAGTTCGAAAAAATGTTAAAGCAAAACGTTTAAGTTTTACCACCGACTTAGCTTTAGCGGTTAAATCTTCCTTAGTTATTTTTATCTGTGTTGGAACCCCTCCCCTCCCCGATGGTTCTTCTGACCTTTCCCAAATCAAAGAAGTAGCCCTGGCCTTGGCTAACGTCATAGATGATTATAAGGTCATTGTCACCAAAAGTACGGTTCCTGTGGGAACTAATCGTTGGATTAAAAAACTCATTGATGAAAACAAAAGGGTCAATGTGGAAGTTGACGTTATTTCTAATCCTGAATTCTTACGAGAAGGCAATGCGGTAGAAGATTTTATGCGTCCTGATCGTGTAATCATTGGGGGAGAAAGTGCCCATGCTATTGCCATCATCAAAGACATCTATCGTCCCTTATACTTAGCAGAGACCCCTTTTATCGTTACTAACCTTGAGACAGCTGAGATGATCAAATACGCTTCCAACGCCTTTTTAGCTCTAAAAATTAGCTTCATCAACGAAGTTGCTAATTTTTGCGAGAAGGTAGGGGCTGATGTGACAACGGTTGCTAAGGGTATGGGTTTAGATCCACGGATTGGCCCTAAATTCTTAAATCCTGGCCCTGGATTTGGAGGCTCCTGCTTCCCTAAGGATGTAGCTTCCTTAGTTCATCAAGGAAAAAGAGTAGGAAGTCCCTTTAAAATCTTGGAAACAGTACTTGAAGTCAATGAAAGACAAAAACTTCGGGCCCTTGAAAAACTTGAAGGCCTTTTACAAGATCTTTCTGGTAAAACCATTTCCGTTCTTGGGCTTACTTTTAAACCTAACACGAATGATGTCCGGGAAAGTCCAGCCTTAAAGATTATTCCTGAACTTTTAAGACGAGGAGCTCAGGTTAAGGCTTATGACCCCGTAGGTATGGAAGAGTTCAAAAGGGCATGCCCAAACCTTAAAATAGAATTCTGCCAAAGCCCGGAAGAATGTGCTTTCTCATCTCATGCCATTCTCATCCTTACGGAATGGAATGAATTTCGCTTCCTTGATCTTAGTAAAATCAAGGGATTAATGAAAACTCCCGTCCTTGTTGATATGCGTAATATCTATGAACCTGATCTGGTGAAAAAATTAGGTTTTAGCTACGCCGGGATTGGAAGAATTTAAGATAGATAGGGATTGAACCTTCTTTCTTCACCTATAGTGGAAGTAGGTTTAGGTCCGTAGTCATGGCCAGGATAGACCACAGTGTGATCGGGCAAGGTTAAAAGTTTCTCCTGGATGGAATTTAGCATCTGAGAGAAGTTTCCTCCCGGAAGGTCAGCTCTTCCGACAGCTCCCACAAAAAGGGTATCGCCAGTAAAAATTATAGAGGCCTTTGGACTGTAAAAACATGAAGAACCCGGAGAATGCCCAGGGGTATGTAGAACGTGAAGTTCTTCTTCTCCGAGAGTAAATCGGGTCCCATCAGTAAAAACCGCATCGGCCCTTGGATTAGGTGGAAACCCCCACGACTTAAATTCAATAAAATTTTTAGGATCCTGGAAAAAAATTTCATCCTGTTGGTGCAAAAAAAAGGGCACCTTGAGGCCTTGACGGAAATACTCCACCCCAAGGATATGATCAGGGTGTCCATGGGTACCCAAGATAAATTTAGGCTTTAACTCATACTCTTCTAAAATTTTTAAAATCTCTGAGTCTGCGTCACCAGGGTCTATCAGGGCCGCTTCTTTGCTTTGGTCACAGTAAACAAGGTAGGTGCAAACTTGAAGAGGCCCAGTTATAAAGGTGAGGACCTTAAGCATCCTTAAGCCCTTGCTCTTAAAATTAGTTCTTTCATTTCTTTAACCGCTTCTTTTAGCCCAACAAAAAGGGCCCGGGAGATGATGCTATGGCCAATACTAAACTCTTCTATTTCAGGTATAGCAGCCACAGGACCTATGTTTTCATAGTTTAGCCCATGCCCTGCATGGACTATAAAACCAAGATCCCTAGCAAATCTGGCCGCATTTTCAAGCCTGGTCAACTCTTCCATTCTTTTTTCATCCTCCTCTGCCTCAGCATACCTACCTGTATGAAGCTCTACTATCTGGGCTAAAGTTTTTTTGGCTAACTCTAAGGTCTTTTCCTCAGGGTTCAGAAAAAGACTTACTTTGATTCCGCTTTTATTTAATTCCTTAACCACCTTTTTGACTTCCTCCACTCGGCCTTCAAGCTCCATTCCTCCTTCAGTGGTAATTTCTTCTACCCTCTCAGGGACTAAGGTTACTTGATAGGGTTTAATTAATTTGGCCAATTTAATAAGCTCAGGATCTATGGCCATCTCCAGAATAAGCTTAGTCTTAATAATCTCCCGGATTAATTTAACATCTCTTTCTTTGATGTGTCGGCGGTCAAGGCGTAAATGGACCACAATCCCGTCAGCCCCTCCAAGTTCCGCTAAAACAGCCGCATGCACTGGATCAGGATAAGGCACTTTCCTTGCTTCTCTTACCGTAGCCACATGATCCACGTTTACTGCAAGCTTAGCGGGCATGTATTCCCTCCATCGCAGAAAATTTAGTAACCTCTCATCTGGACAAATTCTTTCCATCAAGTTTAATTCATTCTTGAGCATTAGCCAAGGGGCATATAGACCCTTTTCATGATCGTGACCTAATAGGTGTAAAAGGCCATGAAGACATAGACTAAAAAGATAGGGATAAAAAGATTGTTGATAAACCGAGGCTTCTTCCTTTGCCTTCTCTAAGGAAATTATTACATCTCCAAGCAACGGATTTTTTATCCTTTCTTTAACCTGAAAGGCTAAAACGTTCGTAGGATAGGGACGTCCTAAATAGGCCTTATTCAAAAGGGTTATTTCCTGATTGTTCATCAAGGTAAGAGATAGGATTTTCCTTGGCAAATTTAAAATTTTTCCGGCCTCTTTGAGATGTCTGATAAGTTTTTTTTCAAGCTTGAGGGGTAGTGGGTCTATTCCTTGATAATTGATAAAGATTTTCAAGGCTCTAAAACCTTGGTCGCAAAAATTAAGTAGCCTGTATGAGCCACCATCCGATCTTCAGGCCTTAACCTATCTGGATTGGGTTTGTATTTTCTTAATAAAATTTCCGCTACCTCTATGGCGGTAAAGGGAAGCTTGGCAATCTCCTTAAGGAGGATAACAACCTGATTGGTCGTAGGAACGAGTATTCCAAGAGGATGGCCTGGTTTAAGAGCCTCCCAAGCGGCTTTAAGGATTAACCAGGGTTCTTTCACATCCAAAAATACCGCATCCACATCCCTTTCCTCAAAGTCCTCCTTTACCTCCTTCAGCCTTAACTCTACACGATGGAGTAGTCCAAATCTCTCCAAGTTTCTTTTAACCACCTCATAGAACCTTTCTTCCCTTTCATAGGATATGACCTTACCATTGTCACCCACCATATAGGCTAAGGCTAAGGTCAAACCCCCTGAGCCACTTCCACACTCAAGGATCTTTTTATTAGGACCCACTCCAAGCTTAAGAAGGATATAACCAAGATCTTTCGGATAGATAATCTGGGTTTTTCTCTCTAAATTTTTGATAAAATCGTTGATGGTAGGCTTTAAAAGATAGAATTTGGTTCCCTTCAAACCATAAACAACCGAACCATAATCTTTGTTAAAAAGGTCTCCAAGATCCAGCGAATCTCTATTAGTAGAAAACCTTCTGGATTTTAGTTGAACTAAATATTTCTTCTCTCCATCAAAAAGAAGGACAAAGTCCTCTTCAGACAAAGGCATGCCAATCCAGTTTTAACTTTGGAGGAAAGATTTATAGGCCAGATGGGTCATGTAGAGATCAAGGATGTGGCACACTTCAAAGGGAGAATGCATAGAAAGAAGGGGTGGCCCCACATCCACAATATCTAAACCATAGGAAGCAAAGTATTTGGCTACCGTTCCCCCTCCTCCTTCGTCAACCTTGCCCATGGAGGCTACTTGATAAATGACCTTAGCCTCATCCCAGATCCGGCGGAGAAAACTTACATATTCGGCATGAGCTTCATTTGCCATATATTTTCCACCATGTCCGGTGTAGCGAGTAAGCACTACCCCATAACCTACTTTGGCGTCGTTTAACTTATCATGTACCTCCACATAATTTGGGTCTATCCCTGCGGTTACATCAGCAGAAATGGCCTTTGTTTCTAACATAATATCAAAGAAAACATTTGGAGTTTGGGACAAACCTTCCTTTTTCATCAATTCATAAATAATAGCCTCAAAGATCCTGCTTTTGGCACTGGTATTACCTTCAGACCCTATTTCTTCCCGGTCCATAAAAAGAACAAGGCTGGTATGCTCTGGTTGAGAAGACCCCAAAAGGGCAGTAAGGGAAGTATAGGCACAAACCCTGTCATCCTGTCCATAACCCCCGATAAAAGCCTTATCAAAACCCAAAAAACGAGCCTTTCCAGCTGGGACTGCACAAATTTCAGCGGAACTAAAATCCTCTTCCCTTAGGCCATACTTCTCATGGAGGATTTGCAAAACCCTTTTTTTTACCCTCTCCTTTTCTTCCTTCTCATCCTTGAATGAGTCCACAGGCAAACCACCCACGAGGATGTTTAAATTTTCTGCCAAGATGGCTTCCGAAAGTTTTTTTTCCTCTTGCCTCTTTCGGGCAAGGTGAGGCAAAAGATCGCAAATGGTAAATACTGGATCTTCCGGTTCTTCACCAACCACCACTTTAACGGCAGTACCATCCTTTTTAACGATCACACCATGTAAGGCCAAGGGTAAAGCAACCCAGTGGTATTTCTTTATTCCACCATAGTAATGGGTTTTAAAAAAGGCTAAATTCATATCCTCATAAAGTGGATTGAGCTTTAAGTCCAGACGGGGAGTGTCTATATGGGAGATGATAACTCTTAAACCCTGAGGCAAAGGCCTTTTTCCCCTTTGCCAAAGGGCGATCATTTTTTGACGATAGACAAAAAAGCCCCTTTCTTTTCCCCTTTCTTGGAATCCTTCACGTAAGGCTTGTTCCTTAATAAATTCTACAGCTTCCCTTTCCGTTTTAACCTGTGAGAGAAAATCTATGTAGCCACGGGCATAGTTTACGGCCTGATTTACCTCTTCTGGAGTGAGACTATCAAAAACACTTTTCTTTTGAGCTAAAAGGCTATCTTGATCCATCTTAAACTCCCTTCTTAGATATCAAAAAATGGAGATGAGGGGATTCGAACCCCCGACCTCCGGAGTGCGATTCCGGCGCTCTCCCAGGCTGAGCTACATCCCCATCCTAAATTGGGATATAATATTTATTGATTTGTCAATTGGGCTTTAACTTGGTTAAACTTAACAAAAAGTTTAGAAATTTTATTTGCCGCCTTGTTCCGATGGAAAATACCTTTGCTAACCCCACGATGGAGTAAACTTTCACAAATCTTGAACTGTTTTTCGGCCTTTTCTAAATCTTTGGCCTGAAGAAATTGGAGAAACCTTTTAATCTCCGTCTTTACCCGAGATTTAAAGGCTCTGTTTCTCAGTCTCCTTTTCTCACTTTGTCTTAAAGCTTTTTCAGCGGACTTATGATGTGGCACCTTGCTCCTCCTTTTTTTATTTATTATATTAATACGGAAAGCCTTGTTGTCAATTGGAAAGGTTTAGGAGGGTAAACTTGCTACATCAGGAACAGCTTCATCGGATTGAAGTAGCCTTTGACCCCCGTTTCACCATCTCCCTCGGAGAAAGGATCGCACAAAAGGTAAGGATACATTTGAACATCCCCATAGAAAAGGTCTATCTAATCAAAGTTTACCTGGTAGAAGGTAATTTCTCCCGGGAGACTCTGCAAGAATTTGCCGAATCTGCTCTGACCGATCCGGTCATGCAAATCTTTACCATAGATGAACCCATCGCTAGAAAGCTTATGGTTAAGTTTGACTGGGTCTTAGAAACAGGGTTTAGACCTGGAGTTACCGATAATGAAGGTAAAGTAGCTGAAGAAGCCTTAAGTTATCTTTTAGGAAGACCATTAGATCCTTCCTCAGAGGGGGTTTATTTTGCCAAACAATACCTTTTGCAAGGACCACTTCAGAAAAAGGATGTGGAAAGGATAGCTAAAGACCTTTTAACTAACGAACTTATAGAAAGATGGTTCATTCTTTCCGCTAAGGAATTCCAAGAAAAAGGAATTTGGTATCTAGCCCCAAGGGTTACAGAGAAATTCCCCCCTACGGTAGAAAGATATGATTTAGGAAGCTTCAGTGATGAAGATCTGCTGAAACTTTCTAAAGAGAGGCTTTTAGCCCTCAATCTTCAGGAAATGCAGGTCATAAAAAACTTCTTCCAGAGCAAGGATTTTCGCAAAATTAGGGAAAGCTATGGCCTTGACGGAAGAATAACTGATGTAGAGCTTGAAAGCTTAGCCCAAACTTGGTCTGAACATTGCAAACACAAGATCTTCAATGCCCAAATCTTTTATAAGGACTTAGAAAAAGGAGATACATTAATCATAGATAGTTTGTTTAAAACCTTCATTAAAGGAGCCACCGAAGAGATAAGGCGGAAAAAGGGGGAAAAAGATTTTTGCCTTTCCGTGTTTGTTGATAATGCTGGGGTAATAAGGCTTGATGAAGATTGGGCCTTAGCCTTTAAAGTGGAAACCCATAACAGTCCTTCGGCTTTAGACCCTTACGGAGGAGCCCTAACCGGGATCGTGGGTGTTAACCGTGATCCCTTAGGAACCGGCCTGGGGGCAAAACTCATCTTCAATACTGATGTGTTTTGTTTTGCCCCTCCTGACTGGGATAATCCTCTTCCTCCGAGACTTCTTCATCCAAGGAGGATCTTTGAAGGAGTTAGAGAGGGAGTGGAACACGGCGGAAACCAAAGCGGGATACCGACTATTAATGGTTCTATAACCTTTGATCCCCGTTTTTTAGGAAAACCCCTTGTTTACTGCGGGACCGGGGGACTAATTCCTCTTAGAGTGGGAGAAAGGGAGGGCTGGAAAAAGGGGGCCCAACCTGGCGACAAGGTAGTAATGGTGGGTGGAAAGATTGGAAAGGATGGTATTCATGGAGCCACCTTTTCTTCTGAAGCCTTGCATGAAGGCTCTCCCGCTACGGCAGTCCAAATTGGCGACCCTATTACCCAAAAAAGGATGAGCGATTTTTTGCTTAAGGCAAGAGACCTGGGGCTCTATCATTCTATCACCGATAACGGGGCCGGAGGATTATCCTCTTCCGTGGGAGAGATGGCCAAAGAAAGTGGTGGGGCATGGATTGATTTGGCTAAGGCACCTTTAAAATACCCAGGGCTCAAACCCTGGGAGATCCTGGTTTCAGAAAGCCAAGAAAGAATGACCGTAGCGGTCCCCCCGGAAAGGATAGAAGAATTTTTATCCCTGGCAGAAAGGATGGGGGTTCAAGCCACGGTGCTCGGAGAATTCACCGCCACCGGATATTTTCACATCCTCTATGATGGGGAAACCATTGGGCTCTTACCTTTGGAATTTTTACATGAAGGTGTGCCTCAGCTTGAGCTTTATGCGGAATGGAAAGCCCCAAACTACCCCATTGAGTATGAATTTCCTGAACCAACCGATTATTTTTCCCTGGGAAAGGCTATTCTTTCCCGATATAACGTTTGCTCCAAGGAATATGTGATTAGACAATATGATCATGAAGTTCAAGGGGGAAGTGTAGTCAAACCCCTTTGTGGTTTTGATGGACCAAGCGATGCAGCCATCATTAGGTATGACCTAAATAAGCTAAGCGGAATTGTGGTGGCTCACGGGATCTGCCCTAAGTATTCTGATTACGACACTTACTTGATGGTGGCCAACGCCATTGATGAGGCCATTCGGAATGCAGTTTGCGTAGGAGGAGATTTGGAATACATGGCGGGTCTTGATAACTTTTGTTGGTGTGATCCCGTGGAAGGGGAAAAGAACCCTGATGGAAGGTATAAACTGGCCCAATTGGTCCGCGCTAACCTTGCCCTTTACGAATATACATTGGCCTATGAGGTGCCCTGTATCTCAGGAAAGGACTCCATGAAGAATGACTATCTGATGAGCCTTGGATTAGACCCGACCAAGGAAAATCCCTACGGAGTAGGCATCATCCTCCCTGACGGAAGCCTAAAGATTTCCATACCTCCTACCCTTCTTTTTTCTGTGGTTGCTAAAATACTCGATGTCAGATCAGCCCAAACCATGGAGGTGAAGGGACCATCGGATTTGGTTTATATTTTGGGAATAACTAAGGAAGAGCTTTTTGCCTCAGAATACTTTGCTCATTTAAATCTAAAAGCTGGTAAAGCTCCCAAGCCAGATGCCTTCCTTAATAGAAAACTTTATTTAAAACTAAGGGATGCAATTTATTTTGGCTTGATCAATTCTGCCCATGATATCTCGGATGGAGGATTATTTGTATGTCTGGCGGAGAAGGCCTTTTCCGGTGGTTATGGGCTGGCTATTGACCTATCCGCTGTGCCCTACGAAGGTAAAAGGCGTGATGATTTTATCCTCTTTTCGGAAAGCGCTGGCCGAATAGTAGTAACGGTGGCTAAAGATAAAAAACGTGATTTTGAGAAACTCTTTTCCGGTTTGCCCTATGCCCTGATTGGAGAGACCATAGCTGAACCAATCCTTATCATTAAAGGGCTCTCTGGAAAAAATATCCTTAAGGCTCCTCTTTCTGAATTAAAAAAGGCTTGGCAAGAACCCTTTGCCAATTGGTAAAGGATGGAATAAAAGGAGATAAAAGGGGTTTATCATGATCCAAATTATTAAACATCCCTCACCCAAGTCGGAAGCCTTCCTGAAAAGATTAAGCGAGAGAGTAAAAAGTTTTCCCACAAAATTAGAAGATTATGTAAAAAAAATTGGGAGGGAAGTACAAAAAAAGGGCGATCTGGCTTTAGCCGAATTTACCGAAAGGTTTGATAAGGTCAAATTAAGACCAGAGGATTTTTGGGTTAAGGAAGATGAATTCAAGAAGGCATATGAAGAAATTTCTGAAGAGCTTTTATCCGCTATTAGACTTGCTATTAAGCAGGTGCGAGAATTCCACGAAAGAGGCCTTCTTCAGAGCTGGATAGCCTCTCCCCGACGGGGTGTTTGGTATGGACAGCTGGTTAAACCAGTAGAAAGGGCAGGTCTTTATGTGCCCGGAGGGACAGGTGGGGAAATACCCCTTATTTCCACCGTTATCATGACTGCGGTTCCGGCTAAGATTGCGGGGGTTCATGAGGTAATATTGGTTTCTCCACCCCGAAAGGATGGGAGCCTACATCCTGCTTTGCTTGTCTCGGCAAAGGAAGTAGGAGTGGATGCGGTTTATCGGATAGGAGGACCTTGGAGTATCTTTGCCTTGGCTTATGGAACAGAAACCCTTCCCAAAGTAGATCTTATTTGTGGCCCAGGAAATATTTATGTAACCTTAGCCAAAAAAATAGTTTCTTTCCATACAGGCATTGACCTTATAGCGGGGCCAAGCGAAGTGGTTGTGGTGGCTGATGAAACCGCAAGAGCGGATTTTGTTTGCTGGGACCTTTTAGCCCAAGCCGAGCATGATCCCAATAGTCTTAGCATCCTTATTACTAATAGCCAAAATTTGGCAAAAGAGGTTAGGAATTACTTAAGAGAAGCCTTAAAAGGTCATCCCAGAAAGGATGTTGCCTTGACTTCCTTAAAGAAAAAAGGAGCCATCCTTCTTGTTCCTTCCCTAGAGGAAGCCCTTGCGGTGGCTAATAAAATAGCTCCCGAACACCTGGAACTAATGGTAGAGAGACCAGAGGAATTTCTTTTTGCGATCCAGAATGCGGGAGCAGTTTTTTTAGGGAATTATACGCCTGAAGCCTTAGGAGATTATATAGCAGGCCCTAATCATGTCCTTCCCACCATGGGTTTTGCTCGCTTTGCCTCTTCTCTTTCGGTAGAAAAATTTTGTAAGAAAATAAACTTTTTGCATTATACGGAAGAAGCTTTAAAAAAAGAGGCTAAAAAGGTTATCATTCTTGCGGAGGCGGAAAATCTTCCTGCCCATGCGGAAGCGGTTAGAAGAAGGTTAAAAAAGCCTAAGGAGGCCTCCCATGAAGGAACTTTGTGAATTTTTTGAGTTTACCGACGAAATAACTGAAGATATTGACACCAAAATAGAAAATCTTGGTCCATGCAAGATTGACAGCCCCCTATTGGGGACCAAACATTGCTTGATTACCGATACAGACCGGGTTAGCTTACGCGTAAGTTTGAGTTATTTAAAAAAACAATTAAAAGAAGGAAAAGAGCTTCCCTCTCTGGAATTAGCTGGTCCTCGCCCCCAAATCTACTTTGATCCATCAAAGGTTAAGGCAGGTATTGTGACCTGTGGAGGGCTTTGCCCTGGGATTAACGAGGTTATTCGTTCCATTGTCATGACCCTTTGGTATTCCTACGGGGTAAGAAAGATTATAGGTTTTCAGTATGGCTTACAGGGGTTTATCCCTGAGTATAGGCACCCAGTAATTGAGCTTACCCCGGATTTAGTTAAGGATATCCATCATACTGGAGGAACCTTTCTTGGAACCTCCCGAGGACATCAACCTATTGAAGTTATCGTTGATACTTTAGAAAGAATGGACATTCAAATTCTTTTTATGATTGGAGGAGATGGCACCTTTAGAGCGGCAAACAAAATTAAAGAAGAGATCAATCGTCGGGGTTTAAAGATTGCGGTAGTGGCTGTACCCAAGACTATAGATAACGATATTTGGTTAGTGTCTAAGACCTTTGGTTTTGATACTGCAGTAGAGTTAGCCTGTGAAGCCATAAAATGTGCCCATACTGAAGCCAGAGCTGTCCCAAATGGCATTGGGCTAGTAAAACTTATGGGTAGGCATTCGGGTTTTATTGCTGCAGCCGCAACCTTAGCCACTAAGGAGGTAAATTTTTGTCTTATTCCAGAAATGGATTTTGATTTAGATGGAGAAGAGGGACTGTTAGCAATATTAGAAAGGAGGCTCAAAGATAGGAAGCATGCAGTCATCGTGGTAGCTGAAGGGGCAGGACAAAAGTTTGTCCAGAAGGATCCTCCTGAATATGATGCCTCAGGCAACGTCAAGCTTGGAGATGTTGGTCGTTTTCTGAAGGAAAAAATAGAGGCCTATTTTAGGGGAAAACACCTGGAGGTAGTCATTCGTTACATAGACCCAAGTTATATTATCCGTAGTGTTCCTGCTAACGTGAGCGACCGCATTTATTGTGGTTTTTTGGGGCAATATGCAGTCCATGCCGGGATGGCTGGAAAAACAGGTCTGATGATTAGCTATCTCAATGACCAGTTTGTCCATGTTCCTCTGGCAGAAGCCATTAAACGTAGAAAAACGGTCAATCTTAACAGTAGATTTTGGTTATCCGTCTTGGAATCCACTGGTCAACCACCCCTTAAAAATTTGAAAAATAACGAGCCTTCCCGATGAAAGGAACCCTCAATCCTAAAATTAAAAAAAATCAAAAGATCCTTTTCTTTTTCTTTTTTCTCTTTCTTTTGCTTTTATCCCTTTTCCTTTTAGAAAAGGAAGTTTATCGTTATGAACGTCTCACCTATTACGAGTTTAAACAACTGGCCCGTTCGGGCTTGGTAGAAGATCTGGTAATAAAAAAACAAGAAGTTTTGGGAAAGCTCAAAGAAGGCTCCGCCGAATTATTGGCCCAGATCCGAAAAAATCCGGTTAAAATGGGCTCTTATTTCAAGACCGTTCGTCCAGAAGACCCTGAACTTTTTAAGATCTTGGAGGAAAGAGGAATAAATTACGAGGCAAAATCAGAAACTACCTTATGGATTAATCTACTTTCTTGGCTTTTACCTTTGATTTTACTTTTTCTTTTCTGGGTCTTTCTCCTTCGCCGGTTTTCTGGTGGGGATGGAGGTATTATGGGTATTGGCAAAAGTAAAGCTAAAGTTTACGTAGAAAAGGAGATTCACATTACCTTTCAGGATGTTGCGGGTGTAGATGAAGCAGTAGAGGAACTTAAGGAAATTATAGAATATCTCAAGAATCCACAGAAGTTTGTGCGTCTGGGGGCTAAAATTCCTAAAGGGGTGCTTCTTGTTGGACCACCTGGCACAGGGAAAACCCTTTTAGCCAAGGCGGTAGCTGGGGAAGCGGACGTGCCCTTTATCTCCATTTCTGGCTCCTCCTTTGTGGAGATGTTTGTAGGAGTTGGAGCGGCGCGGGTTAGAGACCTTTTTGCCCAGGCTGAAGCCTTGGCCCCTTGCATCATCTTTATTGATGAGATTGATGCCGTAGGCAGGGTCAGAGGAGTTAGTCCCACAGGTGGCGCAGAAGAAAGGGAACATACCCTTACTCAACTTCTCACTGAGATGGATGGTTTTGACCCCAAGAAGGGGGTAATTATTATTGCCGCTACCAATAGGCCTGAAGTTTTGGATTCCGCCCTTCTTAGGCCCGGGAGGTTTGATCGGGTCGTGGTAGTTGATCGTCCGGATCTTAAGGGTCGAGAGGCAATTCTTAGATTGCACTGCCGAGAGATTAAATTAGCCCCTAATGTAGACCTTTGGATAATTGCCTCAAGAACCCCGGGAATGGTGGGAGCTGAGCTGGCTAACATTGTAAACGAGGCTGCCTTGCTTGCCGCCAGAAAGGGGAAAGAAGCAGTAGAGATGGAAGACTTTGAAGAAGCCATTGATAGAGTAGTGGCAGGTTTAGCTCGGAAAAGTAGATATTTATCCTCCGAGGAAAAGAAACGTATTGCCTATCACGAAGCTGGCCATACTATCTGTGGATTTATCTTTACACCTAAGGATAAGATCCATAGAGTTTCTATCATTCCCCGTGGGGTTGCGGCCCTGGGATATACTTTGCAGCTTCCCGAGGAAGAAAGGTATATCCTCACTAAAGAGGAACTCTTAGCTAAGATCTGCGTCCTCTTTGGAGGCAGAGCGGCAGAAGAGATTATTTATGGTAATATTTCCACAGGAGCCCAAAATGACCTGGAGAAAGCTACAGAGATTGCCCGAGCTATGATCTTAGATTATGGTATGAGCGATACCCTCGGGCCTCAAACCTTCAGAAAAAGAGAATACCTTTTCTTAGACATGCCTTTCCGTGAAAGAGAGCTTGTTTCCGAAGAGGTGGCCCGAATGATTGATGAAGAAATTAGTAAAATCCTTAAGAACTGTTATGATAAAAGTAAAGATGTATTGATGAAAAACCGCCATAAACTTGACCTGATCGCCCAAGCTTTAATCCAAAAGGAAGTCTTAGAAGGAGAAGAATTAGAGAAAATTTTAACCGAAAGAGAAAACTAAAAACCGAGGGTGTCTATGAAAAAAAGAAAAATCCTTAGTTTTTTACTTCTATTTTTGGTTATTTTTGTTTTCAACCCGAATTTCAGCTTGGCCCAAGATTTCCTGACGGACCTTCAAAGAGATTTTAGTCCCATTCAAGGTTTTATTATTGGAATAGAAGATGGTCTTTATTTAATAGATAAGGGAAAGGCCCAGGGGGTAAAACCAAAGGATATCTTTTTAGTTTATAAGCGCACCAAAAAGATCATCCATCCAGAGACGAAAGAGTCCTTAGGCTTCTTAAAGGACCCTATTGGAAAATTAGAGGTTGTGCGTGTGGAAGAAAATTTTTCCTTAGCCCGAAGCCTGGTGAAAAAAGAAGAATTTCCCATTCCTACTCTCGTTCGTCGGAATGCAGAATTAAAAATTTTAGTCCTCTCCGAAGCCCCTGGCTCGGAAGAGCCTATCATCTTTGCCTTAAAAAACATTCTACCCGAAAGTGAGTTAAAACTCCTTCGGGACCTTACCTTTTCTCAGATTGATCCCACCTATCTTTCTACCCAAAGGGTTGATTTTTTAATGGTGACAGGACCTGGCTACGTTAAGGTCTACAACTCCTATTTAGAACCTATAAAGTCTTATGGGACTTTGCTCGCTTTTCCCAAAAAAGAAGAGGTAAAGTCAGCTCCAAGGCCACAACCATCGCCAACCTTCTCTCAACCTACCAGGGCTATACCATTTTCGCAGGTTCAAGTACTTGGTAAGATGCCAGGTGAGGTCCTTCAGGCCGAATTTGCTGACCTTGATGGAGATGGAACCCCGGAGCTTATTTATTTTAGTCAAGAGGAGTTGCAAATTGTTAAAATTAAAGGGGGACTTCTTGCCCGCTACAAGCCATCCAAGGGAAGACCAATTTATCTCTCCATAGGCCCTAAAGGTTGGATAGCCCTAACCATCTACGAGCCCAATGTTAAACTAAGGAGTGAGGTTCTTCGTTTCACTTCACGAGGTTTAGAACGGATAATCAAAGAGGTTAACCTTTTTCTTCATTTTGTGGACTATGCCGGAACTGGGGAGCGGGATACCCTCCTTGGGCAAACCTTTAGCCTTGAAACCTTTTTCGGTAAAGAGGTCTATATCCTGAAAAGAGAAGGAGATAAAATTGTTTATGGTCCAAAGCTTGAAGTAGCGGATAATTTTATCCTTCCTGGCTCCATTCTCGCCGATCTTGATGGAGATGGAGAAAGGGAATGGATTACCTATCTTCCTGACGGAAGACTTGGAGTTTACCGGAGAAATCTTTTACTCTTTTCCACAGCCTTTCCTGTGGGCAAACATTTCCATAGTGAAATCTTGACCGCTGGAAAAAAGGGCCAGGAGGTTTTAAAAGGGATTTTCCATCCCTACCCCACTCCAATTCTTACTAACTCTCCTCTGGATGGAAGGCCTGCGGTCCTTTATCTTAAAACAGATTTTCCCTTAGAAAAGATCGCTCGAGATTTAAAAAGCATACCCCTTAGTCAGGCCACTTTCCAAGTTCAACTTCTCGGGTATCAAGGTACTTACTTTTTCCGCAATCTTACTGAGCCCGAAACTGGGATCCCAACAGGGATAGGCCTTTGGGAAGGCTTTCTGTACCTTACTAAGGTCCTAGGGGAATATCCGGGAAAAACATCTTCGGAACTTTCCTACAGATGGTAGTGAGCATGTTTACGCATAATCTCCCGCAGGGTGTAGAGCACCTGATACTCGGTGAGGTTTAACTCTTGGGCTGTTTCTTTGATGATTTGGTCTAATTCCTCTCTGGTTCGGGCATGGCACATGGTATAAAGATTGTATGGCCATTCGGGATAGGTTTCTCTAACATAACAGTGGCTCACAAAGGGCTTGTTTGCTAAGATTTTTCCCACTTCCTCTACCCTTTCTTCAGGGACAAACCAGGCCACCATGGCATTGCCTTCATAACCAGAAAGATTATGCCTAAGGGTAGCCCCAAACCTTCGGATCACTTTTTTTTCCTTTAAAGATTGAATAATCTGTAGGACTTCTTCTTCGGTAAGGCCAATTTTTTTAGCTATTTCCTTGTAGGGCCTTGGGACTAAAGGCAGGCCTTGAAGTAAAACCTGTAAAACTTTCTTTTCTTTTTCCGAAAGATTAGCCTTAGGACTGTTCATTTTTTCTTTTCTACAGTTATTACCGTGTGCACATTACCCCTGGGATGAAAGTCTCCTATTACTTTTAAACTTTTTGGCTGTAGAAGGGACCAAATAGCATCAAAAATTTCATTTGTTGCCGCCTCATGAGAAATATAGCGGTTTCTGAATTTGTTAAGCCAGAGTTTAAGAGACCTTAATTCCACAATTTTTTGATCAGGGATGTAGGAAATTTTGATGATAGCAAAATCGGGATAGCCTGAGCGGGGACAAAGACAAGTAAATTCTGGGAAAGTAATTTCAATCAAATACTCACGATCCGGATAAGGATTGGGCCAGGCCTCAAGCTCAGCTTCTTCTATAGCTATTTCTCCATATTTTTTCTTTATCTCCAAAACTTATACCTCCAAAAAACATTCATTATTAATATACTTTAAAGCCAAAGAAAAAACAATCTGAATACACATTGAAATATTTGCCCTGATAAAAAAAATATTTGTTTGCCTGATAAAAATTAGCCCCGAGGTCCCTCTTTTATACCTTGACAAGCTTACATTTTTTGGTATTTTTTAAACAAATGAAGGCGCGTAGCTCAGTGGGAGAGCGCTTGCTTGACGCGCAAGAGGTCGGCGGTTCGATCCCGCCCGCGCCTACCATGTTTTAAATCTCAAAACTAAGCAAAGGGAAGGAGAAGAGAAGATCCGTTGAAGCTTTTCATTGAAGACATAGGATACTTTGAACTACCACCGGAAACTCCATTAAAATCAATTCTTGAAGAAATCAAAAAAAATTCACCCAATAAAGAACTTCCTATTGCCTTTTTAACTCCTTCGGGGGAGACTCTGGATTGGCATACCCCAATCCAAAAAAACCATTACCAAAAAACAAATGCTCCTTTAGTTCTTAAACCTCTTTTTACCAAGGAAAAAAAAGCCAAGGAGGTGCTTCGGCATACTGCTTCTCATGTTTTGGCTCAGGCGGTAAAGGAGCTCTTCCCGGAAGCCCGTTTAGGAATTGGGCCTGCCACTGAGGAGGGCTTTTACTATGATATTTATCATTCCCGTCCTTTCACTGAGGAGGATTTGCCAAAGATTGAAAGGAAGATGAAAGAAATCATCGTTCAGAACTTAACCTTAGAAAGGGAAGAACTAGGAAAAGAGGAAGCAAAAAGGCTTTTTGCTAAATTAGAAGAAAAATTTAAACTAGAACTTATTGAAGAGTTACCAGAGGGCGAGATTTCCCTTTATCGGCAAGGTAATTTTGTGGATCTTTGCCGAGGACCTCATCTCCTTTCTACAGGGTTAATTAAAGCGGTCAAACTTCTTTCAGTATCAGGGGCTTATTGGCGTGGGAATGAAAAAAATCCTATGCTTTGGCGAATTTATGGGACTGCTTTCTTTTCCGAGCAAGAATTGGAAGAATATTTGAACTGGCTTGAGGAGGTCAAAAAGAGGGATCATCGCCGGCTGGGACAGGAATTGGAGCTCTTTACCATTGAGGAAGACATAGGGCCAGGGCTTGTCATCTGGTTACCTAAAGGTGCTTTAATTCGAAAAATAATTGAAGATTTTTGGAAAGAAGAACACCTTAAAAGGGGCTACCAAATTCTTTATACTCCCCATGTGGCTTTACTTGACCTTTGGAAAACCTCAGGTCATTTGGATTTTTATCGGGAAAATATGTTCCCTCCTATGGAGCTTGAAAACCGAACCTATCAATTAAAGCCTATGAACTGCCCCTTCCATATCTACGTATATAAACAAAAAAGAAGAAGCTACCGAGAACTACCTCTTCGTTTTTGTGAACTGGGAACGGTCTATCGCTTTGAAAGAAGTGGGGTCTTGCATGGACTTTTGAGGGTAAGGGGCTTTACCCAGGATGACGCCCATATCTTTTGTCGCGAAGAAAACCTCAAGGAAGAACTTATCAATGTTCTACAGCTAGTGTTATACTTTCTTAAATTATTTGGGTTTAAGGATTACCAGGTCTATCTTTCCACCAGGCCGGAAAAGTTTGTGGGTGACCCAAGGATCTGGGACCTTGCAGAAAAGTCCTTGCAAGAAACCTTAGAGGAGCTTAATCTTCCCTATGAAATTGATCCTGGGGAAGGTGTTTTCTATGGACCAAAGATTGACCTAAAGATTAAAGATACCTTGGGACGTTTTTGGCAGTGTTCCACTGTGCAGGTGGATTTCAATCTTCCTGAAAGGTTTGATTTAGTCTATGTGGGTGAGGATAACAGGTTTCATCGTCCGATTATGATCCATCGGGCCCTTCTTGGATCGTTGGAGCGTTTCCTGGGAGTGTTAATAGAACATTATGCTGGAGCCTTTCCTTTCTGGCTTTCTCCCGTACAAATCAAGATCCTTACGGTCAAGGATAGTATAATTCCTTATGGGCAAGAAATAACAAGCCTCCTTCGGAAGGAAGGCTTTCGCGTAGAAGAGGACTATCGGAACGAAAAATTAAACTATAAAATCAGGACTGCTCAATTAGAGAAGGTGCCCTACATGATCATCTTGGGAGAAAAGGAAGCCCAAAATCGCACCGTCAGTCTTCGCTCTCGTAAGGGGGAAGTTACTAATGATCTCTCCTTGGAAGATCTCATAGCAAAGCTCAAAGTTGAGGCTAACCCAAGCTTTTCATGAACCATCCCTGGTTAAAACCCCTGAAAGCCCAACTTTTCCCTACTATTAAAATAAAAACTTGAGAGGAGGAACAGAATTATTATGCAAAAGGATTTAAAGCATAAGTACCGTATAAACGAGCGGATTAAAGCTAAGGAAGTTCGGCTGATCGGTCCGGATGGGAAACAAATAGGCATAGTTCCCTTGTCGGAAGCCCTAAGAATTGCAGAATCCTATGAACTTGATTTAGTTGAGGTCGCTCCAAACGCTAATCCTCCCGTGTGCAAAATCATGGACTTTGGGGAATTTCTGTATCAAGAGGCCAAAAAAGCCAAAGAAGCCAAGAAAAAACAAACAGTAGTGGAAGTAAAAACCATTAAGCTTAGTCCGAAAACGGATAAACATGACTTGGAGGTAAAGATTAAACATATTTTGCGCTTTTTAGAGGATAAAAATAAGGTAAAAGTTTGCGTGATCTTTAAAGGGAGAGAGATTACCCATCCGGAACTGGCGGATAGAATTTTTGCCTATATCCTACAATCCATTGAAGGAAAAGGGGTCGTAGAAGTACCACCTAAGCTGGAAGGTAGGATGATGGTAGCCCTCATCGGACCCGTTAAATAGTTCTTCTAAAAGGCTTCAATTCTTTATTTAAGGACCTTAGGGAGTCCACTTTCCAAAGTTATGCAAAATCTTTAAACCTGGGTTCCCGCTCTTTTCCGGATGAAATTGCACTGCCACAAAATTTTGGTAGGCTATAACCGACGGAAAATGAAGCCCATAAAAAGTAAGCCCATAAATTAGCTCGGCATCAGCTGGGGTCACATAATAACTGTGCACAAAATAGTATTCATAATCAGGATCAAGGCCTGAAAAAACTGGATGTTCTTTTAACCAGATGACGGAGTTCCAACCCATATGAGGAACTTTCAACACC
Source organism: Caldimicrobium sp. (assembly GCA_037443245.1). Taxonomy (GTDB): domain Bacteria; phylum Desulfobacterota; class Thermodesulfobacteria; order Thermodesulfobacteriales; family Thermodesulfobacteriaceae; genus WYEG01. The sequence goes on from JBBIOT010000001.1 coordinate 579,453, forward strand.
TCCTTCTGATGAACGAGTGGATCGGGAAAACGTTTTACCTCACCTTTAATAAGACCAAGGGTCTCCGTTTGACCATCCTCTTCGCTTCTTTCCATAACAATTTGCAGGCCAAGACATATTCCTAAAATGGGTATCCCCTGAGAAAAGGCCTCTTTGAGAAAGATGTCAAGCCCTCTTTTTTTCAGGGTTTCCATGGCAGACCTTGCTGCGCCAACCCCAGGGAAAATAAGCCTTATACAGCCTTTTAACTCCTCGGGATCACCAGAAATGAGGAATTTATAGCCCAAATAGGCTAAAGCCCTGGCTACACTGGTTAGGTTACCTGCCTCGTAATCAATTATCCCAATCATCTCTTAACCTCAAGAGCAGTCAATTTTTCTAATTCCTCAAGGGGTGGTAGTTCATCCAAAGATTTTAAACCAAAATATTCTAAAAAAAAGTTGGTAGTACCGTATAGAGGAGGTCTACCGGGCACTTCCTTGCGTCCAACCACCTTTATTAAGCCTCTTTCCAGGAGGATTTTTAAGGCTGAGGATGGATCAACTCCTCCTCTTTTTGCTGAAATTTCGGCACGAGTTAGGGGTTGAAAATAAGCAATAATGGCTAAGGTTTCCAGAAGAGATTTGGTCCATCTAAAACCCTTGGGCTGTAAAAGTTCCCTTATATAGAGGCTAACCTCTGGGGAAGTTTCCACCCGAAAACCCTTGGCTACCTCTCTTATTACCACCCCCCTACCCTCGTATTCTTGTCTTAGCTCTTCAAGGATCTGTTTAACCTCAGAAAGAGAAAGGTTATCACAAATCCGAGAGATCTCTTTCGGACTTAAAGCCCTTCCGGCGGTAAAAAGAAGGGCTTCAATTACCTTTTTGTAAAATTCCTTACGGGAGAATTCAGGCCCTATAGAAGGGCTTTCCCTCATGTTCCACCCTCTGGATTAAACCTTTACTTTCCAATTGCCCAAGATAGTGGACCAATTGTTCTTTGGGAAGAGCAAAGACCTGAACAAGCTCCGTTAAATCAGCTGGCCTTCGGGATAAATAAGCAAGGAGCCATTCTTGCCAATCTTGCTTCGGACCAAATTTAGAAGGTTGGACCTTACCTTGGGCAGGTAAGATTTCGGCTTCTGGCAAATACTTTTCTTTGATATCCTTTAATTCTTCCCAGGTCAGGGGCTTAGCCATGGGATAGGCCGGAGGCCGAACTACCGTGTTTAACTGAACCCGATGAGGCCTAATATAGGCTACCGCTTCTTTTAGGGCAGTAAGATCTTCCTCTTTGTCGTTCAGTCCTTTAAGGAGCATAATCTCAAGCCAGAGCTCACCCCGCATTTCTTCTCTTAACTTTTTTAAGCCCTCAATGATAATTTTTAAATTTATTTCTCCAACAGGTCGGTTAACCAGTCTAAAAGAGCTCTCTTGAGCGGAATCCAGAGAGGCTAACACATAATCCGCAAGGGCTAAGGCTTGACGAACACTCTCCACACCCACCAAGGTGGAATTAGTAAGTATAGCAAGGGGCTTTTTTAGGTTCTGTTTAGCAAGTTCCACCACCTTCTCAAAATGAAGGTTAAGCGTTGGCTCTCCCGAGCCCGTAATCGTGAAAACATCAAAGGTATCTTCAATCTCTTTAGCTCTTTTAATAGCTTCTTCCAAGGCAGATAAAGGTAGATAATCTTTTCTTTCAGAGGTAAAAAGGGTTGTCCTCCCTACCTCACAGTAGAGACAGTCCATGTTACAAACCTTTTTTGGCACTAAATCCAGGCCAAGAGACCTTCCAAGCCTTCGTGAAAGAACAGGACCAAAAAGAAGGGGCATCTTTTTATTTTACCACTTCTAAAGAAACAGCCGAGACCTTATATTCTGGAGTATCCATAAGCGCATCAAGGCCTGGACTAACAAGAAGGTTCACTAAGGCCTTATCAAAATGAAAATCGGCAAACAACCGCCCTTTTGGTACCCTAGGGTTGATCCTGGCTTTAAAAATAGCCTCTCCTCGCTCGTTAGCAAGCTTAACTGCCATGCCATTATATATACCCAAAGTTTGAGCATCTTCCGGATTTATGTCTACGATTGGCTCGGCGTAAAGTTTCATCAAAGATTCAGAGTTCCTAGTCATACTACCTACGTTATAATGTTCAAGCCTCCTTATGGTAACAAGGAGAAAAGGTTTTTCCGCTGTGGGTGCCTCTAAAGGTTCTACATGCTTGGCCATGGCAAGATGGACCTTACCTTTAGGGAAGCCTGAAGTAAATAGGATGGGGGTTCCTGGATGGTCTTCCTCAGGACAGGGCCATTGTAGACCCATGGCTCTTAAACGTTCATAATTTAAACCTCGCCAGGCCGACCAGACCTGACCAATTTCTAAAGCAATCTCTGCTGGACTTTGGTAAAGCCAGTTATATCCAAGCTTTTGGGCCAATTTAGTTAGAATTACCCAATCGGGGAGGGCTAATCCCGGTGGTTCCACCGCCTTTTCAAAAAACTGGACCCTTCGCTCACCGTTAGTAAAGGTGCCACATTTTTCAAAAAAACTAGCTGCTGGCAAAATAGCATGGGCCCATTTTCCTGATAATGGGAAAAAAATGTCCTGACAAACCAAAAATTCTAAATTCTTAAAAGCCTCAAAAACCGAACCTATATTTCCATGGCTCATTGCTACGTCATATCCCATAAGATAAAGGCCCTTTAGTTTCCCCTGATTGGCAAGTTCAATCATCTTGGGAAGGGTATAGCCTTCGCTCGTGGGAATTTCTACTCCCCAAACCTCTTCAAACTTTCCTTTTACCAAAGGATCAAGATAGCTTTGATAGCCTGTTAAGACATAAGGAAGCCCGCCCATATCACAGGCGCCCTGAACGTTATTTTGCCCGCGAAGGGGCATGGCACCGCATCCAGACCTTCCCCAAAATCCACACAGGGTAGCCAAGTTAGCCGCGGCCATGGCTCCATAACTTCCCGACCTGTGCTCAGACAAACCAAGTCCCCAGAGAATAAGGGCACTCTTAGAGGAAGCATAAAGATAAGCCGCTTGTTCAATCTGAAAGGCGGGAACCCCTGTATACCTCTGAACCCGACCCAAATCCCATTCACTAAGGATATAATGCCGATAGCCTTCAAAGTTTTCCACATACTTTTCTACAAATTCCTTGTTATAAAGCTCGTCCCTCAGAATAACGTAGGCCATACCATTAAGAAGGGGCACATTACTTCCTGGCCTGATGAGTAAGAAAATATTAGCTTGATCCGCTAGAGGGATCTGCCTTATATCCACCACAATAAGCCTTACCCCTTGGTCTAAAGCCCGTTTGATCTTTTGCTCTACAATGGGATGGGCTTCGGTAGAATTAGTCCCTATGAGGAAAAGGAGTTCCGTTTTTTCTATCTCGTCAAAATTAACACAAGCTGCTCCAGTACCTACCGTGGCCGCAAGACCTGCGACCGAAGGCGCATGTCAGACTCGGGCTGGATTATCTACATTGTTGGTTTTAAAAATGCCTCTGGCTATTTTCTGCAAAAGATAGTTTTCTTCATTACTACATCGAGCAGAACATAAAAAACCAAGATACTGCGGACCATATTTCTCTTTAATTTTCAAAAGATTTTGCGCTACAAAATCTAAAGCCTCATCCCAACTTGCTTCCTTAAATTCCTCAGTGATCCTTTGCCGAATTAAGGGTTTGGTCAAACGTTTAGAACTGCGATAGTATTCAAAGCCAAATCGTCCTTTAACACAGGTATATCCATAGTTAGGAGATAAGTCTCTACCTTTTACCTCCAAGATTGATCCGTTTTTCACAATTATTGTGAGATTGCATCCCACTCCACAATAACCACAAACACTCTTTACCTCTTTTATGCCTTTCTTTTCATAGGGGACTGGTTGGTTCTTCTTAATTATAGCCCCCGTTGGACAAACATCTGCACACATCCCACAGCTAACACAATTTTCCGTGAACCTGAAGGTGATGTATTCTTGCGGTTTACCTTTGTTAACTACTTTAAAAAAGATGGCCGAATAAGGGCATATCCTGACACATTTTTCACAGGCGACGCACTTATTAGTATCTACTTCCAACAAAGGATGGATCCTTTGAATGGGATACACAATTTTCTTTCTCCCCAAAGAAGCTGGTACATCCTCGCGGATCATAATTTTTCTCAAATCACATTTGGCCAGCCCTAAACAACCACATTTTAGACATCTTTGCGCTTCGGCTTTGGCCTCCTCTTCCGTTAAGCCAACTAAAACTTCCGCAAAATCCCTTATCCTCTCTTCTACGGGTCTTTCCTTCAAACTGCTCCTTTGGGCGGTAGAGAATTGATCCAAGAAATTAGAATCAATGTCTTCGGCTCGCTTACCACGGGTAAAATCAAATTTGACCGTTATTTGAGCCTTCTCATAGGCTTTACCTTCAAGATAAGCTTTGATAGTCTGGGCTGCTTTTCTCCCCGACGCCACCGCCTGAATAACTGTTTTCGTACCGGTAATTACATCTCCACCCGCGAAAATACCTGGTATAGAAGTGGATAGGGTTTGGGGATCAACCTTTAATAAACCTTCAGCGGTGGTCTCTAAGCTTGCTTCAAGCTCCCCAAAGGTGGTAAAATCACTAGCCGGGTCTTCGCCCCAAGCCCGAAAGACCAAATCATAGGTTTCCGTAAATTCTGTTCCTTCAAGGGGTTTAATCTCTCGTTTTTCCGTCTTAACTGTCCGAACAAGTTTAAGAGAAAATCTTTCTCCCTCTTTTTTTATTTCTAAAGGCAAGGTAGCAAAGATAAATCGCACACCTTCCCTCTCAGCATAATTCAATTCCCTTTGAGGAATGGGGGCTTCGGTCTTCACCCGCTGATAAATTACCTCAACTTGAGCAGAAAGCCTCACTAAAACCCTGGCTAACTCAACTGCGGTATAACTGCACCCTAAAATAGCAACCCTTTTGTTATGCCAGAATGTTAAATCTTGCAGTTCACCCCGGTTAAATTTAAAGAGAAAATTTAACCCACTTTCAGCTAAATCTTCGCCTAAGAAACCAAGACGCCTTTCTTTCCTTGCCCCAATGGCTATAAATACGGCCTGAAAACCCTCAGCTAAAAGCTCCTTCAAAGTGAAATCCCTGCCCCAAGTTATTCTCGGCCTAATTTCCACGCCAAGACGCAAAATCCCCTCTAGATCGCGATCTACAACCTCCTTAGGAAGTTTAAAGGAAGGAATGCCATAGCGAAGCATTCCACCTGGGGCTTCCTCTTTTTCAAAGATGGTCACCTCAAAGCCTTCAAGTCTAAGAAAATAAGCACAACTCAAACCAGCAGGTCCAGCTCCGATGATGGCCACCCTTTTCCCATTAGAGGGTTTAACCTCAGGAAGGATTTCTCCATGCTCATAGCAATAATCGGCAACAAACCTTTTTAGGTTATTAATCGCTATTGGACTATCCACCAAAGCCCGCCGACAAACGGGTTCACAAAATCGGGGACAAACTCTTCCCACACAGCCAGGTAAGGGTAACTTTTCCTTGATTAAAGCTAAGGAAGCCCTAAAATCTCCCTTGGCAATCAAGCCCACATAGCCCTGAATATTCAAACCCCCTGGACAGGGGGTATGACAAGGGGCCTTACAGTCGCCATAATGATTAGCCACTAGGGCCTTAAGGAGGGTCTTTCGTATTTCTTTGACCGGCTGAGTATCAATAGCAACCTTTAAATTCTCTTCTACTAAGGTTTCACAAGCCCGCACTACCCCCTTTCCTTCTACTTCTACTACGCATAAACCACAAGGATGGTTGGGTCTTCTTGCGGAGGGAAGATAGCACAAATTAGGAATATAAATCCCATTTCTCTGACAAGCCTGTAAGATTGTCTCTCCAGGCTGAGCCTCAACAACCTTCCCATCAATCCAAAATTTCACCATCCTTTACCTCTATTAGATCTCCAGCCAAGCTTCAGAGAAAATGGTTTTGCCCATCAAAACCCTGACGGTCTTATAAATTTCTAACTCTTTGGGAGAAAGGCTCTTGGGGTCAGGTTCATCTCCATCCATCATCCGATGAACTAAAGCTACCCAATCAGAATGTTTACCCTTGGCTATCTCCACAAGTTCCTTATCATACACGTCAAGGATAGCTGAATAGACGTTGTACTTCATAAGCATCATCAAAAGTGCGCGGTTTAAATAGGGTCTGAGAGGGGCCGAAACTCCGTTAGAGACGTTTGATAATCCAACAATGCTCTTAGCCCCGGGAGCAATATCTTGAAGCATGGAGAGAAAAAGTAAGGCCTCCTGAAGCTGGTCCGCCCCAAGGGTTATGGGAGTAATAATAGGATCAACCCAAATCTTCTCATTAGGAATACCATATTCGTTAAGCTTCATGACTAAATCTACGACTAAGGAGGCTCTTTCATTGGCATCTCTGGGAAGACCGTCAGGACCCCATAGTAGAGCCACTACCTCACAGCCAATCTCAGCCGCAAAGGGCCCAAGCTTTTCCAACCTTTCGGGTTGAATAGTGATGGAGTTCATGAGCGCCCTGCTCTGGTTCTTAGAAGCTCTTAACCCAGCAATCATGGCTTCAGGATTGGTAGTATCAAGAGAGATGGGTGTATCTACGACTTCCTCCACTACCTTCACAATCCAACTTGCCAATTCCGGACCATCTTTTTTCGCCGGTCCAATGTTAAGGTCTAAATAATCAGCCCCTAATTCGGTTTCTTCCTTAGCCATCTGTTGGATAGGAAGGGGATTTCTCTCCTTCATGGCTTGGCCAATTCTTTTAGACATAATGTTAATGCTTTCGGCAATGCACACGACCCCTTGGCTCATATCTTTACCTCCTTAAAATTTTAGGCTATCTTTTCTTTTAGTTCTTTACTAAGCTGACGCAAAAATTGGGGAAGCCCACTTGCTTCTCTAGGACCTACTAAAATCTCCCAGTCTGGGAGTTCATCCTCAAGCTCACCTTTAATACTAGCCAGTAAACCCGGAATTGATAATTTCCGATGTTTAACCTTATCCGCTATGCCACATTTTTTAACAAATTCCGCGATAGTGTCTGCCCCAAATTTTCCAGCCGCCCAAGCAGTAAGGACGGATAAGCCATCGGTATCTTTGATCAAAAGCCAAGTGGGAACCCTACTACCCTCAATTTCCCCGTTTACTAAAAAGTAGGTGAGGGCAAAATTGCAGGTTATCACCACGGGCGAGTTTTCATCAGGACCATTCACGGGATAAATCCCCTCTTCCACTACTAAAGGCTTTTGTGGATCCGTATAGATGTTCATCCTTTCCACTAGGAGATTAAAAATCGCACCCGCCCTAAGATCAGAAAGGATAATCAAACTAGCATACCTCGGGATCAAAAGACTAGCTAAAGTAATCTCCAGAAGATAGTCATCGGTGTAGCGATAGGGAAAAGTAATTATCGGAAAACCTAAAGGTTTAAATTTAGCCTTGATGGCCGCCCGTCTGATGATGACCAAGTCTTCAAATAATTCCCTTACCCCCTTAGACCCTGGATCAAGAACAAGGTCTTTAAGCCCTTCGGAAAGGGCCTTATCCGCAAGGCCAACCACCTCATCTATGTTCTCCCCAGAAATAACCAAAGGAAACCCCTGGGCCTTAACCAAAGCAAATAGCGATTCTACCTCTTCTTTCTTGGGATAAAGTAGAGGCTTAAAATCACCACAGACCTTTACACAATCCTCAAGTTGGGCCTTATCACCAGAAAGAACAAGGGCACACCAGGGCAACTCCTCCCTAATCCTCTTCACTAAAGTAGGAGTGGCTTCCTCTATCAAGACCACATCTGGCCTCAATAAAATACCAACCCTATCCCATTGAAGTTTTTTATATAAAGTTAAACGCCTGTCTATTTCTTCCGGATCCATGCTGGAGGATATCACCGTGCCAATGAGTGGTGGATTTTCAAACCTTTTTTCATGACGGAAAAGAACTGTCTCTCCTCCTAAGGAATAGGTAAACTCTCCACCCCCTAACTTTACCGTCCTGATGGGTGGAGCAGTAGCCTCAGCAATTTCTTCCACAACCTTGGGATCTACATAAGGACAGGCGGTAATCTCAGCCTGGCCAGCTGCTACCTTCATGGCAAAGGCCATACAGGTAGGGAACCCACACTCTTTACAATTCTTCTTAGGAAGTTTCCCAAGAATTTGAATTCCCGTTAGCCCCATCTTTTCCCCCTAAGCTTTAATGTTAAACAAGAGGTGGCAAGTTAAGCACTGGGTGCCCAACCTTTTTGAGATATTCGGCTACTTCTTCTTCCGTAACCGCCACAGTCTCATCAGCAATCTTATCAATTAAATCCGGAACCCCAAGCTCGGTAGCCCTCTCTATCAATCTTTGTTTAAGTTCCTCCTTTAACATCTTTGGCATCCAGACAACCCTCAATAATCCCCCTTCAGCGGAGAGAAATTTTTTAGACGTAATATAGTGTTTAGAAACCCCCATAAAGCCTGGAGTTATCTGTCCACCACCTACCATTCCCGCCAGGGTGGAAAATTTCATTCCCGTAGGGGTCATACCCAAATAATCACGATTGACGATCATGATCCCATTAATGGAGGGTAGAAAAGCTGCTATACATTCCATACACCCGCAAACCGTCATCGGATCAGTTAATATACTGTAAAGGCTAACCCTTTCTACCTTGCCTCTTGAAGCCTGTTTCACATATTCGTTGACCCCTGTGTAAATCCCAAGGACCGAATCTATCAATTCTCCTTTAGGTATAGGTTGATTTGGGCCGGCGGGATTAATCTGGTAACAAGCCTTACCGTCAAGCCAATTGTAAGCTCCGCAGGCTCCAACCCTCTCCGGTGTGATAACACAGACATGGTTTGGTGCAAAGCTCTGACATAAGGTACAGGAATAAAAGATATCTACTGTTTCATCCGTAAGACCCGCAAGCCTGGCATCACGTTCTTCATAAATCTTCTTTGCCATCTCCAGGACTTCTCTAACCTTCTCTTCAATGGTATAAATGGTCACTTGACATTTATCCACAATGGAGGAATATTCCTGTCTGAGCTTGGCGTAAAGTATCTTCCCGATGTGTTTAAACTGAAACCCCTTTTCTACTGCTTGCTTACTTATCCGGAGCCACATGATATTTCTTTGCCCAACGTGCATAATCCCCTGTGCATAGTTAATCAGATGATGGAACTGCCTTTCCAGAATAGCCTCAAAATCGGACTGCATATTTACACCCGCAACTTTGACCACCACCGCAAAAGGAAGAACGTAGGGTGGTCCCTTGATGCCCAACTTTTCCACCTCATTGATCTCGGGGCCAATCACTTCTATCTTGCCGTCCTCGACCTCTTCTAAGCTCCCTGAAATTAAAAGCTCAACTGCCGGCGACCTCCCTCCTCCACACTCCAAATAGAGATCATCCTTTCTAACTCTCTCACCTTCAAAAGCTGGAGCATAAGCTACTGGAATATCAAGCTTGATAGTAGTAACCTTAAGCCCTCTTACCTCCACCGCCCGATCTACAATCTCTTCATGAGGAACCCGTGAGACCACATGCTCATAGGTACAAACTCCATAGGGCTTAATCTCTGGGATATCCCAGTCAGAAATTATAGGGAAGCCCCAGTTGATGGCTCCCGCTCCGTTGGCATACCATTCATCGGAGACCGGACCAAAGGTAAGCACAAAGGCAAAGGTCCGATCCTTGTTGTAAAGAAGGTTCCCCAGGTAGTCCCCAGGTTTTATACCTCCAAAGGACATGGCCACCCTACAAGCAAAGCCTATAGCAAAAACTACAGAGGTGTAATCTGGCCCAAAGGGTATAAGACGGGTTGGCCAACCAAGTTGGACCCCTGCTTCCTTCAGAAGATAGGGCATGTAAAGGCCTTTCGTTTGGTCGTGCATGAATACATAAAGGTTCTTCTCCAAAAGTTCTTGAGCAATGTGTACTGCCGTCTCCTTATCGGGTGGGGATCCAAGAATAGCTGCAAAGCCCGGCGCCGTGCCATCAACGAACTCCACACCCCTTTTGCGAAAGATGATATCGTCCGCAGCCCCAAGCCAAAGGTTATTTTCCGTTACGTCTTCTCCCTTTACATAAAAGTTGGGGTCCTCTAAATACCGAATGGCCTCAAGGATTTCCTCGGCAAAATAAGTCGCCATTCCCGCATCAAGGGCTGGCCCTAAATAGGGCACCCAGGTGCGCTCACTGGGAATCTCGGGCAACAACCTCTTCGCCTCTTGCAAAACCTCCTCACAATCCCCCAGCCTTTTGACTGGATAACCAAGAATAGCGTAAATGATTGGTAGATAGTACGCGGTGTTGGGGAATCCTATTTCGGCCTCTTTACCAAATTTTTTAACCGCCTCTTCATACTTCTCCCAGGCCCTCTCCACTATTTTATGGGCCCCTCTTATGGCTGCGGTAGCAATTATCTTAGACATACCCCCTCCTTAAGCTTGGCTTAAACTATTAAACAAGGTATAACAAAGCTTCACGGCCACTGGATGGCGCATGATTAACAAATCTCCTCCTGCCATGGCTAAGGTGACCGCCGTTAAAGCTTCCATCAAAACTCCCCTCTCTTCCTGATCACCAAAGGTTTCATCGGTAGGTAAAGAAGCCTCTTTAGTCTTCCAAACTTCCTTTCCAATGCTACAGATGAAAGGACAGGCTAACTTAGTATCTTGCCCGTAAAGGGCTGCAAGCCTGATTCTTTCCATTACCGAAAAGGTATATTCTATTCCATATCCTAAGGCCCCAATGGAGGGGTCCATCAAAATTTTGTCTAAGCTTACGCCTATGTTTTCAAGAAGGATGTTTAACTGCTTAGCCAGGTTTACATCAATGGGGCTTGAGGCAATAACAGGTATTCCATAGCCCATAGCCACCGCTCCAAGAGTCCGATGATTCGTATCAACTACCGGACCAATTACAGCTCCCCGGGGACCAACAATCTCACTAACCTCACGCAAAACCTCTACATCTTTTTCCGCATTCCCTGATCCCCACACAATAAGCGGAACATCCACCGCGGAAGTTACCTTTTTTACCACTTCAATCGCATGATTAGCTGGTAGGTTTAGACCATTTGGATCCGTCCCTAGTAAATATAAACAAATAGCCGAGGCCCCATACTCTTCCACACACTTTTTAGCCCAAAGGGCCGGATCATGCCAAACATCTTGATAATATTTGGCCAAACTCTCGGGCCAATCCTCAGGTTTAATATCTAAAATTTCATAGGCAATCTGGATAGAATTGGGTAATTCCCCTTCAAAGTAATGGAAATTTAAGGCTTTAGCTCCACCAACCTTAATGGCCTTCCCGTCCTTCCCAATCACCACCTCTTGTATTTCACCCGTAGCCCTATCAAGATAGGCCGATTCCGGAACTTTCTTTGCCCTCTCACTGAGGGGCCGATAAGTACCCTTAAAAAGCCTGGTTTTAACCTCTAATTTTCCCTCTGCCTTGACCTCAGGTTTTACCTCAGGTTTTACTTCGGGCTTTACCTCGGGCTTTACTTCAGGCCCTTTCTCTGCAGATTCTTCCCTTTTTTCCTCGGGTTTGGTTTCAGGTTTGACCTCAGGTTTTTTTTCCCCTTTCGCTTCGGGTTTGACTTCGGCTATAGGTTCGGGAGCGATTTTTTCTTCCTCAGGCTTTACCTCAGCCTCTTTCTTAACTTCAACCTTCTCTTTAATCTCTGGTTGGACTTGAGGTTTTATCTTCTCCTTTTCCTCTACTTTAGGAACTTCTTTAAGTTCTACCTTTGTTGGTTTACCCTTTCCAAAGAATTCTTGCTCAAGGATTTCAATGGTTTCTTCTACCGAATCCATACCAGCCTTAATTTGCTTAAGCCCTGCCTTAAGGTTAGCTAAGATTTCTATAAAGCTCTCAAGAGAAATTTGTCCTTTGGCCATTCCTTCCTCCAATTCCGTAATGGCTTTTTCTATATAAACCTCAATGGGTTTTTCTATTTCTTTTTCCACAATAACCTCAACCGGCTTTTCCACTACCTTTTCTATCACCTTCTCCACCACCATTTCCACAGGTCTTTCTACCACCCTTTCCACCACAAAGGGATATATAGGAACTTCATACTCTGGACGGGGATAAAGGCCAGCCCTTTTTACAATCTCTGGCACCGCCTCCTCCCACTCAATGGCCATGATATGAAAACCCTTCACGCCAGGTATGTCCTTTATTCTTTGGATGAGCTCAACGGCGATGTTTATCCCCTCTTCCCGAACATCCTTAGCCCCTTCCAGACGTTTGATAATTTCATCGGGCACATCAAGGCCAGGCACATGATACTTCATGTATTTTGCCATCCCTACGGACTTAGGAGGAGTTATCCCAGCCAAAATATAAACTTTATCCAGCAAACCAAGCCTCTCACAATCCTCCATGAATTCCCGAAATCGGTCAACATTATAGATAATCTGAGTTTGAATGAACTGAGCTCCGGCTTTAATCTTTTTAGCTAAGCGATAGGCCCTAATATAATAAGGCTCCGCAAAGGGATTTTCCGCCGCTCCCCGGAAAAATTGGGGCTTCCTGCCTTTTATCTCCTCTCCATTAGCAAAATAACCCTCCTCTAAGTCCCTCACCAACTTTAAAAGCTGAAGCGAATCCAAATCAAAGACAGGCTTAGCCATGGGATGGTTGCCAAACTTAGGGTGATCCCCAGTTAGACAAAGGAGGTTTCTTATCCCTAAAGCGCTTGCCCCCAAAAGATCAGCCTGAATGCCTATCCGGTTTCTATCCCGACAGGTCATCTGCGCCACTGGTTCAAGCCCCTCAGCCATCACCAAAATAGCTGAAGCTATGCTGGAAATTCGGACGATGGCGGTTTGACAATCGGTAATGTTTACCGCATCTACATAACCCTTTAAAAGCTTAGCCTTCCTTTTTATTACTTCGGGATCAGCATTCCTCGGCGGACCAATTTCAGCGGTTACCGCAAGTTGTCCGGAACTTAAAACCCTTTGTAAGTGGCTCTTTACTTCCAAAGGCACCTCCCTGTCTATGATAAAGTTAGATCTGGTCTTTTCCTTACCCTCAAGCCATCTCCACCCGCAGGACGCCAATCCTTGGGAGGAGTTATTTCCAGAAGCCTTTCCAGCTCCCCTCTTTCTTTTAACCGATCTATGATTAGATGCCAAACGCAGGGCATGTCCTTTCGCACCTCGCACTTACCACCCTGAGAACCACCACAAGGGCCATTTAATAAATTCTTAGCACAGCGAGCAATGGGGCAAAGCCCCGCAGTTTGATCTATAATACAATCCCCACAACCCCGACATTTTTCTACCCATTCTCCCAAGGCCACATTAGCTCCATAAAAGGTTGTATCCACCCCAGGATATACCCGAAGGGATGGATAAAGATCGGCAATCAAATTTACCCCTACTCCACAGGCCATACTAACTACCGCCTCAATCTTACTCATCCATTCGGCAAGAGGTTGCAAATACTCGGGATCACATTGCCGAATAAGGATCTCTTCATACACTTCCACAGGACTTCCTTGTCTCTCCCGAGCAAGTCTGATTGCCTCAGCTAAAATAGCCACCTCCCTATCTCCACCCGCCGAACAAACTGCCACACAACCCCGGCAACCAAGCACTAAAATTTTCTTGTAGGGAGAAAGGTTAGCCAAAATTTCTGGCAAGGGTCGACGTTCAGCGATAATCATCTACTCCTCTCCTTGATCTTTAATTCTAATAATTTTTTATAAAATTCCTTCAAATCTTCCACGAAACTTTCCGCATCAAGCCGGGGCACAAAATAAAAGGTAATCCGTTCTGGTTCCATTCCAATTTCTTGGAGGATATTCCTTGCCGAAAGGACCTTCTTTTCCGCTCGCTCATTGCCTTTGCCGTTATGACAGGTTCCTTTCTCACAGGCACAAACCATTACCCCACTTGCGCCAAGCCTTAAAGCCCGAAGAATATCCGTAACCTCAATATGGCCCCCACAGGGAAATCTTTTAATCTCTATCTCCACTGGGACCTCGTAAAAATCTTCCCTCTCCGCAAGATTAGTATAATTACAGCAAAGAATATCTATCCTAAGACCCTGGGCCATCTATGCCATACCCCCTACTCTCTGCTTTGCTCTAAGTTCAATGGCCCGCGCGGGACATTCCCTTACACATATCCCACAGGCCCGACATTTCTTCGCATCAATCACCGCATAACCCCTCTCTTCAATAGCTGGCGCAGAAAAGGGACAAACCCTCACGCAGGTCAAACAGACAATACATTTTTCCGGCTTAACTCGGGCAAAAGCCCCTGCGGTAAATAGATCCTCCAAAGAAATAAGCTTCTTCTCCAAAATCAACTTTCTTAAGCCCGCAATAACCTCCCGAGGCTTAACATCCATCGGACATACGGGAACACAGCTCCCACACTGCGAACAATCCCACAAAGAAAGATTGAGAACCTTTTCCCAAAATCCATTTAATAAAAGATGCACAATCTTTCTTGGGTCAAAGCTTGGCCAGACTTTTTTTACCGGACAAACACCCGAGCAAGCTCCACAGCGAAAACATTGAGCAAACCCGGAGCTCAGCTCTCCTACATAAGAAAAAATCTCTTTTTTGGATAGATCCATCCTCTTCATTCTGGCCATCAAAGCCTCCTTCTACGCTTTAACCACCTTATTCAAAATGCCTTCTATACTTTCCCGATCAGCTCCTGTCTTTTCTACTAAATACTCAACGCTTTTAGGCCCACTCTCCAAAAGGGCCCTTACTTCAAGCTCCAAAAGTTTATTTTTAACTAAGCCCTCAAGCTTTTCCGCCACCTTCTGCTTAATTTGTTCCATAGAAAAATCTCCCAGCTTTTTTAGCTCCTTACCCACATTCCCAAAAGCAGTCCGGACCTGCATGTTCTGGCAAACCTTCTCCGCGCAGGAAAGCCGAAACTGAAGATCATCCTCCTTTAGTTCCTCCGAGCTCCCCAACGGTCCAAGCTCCTTTATCCTTTGATAAAAACTCTTCAGGTCCTCTACAAGCTTTGCTGGCTCAGCGGAGGAAACCCATTCTAAGGTAAACCTTTCTTCCCTAATCCCAATAAGCCTAAGGATTAACCAAACCAACTCACCCATAATCAAGGCCTGAAAATTTCCTTCCCCGTACTTACATTCCCCAAGCTTGCAGCCACCTACCAAAACTCCGTCCGCTCCAGCCATAAAGGCCTTAATCACAAAAAGTGGATCCACCCTTCCACTACACATTACCCTTACCACGCGATGATAGGGCGGATAACTCTGGCGAGCCACACCGGCCGCGTCCGCTGCCGCGTAGCATCACCAGTGACACATAAAACTTAAAATCCTTGGCTCAAAATCCATCTTAAGCTCCTCCTACTTCAGCCTCTTTTATCTCCTCATCCTTGCTTTCTTCTCTCTTAAATCCCTCAAGTTGATCCATAATAGCCTCAAGCGTAAAACCACCCACATCTATAGCAAAGACTGGACAATGGCTAGCACAAATTCCACAGCCCTTGCACGAAGCCCTGATCACTTGGGCTTTCCTTCTTTTTTCTTCCTTAACCATCTCAATAGCCTTAAAGGGACAAAGCTCCGCACAAATGGCACAACCAATGCACTTTGCCTTGTCCACCTCTGCGGTGATGGGCGAAACCTCAACAAATCCTTTAGCTAAGGGAATGCAAGCCTTAGCGGCTCCGGCCTTAGCTTGAGCTATAACCTCCGTTAAAGGCTGGGGACTATGGGCAAGCCCTACTAAATAAACCCCATCCGTTGCGGTCTCAACGGGCCTTAGTTTCACATGGGCCTCAAGCAAAAAGCCCTCTTCGGTCATCGGTAGCTTTAAAAGGTTAGCAATACTTTTATCTTCATTTGCTTTAGGTGAAACTGAAAGCACTACCATATCTGGTGTAAGCCTTAGCTCCTCACCAAGAAGGGTATCCTTAACCCAAACCTCAGCTCCCTTACCATTTTTTATCACCCTTGGCCTTTCCTCCCCCTTAAACCTAATAAACTTCACTCCTTTTCTTCTTGCTTCAAGATAATACTTTTCATAAAAGCCATAGCTCCGCATATCTTGATAGAGAATATAAACTTCAATCTCCGGAGATCTCTCTTTAAGCCAAAGAGCATTCTTCAAAGCCTGCTGACAACAAACCTTACCACAATATTTCACTCCATCCCCTCTGCTTCCCGCACACTGAATCATTACCACTTCCTTAGGTAGTTTAATCCTTTTCTGACTTAAGAACTCCTCAAGCTCAAGTTGAGTAATTACCCTCTTCCCATCAAGAGGATATTTGCTAGGCCGATATTCCCCGCCGCCAGTTGCCACCACAATAACTCCGTGATTGACAATCTCTGAACTTTCCCCTTTCCGAAGAGTGGTCGTATAATTCCCAATATAACCTGAAATATTATCTACCACCGTAGAGAGATGAACCTTGATCTTAGGATGCTCCTTCACTTTCTTTATAAGCTCGGCCAAAAATTCTTGAGGATCCTCTCCCGTAATAGTCCTTCTTAACCGCCTTGCTACCCCACCCAGTTCAGCTATCCTTTCTACTAAATGCACCTCAAAACCTTGCTCCGCAATGGATAGGGCTGAGACTAACCCCGCCACCCCCCCTCCAATCACTAAGGCAGCGGGTGTAACCTTAACCCTCTGCAAGGGAAGGGGCCTTAACCTTCTCGCCTTAAGCACGGCCATTCTTACCAAATCTTTGGCCTTCTCCGTCGCCTTATCAGGGGCATCGGGATGCACCCAGGCGCACTGATCCCTAATATTAGCCATCTCAATCAAAGCCAGATTTAAACCAGCCTCTCGCAAGGTGTCCTGAAATAGTGGTTCATGCGTCCTTGGGGTGCAGGCAGACACTACAATACGGTTAAGCCGATATTTCTTGATCTTTTCCTTTAGCTGTTCCAAAGAGTCCTGTGCGCAAGCATAAAGAACATTTTCTGCCAAAACCACGTTCGGTAAAGTCCGGGCATAATCTCTTACCGCTTTAACATCAACTACCCCAGCGATGTTTACCCCACAGTGACAAACAAAGACCCCAATCCTCGGCTCAGCCTCCATCAACTCTATATCCTCAGGTGGATATTCCTTCACCACCGTATCCTGCCAACGGGCCTCCTTCAAAAGCTCTGACACTAAAGAGCTGGCTGAACTTGCCTGGACAACGCTTTCCGGAATGTCCTTTGGACCCTGAAAAGCCCCAATCACATAAATACCGGGCACGCTCGTTTCTATGGGTTTAGTATAACTAGTCTTGGCAAAAGAAAATTCATTAAGCTCAATCCCGAATACTTCAGCAATCTTTGATGCATCCTCAGGTGGGGAAAGCCCAAGGGAAAGCACAACCATATCAAAATATTCCCTCTTTGGGGTCCCATCTTCATCCACATAGTTAAGGGCTAATTTTCCCCCTACCCGATCAACCTTGCCAGGTCTTGCTCTTACAATCCTAAATCCATATTTTTCTACCGACTTATTAAAGGATTCTTCAAATCCCTTTCCCTGGGTTCTAATATCCATGAAAAAGAGAGTGATCTCTGCCTCGGGCTCGTGCTCCTTGATTACCGAGGCCTGTTTCATGGCATACATACAGCAAACAGAGGAACAATAGGGCCGTTCGCAAGTCAAATCCCTTGAACCCACACACTGGATATAGGCAATCTTTTTAGGATGAGAAAAGTCCGAGGGTCTAATCACCTCTCCCTCAGTTGGCCCCGAAACACAGGTTAATCTTTCCAACTCAATACTGTGAAGGACATCGTTAAATTGCCCATATCCGAACTTAGCAAGGGCTTCCTTAGGAGTTTTGCCAAAACCTGGAGCTAAGACAATGGCTCCCACATCTACCTTTTTAATTTCTGGCTGCTGATCAAAATCAATGGCCTTTGGCCCGCAAACATTAGTGCAAAGCTGACAGGTCTGATGATTTAAACGCAAACAACTCTTGGCATCAATGTAGTAAGCGGTAGGAACCGCTTGAGGGAAATCTATCCTTGCCGCCCTAGTAAAATCTAAATTGGCATTATAGGTATCTATAGCTAATCGAGGACAATACTTCATACATTCCCCGCAGGCTGTACACTTGGAAGGATCAATGTAGCGGGGATTTATCTTTAGGGTAACCATAAACCCACCCGGTTCTCCTTCTACCTGCAGGACCTCCGTTAAAGTTAGGATTTGGATATTGGGAGACCGCCCGGCCTCCACCATCTTCGGGGCAAGGATTCAGATACTGCAATCATTGGTGGGGAAGGTCTTATCAAGCTGGGCCATGACCCCACCGATGGAGGCCTTCTTCTCCACTAAATAGACAAAAAAACCCAGCTCCGCAAGATCCAAGGCACACTGGATCCCAGCAATCCCCCCACCTAAAACCATTACCTTTCCTGAAGGTCTTTTTTTCTTCACTTTCTCTCCTCCTTAGGGTTGTGCCTCCTCTTTTGGAGAAGTATGAGGACCGAAACAACCAAGCCCATGAAAGGGTGGAATGTACCTTGCCGCATCAAGAGCTCTTCGCATGGCCATGTCAAAGAGGACCCTGGGTTTGGGTTTATCAATGCCTAAATTCCTCCGGCCATAATCAATCCGATCGATCATGATGTTGGCAAACTCATTGGCTGTCCTTGCCACTCGCCAGCTAGCTCCAAAATATTTTTCAATCTCAAAAAAGAGGAAATCTGTGACCGCCTTGCTCCCAAGCGTTGGAAAATCCGGCCCAAATACAACCTGCACCCCGCTGGTAACGAAATACATCCCAATGGCCACGGCCTTTTCACTCATCCATTGGGGAGCACAACCTGCCGCGGGTATTTGATAAATGTCTTCTCCAAGCCCGCCTGTATGCACGATCTCGGTTGCCGCAATAAGAAGCCTAGAATTATCTACACAGGCCCCCATATGAAGTACCGGTGGACAGCCAACAGCCTCAAGGACTTCCCGAAGCCCTGGCCCAGCAAGCTCGGCTGCTTCCGGGCTTAATAAACCAGCTATGGCCATGTTGGTTGCCGAACATCCGGTAGCCAAAACAAGTACATTGTTGGCAATAAGCTCCTTTGCCAGCTCTACCTGAATAGACTCGTTTACCCGGTACTGATCACAACCAACGATAGCCGCAATCCCTCTAATCTTTCCATTAATGATGTTTTCATTAAGGGGTTTATAGCTTGCCCTAAACCTACCCCCAAGGATATACATAATAGCCTCGTGACTAAAACCTACCACCACATCAACACTATGATCAGGGATGTTTACCTTGGCTGGATCCCTCATGGGATAGCGAGAAATAGCTGTCCTTAATATTTCCTTTGCCACTTCTAGGGCTCGCTTTTCCTCAAAGGGAATGTGAATAGCCCCCTCCATCATGGCAATGGGGCTGGTAGTAATGACCGCAGTATGGAAATGTTTAGCTATCTCCACCACATTTTGCATTATACACTGCACATCCACCACTACCGCCTCAAGGGCTCCGGTGGCAATAGCTACCTCCTGCTGAATAAAAGACCCTGCTACCGGAATACCCTTCCTCATCAAAACTTCATTCCCGGTGCAGCAAATTCCAGAAAGATTGATCCCCTTAGCCCCGACCTTTTTAGCTTCCGCTTGAATTTCGGGATCATAACTGGCCATCACCAAGGCATCCGCTAAAAGAGGATCATGCCCGTGCACTGCCACGTTAACATGGTCAGGCTTCAAAACCCCAAGCCCAATGTTAACCTTAGCCCTAAGGGGCTGGGGATTACCCAAAAGAAGGTCCTGAAGCTCAGTGGCTACCATGCTTCCGCCCCATCCATCCGCTAAGGAACACTTAGCCGCTCCGAGAAGAATATTCTTATAATCTTGATCCACCCCGATAGTGGTCCGATGGATTAGTTCCACCACCTCTCTATCTACTCCCCTCGGAACAACTCCATACCGCCTCCACTTCTCAAGAAGGGGCTTAGGAGCCCGATGGGTAAGAATAATCTCTCCTTCTTGCTGTGAGAAAATCTTCAAGGCCTCATCGGCCATTTTGGTTAGTATTTCCTGTTCTGGTAAATTTGGATCCACACCTAAGGCCTGAGCTACTACCTTAAGCTTCCTTTTATCCCTCACCTCAAAAGGAACCTCTCCATGCACCGCTTCATAGAAAAGCTTGGCCACATGTCTTCCATGGTCGGAATGTGCCGAAGTCCCAGCCGCAACCATGCGAGCAAAATTTCGGGCTACCACAGTAGCCGCCGAAGCTCCACACACACCTCGCAACTCCTCCACGCCCTCTACCACCTGACAAGGACCCATATTACAAACCCTACAGCAGGTCCCTCCTTTTCCAAAGGCACAGGGTAAGGTTCCACGCCTTTCCACCCTCTTAGGTGCCGTAAGAATATCCTCACTTAATGAACGATAGATCTCTTCAGCTGTTCTTGTCTGCACCTTAAAACGTCTTTTTTTAGGTTCTTCAGCAAACCTTGCCTTTTCATCTATCATAAAAACCCCCCGATTTTGCTTTTTATGTTAAAAATAAAGCAAAATATTTTTTATTTTAGCCAACAAGATTTTTTTCACTTTTTAAGCAACCTCCGAAGGTAATCCCTCCCAAGCCTTGGCCGCCTCCAAGGTATTTTTCATTAGCATGGTTATGGTCATAGGTCCCACCCCGCCTGGAACGGGGGTGATATAGCTTGCCTTTTCCTTAACTGAGTCAAAATCCACATCCCCACAAAGTTTAGCCTTCCCCTCAGGAGTAGTTCCAATTCGGTTGACACCCACATCAATCACCACTACCCCTTCCTTAACCATGTCGGCGGTTACAAACTTAGGCACCCCTGCTGCCACAATTAAGATATCAGCCCTTTTAGTATGAGAAGCAATATCCTTGGTCCCTGTATGACATACCGTAACCGTGGCATTCCCTACAGGCTTTCTCTTTTGCAGGAGAAGGTTGGCGATGGGTTTTCCCACAATATTACTCCTTCCTACTACCACCACCTCTGCTCCGTCCACCTGAACCCCAGTTTTAGCAAGGAGAATTAAAATTCCATAGGGAGTGCAGGGAACAAAACAAGGCTCGCCGATCACCAGCTTCCCCACATTCACCGGATGGAACCCATCCACATCCTTCCTTGGATCAATGGCATAAAGAACTCTCCTTTCGTTTATATGCTTAGGCAAGGGAAGTTGTACCAAAATCCCGTGAACCTTCTCGTCTTGATTATATTTCTCAATAAGCTTTAAGAGTTCTTCCTCGGAGACATCTTCCGGCAAATCCTCCTGAATTGAATAAAATCCAAGTTCATGAGCGGTCCTTTGCTTAGCGGTAACATAAGAAACAGAGGCCGGATTTTTTCCCACTAGAATGGTTACCAAACCTGGCACGATCCCATGCTTTTCCTTTAAATTGGCTACTTCTTTTTTTATTTCCTCTCTAATTTCCTGAGCTATCTGTTTCCCATCCAAGATTTTAGCAGCCATACCCAATCCTCCACTTTTTAAAGTAAAAAATTTTAATTAAAAGAGACCCTTTACCTTTCCAGTCTCCGGATCCACATCAATTCTCCGGTAAGCCGGATCAGAAGCGGTCCCAGGCATAAGGTTAATATCTCCAGCTACAGGAACTATAAAACCTGATCCACGAAAGATTAGAACGTCCCTTACGCGGAGGTTCCAGCCCTTAGGCACACCTTTTTTGGCAGGATCATCCGAAAGGGAAAGATGGGTTTTAACCATACATATGGGCATCTTCCGAAGCTCTTCATTACCTTCAATCATCTTAATTTTGGCTTCTGCTTCGGGGAGATAAATTACTCCATCGGCGCCGTATACTTCTTTAGCAATCTTTTCAATTCGGGTTTTGAGCGGCTCATCTAGCTCATAAAGGAACCTGAATTGGGGAGTTTCCCGACAGGCATCCATAACCGCATCAGCTAATTCTATCGCCCCTTCTCCTCCTTTGAGCCAGTGATCAGAATAGGCCACTCTTACCCCCGCTTCTTCGCAGATCCTTCTTACTAACTTGACCTCGTTTTCTGTATCAGCATAAAATTTATTGATACAAACCACAGGGATGGCCCCACTCTTTTTCACAATATTTACACAGTGTAGAAGGTTCTCGCACCCCTTTTCCACCCAAGCCAAATTTTCCTCTAAATATTCTTTGGGTATGGGCTGGCCTGGTCTGGGGATTGGGGCCCCACCGTGACATTTGAGGGCCCTGATGGTAGCCACCACCACGGAAACATTAGGTATAAGTCCCGATAATCTACACTTAATATTCCAGAACTTCTCAAAGCCGATATCAGCGGCAAAGCCAGATTCGGTGACTACATAATCACCAAGTTTCAGAGCCACGTAATCGGCGATAATAGAGTTTTGTCCGATGGCAATATTAGCAAAAGGCCCAGCATGCACCAAAACAGGTTGTCCCTCAATAGTTTGCATCAGGTTTGGATTGATGGCATCTACCAACCAGGCAGTCATAGCCCCAGCTACTTCCAAATCCTCCGTGGTGATCGGATTACCATACTTATCAAAGGCTACTACAATCCGGCCAATCCTCTCCCGCAAATCCTTTAAGTCTCTTGCCACCGCTAAAATGGCCATTACCTCAGAGGCCACAGCTATCCAGAATTTAGACTCCATAGGATAACCATCATTTTTCCCTCCAAGACCGATGACTATCTTGCGCAAGGCCTGGGCACAGAAATCCAACACCCAGCCCATTTCCACTCGTTTGGGATCGATATTTAATCTTCGTAAGCCCTTTTTAGCCAATGTCTCATCGTCATAGTTGGCCTCATGCTGCATTCTGGCGGTCAAAGCAACCATGGCCAAATTGTGAGCGTTCATCACGGCGTTAATGTCTCCCGTTAAACCTAAGGAAAATTTATCAAGGGGAATAACCTGCGAAAGACCTCCTCCAGCCGCGCTACCTTTGATGTTAAAAGTCGGCCCACCTGAAGGTTGTCTGATGCAACCAATTACTTTCTGGCCCCTTTTCCCCAGTCCTTGAACAAGACCAATGAGGGTCGTCGTTTTCCCTTCCCCAAGAGGAGTAGGAGTAATGGCTGTAACGTTTATGTATTTCCCGTTTGGCCTGTCCTTAAGCCTTTCCAAAACCTTTCGGTAATCAATCTTGGCAATGTAATGCCCGTAAGGTAAAAGCTCCTCCTTAGTTAAGCCCAATTCCTCCCCAAGTTGATAAACCGTCTTCATATTCTTTTCTGCTTCATAAGCAATCTCATAATCTTTCATCTTGGTAGGATCAAGCCTCATAGCCAACCTCCTTAGCGTTCTTTTTTAATTTTTATTTTCTAAAAAAATTTCATTTAGACAAGATTTTTTTGCCCTTCAAAAAACCTTATTTTATTCAAATTTTATGCCAAATTTTGGAAATAGTTTAAATTCTAAAATAACGATAATTTTACTTTTTATTAATTTGTAGCACAATAGGAGAACGGGGAATTTTGCTCCAGTAGGGAATTTTTTCTCTTTCTGAGAGGGTATATTGACATTGATAGTTTGTTCTTTAATATAAAAAATTTAAAAACCTATTGTCTTTGGAGAATCCTTATGGAATTTGAGCCGGTGATTGGGCTTGAGGTTCATGCCCAATTGAAAACCAAAAGTAAGCTTTTTTGTGGTTGTTCTACTAAGTTTGGAGCCATTCCTAACACCCAAATATGTCCCATATGTACAGGCCAGCCTGGGGTTTTACCTGTCATCAACCGGGAGGCCGTTAATTTTGCCTTAAAGCTTGCCTTGGCGGTAAGGGCTCAGATCAATCGTTATTCTCTAATGGCAAGAAAACATTATTTCTATCCTGATCTGCCTAAGAACTATCAAATCTCACAATATGAGTTACCCATAGCCGAAGGAGGGGAGATTGAAATAGAAGTTAATGGCCAAAAAAAAACTATCGGTCTAATCCGTATCCATTTAGAGGAGGATGCGGGTAAACTCATCCATGATGAAAAGAAGCCCTATTCCTATGTAGATTTTAATCGCACAGGGATTCCTCTTCTGGAAATCGTGAGCAAACCCGAAATTTTTTCCCCTGAAGAAGCGGTGGCCTATCTTAAAACCCTCCGAAGTATTTTAAGATACCTTGAGATTTGCGATGGCAATATGGAAGAGGGTAGCCTTAGGTGTGATGCTAACATCTCCGTTCGGCCTAAAGGGAGCAACATTTTTGGTACTAAGGTGGAATTAAAAAACATGAATTCCTTTAAACATGTAGAAAAGGCTTTAAGCTATGAAATTAAAAGACAAATTACCTTACTTCTTGAGGGTAAAGAAATAGTACAAGAAACCAGACTATATGATGAACATACCCAGACCACTCATCCTATGCGGGGTAAAGAGGAAGCCCATGATTACTGTTATTTTCCTGATCCAGACCTCCTTGAGCTAAAGATATCAGAGGCTTGGATAGAGCAACTAAAAAAAGAACTACCTGAATTACCATCGGCCAAAAAGGAGAGATTTTTACAAAAATATGGGTTAACTCCCTATGAAGCGGGAATAATCGTGGAAGAAAAATCCTTAGCCGACTTCTTTGAGGAAACAATCAAAATTTATCCCAACCCCAAAGGAGTAACAAATTTTATGCTTACGGAGGTGCTAAGGTATCTAAACAAGGAAAATGTAAGCCTTGAAGAAACCAAGCTTAAACCTGAACATCTGGCAGAACTTTTAGCCATGGTTGATGAGGGAGTAATAAGCATCACCATTGCTAAACAGCAGGTTTTTCCAGAGGTTTTTGCGCAGGGTCTCTCCCCAAGGGTTATAGTTGAAGAACGAGGGCTCAAGCAGGAAAGCTCGGAAGATCTGTTGAGAAAAATTTGCGAAGAGGTCCTTCAGGAAAACCCTGGAGAGGTAGAAAAGTATAAATCCGGCAAAAAGGGGATTCTTGGCTTTTTTGTGGGACAGGTGATGAAAAAAACTAAAGGTAAGGCCAATCCAAAGTTAGTAAATGAAATATTATTAAAACTTCTGGAAGGATAGATTTGGAAAAACTTTTGGCCAGATTAAAGGAAAAGGTCCTTTGGCCAGCCCATCGTGATGAAATAACTCCTTTTGTCTTTACTGAAAGTTCTCTCTATTTTTTAGACCAAAGAAAACTTCCTAAGGAAATCTATTTTAGAGCCAAGGATCATCTCCAGGTTAGATGGGCTATTAAAAGCATGGTTGTCCGCGGTGCCCCAGCCATCGGGGTCTCTGGAGCCATAGGTTTTTACTTGGGGGTAAAAAATTTTTCTCAAGAAGTTAGGATCAAGAAAATTTCTAAGAAGAAAGTTTTAGCCAGACTCAACCAGATCTATCGGTCTTTGGCCACCGCAAGGCCAACGGCCATCAACTTGTACCATGCTTTGCAGATCGTAAAGAAAAAGGCGGAAGACTTTTTAAAACAACAAGATGAGGAATTGACCAAGGAAGACCTGCAAAGTCTACTCACCCTTTTACAAGAAGAAGCTTTAGCCATCTGGGATTGGGAAGTTAAAGCTAACTTAACAATGGCAGAATATGGTAAGGAATTACTCCCCTCCGGAGGGATATTAACTCATTGCAATACGGGTGCTCTAGCAACGGGTGGATATGGAACGGCCTTAGGAGTTATTCGAGCTGTTTATGCTCAAGGAAAGGATATTTTCGTCTATGTGGACGAAACAAGACCTTTTTTTCAGGGTACCAGGCTTACCGCCTGGGAATTGACCAAACTTCGGATCCCCTTTAAAGTGATTACAGATAACTCTGCTGGTTATCTTATGCAAAAGGGTTTAGTTCAAGCCATTGTTGTCGGAGCTGACCGAATAGCGGCCAACGGCGATACGGCAAACAAAATTGGTACCTATTCCTTAGCAGTTTTGGCTTCTTATCACCGCATCCCTTTTTATGTCGCGGCCCCAACCTCTACCTTTGACCTTACCACACCTAGTAAAGAGGGGATTCCGATAGAAGAACGTTCGGCTAAGGAAGTCCTCACCTGCGCTGGGAAATTCCTATCCCCTCGTCAAGCTCAAGCCCTTAACTTTGCCTTTGATCTTACCCCTTCCCCTCTGATTACCGCGTTCATCACGGAAAAGGGAGTTGTTTTTCCTCCCTTTACCGAAAACATTAAAAAATTATTTGTGAAAAGCCTATGAAGGAACTTCCAGAAAATACCTTAAATCGTTTAATAGTTTACCTTAAGATCCTTGAGGCCTTAGAGAAAAAAAGGATGGACTCGGTAAGCTCCGAGGATTTAGCTAAGTTTTCTGGAGTTAATTCCGCCCAGCTTAGAAAGGACTTAAGTTTTGTGGGGACCCTTGGCACAAAAGGAGTTGGTTACTCCATAAAAGCTCTAAAATATAGCTTAAAAAAATTTTTAGGTAGAACTACTGAGTGGAATATTATAATTGGAGGGATAAATCCCTTGGCTCGTTACCTTATTGAAAACTCTCAGCTCCATAAGGAAGGTTTTTTTATTGTAGCAGCCTTTGACACCAATCCCAGCAATATCGGGTTAGTAATCGGGGGGGTCTCGGTTTATAATTTGGAGCAACTATCTTATGTGTGTAAAGCCATCAAGGTAGATATTGGGATTATTGTTTCCGATGAAGAACAGGAAAAGTATTTCCATGCCTTTACTAAACAAGGTCTTAAAGCCATCCTTAATCTTAGCAACTATCCTCTTTTTTCCTCCGAGGAAAACATAAAGGTAGAAAATCTATCCATCATCCATGCTTTAACCAAAATCACTTATTATCTTTCATCTCAGGGAGGTTCAAGTTGAGGGCTTTAGTATATCGGCTTGATCAAAGGGCTCGTTTACCCCAGAGGGCCACGGAAAATTCCATAGGATATGACCTTTTTTCTTTAGAGGACGTAAAAATTCTTCCCGGAGAATGTAAATTGGTCCGAACGGGGTTAGTAATTAAGGCACCTCCTCCTTTAGCTTTATTTATTTTTCCTCGTTCTTCTTTATACCTTAAAAAAGGTTTAATCATGCCTAATTCCGCAGGGATCATAGATTTTGATTATTGCGGGGCTAAGGATGAAATAAAAATTCCTCTTTTAAACCTCAAAAAAGAGGAAGCAGAGATCAATGCTGGAGAAAGGATTGCCCAGATAATATTCCTTACCGTAGGCTTCCCTGAGATAATTGAGTTAGCTGAGCCTCCATGCCAAGGCTCAAGAGGTGGGTTTGGCTCCTCAGGAGGCTATGCCAGAGGTTAAGGAGTAAGCTATGGAGCTTAAGGAATTAAGAAAAAGACAAAGGGATTTAGTTTCTTTAATTTTAGAAAGGTTGGATAAAGCATCTCTGCAAAAGGGCTTACCCCTTTCTTTTTTAGGAGCCAGGGTTTGTTATGCCGAAACTCATCCTTTAAGCCTTTTTAAAGAAGAAAAGTTTCAAGATCAACAAAGATTAATAAGCTTTTTATTACATTTAAAATCCGCAGGCCATTTTAGTGTATTTGCCCATACGCCAATTCCCATTTCTATAACGGACTTAAGCCTATCGGACAAATATCATCTTTCCCGGACCTATTTTAAAGCCTTCTTTTGGGAGGAAAAAGGCCTTGCCCTCTTTAATTTACGACACATAGCGGAGAATGTGGATGAAACCACCTTTCTGAAACTAATATCCTGTGATTTAGATCTTTCCGTCATAAAGATTAAAATCTTTAAACGAGAAAAAGAAGGCTGGGAAAAAAGTTGGGAGGGGAACCTCCAGCAGGCAACTGCCCTTGACTTTTCTCCTCCTCAGGAAATCTTCGCGCGACCTGAAGTGATACTCTTGCAAGTAGATGATGATCCCTTTTTCTGGACCTCCATTATGGCTCACGGTTTTTCTCGTATCTTTAGTCACCAATTTGTGCGCCATACTTGGCTAAATTTTAATCAGCGATCCCACCGATATACTAAAGTGGATACCTTTGCTGTACCTTCAACATTTAAAGAATTGCACCTTGCGGAATACCGGCGTATAATAAAGGAGACATTAAGCCTCTATGAAGAATGGACAAGACAGATGAAAAAGGAAAGCGCTAGATTTATCTTACCTCAAGGAGTAGCAACCACGATCCTTGCCAGTGGACCTCTATTTATTTGGCAAGATTTTATAGAAAAGCGAGCCATCCCCCAAGCTCAAGAGGAGATCAGGGATTTAGCCATTCTTCTCAAAGAAGTTTTGTCCACTTAAAAAAAGGGCCTGTAGCTCAGCGGATAGAGCACTGGCCTCCGGAGCCAGGGGTCGGGAGTTCAAATCTCCCCAGGCCCGCATGTAAATTCCCCAATCTTCAATAACCCAAACCAATCATCAGTGGGCAAACTTTTTCTTTTTTACCCCACAACCTACAATTATCTTTTATTTTTAAAAAAAACGTTATTTTTTGGCTACCTTAGCCTGTAAACAAAACTAAAATGATATTGAATTCTCCTTTTTTCCTTATTATATTAATGGGCAATTTTAAAAAAATTACTACAAAGGAGGGGGCTTATGGGGAATGAAGGGGGTATTGTAGGTAAAATTAAAAACTTTATGCAAGAAAAACCTATTCTCACCTTACTCATTCTTCTTGGCTTTTTAGGAGGGTTTGTTTTCCTTAACGTAGAGGTTTTGCATTTTACCAGTAGTCCTAATTTTTGTGCTCTCTGTCACAATAAGGATAATCCCGGACCTCTTGGAGAGGTTAGCACCTGGAAGAAAACAGT
>JBBIOT010000002.1:0-338787 GCA_037443245.1 Caldimicrobium sp.
ATTCTCCATCTTCATACAAAGGATAATTAAATAAAGAGCTTGTTGATCCATTTAATGCTTCATCTATTTTTTTATGCAAGAGATCTTTATATTCTAACTCTTGTTGAGGACATACTTCAAAAAAAATTTTACTAATAATTAACTCCTTAGGCATTTTTAACATTTTTGCATAACTACTATTAACTAACAATATCCGATAGGAATTATCAATCACGACTATTTTAGATTGAGTACTTTCAATGATACTTTCCAATAAAGAGTAAGACCTAAGTTTTTCTTCAGCGGCTATTCTTTTAGCATTCATATAATAAAAAAGAGTGCCGAGGATAATCATAGTCAAAAATAAGGATATAATTATAAGAGAATGTAATTTCATGCTTTTATCTAAGTAGGCTAAGATTTCATTATAAGGAACACTAATAAATAATATTAATTGTTGATGAAGTACTAAAATTTTGCTATAATAAAGAATTTTATCTAACTTATCAGGTGAATAAAAAAATTGGTAACCACTACCAATATTAGATGTTAAAATTTGTTTTTCTATATCGAAATTCTTGTGACACACAAAACATTGCGAATTTTCTTTAAATATATTATTACCAACCATAGTTGGTTGGGTAGGATGATATAAGAGTGTACCATCTTTTGCTATTAACCATGCATAACCATTTTCCCCGATTTTAATTTGTTTGAAATATTTATTAAATAAATCATTAAGGCTCAAAGTACTGGTAATAGATAAAGAATAATTATTAAAAGGCAAAATGAAATAATAAATAATTTTACTATTATTAGGACTAACTAAAAAATTAATTTTACTAAATTCAGATAATTTTTTATTAATTTTTTCAACAGAAATGGAC
Organism: Caldimicrobium sp.; assembly: GCA_037443245.1. GTDB lineage: Bacteria > Desulfobacterota > Thermodesulfobacteria > Thermodesulfobacteriales > Thermodesulfobacteriaceae > WYEG01. The sequence continues at coordinate 867 of JBBIOT010000002.1, forward strand.
ATCCTTACATTAAAAAGCAAAGATAAATCATTGACTAAATAAGATTCCAAAAAATTAGGATCAGCAAAATAAAAATGATCGGAATTGATATCTTTTTTGGGCAGAGCTTTTATTTTAGCGGGTACAAAGTTTAAAAGTAAAGAAATATTCTCAGCCATATACTGAGTTAACAATCCTAATTTTCGATGAGTTAAATTTAGGGCATCATTTTGATAGGATCTTTCAAAATAGAGATTAATAGTTATAAAAAAGGAAAGAACTAAAAAAAAGATTATGAAAAAAAGGAAATTCAACCGCATTTAGTAAAAATAATTCTATAAAAATAAAAAAGGAGGGGTTAATCCCCCTCCAAGTTTACATAATAAATGTAAAAATTAAAAATTTAAATTTTCTTTTGAATATCCTTATAATAAAAATCAAAAATCACTGCAGTCGTTCTAAAAACCAAATGAGAAAATTTTGAATATGGAATAGCTAAAAAAAGCATAAATACTAATACTATATGAGCAACATAGATGTAGCCAGTATAGTTATAATAAAAAGTAAATATTCTACCCAATTCAATAAGAAATCCGGTTAAACCTACAAGTAATATTAACCATAATAAAAAGGAATCACTATAACTGGTTTTTAAGGAATTTTCTAAAACAGCTCTATTTCTTCCCGTTATTAAGCCTATAATGCCATACAGCAATAATATACCACCTATATTACCCATCCATTTTACAGGATGGGTGAAAGGATTCCACGGTGTATGCATACCTAAAACGTCAGCTAAGAAAAAAACCGTACCTGTGGTAATAAAAAGAATGACGAAAGCAAAGAGCAGCATTTTGTGAGGATTTGCTCGCCAGGAATTGGCTCCACACTTCTCAAAACGAGTATGGGCTAAAATCTCCTTTAACGCAGGGATTAGGTAATTCTTCAAAATAGTTATAGCTCCGTAACGATAGGCCTGAGGTATTTGATAATAATCTAAGTAGTTTTGCCAAAGCTTGCCTACCGCGTTAACCATGATAGCTACGATAAATATCGCGAGGGATAAGAAAACAATATCATTCATAACTACCCGAGCTGGCAAATCTAAAAAGAGGATTTTATAATGCAGCTCAGGATTATATGGGAAAACGGTGGGATCGGAAAAATTCGGAATCCCTTGAAAGGTCAAAAATAACACCGGTAAGATGATTAAAAGAGCTATCAACAAAAGAAAGGGTAACCCCCAAAGATTGTTGTACAAAGTATGTAAAAATTTAAAGGGAAGAAGTTCTCTTGTGGCTAAGAGGCGTAGAGAAGCTAACACGTCCCCAGGCCTGGCATCACGGGGGCAATATTTTGTGCAATCTCCACATTGATGACATAGCCAAATGCTTGGATCATTAAGGAGTTTTCCCTGAAGACCCCATTGAGCATAAAGCATCTGTTTTCTTGGAAAGGGGGCTTCATCTGGTGCCAAAGGACAAACGGAGGAGCAAGTTGCACATTGATAACACTTTTTGGCGGTATCTCCTCCATAATTACATATGGTCTTTACCGCCTCTAAATTACCACTTAATTTTTCTATATTTCCCATAGCTACCTCCTTACCATCCCTTGAATGGATTTTCACCATAACTCTTAATCAGATTCACAAATTCATTAGTCTTATTGATTATCTTGTCTATCTCATCTATGGCAACCGTATCAATTGTAACCCGTTCCATCTCTAAAGCCAACTGCTGAAGGGTTTCCTGAACGTTCTCCATCCGTCTATTAGCTAATTCGCTACCCTTAATAAAATGGCATTGATAATTTTCGCCAAACTTACAACCAAAAAGTAAAATACCATCATATCCCTTACTCATAGCATCCTTAATAAAAGCCACGTTTACCGCTCCTAAACACCTTACAGGTATGACCCTAATACTTACAGGGATTGATTTTCTTTGATAGGCCAGCATATCAAGGGCAGGATAGGCATCGTTTTCACAAACAAAGGCCAAAAATCTATATTGCTCATATCCCTGCTCGGGCATCTCCGTAGCTTTAATCATAGAAGTTATCATATCTATGGAATAATCCTTAAAATTAATAATCCTCTGCGGACAGGCCCCAAAACAGGTACCACATCTCCGACAACGAGTTAAGAAAGGAATGGGGAAGGCCTTTTCATCTTCGTTCAAAGCCCCAAAAGGACATTCCTCGGTACATCTCTTACACTGGGTACACATCTTCAAATCCCACTCTGGATGAGCAAAATCCCACGTCCGGGGATGAACAGCATGCCCCATCTCAATAGCAGTCAAACATTGAATAGCCTTAAGAGCCGCACCTCGGGCATCATCTATAACCTGATCTATCGTCATCGGTTGGTGAACAGCACCTGCAGCATAAATCCCCGTCCTTCTTGTCTCATAAGGGAAACAAATATAGTTAGAATCCGCATAGCCATAAAACAACTCAAGCTCCGGTAAAGCCGGTCCCTGACGATATTCTAAATTGAGAATCGCTTCGTCCTTAGTAGTAGGAACCATACCAATCGCTAAGACTACTAAATCTACCTCAACTTCAACCTTTTCCCCAAAAAGGGTTTCATCTATCACCACCTTAACCTTTCCGTTAGTACCTTCAGAGACCTCCAAAACCTTACCTTTAGTTAAAAAAACACCAGGGTCGTTTTGTAAGGTTTTATAAAAGTTTTCGTAAATACCCATAGTTCTCATATATTCATAAACAATGTAAGCCTGGCTTTCGGGATCAGCTTCTCGTAAATATTTGGCTTGTTTGAGAGAAGCCAAACAGCAATAGGAAGAACAGTATAAAAGATGCTCATCACTTCTCTGCCCAGCACATTGAATAAAAAGAACACTTTTAATAGGGGCACCATCGGACGGTCTCGTAAAATCCCCCTTAGCTGCCTTTAACTCAAATTCTATATTAGTTATTACGTTCTTAAGCTTGCCATAGCCATATTGAGTTAAGGTTGAAGCATCGTAAGGTTTAAACCCCGTAGCTAAAACTACGGCTCCTACCTTGACTTCTTCTTCCTTAGGGCCTTGTTTAATCTTAGCTGTATACAGACCAGGGGCACCGGAAAGATTGGTTAAAGTGGCCCCAGTGTAAATCTTGATAAGATCGTTCTTTTGCACTTCCTCAATTAAAGAAAAGACAATTGGCTTCACCAATTGCGTGTAAGGATATTTAGCCTCACACTGGGCCTTTAATTTAGCGGAAAATCCGCCAAGTTCCTTTTCTTTTTCTACCAAGATAACCGGATAACCAAGCTTAGCACATTCCAATGCAGCTGTTAATCCAGCCACACCTCCGCCAAGGACTAACACTGTTTTTGAGATCTCCTCTTCTGGTTGATAGGGTACGGGCAATTTGTATACTCTTAATTTTGCCACACTCATTCTAATATAATCTTTGGCTAAAGCCATAAGCTCATCTTTAAAAGCTACTCCACTTGTTACTTCCACAGAATCATCTAAGATTTCTCCATTCTCCCCTATAGGAAATCTACTCCAGACCACTCCTTCCCTTAAATTAACTCTATCCACAGCCACCTTACCAAAATTAAAAACATCATAATTAACCCGGAAAGAACAAGCACAAATAGAAACTCCATCTAAGCCCTCTTCTTTTAATTTGGTGTTGATAAATTCTCGGCCCTCTTTTGAACATAAAAATTCTGAGGAATAAACCGAATTTACCCCCTGTTCTCTCGCGGTTGCCTCAAGCTCACTTATATCTAAACGATTTCCTATATCACAACTTGTACAAATAAATACTCCTATCTTTTCCATGGTTTCCCCCCTTTTATGCTCATTACCTTAAATATGCTAAAGCTTGGATTACCGCACCAGTTGCCGTCTCATTTGAGGTCATCACATCTAAAGGTTTCTTGGCACAGCCAACTGGTATGATTCCTTCTTTTTCCATCACAAACCCATGGGCATCCAAAATTAACCCAGGGATAGTTTGACCAGCAACAGAGGGTTGCATACCAAGGGCAAGAACCACCATATTAACTCGTTCAGTTATCCTTTTACCAGAAATGGTGTCTTCCGCTGTAACCAGAAGATCTTTAGTTGCTTCATCCTCTTCAATCTTTGCCACCTTCCCCTTAATAAATTTTATATTGGCCTCGGACTGAGCTCTTTTGAAAAATTTTTCATAACGCCCAGGGGTCCTAATATCTATATAAAAAACTAAAGATTCACTTTCCGGTTCCTGTTCGGCAAGATATAGAGTATGTTTTAAAGTAGCCAAACAACAAATATAAGAACAATAGGGCAAATGATTTTCATCTCGCGAGCCTGCACATTGCACAAAAGCAACCCTCTTTGGCTTTGCTCCATCAGAGGGGCGTAAGATCTGACCGTTAGTTGGACCAAAGGGAGAAGCCATCCTTTCAACCTGCATGTTGCTTACTACATTAGCAAAACGACCAAAACCATAATAATCAATCTTAGTAGCATCATAAAGCTTCCAACCCGTAGCCCAGATGATGGCACCTACATTGAGCTCAATTTCTTCTTCTTTCATCTCAGGATTTATGGCCCCATATTTACATGCTGACATAATCCTATCAAGATCACCTGGTGCTAAAGCATCTTTATCTAAAACATACCGATAAGGAAAAGCCATAGGATGGGGTAAATAGATTGCCTTGGTCTTGCTTAAACCAAAATCAACCTCATTTACACGTTCACCCTCACAAACCTTGGCACATTCTCCACAGGCTGTACAATTTTCGTTTATATACCTGGGTCGTATCTTAACTTTAACCTTAAAATCACCCGGTGTACCCGAAACGCTAACTACGTCAGCCATAGTGTAAACACTAAGATTACCCCTGGCCTTCATCCTTTTATAATTAATTTCTAATCCACAAGTAGGAGGACAAAGCTTAGGAAAATAATACCTTAATTGGGCAACTCTACCTCCCAAAGTTGGCGATGATTCTACTATAATGACATCAGCCTCCATTTCCGCAGCTTCTATAGCTGCAGTTATCCCACTTATACCACCACCTACCACAAGTAATGGTTTCTTAAACATTTTTCTAACCTCCCTTCTCTGCCTTAGGTCTATCCTTTTTTAGAGACGATTTTCTTTAATCATCCCTAAAAAAGGATAAAAAAAAGGGGGCCCTTTGGCCCCCTTTTGAACTAAGCTAAATTAGGGTCCAAGTGGATCAGGGATGATCTGCACATAAGGATAGGTTTCCAAAGTCCATTGCTTGGTTTCGGGATCCCATCTAGAAAGGGTGAAACATCTCCAATTTGCGTCATCAATGCCAAGATAATCAGCTCGGTAATAGTACCCCGGATATCTGGATTCTTCCCGGAAAAGGATATGGAGAAGATGGGCTTCTGCGGTCCAAACACGATGCCTGTTTTCCCAAGCTCTCATAAGCTCATGAAGATCTCTCGCTGCAGCCAATTCCATGTCCTCTTTGAGCATTCTGAGAAGCTCAAGCCCTCTTTCTAACATCACCTTATTGGTCATGTAGTAAGTAGAAGTTCCGCCTACATACTCATCCATAAGCTTCATGAGCCTGGCTTGAATATGCCTGGGGATGAGATAGTTGGGGTTTACTTCATAAACAGTGGTAGCATTTTTGTATTGTTCAAATCTATACCAAGGACCATAAACTTCTTTCTTTAACTCTTCGGCTGTTTCTTTAATAGTGGGCTTATAATCTTTGTGATCAAGAACAAATTTAACCATGGCTTTGGCCGCAATACGTCCTTCCACATGGGAACCAGAGGAGAACTTATGTCCACAAGCACCCACGGTATCCCCTGCACAGAAGAGACCCTTAATTGTGGTCATCCGGTTGTAAAGACCAATTTCTCTCCATGGGGCCTTATATTCTTCGGGTACCCAATCTTCATCTGGGCCACAGCACCAAGCACCAGCACAACCAGCATGGGAGCCTAGGAAGTAAGGCTCAGTGGGCATAATTTCCGAAGGCTTCTTCTCGGGCTCAATGTTCAAACAGGCCCAAAGTCCAGCCTGGGTTACGCACATGTCAAGGAAGTCTTCCCAAGCCTCGGCGATTAAGTGTTTAAATTCTTTCTTGTCCATGGTTTTTTCAGCTTCTTGCAAGGCCCATTCAGTGTGCATGAAAATTGGACCACGACCTTCCTTCATTTCTATAAGCATAGCATGATTTCTCAAACAAGTTCCAACTACGGATGCCTCACTGTAAGGAGCAAACTTCTTAAGCTCATCCTTGTGTTTAGCTACATAGTCCTCATCAAAAGCGTTGGTAGCTCTGGCCTTAAAGAGCAAGAACCAAGCTCCAACTGGTCCATAACCATCCTTAAATCTTGCAGGAACGAACCTATTTTCCATGAGAACAAGTTTTGCTCCGCTCATGGCACACATGGCGTATCCAGATCCAGGGTTCCAAACAGGATACCAAGTTCTTCCCTTCCCTTCATCAATGGAACGTGGACGATAGACGTTAACCGCTCCACCCGTAGAAAGAAGAGTGGCATTAGCTTTAATGATGAAAATCTTATTCTCCCTAACAGAAAATCCTACCGCCCCTGCACACCTATTCTTTTCGTTAGCATCAAGGAGTGGTCTAACGATAAAACATCTTTCAATGTATTCAGCCTTATCATACGAAGCAAGGGCATTCTTAGCTGCTTCAGCCACAATCACCTTATAGGATTCTCCATTGATCATGATCTGCCAACGCCCAGATCGTACAGGCTTTGCTCCACCCTTCAAAGTTAAGCCACGGGCTTTAGCCTCAGCGCCATCAAGGGTTTTACCCGTATTAGGATCCTGTTTCCAAATAGGCAAACCCCATTCCTCAAAACAATGGACAGTGTCATCTACGTGTCTACCAACATCAAAGGAAAGGTCTTCACGGATAATACCCATAAGGTCGCATCTGACCATTCTTACATAATCATCTGGCTTGTTCTCCCCAATGTAGGTATTGATAGCGGAAAGACCCATAGCCACGGCCCCAGATCTTTCCATTGCTGCCTTGTCGCAAAGCAAAATCCGAAGACCATGGGGTTTGGCCCAGCGAACAGTTTCAACCGCCGCTCCACAAGCTGCCATCCCACCACCAACGATTAAAATATCAGTTTCCTTTTCCACAATTTCTGGCTCTGCTAAGGGTAATCCAAAATTATAGCTCCAAATTTTAGGCATACTTACACCTCCTTTGTTTTTAATTTTTTTAATTCATTAAATGGTCATCGTCTTCTGGATGCAAGGGAAAACCTTATTCAATACCGCCTCTGGTTTTTTAGGCTCAACCCCATCAGCTGCTTCAGTAAAGAGCTGGTTGGTGTTAAGCTTGGCAGGATCTGGTTCCTTTCCACCAACAGTTGGGTCTGCAGAGCCTTCAGGAGTAGTTCTAATGGGATACTTAAAACGAACCACTACCCCATTCCTAAACTTAATGGTCCACATAATGTCAGTCGTTCCACGCATGGGCTGACAGGTTCCATTAAGAGGGGCAAAGTCCGCATAGTGCCTCACAGAGATTGCACCCTGAGGACAGCTCTTCACGCAGGAATAACACTCCCAACACTGGTCTGGTTCCTGATTGTAGGCCCTCATCGCTTCAGGATCAAGGATCATAAGGTCATTTGGACAAATGTACATGCAAACAGTCCTATCGCCACCTTTGCAACCATCACACTTTTCAGGGTTTACATAACTTGGCATACCCAACCTCCTTTGTTTTGTTATTTTAAATGTGTCTTGAAATTCCTCTCTTTGTCAAGGTTCAAATTTTCTTTTAAAAATTAATTTTCTCTTTTAATCTTTCTTTTTTATTCTAAATTTTCATCTTTTACAACTAATCCGTTTCAATGTCAGGAGGAGGAAGATATTCGGCTTCTTTGGCTGCAAGTTGTTTAATTTCGTCAATCCGAGCTAAGACGGCCTTCACTACTTCCTCACCAAGACTTTTTTGCTTGGCGATCTCCTCAAAAAGAGCCCTTCTAAAAGCTACAGGAGTATCGGTGATACAGGCCCGAGAATCAATTCTTGCCGTCTCAAAGGCCTTTAAAACCTCATTCTTTAATTCTTCCCCAATCTTCACCCTTAAAACCTTCAATTCACCACCAAATACAGCCTCAATGCTATTCTCCACTGAGGTTCCCTTAATCTTATTCAACCGATAATCATCCAAGAAAACTTCTAATATGTATTCCATGCTTTCACCTCCGGTTAATTTTTAATTTTTCTTAATCAAGGTCAGGAAGGTCTACCTCAAGCTCCTCTTCCTTTAGTTGGACGTACTTTTCATTAACAAAGGGATAACCAAACTTCTTCCACCATTTTACTACCACCTTAAAAACTTCGGGCCTCATGATCACCGTCGGCGGTTGCACCCCTTCAGCTACCAAACCACGGATTAAACTTCCCGAAAGCTTTTCCTTCTCCTTAGAGTGATTACAGTTTTCACTATAAGCCATCTCCTTACAAACCGGACAATACCAAAATTCTCTCATGTTCTGTGGTCTGATGAGTAAGCCTCCTTCTACCTCATTAACTGGCTTATCAAAGCCATAACTGGGGATACCCTTTAACCAAAGGATTTGGGTAGCAAACTTATCATAGTATTCACCAACAGCCGCATGGTCCCTACCAAACATGTGATGAGTACAACCCATGTTTTGCCGGATAATACCATGGAGCAAACTCTCAAGAGGATTGCCATACCTCATATCCCAAAGAGTGAAGCTTACCATATGCCTTTGCGGTTTGATATAACCTGCCTTATTGACCGCTTCGTGAGCTTCCAAAATGGCCTCATCAGGATAGTCGCCCCTTCTCTTAACCCCAATGATAGCATTAACTAAAATGCCATGGGAGGGTTCCACATCTCCCGTATAAGCTGCATTCTTCATTAAGAATTCATGCCCCACATGGGGAACATTCCTCGTTTGATGGGCTATAACCGTCCTCCAACCCCTCTTTTCAAATTCTTCCCTACATTTTTTTGGGGGGAACCAAAATCTATCAAAGGGTGGTTTAAAAATAGGTTCATTGATAATAGTATATTTTCCAGCAAGGATAATGGGCTGATGGGAACGATAAATAACCCATCCAGGATGTTTATCATCAAATTTTTCTTGGACGACTTCCGGATTGGTTTCAGGAGAACCAAAGGTTCTATTGGCAAGCTCTTCAGGGTCTATTTCATAAATTTCTTCAATATCAAGGATAGCAAAGGGCTTCCCTTTCAAACGAAGGACAACCCTATCCCCTTCGCTTACCCCAAGTTTTTTGTAATCTTCTCTAGAAATATCAAAAAGGATTGGATAAGGGAAGACCCAACCAGAAAGGAGACGCCTCTTGCTAAGAACGCTTTCAAGCTCGGCTGAGGTCATTGAACCTTCAACCGGGCTAAAAAAACCATAACATACCGACATAATCTCACGATAAACATTCCGAACCGGGACACCCCTTTTGTAATGAAGGGTTGGCTTAATATCATAGAAAGCACATGCCTTTTTGCAGGCATCTAAATACTTCTTAGCAATCCTCTTATCGGTTATCACCCGGTCAACAAGTTTGCCCCCATGAGGCATGGGCCTCTGGATGTAGAGCTCAGACATCATACACCTCCTATTATGATTGAATTTTACCTAAATTATAGCTAATTTCTCCTAAGGTCAAAGGAGAGCTAAGGCATTTTAAACCTGAAAATTTATTTAACATTTTCTTTTCTTAAATTTTTTTTGTTTTTCACAACTAAGTAACTTGCTTTAACTTTCTTAAAATCAAAAATTTATCCCAAAAAACTTCAAAGAGACTGAAAAATCTTTAAAACAGCCTCAAAGGGAATTAAAAAATCTTCCCTCACATCTGATAAGGGTTGGAGTTCAGGAATAGGGTAGTAACTATCAAGATTAAAAACAAAACCGGAAACTTTTTGTTCCATTGGGAAAACTCCAAAGCCACTCAAGATTAGCTCCATCCTCACCTTCTCTAAATCAAATTTCACTAATTCATTTCTCCCAAGAAGCTCTTCATGGGTCTTCTCCATTTTTAAGGTCTGCTTTCGCTATCTTGGCCAAAAGCTCAAGCCCTACCTTCTCAAGGTCTAACTTGATTGCTACTTCCCTAATCAGCGCCTCTGTTAACTCTCCTTACCCAACTACTCCTTAGTCTCCTAGCACTTCTTCGCAATCTCTTCTCCTATGGATTTCTCTAAAAATTTCATGAATAACTTTTGCAGCATCCTTCCCAAAATTCTTCTCAAATACTTCATATATCTCTACCGGCAAGGGTACACCAATCCTCTATCCCCAAATCCCTTCTCTTAGTTTAATATTAAATATTTATCTTTCTCCGTCAAACAAGAAAAAACTCCACAAAAAAACTCCCTATGAAAGGGGATAAAATAAATTTAAAATATCTCTTCACCAAAATGGGGAAATTTAAACTATAAAAATTAAGGCCAAGCCATGAAAATTAAGGTTAATCCGAAAGATTTTGTGGTTAGCGAGGTTACTAAAATACAACCAGAAGGTAGGGGCGATTATGCTCTTTATCTTCTAACCAAGGAAAATTTAACCACCTGGGAAGCCTTAGGAAGGCTTGCCAAGACCCTTAGGATACCCTTAGAAAGGATCGGTTACGGAGGACTGAAAGATAAACGAGCCCTTACTCACCAATTTATCACCCTTTGGCAAGGCCCAAAAAAAGACTTTACTTTCCCAGGATTTAAGCTCACCTATCTTGGCCAAACCAGCATTCCCATGGAGCAAAGCCTTCTTTTGGGAAATAATTTTGTGATTACCGTTAGAGAAGTGGAGATGGTGGAAAAGGTTTTGGATAAAGAGATGGCTTACCTCCGAGAATATGGCCTGCCTAATTACTTTGATGAACAAAGATTCGGCTCGGTAGTTTTAAAGAAGGATGGCAACTTAGAATTTGCTGCCAAAGAAATCATCAAAGGCAATTGGGAAAGGGCCCTCTACTTAGCCCTGGCCGAAGCAAGCCCAGATGACATCAAAGAAAGTAAGGGATTTCGCGAGTGTTTAAAGAAAAATTGGGGGCTTTGGGAAAGGTGTTTACCCTTGGCTAAGCTTAACTGGACAAAAAATCTTCTCCATTTTTTAAACACCCATCCATCCTCCAAAAGGACCTTCAAAAGAGCTCTTCAACTTATGGATCAAGAGTATCTATTCTTTTTAGGGAATGCCTATCAGAGCTATCTTTGGAATGAAATTTTAAAAAAGGTTCTCCAAAAGAAAGAAGCCTGGGAGTATAAAGTTCCCTATAAACTTGGGGAGCTTTATTTTTATCGGTGTTTACCTGAAGAGGTTTTTCATTTTTTGGTCAATCTTAAGATCCCCCTTCCTTCGCCGAAACTTAATTTAGAGACCGGACCTCTATTAGTTTTAGAGGCCTTCCAGGAGGTCTTGGAAGAGGAAGGGTTTAAAGATCTTAAAGAATTAAGAAGTCTTATCAAGGGCCTTATTTTCAAAACCTATCCCCGACCGGCGATAGTTTTTCCCCGGGATTTGCGTTGGGAAAGGGTGGACAAAAGAGTCTTTAGGCTTTACTTTTTCTTGGAAAAGGGGGCTTATGCCACTCTGGTGTTGAAGAGGCTCTTTTATGCTGGTTCGCACACCTAATTGGTTGGGCGATGCCCTTATGGCTACCCCAGTTTACTATAATCTTACCCTCAGGCAAAAAATCTATCTTTTAGCTCATAAAAACATTGCCCCTTTGTTTAAACATTTCCCTAGCCTAGAAGTTTTCCCCTACGAGCCTAATAATTTCCTGAAGAACTGGCAAAGGGTAAGGCAGATCTTACGAAGTAAAGGCCTCAGAGAAGGGTTACTCCTTCCCAATTCCTTCTCCTCGGCCCTTCTTTTTTTCTTAGCGGGAGTGCCTGAAAGAATGGGTTATGCCACTGATCTGCGGGGGCCCCTTCTTACCAAGGCTATCAAAAAACCCAAAGACCCCATGCACCAGGTTGACTACTATTTACAGCTTTTGTCAGCCTTGGGGATTCCGGTGGTAAGGAAGGAGCTTTATTTTCCTGTAGAGAAGGGCTTATCTGAGAGGGGAAGGAGGATCTTGGAGGAACATGGACTTAAGGGAGAAGAGATGATTGCTCTTTTAGCCCCAGGGGCTGCCTATGGCGAAGCCAAAAGATGGCCAACCTCCTATTTTCGCGAACTGGCAAAGATCCTTCTTAGCGAAGGGATAAAAGTCCTCGTAGTAGGAGGCGAAGGGGAGATTCTTCAAGGGGAAGAAATTGTGGCAGGTTTGAAGGGGGCTTTAAACCTCTGTGGGAAGACGGCCTTAGAAGACCTCCCAGGGGTTTTTTTAGCGAGCAAGGTTTTGGTTTCTAACGATTCGGGGCTTATGCACCTTGGTGCGGCTCTTAGCTTGCCTCAGGTGGCTATTTTTGGGTCTACTTCCCCAGAATTAACGGGACCAAGGAATAAAAAGGCCGTAGTTTTAAAGGTTAATCTACCTTGCTCTCCTTGCGGGCAAAGAACCTGTAAGTATTCTCATTATCGGTGTTTGCGAGAGATATCCCCAAAAATGGTCTGGGAAGCAGTCAAGGAGCTCTTAAGTGCCTATCCTCATCAACTTAAGAACAGCCCTGTCATTTAAGATTTTTAACTCTTTGACGATATAAATAATTAAAAAAAGAAAAAAACACTTAAGGAGGTGTAGCCATGGCAGTCAAAATTAATTTTAACGAAGCATCCGCTCAAACCCATACCTCACTTATTCGTAATGAACGCGCCATGAACAAGAGCTTGCTCAGGCTCTCTACGGGAATGCGGATCTTGAATGCTGCGGACGACTCTGCGGGTATGTTCATTGCGGACATGCTTGGAACGGTGGCCAAGGCTTATGACCAAGGGAACCGGAACATCCAAACGGGTATTTCGGCTTTACAGATTGCAGAAGCCGCGGCGGGGAACATTTATGAGAAACTCCAAGACATCTATGTGAGGGCCCAGAATGCGGCTAACGACGTAAACGACCCCAATGCCCGGTCAGCCCTACAAAGGGAAATTGCAAATTTCGTGGATGCTATCCAAAAAATCGGAACTGACACCGAATATAACGGTATCAGGCTTCTTGATGGGACCTTCCAGGGGAAGAACATTCACTATGGTCCCAGGATGGATCAAACTGTTACAATAAGCATTGGTGACCTAAGAGCTCAGTCCTTAGGTGCATTTATAGTCACAGGCAATGGCGCAACAAAAACCGGTACAAGCTCAACAGCAGGTGGAAGTCTTACTGCCTTATTATCATCAACTGGATCTCTTGCTAGCGCTACCAACTTTATCCTCACTGGTTCAGGCGAATATGTAAGAATTGCTGATATTACAGTTTATCAAGGTGATTCAAGTCCTAAGCTTGTTGATGCCGCAACTTTAGCAAAGAATATTAATGACAAAGAAGAACTAAAAAAACTTGGAATTGAGGCAAAGGCAAGCAACATAAGTATTGCAAATTCTGCATACTCTAATACTGGTGTAGTTTATGGATCATTTACTTATTCTGGTACTGCCTCAAGTGATAGTGCAACAGTTACGGCAAACGTAGAATTAAAATTTTATATTGGAGAGGGTGATAAAACCTTTACGGTTGATTTAGGTACCTTAAGTGGAATAGGATCCGGCAGTACAACAACGACCATTAATTTGACTCCTACTCTTGCAGACCTTGACACCTTAGTTAACCGCATAAATTCTGCAGCTCTAGCTAACGGTGCCCCCATTACCGCTACCAATGATAACGGTAAATTAAAGCTTGTAACCAATAACGGCGAAACCATTGCCATAGAAGCAAGGGTAGAGGTAACTGAAAATGAAAGTGGTGGTACAGCAAGTAATATTCAGGTTAATATTAATTTTGATCAACTTCTTCAAGGATCCTCAGGTGCGAATGTAGTAACTTCTAATACCGATGCCACAAACTATTTAGCAGCGGTAAAGGTAGGAAAGATTGACATAGGAGGCATAGATTCCTTTAAGTTTGAATATGCTGGAGTGTCAGATGATGGAACTTCAGCAAACGAGGGATTTAACTTTGATCTTGCTTCGGGGGCGAACACACCCCTCAAGAGTATTCAGCAAATTGACGTTACTACGCAGGCTGGTGCAGAGACAGCGTTGATGATTGTCACTAAAGCCCTCCAAAAAACAGACACTGTACGGGCCCAGATTGGTGCTACCATGAATAACCTCCAGACCATCTTTGATGCGCAAAAGACGGCCTACGACAATACTAAGGAAGCCGAATCGGTCATCCGGAACACCGACTATGCCAAAGAGATGGCTGATTTTACCACCTACCAGATCCGGATGCAGGCTACTGTGGCCATGCTGGCCCAGGCTAACACCTTGCCTCAACTGGTCCTTCAGCTCCTGAGATAAGCTTACAAACCAGACCTGGGGGAAGATCCCCGGGTCTGGTTTATCTTCTTCGCCTCCAAAGAGGTCTTCCCTGATAATCCCGAAAGAGATAAATTTTTCCAGTGCGTAGGTTCTCAAGCTCTCGGGCTACAAAGATCATCTGCCCCGTAGATGAAAACCGTTTTAGCGCTTTGAGAGAAACCCTATCCCCTACCTTAAGGTCTGGCAAGAGGGCCTGATAATACCAGGTGGGAGAAAGGGCTACCCTAAACCTTTTACCATCCCTCTCAAGCAGAAGATAAACCATGCCATGGGAAGGTAATTCAATTTGAGCCACTTCCCCCTCAAGCCTGGTTTCCAAATTGAAGTCGTAGAAAGTTTCTTGGGAACCTTCCTCTGCCAGAGTAGAAGAAGGAAGATTAATAAAAAGAAGAAAGAAAAGGATTAAAAGGAAGGGCATAGGATTTGCACGTAGCGACCTTTGAGGGAGTGACTTCCCGCAGCCTCTATTTTTACTAATCCAAGCTCTCCTTCCAGATCAAGACGAGGGGAACTAAAGTTGACGATGAGGTTTGAGCTAGTCCGACCGGTTAGCTGATTTGGGTTTTTTAAACTCTTGCCCTCAATGAGGACTTCTACCTCCTTTCCCACATAGCTGGCATAGATTTCTTGCGTAATCTGAGCCTGGAATTCTTGCAGGCGTTTGAGCCGATCCTCCTTTACTTCTTCAGGGACCTTTCCGGGTAAATTTCGGGCTGCGGTGAAGGGTCGGTCAGAATACTTAAAGGAGTAGATTTCCTGATACCTAATCGTAGCAAGCATCGCAAGGGTTTGCTGAAAATCTTCTTCCGTCTCCGACGGAAAACCTACAATAATGTCCGTAGTTAAAGCTATCTCTGGGCAAAGTTCCCGAAGCCTCTCTACTTTGGCTAAATATTCATCCCGAGTATAACCTCGGTTCATAAGCTTTAAAATGCGGTTTGAACCAGCCTGGAGAGGAAGATGCAGATGCTTGCAGACCTTAGGATTCTCGGCCAAGACTTTGATAAGCTTTTCGCTCAAATCTTTGGGATGGCTGGTAGTGAACCGAATACGTAAAAGACCGGGGATTTCGGAAATCCTTGTTAAAAGATCGGCAAAATCTCCATAGCCCTTTTCCTTTTTACCGTAGGAGTTGACGTTTTGCCCAAGGAGGATGACCTCTTTGACCCCTTCCTCCTCAACCAAATAATGAATCTCTTTTTGTATTTCCTCAGGAGGTCTGCTGACCTCTCTTCCGCGCACATAAGGGACGATACAGTAGGTACAAAAATTATCACAGCCCTGCATAATGTTCACAAAGGCTTTCACCCTTTTAGTCTTTCTTGAGGAAAGGATGAGAGGAGGCTTAAAATCGGGATGCAGCTCCGTGAAGGCTACTCGTTTTCCGGTCTGAAGTCTCTCGGCGATGGCTTCTTTGAGGCGGTAAAACCCTTGGGTGCCAAGCACAAAATCCACATAAGGATACTTTTGCAGGAGGGCCTCCCCTTCTTGCTGAGCAACACAACCCATCACTCCTAAAAGGAGACCTGGCCTTCGGGCTTTAAGGGTTTTATACCGACCTATTTCGCTGTAAAGTTTATGCTGAGGTTTTTCCCGCACGGAACAGGTGTTAACAATGATTAGATCAGCCTCTTCAGGGTCTTGAACAGGAACATACTCTGGATAGAGTAAAGAAAGAACGATTTCACTATCTTTTTCATTCATTTGACAACCAAAGGTCCGTAGGTAGACACCTTTCATAAACTAAAAGATAAAACAATTTAAAACATTCTAAAGAGTGGGGGCCTTAACCGAAGCATCTCCTTTTAGGACAAGATCTCCCTTGGACATAACTTCTTCCTTCTTAGTCATTTCACGAATTTGACCGATGGCTTTAAGATGGTCTTTATAGGTGGTAGAAAAGATGTGCTTTCCAGTTCCGTCGGCTACAAAATAAAGATAGGGAACCTTAGCGGGATAAAGAACGGCCTTTAAAGAGCTTAGCCCTGGATTGCCAATGGGAGTTGGGGGGAGACTATTGTGGAGATAGGTGTTATAGGGGCTTTTGACCCGACGGTAGTCCTGATAGGTTAAACGACGGAAATTCTTCAGGGCATAGTTGATGGTTGGGTCAGCCTGAAGGGGCATCCCTTTTTTGAGGCGGTTCAAGTATACTCCTGCGATAATAGGCTTTTCCTCATCTAAATAAGCTTCTTTTTCCACGATAGAAGCCAGGGTCACGATTTCCTTGAGGGACAGTTTGGTGGCCTCTGCCCTCTTTTTTAAGGTCTCCCATTTTTGGAAAAAATTTTTAACCATCCACGCCATAACTAGAGAGCAGGGAGTATTTTTGGGGAAAAAGTAAGTATCAGGGAAAAGAAATCCTTCCGCGGTCTCGGAAGGGATGCCAAGGCTTTGCAAAAAGTTTCTATCCTTAGCCAAGGTTAGAAATTCCTCCCTGGGGCAAACCTCGTTTTTTTCCAAAAGCTCAGCGATTTGCCAAAGGGTGGCCCCTTCAAAAACTGTAATCCTATGCAAATAAACTTTGCCAGCTCGCAGGATATGTAAAATTTCGTTCAGGCTCTGATAAGGATAAAGGGCATACTCCCCAGCCTTAAATTCCCGATAAGCCCCGGTACGGATGGCCTCTAAAATAAAAACTAACCGATTTTTGATTAGTCCCTGTTCATAAAGGGTTTGGGCAATGCTAAAAAGGTTTTCCCCCTTTTTTAACTCCACGATCTTGGGAGGAAGGCTATTATCCTGACTAACCGGGAGACGCCCTTCATAATAAAGCCCTAAAAAAATAAAAAAATGTAGGATAATAAGAAAAAGCAAATAGAGTTTGCCAAACTTCAACCTTTTCTTAATCATCCTTCTTGTTATTTTCTCCTTACAGTATTATGTTTTATCTTTAAATTTAGAAAGGAGGTTTCATATGAATTTAGAAGAAATAATCAAAACTCTGGAGAAAGAGGCCATAGAAAACCCTCACGCGGTTTGGGCTCAACATAGATTAGCTATAGCTTACTACAACGCTGGAAAATTGCAAGAAGCCAAAAACCAGCTGAAGAAGGTGTTAGAGCTTGATCCGTACCATTATGAAGCCATGGTTAATCTTGGGCTTATTCTTGCTCAAGAAGGAGAATTGGAAGAAGCCAAAAAGGCCTTCCAATTCACCCTTAAATTTCATCCAAATTCCTTTGAAGCCTTAAATAATCTGGGTTTAGTGGAATTCCAATTAGAAAATATAGAAGCGGCCATTTCCTGCTTTACTCAGGCCAAAGGGTTAAAGCCTGATAATCCTTCACCCTATATCAACCTTTCCACCCTTTATATTTCTTTAGAGGAATACACGAAGGCTTGGGAGGAACTGAAAAAGGCCTTAGAACTTGATCCAGAAAACCCCATTGTTCATAATAACTTAGCGGTTTGCTATTTATACTTGGGGCAAAAGGATTTAGCCAAGGATCATTTAGCCAAGGCTGAAAATCTGGGCTATCCTGTTCATCCTCAGCTTAAGAAAATGGTTTACGATGAGGATCAAACTTCCTAAACCTCCAACCTGTCCTTTTTGCGGAAATTTTATAGAAAGGCCGAGGCTCATGCCTTTTCCCTACGTGGAAAATGATGCGGGTCTTTGCCCCTGTGGGGCAGTCTATGCCCTTGCAGTAACCGGTTATGACCGAGGAGTAGCCTTTCTCTCAGCCCTTCTTTTAGCCGTAGCTGGAGATTGGGATTTAGCTTGGGATTTAATCCCGGAAGAGGACTATCAAGAGCATTGGATAGAAGGTTATGATTTAGAAAATCATTTAATCTCCCCCGATCCCTATTACGAAGGTAGAAGGATCCCTTCAGCTTTGGTGTTTATCAAAGTTTCGGAAGATCTTCAGGAGTTAAAAAAGCAAAAACTTGCCAAGGCTTTACCAAAGATCAAAAAGGAAGAAGAAGAAAGGTTCAAGGTTAGGCTCAAAAGATTGGAAATAGAAAATCTGCTAAGAAAAAGGGAGTTTGCGCTCCTTAATAACTATTTAGTTTTTGAACCGAAAAATTTAAGGGAATTACAGAAGCTTCTCTATCACCCGGAAGAAGAAATTCGTTATCTTGCCAGTTATCTCTTTGGCTTATCCGCGGAAAAACTCCAAAAAAGACAGCCCGCAAGGGTCTTAGACCTTTTGAAAAGCTTTTTGTATGCTGGCGCAGATACGGCCACCTCCGCTTGGGGGGCTCTACCCGCGGTAGGAGAAATTATCCGGGTCACTGGGGAAGATTATGCCCCCTTTGTAAAAAATCTTATGGCCTTTTTACCCTATAGGGAAAATCAAACTTCAGCCCTCTATGCTTTACTGCGGATCTCCCAAAAAAATCCCAAGGCGATCAAACTTGCCCCCTATCTAAAGCTTCTTCCCTTGTTTAGGGAGAAAAATCCGCTTCATCAGGCTTTTATCGTACAGATTTTCACAAATATTAAAGGGCCGGAGCTATACTCGGAAAAGGAATACCTTCTTTCTGAGGAAGTTAGCCTTTTTAATCCGGAACTTGGTGCTTACTACCAGGTTCATCTTTTAAAACTTTGGGAAACTTACGAGGGTGCACTATGGCGGAAGAAATAAGAGAGGAATTAAAAGAAAAATTGGCCTATGAAAGTGTAGAAAAGGCTTTTACCGCCTGGCAAAAGGGACAAATCCTTGATGCCATCCATTTTTATGAAGTAGCCTTAGACCTTTTTTCCCAACTTGGGAAGCTCAAGGAAATGGCTAATGTTTTAGAAAAGCTTGGGGACATTTATTACCTCCGACAAAACTTAGAAAAGGCCTTAAAGGCTTACAAGGCTTGTTTGGATATTTGTGAAAATTTTGAGGACGAGTTGAGCACCTGTATCATCTGCGAAAAGATTGTCTATGCCCTTCGCGAAAAGGGAGAGTATGAGCGATGTCTGACCTATCTTTATCGTATTTTAGAGATAGCCGAAAAGTATCGGGATCCTCACCGAGCTGGCCGAGCCTTAGCTGGGATTGCGGAATGTTGTCTCAAGTTAAAACGTTTGGCCCAAGCCAGAGAGGCCTTAGAGCTTGCTCACAAAATCTTTAAAAAGATGGGGGCTATTGAGCAGACCAAAATCTTAGAAGAAAGCTTAACCAAGCTCAAAGATTTAGAAGAGAAGGAAGAAGCTCTTGATAATTCTCCCCCTGGTACTGGATAGCCTTCATACCTAAGGCCTTAGCCGGCAGGACATCATCCTCTAAGCTATCCCCGATCATTAAAGCTTCTTGGGGGGAAACATTAAAATCTCTTAGCACGTGTAAAAAACTCTCGGGATGGGGTTTAAGATAACCTACAGTGCAAGCTGAGTAGACTTGATCAAAAAATTGATCCAATTGCCAAGCCTTTAAGATGGCATAAAGCCTCCCATCCCAATTAGAAAGACAAGCAAGTCTTATCCCCCTATCCCGTAATTCTTTGGCCAACTCGGTAAAGCCTGGAATGGGGATCACGCAATCCTTAGAGCCAAAGTAAGCATAGGCTTCCTGAAAAAGGTCTTCAAAACAGGAAAGATGACGGTAGGGGTTAAACAAAAGAGTAAAAAATGACTTCCAAGCCTCTCGGCAAAGCTCCTCATTCCAAATCAAGGTCTTTTGACCCTGAAAGACTTGACGATATACCTCTTTAATCCTTTTTTGAAGTGCCTCAGGTTCTAACTTAACTCCAGCTTTTTGCCAGAGGTTGGCATAATAATATCCAGCTGGGGGATGAATTCTTATAAAGGTACCTTCCGCGTCAAAGATAACTAATTTTAAAGAATTTTTATTTCCCATAACCTGGAAGTTCAAGATGAGAACAGGTTCCTGTAGGACAGGAATGAGTTTCAACTAAGCGAGGTTTAGCCTCTCCCTGAATGGAAGAGCTTCCTACCCCTTCGCCCTTAATGATTGAATTTACTATGCTCATCAATCTTTCTACTTTTCCCCCACAAAATTTACATTTAATTTGCCCTTCTTCATCCCTATTTTTTACTAAAATCTCAAAATCCTTCCCACATTCAAGACAGCGAAATTCAAAAATGGGCATCCTTTCCCCCCTTCTTTCTTTATCTCTCTAAAAGCTAATGTTATATTTTTTTTTTATCAAGATCTAGTGCTGATAAATAACAAGGGGAGGCTAAGGATGGATAGAATAGGTAAGGCTTGGGAAGAGTTGGAGAGCTATTTGATTACCACCAGATATGCCATTAGGTCGGTTGAGGATGGAAGTCCTTTAGAAAGGACCTGGAAGGATCTGTGTAAAAGAGTTGAGAGGTATTTTAAGGATAAAAAGGTTGAAGAGGTTGTAGAAAGGCTTTTTCCGGGTGAAGATGGACAAAGGAGGGTTAGAAACCTTCTTAAAGCCCTCAAAGAAAGACTAATCATTCCTGCAACTCCCTTTCTGATGAGTTTTGGTAATCCTTATACCAGACGCAAGGGGTATTTTTCTTGCTATCCCTTAGGGTATGTGCCGGACTCTATGGAGGGGATTTATGAGATCTGTAAGAAGATGATGGAGATCTACATCCGTGGTGGAGGCTGTGGGATTGATCTTTCCAAACTAAGACCAAAGAACTCACCCGTGGATACGATGCAGGGTCAAGCAAGTGGGCCGGTAGGTTTTCTTAGTCTTTTTGATGCAGTAACAGGGACGACCAATCAGGGCGGACGAAGAAGGGGAGCTCTTCTGGTACAAATGCACTGGAAGCATCCCGACATCCTTCGCTTTATCAAGGCCAAAGCCTTAGTGCCAGCCTTAGCTAGCATAGTAGCCCAAGCGAAAGAAGATGAAAAAATAGATGTACCCCTCTCCAACATGAACCTCTCAGTAGTGGTGGATGAAGAGTTTTTTAAAGAAGAAAAGGAAAATCTTTTTCATACTATAGCACAGCAAATGTGGATTAGCGGAGATCCTGGTTTTCTTTTTCTTCATAACATGACTGAATATTCACCCTTTAACCCTGAATATGATGAAAGGGATTTTCCGGGGTTTAGCAATCCCTGCGGGGAGTATTTAGCGCCGGCCTACACCGCCTGTAACCTTATAACCGTGAACGTAGCCAAATTGGCCCACCTTGCCCTTAACAAGGAGGGAGAATTTGTTTTTGAAAAATTTTATCGTTCCCTTTTTGAGATTGCTGGTTTAGCTTGCTTTTTAGGAACCATTTTAGTTCATTTAGATGAAGGATATCCGTTGCCGGAGATCAAAGAAGCTACCCAAAGGATTAGACCCGTTGGGGTTGGAATGACGGGATTTCATACCGCCCTTCTTTTAGCCTATGATGGGAAGGTTAGCTACGGAAAGGATGAAGAGAGCTTCTCCTTTGCAGAAAATACTCAGGCCAGCCTTACCTTGGGCACGTTAAAGCTTTCCGCTGAATTAGCCCAAAGAACAGGGATAGCCTATCCCTGGAAAAAAAACTATTTAGAACTCCATTTGGAGGAACTCAGAGAAGTTATCACCCAAAGAAACCTTCCTTTCAAAGAGGAGTTTAAATTTATCAGCCAATCCGCTCAGAAATTGGGAGGGTTCTATCATTCGGTCACTACTTCTCAGCCTCCCACAGGATCGGTATCACTCTTTGCCAGAGTGGCTGGAGACACAGGTATTGAACCCATGTTTGCCATTGAACTAAGAAGAAGGATTAAAGATTTTGAAAAAGATACCTTCCGGGAGGTAGAAATCATAACCGAATACCTTTATCCAAAGATAGAAGAAGTCACCTTCAGGGAAAGGGTAGAAAACCAGCTCGCCTATGAGATAAAACCCCTGGAACAACTAGCCATGCTTTCCAGCTTTCAGAAATTTATCCATACTGGGATTTCAAAAACCATAAATATTCCTAAGGAAACCACCGTAGAGGAAATAAAAGACTTGATCGTGCGCTCCAAAGATTTCCGGCTAAAAGGATTTACCGTGTTTAGAGAGGGCTGTCGGGAGGATACCGTTCTGGTATCCGTCAAGAAAAAACAAAGTGAAGACCGGTCTCCTCTTGAAGAATTAAACCCTGTACGGTGGGGCTTAGTCTATGAGGTCCGCGGAACGGTTAACGCCTACATTACTACTACCTTTGATGAAGAAAAAAATCTTCGGGAAGTTTTCATCAACGTAGGGAAGGCTGGCACCACTCTTAACTCCATGTTTCAAGCGGTGGGTAGAATAATTTCCGTGGGGTTGCGAAGGTATCCTGATCTCGCAGAACGTTTTATTCAAACCCTAAAGGGGATTGAGTCCGGAGATTTTTACCGTTGTAATGACCTCCATTCTAAAAGCCTTCCCGACATAATCGCCCAAATCATGGAAGATGCCATCAAACGCACAAGAGGAGAGTTGGCCAAGAAAGAAAAAGAAGAAATTAAAGCTATTGGCGATCTTTGTCCGGTTTGCGGAAACCTCTCCTTAATCCGAGAAGGGAATTGTCTTTCCTGTGAAAACTGTGGTTATACCACCTGTTAAAGGGGTTAGCCTTTGAAAGTTAACGTTCAGCCACTAAAACCACCGTAGCTCCAGTTCCGCCACTTTCCGGAGGGGCTGGGGTGAAGCTTTCTACCAAAGGATGGCCTTGCAAATAATCCCAGATGGCCCTACGGAGTTTACCTGTTCCGTGCCCATGAACAATAAGCAAGCGCCTTTTTCCCTTTAAAAAACAATCATTCATAGCCCGCTCAACCTCTAAAAGTGCTGTTTCCACATCAAGACCAAGGAGATTTATCCTCTCCTCTGATAAGTCCTCTCTTGGGTAAGAAAGAGAGGAAGATTTTAGAGGAAAAGATTTGGCCTCCTCTGGCCAAGAAATTTTTGCCAGCTCTGCTAGAAGTATTTTGATCTTTTTAGCTCCTACCTGAACTAAAGCTTCTTCTTTCCATAATTTGAGGATTCTTCCTTTTTTAGCTAAAGCTTTGACCAAAACTTCTTCACCCACTTTAAAGGTAAGATCTTGCTTGGGTTCGGTAGATTTTACCTCTTTCAGGAAATTAGCTAAATCAGAAAGAGCTGATTTATAACCCCTTTCCTCTTTTTGCCATCGGTTAAAGAATTCTTTGAACTTTTTTTCCCAATGGAAAAAAAGTTTTTTCCTTTCTTCTTCTAGCCATATAGTTAAAGCCCTTTTTTCTTCTTCAAGCTTCTGACGGAGGGTGTTTAATTCTTCCCTTTCCTTAAGGAGTGCCCTTTCTTTAGCCTTTAACTCTTCCCTTTCTTGGTTTAGCAAGTTTTGCCATTGATAAAATTCTTTGTGGGGTGAGAGAGAGATGGCTCGGGCAATTAAATCCTCATCAAGTCCGATCTGTTTAGCCAAGTCAAAGGCATGGGAGACCTCAAACTTTCCGTAGCGAAGTTTATAAAGGGGTTTTAGAGTAATAGGATCAAACTCCATGCTTGCTAAAGTAAAATCCGTTAGATTCTGCCGGATTAGGTCCCGCAATAAGTGAGAATGAGTTGTCACCGCTATGGTAGACTTCTTTTCCCAGAGTTTTTCAAGGATAGCAAAGGCTAAAAGACTACCTTCCTCAGGATTGGTATTTCGTCCGGGCTCATCAAGGAGCACTAAAGAAGACCCGTCAGCCTGATTGAGGATTTCTTTTAAGTTCTTCAAATGGGATGAAAATGAGGATTCCCCCAAAAGGATATTTTGCTCGTCGCCAAGGTCAACAAATAGCTTAGTAAATAGAGGAATTTTGGCTTCCTCAGCCGGGAGTAAGAAACCATCATAAGCCATAAGGAGCAATAGCCCGATAGTTTTAAGAGTAACCGTCTTTCCTCCCTGGTTGGGACCAGTGATTAGTAAACCCTTCTCCAGGATAAGATCATTTCGTACCGGGGGAGCTCCCTCCGCCCCTTTATTTAAAAGAAGTAAAGGATGGATAGCCCTTTTAAAAATTAAAGCCTCCTGGGAGTTAAACTCAGGAAGAACCCCTTCATAGAGTTGGCCAAGCTTTACTTTGGCTATGGCGAGATCAAGCTCAAGAAAAGATCTTTCCAGATCCAAAATCTTATGGCTATATGGGAACACCTCCTGGGAAAGCTCCCGCAGGATCTTTCTAATCTCAGCTTCTTCTCGGGACTTAAGCTCCTCCAATTGATTGGTAGGATTGATTAATGAAATGGGTTCAATAAAGTAGGTGGCTTGAGTGCTGGAAACCTCATGGAGAATCCCTTTTACCTTTTTTTTATATTCAGGTTTGACAGGAAGTACATAACGACCCTTTTTAAGGGTGTACATATCCTCAGTAAGATAACCCAAACGATGGTAATGACTTTGTAAAGTGTTCAGACGATCAAGGATTAACTGGGAAAGTTCACGAACTTTTCGGCGAATGAGAAAAAGTTGATAGCTGGCCTGCTCCTTCACTTCGGAAGTCTCTAGATTGATCCTTTCCATAAGGTGCTCTAAAAGGGGGCTTAGTTCTTCCCCGAGTTGATTGATCCTAAAAAAAGGGGTGTGCTGTAATACTTTAAGAGACTTAGCTTCTTTTAGAAGAAGGGCCATAACCCTTAATTCGGAGGGCAAAAAAAATCCCCGTGCCTGACCTTTCTTTATTAGGGGGGCGATCTCGGGAAGGCTTGGTAGGAGAGGTAACTCTCCCTTTCTGAATAAAGCGAGCAAAGCCTGAGTTTTAGCCCTTTGCTCCTTAGCTCTTTCTAAATTTAAAGAGGGCTTAAGGGAAAGGAGAAAATTTGCCGATCCCTTGAATGAAAGATAAGGAAAAAGCTGAGAAATTAATTGATACCAATCTAAACGAGTTAAAACTTCCTGAGGGACCTCCATGAATTAAGAGAAGGAAAAGAAAAGAACAATCTTCTATCTTTTAGTAAAAAAGATTGCTTAGTCCGAAGCCTTTTGGTTTTGTTTCTTTAGCTTTTTTATTAATTTTTTCCTTACCGCCTGTTCCTTTTTTCTTCTTCTAACTCCAGGTTTTTCATAAAATTCTCTTTTTTTCACTTCCGAGAGGATTTTCATTTTTTCTACCAATCTTTTAAACCTCTTCAAAGCCTGTTCAAAAGATTCCCCTTCTCTAACGATTATTCCAGCCAAGAAAATCTCCTCCCTTTTTATTTTTTCTTAAGACTAACATAAGAGACCCCATTTGTCAAGTTTTTAAAGGCTCTTGACAAGAAATCCTCCTTTGCTTCTTTGGTAAGGGCTCTTTTAAAGTAGATAACTGGTTAAAATAAAAATTCTCTCTTTGCAGGGAAGCAAAATGCCTATAAATTATCCTATATAATCTTAAAATCTTAAAACTACTAAAAAAGGAGGAGGCCATGTTCCTACCCTATCTTAGCTTTCAAGAACCAGTCATCCTTGATCCTGAGGAACATAAGGAGCTTAAGGTCCGGATGCCTAGTGATTTTAGCTTTTGTCAAAACCTTGAGACAGTCCCCCTCTGTTTTTCCGAGCTCCTTAGCGTCTCCATGTATTATCCTGTCTTTTTTGGCGTACAAGAAGGAGAAATCTTTCCTTTTGCGGTCCTGGGGCTTAACAGAAAAAATTTATACCTCAATTCGGAAGGAAATTTCAAGGTAGAGGTCATCCCCCGCATGCTTAAAAGCTATCCCTTTAGCGTTATTAAAAGAAAGGGGGATGAAGGATCAGAATGGATTGTCATCCTTGATAAAATCTGGCTTACCGACGATGGGGAGAGGATTTTCAAAGAGGATGGGACGGAAACCCCCTTTTTTACTGCCATTAAAGAAGAGCTTACCGAGCTTGCCCACGACCTTCAGAGGGCCTATAATTTTTGCAAAGAATTGCAAGAGCTTGGCCTCCTCAAGCTTTTACCCTCTCTGACCATTAACCTTAAAATGGGAAGCGCAGTTTTTAAAAACGTCCTCATTGCGGATGTGGAAAATTTAGCCAGGCTCCAGCCCGAAAAGGTCTATTATCTAAACATATCGGGCTACCTTCCCATTATCTACTCTTTGTATCTTAGCGTAAGAAATATCAAACTCTTTGACCTCATAAATGGGGGAACATAATATCCGCACAGGACATAGCAATGGCTTCTTTTAAAATTTTTTCCCAGTTTAGCCCGCTTTGCCCCTTTACCCCGATGGCCATTTGAAAGTTACCAAGAAAACGGGCGTTAAAATATAGTGGTTTCAAATTATCAAGGATGATGCTGGCGGTTATCGGGGGAGGAAGTAGGATTTTCTGGTTATCGGAAGTTTTGATCTCTACGCTCCTTGGAGTAATACCTTCAAGAACAGTCCCGGTTAAAAGGGGCTCGGTAAAGATCACCACCTCGCTAAAACCGGCAAGCTTTAAACCATAATAAAGTGTCCAAGGTTTAAAACGATTAAGGTGATGGGGAGGATAATCGTTATCCCACCATTTATATTTTCTATACCCCAAGGCCAAGTTTTCAAACTTAAAGTAAGGAGGACAACTTAAAAGCAGGAACCCATCCTCTTCCAACAATTCATAAATACCCTTTAGGAATTCCAGAGGCTCCTCTACATGCTCAATCACCTCAAAAGCGGTAATAACCCGATAGGGACCCTTAAAATCCTCAGGAAGCTCAGAAAAGGTTAAGGCCTGGGCTATTTTAAGCTTATACCTTTTTCTTGCCAACTCTACCGCCTCCTTGCTGGCCTCCATCCCATAAACCTCAAAGCCAAATTTTTTAGCAATAAGAAGAAAATTCCCAGTGCTGCAACCCACATCAAGCAACTTCCCTTTCGGCAGGATAGAAAGTATGGGTAAAAACTGGTTAAATCTTGGGACCCTCTCCCATTTTAGCCTCTGCCTTTCTTCATCCTCTAATTCCACATAACTTTTATAAGCTAGGTTAGAGGAATGTTTGAGCAGACCTTCATACTCACCTTGGTAAGCATCATCATAATTCAAGGTAGTCCTGGGATAAGGAAACTGTAAGCCGCAGGATGGACACTCAAACATCCGGTAGCCGTTGATCACCTCAAAAAGAGAAAAACTGCCAGAATGTTGACAGAGGGGACATTTCTCTGGCAGGGGATAATCCCTTTCCGTAGCCAGCCAGGCATCTTTCAAAGCCAAGTAGATAACCTCCGCAGGAATGCTCTCCAAGCAAGGACTGTAGAACTGCTTCTTGACTTTAGCCTCAGGGCAAGGCTCTCCCATCGCATGAATACCACAGGGGGCCTTACAGGTCTGTCCAGTATAATTACTTCTCACAGAAATAACGGTAGGATAGGTATCACTTCTAAGGGAAGCCTCAATCTGAGAAATAATGCTAACTGTCGGCTTCTTCAAGCCTCCTGCAATGTGGAGAGTAGAAGTGTCCGCCGTAATCACGGCATCACAAAGATACACACTGGCCACAAGATACCGCAAATCCTTCATGAGAGGAGAAAGGTTTTCCGCTTTTATACCATAGGCCTCAAGGGCTACCTCTACAGTTATATCCTCCTCTGGAAGGCTACAAATCACGGGCACGTATTCCGCAGAAATCAGCTCTTCAATCTCCTTCAAAAGCTTGGGAGGAATGGTCCGATGCACCGAGGAGGCAAGATAATGAAAAAGAAGAATCTTCTTCCCACCCGAAAGCCTCCTTATTTCCTCAAAAATTGGCCTCAGCTCCTCCACCACCTGTGGGTCCACATACACATCTGGGGTCTCATCCTCCGCATAATAAAGCCTAAACTTCCACAAAAACCACTTTACCATGTTCAGATTGTCAAAAGAGGGGGTGTTAACCATCTCTACCGCACGAATTAGATAATTGGCTTTCACTACCTCTTTGACAGGAGCTGGATGAGGAAAAAGCCTATCTATGTAAGGCAAATTCTCAAGAACTATCCGTGCCCTACCAGATACAGCAACCCAGAGCTTGCAATCTGGATACCTCCTCTTTACTTCCCTTAACGCCACTGTTGAACACAGCACATCCCCTATCGCCCCTTGCATAAAAACAAAAAGGGTTTTTCCATTGAGGTCCTCCCCTTGATAAGCCTTGGGTAAAACAGTGTTGGTTTTAATAAAGGCTCTCTTTAAGTCCTCCGGCAAGAGATTAAACACATCATCCGCAAAGAGGAGCTTTTCACCTTCCTTAAGATTGAAATCATACCCATTAAAACTAAACCTTAACTTCCCCAGGGATTGCACGCAGATCATCTTTTAACTCCCCCTTGTTTTTAGATTTTTATAATAATTCACAAAATTCATGCCAAAATTTAAATCTGTCCTTATCCCTTCCCTCAAAATTCCCCCTTGCCTAAGTAGAATATTTGCTAAAAATAATTTTGTAAAGATTCTTAAGGAGGCCAAGTTATGAGACCACTAGTATTATCTCTTTTAGGGGCAGCCCAAGCTGGTAAAACTCAACTCATCCAAAGCCTCAGTAAACTTTTAGGGGAAAACTTAAAAAATCCTAAAATTGATCCCACCACAGAATTAAAGGTTTACCGGATGGAATTTAAGGGGGCTCCTTTATTCCTCATTGACACACCGGGGGATGAAAATTTTTGCGGAGAAGTGCTCTGGGCTTTAAAGGTAAGCGATTTAGCCTTATTGGTGGTAGACTCCACTCAACCTTTGAAATATCATATTAAACGCCTGTTTGAGAGGTTAAAGCAGGAGCAGGTGCCTTTTGGGATCCTCGTGAATAAAATTGATCATGAAAAATCGGCTTGGTCGGAGAGGGTTTGTGACCTTCAGGACGAATTAGAAATTCTTCAGGTGCCTTTGATCTATGGGTTTGAAGGGGGAATTTTTGTTGATTTGGTGAAGGGGCAAACTTTCAAAGAGGATCGGCTCAATATCAAATATTTAGGCGAAGTTAGTTCTGATTTTGCCTCAAGAGTAACCACTTTAAGGGAAAGCCTTTTAGAGATAGCGGCAGAAGGCCGGGATGAATACATTGAAAAGTATTTAGAGACTGGAACCCTTACGGAAGAAGAAATTTTAGACGGTCTTAAAGAAGGTTTGATCAATCTACGGGTAGCTCCTGTTTTCCTCGGGTCTGCCTTAACCAACTTAAATTTAGTCTTCCTTTTGGAATATTTATATAAGCTATGGCCAGGGAAAGAAACCCAGCCTGAGCTTGAGGCTCAACCCTTGGGTTATGTTTTTAAAACCCTCTATGATCCATACGCTGGCAAACTTTCCTTAGCGCGCCTTTTTAAAGGTAAAATAACCCCTGAAGAAACGGTTTATTTGCCCGATGGCCAGCAAGAAAAGTATACGCAAATTTTGGGGATCAAGGGAGACACCTTTGAGGGTGTAAAAGCTATGCAAGCGGGAGAAATATTTGCTCTTCCGAAGGTAGAAATTTTGGGGACAGGAGATACCTTTTCTACCAAGCCAATCTCTACCAGCCTTCCGAAGGCGGAAATGCCTGAACCCATGCTGTATTATGCCCTAATTCCCGAAACCAAGGCTGATGAAGATAAGATTAGCGGAGCTATAGGAAAGCTTACCCAAGAGGATCCTTCCTTAGTGGTATCACGCCATCCCGAAACCCGAGAGCTTCTCTTAGAGGGTTTAGGGCAGGTGCATTTAGAGCGGGCGGTGAAAGTGCTTAAAGAAAAGTATGGCGTCAAGGTAAGAACCAAGATTCCAACGGTGCCCTACCGAGAAACCATAAAAAAGCCCGTGCAAGGAGTAATTTATCGCCATAAAAAGCAGACGGGTGGTAGGGGACAGTTCGCGGAAGTGCACTTTCATGTCTTCCCTTTAGAGAGAGGAAAAGGTTTTGAGTTTGTGGAAACCTTAACGGGAATGAATGTTCCCCGAAATTATGTGCCTGCGGTAGAGAAAGGGGTCAGAGAAGCTATGGAGAAGGGATTGCTTGCGGGATATCCGGTAGTGGACGTAAAGGTGCAATTCTATGATGGAAAATCTCACGAAGTTGATTCCTCTGATTTGGCCTTTAAAATTGCCGCCTTTCATTGTTTTAAAAAGGCCCTAGAGGAAGCAAACCCAGTACTTTTAGAGCCCTACTATGAATATGAAATTTACGTGCCCGAGGAGACGGTAGGTGATGTTATAGGAGACTTAAATTCTCGGCGAGGAAGGGTCTTAAACCTTGACAAGGAGAAAAAATTGACCAAAATTAGGGCTCTTGCTCCTCTTGCGGAAATGTTGGAATACATTGTAACCTTGAATGGGATCACGGCGGGAAGAGGTTATTTTAAAAGCAGGTTCTCCCATTATGAAGAGGTCCCACCCTTTGTGGCCGAAAAAATAATTGCCAAAGCCCAAGGAGTAAAGGATAATGCTTAAATTAAGGGTAGCTATTCTTACCCTTAGCGATAAAGGGAGCAAAGGGGAAAGGGAAGACCTCTCAGGGGCTTTATTAAAAAAATTTTCTCAGGCCCTGGGATGGAAAGTGGATCATTATGAAATTTTGCCCGATGAAAAAGGATTGATCACCGAGAAACTCGTGTATTTAAGCGATAAGCTCCAGGTAGATTTAGTACTTACCACAGGGGGGACGGGAGTTCATCCGCGGGATGTTACTCCTGAGGCTACCTTAGAGGTATTGGATCGTGAAGTCCCGGGCCTTGCTGAATTTATTAGATACTTAAGCTTTACAAAAACGCCCCTTGCCGCCCTTAGTAGGGGCAAAGCTGGTATCCGTAAGGAGACGCTCATCATCAACCTTCCCGGTAGCCCAAGGGCCATAGAAGAGATCTTCCCCCATCTCACAGAAATAATTGAACATGCGATAAGAAAAATTAAGGGTGATCCCCATGAGTGCATCCGAAATTAAACTTACCCAGATGGTCAAGGCTTCGGGTTGAGCAAGCAAGCTTCCACAAGAGTTCCTTGTGGAGGTATTAAAGGAGCTTCCTTTACCCGACCATCCAAATCTTATCCAAAGTTTTGCTCATGGTGCAGATGCCGCTATTTATCGCCTTAACGAGGAGATGGCCTTAGTTTTTAGTGCGGATTTTTTTACTCCTGTGGTAGATGACCCTTATGTTTTTGGACAGATTGCGGTCGCCAATTCTTTATCCGATATTTACGTAGCAGGGGCCAAACCTCTTTTAGCCTTAAACCTAATTTGTTTCCCCAAAAAAGGACTTTCGCGGGGTATTTTAAAGCGTATCCTGCAAGGTGGTCTTGACAAGCTGTTAGAAGCTGGGGCTTTACTCGTTGGGGGACACAGTGTAGATGACCCTGAACCAAAATACGGGCTTGCTGTTTTAGGGATAGTCCATCCGGACCGAATAATTACTAACAGCAAAGCTCAACCAGGAGACCTAATTTATCTCACTAAACCGTTAGGTACAGGGATCCTGGCAACCGCCTTTAAAGGAAAATTCTTTACGGAAAAGGATGAGCCATATCAAGAGATGATAGAGGTAATGAGAGGTTTAAACAAGACTATCTCTGAGGTTATGGTAGAAGTTGGGATAAAGTGCGCCACAGACATCACGGGCTTTGGACTGCTGGGGCATGGTCTGGAGATGGCCATAGCCAGCAACAAAAAATTAAGGCTCTATGCGAGCAAAATTCCTTTCTTAAAAAGCGCCCTCTACTTTGCTGAGCTTGGGATCATTCCCGAGGGTGATTACGAGAATCTAAACTTCTGCCAAAATTTGGTGCAGATTTCTCCAGAAATACCAGAAACCATTAAAATCCTTCTTGCGGATGCCCAAACTTCAGGTGGTATCCTCCTGTGCGTACCCAAAGAATTAAAACAAACCTTTGAGCTAAAATGCCTTGAACGAGGAATTTATCAGTTTTATCAAATTGGAGAGGTGTTAGAAGGGGAGCCCTCACTGACAATCCTCCCTTGATTAGCACCCAATTAAATCTTTGAGCAATTTTTTCCATTCCTCATAATTGTGGTAGCCTATAACCTTTTTATAGAGATTGCCTTTTTGGTCTATAAGATAACTTGTTGGGGTAATGGAAAAGTCACTAAAGATCTTGAAAACTTCCTTCGGAGCCAAACCCACTGGATAGGTCAAATTCCTAGACTTGATGATCTGAGAAAGAAGGGGGGCTCCTTCATAATCAGTCATAAGGGAAATTACCTGTAAACCCTTAGCTCTGCACTCCTGATTTAACTTTTGCAAATGTTTCAATTCTATCATACAGGGAGGACAATAGGAAGCAAAGAGATTAAGCAAGACCACCTTTCCCCGAAAGGAGGATAGCTGATAGGTAGTTCCATCATGGGCTTTAAAGGTGAAATCAATTGGGTTTTTGGCTAAACTTAGGATAGGGAAAGAAAGAAAGAGTAAAAAAAGAAAAAGGTACTGGAAAACCTTCATTTTTACCTCCTTAATTGAAGTTCCTTTTACCGCAATATATTACTTCCATATTTTGAAATGAAAAGGGTTTCCATAAATTTCTTAGCCTCGGCCATAGTTAAAGGAAGCCGTTTGATAAGACCCTTTTCCCAAAGAGGAACAAAAACCTCACTAATAAGAGGTAAACGCAGATAAACCTCGGAAAGGGGCTGGGGTTTGCTGAACAACCCCATAGGGTCACCTAAGTAAAAGACTTTCCCCTCATGGAGCACAAGAACTTTATTGGCTATTTCTGGCACAAGATCTACCTGATGGGTGGCAATGACTAAAGTTAATCCCTGAGTAGTTTGAAGATGCTTTAACAAGTTTAAAAACCTCCTTTCTCTCAAAGGGTCTAAACCAAGGGTTGGTTCATCAAGGAGAAGGATCTCATGGCCCATAGCGAGAAGGCCAGCCAAGGCTACCCTCTTTTTTTGTCCAAAGGAAAGTTGGGAGATGGGGTTAGAGGCCAAACCTTCAAGTTCAACCAATTTTAGGGCTTGATATACCCTTTCTCTAACTTCCTCTTCAGAATAGCCCATATTCCTCGGACCAAAGGCTACATCCTCATAGACGGTAGGTGCAAAAAGTTGTTCATCGGGGTTCTGAAATAAAAGACCCATTTTAGAATAAATTTCCTTGGGTCTAAGCTTGCGAATATCCACTCCATCAAGTAAGACCTCTCCATGAAAAGAACCAAGTAAGCCATCAAGGATTTTAAGAAGGGTTGTTTTACCAACCCCACTACCCCCAAGAATGACCAAACATTCGTTGTGATAGACTTCAAAATTCACGCTTGAAAGAAGGACCGGACCGTGGGGATAGGAAAAAGACTTAAGCCGGACCTTTAGCCTTGGAAGTAAAGGTAAAGTAGAATCCATAAGAATAATATAACGAAAAAGATTGTTATTTCCAGCCGTTGAAGCTTGGGTGAATTACTTAGAAGAGTAGAAAAGTCATACCCCCTCTGTTTCATACTCAAAAGGGCTTGATCGGCATGTTCAAGCATCCGAAAAAACAAAGCTTGAGAAAGATAAATTACGGAGCGAGGATAGGTCCTCAAAGTGGAAAAGCCAAGACGATTTTTTTGGGAAAAATAAAGATGGCTTAGTTCCTCAAAAAGGAGAAATAGAAAACGGTAAGTGAGAAGAAGCAACTCCAAAAGGAGTGAAGGGAAACGTAGTTGCCCAAAGGCCCTAAGGAGTTCGGTAAAAGAAAGAGTATAAAAAGTGAATAAAAAAATAGTGAAGGAGGAAATAACTCTTACCCCTAAAGTTAGACCTTCCTGCCAACCTTGAGGATCTATGGATAAAGGAGAAAGGCTTAAACTTTTTAAGAGGATTAACATAACTACAATGAAAAGAGGTTCTAAGTAAGCCTTCAAAAGATCTCTTAAAGAAATTTTTAAAATAAGCAAAGGTAAGAAATGAGTTAAGAAAAGAATTAACTGAAAGGAAACTGAACTACTGGCGAGGTTGAGCCCCAGGAGAATTAAACAATATAAAAGCTTTAATCGGCCATCAAAAGGAAGATGGATCCTACTTTCCGCTAAAGGATGCATGAGTGTGTTCTACGAGAAATTTTCGCAAATAATACCCAACCACAATGCCACTTAATCCCGAAAGAAGGCTAAACATGAAAAGTTCCAAGTCTCCTTCTAAGGCAAGAAAGCTTTCCTTTGGTTCCCGGCCATGCTCACTGGCAATCTTTCCAATGACTGCTTCATCAAGCCCTTGCCACTTTGCTTCTTCCGTAGCTAAGGATAAACCGAGGCTAAGGGTGAAAAAAATTAGGGAAAAAGAAAGAAAAAGAGTTATAAGTTTTCTTTTTAGGGCCATGTTAAACCTCCCAGATAAGAAGGTCTTTTCTTCTTTTAGCTAAAGCTGTAGCAAGGCCGCCCGCAATCAATCCTTCTAATAGGCCAATGGGGATTTGGGTTGGCAAAAAGGCCAAAAGGGCCTTATAAAGGATAGATCCCAGAGGAGTATTTCCCGACAGAGCCAAGGCCAGCTGAAAAGCGGTGGTTAAATAGGTGGCCCAGTCGGAAAGGATCCCCATAGCCAAACCAATTAAGAAGGGAGAAAGGCTAAACCTTTTTAAGAGGATTAAGCTCAAAAAGGCAGTAAAACTTCCAACCACGGCCATAGAAAAGATATTAGCTCCAAGACTAGAAAGGCCACCGTGGGAGAGTAAGAAAGCCTGAAGAAGAAGAACGATAAATCCAGAAATAATGCCTCCTCCCAAACCAAGAAGCATGACCGCAATACTTACCCCTACAGGATGACTACAGGTCCCAACAAAGGGAACAGGAATAGGCAGACAGGAGAGCAAAAAAACTAAAGCAGTAGCAAAAGCAAAAAGGGCCTTCCTTTCTGGAAACTCAGAAAGGGACTTTTTGAGATAAAAATAAGCGAGGCCTATCACAACCACCGAAAGAAGAAACCAGAATAAGGCCTGGGAAAGAGGTAAAATCCCTTCTGAAATATGCATGGCATAAAGATAATCAGGCCAAAGAAGATTTAGCATAAAAAATAAACCTAAAAGCATAGATGGCCTCCTTTCCGTATTATAATTTTAAAAATGATAACACTAAAAGTCTTTCTTGTCAACTTTTTGTTTAGGTTATTGCAAATTGGCAAAGTGGCTTTTTAACACAAAATTGCCCTGTCAACTTTAGGGTCAATTTTTAAAAAAGAAAGAAGACCCTTCTATTAAAAGCCAACCTATTCATTTAGGATATAAACTTGGTTCCAACCATCCCTGGGGAAAGGTTTTTTACTATACCCGATACAATTTAAAAGATAGATTTGGCTAAGGATTAAATTGTGAGGTATAATTGCTCAAACAAGGTGCTCTATTAATTGCCTTTGTTTTTGCTTATAGCAATTTGTGGTAAAAAGAGTTAGGAGGATTTATGGGAAAGGTATGGGGAGGGAGGTTTACTGAAGAAACAGAAAAATTTTTGGAAGAATTTTCGGAATCCATCAGCTTTGATCAGGAATTGGCCTTGGCGGAGATTAAAGCCAGCCAGGCCTATGCCCAGGCTTTGCATAAAATTGGTATTTTAAACGATGAAGAACTGGCCAAAATTCTTCAAGGTTTAGAAGAGGTGAAAAAGGATTTGCAGGAAGGGAGGCTTGTTTTTTGTAAGGAATTAGAGGATATTCATACCCATGTGGAGACTGCCTTGGTGTCTAAGATTGGAGAAATTGCTTATAAGCTACATACGGGAAGGAGTAGAAACGAGCAGGTGGTTACGGATGAAAAACTCTATCTCATGGAAAAAGTTACAGAGCTAAAAGAGGAGGTAAAAAGGCTTATCTTCGTTATTCTTAACAAGGCGGAAGAATACTTTGACTTGATTATGCCTGGGTTTACCCATCTACAGCACGCGCAACCAGTTTTGTTTTCCCATTGGATTACCGCCTATGCCGAGGCTATGTATCATCATTTAGAAAGGCTTGAAGACTATCTAAAGAGACTGAAGCAATGTCCTCTTGGTTCTTCAGCCTTTGCTGGATGTGGTTTTCCTTTGGACAGATACTTTCTGAGTACCATCCTTGGCTTTGACTCTCCAACCAGACATAGTGTATACTCGGTAAGTTTCCGAGATTTTATTGCCGAGGTTATTTTCATTCTCTCACTGATTATGGTAGACCTTTCCAGGCTTGCGGAAGAGATAATCCTATGGACCAGTCAAGAGTTCAACTTTGCCGAACTTCCTGATCGGTTAACTACGGGAAGTTCCATTATGCCTCAGAAAAAAAATCCCGATCCAGCAGAACTCATCCGGGGAAAATCTTCGGTGGTCTTGGGTAATCTTCTGCAAATTTTAACTCTCCAAAAGGGGCTTCCTTTAAGTTATAATCGCGACCTCCAGGAAGATAAACCGCCTCTTTTTCAAGCCCTAACCTATACCTTAAATTCTTTGCGGATGGCGAGCCTTCTTGTTTCTGGGTTAAAATTAAAGAAAGAGAACATTACCAAAAAACTAAACTCCGGTTATTTATTAGCAACCGAACTTGCTGATTATTTGGTGATGAAGGGTATCCCCTTTAGAAGGGCCCATCATTTGGTAGGAGAAATCGTTAAGTATGGGGAAAGGCAGAATAAAGGATTATCCGAGCTTTCCTTGACTGAATTTAAAAAATTTGTGCCTGAGATTGAGGAAGACGTTTATCTCTGGTTAAGTTATGAACATGCCATCAAGAGACGAAATATCCCTGGTGGAACCGGAAAAGAAGCAGTGAGATGCTACATAAAAAATCTTAAAGAGAAAATAGAAAAGCTTTAAAGGGGGCACTATGCAGGATTATGAAATTATTATCATTGGGGCTGGGCCAGCGGGACTACAAGCGGCTATCCATACTGCCAGGAGAAAGCATAGGGTTTTGATTTTAGGTAAACCGGAAGAGAGCGCCCTTTGGAATGCCCACGTGGAGAATTATTTTGGATTTGCGGAAAAAATTTCCGGGGCAGACCTTATCAAAGCTGGACTAAGTCAGGCTTTAAAATTTGGGGCAGACCATCACCGAGAAGATGTGATCAGACTTGAGAGAAGGGAAAATGGATTCCTGGTGGAGACCGAGTCCGGGGAAAATTATCAAAGTTTAGCCTTAATTTTGGCGATGGGAGTAAAAAAGAAAAAAAGGATCTTCAAAGAGGAGGATAAATTTGTAGGGAAGGGGGTATCCTATTGTGTAGATTGTGACGCTTGGTTCTATCGGGGGAAAAGGGTGGCGGTAATTGGAGATGGAAGCGCTGCTTTGCATGGGGCACAAACCCTTACCAAATTTGCTTCTAAGGTGTATTTTGTTGCTCTTAGAGAAATGGACCTTTCTCAGGTAGGAACGGAAGTGGAAATTATTAAACAAAAACCTATAAAATTGCTTGGAGAAGAAGAGGTTCGGGGAATAGGCTTTGTTGATGGCTCAGAAGTGGAAGTGGATGGTGTTTTTATTGAACTCGGGGCTAAAGGGCCTTTGGAATTGCTTGCGCCACTTGGGGTGGAACTTGATCCTGAAACCTTTAACTACGTAAAGGTAAACCTAAAGATGGAGACCTCACTGCCGGGGGTCTTTGCCTGCGGAGATTTGACCGGTCCACCTCTTCAGGTGGCCAAAGCGGTTGGAGAAGGCTGTGTAGCTGGTCTTTCAGCCTCGGAATACATAAAAAAATTGTTAAAGGAACCTTCTTAAGGGATGTCTCTTACTTGGCCTAAAAGTCTAATTATAAACTTAGGAAATCTTAGGAAAAATCTTCAGAACCTTAAAAAACTTTTGCCAGAGGGCACAGAAATTTTGCCTGTCATTAAAAATGATGCTTACGGGCATGGATTACTGGAGGTAGCTAAAGTACTTGCGGAAGAGAAAGTTTGGGGATTTGGGCTAAATGAACCCGAGGAAGCTCTAATCTTGAGAAAGGCTGGATTTATTCATCCTATCCTTCTTCTTTCGGGTTTTGAAAAGAATTGGCTTCCAGAAATAGTCCATCTTCGGATAACTCCGGTAGTGGTAAGTTTAAATAAATTTCAGCAACTACGGGATTTTTGTAGAGAAAGAGGTATCTCTCTTGAGTTTCATCTTAAGGTAGAAACAGGGATGAACCGCTTTGGCCTTCCCTTAGAAGATCTTCCCCTTTTACTTAAGGAATTGCAAGAAAGCCCTTTTTTGAAATTAGCGGGGCTTATGACCCATCTTGGGGCAAGTGAAGAGCCCGATTCCGATCTTACGCAAGAACAATTAGCCAAGTTTAATCTTTTTTTAGAGAAACTAAAGGAGGCCAAAATATATCCTAAATATATCCATTTTTGTAATTCTGGGGGTCTAATCTTTCTTTCTGAGAAAGGCAATTTGGTAAGGCCGGGCATTGCCATTTATGGAGGGTATCCTTCCTTTAAAGCCAGGGCCCTCATTAAGCTTTATCCGGTTATGACGTTAAGAACAAAGATTGTAGAAATTAAAAAGCTAAAACGAGGAGAGAGTGCGGGTTATGGTCCCACTTTTATTGCTAAGAGGGATACCTTACTTGGGATAGTTCCTATCGGTTATGGCGATGGCTATCCGCGGGCTTTAGGTAATCGTGGGTTTGCTTATCTTTTTGGGAAAAGGGTTCCGGTGATTGGAACTATCTCCATGAAAGCCCTTTTTCTTGATCTTACAGAAACTCCTGAGGCAAATATTGGACAAGAGGTAATCCTCCTTGGCGGACCAAACAACGAAGTTCCTGCTGATGAACTTGCCCAACTTGCAGGAACCATCTCTTACGAATTATTTTGTCACCTTGGGAGTTGTATCCCCAGAACCTATATAGATTGACATGTTTAATATTGGATTTAGCGAAGCCTTACTCATTTTTTTGGTAGCCCTGGTAGTTTTAGGCCCAGAAAGACTACCCGAAGTGGGAAGATTCTTAGCTAAGATTACCTTAGAATTTAAAAAGGCCGTGGATGAACTCAAAAAAGAATTAGAGATTGAGGAAGTTGAAAGGGATATCAAGGAAGCCAAAGATGAGTTAGAGCAGTTAGTAAAAGAAACAAAGGAAGGACTAGATAACCCCCTAAAGCTTTTGGAAGAATTTAAAGAGGAAAATAAAAAATCGGCCGAAGGACATCCCAAAGAGCCTAACAAAGATCTCCCCCAGCAATGATGATCAAAGTTCATGAAAAGTTAAGAATTCTTTGGGGGACAGATTTTCTATCCCGTCTTAGGAAATTACTCATAGTTTATGGGATATTTTTTTTCTTCCTGTGGTTTTTAATTTTTCTTTTTTTCCCCAAAATTTTTCCTATTCTCTTTTATTCTTACTATTCCTTGGTGGGTAGAAAACCTCTTGTTTTTATTAGTCTTGAGGAAGCCCTTTTGGTAGCTATCCGGGCTTCCTTTTATCTTACCTTGATGTTAATTCTTCCTTTTTTTCTTTTAAAGCTTTGGGGTTTAATCTCAGAAGAACTTTATGAATACGAGAGGAGATTTTTAAAACGCCTTTTTCTCCTTTCCCTTTTTCTTTCTTTAATAGGTTTTATTTTTGGTTATTTTTTTCTTTTTCCTACGATAGCTAAAATTTTTCTATTTTTTGGCAAAAATTTTACCAATACTCTTACTATAAATGGAGTTCTCTTCTTTTTTCTTAAAGTTTTACTTTTTTCAATCTTAGCTTTCCAAATTCCATTAATCTTAGCCTTATTAGTTAAAGAAAGATTGATTACCGAGGAGATCCTTCGTCAACGAAGGATCTATCTTTTGGGTATTTTCTTTAGTTTATCTTTTTTAATCTCACCAGGGGATTTTTTTTCCCAAATATTGCTAACCTTAATTTTCTATTTATTTTTAAGATTATCCCTTTTATTGAGTAAACTTCTTTAAGGTTAGAGATTAGGGAGGGGAAAATATGACCAAAAAAAGGGGCAAAAGTAAAAGCTCAAAGGAAAAAAAATATATTCTTTTAATTGGTGATGGGATGGGAGATTTTCTTCTTAAGGAGCTTAATTTTAAAACTCCCTTAGAAGTAGCCATTACTCCTGGACTGGATTTTTTAGCAAGTTATGGGGAGGTGGGCTATTGTCAGACTATTCCCTCTGGGATGCATCCTGGTTCTGATGTGGCTATCATGGGACTACTTGGATATCCTCCCCAGGAGAAGTATACAGGGAGAGGACCTATTGAAGCAGCAGCGCGAGGCGTTGATTTAAAACCCCAGGATGTCGCTTATCGTTGCAATCTTGTTACCCTACGGTTAGAAGGAGAAGAATTAATTATGGAGGATTATTCGGCTGGGCACATAGACACCGAGAGTGCCACGGAGCTTATTGAGGCTATAAACCGGGTGGCAGCTACCGACAAGATTGAAATCATTCCAGGAGTAAGTTATCGACACATCCTAATTTGGCGAGGTGGATCTGGTGGACTGCAGACTTATCCGCCCCATGATCTTCTGGGTAAAAACGTCTGGTTTGCCTTTCAAGCCTACGATGAGGAACCCTATTTAAAAGAATTTATTCTTAAGGCAATTTCTGTTTTAGAAAAACATCCCATTAATCAACAAAGAAAGTTAGAAAACAAACCGGTAGCTAATGCCATTTGGCCTTGGGGTCAAGGAAGAACCCCTGATTTAGAAAATTTTCAGGAAAAATGGGGCATAAAGGGTGCAGTAATTTCGGCTGTTGATTTAATTAAAGGCTTGGGAAGGCTTGCGGGCTTAACGATCATAGAGGTTCCTGGAGCTACGGGCTACCTTGATACAAACTACGAAGGAAAGGTAGATTATGCCCTTTCAACCCTCAAAGAGCATGATTTTGTGCTTATTCACGTAGAAGCTCCTGATGAAGTTAGTCATGAAGGCAATTTGGAGTTAAAGATTAAAGCAATTGACGAGTTTGATCGTCGGATAGTGCGTTATCTTTTAGAAAGAATTGTTGAGATAACTTCTAATTACCGCATCCTTGCCTGCTGTGACCATTTAACGCCCATTTCCATCCGAACCCATTCTACTAAACCGGTTCCTTTTGTTATTTATGATTCTTCAATCCATAAGAAAAAAAGAGGGAACATTAAATTTTGTGAAAAACTAGCCTATGAATCACCCCTTTATTTCCCTTCGGGGCCAAAACTTTTTACCTATTTTGTGGAAAGACTTGCCAAATTAGGAGAAGAGGATGAACATTCATAAAACCAATTTTTTAATCATTGGCTCCGGGATTGCCGGGCTATCTTTAGCTTTAAAGATCAAGGATTTGGGAAGGGTGACCATTTTAACTAAAAAAAGAAAATACGACGCAGCCACCACCTTAGCCCAAGGAGGAATAGCTTGTGTTTGTTCTGAAGAGGATAGTTTTGATCTTCACATCCAAGATACGCTGATCGCTGGGGATGGGCTTTGCGATCCCTGTATAGTTGAATTGGTTGTAAAATCGGCTCCCCAACGAATTGCTGAGCTTGAGGCTTTGGGACTTAGGTTTGATCGGGATCCAGAAAACCCTAAAAAATATCAATTGGGATTGGAGGGTGGACATTCGCGGAGAAGGATCCTTCACGTAGGAGATTATACGGGAAGGGCCATTGAAAAGGTTCTGATTGAAAGGGTCTTAGAATGTCCTAACATAGAACTTTACGAACATCACTTTGTAGTTGATTTATTATTTGCGGAGACTCATCACCAAAACCCTTTAGTAGCTGGGGCCCTGGTACTTGATCTTCTCCAGGGCACACCGGCTATTTTTTTAGCTGAGGTGGTAGCCCTTTGCACTGGAGGTGCGGGCAAGGTTTATCTGTATACCAGCAACCCAGATACAGCTACGGGTGATGGCATAGCCCTGGCTGCTAAAGCAGGCTGTAGGATTGCCAATCTGGAGTTCATTCAATTTCATCCTACCTGTTTATACCATCCCCAGGCGAAAAACTTTTTAATCTCTGAGGCCTTACGTGGGGAAGGAGCTATTCTACTTAATCCTGAAGGGAAGCCCTTCATGCACCGTTATGACCCAATAAGAAAAGAACTTGCCCCAAGAGATGTGGTCACCCGAGCGATAGACTTGGAATTAAAGAAAACCGGAGGAGATTGTGTCTATCTAGATATAACCCATCTTCCCTCGGACTATGTCAAGCAAAGATTTCCTTATATCTATGAAACTTGTTTAAAATATGGGATAGACATTACTAAACAGCCCATCCCGGTTGTGCCAGCGGCTCATTATGTTTGTGGGGGGATCTTAACGAACGAATTTGGTCAGACAGACCTTCCTAATCTTTTTGCTATTGGAGAATGTGCTGGAACGGGATTGCATGGAGCTAATCGTTTAGCCTCAAATTCCCTGCTTGAAGCCTTGGTTTTTGCTCATCAAGCAAGCTT
Organism: Caldimicrobium sp.; assembly: GCA_037443245.1. Lineage (GTDB taxonomy): Bacteria > Desulfobacterota > Thermodesulfobacteria > Thermodesulfobacteriales > Thermodesulfobacteriaceae > WYEG01. The sequence goes on from JBBIOT010000002.1 coordinate 43,349, forward strand.
AAAAATAAAAAAGCTCTATCCTCAATTAAAGGGAAATTTAAAAAAACCAAAAATAAAAACCCCTGAAATTCAGGCTATCCCCCAAGAGAAAATATTTATTACCCATAATTGGGACTTAATTCGAAAAATCATGTGGGATTTGGTAGGAATTACTAGAAGTACCAAAATGTTAGAATTTGCTAAAAAAAGATTAGACCTCCTCAAAGATGAAATTGAAAATTATTGGAAGGGCTATTACCTTGATCTTGACTTGATGGAGTTAAAAAACATAGCGTTGGTGGCCTATTTAATCGTTTGCTCGGCCCTTTCTCGTCCAGAGTCCAGAGGTACTCATTATATGACAGATTTTCCTAATAAAAATCCCCAATTAGCCCAAAATACCATTCTTCGTCTACCATTAAGCTCCTTTTCTTAAGAAAAAGAAGGTAAATTTGGAAAAATTTAGTAAAATCTACTTTACAAATGGAGGTATGGTTAGTAAAATTTTAGTTTAAAATGGAAATTGGAGGATCTATGAAAGTATTATTTGATCCTGATATTTCTGAAGATTTAAAGGAAGAAATTTTAAAATCCTTAGAAGAGGAAGGATTGGGAATTTGTAAGATTTGTGGTGCCGATACTATTTATGTGGCCTTGCTTGATAATATTATTGATGTGAAGTGTTATGAATGTGGAAATTCCTACTTAGAGCTTGAGGTATCAGAGGAATAATCAGGAGAAGGATATTCAATATAAGCATAAGCGTTATGTCCATGGATGGATTCAAGATTTTCCACCGAAACCGAGAACCAATGAATCCCTTTTTTGCTGAGTAATTTACTAGCAATGGTCCTTACCACATCTTCTACAAATTTAGGGTGTTCGTAGGCGTATTCGGTAACAAATTTTTCATCCGCTCTTTTAAGGATAGGATAGACTGGAGAGGAAGCTGACCCTTCGGCAATTTCAATAAGCTCCTCTAACCAAAGAAATTCTTTACTTCTAACCTGAATAGTCACGTAACCTCGTTGATTATGGGCTCCAAATTTGCTTATCTTTTTGGAACATGGGCATAGGGTCATAATGGGGACCACGACCCCTAAAACTAAATCAAACTTACGGGAGGAGAGCTCTGCAAGCATAAAGGCTTGATATTCCATGAGTCCAACTATCTCGGTAACGGGAGCTTTTTTTTCCATGAAATAGGGAAAGTAAACTTCCAAGTGGGCGGAGCGGGCGGATAATCTTTTTTTGAGCCTCTTTAAGATTTCTTTAATATTTTTGACGTGAATCTCCTCTTGAAACTCATTCAGGACCTCTACAAATCTGCTCATATGGGTCCCTTTGAAATGGGAAGGGAGGTCCACATAGAGATTAAACTCACCGATGGTATATTGAAAACCCTTAGCCCGATCTAAGACCTTAATGGGATATTTAAGATTTTTAATTCCTACCTTATTGATAGGGATAAATTCATCGGGAGGAGTATTCTGAACATCAGGAAGGTTTAGAGAGCAGTCTTGACAGGGCAACTTTGACCTCCTTCATTTGCTGAAAAAGTTTACCCCTGTAATTCCAAAGGCTGGCCCCTTGGAATTCCAACTCCTCTAATTCTTCATCATAGGGAAATAGGGCAATCAGGTAAGGGGCAAATTCTTTTTTAAGTAATTCTTCCTGTTTGGGGGACCTTATATTATTTCCAAGAAAGTATATTCTATCCAAGTGGAGATCCTTGGCTAAGCGGTAGATTTGTTTAGCGGTTTGGATGCTCCCAGCAGATGGCTCAACGACTACCAGGATTACATCCATAGGAACGACGGTGCCCCTCCCAAAGTGCTCTACTCCAGCCTCCATATCAACCACTACCACTTCCTTGGCAGTCAGCAATAGGTAATTTAAAAGTCTTCGTAAGACCGTTTGCTCTGGACAGGCGCAACCTCCACCCGCAACCCTAATAGCACCTAAGACCATAAGCCTTAAGCCGTTTTTAGTTAAAGCAAACTTTTCGGGTAGATCGTCAATCTTAGGATTTAAAGTATAATAGGGACCTGTCTTTTCGGCCCTTTCCGCTAAAAGGTCAGTCATTTCAGCTAAAGGAGTTACTTCTCCTTGGATACCAAAAAGTCTTGCCAAATGAGGGCTAGGATCGGCGTCAATGGCTAAGACTTTGTATCCTTCTTCTAAGTAGACCAAGGATAACAAGGTGGCTAAGGTAGTTTTCCCTACTCCACCTTTCCCACAGAAGGCTATCTTCATGCTTCAAGCTCTAATTTTTTTAAAATCTCCGAAAAGGGGATTATGCCTTCCCGGATTAAGCTTAACTGATTGTTTACCACCGACACTACGGTTGAGGGACCTTGACCAGGAGTTTTCCCAGCATCCACAATAAAGTCAAGATAGGGGAGTTTTCTTACTATTTCTTCTGGATCATTTAGAGGTGGTTCTCCGCTTAGGTTTGCGCTTGTCCCGGTAATAGGACCGCCAAAGGCCTGGGCTATCTTTCGGGTTAACTCACATCCAGAGAGTCTCACTCCGATAGTATTCGTTCCCCCGGTTAACTGAGGGGGCAGATTTTTTCTTGCGGTAAAAACAATAGTCAGTGGACCTGGCCAAAAAAGTTTAATAAGCCTTTTGCCAAGGAATGGCAAGTTATCTACAACTAAGGTAAGATCATCAAGTCTACCAAGAAGCAAAAGGATGGGCTGTCCCTCTTGCCGCTCCTTTAAAGAGATTAATCTTTCTACGCTTCTTGGCGAAAAGGGATTACAAGCAAGGGCATAATAGGTTTCCGTAGGGATAGCCCCTACTAAACCACGTTTTAAATCTTCGGCAACTTCCGAGAGTATTCGGTATAATTCGGTCTGATTTTCTGAAATCTTAAGTCTTTTCACAATTTTGACTTCTTAGGCTTGATCTATTTCTTGAGATGATGAGCCTTCTTCCTCATAGTATGGTTTAAAATAAATTAACCTTTTGCAGTAGGGACATTCGTAGAAACGATTGTCCTTTTGAATTTCTATGTAAAGCTGAGGCGGAATGGCCATGTGACAGCCCTCGCAGATGGCATTAACTACTCCAGCAATCCCAATCCCGCCCTTCTTTTGGCGCAAGGTTTCATATCTCTGTAAAATCTTGGAGGAGATTCTACTTGTCATCTGTTTCCGTTTGACGAGGAGATGAGACTTTTCCTCATTGAGCCTTTGGCAAAGCTCTTGATACTTCCTTTTCTCCTCCTCATAAATCTGGTTTAATTTTTGCAATTCCTCTTCTAATTTATTCTTTTCTTGTGTTAAATTTTCAATCTCTTCCATGAGTTTTAAAATTTCTTCTTCCTTTTGTTTGTTTGTTCTTTTAATTTCTTCAATTTCTCCGAGCAAAATTTGATATTCCCTTGTTCCACGAATTTGATTGAGACGGGCCTGGGTCTGTTTAAGTCTTTTGGTTTCTTCCTGCAACTCCTCTTCAAATAGTTTTTTTTGGCCTTCCTTTTCCTCAATGAGGGCTATAGTTTTATCAAGTTTTTCTTTAATTTTGTCTAAATTATTTTTAGCTTTTTTAAGATTTTCTGGAACATACTCAATGGCCCTATCATACTTTAAAATCTCCAAATCAAGTTTTTGTAATTCAATCAATCTTAAAATATCTTCCTGCATAAGATTAATACACCTCCTTTATCAACTTAAAGGGACTTTCCACCCTTGCCATCTTAAGGGGAATAATTAAAGATTGAGCTTGTAAAAATTCGTGAAGCTTTGTTTTGAGATGGGTTAGAAAAAATTGTTCACCCACCCCATGGTCAATAATTAAAAGATGAAATCCCTCTTCTTTGGCTTTTATGGCGTCATGATATTTAACGTCCGATGTTAATAAAGCATTTATGTTCATTTTTCTTAGTTTTTCGATCAAGAAGAAACAAGAGCCTCCACCGATGGCTAAATGCTCAATCTCTTCTTCGTCGTTACCTACAACCATCACCCATGAACCAAACTTTTTTCTAATTAAATTAGCAAGTTTTGCAATTTTAACAGGTTTTTTTAATTTTGCTACTACCCCTAACCCATATTGGGGGCCAAAGTTTACTTCGGGATCGATCACCTTTTCAATGGTTAAATCTAATTTTTCGGCTAAGGCTGAGCTTACACCCCAAGGGACTTTATCTAAGGGGGTATGCCAAGAGATCACATTCACTCCTTCTTTGATAGCGAAATAAACCACAGAACCAGGGTATTCTTCAGAAATAATTCTCTGCAGAGGACGATAGATTAATGGATGATGGGAAATAATTAAATTTATTCCTTCCTTTAAGGCAAGTTTACAGGCCTCTAAAGTAACATCAACCGTAAGTAGAATTCCGGTTACTTCTCCCTTCAAAGATCCTATTTGTAAACCTATGGGATCATTCTTTTCCGCTAAGGATGAGGGAGCTATTTGGTTTAAATAATCTACAATATGAAAGACTTTAAGGCTCATTATTGGTAGGGATATGGGCCCGCCAGGACTCGAACCTGGGACCTTCCGGTTATGAGCCGGCGGCTCTAACCAGCTGAGCTACGGGCCCTATTTCATTATTAAACTTAATCACAATTAGAATCATTGTCAATAAGAAAGGGGCAAAAGCCCCCTTAGAGTTCAGTCTTATCCTAAAATGGCCCGCAGATCCTCTTCGGGAGTTGAGATGGGTTTCAGATTATAATTTTGGACAATGAAGTTAGCTACATTTTTGCTAAGGAAAGCAGGCATGCTGGGGCCAAGCCTTATATTTTTAATACCTAAGTAGAGTAAAGTTAAAAAGATGGCGACGGCCTTTTGTTCATACCAAGAAAGGATTAAAGAAAGGGGAAGCTCGTTGACGCTTACTCCAAAGGCCTTGGCTAAGGCTAAGGCGATCTGAATGGCTGAGTAGGCATCATTGCACTGGCCAACGTCAAGAAGTCTTGGAATGCCCTCAACGGTTCCCAGGTCTTTGTCAAAGAAACGGAACTTTCCACAGGCCAAGGTTAAAACTACACAATCTTCCGGCACTCTCTCCACAAATTCAGTATAGTAGTTTCTTACAGGTTTGGCTCCATCACAACCACCTACCAAGAAGAAATGCCTGATTTTACCGTTTTTGACTAAATCTATAACCTTCTCGGCCACGGATAAAACCGCGTCCCTGGCAAAGCCAGTCAAGATTCCCTTCCCGGGGTTATCCTCTTTAAAACCCTCCATCTGAAGGGCCATTTCAATAACAGGGGCAAAATTCTCATCGGGAAGATGCTTTACTCCAGGATATCCCACTGGTCCTAAGGTAAAGACCCTATCCTTATAGGAGTCCTTTGGGGGCATTAAGCAATTAGTGGTCATCACAATAGGACCAGGAAAGGCCGCAAATTCCTTCTGTTGATTTTGCCAAGCGGTACCATAATGGCCAGCTAAGTGAGGAAACTTCTTCAACTCCGGATAGCCATGAGCAGGGAGCATCTCTCCATGGGTATAAATGTAAATCCCTTTCCCTTCAGTCTGCTTTAGGAGTTCATAGAGATCCTTTAAATCATGTCCGGAAACCAGGATAGCCTTGCCCTTTTTAGCACCAAGAGAAACCTTGGTTGGAGTAGGATTTCCGTAAGCAGAGGTATTGGCCTTATCTAAGGCTTCCATGGTAAGAAGGTTTAATCTTCCCGTTTCCAAAGCCCTATCAACCCAGGTCTTCAAATCAGAACCCTTATCTTTAAAGATATTTACTAAAAGCTCCTTTACTCCCCGATAGACCTCTTCATTCCGCACCCCAAGTTTTTCGGCATGATAGGCATAGGCAGCTATTCCTTTCAACCCATAGAGAATGGTGAGCTTCAGGCTACCCACATCTTCTCCTTCCTCACGAAAGACGGTAGGCTCAATTTCTCTCTCTTCGGCTTGTTTAATGAGTTCCTCCATTGACTTGGCTGGTTTAAAGTTGGCTATGGGGGAATCTAAAGATAAATGAGCTTCCTTTTTTAAGGTCTCTCTCAATTCTACGGCTTTTTCTAAGTAGGTCCTAATTCTTTCAGGGTCAAAGTTGACGTTGGTGAGGGTGGAAAAGAGCGCTTCCATCAAAAAAATGTCAACTTCCGGCTTTTTAATTCCCTTTTCTTCGGCAAGAAGAGCAACTTCAGCTAAACCCGCACAGGTATACAAGAGAAGATCCTGTAAGACATCAGTTTCATGCGTCTTCCCACAAACTCCCCTTACTGTGCAGGCAAATCCTTTGGCTGTTTGTTCACACTGATTACAGAACATCAGTCCACCTCCTCCTTAATTTTTCATATTTTGTTATAAAAGTATAATGAATGAGTCGCTTGATTACCTTGATTTATATCAAAGAAAAAATTTTCTTTTAATGAACTTCCTTTAAAGTATGACGGTATTTGAAAGGAACCATTTCGGGGAATTGAGTGTAATGAACTACGCCTTTCTCATCTATATATTTAAAAATTTTCTTCTTAGGGTTGGGGTAATTCACTTGGTTTTGATCTGGGGATATTGACTTTTCTTCTAAAGTAAGATATGGTTTGAGGGCTTCAAGCTTTTTAGGACCAATACCTGGCACTTCAAGCAGTTCATCCACGCTTTTAAACCCACCTTTCCTTTCTCGCAGTTCTAAAATTTTTTTGGCTGTAACCGGTCCAATCCCAGGTAAGCTTTCCAGTTCCTTTAGGGTGGCTTGATTAAGATTAATAAGATTTTCCGCTTTGATTGTTAAATTTTGCAAAAATAAAAAAGAAAAAAAGACAAAAAGAAAAGAAAAAAGGGTAAAATAATAAGGGAAGAGGTAAAACCTCTTCCCAATCAGAGAATTTCTTTTACACACACCCAGTAGGCTTGGGAAGTCCTGCCATTTTACAGGCGCCTTTACCAGGGCCAGAGGGGAAGAGCTCGTAAATTTTCTTCAAAGGAAATCCGGTAACCTTGGAGAGAATCCTGACCATGGGGGCTACACCGTTCTTTCTATAATAATCTTGAAGGACGTTAATGACCTTCCAGTGTTCTTCCGTTAATTCTTGAATACCTTCCAGCTCTTTAACGTATTCTACCCATTCTTGACACCAAGCATCTAAGCCCCCTTGTAGAAACCCGTCCTCATCAAGCTCAAATACCTTTCCCTTGTACTCTACTGTTGGCATAACTCCACCTCCTTTTTTTTTATTTTACATTTTTTTAGTTAACTTAAATAAAAAACAAAATTAGTCTTTTGTCAAGACTTTGGGAAAGATATGTAATTTTAAGTGGGTTAGCCCTTTTATGGCAAATCATTTAATAAATTCTTTACTAAAGCTACCTCATCACACTCCGGAAATTTGCTACATCTGATGCAATCTGCCCAAACCTTTTGTGGTAGTTCCTGTTTAGGAATTTCTTGGAAATTCAATTTTTTAAAAAATTCTGGAGAGTTAGTAAGGACAAATACCCGGCTAATCCCTAAATCTTTGGCTTCCTTTAGGCAGGCGAAAACTAAATCTTTCCCGATCCCTTGCCTTTGATATTCTTCAGCTACCGCTAAGGATCTTATCTCGGCAAGATCTTCCCATAGAATATGTAGGGCACAGACCCCTGCCACCAGATCTTTATCTTCATAGATAAAAAATTCTCTAAGATGCTCATAGATTTCCGCTAAAGGACGGGGTATTAAATCTCCCTTTTTTGCAAAATGTAAAATTAAACGGTAGATGTATTTAACGTCGCTAAGCTTGGCCTTGCGAATTATCCCCAACTATTTGACCTCTACGGGAAAGGGCTTAATACCTAAAGCCGATTCAATAACTATAGCTTGAGCTAAGGCTTTTTCTCGAGATTCAAACCTACCAGCTAAAACCTTATAAATCTTTTGGTTATTTTTTGTTTCTTCCTTAAGTAAGGCCTTGAAGCCAAGTTTTTCCACATCAGCTTTGGCCTTTTCAGCTAATTCTCTTTTGGTAAAGGCTCCAACCTGAAGGGCATAAAAGGGTCCAGAGGCTCCTTCTTCAGGCTTTTTCTCTATCTTCTTCTCTTGAGGCTTGGCAACCTTCTTTACTTCTTCTTTTTTTTGTTCCTTGATAGATTCAGCCTTAGGAGGAGCTTTCTCTTTGGGTTTCTCGGCTACTGAGGGTTTTTCTTCTTTTTTAATTTCTTCTGAGGCGGGTGTTGCGGGTGGAGTGGTCCTTTGGGTGGTGGTTTGATTGGAAGGAGGTTGAGAAACGGCCGAAGCATTCATTTGGGGGATATTCATTTGGGGAATGGCAGGGGCAGGAGAAGGAGGTTTCAATTCGGCGGTTTGCTCAAGTTGAGATGGTTTTTCACCAATTTTGGTGCCAATCCAGACACCTAAGATAAAGGTCCACACTAATAAACAAAGGGCAAATAGAACAATGAAAAAAATACCCAAACGGGTAACTTCAAACTTAAATTTTTTTTCCATATCCTACCTCCGCAATTACATTTTTTCTGGTGCTGAAACACCTAAAAGATCCAACCCTTTACTTAGGACTCGCCTACAACCTTCGCACAAAGCAAATCTGGCTAATCTCAATTTCTCATCTTCGGTGAGAATTCTAAATTTAGTATAATAATCATGAAAAGCGGTAGCCAGATCTAGTAGATAATGGGTAAGGCGATAGGGAGCATAATGCCTGGCCACATCCTCCAAAACATCATCAAACCTATCCAGGTGTTTGAGGAGAGTTAGCTCCTCTACTTCCTTAAGATAAGAAAGATCTGCCCTATCCAAATCTAAGCTAAAACCTGATTCCTTTGCCTTAGTAAAGACACTACAAATCCTGGCATGGGCATACTGCACATAATAAACTGGGTTCTCTTGAGATTTCTTTTTAGTTAATTCTACGTCAAAATCAAGGGGGGAATCGGGGGATCGAGAGAGGAAAATAAACCTTACCGCATCGGTTCCCACTTGATTAACTAATTCTTTAAGTTCAACAAATTCACCCTGGCGCGTGGACATGCTTTTAAGGCACCCACCTTCAAGAAGATTTACCATTTGAATAAGGATAATCTTTAGTCTTTCTTCTTCCACCTCTAAGGCCTTCATGGCTGATTTCAGACGCGGGGCATATCCGTGATGATCCGCACCCCAAAGATTGATACAGAGGTCAAACTTCCGCAAGAAAAACTTTTCATAATGGTAGGCTATGTCGCTGGCAAAGTAGGTATAATCACCAGTTCCCTTTCTTAAGACCCTATCCTTTTCATCGCCAAACTGAGTAGAAGCAAACCATAATGCCCCATCTTTTTCATAAATTAAATTTTTCCCCCGGAGGTAATTTAACACTTTTTCAACTAAGCCTTTAGTATATAGGGACCTTTCCGAATACCAACTATCAAAGGTCACCCGAAAATTTGCTAAATCCCCTTTAATATCTTTCAAAATATGCTCTATAGCTAAATCTCGGCAAAGGGCAATAGCTTCTTCTTCAGGTAATTTTAGAAGATGAGGATACTTGGCTAAAGCGAGTTTGGCTATATCGTAGATATAGGCTCCTTGATAACCGTCTACTGGAAAATTTACTTTTGCGCCCTGCAATTCTTTGGCTCTTAAATAAACAGATTTCCCAAGAACTGCCATTTGGGTGCCTTGATCATTGAGATAGTATTCCCGGACGACTTCATAACCCACTTGACTAAGGATGCGTGCTAAAGAATCCCCATAAGCAGCACCCCTTCCGTGGCCAATATGGAGAGGTCCGGTTGGATTGGCTGAAACAAATTCCACTAAAACTTTTTTCCCTTGGCCAAGGTTGAGTTGGAAATAACGCTCCCCTTCCCTTAAGATCTTAAAAAGATTTTGCCGATAAAAATCTTCCTCAATCCAAAAGTTAATAAAACCAGGCCCCGCTACTTCTAAACGTGAAAAAAGCCTTTCATCTTGTAATCTTGCGCTAAATTCCTCGGCAAGTTCTCTTCCCTTTCGCTGAACCTTGCCCTGCAAAAGAAGAGCTACATTGGTAGAATAATCACCAAAATTTTTGTTTTTAGGGATTTCGATCTCAAAATTTATATCTTTAAAATCAGGATAGAGATCTTCTATGGCCCTACGAATTTTCTCCCGAAGAATCCTTTTTATCATCCTTCTCCTCTTGAATTAATCTTATATCCAAAGAAAAATCTGGGCATTTGACAGGTTTCGTGTTATCAAAGTTAAATTTTTTGGTACAAAACTCTCGCCAAGCGCACCTGGCACAAAGAACTAACTCTTCGGAAGAAGGCTTATTCGGGGAAGGCATCACATTCCACTAAAACCTTACCTTTTAGAAAATCTATGGAAAGGACCTTTCCGCGTAGGGTTTTAGGTGGGGCAAAAAAGGTTTTAAAAATCAATTCTTCGCCCTGGACTTCTAGATGAGTAATATCTCTTAACCATTCTCGTTCTTCTCCCTTTACTTTAAGCCATATTTTAGCTTGACACATCCCTTAACTCCCAAAGTTTTCTATTCAAGGTATTAAAAAACTCCAAAATATGCGCTTTGTCAAGGGAGATAGATGGAAAATAGAAAGGAAGAGGGCATATTACTTCAACCATGTTTTTTTCGGTTGGATGAGGAAAGCTTAAGTAAAAATTATGAAGAAGGATCTTTCCTCCCAATGGAGTTTTAGCTCCGTATAGCTTATCTCCCAGAATAGGAAAACCCCGGTGGGCAAGGGCTATCCTTAATTGACGCTTTCTTCCTGTCAGAGGAGAAAGAAGGCAAAGAGTTTTACCTTCCAGGGGGGCTATAACTTTATAATAGGTAATAGCAATCTTAGTGCCTGGCTTTGGAGTTGGATAAACTTTAATCCCTGGAGAATTTTTTTCATAGAACAAATAATCTATGAAGAAACCCGAGCCCTCTAATTCTCCCTCCACAACAGCTAAGTAGAGCTTTTTGAAATGTCCTTCTTGCATGCTCTGAAAAAATCTTTTAGCTGCCTTACTTCTCTTGGCTAGTAAGAGAGCACCAGATACGGGTTTATCTAAACGATGTACCGGTGCTAAAAAAACCTCTCCTGGCTTATGATCCCTTACTTTAAGGTAAGTCTTTAATTGTAACAAAAGGGACCGATCTTTCTGTTTTGCCCCTTGCACGACAAGGCCAGCAGGTTTAGCCACTACTAAAAAATGTTTATCTTCTTTCAGGATTCCCCAATCCTCTTTGCAGGACATCCTTTCGCCGAAAAATGTCAAAATTTGGCCTCTTTTGGAAGAAATCTTCCTTTATCCCAAAAAATTTGAAAATAAAACTAAATAGTCCCTTTCCCACACTTGCGGGATGGAGGGGTACAATAACAGGATTATCATAGGTCCCAACTACCTGTAAGGGAAGATAGATAAACATCCGCTCCCGACCAAGAAGAAATTTGTGGAAATAGGGAATATGCTCTAAAATCACATCTACTGTTTTAAAGGGAGAAACTAAGAAGGTAAAGTTAATCTTTTTGTCATCTTCTAAGAAGGTTTCTCCAGTGCTGAATAATCTAAAACCAGGGGCAGAAAGGAAAAACTCCCCCACCTTAATAGTTCTATTTTCATTAATAGCCTTTAAATTTAACTCTTCATAGGGTAAGAGAGTTCGCTCAAGATCGGGGATCTTTCCGCGGAACAAATCTATAGGACTTAAGAACCCAAGAACCCTAATTAAAAGAGGAGCGCGATACATGTAACCCTTCTGGGAAGAAACCTCAAGCTCTCCATAGCTATGTTCCCAGAAAGAGGCCCCACCTTCTATAAAGAAAAAACCTTTGGCCTTAAAAGGCCCTTCAAAAATAATCCTTGGCATTTCGGTAGGATACAAGCAAGAAAAGAGATCAAGTAAATCCCCACTAGAGGGTAAAAGCTCTCCATAAACATAATGCGAATCCTTTACCCATTCCCCTTCAAGATAGAAATTTAGGTCGCAAAATTTTATCTCGGGAAATACTAAGGAAAGTCCTTTTTCCGGGCTATAGCTAAGCTTGCCATTCAAGCCCTTAATGAGGTGTTGAGAGGGCAAACTTATTTCATTTAATTCCACCTTTAGGTCTAAGAAATAGGGTAATCCCAAGATCAAGCTTGAAATCTCTTCCTCTGAGGTTTTTTGACCTATCTTTTCAGCAGAGGCATTGAAAATTTTGTTCAAATCTAAGGATTGGGCCTTTAACAAACCAAGAAGGTTTAACCTATCCTTTTCCGAAAAAATCTCTAAGTGGCCTTCCAAGTTAATTCTCTCTTTGTCTACCTTGAATTGAGGAATATCTATCTTCCCAGGGCTAAGATTAACAATGAGGTTAAAGGTCCCGTTTAGGGGTTTGCTAAGATGTAAATCCTTTCCCTCAATCCTTCCCTCCATTGCAATAATATCTTTCCTGCCAAGGAGAGAGGGCAACTCTTCCCAAATCTTTTCTTTTTTATTTTTAATTAACTCTAATTCGTTCGGGGGAAGGGAGAGAGATAAGCTTGCGACCTCCAAACTTCCTTTAATGACTGGGAATTTGGGGTAAAGAAGACGCAGATCACCAATGGTTAAAAAACCGTTAGCTTTCAATTTTAAAGGATCAGCCAAACTAAACTCAGTTGAAAACTTAGAATTTGGTCCCACAAAGAGAAAATCTCCTTTAGTCTCTTTGGTTGTCAAATGGTAGTTAATATTAACCTTAAGGTCTGTTTCTTCTGAAGAAATTTTCAACTTAGCGAAAATTCTGTCCCCTTCAAGGGCTAGTTCTTCTAAGGAAAGCTCAGCGGGAAGATTTACGGTTAAGGCTTCTGGTATTTGAAAAGTTTGGGAAATCTTGTTCCACAGAACCTCTTCAACATAGCCCTTACCCTGAAGACGTATAATCCCCCCTAAGGGTTCGTAGGTTTGGAGATGAACCTTTCCGGATAAAGGAAAAGAAGAACCTTCTAAGGAAAAATTTCCAGTAAAGAAGAGCTCTCCATTGTTAAAGTTAAAATAGACCTCTTGGGAGCTAAGGCTAAGAGTAGCATTCCTTATAGGTAAGGAACCATTAATACCGTAGATATTGCCCTCAAGGCTAAGAAGGGGGAGTAATTTTTCCTTAGCTGAAAGATCCTTAAGCTTAATTTCTGGGAGATAGAAAGTCTTAAACAGAAGACTTTGAAAGTCAAAGGGTAAAGAAGAAAGCCTCTCCTGAAGAGATTTTGGGAAAACAGTTAGCTCATGCAAAACCCTTTTATCTATCTCAAGATTTTGACCCTTTAAGGTTAAGGCTCCTTGATTTAAGTTATATAACCCGGATACACGCCCTAAAAGGGCTGTTTCATAGTTTAACTTTAAATTTTCAAAGGTTAAAAGGCCGTTGGTAAACCCAATTTTCCCCTCCTTTAAATTTATGGGCTTTGGTAAAGATGAAAGGGTAAGGCTAACATCCTTCGGTAAGAGGGTAAGGTTTAAGTTAAGATTGGCCACAGGTCCAGAAAGGCTTAATTTTCCAGAAACTTCTCCTTTGGTTAAGAGATTAAACTTGGCAAGGTTAGGCCAGAAATTTAGGGCCAGGCCATGCAGATTTTCGGCCTGCCCAGAAAAACTTGCCGCACATTCCAGTGAGGGGATATTCTTTCTTAAATCAAGAAAGACTTTAGCAGAAGAGACAAGGATATTTTCCGAAGTTTGTCCACTACCCGTGAACTCTAACCTTCCTTTGGAGATTAGGATATCTCCCGTTATTTCCTCAAACTGCAAAGGGGTCTCCGGGATAAAAACTTTGCCATCTGCTACATAGCTTTTCAAATCTAAAGAGATTAGGTTTAAGGCCCTTTCCCAGTCTTTACCCTGTAGATTTAAGGTTAAATCTTTAAAAAGACCTCCTTTGACAATCGTTAAAAGGTCCTGCGAGACCTCTTTGGGAAGAAGGGCCGAGAGAAAAGGAGCCACTTCATCAAAAGAAAGGCTTTGCAAATGAGCCCTAAGGCTCACCCCTTCTTTTTTGGAAGTAATTAATAGGCTTCCTTGGGTTTTGGGATATTTAAAATCAAGAGAGTCTAACTCCACCTCTAAACCCTCGGGCAAGAGGGAAGCCTGACCTGTGAAAAATCCGCAGACAATCTTGCTGCCTTCAGGAATTTTCACTAAACAAGGGGCAGATCCTGAAAAGCCCACATAGAGACGATCCTTTTCTAAGGAAATTTGCGCCTTAAGAGTAAGCTTGCTTTCCGTGAGTTCAACTCCATAACCTTTTAAAAATTTGGTTAGGTCTAAATCTTCCACATGAAGTGCCCCCTCACCAAAGAGGGATTGATAATTTAGCCAGCCTTTTAAACTAAGCTTGGTAAAGTAATTGCCAGCCGCGGAGACTTCAAAAAGAAGCTGATCCCTTTGATCGGTCAAAAGAAAGGTTAGGTCTTTCACCTTAAAAGCCTTTTCTTGATAAAACAGGTTAAACTCTCCTTTTTTGACCACCATTTTTAGAGGGGCAAGCTGCTTTAAGAAGGATCGGAAGTCAAAAACTTCTTCCTCTTTGGGTTTAGGTATTCTTAAAGTTATCTGGGGGGAAGATAGATAAAGTTCCGCAGGATAAAAGGAACCCCGGAAAATTTTGGACCAATCAAAATCCACCTTACCTTTGGGAAGGTTTAACAGCAAATCCGGATGTTCAACCTTAAAGTTTTGAAAGGTTAAATGAAGTTTCAGTAGATCAACTGTTACCTTTTGATAAGAAATCTTGGCTTGGAACCGTTCCGAGAAAAATTGTTGAAACCTTTCCTTAAAGAAGGAATGGTTTAAAAAGAAGGTAAGATTATAGGTAAAAAAGCCAACGAGAAAGATAAAGAACAAAAAAAACAGTGCAGAAAGAAGGAAAAGGCGCTTCATAGAAAAATTTTAACACTTAGCGGTCAATTTTAAAGCCAATTTTATGGCTTTAATCAAGCTTTGCGGAGAAGCTACTCCTAAAGGGGCAATATCATAGGCTGTGCCATGGCAGGGGGAGGTCCTCACAATCGGGAGGCCCAAGGTGAGGTTTACGCCATCCCTAAAATGAAGCATTTTAAAAGGAATTAAACCTTGATCATGATAATTGGCGATAACTAAATCATACTTACCCTGTAGGGCATGATAGAATAGGCTATCCGCAGGGAAAGGGCCTTCAATGGGTATTTCCTTCTTTAACTTTTCCACCGCCTGAGCCAGAATTTCCTGATCCTCCTTACCCAGTACCCCACCTTCACCCGCATGAGGATTTAAGCCACATAGAGCAATCCTAAAGGGGCCTTTCTTCTTTATTTTTTGCAAAAAATCAAAAGCAAGCTTGGCTACCGAGATTACCCTTTCAACAGTTATTTCCTTGGGGACTTCTTTCAAAGGAAGATGAGTAGTTAGAAGGGCGACTTTCAACCTTTGGCCGTAAAAGGCCATGGCATAATCCCTAACTCCGAAGGCCGAGGCCAAAAGTTCTGTATGTCCTCTAAAATGAGAGCCAATCTTCGCCAGGCCTTCCTTGCAAATGGGTAAAGTTACGAGGCCTTTGATCTTACCAGCCTTGGCAAGATCAAGGGCCTTGAGAAGATATTCATACATAGCTTGGTAGCCTTCTACCGTAGGCTCAGCGGGTTTTATCTTACACGAAGAAAGGGATAGGATGGGAAATCCTTCAGGTTCGGGCAGACCGAAGAGTTTAGCCCTCTCGGTAAGGAGTTGCTCATCTCCAATAATGAGAATCTTTTGTCTAACCCTTTGAAAGTAAGGAAGGGCTTTAAGAAGGATCTCGGGGCCCACACCAGCTGGGTCCCCGAGGGTGATAGCAATCATTATTTCATCTCTTCAAAATCAGCATCAATCACGTCGTCCTTACCTTTCCCCTTTGCTTCTTCTCCGCTTGCCATAGAGCTCTTAGCCTTAGATTGATACAAGATCTCAGCCAAACGATAGGAAGCTTGGGTTAATTCATCAGAGGCCCTTCTGATATCCTCCACATTTTCACTTTCCATTTTTTCCCTAAGCTTAGCTATTTTTTCTTCCACTTCCTTTCGCAAGTGTTCAGGAGCTTTGTCTCCGAGTTCACGTAAAGTCTTTTCCACGGAGTAGATCAGGCTATCGGCTTGATTTCTAGCTTCAGCAAGCTCTCTCTTCTTTCTATCTTCTTCGGCATATTTTTCCGCTTCTTCAATTATTCTCTTAATCTCGTCATCCGAAAGACCAGAAGTTGGTCTGACCACGATGGATTGTTCTTTACCCGTTCCCAAATCTTTCGCCGTCACATGAAGAATTCCGTCGGCATCTATATCAAAGGTTACTTCTATCTGTGGAACACCCCTTGGGGCAGGGGGAATTCCCACCAAATCAAAGCGGGCAATACTCTTATTATCCTTTGCTAAAGGCCTTTCTCCTTGTAGGACATGGATAGTAACGGCTGTTTGATTGTCCGCTGCGGTAGTAAAGATCTGACTTCTTCTTGTAGGAATGGTAGTCCCACGCGGGATGATTACCGTAAAGACACCACCTAACGTCTCTATACCCAGAGAAAGAGGTACCACATCAAGTAGGAGCACATCCTTCACTTCTCCCTTTAGGACAGCCGCTTGAATAGCTGCCCCCATAGCCACTACTTCATCAGGATTTACGCCCTTTACCGGTTCTTTACCAAAGATTTCCTTTACCTTTTGTTGCACCCGAGGCATCCGAGTCATACCGCCAACGAGGATAACTTCATCAATATCTTTGGGAGTAATCCCCGCATCTTTCATAGCTATCCGGCAAGGTTCCTCAAGCTTTTCTATTAAATCCTCAACCAGGCTTTCAAGCTTGCCCCTGGTGAGCCTCATGACCAAATGTTTGGGACCGCTGGCATCGGCAGTGATGAAGGGAAGATTGATTTCGGTCTCTAAGGTTGAAGAAAGCTCAATCTTGGCCTTTTCAGCGGCTTCTTTCAACCTTTGTAAAGCCATTTTATCCTTACGTAAATCAATGCCATGCTCCTTCTTAAATTCTTCCGCTAAATAATCTACTATGCGCATATCAAAATCTTCGCCACCAAGGAAGGTATCTCCCGAGGTAGCCTTGACCTCAAAAACCCCATCACCTATTTCCAAAATGGAAATATCAAAGGTTCCACCTCCAAGATCAAAAACAGCGATAAGGCCTTCTTTCTTCTTTTCTAAACCATAGGCTAAACAAGCTGCGGTAGGCTCGTTGATAATTCTGATGACATTTAACCCAGCAATCCGCCCCGCATCTTTGGTAGCTTGCCTTTGCGTATCATCAAAGTAAGCAGGAACAGTAATCACTACATCCTTTACTTCCTGACCTAAATATTCCTCCACATCCTGCTTAATCTTTCGCAGGATCATGGCTGAGATCTCTGGAGGGCTCATCCGTTTTCCCCTAATCTCAACATGAGCATCTCCATTTGGGGCCTCCACGATTTTATAGGGGACCCTCTTTTTCCATTCCTGAACCACTTGATCATTAAACTTTCTTCCCATCAAACGCTTAATACCAAAGATAGTATTTTCGGCATTGATGATAGCTTGTCTTTTAGCGGGTAAGCCTACCAAAATTTCACCACTCTCGGAAAAAGCCACCACCGAAGGAGTAGTACGTGAACCTTCCCGATTAGGGATGACCTTTGGTTCCCCTCCTTCAAAAATTGCCACGCATGAGTTTGTGGTACCAAGGTCAATTCCTACAATGGGTGTCCTATTGGCCATTTCCTTCACCTCCAAAATTATTTTTTCTATTTTTTACCTTAAACTTAAATTTTTTATTCTGTCCCATTTTCATTTTCTAAATCTTTCTTAAGAGTTTCGTTGGCTGCTTCTTTTTTCTTTTCACAAACACAGACTAAAGCTGGTCTAAGAAGCCGTTGATGAAGCATGTAACCCTTTTGTAGAACCCGAGTAATTTTACCTCTTTCCAACTCAGGATGTTCCTCTGTTTGTAAGGCCTCATGTAACCAAGGCTCAAAGTCATCACCAATGGCAGGCTCAAATTGCTTTAAACCAAATTTTTCTAAAGTTTGTAGGATCACTTTAAGGCTCAAGGAAATACCTTCCTTTAAGGCCTCTAAATTTCTCGTAGTTTCAAAGGATTTAAGGGCATACTCTAAATTATCAATAGAGGGAAGAAGTTCCCGAAATACTTGCTCTAAAGCAAATTTATAGTATTCTTCCTTTTCTCTTTGCCAAGTTTTCTTTAAATTTTCAATCTCGGCGGCATAGCGTAAAGCCCTATCCTTCCACTGGCGCAACTCTTCTTCTAAATTTTTTTCCGTGGCTTGGGGCTCTTGAATTTCCTCTTTCTGGTCCTCCTTTTGATCTTTAGCTTCAACCCTTTCCATAAAAACCCCCAGTAGCTTTTTGCTGAAAAAAAACTATGATAAAATTAAGTATTACTTTAGTTTTTTCCAGAGGGGAAAGAAAAAAATTGGAAAGATGGCAAATCTCCCAAATAGTCGCTAAAGCCATAGAAGAAGATCTTCCCTTTTTAGATTTGACTTCCCAAATCCTTATTTCGGATAATCTCCAAGGTAAAGCCTTTTTTTTGGCTAAAGAAGACTTTATCGTGTGTGGAATCCCCGTAGTAGAGGAAGTTTTTTACCAAATTGATCCATCCATAAAACTTAGTTGGATGATTAAAGAGGGGGAAGGGGTTAAGAAAGGGACCAAGTTTGGTTATGCCCTGGGACCGGTGAAAAGTCTTTTAAAAGGAGAAAGGGTAACCTTAAATTTTTTACAACACCTTTCAGGAATTGCTACTAAAGTAAGACGAATGCAAGAAAAACTAACCCCCTACGGGATAACCATCCTTGATACACGAAAGACCATTCCTGGACTTAAGGTTTTACAAAAATATGCTGTTAGAGTTGGTGGAGGACAAAACCATCGCTTTTCCCTTTCTGACGGTATCCTGATTAAGGATAATCATCTCAAGGCTTGTGGGGGCTTGAAGAAGGCTTTAAAAAAACTAAAAAAAATTCCTCATTATGTAGCAATAGAGATAGAGGTCAAAAATTTAGACGAACTTAAGCTCCTTTTAGAGAGCGAGGTTAAGATTGCTGGTGTTCTTCTGGATAACTTCCCCCCCGAAACCCTTTCCCAGGCCTTAGATTTAATTAAGAAAAGTTCAAATAAAATTTGGGTAGAAGTTTCCGGAGGAGTTTCCGAAGAAAACTTGGAGAAATTCCTTCTTAAAGGAATTGATTTTATCTCCTCTGGAAGTCTAACACACAGCGTTAAAGCTGTAGATATTAGTTTTAAAATTGAAGAAGTATGGGAGGAGTAAGCTCCTCCCACTAAGATTAAAAGTTTAGCCTGCAAAGGCCTTTTCTAAAGGTGGGATGACCTGCTTCTTTCTGCTCATTACCTTTTCAAGCCAGATAGATTTTCCTTCTAATTTTTTTCCAAAGGCCTTTTCAATGATGGCAGGATCGTCGGTTACAACCAAGAGTTCAGTTCCTTCCTTCATAATATCGGTGAGCATAAACACGATGCTGTGATAGTTGCCTTCTTGTTTCATTTTTACTAATTCTTGATAAATTTCTTCTTTTCTTGGCTCAAGCAAGGAAAGATCAATCACTTCAATTTGTCCTGCTCCCACCTTTTTTCCACTCATGTTATAGTCTTTGTAATCCCTCATGATAATATCTCTGACTGCCATTCCGCTCACATCGGAAAGCTTTGATTTAACCTCAATGCCAAATTTGGTAATATCATCAATGCCGGCAATTTTGGCTAAGGCTTGACCAGCTTCTACATCCATGGGAGTGGTGGTGGCTGATTTGAAGATGACCGTGTCACTTAAGATGGCAGAAAGCATGAGAGAGGCGATTTCCTTAGGGATAGAAATTCCGGTAGTGTCATACAAATACTTGATAACCGTAGAACTACATCCTACGGGAAAATTAACAAAGCAAATAGGATTAGGGGTGGTAACATCGCCAATTTTATGATGATCTACCACCGCCACTACTTCGGCTTGGGAAAGATTGTCCACACTTTGGACTACGTCAGAATGATCCACTAAAGCAATCTTCTTGCCCGCTCCATCATTAAGTTTTTCTGGGATAGCAAAACCGAAATTTTCTAAAACAAATTTGGTTTCCGCATTGGGATCTCCTTGCACAAAGGCCTTGGCTTCTAGATCTGGCATTTTCATCTTCGCTAAGATCCCTGCTTTCCGCCATTCATTCCATAAATAGGCAAAAGCTATGGCTGAACAAACAGAATCTGTATCCGGGTTTTTGTGCCCCACCACATATAATAGATCACTCATAAGCCACCTCCTCTAAATAGTTTTCTGGTTAAAGGGAGTATAAAAATTATTTGCCTCTTGTCAAGGGAACGTATCCTTTTTAAAATACTAAAGGTCGCCAAAAAACTACCGAAAAAAAAATTGATGGAAAGAGAAGCCGTCCGTATAAATGTAAGTGTCCCTATAAGCATCCGTAAGATAACTCCTCAAGAAATGGAGAATAAGGTTGCTCGCATTGTAGGTGAAATTCCTTATTTATCCTATATTCCCCTTCATGACACCATGGATGAGGCCTTAAACAACTGGTTGAAATTAATCAATGCCAAGCTTGATTTTCTGATAAACCTTCTTACCCGCGAAAAGGAAGGCTTTTCTGATCTTCCCTTCCAATCCATAAACCTGAGCGAAAAAGGATTAAGCTTAAAAATAAAAGAAAAATTAAATCCTGATGACTTGGTTGAAATCAAGGTAGTCTTAGACCTATTCGGTCCCCTGGGACTCTATCTCTATGGGAAAGTAGTCTGGGTAGAAGCTCTTTCTCAGGATACCTATAAAGTTGGAATTGCCTTTATAAATCTTCCCTTAGATATTAAGGAGAAAATTGGTCTCTATATTTTAAACAAAGAACGCGAATTCATTCGGGAAAAAAGGACAAGTTAAATGCCATCCATCGTAGGAATGCTGGTTGTTTTAATCTGTGTTTTTGGGGGTTATGCTTTAGAACATGGAAATTTTTCTGTCATCATCCAACCTGTGGAATGGCTTATCATCTTTGGTGCCGCAGGCGGTTCTCTTCTTATTGCCAATCCTATGACGGTTGTCAAGGAGATAGTTCAAGGATCTATTAAATGTTTAACTAAACCTGGGGTCTTTACTAAAGATGATTTTGTGGATCTCCTCCTCCTTTTAAACGATATATTTAGAAAAATCAAAAAGGAAGGTTTGATCTCCATTGAACAGGATATAGAAAATCCTGAAGGGAGTAGGATATTTTCCGCCTTTCCGAAGATTTTAGCCAATCATGTAGTTCTTGATTTTATCAGGGATACCTTTCGTTCTATTCTAACTACTAATCTTTCCCATTTTGAATTGGAAGCCCTCTTAGAAAATGAAATAGAAATCATTCACCATGAAAAAGCGGAACCCGCCCATCGTCTTACATCCCTTGCGGATTCCATGCCAGGATTAGGATTAGTAGCGGCTGTTTTAGGGATTATTTTGACCATGGGTAAGATCAATGAACCACCCGCCGTCCTTGCCCATCATCTTTCTATTGCCTTGGCAGGAACCTTTTTTGGAATTCTTACTTGCTACGGTTTTATGGCCCCTCTTGCCTCTCGCATGGAGCGAATGGCTAACGAAGAAAAGGAGTATCTGAATGTTATCAAACAAGCCATCGTCTCCTTTATCGCTGGTGGTGCTCCGCAGATGGCTGTAGAATTTGCTCGGAGAACTATCCCCCCTCACATGAGACCAAGCTTCACCGAGCTTGAAGCTAAACTAAAAGAGAGAAAATAGGTAGATGAGTACCCCCCCGATTATTGTCAAAAGGATTAAAAAAGTTGCTGGAGGGCATCACGGAGGGTCATGGAAGATAGCTTATGCCGATTTCTTAGCTGGAATGATGACCTTTTTTCTGTTACTTTGGCTTGTGACGTTGATGGAACCTAAAACAAAAGCCCAAGTTGCAGCCTATTTCAAGAAGTTTAATATCTTTTCCAAAGCTGGTGTGAGCATGCTTATGGAATTCTACCGCACAGGAAGAATGGAAACACCCAAAGTTGAAACTAAAACTTTAGAACTTCCTGAAGTAAAGGGCGCAGGAGAAAGGTTCCGCCGAATTGTAGAAACTAGACTAAAAAGCTTAAAGGAACACATCTTGATTGAAACTTACGAGACAGAAAAAAAAGAAAAGGTAATTAAGATTGAAATTATGGACCTCTTAGATAAACCTCTTTTTAAACCGGGGAGTGCCGAATTAGAACCCGAAGGGCTGGAGATCTTAAAGATCCTATCGGAGGAATTAGCAAAAGAAGAAGTTTTGGTAACCATTGAAGGCCATACTGATGCCCTTCCTTCAAGAAGAGGCAAAGCTGGCAATTGGGAGCTTTCTACCGCTAGGGCCATTTCAGCCATGTTAGAATTGGAAAAGAACGGATTTCCAGCGGAACGGATTGAGGAAGTAGTAGGTTTTGCTGATACCAAACTTCTTTTCCCCGATAATCCCTATGATCCGCGAAATCGGCGGATTTCTTTTACCATTCGTTATCCCTCTCCTCCTAAAATTTCTAAAGAAGAGGCGACATTTTAATTTTTTTATCCCCTCTCCCGAAAAATTAATTTTACCGGAACTCGAGAAAAACCTAAAACTTCGCGAAATTTACGCTCAAAAAACTTTTCAATATTCTTAGGAATATCATCCGACTTTACATTAACAAAGATAACAAAGGTGGGGGGAGCTATATCCACCTGCGTGGCATAATAAATTTTTAGCCTCTTACCTTTTATGGTGAAAGAATACTGGCCTTTTATTTCTTCCAAAAGGGAATTAAGCTTACTTGTGGGAATCCTTTTCGTAAATTCCCCATGAATTTGCTCAACTAAAGGCAGTATTTCTCCGATTCTTCTACCTGTTTTAGCGGAGATAGTTAAATAGGGTAACCAATCCATGAACTTGAGTTCATGTTTAAGTAATTCTAAAAAAACATTACCCGCCTCTCTTTTCCTATCAAAAAGATCCCATTTATTGATTAAAAGAATAGCTGGCCGAAAATTTTTGGCTATTTGCCTTAAAAGAGTTTTGTCTTGATGGGTCAAACCTTCCTCAGCGGTAATCAAAAATAAAACCACATCGGTCTTCTTTAAGACCTCCAAAGCTTTATCAACACTAAACTTTTCTACTCTTTCTTCAATCTTAGCCCTTCTTCTTATACCCGGAGTGTCTATAAAAAGAAAATTTTTTCCCTCTGAAGTAGTAAGCAAGACATCGACACAATCTCTCGTAGTCCCAGGTATTTCTGAAACAATCATCCTCTCATATCCCACAAGACGATTCAAAAGAGTACTCTTTCCTACGTTTGGACGCCCAAGGATTGTAAGCTTAAGATAGGTTTGGGTTGGTAATTTCTCAAGCTTATCCTTGGCTAATTCCAAAAGCTTTTCCTTTAATCCCTCTATATTTTTTTTGGTTTTAGCGGAAACAAAAAATACCTCATCAATGCCTAACCGATAAAAGTCCTGGGCTGATAGTTGATCATAGTTATTATCTACTTTGTTTACTACAAGAAAAACCTTTTTAGCATTTTTCCGTAAATATGAAGCTATCATCTCATCCCCAGGGGTTAGACCGTCCTTTGCTGAAACCACAAATAGAATCAAATCGGCCTCTTTTACAAATCTATCAACCAAGTCAAAGATCTTCTGAGAAAAAAAATCTTTACTTCCCCACTCAATTCCCCCGGTATCAATAATCCTAACTCCGTAGCCCTCTTTTAGTTCCACATAGTCAAAGATAAAATCTCTGGTCACACCCGGAGTTTTTTCCACTATAGCTTTTCTTGCCCCTATCAGGGTGTTAAAGAGAGTTGATTTTCCCACATTGGGCCTACCGACGATTAAAATTTGAAACATGGTAGCTCCTTAAATTATCAAATTTTAAAAATTCTTTTTACCTGAGGAAAAAGCTCTAAGTTTACATGGGGGATAAACATGGCACCAGTCAAAAGTTCCATAAATCTCGGCTCATTATTAAGTTCAAGATAGGTAATAGAATGAAGAATGTTCTTGACCTCCTCTATTTGCCATTGGATTAACAATTTTAAGGCCCCCAGTCCAGCGGAATTCCCTACTGCTTCGGCCTTTTTCAAGGCTACCTCAGGAAGCATTCCCAAAGTTACCGCGGAATTTACGTTAATATTCACCCCAAAGGAACCAGCAAAATAAAATTTTTCTATGGCTGAAAAATCTAAACCTACCTTTTCACACAAGAGGGATAACATGCTAAAGGCAGCTCCCTTAGAGCGAAGAAAAGACTTAATTTCAGGTTCAGTAATAGCAAGGGTGATTTGAGGATCCTGATAGATTATGAAAGCCAGGCCTTCCTCTACCTCTATAATTCTTTCTGGCCAAAGTTCTTTTTTTAACTTTCCATCGGGGCTTAAAATACCAAACTTAAAAAGCTGGGCCAAAAGGTCAATGATAGCAGAGCCACAAAGACATTTAGGCTTGGCCCCTCCCAGGGTAGCAAATTCAAGCTTCCTTTGGGAAGGATGGATAGAAATTTGATGGATAGCGCCTTCTTCAGCCCGGCAACCAGACTTAAACACCCCTCCTTCCAGAGCAGGGCCTGCTGCTCCAGCACAGGCTAATAAAAAATCTTTGTTCCCCAAAACAACTTCCGCATTTGTTCCTATATCAATTAAAAAACACGGATTTTCCTTCTTAGACAGTTCTAAATAGAATAATCCAGCTATCAGATCCCCGCCAAAATAGGCCCCAGCTGAAGGGAAAATAAATATCCTTCCCCCTTCATTGATCAGCAAACCCACTTCCTTTGAGGAAAAAATATCAAACCAGTTTGCCACAGGAACATAGGGCTCTACCAATAAATCCATGATAGGAAGACCTAAGAAAAAATGGGTCATAGCGGTATTTCCGCATAAAGAAACAAAATAGATAGAGTTCCCTCCTTTACTTTGCAATTCTTGGTTTAGGCTAGCTAAGGTAATTTCCCGGAGCTCAAGCAGTTTTTCTTTACTGCGCGCCAAATGAAGACGAGTTAAAATATCCTCTCCATATTTAACCTGAGGGTTAAGAATAGAATATTCTTCAAGAAGGCTCTGCTTCTCAAAATCATAAAGATAAAAGGCTATGGTAGTACTGCCTAAATCTATGGCCATCCCCAAGACCGGTTCCTCCATCCGGACACAATCAACTATTTTTAATCCCCCTCCCTCCTTTAACAAAACCACCTTAAAGGGCTCTTCCTTTCTTAAAAATTCGGGAATCTTTCTTAAAAAAAGCAAACCAAAGGATAATTCTTCCTCTCCTAACCTTTTTCTAAGGATGCCCTTTATCCGTTCCGTTAAAAATCTCTCCTTTTTAGGGATTTCCTTAGGATTAAGAATAATGGTTTGACAGGTAGGATTTAAACATCCACCACGCATTGGGCCACAAATTCCCCATTCTTCTTTTCCACCTTAGCCATCGTGAAGGTGGCTCCTTTCACCTCTACACCAAGTCCATAAAGTTCTTCCCGAAAGGGGGTTGCCAAGAAAACACCCTTAAGATCATAAGCCCCGTCCCTTTCCTTAATCTCCCCTTTAAATCCAACTACCAAAACCTTATCAAGAGAAATAACACTGATTGCCTGATTGATAAAATACACAAAAAGCTCATCAAGGCTGTCCGCAGAAAGAGAAATAGCTATTTCCTTCTCTATGGATAGACTCTCAAAATCTAAATCCACTCTTTCTATATAAAGAAGCGAAAGAGCTTTTAAGGCCTCTGAAAAAGCCTCATCTAAACTTTTTCCATATCCTCTTATGCCCACATCTGCCCCATGTTCAAAGTTTTCGTAACCCTTCATACCAACTCCTTTGAAATTCCTAAGAATTACTTAGATGATAGTCCACCCTCTGACAAAACCCATTTTGTAAATAATAAGGCACAATAGGAAAAAGAAAATAGGTAAAAAAGGAGGTCCTTCTTTCTTGTTCCTTACATAAAAGGGCATAGGTGTCCTTGGGAAAGATTAAAAGTGCTTCTTTCCTAAGTTTTTCAGGCAATTTCAAGGCACCATCGAAGCTTCCTCCATCCTTAGGGTTGCCAAGCTCTAATTCAAAGCTTACTGGTAGATCCTTTAAATACTTTCTCCCCGTAAAAAGACCTATGCTTAAGCCATTAAATTCAAGTAAATAGCTACCATCTCCAATTTCTATTAGTTCAAAGTTCCCTTGGTGAAGAAAAGATAAATCCAAGTATTTTATCTCTTCCAGGGTATAACTCCGGTAAACGTTAAAGTCCTTCTTTAACAAATCGTAAACATTGAAATTGGAAAAATTTAAGATCAAGTGCAACTCCGAAAGGCCAATTTTTTGATATATAGGGAGATATAAAGTTTTTAAAACCGGGAAAGTATCATGGGAATGGTTCAAAATTAACAAAAAATTTCCCCTATCCTTCACTAAAATGTGAGGAAATTTATAATCTTTGAAAACGATAAGGTAATTAGTTTTTTGATGGAAAAAAGAAAAAATTTGATAAATAAAAACAAAAGATAAAAGGAAAACAAGAAAGGATTCCCAAATCTTTGTGTAAAATCGTTGCCAAAGAAAGGCAAGAAAAAGGCTTAA
Source organism: Caldimicrobium sp. (assembly GCA_037443245.1). GTDB lineage: Bacteria > Desulfobacterota > Thermodesulfobacteria > Thermodesulfobacteriales > Thermodesulfobacteriaceae > WYEG01. The sequence continues at coordinate 69,846 of JBBIOT010000002.1, forward strand.
AGCTAAGGCGATCAGGAAAAGGTTTACTGGAAGACTAAGAGAATAAATTCTATCCCAAAAGGGGATCTTTAAATACCAAGAAAATATCCAACCTACCAATTCCATCAAAAGCTTGGCTAAGTCTTCATTTAGAAAATAGAGAAAGGCCGAAAGAAGGGAAAAAGGAATAAATATAAAACTCCAAAAGAAGGTAGCTAAAAGATTATTAAAAGGAGTACCAAAGGCTATGTAGCCTATGCGATACAAGAAAAGGGGTAACAAAAGAAGGGTAATAAAAAAAGAAAGAAAAAGAGATTCTAAGATAAAATTAAAGACCTTAGCTAAGAAAGGGAGTTGGTTAGGCTTAGGAAGGAAAAGTTTCTCAGGGATTAATCCAAATTTATGCCACAAGCTATGGCCAAGAAGAAGACCGATGGTAGCCAAAAAGGAAAATTGAAAGGAAAGATTCTTTAGGATTTGAGGATCAAGAAGGCTTAGGATTAGACCAGCAAGAAGGAGTAAGAGTAGGCTCGGGGTCTGCCTCCAGAAAATCTTGGCCAAGATAAGGGTTAGTAAAAAAAAGAAGGCCCGAATGGCTGAACCAGCCATTCCAGAGAGGAATAAGACCACTAAAGCCCCAGGTAGGGCTAAAACAAGGGCGTACATCTGTAACGGGAACCCAATCCTCCTTAAAGGCGTAAAAGAAAGAAGGTTGCGCCAAAAGAAATATAGGAAACCATAAATCAAAGCTAAATTGTAACCAGAAATGGCAAGTTGATGATAAATTCCTTGTTTCTTTAAGGCCTCCAAATATTCTGGGGGAAGCTGGGTCTCTACTCCTAAAACTAAAGCCAAAAATAACCCTTGCGAAACCCCCCTTAAGCTTTCTGCAAAGTTAAAGAGTTGATAGCGCAAGCCTTCAAGGCTTGCCTCAGCCTGCCTACAAGTAACCTTCTCTACTTGCTTTAACTCATAAATACCCTCAACCCCTAAGGCCAACAACAGTTCTTTAAGATCAGGGCGAAAGGGATTCAGCCACTCGCTTCCCCTTTTGGTTTGAACCTCTAACACACACTTAGCCCCTGGCTCAAGCTTTAATCTTGACTTAAGAAGAATTTGTTCTCCCGAGGTCAACCGAAATAAAATTTTATACTCATTAAAATAAGGTTCTACCCGTAAGACCTCCCCAAAGATTTCACCTGTTAAAAAAGAGAGTTCATTCTGCCCCTTGAGAGATAAATGTCCATAAAAAATTCCCCCACAAAGGCTTGCTAAGGCAAGAATTTTTAGAAATTTTTCTCTGTAAAACAACAGAAGAAAAAGGATGAGATATCCAATCCAGAACCAATGAGCTTCATGTAAAGCAAGATAGAGTCCTGTTAAAAAGGAAGTTGAAAGAATAAAAAGATGGGTCTTCCTCACCTTCTTGGACCGAAAAGAATGGTACCAAGTCTGACTATAGTTGCCCCTTCTTCAATAGCTATCTCAAAATCAGAACTTGTCCCCATAGAAAGCTCTGTAAAGCCCTCACCAAAGAGAGAAGTTAGTTTTTCCTGTAATTTTTTAACCCTCTGAAAATATTTTCTAGTTTGCTGAGGATCAGAGGTGAGAGGTGGAAGGCACATCAAACCTACCACAGATAGATGGGGAAAATTAATTAGTTTTTCGGCAAATTCTTTTAAATCCCTGGGAAGAATGCCTCCTTTAGTTGTTTCTTCTCCGATGTTTACTTCAATCAAGACTCTTACTTTTTTTGGTAGGAGACTTGCCCTTTTTTCCAGTTCTTCAGCCAGGGTTAATCTATCTAAAGAATGAATGGTGCTAAAATAGGGAACTACTCGTTTAACTTTATTGGTTTGAAGCCTTCCGATAAAGTGCCAATCAATCCCCAAATCATGTAGAGCCATGATTTTGGGCAGGGCTTCTTGCAGATAATTTTCACCAAAGATAGACACACCCAATTGAAATAGAAACTTGATTTTTTCCGGACCCTGTCCTTTACTTGCGGCAAGAATTTTCACTTCCGCTGGGTTGCGATTTGCCCTTTCACAGGCCCGATGAATTTTTTCTTGAACCATTTTTAAATTTCTTGATAAAAGTTCTTGCCATCCTTTAGACATTGAACCACTCCCTCTTCCGTAATAATATAATCTACCCTTTCATCGTGGGGCTCAACCGGTAAACTTTCCCAAAGATTTTCCCTGAGACAAATCCCTATTTTAAGGCCCAAACCCCTTCCTAAAATCCGATCATAAAAACCACCTCCATAGCCAAGCCTATAGCCACTCTTATCAAAGGCTAAACCAGGTACTAAAATAAGGTCTAAAGCTTCGGGAAGTATTTCCTCGTATTCAGAAGGGGGTTCAAGCAAGCCAAAAGGCCCGGGTCTAAGATCGCCAAAACTATAAATCCGATGAAAAGTTAGCTTTTTTTCTTTTAACCAAACCTTCGGAAGGTAAACCCTTTTCCCAATTAGAATGGCTTTGCCTATGGCTTCATTTAAAGAAACTTCTTTCTCTTTTGCTAAATAAAAGGCTATGGCTTTTGCTTCTTGAAAAAATTGACTTTTTAGAAAAATTTGAACTATTTTCTCTGATTTCTTTTTTAATTCTGAGGTAGAGAGTTCTTTTCTTTTTTCTAAAAAAAATTGGCGGAGCTCTTTTTTTCTTTCTTTAACCTTCTAAAAGACCTCCTTTCGTCTTCTATTAAATCTTCGGTCTATAATTTCTCCTTAACGTGGGATCCCAGATTTAGCCCTCTCAGCCACGGTAAGACGTGTAAGGGCCCGCTGCAGCGCCGCTCGAGCCCTAGCGTAATCAATTTTTTCTGCTCCTGCCAGATACTCTTGAATCCTCTTTTCTGCTCTCTCCTTAGCCCGTAGAGCCCTTTCTACATCAATTTCATAGGCCCTCTCAGCCGCTTCTGCTAAAAAGGTTATTCTATTTCCTGAAACCTCACAAAAGCCACCGCTAATGGCAAGCCATTCTTCCTTTTCTCCTACTCTATACTTTAAGGCACCTATTTTGACAGCGGCCACCATGGGGCAATGATTAGCTAAAACGCCAAATTCTCCCGCTACTCCAGGTGCCGTGACTACATCAACCTCTTCCCGCACTACCACCCTTTCGGGAGTTATTATCTCTAAAAGAATACGAGCCATTCTCTTACCCCCTTAGCCTTCAAGGAGCTTCTTAGCCTTCTCAACCGCCTCTTCAATGGTTCCTACCATATAGAAAGCTTGTTCCGGAAGCTCATCATGCTTTCCTTCCAGAATTTCTTTAAAACCTCTTATGGTATCCTCAAGCTTGACGTATCTTCCCTGAAGACCTGTAAACTGCTCGGCCACATGGAAGGGTTGGGAAAGAAATCTCTGGATCTTTCTGGCTCGGGCGACAATAATTTTATCCTCTTCCGAGAGCTCTTCTACGCCCAAAATAGCAATGATGTCCTGGAGATCTTTATACCGCTGAAGGACCTGCTGAACCTGTCTTGCCACTGTATAATGCTCCCAGCCAACCACGTTTGGGTCTAAAATTCGGGATTGAGAATCCAAAGGATCCACCGCTGGATATATACCAAGCTCAGCGATCTGTCGGGAAAGAACCACTGTTCCATCAAGGTGAGCAAAGGTGGTAGCAGGAGCGGGGTCTGTTAAGTCGTCCGCGGGCACATAAACACACTGGACCGAAGTAATCGACCCCTTAGTGGTGGAACAGATCCTTTCTTGGAGCGCTCCAATGTCTGTAGCCAAGGTGGGTTGATAACCAACCGCTGAGGGCATCCTACCCAAAAGGGCTGACACCTCCTGGTTAGCTTGGGTAAAACGATAGATGTTATCAATAAAAAGGAGCACATCCTGCCCCTCTTCATCTCGGAAGTATTCCGCTAAAGCGACAGCAGTATGGGCAACTCTTGCCCGGTGGCCGGGGGTCTCGTTCATCTGTCCATAAACCAATGCAGCCTTATCTATTACCCCTGATTTTTTCATCTCCAAATAAAGCTCGTTTCCTTCACGGGTCCTTTCCCCTGCTCCACAAAAAACGGAAATTCCTCCGTGCTGCATGGCGATGTTATGAATCATCTCCATCATGACAACCGTTTTACCTACTCCAGCTCCACCAAAGGTCCCCATCTTCCCACCACGAGGAAAAGGTATCAGCAAGTCAAAAACTTTAATCCCTGTCTCCAAAACTCGGATGTTCACATCAAGTTCGGTTAAAGGCGGAGCCGGTCTAAAAATGGGATAATATTTATCCGATTTAATTGGTCCTTGTTCATCTACTGGGTCACCAACCGCATTGATAATCCTTCCTAAGGTGCCTTTACCAACTGGGACCATTAATGGCCCCCCAGTGGCTAATACCTCCTGGCCCCTCTTTAGACCATCTGTATAGTCCATAGCCACACAACGGACTATATTGTCTCCAAGTTGTTGGGCTACCTCTAAGACTAAATTCCATTCTCTATCATCAATCATGGGGTTCGTGACCCGTAAGGCGTCAAGGACCTTGGGTACCTTTCCTGGTGGAAACTCCACATCTACCACCGTTCCCATTATCTGGACTATACGACCTATAACCCTTTCCTCAGCCATATTTTAATACCCCCTTTCCCAAATTTCTTTTAACTTTTTATAGCCTCTGCTCCTCCGACAATATCCATCAGTTCTTTAGTAATGGTGGCCTGTCTTACTTTATTGTAATATAGTGTTAAATTTTTCACCATATCGGTACAGGCCCGATTGGCATTATCCATCGCCGTCATCCTTGCGGCTTGCTCGCTTACTGCAGTCTCAAGCATGGCCGCATAAATAAGAGTTGTTAAATACTGGGGTAAAATTACCGGTAACAGCTCCTCTTCATCAGGTTCGTAAAGATAAGAGGTAACCTTAGGCATTTCTGTCCCACTCTTTTCAGAAAATTTAATGGGCAAGAAGGGTTCAATCTTGGGGATCTGCTTCACTAAGTTCAAAAATTTGCCGTAAATCAAATAGACCTCATCCCAATCGCCTTTTAAAAAGGCCTCAATAGCAATCCTGCTAATCCTCCGAGCATCCTGAACCAAAACCCGGGCCATAACTTCAAGAAAGGCCTCCCTAATTGGTACCTTGCGATTAAAATAGGAAAAACCCTTACGACCTACCACGATCAGTTCTACCTCTTTACCTTCCCTTTTAAGCTTTTTAATTAAATTTTCTGCTTCTCTTATAAGATTGCTATTAAAAGCTCCACAAAGTCCACGGTCAGCGGTTACCAAGATCAGGCCAACCTTTTTGACCTCCCTTCCTGTCAGAAGGGGTATTCTTGCCTTATTAAGGCCAGGACTTGAAAGAACGGTAGATAGAACTTCCTCAAATTTTTGCCGGTAGGGCCTAAAACCTTCTAAGCGCCCCTGAAGATTTCTTAACTTGGCCGAGGCCACCATGTTCATGGCCTTGGTAATTTGGCCAATCTTCTTAATCGCCTCTATCTTTTTCCTTAAATCCCGAAGACCAGGCATTATGCTTCCTCCTTATTTATGGCACAGGAACAGGTTCTATATTATGGGCTCGTTTAAACTCCTCATTAAACTCCGAAAAAGCCTTCTTCATCTTTTCCTCAAGCTCAGGACTAATTTCCTTTTTCTCCTTTATTTCCTGATAGATCTCTGGATATTTTTGACCGATAAAGTCATACAACTCCCTTTCATATTGAGCAAGAACTTCAAGGGGCATTTCATCTAAAAATCCCCTTGTCCCTGCAAAAAGAATACAAACCTGTTTTTCTACGGGCAAAGGTTGATATTGAGGTTGTTTTAAAATTTCCACCAGCCTTGCCCCTCTATGCAAGACTCTTTGGGTAGCCTTATCAAGTTCGGACCCAAATTGAGCAAAGGCGGCAAGCTCTCTATACTGAGCCAACTCAAGTCTTAGTCTTCCAGCAACCTGGCGCATAGCCTTAATCTGCGCCGCACCGCCCACACGAGAAACGGATAAACCAACGTTAATAGCCGGTCTTATACCAGCAAAGAAGAGCCCTGGCTCTAAATAGATCTGGCCGTCGGTGATGGAAATCACGTTGGTAGGAATATAAGCGGATACGTCTCCTTGCAGGGTTTCCACAATGGGCAAGGCCGTGAGCGAACCCCCACCGAACTTGTCATCTAATTTGGCAGCCCTCTCCAAAAGGCGGGAATGGTTATAGAAAATATCTCCTGGAAAGGCTTCCCGACCAGGAGGTCTTCTCAGAAGAAGTGAGATTTCACGATACTCAGCGGCCTGTTTAGAAAGGTCATCATAGATCACCAAGGCATGCCTTCCTGTATCCCTAAAATATTCCCCTATAGCACAGGCTGAATAGGGGGCAATCCACTGTAAAGCTGCCGAATCACTGGCACAAGCGGCAACCACTGTGGTATATTCCATTGCCCCATAACGACGAAGGGTCTCCACTATTTGAGCCACCGTTGATTTCTTCTGTCCTATGGCACAATAAATACAATAAACATCCGTATCCTTTTGCGCTAAGATGGCATCTATAGCAATGGCCGTTTTTCCCGTTTGCCTATCACCAAGGATAAGTTCTCTTTGCCCTCTTCCAATGGGGGTCATGGCATCTATAGCCTTAATGCCAGTGTACATCGGTTCGTGAACAGGCTTTCTTTGAATAATGCCAGGAGCCTTGAGCTCAATTCGTCTGAATTCCTTGGCCTCAATAGGACCCTTCCCGTCAAGGGGTCTCCCTACGGGATCTATAACTCTCCCAAGCACAGCCTCACCTACGGGTATGGAAGCTACCCGTCCAGTTCTCTTGGCCAGATCCCCTTCTTTGATCTTGGTGTAGTCCCCCATAACCGGGATTCCCACGTTATCAAACTCTAAGTTCAAAGCAATCCCTACTTCATTGCTCTCAGGAAATTCAATTAGCTCCATGTATTCACAATTTTTTAATCCGAAAACCCTCGCCACACCATCTGCCACCGAAATAACTACACCCATTTCTTCCAGATTTACTTTTTTCTCAAACTCTTCTATCCTTTTTTTGATCAGATCGCTAAGCTCTTGCGTCTTAATAGCTTCCATTTATAGCACCCCCTTGGCAATAATTTCTTTCAAATTCTTTAACTGGCTTTTTATGGTTGCGTCACAGACTAAATCTCCTAATTTTATCAAAAGTCCACCAATAATCTCTGGATTAACCTTAGCTCTAAGAATGACCTGTTTCTTAAACTTTTCTGAGAGCACCTCTTGTAAATTTTTAATCTCTTCCTCCGGCAGTTCTATAACTGAAACTACCTCCCCACGTATTATCCCAAGCTCTTCATCTAAAAGTCCACGGTACATCTCAACGATCGCTTTTAAAATAGGCATTCTCCTTCTTTCTACAAGAAATTTTAGAAATTTTTCAACCTCAGGATCAAGCTGGACATTCTTTAGAATGTCTTCTAAGATCTCCTGTTTTAGATCTGGTGGATAGATAGGACTTTCCAACACTTGCACAGCCGATGGTATAGACTCTGTAAAGGCCAAAAATTTTTCTAATTCCTCCCCAAATTCCTTGATCTTTCCTTGCTCCTTTGCTACATCAAACAAGGCCTTCGCATACTTAAGAGCTAAAGTAAGGCTCTGCAAAGCTTATTCCTCCTTTTACTGAAATTTTATTTGCTTAAGTTCAGAAATAACACCCCTAACAATCCGCAATTGATCTTCATAGTTAAGCATTTTTCTCATTTTTTCCTCCACCAGATTAATTACCTCTAAGGCCATTTCCTTCCGCAAATCCTCTTTGGCCTTTTCTATCTGGTGTTTTATGTAAAGCTCAGCTTGTTCTTTCAATCTTTTGGCCTGCAACTCGGCTTCCGCAATAATTCTTTCTTTCTCCTTTTGCCCTTGCTCAAGGTAAACCTGCAAAATTCTCTTAGCCTCCTCTTCCATATTCTTTAACTTCTCTTGTAGTTCAATATATTGAGCCTCCGCTTCCCTCTTTTTGCGGATAAGTTCTTCATATTCCTGCTCAATTTTTTCCCTCCGAGATTGCAAAAAGTTAAGTAAGGGTTTTCGTAAAACCTTATAAAGAATGAGCAGAAGAAGTAAAAAATTGACCGTCCACCAGATTAAATTTTTAATTTGCGTAGGGGTAATTCCATGACCACCCTCTTCAGCCCCCAAAACGACCCCATAATATCCCAAAAGACCTATAAAAATAGCCAAAAGGATTTTCATGCTTTCCTCCCAACTAACTTTTCAATTATAATCTCAGCTATAGCCTCCTTTTGGGCTAACAATTCCTCTCGGACCTTTTTTAATTCCAATTTAAAACTTTCTTCCCACGTTTTTTTCTTCTCTTCAATTTCTTTCATTACCCTCTGAAGGGTCTCTCTCTCTAATCGCCTTGCTTCTTCCTTTAATAGTTCCTGTTTTTTTAATCCTTCCATGCGGGCCTCTTGCAGAGTTTGGTTATATTTTTCCACTAAGGATCCAGCCATTTTTTCGTACCGAGAGATTTCATTTTCTAACCCCATAAATCTCTCTTTCCTTTCCTCAAAAATTCTCGTCACAGGTTTTAGCAAGAGGTAGTTGAGGATTATAGCTAAAAGTAGGGCCTCTATGATTTGAACTATTAAGCTCACGTCAAAAGAAAGCATTCCTCGTTCCCCTCATTTAGTTTTTAAACTCTTTTTGTATATTGCCTTTAAATAAATTGTCAAGTCTTTAAATAGAAAGAAATTTAGAGCTATTTAAAGATAAATTTTCTTTTTGCAAGTTTAAATAAAAAAGCTAAGAGAATATAAGTAGTGATGGTGATAGAACCTCCATAACTCAAAAAGGGTTGAGGAATACTGGTCATGAAGAGCAATCCAGTTGAGCCTCCTAAATTAAAAAAAAGTTGGAAAAGAAAAATAAAAAAAATTCCCAAACAAAGATATTTTCCAAAGGGGTCTTTGATTTTGGGTGTCAAATTTAGGGCCCAGTATAGTAAATAGCCATATAGGGTTAAATAAATTGAAACCCCAAGAAAACCAAAGGCCTCCGCCCAGACGGAAAAGGCTAAATCGGTATGTTTAGCCGGTAGATAGTTAAGCCTGGTAGACCAACCCTGTTTAAATCCTTGACCTGTCATGCCTCCCGACCCAATGGCGATCATGGACTGATATAATTGATAGGACCAGGTTTTATAGTATTTTTGGGGCTCTAAGAAACCATAAATTCTCCCTTTTTGATGGGGTTTAAGCTTGTGCCAAGCTAAGGGGACCAATGTCACCGATAAAATCAGGCCAAGCCCTATAAATAAAAAAAGAAGCCTTTTCGGAAGACCGCTAAAAACAAAAAAAAGAAAAAAGGTTAGACCAATGATAAAGGCATAATCAAGATCTACGGGAAGCAAAAAAAGTAAAGGAAGCCCCAAAAGACCTAAATAAACTAACCAAAGGGCGATCATCTCCGAACCTTCCCTTCTTTTACTAAAAAGATAGCTAAAAAAAAGAAGCAAAATAATCTTTAAAAATTCAGAAGGTTGAATGCTTATTGACCCGATAATTAGCCATCTTTTTTTAAATATGGCTAAAAGGGCTAACAAAAGTGTTATACCCATATAGGAAATCAAATAAATCTGAGGTGGGATCTTCTTAAAATCTATTTTAAAATAGATCAAAAAAAATATGCTTAATCCAATCACATACCAAAGAATATTCTTATAAACATGGCTGGCATCTTCTCCCATATTAAATTGATTTAAAATTCCAATAAAGGTCAAAAGGAGAAAAGTTAGCCAGGCCAATAAATGATCTAAAGGAAAGGGAACAAAGTTTTGAGCTTTATCTTCTGACCAGAGTTTCATCGGTCGGAGACTCCTTCAATGGCATTTCCTTCTTCCGCGGGAGGCGCTTCTTCCTCCAATACATCCCCAGAGGGGATAATCGGGTGGGTTGGGGGTAGTTTAAAATAGACACGATAAAATTCTCCAGCCAATGGGGCAGCTACAGCCCCTCCACCCCCTCCATGTTCCACAAATACTGAGGTTACTAGACCAGTTGTGCCGTTAGTGGCAAAGCTAACGAACCAGGCATGATGTTCCAAATTGGCCCTTTTCTTCTCTAAGGAAACTACTTGAGCAGTCCCAGTCTTTCCAAAAACTTGAATACCAGGAACCTTGGCGGCCTTTCCTGTTCCATATTCTACCACGCCTTTTAATCCCTCATAAAGCCAGGATAGGTGCTGAGAATTTATAGGGACTGTTTCTTCTACCAGGGGATTGTATTTTTTTAGTACCCTTCCCTGTTTATCCCTTATTTCTTTTACCGCAAAAACTTTAAACCTGTAACCTCCATTGGCTAAGACCATGTAGGCCTTGGCCATCTGTAGAGGAGTAGTCATCAAATATCCTTGTCCTATGGCTACAACGATTGATTCTCCCTGGTACCATTCATCTTTAAACTGTTTTCTTTTCCAAGCCCTATCAGGGACTAAACCTGTTTTCTCTCCCGGGAATCCTATGCCCGAAGGTAATCCCAAACCTAAACTTCTTGCCATCTTGGCTAAATAATCAATATCCAGTTTAAGCCCTAAATTATAAAAATAAACATCACAGGATTGGGCAATGGCTTTAAAAAGATCAACCGATCCATGCCCCCTTTTTTCCCAACAGCGGAAGACCTTCCGACCAAAATTAAAACTTCCGGCACAAAAAAAAGAAGACCGTGGATCTCGTATAATTCCTCTTTCTAAAGCAGCAAGGGCAGTCACTAACTTAAAAGTAGAACCAGGTGGATAGGCCTGAAGAGCTCTATTCAAAAAGGGTTTAAAGGGATTATGTTGTAGACTTTTCCATTCCTCAGGAGTGAAGCCAGAAATATACTTGTTGGGGTCAACCGCAGGAGAACTAACCAAGGCGAGCAAAGAACCATCTTTTGGAGAAAGGGCTACAATGGCACCCCTTTTTCCTTTCAGAAGTTCATAAGCGCCAACCTGGGCATGGTGTTCCACAGTGAGAAAAAGATCTAATCCTGGTTGAGGATGACTACGCCCGATGATTTTACCTAACCTTCCTTTCGCATCCCTTTCTATTTCAACTTGTCCATTCACCCCTTTTAAATAATTTTCATACACCCTTTCTATCCCACTTTTACCTATATAATCTTCTGGTGAATATCCCATTTCCTTCAAGTTTTTATATTCATTACGGTCTAAACGAGCTACATATCCTATTAAATGAAAATAAATTTCTCCATAAGGATAATATCTTTCCACTTCTACTTCTACAATTACCCCAGGTAAATAATATTGTCTTACTAAAATTTTACTAACCTCATCCCAACTTAAATCTCTTTTTAGAAGTATTCTGCCTAAATATTTTTTCTTGGCTAAATAATATCTCTCCTTTAAGAGGCCAAAATCTTCCTTTAAAATAAGACTCAATTTCTTTAAAATCTCTTCTTCATAATCTTTTATAACTTCAGGGTCTAAATAAAGTTGGAAAATTGGCTTGTTGGTTGCTATAACCACCCCATCAGAGGTAATAATTTCTCCCCGTGGAGCTCTTATGATATAAGTAGCAACCGACCTTTCTTTAGCTTTCTTTAGAAAATACTTGTGTTTAATTATTTGCAAATAAAATACTCTTACCAAGAGGATAAATAATAAAAAAAATAACAAAAAATGCAAAATTAAAACCCTTTTTTTCCATTTTTGTGTCAAAATTTTTTCATCTATTACCTCAGTATTTTTGGGAGAAAAATTAAGATTAACATTAAAAGATTTTTTCTTAATCATCTTGAGGTAATTTACACTGCAAATAAATAAAGGAAAAAATAAATAAAAAAGAAAAGAAGTAATAAAAAGTTATTTCAAAAAGATAGGACCAAAAATTCCTAAAATAAGATGACAAATAAAAAGCTAAATAGAAAATTTTTAAAATAAATAAAATCAATAAAGATAAAAAATAAAACATAACCTTAAATTTATTAATTTTCAAATAATTTGAAACAACTTTCCATAAAAAATGAATAAAAACAAAAAAGAAAAAAATCAAATAATAAGGAAAAAAACTGGTAATACTAATTAATAAACTTAATAAAAAATAACTCAAAAGAACGAAAAAGTTTAATGAATATACATAAACTAAAGAAAGACCAAGAGAAAAGTAAAGATCAAAAAATTTATAAGAAAAAAGATTACCTAGAAATATCTCTAAAATGGAGGTCCAAAAAAAAAGGGGTAAAAAGTTGAGAAAAAATTGGTGAGCTGTCATATTAAAGGGGCACTTCGGGGATGCTTAATAAAACTGCTACCCAACTCAAATTATAAAGGTCTACAAAAGGCCTAACTTCTCCTCTTTTAAACATCCCTTGAGGATCCTTAGCGAGGCTTACCACCTCACCGATAAGAATATTAGGAGGAAAGAGGGCATCCTGCCCCGAGGTCACCACGTAATCTTTTGGTATAGCTTGGGAATAAAGGGGCAAGTATTCTAAAAAAAGATGGGGATCTCCATTACCTCTTAGGATAGCACGATCTCCTGTCCTCACTACTTTAACATCCACCGCAAAGGAAGGATCAGTAATAAGCATTACTTTACTAAAATTAGGATACACCTCCACTACTTGACCAACCAAACCTACCGCCTCCTCTCCTAAAAGGGCAAGGACAGGCATTTGTGGCTGAACCCCATCTCGGGTCCCACGATCAATAAGGATTAATTCCGAAAAGGGATCTATCCCTTTATAAATAATACGAGCTGGTAGTTTGGGAAATTTAATTTGACTTGATGAGTACAAAAATTTTTGATATTCTTGGCAAGTTTTTTGCATATCAAGGGCTTCGGCAAGTTTTTGACGTAAAGTCATAACCTCTTCCCTTAATAATTGATTTTCCTTTTTTAAATCGACAAGATAAAAATAGGAAATAAAAAAATCTTTAGTTCGTTGGGCTAAATAAGATTCTGCAGAAAACAAAATCTTATATATTCCTCCAAAAACACCCTCTAAAAACTTCCCTTTATAAGCAAACCATATTCCCAATAAAAAAACACCCCCAAACAAAAAAAGGAGCAAAAATCTCCTCCACTTCATTGTAAAATATAATACCACGAGACTTTACAATCACCAGTAAGAAAAAGGCTTATTTTTTAAGGATTGAATTATCCTCTCTTGTCTTTAAAATTGAAAATATGGAAAAGGAAAGGTTAATTTGTGATACCAGCATCTTTACCAATCCAGAGGTTTATGTGCAATTTGGGGAAAACCCAGCCTTAGCTTTCAAAAATTTTCTCCTTACCGTAAGTGAAAGTGATGGAGAAGTTATTGTATATATTCCAACCTCCATCTATGAAGAATTAAGAAGAATGATCCAGGACCTGCATGTCCCCCCCCGGGCCAGGTCCATTTTAAGAATTAAATCCCCTAAAAAATACGAGCTCTTTATTCCAGCTTTTTTGATGTATGATTTTATTGATGACCTCCGAACCCGTATTAATAAAGGATTGAGAGTGGCTGAGGAAGCGGTAAAGGCCTCTCTCCACAAAAAACCCGAAGAAGTTCTAAAATATTTAAGGCGTAGATACCGAGAAGTATTGCGGGAAGGGATCGTAGATTCTAAGGAAGATTTAGAGCTCATCCTCTTAGCGCTGGAGCTTGATGGAATTGTACTCTCAGCCGATCAAGGGGTCCTGAAGATGGCTGATAAACTCGGGCTTCGCTTCCTCAGTCCCTCTGAAATAAAAGAAACCATAGAAGGGTTCAAATCTTGGTATTAGTAATCTCTCCTTATCAATAAAAAATCTCCTGGATTATCAATTCTCCTAAATCCTTTACTAACTGATTTAGGACCTCCTTTTTCCCTGGATTTAAGAGAGTAGAGCTTTCTTCCCTAACTCGATAGGTATCAGATTTGCTTATCTTAGGATTTTCATAAAGTTTCTTCCCTGTCTTCTTTTCTAATAAAAAATATTTACCTTCAAATTGCACACTCCTTGTCTTTGTTACTAAAAAAACATCATAAGCAAGGGGTTCAAAATAAACCTTTAGAATTTCCCCCCAGAGAATTAGGTCCGCTTCCTCCTCAGAAAAGACGGGGGTTAAATATCCTTCTTGGGCTATTCTTAATCTTAGTTCCTTAGCTAATAGTTCTCCCAATGCCGACTCACCGGTAAAATTTTTCCAGGGAGGGATGTAGATGGTTTTCCATTCAGGCTGTAGAAAAGTTGGTCGTCCTACTGGCGTATAACCACAAGCGAATACGAAGAAACTAAACCACAAGATTAATAAGCTTTTTAGGAACATATACTATATTCTTTAAGGTCCTATTCTCTATAAATTTCTTAACCTTGGGTGAAGAAAGGGCAAGTTCTAAAGCCTGCTCCTTCGTAAGATCAACAGGGGCCTCTATTTGGTCTCTAACCTTCCCATTAACCTGCACTATCAGGATAAATTTCTCCTCCTCCAGAAGCTTTTCCTCCCAGGAAGGAAAGTTAGCTTGAACAATCAAACCTCTTCCTCCAAGTCTTTCCCACAGCTCCTCACAAAGATGGGGACAAACTGGAGAAAGAAGTAAGAGAAGTTTGATAAAAACCTCTTTAAGTAGAATTTTAGTTTTTAAATCCTTTAAATCCTCTGAGGTAAGCTCGCGCAGACTATCTTGCAAAAAGTTTAAAAATTCCATAATAGCAGCAATACCAGTGTTAAAGTGGAACCTTTCATCAAAATCGGTATGAACCTTTTTAATAGTTTGATGAAGTTTTCTTCTGATTTTTAGAAGGTGAGGGGACAGATCCTGTAAGCTTTCTTCCTTCAGATCAACTTCCTTTAGGGAAGAAGCATAAGTTTCCACTAAATTCCAAATCCTTTTAAGAAAACGATAGGCCCCTTCTATCCCATGATCACTCCATTCTAAATCTTTTTCCGGAGGAGAAGCAAAGGCTATGAAAAGCCTTACTGTATCAGCTCCGTACTTATTGATCATGGCGTCAGGATCTACCACATTGCACTTGCTCTTAGACATCTTTTCGGGCTTTCCTATTTCTACTCTTTGCCCACAATTATCCTTCACACAAAGACCATCAGCGGAAACCTCTTCGGGATAGATCCAACCATGTACTAAACATTTGTAGGTCTCTTTGATTACCATACCCTGGGTGAGCAACCTGGTGAAAGGCTCATCAAAGTTAAGATAACCAAGATCCCGTAAAACTTTCGTAAAAAACCGAGCATAAAGAAGGTGAAGGATGGCGTGCTCTATTCCTCCAATGTACTGATCAACCGGTAGATAGTAAGATACATCTTCTTTTCTAAAGGGCATTTCAGGGTCAGGAGAGGCAAAGCGAAGAAAATACCAAGAAGATTCCATAAAGGTATCAAAGGTATCGGTCTCTCTGCACGCCTTAGCTCCACATTTTGGACAGGTGGTAAACACAAATTCTGGTAAATCAGGGAGAGGACTTTTCCCCGTTTGGTCTATTTTAGCATTTAGAGGGAGGAGCACAGGCAAGTTGTCTATTTTCTCCGGCACAATGCCACAGGTTTCACAATAAATCATTGGAATTGGACATCCCCAATAACGTTGCCGAGAAACTCCCCAATCCCTAAGTCGATAGGTAACCTTTTTTTGACCAAGACCTATTTCCTCAAGCCTAGCGGTTATTTTTTCTTTAGCTTCTTCACTTCCTAAACCAGTGAATTCACCAGAATTAATTAAAATTCCCTGATCTGTATAAGCCGATTCTAACTCTTCGACTTTAAGAATTTTTTCTGGAGGGGTAATTACCACCTTGATGGGAAGATGATACTTCTTGGCAAATTCAAAATCTCGTTGATCATGGGCGGGGACAGACATAATAGCCCCTGTTCCGTACTCCAAAAGGACAAAATTGGCAGCAAAAAGAGGTATTTTTTCTTGAGTTAATGGATGGACGGCGTAAGCATCAAGAAACAGCCCTTCCTTTTCAATTAGACCCTCTTCAATAGCTCTTCGTTCCTTCCGAACCCTCTGAATAAATTGAGATAATTCCGAGGCTAAACCCTTTTTCTCCGCTAATCTTTTAGCTATTTCATGTTCAGGGGAAAGGGCTACAAAGGTTGCTCCAAAGAGTGTATCCGGCCTGGTGGTAAAAACGGAAAGATATTCCCCTAAATCGGGGAGATAAAATTTGATTTCCGCACCTACACTTTTACCTATCCAATTTTTCTGCATTATTAATACTTTCTCAGGCCATTTTCCTTCAAGTTTTTTAAGATCTTCCAACAATTCTTCCGCATAAGCAGTAATTCTTAAAAACCATCCTTCCATTTCTTTCATTTCCACTTCGGTTCCACACCGCCAGCAACGACCATCTTCTACCTGTTCATTGGCAAGGACAGTTTGATCTTTAGGACACCAGTTAACCAAAGTTTTATGCCGATAGGCTAAACCCTTTTCGTACATTTCAATAAAAAATTTCTGCTCAAAACGGTAATAATCTGGAAGACAGGTAGTTACCTCCCTTCGCCAGTCATAACTAAAACCGAGCTTTTTTAACTGCGCCTTCATGTAATCAATGTTAGCAAAAGTCCATTTCGCAGGATGGATACCGTGTTTAAGCGCCGCATTTTCCGCAGGTAATCCAAAGGCGTCCCAACCCATGGGATGAAGAACGTTATACCCCTTCATCCTCTTAACTCTGGCTATGATATCTCCTAAGGTATAATTTCTCACATGCCCCATATGGATCTTACCTGAAGGATAAGGAAACATCTCCAGCACATAATACTTTGGTTTCTGGGGATCAGGATCTGATTGATAAACTCCAGCCTTTTCCCAAATTTCTTGCCATTTCTTTTCTATCAAAGAAAAATCATATTCACTCATAACCTTTAGACCCCCAAATTATAAATATTTTCCACAATGGCCTCGGCAAACTCAGAACATTTTACTTCCTTGGCATCTTCCATTTGGCGAGCTAAATCATAGGTTACCACTTTACTTTGAATAGTTTTGGCCAAACCTTCCCAAATAAGGTTTGCGGCTTCCTTCCAGCCAAGGTATTCAAGCATCATCATAGCCGATAAAATTAAAGAAGAGGGATTGGCTTTGTCTAAACCAGCATATTTCGGAGCTGAGCCATGGGTAGCCTCAAATACCGCATAGCCATCGCCAATATTAGCCCCTGGGGCTAAGCCTAAACCTCCCACCTGCGCCGCTAAGGCATCAGAAAGGTAATCTCCGTTAAGATTGGGGGTGGCAAGAATGCTATACTCTTCAGGCCTAAGAAGAGCCCATTGAAACATGGCATCCGCAATCCGATCTTTGATGACTACAACCCCCTTAGGAACCCCCTGAGGATACTTAGTAGGTATTTCCTCTTCGATGACAGTTAATTCAGGAAATTCTTCTTTAGCCAATTCATAACCCCACTGACAAAAGGCCCCTTCGGTGAATTTCATAATGTTTCCTTTATGAACTAAAGTGACACTTGGAAGACCGTGAGTTAAGGCATATTGAATTGCCTTTCTCACCAACCTTTTCGTCCCAAATGGACTGATAGGCTTTATCCCAATACCTGCATCCTCTCTTATTTCTTTTCCTAATTCCTCCCGTAAAAATTCTATCAGTCTTTTAGCTTCTTTAGAAGCAGAAGGAAATTCTATTCCAGCATAAACATCCTCAGTGTTTTCTCGGAAGATAACCATGTTTACTTTCTCAGGATGTTTAACTGGGGTTGGGGTGCCGGGGATCCATCTTACAGGCCTTACACAAGCATAGAGATCTAAAACTTGGCGCAAGGTGACGTTTAAACTTCTAATTCCCTTACCCACTGGGGTGGTAAGTGGTCCCTTGATGGCTACTACGCATTCTCTAATTTTTTCAATGGTTTCCTTAGGCAGATACTCCCCCTTTTGTTGATAAGCCTTTTCTCCTGCCAAGACCTCGGTCCAAAGGATCTGCCTTTGTCCTTTATAGGCCCTCTCAACGGCCGCATTCACAACCTTAATCATGGCTGGAGTTATATCCCCACCAATTCCATCCCCTTCAATGTACGGAATTTCAGGATCCGGAGGAACAATTACAGTATTGTCTTTGCCAATCTGGATTTTGCCCATGCTACCCCCTTAAGACTTAAAAATTTCTTTAAATCTACCTCCAAAGAAATACTTTGACAAGCTAATCATTAGCCTTTATATTAAATTTAAAGCCATGTCAACCCTGGTTCCCCTTTTAAAATCCTATTTTCTCTATCTCAAGGAACTGGGATATCAAAGCCTTCCTCTGAAGCCTTTTTTAAAAAATCTCTTAGCCCTTAAGACCGAACCACCTACTAGTCAAGGGATTGAAGAGCTCAAAGAAAAAATTTCAAAATGTGAAGCCTGTAGACTTTCCCAAACACGGAAGACCCCTATTTGGGGAGAAGGTAGCCTAGAGGCTAAAATTTTCGTAGTCCTTGATTATCCAAGGAAAGAAGAAGATTTACAGGGCCTGGTGATCGCTGGTCCTTACCGGGAATTTCTCTTTCGTATTCTTCAACCCCTCTCCCAAAACCGAGAAAAGGACCTTTTCTTGACCTTAGCAGTCAAATGCAAACCAAAAGGATATTCTCCCCCCGAAGACACGGAAATAGAAGCTTGCAAGAACCATCTTTTGGCTCAAATTCGTTTAATTAAACCTAAAATTATCCTCTGCTTTGGCCTAAGCCCAGCTAAACTCTTCTTAGGAACGGAAAAAAAATTAACTCTGCAAGAGATACGAAAGCTAAACTTTAATTTTGCCGGGATACCAGTCTTCTTTACCCATCATCCTGAAGATATCTCCCGAAATACTCAAATAAGACGTATAATTTGGGAAGACTTAAATAGGGTCAAGGAATGGTTAAAAAAATTAAATTAGCCTGGAGATTAATATTTTCATTAATGATTCTGAAGATTTTTTATTTTCCAGCGCCGAGTTTAGCTTCCAATGTCTATCTACTTAAAATTGATTCTGCCATTACTCCAGCTACCGCTAATTTTTTTCTGTATGGGCTTGCGAAAGCTCAAAAAGATGGCGCAAAGGCCCTCATCCTTGAACTTGATACCCCAGGGGGATTAGTGGAATCTACTCGGGAAATGGTTAAGGCCATGTTAGATAGCGAGGTCCCAGTTATAGTTTACGTTGCACCCACCGGGGCAAGAGCGGCCTCTGCCGGAGCCTTTATAGTCTTAGCTAGCCATTTAGCAGCCATGGCTGAGGGAACCCATCTTGGTGCCGCCCATCCGGTGGAACTAACCGGTAAGACCGATCCTAA
The DNA here is from genome assembly GCA_037443245.1 of Caldimicrobium sp. GTDB lineage: Bacteria > Desulfobacterota > Thermodesulfobacteria > Thermodesulfobacteriales > Thermodesulfobacteriaceae > WYEG01. Next base: position 89,048 of record JBBIOT010000002.1, read on the forward strand.
GATCATGGAAAAAATCGTCAATGATTTAGCGGCTTGGGCCAAAAATCTTGCCCAACTCAAGAGAAGGGATATTAAATTCGCTGAAGAAATGGTAAAAAAAAGCCTTAGCCTTACAGAAAAAGAAGCCCTCCAAAGAGGGGTCATAGAAATCATCGCTCCTAATCTTTCGGAACTTTTAAACTTGGCGAACGGAAGGAAAATAAAACTTAAAAACCAAGAAATAGTACTTAAACTTCAAGGAATATCGGTAGAAACTATTGAAGAAGACTTCAAAACTCGGCTGTTAAAGGTTTTGACCAATCCTAACCTTATCTATTTTCTCCTCATGATTGGGCTTCTTGGGCTGTATTTAGAATTTTCTCATCCCGGAGCCATCCTCCCTGGTGTAGTAGGAGCCATCTGTTTAGTCTTGGCTCTTTTTGGGCTAAGTATCCTTCCCCTTAACTATGCTGGATTAGCCCTTATTTTGCTTTCCGCCCTCCTTTTTTTTCTGGAAACCCAAATTCCTTCCCACGGTCTCTTAACTATCGGAGGAGTAATATCCCTTCTCTTGGGATCTATCCTTCTTTTTGGCAACAACCCTCCCTGGCTTCAAATTTACCGACCTTTACTTTACACAGCCATAGTAACCTTTTCTTTCCTTTTTGGGGGTATAGCCTATTTGGTATTAAAAATGCAAAGGAAAAAAACAGTCTCGGGAAGCGAAGGATTATTGGGGGAGATAGGGAAGGTGATAGAAGAAGTGAGTCCAAAGGGAGGAAAGGTATTTATTTTAGGCGAAATCTGGAATGCCTACGCTGACCATACTATTCCCCGTGGGGAAAGGGTTAGAGTAATTAAAAAAGAAGGCTTAAAATTGAAAGTAGAAAGGATAGAAAATTAAGATAAAACGTGCTTATCAGGGACCACGCAAAGGAATTCTCCTACCATCACCACTTCGTCCCCTCTTTTTACTTCCACGTTAACAACCCTTTTCTTGCCTTCTGCTCCCTTGACCTCGGCATAGGCGAGGACCTCATCGCCAACTTTTATGGGTTTTAAAAATTTCACCTCCGCCTTACCTAAAACAACTGTCTCTTCGTTGACCGCTAACATACTGGCATAGTCCGCTAAACTAAAAAGAAAGCCCCCATGGATTAAACCATATTCATCCGCTACCATTCTTTCATCTGTCTTAAGTTTGACTACTGCCCTACCTTCCGAAAGACTTACAGGCTCTCCGCTTAAGCTTTGCTCAATCCTTCTATGGGTCCTAATTTCCATAAGAAACCTTCTCTACCCAAGTTTATCCAAACAAAATTCTATGAAAATATGTTTTCCGTCAAGTTCGTACTTAAAGGCCACTCTTGGGGTCTTGCAGAGGGAATGGATCTGATAATCCTTACCGGTAATCATACTTGGAACCGCCGCTTTTAAGGTAGTGCCAATTTGCTCAAAACGACGCCTAAAGGCTCCACAAATCATATTAGCCATCTCACCCGCCATATCCAAGGCCTCATTATTGATCTCAGAAGGAGCCTCTCCCAAGAGTACCCTCATGATCTCAAAAAGTAGCTCCTTTTCTATGGAAACCACGAAGGCCCCTTGCACCTTATCCCCCGTTAAACCAATGATAGCCGAAATCTCTCCTAATGCTGTATTCTCTTTCCTAACCTCTGTGGTTTTTAAATCTGGGACCTTCCCAAGATAAGTCCCGATAACCTCGGCAACCGATGCCGAGATAGCTTCAGGTATGGTTAAGGCCATTTCCTACCTCCCGGAATAAATAATTAGTAATCTCTTCAATTAAATCAATTATATCTTTCTTTTCACTATTCACAACTAAATGAGCAAATTTTTCATACAAAGGACTTCTTTCTTGCAAGAGCTTTTTCACTTCCTCTAACAGGGGTAAATGGGTCAAGGAAGGTCTCTGGGAGACACTTTTTTTATCCCCTTGAATCCTTTTAGCCAAGACCTCAGGGGGGGTCTTTAAATAAATAATTAAGGAATCCTCTTTAAGCCTATCCATAGCCTCCTGATGGATGACGGCCCCTCCTCCTAAGGCGATTACTACTCCTTCTAATTTTCCCAGTTCTTCTAAATACTCCCTCTCCTTTTTCCGAAAATAATCCCATCCCTTTTGCTCAACCATTTCCTTAATGTTACAGCCCTCTTTTTTTTCTATGAGTTCATCCAAATCCCAAAAAGGCCAACCCAGCCTCTGGGCTAACCCTTGGCCAACTGTCGTCTTCCCAGCTCCCCTGAACCCAATCAAAATTATACGTTTAGGCCTGCTGATCATATAATTGTGTAAATTGTTCCCAAAATTCTGGATAGGATTTAACTACGCATTCTGGATTTTCAATTAGTAAATCCCCTATACGTAATCCCAAAATGGCAAAGGCCATGGCAATGCGATGATCATCATAAGTAGCAATCCTTGCCTTTTTGAAATCTTCCCGTCCCTCAATGATTATACCATCGGGAAGCTCTTCCACAAAAACTCCAACCTTAGTAAGTTCTGTAGCCATAGCCTTGATCCTATCCGTCTCTTTATACCTTAAATGGGGCGCTCCCCGTATTACACCCTTTCCTTCCGCTACCGCTAAAAGGACGCAAAGGGTAGGAAAAAGGTCAGGGCAATCAGCAAGGTTAAATTCAGCGGCTCTTGGCCGTCCCGAAAAGCTTACCTTAACTCCCTTTTCCTTGCTTTCTACCTTTGCCCCCATTTCTTGTAAGAAAGATAACAAGGCTACATCGGGCTGGCCAGAATGCCGATCATAATTCTCAATGATGACCTCGCCCCTACCCAAAATAAGAGGAAGGCTAAGAAAATAGGAACTACTTGAAGCATCGGCAGGAACTTCATAAAAAGTAGGTTCATATTCCCCCTCCTTGACCCTGAAAGAACCCTTCTCTCTTTCTACCTCTAGGCCAAATTTTTTCATCACCTCTATAGTCATTTCCACATATCCACCCGAAAGGAGCTCGTCCTCAACAACTATTTCCAGACCCCCTTCTAGACAAGGCCCGATTAAGAGAAGGGCCGAAAGAAACTGACTGCTGATGTTACCAGGTAATGAGACCTTCCCACCTTTTAAAACCCCTGGCAAAATCTTTAAAGGCAAAAAACCCTCTCTTTCTAAGCAGACAATTTGGGCTCCCAGGGTTCGCAAAGCCTCTACTAAGGGGGCAACGGGCCTCTCATGAAGCCTCTTCTTCCCATAAATTTCCACAAAGCTACCTTGCCCAAGGCTAAGATAGGCAAGCAAAAATCTGGTGCCTGTTCCATTATTTCCTAAATACACCCTTTCCCCAGAAAGGAGGGGACTCTTACCAACGCCTTCAATTTCTAAAACCCCATCTTTAAAGCCAGTCTTCACCCCAGTTTTTTCTAAAGCAGAAAGAAGTAGACTTGGGTCCTCGCTCATGAGAGGATTTTTTATTGTACTTTTCCCATTAGCCAAAGCAGCACAAATAAAAGCCCTTTGGGTTAAACTCTTTGAGCTTGGTACCCGAAGGATAGCTTTTTGAAAATTCTTTAAAGGTTTAATAAGCCTTTCAGAAACCAAATTGAACCTCCATTTTCCGAACTTCTTCAGCAATAACCTTAGCCATCGCTTCTATGGGAGGATTAAGTCCAGTCCAGATCTTAAACTGTTCTACTCCTTGATAAAGGAGCATTTTAAGGCCATCTATTACTTTTTTATTCATTTCTTTGGCCAATTTTAGAAGTTTGGTCTCAAGGGGAAGATAAACAGTATCCATAATCACCTCAAAACGAGAGATTACCCTTTCATCTACGGGGGATTCCCAAGTTTTTAGGCCAAGGCTGGTGGCATTGATTAAAGCAAAGCCATAAGCCTCCGAAAGTTCTTCCCAGGGCCTTGCCTCTACCCCAAATCTTTCGGCCAAGTCTTTAGCTTTTTCATAGGTTCGATTGTAAACTAAAATCTCCTGAGCCTTGGCTTTTTTCAGGGCGTAAACTACCGCTAAACTTGCCCCTCCAGCCCCTAAAACCACTACCCTTTCCCCCTCTAAATTCACTTCAGCGCTGGCTAAGGCCTTGAGAACCCCTATCCAATCGGTATTCATCCCAATGAGCCATCCCTCTTTGTTAACTACCGTATTGACCGCTCCTATCTCTTGGGCAATTTGGTCTACCTCGTCAAGGTATTTCATAATTTCAACTTTGTGAGGAATGGTCACTGAAAGACCAGAGATCCCGAGAGCCCGTACCCCTGAAATAGCCAAAGGTAGGACCTCTTTTTTAACCGGAAAGGCCCCATATACTGCTTTAATTCCTAGTAAACCAAAGGCTGTGTTATGCATTACCGGAGAGAGGGAATGAGAAACAGGATCCCCCACTATTCCATAGACCTTGTACATCCGGCCAAACCTTCATAAATTTTTTTGGCTAAAGAAAGATTAAGCTGACCAGGAGCGGTTTCTTTTCCCGAATCACGACTCACATAAGTAAAAGGGGCCCCCAGGAATAGACTTACAAGCCTTGTCCAAGCTAATTTTTCACCCATCCCAAAGGCAACAACCTTAAGCCCAAGTCTTTTCCCCTCCGGAATTAACCGTAAAAGCTCTAAACCATCCTCTACTTCTTCGGAATAACAAACAACCTTGGCCCATTCTACCCCATAATTCCTCATCTCCTTAAGTAGGGCCAAAAGATATTCCCCCAAAGAAGGAACCTTGGGACGAGAAAAGAAATGAACCGAAACTAAGGTATGCGAAAGGCTAAAAGGAGGCTTACCGAAGCCCTGCCAATATTCCTTCAAAACCCTCCACTCAAGATCTACAAGATAAGCTCCCAAGGTTAAAGCCTTCGCCAAGAAAGAAAGCCTCTCCTCCGGTGAAAGGGTAGAAAAACCCCCTTCCTCCTTAATCCGATGGGTAATGATCAGGGGTTTTCCTAAGGAGATAAGGTCTTTTAACTTTTCTTCCGAAAGATCCTCCTCTAAATAATCAAGACGGATTTCTAAAAGGTTAGCTTCCTTGCTATATTTATCTACTTCCGTCCGAAGATTAGCCCATTTTTTCTCGCCAATGGAGACACAAAACATTCAACAAAGGCCTTTACAAGTTAAAGGTGGAGAGGTATTCCGCAATCATCTGATCATATTTACTAGTTAAAGCAAAGACCTTTTTAGCCAAATAAAAACGAGTTTTTAAGGTAGTATTACCCTGAGACTTTATTTCTTCGAGCACCAAGGAATAATCTTGGGGATCTATGACCACAGTGACAAATTTAAAATTTTTAGCGCTGGCCCTAAGAAGGGTTGGTCCTCCTATATCAATGTTTTCAATGGCTGTATCAAGGTCTCCCTTTTGGGCAACCACTTTATCAAAGGCATAAAGATTTACTATCACTAAATCTATGGATTTAATTCCGTATTCCTTAATAGTTTGAAGATGTTTAGGGTTGTCCCTTTTAAAAAGGATGCCCCCATGGATGAAAGGGTGTAAGGTCTTCACTCGGCCATCAAGAATTTCTGGGAACCCAGTAAGCTCGGAGACATCAACTACCTTTACTCCACCTTCTCTTAAAGTTTTTGCGGTACCACCCGTAGAGATAATTTCAACGCCCAAATTTTGTAACTCCTTGGCCAAGTCTACGATACCTGTTTTATCAGTAACACTTATTAAAGCCCTCTGGATCCTCTCCATGTTATAACCTCCTTTTTCCAAACAATATGTTTAGGCAAGGCCTATTTCTTCATCGGTTAGATAACAGGCTGGATCAGGAGCCCAGAGATCTCCTGTTGCTGCCTCGGCTCTGACCCGAAAATTTCCTCCGCAAACTTCAAGAAAGCAACACTTGGCGCAACGCCCTTTAACATGTTTTTTCTTTTCTTTAAGCTTGGCCATTAGCGGATCGGAGGTATCCATCCAAATCTCACTAAAAGGTCTTTCTCGGACATTGCCAAAGCTGTAATGCCGCCAAAACTGATCGGCATGCACGGATCCATCCCAGGACACACAACCAATCCCAACTCCACTGCTATTCCCTCCGTTCATCAACAAAAGTTGATATACCTCTTCTGCTCGGGGATTACCCTCTCTTTTCATCCTCAAGTAAAGATAGGGCCCATCTGCATGATTATCCACTGTTAATACTTCTACTTTGTGTCCTTTATCGTGAAGCTCCTTAGTGCGGTCAATAATGTAGTCTACCCACCTTCTCGTTTCCTCATGGGAGAGATCCTGTTCCATAAGCCTACTTCCTCTTCCTGCATAAACTAAATGATAAAAGCAGATCCGGGGGATCTTATGTTCTTCAACAAAATCAAATACACCTGGAATTTCTTCGGCGTTAAATTTGTTGATGGTAAACCTGAGGCCTACCTTTAATCCCTCTCTTTGACAATTTTCAATGGCCTCTACTACCTTCGCAAAACAACCCTTTGCTACCCTAAAGCGATCATGCACTTCCCCAATTCCATCTAAACTTATGCCAACGTAGGAAAGACCTAATTTTTTAAGCTCCTTAGCCAAGTATTGATCAATCAAAGTTCCGTTAGTTGAAAGAACAGCCCTAAGCCCAAGTTTGACCGCATAAGAAATAAGGTCCAGAATATCAGGTCTTACTAAGGGCTCACCCCCAGAAAAAAGAACTACCGGGGAGCCAAATTGAGCTAAATCTTCAAGAAGCCGAAAACCCTCTTCCGTTGTTAACTCGGTAGGATCGGGTTGGTTGTCTGCGTTAGCATAACAATGGATACATCTAAGATTGCAGGCCTTAGTAACATTCCATACCACCACGGGTTTTTTGTCCGCTGAAAATTGTAAAAGATGGGAGGGCAAATCCTTACTCCTTCTTCCATAACGCAAAGGGTCAGAAGGCTCAATTGTCCCACAATAAAGCTTGGATATACCTATCATTTTTTAATCTACCTCCTTAGGTTTAAATTTTTTCTTAAAAAACTTGCTTAAAAGCTCTACTAATTCATCCTCTGCAAAAGGATAAGTAAGCAACACATCAGCCCCGCATTCTATGGCTTTCTGATGCTCCTCTGGGAAATTACATTTGCATAAGGCGATAATAGGAATGTTTTTGGTCTTTTCTGAGGTCTTGAGAAGTAAGGTTAAAGCAAAGCCATCAAGCAAAGGAAGATCCTTCTCCAGAAGGATCAGCTGTGGATTTTGTTTTTTGGCCCTCTCCAAAAGTTCTTCTCCAGTTTCTACTACTTGATACTTAAGTTTATACTTTTCTAAAATAGGAATAATCTTCCCTAAGATAGCTGAAGAAAGAGAAAGGAGGATCATACTCTTTTTGAGAGTAGATTTTCTAGATATTTCTCTGGATTGGTGAAAGCTAAGGGTGTAATGTAAAACTTCATCTTTCCTTGCAGATCTCTAAGGTTAAGAAAGGTATATTCTAAACGAGATAAAGCCTTCTCGCAAAAGGAAAAAACTCCAATATCTCTTTTGATGACCTCTTCTAAGATATAATCAATGGCTTCCTCAGTAAAGATGACCTGAATTTGGTTTCGACGGGAAAAGGTGGCTTCATAGCCCTTGATCTGCCGATAATAATTTTGCATTTCCTCTAAAATAAGGCTCAACTCTAAATCTTCATATTTATATATCTCAAAAAGAAGATTAGCCCTGCGGGGAGTTAATTCAAAAATTTCTTGACGAAAATAGGTTTCCTTTTTTTGATGCAAAAAATCAATAAATCTTTTCTTCTCTTCCTCCAAGGCCTGAAGATAAATCTTGTTCCACCTTTCATCAGTGGGATTATTTTTAAAACTTGCTAAGTAACCTAAAGGATCCTTTAGGAGTTCTTCTGTTACCCCAAGGAAAGGGACATCCATTGAGGGAAGGACCTTTTCAAAGGGTATTAGGGCCCTTTCTAAGACCCGGAGGAGAGCCCTGGCTCCGGTGTTTTCTTGATAAGCAAGCTTAGCGCAGGTTCTTAAAGCTCCATCAGTAAAAGCAAGATCTATTCCATAAACCTTAAAATCCCTTTTTTTATTAAGGATTACCGCACTATTTGGATTAGCAAGGATCTGGAATAAATCCTCCTCAGATAAAGGATCGCAAACCGCAATAACTGGAAGCCTTCCCACAAATTCTCTCTCAAATCCGTAAGCCACTAAATCTTCGGGAGTAGTAAACTTTAGATAATTAACCTTGACCTCTGAACTCCCTTCTATGTCCGAAAGAAATCCAAGGGCTGATTTTTTAAGCCTTTTCTTGATGATTTCTTCCAATCCGTTAAAAGCTCCACTAACCACAAAGAGAACATATTTAGTGTTTAAAACTAACTTCCTCCTCTTGTTCTTCCGATCTTCGGGATCAAAGGCAAAAACATTCTCAGGTTGTTGTTTAATTTCTACCTCAGTTTCTTCAAGAGGTTTAAGAAGAGCCCTCTGGACACCCGTTCTTGAAACGTCGGGACCAATTATATCTCCGCTGGAAGCAATTTTATCTATCTCATCAAGATAGATGATCCCAAACCTCGCCTTCTCTAAATCCCCATCTGCCTCCCAGAAAAGGTCCCTTATTAAATCTTCTACATCACCCCCCACATAACCTGTTTCGCTAAATTTGGTGGCATCACCTTTTACAAAGGGCACACCAAGCTTTTTAGCCACAAGTTTAATCATGTAAGTTTTTCCCACACCTGTTGGACCAAGAAGGATAATATTATTCTTGATAAACCCAACGCTTTCCCCTCTACCCTCTCTCAAAAGTAAAGCCTTAGCTTTATGAAAATGGGTGCAGACCTTGGTCGCAATGATCCCTTTGGCTTCAGCTTGTCCTACCACATATTCATCAAGATAGGCTTCAAGATCCGCTGGCCGGAGATCAAAATCATAAAGAAAATTGTTCTTTTGCGTCAGGCTAACCTTCTGAACCTTATATCTGTTGATCAAGGGCATAAAATCAAATTTTAAGGATTTTAAAATAAATACTACTACATCAAATCCTCAGGGTCAAGATCAAAATCCAATCTAAGACCAGGAAATTTATAATTCCTAGCTGTGGATAAAATTTTGGCCAGAGAGGAATGGAAAGGGCTTTTAAGCAAAATTTGCCAACGATAAAAACCCTTAATCCTCCGCAATGGACAGGGATGGGGAGGAAAGATCTGGACCTGTAAGCCTTCTTTCTTTTTTAGGCTTTTTAACTCTTTCCAAAGTCTCTCCGCACCTTCAATAATTTTTTCTTCCTTTATCCCTCTAATCTGTATAATTCCAAGGCGAACAAAGGGTGGATAACCAAATTCTCTTCGTCTCTGAATTTCTTCCTGATAGAAAGCTTGATAATCCTGTTGAAGGACCTGTCTCACTACATAGTGTTCAGGGAAAGCAGTCTGAATAAGGACCTTACCCTTTTCATTCCATCTTCCAGCTCGACCAGCTGCCTGCATTAGAATCTGAAAGGTCCTTTCCGCAGATTTATAACTTGGGATTAAGAGCCCCTCTTCGGCCCTTAAAATAACTACTAAATTTACCCCAGGGAAATTATGACCGTGCACCCCCATTTGAGTGGAAACGATGATTTTGGGCTTTGGTTCATAAAGCTTAGTCAAAAGAAGATTGAGCCTCTTTTCGCTTCCCGCTGTGTCTCTATCAAAACGAATAACTTCCACCTCGGGAAAAAGACGACAAAGCTCTTCTTCCACCCTTTCGGTACCAGCTCGCAAATATTTAACAAAGGTAGACCCGCATTGAGGACACACGAACCCATGCTTTATTTCCCAATAACAATGATGACACCGCAAACTACGATCCTCTAAATGATATGTTAAAGGTAGATCACAGTTAACACAGGTAAAAATATACTGGCAGTCTTCACATCTTACTATAGGGGCATATCCACGACGGTTCAAAAAAACAAAAACCGATCTCCCCGATGCTACGGTTATTTTTATTTCTTTTAGGGTTTCTTCGGCAAAGAGTTTAAATCCTCTATTTTCCACAAGTTTTAATTCTGGAAGCTCTCCAAAGGGTCTTGTGGTAAGATAAAAAAGTTTGTATTTTTCAGTTTTCCCAAAGTAATAGCTTTTAATGCTTGGCGTAGCGGATCCAAGAAGAACCGGTACCTTCTCAAGCTTTCCCCTTAACAAAGCCACATCTCGGGCGTTGTATTTAGGATGAAAGTTTTCTTCCTTGTAAGAAGGATCATGCTCCTCATCAACGATGATGAGTCCCAAATCATTAATGGGGGCAAAAACTGCTGACCTTGTCCCCAGAACTATCCAAGCCTCACCCCTAACTACCCTTAACCACTCCGCAACCCTCTGGGATGAGGGCAAACCGCTATGAAGAACCGCACAGATTGGGCCAAATTCTCGTAGGAGATGCCTTTCCATATAGGAAGTCAGGGCAATTTCTGGCAAAAGGATCAACACCCTTTTACCGTTTTGAACCACCCTTTTGATTAACTCAAGATAGATTAAGGTTTTACCTGAACCAGTAACTCCATGAAGTAAAAGGGGTTGAAAGTTAAATTGCCTTACCTCCCTCCAGATGGATTCTAAAACCTCTTGCTGAGAAGTGGTTAAAGTATAATCCCCTAATTCATCCGTTAAGAAATTGATCTTTCTTAATTTTAAAACCTCATAAACTTCAAGATATCTCTTTCTTAAATAGAAAGAAATACTTTGGCGAGAAATCCTTTGACGCAAAACCTCATAGGGCATTTCATCGCTAAAAGAAAAGGCCCTTTTTAACTCTTCTGGCAAATCCTCTCTTTTAACCACCTTTACTATCCTTTCCATAGGTATCTTTTTTACCGGGAGGTCTATCCTAAGCTCCACCAACCCCTCGGCCTGAAGTCTTTTGATCTCCTCGTCTTTAAGCCCTGACCTTTGAATAAAGGTTTTATAGTTCATTTCCTTAGGTAAAAGCAATTTCAGGAAGGCATAGGGACTTTTCTCTTTAACGGGTGCTAAATGCCTCCCCTTTTCGGTTAGCCTTATTTTTTTTGCAGGAATTTTAAAAAGGCCTATCGGCAAAGCGGTCTTAAAAACTAAACCAAGAGGTACTAAGTAATAGGACGCCACATTCTCTAAGAGAGGAAAAAGTTTCTGCGGATAGATTGGCTCTTCATCCAAAACCTCTACCACCCATTTATAATCCCTAACCAATGCTTCTTCTTCAGGAGTTATCTCTATACATTGGTAAACTAAGGCCAGGGTCAGACTTTTTCTTAAATAAACTACAACTCTTTTTCCAGGCTTTAAGTATTCTTTACTAAGATAAGAATAGGTTTGGACGATAGGTTGCGGAAAAACTACTTCAACTAAGTATTTGGCTTCCAAAATCGCTGAGCAACACTATTAAATAGTTTTAGAAGGATTAAAGTCTAATATTAATTCCCGAAGAAGATTGGCTAATTCCGGGTCTTTAAAAGCATAATGAACTATGGCCTTGAGATACCCAGCTAAATTCCCTGTGTCAAGTCTTTTTCCATGGAAAAGATAAGCATACACCGGATGTCCATCGTCAATCATAGCTTGGATAGCGTCGGTTAGTTGATACTCCCCTCCTTTCTTGGGGATCCTTTTCAGATAGAAAAAAATTTTGGGGGTAAAGATATAGCGTCCAATGATGGCAAAATTACTCGGAGCCTCTTCAATGGTTGGTTTCTCTACTACCCTTTGCAGTTTAATAAGATTTTCGCTTACCCTCTCACCCACAACCACCCCATACCTTGAGACCTCCTCTAAGGGGACTTCCTCTATGGCAACAAGAGAAAGGTCCTTTCCTCGGGCTTCAAGCTCTAAATATTTCTGTATCATTTGTTTTAAACAGGGAATGGAAGAGGAGACCAGGTCATCTCCTAGAACTACCGCAAAGGGCTCATCCCCAACGCTCTCCTCTCCCATAAGCACCGCATGCCCTAAGCCTTCCGGGACCTTTTGGCGGATAGCTATCAGGTTTTTGACCTTCCCTTCCACCTCCTTAACCAGGTGCAAAAGATCATTCTTTTTCCGGTCCTCCAGAAATTTTTTCAAACCCAAATCTACATCAAAATAATCCACTATAGCCTCTTTTCCTGCAGAAATAATAAAAATTAGCGTATTAATCCCCGAGAGCACCACTTCCTCAACGATATACTCAATTGCTGGACGATTAAGAATCGGAAGTAGCTCTTTGGGCACCACTTTGGTTATGGGTAACATTCTGGTCCCCAGCCCAGCTACAGGCAAAATAGCCTTTTTAATCATGGTAACTCCCTCTCTAATTTTTCTATAGCCCTACGGTAAGGATAATAAAGTTCCTCAAAATAATTTTTTGCCCGTTCAAAATAAATTCTAAAATTGGGTAAATCTTTGGAATTAAGACAAAGGTTGGCTTCCAAAAGGAAGGTCTCTATGGGATCATAGGTCTTTACTTCGGGGGAAATTAAAAGGACAAAAATTTCTCGCCGATGATGTAAGGGTATTTTTTTAAGAAAAGGAAGCCAAGAATTTTTGTAGCTTTCTAAAGTAGATAGCCCCAAAACTATATTTTTTACATTGAACCGATAGAGCAAGGGATAGATTTCTTCACCCTTAGTTATTTCTTTGATCTCACTTTTCTCATCTAAAAACCCGGTCACCATCTTGGGAGAGATATCTAAGGCCCAGTGAAGTAGGGTAATCATCTTACCCCTTTGCCCTCAATCTCAAGGGTTATGGGTTCTTCCTGCCAGCCTCTTTCTTTTTTTATCATTTCTATTTGCCGGCTAACTACGTCTCTCCGCAAAGCATTAGATAGGGCTGTATCTTCTTCAATCAACCCTTCCCTGAAAAGTTCTATCAAATGCTGATCAAAGGTTAGCATCCCATAAGGAGCACCTTGGCTCATAACCTCGTAAAAGCTTTTTCCTTCCGATTCTCCCTGAAGGATGAGCTCTCTTATCCTTAAATTGTTGTATAAGATATCAAGGACTGCTACTCTTCCTCCGCCAATCCGGGGAAGCAGCTTTTGTCCAATAATCCATTTTAAAGCCGAAGCCAACCTTTGACGGATTTGTTGCTCCTCCGCTTGACTATAAAAACCTATGATCCTATTTATGGTTTGGCCAGCTCCGATGGTATGTAGGGTAGCAAAAACAAGATGGCCTGTTTCCGCTGCGGTTAAAGCGATATCCATGGTTTCCCGATCCCTTATCTCACCTACTAAGATGACATGAGGAGCCTCGCGTAAAGCTGCTCTTATTCCCTCGGCGAAATTAGGAAAATCTGTCCCAAGCTCCCTCTGAGTTATCGTGGCCTTAATTGGAGTATGAATATATTCAATTGGGTCTTCCAAAGTCAAAATATGCACAGCCTCCCTTCTGTTTATTTCGTGAAGTATAGCCGCTAGGGTAGTTGTTTTCCCTTGCCCCGTAGCCCCGGTCACAAAGACTAAACCATACTTTTCTTCGGCAACCTTATAAAGCACAGGCTTCAACTTTAATTCTTCAATCGTTTTTATCTTGCTATCAAGCTTACGCATAATAAGATTATAGGTTTTCTGCCGAGAAAAGATATTTACCCTGAACCTTGTACCATCCCCTAAGGCATAAGATAGATCGGTATAACCATCACGTAAAAGCTTGGTAAAAAGATAGGGATGGTCTTTTAAAAGATAAAAGGCAATTTGTTCTACCTGATAAGGCGAGAGTATCTCTATCGGAAATTTCTCAAGGTAGACCCTTTTTACCTTTCCGTAAACTAAAACCTGAAAAGGATATCCCGAAAGGATAAAGAGGTCCGAAATTCCAGGTTCATAATAGGCTAAGGCTTTGATTAATTCCTCTAACTCTAAAGCGGTTAACATAAAACTTTAGCCTGGCATTTCAGTAAAATCTATCAATTCCATATTTTTTACAAAGGGTAAAAAGCGTGATTTATCTATAGCTTTAATAAAGGCCTCTTCAGGGCTAATCCAACCTTTCTTGAGATAATCCATGATGACATCATCTAAGCTCATCATCCCATATTTTTTCCCGGTCTGGATCATAGAAGGGATCTGATGAATCTTGTTTTCCCTTATTAAATTTCTTATCGCAGGTGTAGCAATAAGGATCTCGGTAGCTACGATTCTTCCTGGCCTATCAATCCTTTTAAACATGGTTTGGGAGACTACTGCCCGGATAGCTTCCGAAAGGGTGGTCCTAATCTGGGCCTGTTCATCAGCCGGAAAGACATCTATGATCCGGCTAATAGTTTGTGCGGCTGATATGGTATGTAAAGTGGACATTACTAAATGTCCCGTTAAAGTGGCCTCAATTGCTAAGGCAATAGTTTCCCTATCACGCATTTCCCCAACTAAAATGATATCCGGATCCTCTCTCAGGGCTGCCCTTAAGGCGTTGACAAAGCTTTTGGTGTGACTACCAAGCTCCCTCTGGTTAACTAGACAGTTCTTTGATTCGTGAACGAACTCAATGGGGTCCTCAATCGTAATGATATGGTCGTAGCGCATGCGATTAGCATAGTCTATCATGGCCGCTAAGGTAGTAGATTTACCCGATCCCGTAGGTCCGGTCACTAAGACCAATCCCTTGGGAAGTAAGGCCAGCTTATTGAGGATAGAGGGAAGACCTAACTCTTCAATCGTTAAAATTTTGGTAGGAATAATCCTGAAGGCCGCGGCAATACCTCTCCTTTCCAAATAAACATTCACCCTGAACCTCGCTAAACCTGGGATCTCAAAACCATAATCAACCTCTCCCATTTCTTCAAAACGCTTAATAACCTCCTCCGGCATGGTTTCGTAAAGCATGGCCCTTAGCTCTTCATCTTCAAAAGGCTTATATTTAACCCTCTGGAGCTCACCATGAATGCGTAAAACTGGAGGATGCCCAACAGTTAAATGAAGATCAGAGGCCTTGGCCTCCACCATCAACTTTAGAAAGGGATCAATCTTTGCCATAGGTATATTATAATTGAAAAATTTTTTATCAAAAAGCCTTTTTAAATAGCTTCGCTCGGAATATAAACCTCCATAGCTTTAGTCACGCAGGCGGAAACACAAAAACCACAGGCGGTACACCTTTCCGGATCATAGATCACCTGAAAGGTTATTCGGTCCACAGAAAGGGCCCCAGTGGGACAGACCGCCGTGCAGGCTCCACAATGGATACATACTTCTTCGTTCTTGGTAACCTGTTGAGCTATAGGCCTTACCTCAACCCCAACCTCTTTCAGATAATTAAGTCCCTTCTCTAAGCTCTCCTTATCTCCTGATAATTCTAAAATCATAATTCCTTCTTTCCCTGGAGTTATAGTAGCTTTAAGGATATTGAAAACCAAGTTATAATCCTTTACCAACCGATAAACTATGGGTTGGTCAACTATATGGGAAGGAAAACGAAGAACCAGTCCCTTTTTATACATGGCTTACCCCCCTGTTTAAAGGTTTCAATTTAATACCATTGCCAAGGAGAAGAACCTCCTTGTGGAAAAGGAGATGTTTCCCTTAGGCTCCTTGCCTTTATTTGTGCTTCCTTGGTTTGTCCTCCCTTAGTTTTTCCCTGATCTAATATCATATTAGGATTTTCCATCCCCAGAGGAGGGGGTGGTGGTGGAACCGTAATTTTTACCACTAAACGATCCTTATCTTTCCCCAAGATTTCCGCGATATAAGAAAAAGGATTTAGCTTCCCCAAAAAGGAGAAAGAAGGTTTAGACCTCTTTTCTTCTTTCTTTTCCTTTGGCTTCTCTTCTTTTTTCTCTTCCTTCTTTCCTTCTTTGGTTGAAGGCTGAAGGGTAGACACGAGAAGGCTCTTTTCTTGCCCAAGGCCTTCTTTAAAGGCTTCCCTTGCCTTTTCTAAGGCTAAGCTAAACTTAGCAAGAAACTCTTCCGCCGAAACCTTTTCAGCAAGACTAAAGGACCTAATTCCCTTCCTTAGCGAGGATATTTCATAACTTGCCATCCCTTGGGAAATAATCACTTTCACCTGAAAAAAGCTTTCCCCTTCCTTTGGAGTGGAAACTTTAGCAACCCAGTGGCCTGGAAAACTCAATCGATTTTCCAGCAAAAAAGCTAAACCACTGGAAAGATAATTGTATTGAGGATCTGCCTTAAAGAAAAACTCTATAGGAATAACCTGGGGGCTTGCCAAAACATGCCCCCACCAAAGATTAATAATCCCTAAAGAAACAAAAATTCCCAAAAAAAAGAGCTTAAGTCTTTTTAGCAAGTAATTTTTCCTTTTCAGCCACGAGCAATCTAGTTTTCACAATTGTATCGGGGGTTAAACTCATAGAATCAATTCCACATTCTACCAGAAACTCCGCAAAATCTGGAAAATCACTGGGGGCCTGTCCACAAATCCCAATTTTTCTTCCCATCTTTTTGGCTATCTGAATGACCTCTTTGATCAATTTTTTCACCGCCGGATTCCTCTCATCGTAGAGATGGGAAACAAGCTCGGAATCCCGGTCCAAACCTAAGGTTAACTGGGTCAAATCATTAGACCCTATAGAAAAACCATCAAAAATTTTTGCAAACTCCTCAGCCAAAACTACGTTGCTTGGGATCTCACACATCACATAAATTTCAAGACCCTTTTCTCCTTGTTTTAAACCATATTTCTCCATAATGCTAATCACCTTTTTTCCTTCCTCTGGGGTCCGACAAAAGGGAATCATCACCTTAATATTGGTTAATCCCATTTCATCCCTGACCTTCTTTAAAGCCAGGCATTCTAAAGCAAAGGCCGGTTCAAAATTTGGGTCATAATACCGCGAAGCACCTCTCCACCCAATCATGGGATTATGCTCTTCGGGTTCAAAAAGTTTACCCCCTATTAAATTTGCATACTCGTTACTTTTAAAATCGGAAAGTCTAACGATTACATCTTTTGGATAGAAGGCACAAGCAATAGTCCCCACTCCTTGGGCTAACTTATCTATGAAAAACTCAGCTTTGTTTTCATAACCATAGGTGCGCTCTTCTATAATTTTTACTAATTTAGCAATTTTTTTATCCTTACTAGCCTTTTCTTTAAGCTCTTCAAATTTTACCAAGGCTAAGGGATGGATCCCAATGTGGGAGCCTATAATAAACTCAAGCCTTGCTAAACCAACGCCATCATTAGGGATTTGTCCTTGGGCAAAGGCTTGTTCAGGGATACCAACATTCATCATGATCTGGGTTTTGGTCGAAGGAATTTTCTCCAAATCAATCCTTTCCACTTCATAGGGCACTATGCCATTTAGGACTCTTCCTTCTTCTCCTTGAGAACAATCCACGGTTATTTCTTGACCCGTAGTGATCAGTTTAGTTGCCACTTCAGTGCCCACTATACAAGGTATTCCAAGCTCACGGGAAACAATCGCCGCATGACAAGTTCTCCCACCTCTATCGGTAACTATGGCTGAAGCCTTTTTCATAATTGGTTCCCAGTCTGGGTCAGTCATACTAGTTACCAAGACTTCACCCTCCTGAAACTGACTAATTCCACTAACCTCTAAAATTACCCTTGCCTTGCCTTGACCTATTTTACTACCTACAGCTTTTCCTGTACAAATTACCTTTCCCTCTCCTTTAAGTTTGTAAATCTCATAAAACTTATGGGCTTTTATAGCATGAACTGTCTCCGGACGAGCCTGCACAATAAAAAGCTCACCCGTCCCAATCCGCATCCCATCTCCATCCTTTGCCCATTCAATATCCATTGGCTTTCCATAATGTTCCTCAATAATCATGGCCCAGCGGGCTAAGGTTAAAATCTCTTCATCAGAAAGAACAAACCTTTTTCTCTCCTCAATAGGTGTCTTAACTTCCTTCAAAGGTTTTCTGACATTATTTCCATAAACAAGCTTTACGTCCTTACTACCAAGTTTTTTAGATACAATCGCCTTGTATCCTTGTTTTAACGTAGGTTTAAACACATAGAATTCATCAGGGTTTACCTTACCTTGGACAATGTACTCGCCCAATCCCCATGAACCAGTGATATATACCACATCCCTAAATCCACTTTCCGTATCCAAAGTAAACATGACTCCAGAGGAGGCAACATCAGAGCGAACCATCTTTTGGACGGCAACGGAGAGGTAAACGCTAAAATGGTCAAAGCCTTTGTCCTCCCGGTAGGAGATAGCCCGATCAGTAAAAAGGGAGGCAAAACATTTTTTGACATGCTCCAACACGGATTTCACCGAGCGGATATTAAGATAGGTTTCTTGCTGACCGGCAAAGGAGGCATCGGGAAGGTCCTCTGCAGTTGCCGATGACCTTACCGCCACATCCACGTTTTCTCCATACTCTTCTTCTAATTTCCGATAGGCCTCCTTAATGGCCTCCTCAAGATCCTTCGGCATGGTAGCATTTAAGATTAAGTTTCGTATAGCCTTGCCTCGCCTCTGAAGATCTACTACATCATGAGGATCTAATCCTTTAAGATTTTCCTTAATTTTGTCATCCAAGTGATTGGCCTGAATAAAATATTTATATGCCTCGGCGGTGACCGCAAACCCATCAGGCACTTTGATCCCCTTGGGAGTTAACTTCGAATACATCTCACCCAAAGAAGCATTTTTTCCACCAACCAAAGGAATATCCTCATAAGAAATTTTGTCAAAAGGCAAAATGAAAGGATTTTTGGCCATAGAGCCCTCCTTGTTGATATTTAAGAAAAAATAACAAAAACCCCTTTTACTGTCAAGCCCACGAGGAGATGATGGGGTTACAATTTTAATAGATCACACCTAATTACTTAGGAAGATCCCTTTTAAGAAAGTAAGACCTGAAAAAATATTCTTTAAAAAATATACCATTAGCATAGGCTATTTAGTTAAACTCCTCCATGCCATAGCTTTCATCCACAAATGGTATAAAAACTTATACCCTGAAAGAGTTAGATTGAGGATTGAACCCTAAGTAAGGTAATATTCCCCTACTTACTTTTACTGTATTAGATGCAGTTGATTTTTTGATCTCCCAGGAATAACCCAGAAAATTATTTATAGAGAAGGGTAGTCCCTGGCAGAATGGAAGCCTTGAAAGCTTTACTGATAAGCCCAGAGATAAATGTTTAGAAATAGAGAAATCTTTTAAGATCTAAATCAGAGAAAGTAGAGGAAAGATCCCTTTAGAAGTATTTAGGAATGAGGCACAAGTATGTTATTCCAAATTTAAGGTGCCCTAGTTTTTTCTAAAAATAGATTTTTATTTTTGACTATTCCAAAAAATGGTTAAATATCGCTAATTGGTCTCCACTTTATACCATCTTTTTTTCTCCATTTAGCCTATTTGGTCATACATAAACATAAATTTTCCCGTGTTTATTATCTATTCAAAGATTTTACTTATTTATTCCTTTTTCCCTCTTGACATTTATATGTATAGTGTTAATTTTAAGATTAAAAACGAAAGGAGGAGGTTGACATGAGAAAGAGAGGAAGGAATGTCACCCTTGATGATGTGAGATTTGTTTATGAGAATTATGCTAAAATGACTACCACTGAAATTGCTGAAAAATTGGGAATTAGCAAATTTCAAGTTACCAAAATAGTAAATGAATTAAGAAAAAGAGGAGTGGAAATTCCTAAAAAGGTCGTTAAAAAAGGTAGTATTTATGATCAATTTGTAGCTGAATTAAGAAGCAAAGGTTAATGATTGATTTTATTTTCTCTTTCCAAAATTTCTTTGGCTATTAAACAATCTTTTTTTATTTGTTCAACGAGGGCTTGAACAGAGGGGAATTTTTTTTCCCCTCTTATGTATTTAACTAATTCTATTTTCAAATTTTTCCCGTAAATATTTTCCGAAAAGTTAAGAATGTGAACTTCTAAAGAAAGTTCTTTCTCATCAAAAGTTGGATTTTTACCTATATTAAAGACTCCCTGATATCTTTTGCCCTCCAAATAGACCCATACCACATAAACACCTTCTTTAGGTAACAATTTTTTTTTGGATACCTCTAAATTAGCGGTAGGAAAACCCAAGAGGTTTCCCCTGCCTTTCCCGGAAATGACTTTTCCTTTTATCGTATAATAACGACCTAATAACCAATTAGCCTTCTCAATCTCTCCGTTGACTAACAAATCCCGGATTAAACTACTTGATACCTTAACTCCATCAACTATAACTGGCTCTACAATCTTTACCATAAAATTATACTTTTCTCCTAAACGTATTAGGGTTTCAGCATTCCCTAATCTTTGTCGGCCAAAACGAAAATTATACCCTACCACTACCCCCTTTACTTTTAATAAATCAACTAAATACCTTTCCACAAAAATATTAGGAGTAAGCTCGGCTAAGGATGATGTAAAAGGTAAGAGAACTATTCCTGGATATTGAAGAGAAGAGAGAATTTCAATTTTTTCCTCTAAAAGGGTAAGATACTTAAACCCTAATTGAGGTTGTAGAACTTCACGGGGGTGGGGGCAAAAGGTTAGCATTAAAGGGCTAGCGGATAAGTCCTTGGCCATGACTTGTGCCTCTCTAAGCAAGACCAAATGGCCCCTATGTAAACCGTCAAAAGCTCCTATGGCCACCACTGAAGAAAAAGGGAGAGGAAGGTCGCTAAGAGAGTATATTTTCATTCTCTTCTCTGATTAGTCTTAAAAAACTATCAAAGAGATAAACCGAATCCCAGGGGCCAGGAGCATTTTCAGGATGATATTGGACAGAAAAGGCTTTTAAATCCGGACAATAGATCCCTTCAAGGGTATCATCATTTAAATTTTTATGGGTGACGATTACTTCCTTGGGTAATTCTTCAGCCTTCACACAAAAGCCATGGTTCTGTGAAGTTATCTCCACTTTACCGTTTAGAAGATTTAAAACGGGGTGATTGATCCCTCGGTGACCAAACTTTAGCTTAAAGGTTGTCGCCGAAAGAGCTTGGCCTAAAAGTTGATGACCAAGGCAGATGCCAAAAATTGGCTTTTTCCCAAGAAGTTCCTTAACAGTCTTAACTATATGGGGTAAAGCTGCAGGATCTCCTGGACCATTAGAAAGGAAGATCCCATCGGGATTACTGGCTAATATGGTTTGGGCTGAAGTATGGGCAGGAAAAACCAGGCATTCTGCCCCTCTTTCTACCATCAGCCTAAGCTGATTGTATTTTAAACCACAATCCAAGACCGCTATCTTATATTCCGCCTTTCCCATAAAAGTTTGGGTATTTAAAAAAAACCCTTCTTTGGAAAAAAGATAAGGGGATTGACAGGTCACATATTGCACTAAGTCCCGCCCCACATAATCTGGGCTATTACGAACCTTTTCTAAAAATTCCTTAGGGTTCAATGTTTCGGTGGTGATTCCACCTTTCATCGCGCCGTAAAGACGAAGATGCCGCGTTAAAGCCCGCGTATCTACCCCTTCTATTCCTAAAACACCATGTTCTTGCAACCATTGGGCTAATGATTTTTGAGCCCTAAAATTGCTGTAAAAGGCCTGATATTCCCGAACAATAAAACCAGAAACCTGAATCTTTTCGCTTTCCCAATCTTCGTTGTTTATTCCGTAAGTACCAATTAAGGGGTAGGTCATGGTTACAATTTGTCCATAATAGGAAGGATCAGTTAAAATTTCCTGATATCCAGTTATTCCTGTATTAAAAACTATCTCGCCAAAAGTTTCTCCTGGACCTGTAAAGGAATAACCCCAAAAATGGGTCCCATCTTCAAGCATTACTAGGGCCTTAATTTTTCCCCTTTTCATTTTTTTCCTCCTTTTCTTGACAAAGCCATAGCAAATAGGCCCTTATGAAATCATCTATCCCTCCATCTAATACTTCCTCTACTTTATATATCTCTAATTGAGTGCGATGATCCTTTACCACCTTATAAGGATGAAGAATATAGGACCTAATTTGGTTCCCCCAAGTTATTTCTTTTTTTTCTCCGATTAACTCTTCTTTTTTTTCCTCTAACCTCTGTTTTTCTAATTGATAAAGTTTAGCCTTAAGGATTTTAAGAGCGGTCATCTTGTTTAGATATTGGCTTCGCTCGTTTTGACAGGTAACCACTATTCGGGTTGGTAAATGAGTGATTCTAACTGCGGTTTCCGTTTTGTTAACGTGTTGTCCGCCGTGTCCGCTGGCGCGCATGGTTTCTATCTTTAAATCCTCTGGACGAATATCTATATTAATCTCCTCTTCAATTTCAGGAATTACGGTAACGGAGACAAAGGAAGTATGTCGGCGTGCGTTGGCATCAAAGGGAGAAATCCTGATCAAACGATGAACACCCTTTTCGCCCTTAAGTTTTCCATAGGCCCAGGGACCTTCAATTAACAAAACAGCATTTTTAAGACCCGCCTCTTCCCCAGGAAGCACATCAATGACCTTAACCCCATACCCCCTCTTTTCTCCCCAGCGAACATACATCCTAAGCAACATGTGGGCAAAATCTTGGGCATCCGTTCCTCCAGTGCCCGCATGAATAGAAAGGATAGCCGAAGAACGATCATAATCCCCGGCAAGAAGAATAGTGCTTTCCTTTTCCAAAAAATCCCTTTCAAAGTCGCTAAGAAGGTTCAAAAAACCCTGCCATATCTCTAAATCTTGCTCTTCTTTAGCAAGCTCATACCACTCCCTGAGTTCCTGAAATTTCTCACTTAAGGCTGAAAATTCTTTGATCCGGTCTTCTATCTGAGCTTTTTCTTTGACAAGCCTATTGACTTCTGGGGAACTCCAGTTAAGACAGTTAAGATTTTGGGAAAATATTTCCTCTATTTCCTTTAATCTTTTGTTTAAACCTTCTAAGTCAAAGACACCTCCTTAAATCTTGCAGCTTAGTTTGATAGCTTTCTAAGATCCTTTCTAAATCCAAGTTTTTATAAATCTTTAAAAGCTCATCTTTTTGGAGGTTTGCCTTCATAATTTTTCTTCCCTGTTCTTAAAAGTGCGCTCTTAATATAATACAGATTTAAAAAATTGGAAGAAGAATCAAATAATAAAAGAAAGGTCAGACACTTGATAGATCCGAATTTCTCTTCCGTCAAACAACAGAACTTCGGGATTAAAAAAGGAAAGGTTCGCTAAAGCCTTTTTGACCCGGGGATCAGTAGCCAAAGTTTGGCGCAAGGAAGGAAATTGGGTTAGGCTCCAAAGAGAAAGAAACACCACCTCAGGATCGGGGGATTCCAAATGAAAAAGGAGAATCTCCTGTCCCCCCTTCTCATAAAGCTCCTTTTCATACCCTTGGGCAAGTCTCCCTATTCCCCAAGCAAATCCTCTCTGAGCAGGCGGAAACTCTAAATAATTTCCCTCGGGCCAAAGGTAAGAAAGATAAATCTGAAGGTATTCTTCTTTAAGCGGTAGCGAATAATAAAGCCCTTCAGCAAAAGCTTCACCAACACCCCAAGCCATACCTCCCGATTCTTCATTTAACATCCACATGAGCCTTCTTACCACAATTCTTGCCTTCTCAAGATTGATCTCTGCCAGTTTAGCTAAACTCAAACCAAAGGCATGAATGGCTTTCCATCTTACCTCCAAGTCCGGATGGAGAAAAGCACCAATTAAATAGCTAATAATACCAGAGGAGGGAAAGGGCCTCAGGGCTTCTTCAAGCTCCCCGAGGCTACTTTTTTCAAGAATACGCCAAACCTCTTCCTTTTTACTCCTTTTCCTATCCAGAACAGGTCTCCTTTATCCTTTTGGCAACCATCCTACCCAACTCTTGACATCCTGCTAAAACCTCTGGGGTGGGAGCATATTTACACCGGATCCCTTCGTGCACGATTTCAGCCTGAATTTCCTGTAAGTACTGATTAAGAATTTTCAAAGATTCTCCACTCCACCCATAGGAGCCAAAGGCTGCTCCCACTTTAAACCTAGGCCTAAGGCCTTTCATATAAGTTAAAAAACCAGAAACAGTGGGCAAAAGACCATTGTTGAGGGTAGGTGAACCTAAAACAAGACCTCTACTTTCTAAAACCTCGGCCATAAGCTCGGTAGGATCAGCTACCGTAAGATTTCTCAATTTGACTTCAATGCCCTCTTGCATCCCCCCTTCCATTACCGCATAGGCCATCTTTTCCGTACTTTTCCACATGGTATCGTAGATAATTAACATTACAGGATCGCAGGTATAGGAGGACCATTTTTCATAATACCGTAAGATAGTTTCTACATGCTTGCGTAAAACAACACCATGATCGGGGCATATAAGCTCAATCTTAAGACCCTTTTGTTTTACCGTCTGTAAAAGCTTAGCTACCTGAGGAGAATAGGGGTAAACAATGTTAGCATAGTATTTTCTTGTTTCTTGTAGGAGTTCGCAGAAATCTACTTCGTCATCAAAGCGGAAGCTTGTGGCATAATGAGCCCCGAAGGCATCCTGGGATACTAAGATTTTTTCTTCTGGAATATAACTCATCATGCTATCGGGCCAATGGATCATTGGTGTCTCTATAAATTGTATGCTCCGAGTCCCTAACTTTACCTCTGTTCCGGTTTTCACCTCCTCAAAGGGCAAATCTTTCACATGGAAATGCTCTATAAGCCCAAGCCTTCCATTCCTGGTAATAAAAATCTTTTCGGGCTTTATCTCCGAAACAACCTTTAAAAAGGCTCCCGCATGATCTGGCTCAATGTGGTTTACCACGAGATAATCAATTTTGGTGGGTTCAATAACTGTAGCAATCCTCGTTAAAAGCTCTTCCTCAAAACCATGCTTTACCGTATCAAAAAGGACTATCTTTTCATCCAAAAGAAGATAGGAATTGTAGGTAGTTCCTCTAGTGGTGGAATAACCATGAAAATTCCTCACCTTCCAATCTATTGCCCCTACCCAATAAAACCCCTCCTTTATCTTTACAGCTTGCATAATCCTTCCCCTCCTTTAAAAATTGAACCTTAAACTCGGCACCTAATCTTCTGGAGAAAAATCTTCCTTTGAGGCCCCGCAAACAGGGCAGGTCCAACTATCGGGCAAACTTTCAAAGGGGGTTCCGGCAGGGATACCCTGACTTGGGTCTCCAGCTTCGGGATCATACACATATCCACACACGTTGCATTTATACTTTTTCATCGGGCGCCCTCCTTATAATATTTATAATATTTTAAGCCTTCTGAGGTTCGCAAACCTGCGCTCCCTCCCAATATCCGTGCAAATTACACCACTCCTTAGCCGTAACTTTGTTCGCCTTCACCTCAAAGGTGGCCTCAGGCTCCATCCCAGGATTGAGAAACTTGATATAGACCCGGTCATCATCGGTGCGAAGTTCTATCCACTCTATGTAATGCTCCTGCGTCATGGCATGAGGGCTACTACCTACCTTAACTCGATAAGAATCTCCATGTTTTTCAATAACAGGAACATGCTTCTCAGTAGAAGCATCAACAGTGTTAGGAACTTGTAAAACCATCGGTTTATTACAGCATACCAATTGTCCTTTGCCCCCATGCATGACTAAAACAATGTTGCCACAAATTTCGCATTTGTAGAGCTCTAACCTTTCGGCCATCTTGATACCTCCTTTTTAAAATTTTTCTTGAATAAAAATTAATACAATAATAAAAGCCTCCATCAAATTGTGAAAAATTTAACAATGCTAAAGTTGGGAATAAAGTTCCTTTAATTCCCTCAAAACTTCGGTGATTATATTTCGCACACTTTGCCAAGAAGAAATTTGTGGCTCTGTTTTGGCTGAATTTATACTGGATGGAGGAGGAAGTAAATCAGGAAAAAGCGGAAAAAAGATTTCCTTTTTTTGAGTACTTGGCAAAGGCATTGAGTGATAATTTTGGGAATCCTTAAAAGGAATTAAATTTTCTTTAATCATCTTTAGAGTAAAGCCTTGTTCTAAAAGTTTTTTGATTTGGAGAAATATTTCCAGCTGTTCCTTACGGTAATATTTACGATTAGCTATTTTAATTGGTCTAAGCTCAGGGATTTTTTTTTCCCAGTATTTTAAAATGTATGCTTTGACCTTAAGCCTGGCCAGAAGTTCGGCCGTTGAAAGAAATTCTTTACTTTTCTTTTTCTTTAATTTCATTTAAAAAATTACGCAATTCCTTAGCGGGATGAAAGCTTGCTTTCCGCAAACCAGAAATTCTTATCCTTTCCCCGCTTTTAAAATCTCTACCTAATCTACCTGCTACCTTTTTAACCTCAAAGGTCCCAAATTTTATTATCTTTATCCTTTCCCCGAGGTCAAGGGAAAAAACCATTTTTTCTACAAGTTCAGATAAAAAATTATTAAGAAATCTCTTAGATAGCCCAGTCCTCTTCTGAAGTAAGGTGAGAACCCTCTTTTTGTTCAATCTTTTTTTCATCTGGGGAGCACCTTAAACTTCTCTGTTAAGGTCTTAACTAATTCCTCTACTAAAGGCTCTACCTCTTCATAGCGCAAAGTACAATCCTCAGCTCTAAACCAAAGCCTGAAGGTAAGACTTCTTTTATCCTCAGGGATAGGAGGGCCTTCATAGATTTTTATGAGCTTCATCTTTTCTAAATTAGAAAGTCCATAGTTCTGAATAAACTTCAAAATCCTCTCTACAGACAAGGTTCGCTCTGCGATCAGCGAAACATCATGAAAAGTAGATGGAAATTTGGGTGGTTTGGTAATTTCTTCTTTAGTAACTTCTTGGTAGGCTGGCAAAAGGGCATCCAAATAAATTTCGGCCACCCAAATTGGTTCAAGAAGGTCTAATTCCCTGACCAGTAAACTTTTAAACCTCCCAAAAAAACCAACCTTCTTCTCACCTAAATAGATATCAAAGGAAAGGCCTTTGCGTAAGAAAGGTTCCTCGCTATAGGGTCTAAATTCAAAGGGTTGTCTAAGGATTTCCTGAAGGGCCTCAACTATCCCCTTAAGGTCAAAGATATCATAAGGGCGTGTTTCTTCATACCATTCGGGTTCAGTCTTCCCTCCAAGGAGAACCCCCAAATTTATTCTTTCCTCTGCAAGATCTGCACCTCTGTAAAACACCTTCCCAATTTCAAAAATTTTCAAATTTTCTACCTCCCTTCGCTGATTAAACTGGGCTGTCAAAAGCAAACCAGGCAACAAAGAAGTTCTTAGAACGCTCATTTCCGAAGAGATGGGGTTCTCCAAAGCAATCGGATGGGCCCGTTTATCGTCCTTAGAGAAATTCAAAAGGGTTATCAATTTAGGATCCACAAAGCTATAGGTAATGGTCTCATAAAAACCAAGGTTAATCAGAAATTCTTTAATCCTTTCAATTATTTTCCTCTCCTTAGGAAGAGTTACCCGGTAAAGGGCCCCATGAGGGTAGGTAGTAGGGATCTTCTCGTAACCATAAACCCTGGCAATTTCTTCAATTAGATCTTCAGGAATAGAAAGATCCTGCCGGAAACTAAAGGGTACAACCCGATAAAAATCCTCTTCCTCGGTTAGATCTCCTAATTTACTTAAAATACTCTTGACCTTATCTTGTGGGATCTCAATCCCTAAATAATCTTTAATCTTCTTACGGGGAAGCTCTATAGGGGTCGGTTCATACTGAACCTTATAAACATCAACAATTTGGGAAAAAGATTGGGGTTTAACTATTTCTAAGATCATCTGGGTTGCCCTGAGCAATGCTTTCTTAACCCCCTCCGGGTCAACCTTTCTTTCAAAACGATAAGAACTTTCGGTAGTTAAACGATGCCTTCGGGTTGACATTCTAATCCTTTTAGGATTAAACCAAGCAGCCTCTAAGAAAACCTCATTCGTTGCTTCTCCGACTCCCGAGTCTTCACCCCCCATAATCCCAGCTAAGACAAGAGGTTTTCTTTCATCAGCAATTAGCATATCATCCGCAGAAAATTGTCTTTCTATCCCGTCCAGAAAAAGTAAGATTTCTCCCTCCTTAGCTGACCTAACGATAATTTTCCCGCCTTCTATTCTCCCCCAGTCAAAGGCATGAAGCGGCTGACCAAGCTCCAGCATCACATAGTTAGTAATGTCTACTATGTTATTAATAGGCCTTAGGCCACTAAAGATCAATCTTTTTTGAATATACAAAGGGGAGGAAGTCACCCTAATCCCGCTAAACCACCTTCCCAAGTAACGAAAACAGCCATCTTCATCCCAAATCTCTACCTTTCCCAGTGGAGCATTTCCCTCTTCCAAAGAAGGATCTAAAACCGGGAACTTTAAAGGCCAATCAGTAAGCAAAGAAAGCTCCCTTGCTATACCCCAAATGGAAAGGGCATCTCCCCGATTTGGGGTAATGGCTACTTCCAGGATAGGTTCGGAAACCTTTAAAACTTGATAAACCTTTGCTCCGAGAGGAGTATTCGGTGGAAAAGAAAGTAAAGAGCCTTTATCCTCCGATAGCCCAGCCTCAAAAGGAGAAAGAAACATACCCCAGGATTTATAACCCCTAACTTCCTTTACCTCTACCTTTTCCCAGAAAAAGGTTTTACTCCCCGGGCGTGCTAAGGCTACGATCAAACCGGGAACCACTTTACCTTTAGCTCCTGTTAGAACAGGAAAAATTTCCCTACCGTCCGTCACCTCACATAAAAGGAGCTCCTTTAATCCCGGAGGTTCCTCAACCTTCAAGATTTTGACGGTCACAATTTCCCCAAGGGTCTCATAATGATCATAAATCTCTTCCACTTCAAGACCGCCGAAGGTTAAAATTTCGGCTACCTCAGTCGGACCTGCTTCTAACTCAATAAACTCGGCAAGCCAACTAAAAGGAACTTTCATTTGAAAACTCCTATCTAAAGCTTCCTAAAAAGTAGAGGTGATTATCAAAAAAGAGCCGTATATCATCTATGCCATAGCGGATCATAGCTATTCTCTCTACACCTAATCCAAAGGCAAAACCTTGCCATTGCTTCGGGTCATAGCCTACTGTTTTGAAGACTTCGGGATGGACCATCCCTGCCCCAAGGATTTCTAACCAACCCGTTTGGCTACAAACCCGACAGCCCTTCCCATCACATATCACACAGCTTATATCCATCTCTAAGCTTGGTTCGGTAAAGGGAAAATAGCTTGGTCTAAACCTAAGACGGACCTTTTCTCCAAAGATCCCCTTGGCAAAGTAAGAAAGAATTCCCTTTAAATCAGCAAAAGTTACCCTTTCATCCACTAAAAGCCCTTCCACTTGATGAAACATGGGAGAATGACGGACATCGGCATCACAACGATAAACCTTGCCAGGAGCAATAATCCTCAAGGGAGGCTTTCTAACCTTCATGGCCCGGACTTGCATAGGCGAGGTATGAGTTCGCAGTAAAGCCCCGTTTTCCAAGTAAAAGGTAGCTTGCATATCACGAGCAGGATGCCACTCGGGAATGTTTAGGGCGGTAAAGTTATAAAAATCGGACTCCACCTCCGGACCTTCAACTACTTCAAAACCTATGCCCTCAAAAAGGGAACAGATCTCTTTAATGGTTAAGCTTAAAGGATGAAAGGCCCCAACTTTAGGTTTTCTTCCAGGTAAAGTTAAATCAAGGTCTAAGGGTTTATCCTCTTCAGCTAAGAGGATTTCCCTTTCTTTCTTTCGTAAGGCCTCTTCAAGTTCCTCTTTAATCTCGTTTAAAAGGGAACCAAGGAGCCTTTTATCTTCAGGAGAATAATTTTTTAATTCCCTTAAATACTGGCTAAGGATCCCTTTTTTCCCTAAATACTTAACCTTTAGAAAATCCAGATCTTCCTTTGCTTGAGCCCGACTTAAGACCTCAGCAATCTCTCGTTTAAGGCTTTCAAGTTCTGATCTATTCATAAGAAAGAACTAAAAGCTTACTGCCACTTTGACTTTGCTACTTCCACAAGCTGGGCAAAGACTTCAGGCTCCTTTACGGCAAGATAGGCAAGAACCTTTCTATCAAGTTCTACCCCGGCCTTCTTTAAACCACCCATAAATTTGCTGTAGTTTAAGCCGTGAAGCCTTGCCGCCGCTCCAATCCTTACCTGCCAAAGCTTGCGAAAATCCCTTTTCCTTTGGCGCCGATCTCTATAAGCATAAACCAAGGCCCTTTCTACGGTTTCTTTAGCTCGCCGGAAAAGATTTTTCCTCCTCCCCCAATAACCTTTGGCCATTTTGATAAGTCTTTTGTGACGACGACGTGTCTTAGGTCCACCTTTGGCCCGTGGCATAAAATCCTCCTCAGCTGCTGGGTTTTTAATTTATACTTTTTAAAATTTATCACCAATTACAGTCGCTATGTGACGGGTGTACCCGCTAAAAAGGACCTTCTTCCTACTAAGCCTCCTTTTAGCGCTCTTGTTTTTCTTTCGCAAATTGTGTCTCTTTCCACTTGGCCAATGCATAATTTTCCCTTTACCTGTAACCTTAAATCTTTTGGCCGCACTACGATTGGTCTTCATCTTAGGCATTTTTCACCCCAATTTTTTATTTTTTTGAAAAATCATCATACCCTATATTTTTAAAAAAACAAGAAGTCTTGTTGAAGAACAAAGAGCACCACTTTTATAAAGAACCATCCTCCTTGCCAGATTTTTTTCCAAATCCTATCTTTTATTTTTCCCCTTTGTGAACTAAATTTTATAAAAAAAAGGAGGTAATAAATGAACCCCCTGAGAATACAGAGAATTATGATGTCTATCATTCTTCTTACAGGACTTATTCTTGATAAAATCGGTATTACTTGGGGAGAATTATTCATTTGGTTTGTAGCGATAATGGCTTTAATTTCTGGAATAACCGGTTTTTGCCCCTCTGATTACATTTTAAAAAAATTAACTGGCAAAGAAATAACCTTCAAGGAAGTTTAATTTAAAGGTTTTCTATTTTTATTCCAGATAGCCTAAAACAGCACAGGCATTCTTTCTAAAATCGTACTTGTATCTTTACTTAAACAAAGTTTTTTCATATTTGCTAATAATTTTTAAAATGACCTGAGGAAATTTTGCTTCTTCTTTCACTTTTTCTAAGGTGTTTTTTTATCTTCCTCCGTCACAGAATATCTTTTCTTTATTCACACCTCCCCAAGATAATCTTCTCGGATAGGAGCCTATCAAAAATACGGCTGAAAATAGTAATTAGGGAGGACATTTAAAATTGTAACCACACAGCTTTCCTTTTTACGTTGACAGAAAAAACGGTTAAGGTTAGATTAGGTTAATAAAAAATTTTCTAAAGGAGCATCGGATGGAACCTATTGTCTCCCTCAAAGGTTTGGACAAAATTATCCAACCTATAAGGTTACATGGCAGTTCAAAAATTCGTTTCTATTGCGCGCCAAACGTCCCCTGTTTCAAATTATGTTGTTCAGAGCTTTTTTTACCCTTGACTCCTTATGATATTATTAGAATTAGAGATTTTTTAGGGCTTGCCACGGATGAATTTTTACTTCGCTATACTGAACCTTTTTTGCTTCCCAAGGCTAAGCTTCCCATTGCTCGGCTAAAAATGTTAGAAAACGAGGAAAAAAACTGTCCCTTTCTAGGGGAAGGAGGTTGTCAAATTTATCCTGTTCGCCCTTTAGCTTGCCGATATTACCCTCTGGGATTTGGACTTTTCCGTAATCGTGACGAGAAAAGAAATGAAGACTTTTTTTATTTAGTCCAAGAGGGCTTTTGTCAAGGACTTGAAAGCGGACAAGAAATCACGGTAGATGAATACCGTCGCTCTCAAGGTATTCCGGAGCTGGAAGAACCAATCTTGGAATGGGCCGAAATTATCATGAAAAAGGAATCCCTCGGGCCGGTTGAAGTACCTGAAAAAAGTGTCGAACTCTTTTTTATGGTAAGCACTAACCCGGAAAGGTTCAGAAATTTTATTTTCCATTCCAAATTCTTAGACATCTTTGAGGTGGATGAAGAAACTCTCCAAAAAATTAAAAGCGATGATTTAGCCCTCCTTCAATTTGGGTTTAAATGGCTCAAAACGGTCCTTTATGGGGAAGGCTTGGTAAAGAAGAAAAAATCCGAAGGGTCCATTAAAAAAGTTAAACCCTTTTAAGTAAGATTTTTCCTTAGGAATTTTAAAAATTTTTGGCAAGCTGGAGTAAATTTTTTATTCTTAAGATGGACAATAAAAAAGCATCTTTTGACCTGAAGCTCCTTTATTTTTACTTCTTTAATTAAACCTAAGCCAAGCTCCAACTCTACCGCTCTTTTAGAAACAAACCCAAGCCCAAGCCCTACTCTTACCCCGCTTTTCACCGCCGACGTAGAGCTCATTTCCGCCACGATGTTAAAATCGGAAGGCACGATCCCAACCTCGGATAAATATTTTATTACCGTCCTCCAAGTTCCCGAACCAGGCTCCCGAGAAATAAGAGGTACTTCCTTGAGCTCAGAGAGCGAGATTTCATCCTTGGCATATTCCTTGGGCGCAATTAATATAATTTCATCCTCACAGCAGGGAATAAAGACCAACTGACGATGCTCTACCTTAGCTCCTACTACCCCAAGCTCATAAAATCCAGCAATAATCCTGTCTATAACGTCTTGGGTGTCCGTTACCCGAAGAAAGATTTTAACCTTGGGATAAAGATTTCGGAAATCTCTAAGGATGGTAGGTAAGATGTATTGGCCAGGGATCGTGCTGGCCCCAAGCTCAATAAAACCCCCCTCCGGGTCCCTAAAATTAATAAGCTCCCGTTCCAAATTTGTCCATACTTGCCAAAGCTTAGATCCATATTCATAAAATAAATGACCTACCTTGGTAGGTATTACATTCCGCGTGGACCTTTCAAAAAGTTTTAGTCCCAATTGTTTTTCCAACTCCTGAATATGAATAGTGACTGTAGGTTGAGAAATATATAGTTCCTTAGCCGCCTGGGAAAAACTCTTCGTTTCATAAACCTTTAGAAAAATCTGCAACTTTCGCCAATCAAACATGACAAAAATTTGCCATATTTATTGAAAAAGTCAATATATACTCTCTATCCTATCTATGGATTTTACTCTTTTCTTAAGAACTCTAAGGAAGATAAGGAGAAGCTTTGCTGCAACAGGGCTTGTATGATACTCATGAGAGAGAGGGAGGCTGTCTCGGCACGAAGGATGTGGGGACCAAGGCACATAGCCTGAAACCCGGCCTGCAAAATAGCTTCTCTTTCTTCAGGAGAAAAACCTCCTTCAGGGCCAGAAAGTAGATAGACCTTCTCAAACTTTTTCTTCGCTAAAAGTTCTTTCAGGTCAAAAATGGTTAATTCTCCCTTTTGATCTGCAAGAATCTTTAATCCCTCCTTAGAGAGATCCTGCAAGAGTTTTGTTAGGGGTTGGGGAGGTAAGATTAGAGGGGTAGTTAGGCGTCCTGATTGTTTTAGGGCGGAAAGAACCTTTTTGTTTAATCTTTCCATAAGGTTTTCCTTAGATAGAGGAATAGTATACTTGCTAATAAAGGGAAGGAAGGCTTGAACTCCAAGCTCCGTTCCCTTTTCTACTAAGAATTCGGTGAGATCACCCTTGAGAAGAGGGATCAGGGCGTAAGTTTTAACTGAAGGTGGGAGTTCCTTTCGGAGAAGCTTAATAAGTTCTATTCTGGCTCGAGGCCTTTTCCCAGAACTTTCAAGCGAGACCACTCGTCCAAGGTATTCGTGTCCTTTTCCGTCAATGAGAAGAATATGATCGCCGACTTTTTTTCTCATTACCTTTAGAAGATGGTGAGTTTCTTCTGGGGAAAGCAGATCTTCCGCAAAGAAGAAACGATGGCCTGCTCTTTCTAGGTTAGGAGAAATTTTGGGCGGGAACAAATTTAAGGAAGCCTTTAGCTTAAGCCGGCGGAGGGGCTTGAACCCTCAACCTTGGGATTACAAATCCCACGCTCTGCCAATTGAGCTACGCCGGCTGGATTAATCAAGATATATTTATCCCACGGAGGAGGCGGGATTCGAACCCGCGGCACGGGCTTTTCACCCGTGCACTCGCTTAGCAGGCGAGCGCCTTCGACCTCTCGGCCACTCCTCCTAATTTACCACCAAAAAAGTTCCGGGGCCTGGATTCGAACCAGGATACTGGGATCCAAAGTCCCATGTCCTACCAGTTAGACGACCCCGGAGTTTCTCAAAAATTATATCTTAAATCTCAAACAATTCAAGGGGCACCTGTGAGTAGACTACCCCCTCTCCACCCTCCACAAAAACTATGTTTTCCAGTCTAATACCAAAGTTACCTGGAAAATAAAGACCAGGCTCAATTGTAAAAACCATCCCCTCTTCAATAGGAAGTGGTTCCTTATAATTCTCGTAAACCCTTGGAGGTTCATGAACATCAAGGCCAATCCCATGACCAGTAGCATGGATAAATCCAGAAAGGTAGCCCTTTCGGGAAAAAAATTCTCTGATCCTACGATCCACCTCCCGTAGATCTTGCCCCACCTTTACCGCGGAAAGGCCAAGCCAATAAGCCTCCTTGACAAGCTGGTAAAACTTCCGAAACTCAGAAGAGGCCTTACCGAGAAAAATGGTACGAGTAAAATCGCTGGCATATCCCCGATAGCGCAGGCCAAAATCTAAAAGTAAAGGCCCCTCTCCAGAAATAAGCCTTTCTGAACACTCCCAATGGGGAATGGCAGAATTCTCCTTGTAAGCCACTATAGCTGGAAAGGACTCTCCCTCTCCTCGGAATTTAAAAATCCTCTCTACAATCTTTCCTCGCACCTCAAGTTCGGTACTTCCAACAAGAGGTAAAGAAAGGATTTCATAAAAAATTTGATCTGTCAGGGATACTGCCAATTTCAAAAGGGAAAGCTCCACCCTATCTTTGATCATCCTTAATTTCTGCAAGGGATGAAGGAGGGGAATGAGTTTGTACTTGGAAGACTGAAGATATTTTTTCTTATCCAAGGTTAAATAGTCCGATTCTACCCCGAGTTTTTTTATCCTGAGGGAATGGATAAATTTTTTCAGAGTTTTCCAGATTTCTCCTAAAAGTAGCCTTGACTCAAGAAAACTTTGGGCTAAGGCCTTAGTGCGCTCATAATAACGAGCATCAGTAAAAAGATAGGCCTTTTCCTTGGTAAGGATCAAAAAGGCTAGAGTAGCCCTAAGCCCTGAAAGATAAAATACGTTGGAGGGATGATGGATAAAAAGGGCGTCAACGCCGTATTCATCAAGCAAGGCTTGAGCCTTTTTAAACCTGGCATTTAGGCTCTGAGCTATAACTTTTTCCGTAATCTCCTCCCCATTTAGGGACCAGTAAGCCATGCCTTAACCTCCGCAGTGTAGTCTCCTCCCCTTTTTTCATAAAGATAAAGGGGGGGTAAAATACGAACCTCTTCTCCCCCCTGTTTTTGAGCCTTAACCAGAACCAATCTTGCCTCCGCCCCAGGATAGGAATGAACAAAACGTAAGACCTTAGGGGTCAGACCATACTGATAGAGTAACCTTATAAGTTCTGCCGTGCGAAGGGCATTAAAAATAAGATAAAACCTTCCCTTGCTTTGAAGAAGTTTCCTTGCTCCATGCAAAAGTTCCTCCAAATTCAAAAATATATCTCTTTTAGCAATATCTTTTAAAGGATAGGGACTATTTTTACCGCGCCCTACCGCAAAGTAAGGAGGGTTAGCTATGATCACCTCAAAGGAATTATTAGGAAAGGGAGGATACCTTAGATCACCCTTTATGGGAAAGACTCTGCCCTCCAGGGAATTTTCTCTTATCCCCATAGATAGGCAATGCACGTAAAGGGCTTCCCTTTCCAAAGCAAAGATTGGCAATTCTGAAAATTTGAGGGCTAAAATAAAGCTAATTATGCCCGGGCCTGCTCCAATCTCAAGGACCCTATCCCGTTTTTTTAATTCCACAAAATGCGAAAGCAGAAGGGCATCAATCCCAAATCTAAAAGCCTGTTTGGGTTGAAAAATCCAGAGCCTTCCTCGCCAAAAAGGAGTCCTCTCTATTTCCCAAGAAAAACTGGTAAGCATCGGAAAAATTATACTTCAACTTGAAGGCTTTAGAAATTAGATTAAACTTGCAGGCAAAGTTTAGCCTTGGAGGTTTGCTATGTCCATAAAAATAGAAAAACCTGACGAAAAAAGGCTTGCCGAGCTTAAAGTCCATAGCTGGCCAATCTGGACTAAAGAAGTATCAAGATTTGACTGGTATTACA
Source organism: Caldimicrobium sp. (assembly GCA_037443245.1). Classification (GTDB taxonomy): domain Bacteria; phylum Desulfobacterota; class Thermodesulfobacteria; order Thermodesulfobacteriales; family Thermodesulfobacteriaceae; genus WYEG01. The sequence continues at coordinate 124,930 of JBBIOT010000002.1, forward strand.
GCGAAACCGAAGTTTGTTATTTTTTGGAAGGCCGAGTGATAGTGGAACTTCCCAATGGGGGAAAAATTGAAATTGGGAAGGGGGATCTAGTAACCTTCCCTAAGGGATTATCCTGTGTTTGGGACATTAAGGAACCGGTAAAGAAGCACTATAACTTTTTGTAAACCTCAAAACAAGAGGAATTGATGCCCCATTGTCAGCCCATCTGTGGTTACATCTATAATAAAGAAAAGGTTGATTTTAGCAAAGTATTGGCCCCACCCTATGATGTGGTTACTCCCCGGGAAGTTCGCACCTACAAAAATTTAAGTCTCTATAATTCCTTTCATCTGGAATTAGCCGAAGATTCCCGCAGGGCTAAAGAGCTTCTTCAAGAGTGGAAAAAAAATAACATCCTTTGCAAAACCTCACAGCCATCCGTCTTTTTCTACCAAATTAAATTTTCTTTCCGTGGGAAGGAGTTAGAAAGGAAGGGATTTATCCTTTTAGTAAGGCTTCACCAATTTTCCGAGGGGATTATCCTCCCCCATGAAAGGACCTTTTCTTCCGTCAAAGAAGAAAGGTTTAAGCTTCTTTCCACAACGCAGTGCTATTTTAGCCAAGTCTTTGGTCTTTTTGAAGACCCTGAGCAAAAGGCCTTTTTTACTCTGGAAAAGGCCCTATCTGAAGAAAACCTTATTTTTTCGGTAAAGATTAATCAGGAAAGACATATCCTCTACCAAATAACTTCCAGGGACGTGATTAAAGCCCTTCAGGAACACTTACAGGATAAAATTATCTACATAGCCGATGGACATCATCGTTATCAAACCGCCTTAGCTTACCAAACCTATTTAGAAAAAAAATTAAACCCCCAAGGACCCTGTGATTTTCATTATCTCCCCTTTTACCTTTCTTCCTTTGAAGATAAAGGCCTTTTGATGCTTCCCACCCATCGCTTCTATCAAATTCCCTTTTCCAAAGAACTTGTCCAAAGATTTTCTCAATTCGCGGAGATCGTAAAACCTTGCCGCTTGGAAGAGGTAGACCAAATCCTTGAAACCTATGGGGAAGATCCCACAATCTTCCTTTTGTTCCACCAAGGGCAAGGATTAATCTGTAGGATAAATTTACAAAATTTGGAAGTAGGAGATATTAAAGATAATCCTCTTAGCGAGCTTCCCCTTTATAATTTTCTCCTCCTTTTTCACAAGATCTTTGGATTCAATGAAGAAGCTTTGAAAGAAAAAGGAAAGGTAGAATTTTTTAGTGAAGAACAAAAGGAAATTTTCCTGCCTCGGAAAGAGGGGTTTTGCATTTTATTTCCCAGAGTGAAGCCAAAGGTGTTAAAGGAAGTGGTGAAGGCTGGGTACCTTATGCCTCATAAATCTACTTATTTTTATCCCAAAATTTTAACTGGGGCAGTTTTTTATGAAGTAACTGGGAAGGCCATAAATCCCGAATCAACTTCTTGCCTCTAAGTATGAAAGAGAGCTTGCTTCATTTTCAGAAGCTTTTAGAAAAATACCAAAGATGGGTTAAACCCTGGCTTAATACTGAAGAAAACCTGAAGGAACAAATTTATCAGCTTAAAGAGATGTTAAGGCTTGTGGAGAAGGCCTTTTCAGAGACTGGATCTTTTTCCTTTTGTGCTAAGTGTGCTAAATCTGGCGTAATTTGTTGTGGCGAGGGCCTTGAATGGAAACTTAGTGAAGAGGAGTTTTATCTCAATTTATTCCTTCTTGATTTAGAAGAAAAAAACTTAGAGCTGACTTTACCTTTCTCAAGAAGTTGTCTCTTTTTAGGGCCAGCAGGCTGTAGCCTTCCCTTACCTCCCCTTTTTTGTCGAAATTTCTTTTGTACCGAATTGCAGGAATTTCTTGGACGTAAAAATCTCATCCTCCTCCAAAATGTTTTAGGTCCTCAAACAGTGCTTAGTTTTAAACTTTCCGAAAAGATTAAAGCTCTTCTCCACAAGAAAGGGCTTGAAAGTAAAATAGTAAAAGAGAGTGGAGGCAGGGGATGAGTTATCTTGTGACGGGTTGCGCTGGGTTTATTGGTTGGAAGGTAGCAGAATTACTTCTGGAACAAGGCAAGGAAGTAATTGGCATTGACAATCTAAATGAGGCCTATGATCCTCTACTCAAGGATTGGCGATTAAGGAGACTTAAGAAATATCCTAACTTTAAATTTTATCAACTTGATCTGGCTAACTTTGAAGCCATAAGACTAATTTTTGCTTTGGAAAGTATTCAGGGGGTAATCCATCTTGCAGCCCGAGCAGGTGTGCGCCAAAGCGTAGAAAATCCCTGGGTTTATGTAGAGGCTAATATAACTGGTACCCTTAATCTTCTTTATTTGATGAAAGATTTTGGCATAAAAAAGATGGTCCTTGCGAGCACCTCTTCAGTCTATGCCGGGAAAAAACCTCCCTATCACGAGGATTTAAAAGTGGATGAACCCCTTTCTCCCTATGCCGCAACCAAAAGAGGTAGCGAACTTCTGGCTTATACCTATCATCACCTTTATGATCTTGATATCTCGGTGGTGCGCTATTTCACGGTTTATGGCCCAGCTGGTAGACCTGATATGAGTATCTTCCGTTTTATCAAATGGATCCTGGAGGATCAGCCTATAGAAATCTATGGAGATGGATCACAGGCTAGAGACTTTACTTATATTGACGATATTGCCGAAGGAACCATCTTAGCCCTAAAACCCGTAGGATACGAAGTTATCAATCTTGGTGGTGGAAAAAATCCAATTTCCATCAATGAAGTCTTAACTATTCTGGAAGAATATTTACAAAAAAAAGCCCAAAGGATATATCTCCCCTTTCACAAGGCGGATATGAAGATAACCTGGGCAGAAATTAAAAAGGCTAAGGAGCTCCTTGGTTGGGAACCTAAAGTTGACCTCCGAGAAGGCTTAAAAAGGACGGTTGATTGGGCTTTAAAACATTTAGACCTTATCAAAAAAGTAAAAGTTTAGGTGGTGAAAATTATGAAAGGTTGGGGGGATCCCAGGGAAAAGCTTTGCTACTTCAGTAAACTTCTTTCTGATCTTAGGATAAATACTGGCTCAGAAGGAAATCTTTCCCTTAGATCTCCCTATGGTTTCTTTATTACTCCTTCAGGCAGGCTTAAAACAGAACTAACCCCCAAAGATATAGCTTTTATTGACTGGGACGGGAAGACTATAACGGGAAAGCCCTCCTCCGAGTGGGGATTACATTATAAGGCCTACTTAAAAAATCCAAAGATAAAAGCCATCATTCATGGTCATCCCCCCTATCTTCTTACTCTTGATGCCTTTAACTTTGATTTCCATAGTTTTAAGCATCCTGAGGCAAGCATAATTTTGCCCAAGATGACCTCCCTTTGTTTTTTGCCTCCAGGCTCGGAAAGTCTTTGGGAGTTTTCGGGAAATCTTCTTATCAACTATCAAATTGTGATCCTTAAGGGACACGGCGTGGTAGCTCGTGGGGAATCTTTAGAAGAGGCTATGAATTTTATTCTCCTTTTGGAAAAACTTTGTCAACTTGAATACTTAAGAAGCTTTAGAAAAGCAATCCCCTGAGGAGGTCAGTCATGGATAGGTCAAAGCTTTTCTATCAAAAAGCTTTAGAGCTTATTCCAGGAGGAGTAAACAGCCCGGTTCGGGCCTGCAAGGCGGTTAAATCAACGCCCATTTTCTTTGAAAGAGGAGAAGGAGCCTATTTAATTTCCAGCGATGGAAAAAGATACATTGATTACGTATGTAGCTGGGGGGCTATCATCCTTGGTCATGCTCATCCTGAGGTTATTGCCAGTGTCTATTTTGCCAGCAAAAGAGGGACAAGTTTTGGGGCCCCTACCTGGCAAGAAGTGGAACTGGCAGAATTTATAACCAAGTGTGTGCCTTCCGTGGAGATGATTAGGCTTGTTACCTCTGGCACCGAGGCCACGATGAGTGCGGTACGCTTAGCCCGAGCTTTCACTAAAAGGAAAAAGATCATTAAGTTTGATGGCTGTTATCATGGGCATGGGGATAGCTTTTTGGTTAAAGCTGGGTCAGGTCTTGCCACTTTTGGTATTCCTGCAAGCCCAGGGGTTCCTGATGAATTAGCTGGTCTTACCATCAGTTTGCCCTTTAATGATTTTTCCGCCGTAGAAGAAACTTTTAAAAAGGAAGGTGAGGAGATAGCCTGTGTCATCGTTGAGCCTGTTCCTGCCAACATGGGGATAATTTTGCCAGAACCAGGTTTTCTAAAATTTCTCCGGGAGATTACGACAAAGTATGGGGCTTTGCTCATCTTTGATGAGGTGATTACGGGCTTTCGCTTAGCCCTAGGAGGGGCCCAGGAGGTCTTTCAAGTGAACCCTGATTTAACAACCCTTGGCAAAATCATCGGCGGAGGGCTTCCCATTGGAGCTTATGGGGGACGCCGAGAAATTATGAAGCTAATTGCTCCGGAAGGTCCGGTTTATCAGGCGGGAACCTTGGCTGGGAATCCTATCGCCGTAGCCGCTGGCCTGGCCACTCTTAAAGAGCTTGCCAAACCCGGCTCCTATCAACTCTTGGAAGAGCTCTCTTCTTATTTGGAAACAGGATTAAAGGAGGTGCTCTCCCGTTTGGACCTGCCCTATGCTTTTCACCGCTTCGGATCCATGTTAACCCTCTTCTTTAGCAAAGAGGAGGTGATAAATTTTGCTACTGCCCAAAAGAGCGATACCGAGCTTTTTGCTAAATTTTGGCAGGAGATGGTAAAAGAGGGTGTCTATTTACCGCCTTCCCAATTTGAGGCCTGGTTTGTTTCCTTAGCCCACAGCAAGGAGGTGCTGGATCGCACCATCCTTGCCTTTGAAAGGGCTTTAAAAAGGACTATTTCTTAAGCCAGGGCATCATGGCCCTTAATTTTTTCCCCACCTCTTCTATGGGGTGGGAGGCTTCTTTTTTTCTTAAGGCATTGAGGACAGGCCTTCCCGCCTGATTCTCAAGGATCCATTCCCGAGCGAAAGTCCCGTTCTGGATCTCTGCCAAGATCTTCTTCATTTCCGCCCGCACTTGCTCATTAATTACCCTTGGCCCCCTGGTAAGGTCTCCGTATTCCGCGGTATCGCTGATGGAATAACGCATGAAGGATAAGCCCCCTTCATATATTAAATCCACAATAAGTTTTAGCTCGTGCAAACATTCAAAATAGGCTATTTCAGGCTGATAGCCCGCTTCCACTAAAGTCTCAAAGCCTGCTTTAATCAGAGCGCTCACACCCCCGCAAAGGACTACCTGTTCCCCAAAAAGGTCTGTCTCCGTTTCTTCCTTAAAGGTAGTTTCTATCACCCCAGCCCTGGTTCCACCAATTCCCTTAGCATAAGCCAAGGCCTTAGCCAGAGTTGATTTGGTATAATCCTGATGGATAGCAACCAAACAAGGCACACCCGCTCCTCGTTGATATTCTCGTCTCACTAAATGACCTGGTCCTTTTGGAGCTACGAGGGCCACATCCACCTCCGCAGGAGGCACAATCTGCCCATAATGTACGTTAAATCCATGAGCAAAAAGGAGCATCTTTCCAGGCTTTAACTCAGGTTCAATGCATTCCCGGTAAAGAGTTGGCTGAATCTGATCTGGCACAAGGACCATAATCAGGTCTGCTTTAGCGCAGGCCTCTCGGGGAAGCATGGGCTCAAATCCATCGGCCTTTGCCCTCTCCCAGCTCGGACTACCCGGCCTCAACCCCACCACCACGTCCAAACCAGAATCTCTAAGATTAAGAGCATGGGCATGTCCCTGGCTTCCATAACCTAAAACAGCTATCACCTTATCCTTTAGAATGGATAAATCTGCATCCTGCTCATAATATACCTTCATCATTTCCCCCCTTTTAAAATGTACTTAAACAAAATTTTAACACCGATTTTACAGATGAAAACAAAATTGAATTAATATTGAGGGAGATTTTGAGAAAATAGAAAAACCCCCGCAAGGATAATTCCTTGCGGGGGTAAGGTAATAGGAATTAACAACCTTCTATTTTCTTCTTCTTGGGCTTTTCATCCTTCTTGGTGGCGTTAGCGGTTGGTTGATCTTTCTTTGTATCCTTCTTTTCCGCCGCTACCGCAAAACCAGCAGAAGTTATAGCAAAGGTTAACCCAAGGAAAAGAGCCATTAGTTTCTTCATATCTCTCACCTCCTTTTTTTATTTTTTACCAACTTCTTCAAAGGCCTTCTTAATATCCTCATCCTTTACCGATTTGTGGAGGGCCTTCTTTGCAGACTTATTACGCAAAAAGTCAACAAGCTCGTCAGCACTTTTAGCTCCGCTCTTCTTAATGTTTGCCGCTACCTTATCCATGCTTTTATGACATTTTACACAAACATCCACCGCATAAACCGAGGATGCAGAAAGGATAAGCCCCATAACTGCTAACAAACTTACTACCTTCTTCATAGCCCACCTCCTGTTTTTTTTAATTTTTTCCAATTTTATTTAACACCTACCGCTTGTCAAGCTCTATAAAATTAAGCTCAAAAAACATGCCAAACAAAAGGGAACATAAAATCTGACTTTTTGTTTCTAATTTCAACAATTTTGCGCAGGATTTGGGTCCCTCCCTATACAATTTTGTCATCTCTCCTTATTTTCCCAAGTTCTAACAACCTATTTCTCTTTTCTTTTTGACCTTTTGTTCTTGGGTTCCATTAGAGGCTTTATTTTCCGTTTTTTGAGGGGGTTGGGATTCCTTTCCCTTAACTTCCTCCGCTTTTATAGGAAGAAAACTCAAAGTAACCCCTAAAATTCCACCTAAAATAAAGGCTACCACTTTTTTTCTACCCATCTTCCCACCTCCCTGGGGGTTATCTTTCCTTAGGCATATAAGCTTTTTTCTAAAAAAATTCATGATAGCTTGAGACTCCCGATTTATAGAGACAAAAATGGGTAATTTCCTCAATAACATTCTCCACAAGTCTTGTTAAGGCTTCTTTAGTGTAATAGGCCACATGAGGAGTTAAAATAAAATTTGGAAAAGGATATAAATATAAAGTTTGCAGAGCCCTTTTTAAAATTTCTGAGGGAACCTCTTCTTTAAGATAGCTCCTCTCGGTCAAAACCTTTTCCCCTTCAAACACATCTAAGGCTACTCCTCCGCGAAGTTTCCCGTTTTCTAAGGCCCATATTAAAGCCGAGGTATCAATAATAGGGCCTCGGGCTACGTTGATCAGCATGGCTTCATCCTTAACAAGCTTAAGGTTATTATGATTAAGCAAATGATGGGTGCCCTTCGTATAGGGAAGGGCAAGAAAGATTACATCAGCGGTCTTTAGCAGTTCATCTAAGCTGGTATATTCTACGTTATAACGATCCCTAAGCTCATCCTTAGGATAAAGGTCATAACCAATGACCTTCATGCCCAAACCGTGCGTAATGCGACAAATATGGCTACCTATCCTTCCGGTGCCGATCACTCCTGCTATCTTACCGTAAAGATCAAAACCTAACAATCCATCCCGAGAAAAATCAAAGGCCTTCATCTTTTCTATGGCCAATTTCAGCCGTTTAGCTAAGGCAAACATAAGGGCAACCGCATGCTCGGCTACAGTCACATCAGCATAAAGTGGGGCGTTAGCCACTTGAATTCCTCGCCTTTGACAAGCTAAAAGATCTATATGGTCCATCCCGGTAGTCCGAGTAATGATAAATTTTAAATTTTTCGTTTTTTCTAAAACCTCCTCGTCAATGAATGAATTTAAATAAATTATAGCTATCTCCGTTTGCGAATGCTCTGACGCAGTCTCCTTTTTCAAACTATAAGGGACGAATTCTACCTCAAACTCGTTAAGCCTATCCCCAAGCCTGGCCTTTAGACCCCCAAAATAGACTTCCTTTTCCCAGTCCTTAGCTTCAAAAAAGGTAATGGTTCTCCCCATGGGAAATCCTCCTTTAGGGTAGTAAATATTTTTGTTCATCTCTTGGTACCCACCATCTTTCTATGTTGTAAGAAATTCCCAGAGGACTTGGCTTAATACCCCGAAAGCGTGGATGAATAGCCTCTAAACTGTAGGGGATGTAAAGGAAAGTGTAAGGTTGATCTTCTGCTAAAATCTCCTGAAGGCGAAAGTAGATTTTCTTTCTTTCTTCACGAGAAAGGGTGTATCTTCCCTTTTCTAAAAGCTTATCTAACTCTTTATTTTTATAGGAAATAAAGTTTAAGCCAGGTGGATTGATCTTGCTTGAATGGAACACATCATAGAGATCAGGATCCAGGCCAGTGGTCCAACCTAAAATGATAGCTTGAAACCTTCTTTTATCAATGAACTGATTGATTAATGTTGTCCATTCTACCACTCTGAGGTTCACTTTAATACCGATTTTAGCTAATTCTTGCTGCACAATTTGGCCTGCCAAGAGGCGGGGAAGGTTTCCATGATTTGTAAGTAGGGTGAACGCAAAGGGCCGTCCATCTTTATACAGCCAACCATCCTTTCCTTTACGGAAACCAACCTCAGCAAGTAATTTTTTAGCCCTTTCGGGATCATAGGGACAACTCTTTTCTATTTCTGGATTGTAAAACCAAGTATCTGGTTTATAGGGTCCGTAAGCAGGAATGCCCTGGCCAAGTAAGGCCCCGGTTACCACTTTTTTTTTATCTATAGCCAAACACAGGGCTTGTCTCACTCGCTTGTCTTTAAACAAAGGATCCTTAAGATTATAACCAAGATAGGTATAACTAAAGGATAAATAACGAAAAATTTGAACTCTTTGGCGTAGATCTTCCTCTCTAATAGTTTTAAGATACTGTAAAGGGGTTAAAGAAATCCAATCCAAACTCCCAGAACTAAGCTCCATAAAAAGAGTGGTAGGATCAGGCACAATCTTGAAAATAAGACCATCTAAATAGGCTCGACCTTCTGAATAGAGGGGGTTGAATTTAAGCTTGATGCTATCGCCTCTTTTCCACTCTACCAAGTGAAAAGGTCCATTACCAATAGGCTTTTGCCCAAAAACCCTCTGAATATATGTTAAATCTTTATTTTTAAGAAGATGTTTAGGAAGCACCACCAAGTTACCCCAGGAAATTAAGGCTTGGGCAAAGGGTCTGCGATAATAAACCTTAAAGGTGTGATCATCCAGGACCTCAAAACGTTCTACTTCAAGGAAATCGCTGGCATAGGGAGAGGGAGTTTTGGGGTCGGTAAGCAGACGAAAGCCAAACTCCACATCCCAGGCAGTAACTGGGGTCCCATCCTCCCACTTGGCATCCTTTTTTAGATAAAAAGTGATTACTCTTTGATCTTTTGAAATCTCATATCTTTCTGCCAGGTCGCCTACAATACTTAAATCGGGTGCATACTTTACAAGTCCCCGAAAAATAAGCTCGGCAACTCTATGGCTCATAGCATCGGCTGCTAACATAGGCACTAAAAGGCTGGCATCGGCAATGGACCCCACCACAAGAAAGTCTCCATAGGAAGGCCTATCCGACTCCTCTACTTTCGGTTCAAAGTTTTTCTCATCTAAGTGAACCTTTCCCTCTCCCAGAACAAACCAAGAGAGAAATGCAGAAATAATAAGCCCTAAAAAGACCAAAAGACGAAAGGAGACTTTCAAGCCTTTCCTCCCAGAGAAAAGGTTTTCAAGGGAAGATAGGTGGGACCATGGGAAGAAAGTTCGCTCGCAAAGAGAGTTAGCTCGGCGACCTTAAAGACTTCTCCCTTTAACTTTTTAGCGGACTCTTTAAGGTCTGAAAGGTAAGATTGATAAGCCCTTTCATCGGTTAAATGTTTTACCCGAAAAAGGGTAATATGGGGATGGAACTTCCTATCCTCAAGCTTAAAACCACCTTTCTTAAAAGCCTGACCAAGGGTTTGGATAAGTTTTTCCAAAAGAGAGGTCCTTTCTTCACAACCTATGAAAACTACCCGGGGCCGATCCTCTTTAGGAAAACCCGAAACATCGGTAAGCTGTAATTCAAAAGGAGGGAATACCCCCAAATTTTCTTCGCATATCTTTATAACTTTTTTTACCTCCTTTTCTTTAAGCTCACCAAAGAAAAAAAGGGTTAGGTGAAAGTTTTCCTCCTCTACCCATTTGATTTTAGCCTTTTGGGGCTCTAAGTCCTTTTTAAGGCTAAAAAGCTTCTTCTTTAAACTCAACGGCAAATCTATAGCGAGAAAGGTCCTTACCATAAAGGAGGTACCTCCTTAGCAGATCAAGGGCAAGATAGCTTGCTAATCTTTGGACCCAATTTCTCTGCCCAGAGAGCTGAAACCTTATGGAAAAAATTTTTTCTTTAGTAGCTAAAGAAATAAAAACTGTCCCCACGGGTAAATCTTCTAGACCTCCAGTAGGGCCAGCTATCCCAGTTGTGGCCAAACCTAAATTTACGTTAAACCTTTGGCAGGCTCCTCTCGCCATGGCCATAGCGGTCTCATGACTATAAACCGAATACTCACGAATAATCCTTTCTTCTACGCCAAGAAGCTTCATTTTGCTTTCTTCAGAGTAAGTAACCATACCTCCCTCAAAGTATTCCGAGCTTCCAGGTATGGAGGTAATCAGGCTTGCCAAAAGACCTCCTGTACAGGATTCCGCCACCGCAACTTTTTCTTTCTTTTCTCTGAGGATCCTTCCTACTACCTCGGGCAATGAATGATCATCCTCCGCAAAGAGCTCTAAAAAAAATCTATCCTTAATCTTTCCTTTAATCTTTTCCGTTAATTCCAAAGGACCTTGGAAAATGATTTTTACCTCAGGCCCCTCAGGATAATAACCAATTAAAACCTCGGAGCTAATCTCCTTCAACTCCTCCTTGAGAAATAGGTTCAGATCCGTCTCATTGATATCAAAAAAACGAAAGACTAAAACTTGCTTGCTTTCATTAAAAAATTTTCCCTCTAAGAGTTTAGGTATGACAGCCTTTAAAAACAAATCTTTAAATTGAGTAGGTACCCCGGGCAAAAAAAACACAGGCTTCTGAAAAACATTAATATAAAAGCCCGCAGAGGAAAAATCCTTGGAAAGTAAGGTACTTCCTTTAGGAAGAAGGGCCATTTTTTTGGCTATTTGCTGGGAATTTTTATATTCGGGATGCTCTTTAAGAAGACTTAAAATTTCCTTTCTTTCTTCTAATTCTAAAGAAAAGGCTAAGACCGCAGCCTCTACGGTAAGATCGTCATCCGTGGGACCAAGACCACCCGAAACGAGAAGAAAATCATATTCTTCCAAAAGACGCCTTAAGGATTTAACAATCAAGGAAATTTCATCTGGGACAACTACCACCTCGGCTAATTTTAATCCATAAGCCTTTAAGGTTTCTCCGGCAAATCTGGCATTCTCATTTAGGATAACCCCATCTATGAGCTCATGACCAATACAAAGAAGGGCTCCAAGCATTTACCAACCTAAAATTTTCTTCTTAAAGATTATGATAAAGAAAAGGCCTAGGGCGGTCAAGAACCCTGCCAACACATCATCCATCATGATACCCAACCCGCCCTTCAATTTTTCCAACTCTCCTATAGGAGGTGGTTTTAAAATGTCAATCACCCTAAATAGGACAAAAAATATGGCAAATTCCCATAATTCTTGCGCCACAAAAACGGCAAAATAAGCCCCAACTATTTCATCAATTATCACCTGGTCTGGATCTCTCTCCTTAAACAAAAGACATGTCCTATGAGCTGAAATAAGACCGGAAAAAAGAAGGAAAAGAAAAATGAAAACCTTACCCCAATGGCTTAAGCTTAAAGTAAAGTAAGCTAAGATTACTCCTGCCAGAGATCCGTAAGTACCGGGCATGGGTGGCAAGTAGCCCACTCCCAACCCTGTGGCTAAAAGGAGGAAAAATCTATCAAAAAGGGTCCTTGGCCAGGTATTTCTCAAACTCTTCAAACCTCCCTTCTTCAATTAGGGTCCTCAGCCATAAAAGATAGACCTTAACTTTTATTCTCTCTTCTTCCCTTAATCCTTCTAACTTCTTGGTTAACTCTAATTCTTTCTCCTTGTATTTTTGGTAGGCGGAACCCTTGAGGGTTTTAATCACTTCCTCCAACTTCTTTTCCGCCTCTTTAATTCTTTTATTAAGGATTTTAAGCTTTTTTTCCGCTTGATAGTAAAGACGGCCCTGGTAAAGCCTTTTAGCTTCCGCAAAGGACCTTTCTAAAGCCATGTATTCTTCTGGGATAAACCGTTCAGCTCCTTTAGCCTTAAGCGTACCTAAGCCCTCTTCCACTTCTTGATAAAGCTTTTCTGGCTTAGGATAAAGCTTTATCCACCTATTGATTAAAGGAAAGTCCGCCAAAAAAACTTTTGTTTGTTCAATTAAAAAGTCCTTCTTATCCTTAAGTTTTTCTATTGTTTCAGAAGGTTGGCAAGCAGGTATGAATAAAAGGACTATCGCCAAAAGAAGCAAAAAATTCCTTTTCATTATTTAAAATTTAACTTTAGAATAAAAAACTTTAAAGAGCTTTTTTTTATTGAAGTAAAAGATATAATCTAAAAAAATTGCCCTCAGGGAGGGACCTATTATGGGGCCAAATGGTATTGGTTTTATTGGTGGTGGGATGATGGCTGAAGCCTTAATCAAAGGCTTTCTTAAGAAGGATTTGTATAAACCTCAGGAAATTCTGGTTTCCGAGCCTAATTTACAAAGAAAGCAATACTTAGAAGAATTTTATGGCTTTTTGACCACCGATAAAAACCTTGAGGTCTTAGCCAAAAGAAGAATCGTTATTTTAGCGGTAAAACCTCAAGTTATGGAAGGGGTACTAAAGGAGATCAAAGAGGCAGTTAGCCCTGAGCATCTCCTTATTACCATTGCAGCAGGCCTGCCTTTGAGCTTTTATGAAAAAAGGCTTCCCCCGGGGACAAGGCTGGTACGTGTCATGCCCAACACCTGTGCCCTTGTTGGAAGAAGCGTTAGCGCCATAAGTAAAGGTACTTCGGCTACAGAAGAAGATTTGGTTCTTGCCGAAAGGATCTTTTCCACCGTCGGGATTACTCTGAGGGTAGAAGAGACCTATTTAGATGGAGTAACTGCCCTTTCAGGGAGTGGTCCGGCCTATGTGGCTCTTTTTCTTGAGGCCCTAATTGATGCAGGAGTCTTGATCGGACTTCCCCGCTCGGTAGCCGAAACCTTAGCCCTGGAAACCTTAAGCGGAACCGTGGAACTCCTTAAACAAACCAAAAAATCCACCCATGAGGTAAAGAGCATGGTCTCCTCCCCAGGAGGAACCACCATTTCTGCCCTTCAGGTACTCTATGAAAAAGGTTTCCCTGGAATCATTATGTCCGCCATTAAAAAAGCCTTCCTTCGAAGCTTAGAACTTAAAAAGGAATAATTAAATGTCTCAAAGGAAAAAGAAATTTCTGACCCTTTTTCTTCTCCTCTTTCTCCTTTCTTCTCTTTTTTTCTTTATCTACTATCTTTACCGAAACTACCGCTATGCCATCACCGATGCGGTCTTTGTGCAGGCAGATCAATTAATCTACGCAGGTTTTACCAAAGTGGGAGGAAAAATTGTTAAGCTCTACAAAAAAGAAGGAGATCCGGTTTCGGAAGGCGAGCTCCTTGCGGAGATAGAAGAAGAGGATTACCGAGCCAAACTTAAGGCTCTGGAATATGAAATTTCCCAAGTAAGAAAAGAAAGATTGAGCATTCTACATGAAGCAAACAAAGTGGGTTCTAATATCCCCCTTCAGGTAGGAAAAATAAAAGAACAGCTGGGCAAAGTGGATGAGGAAATCCGGGCTTTAACAGAGGAGATGTACTCCCTTAGGGTGCAACTTGAGCAAGTTTCCCGGGATTTAGCCCGTTATGAAAGGCTTTACCAAGAAGGGCTTGTGCCCCAGCAAACCCTTGAACAATTCAAAACCAAAGAAGCGGAGCTTAAACATCAAATTTCCTCCTACCAGGCCAAAAAATCTGCCTTATCCCGAGAAAAAATGGCCCTCATGAAGGATCTAAAGCTGGTCCTTAACGAAGAAAAAACGATAGCCTCCCTTAAAGCCAGGGCGGAGTCTTTAGCAGAGCAGGAGCGTGCTCTTTGGGAACAAGGAAAGGAGCTGGAATATTATTATCAGAACACCAAACTTTTTAGCCCCATCAAAGGATTAGTAGCAAAGAAGTTTCGCTCCGAAGGAGATGTGGTAGCCCCTGGGCAACCCATTTATGCCCTCGTTGACCCTCAAAGTTTTTACGTGCTCGTCCTCCTTGAGGAAACTAAGCTTAAAGGGGTGGTGAAAGGAGCTAAAGCCAGGGTTTGGCTTGATAGTTATCCTGGCGAGGTGTTTGAAGGCACGGTGGAAGAAGTGCTTCCGGCCTCCGCCGCTACCTTTGCCCTTGTTCCCCGAGATATCTCTGCCGGAGAATTCACTAAACTTGCTCAGCGTATCCCTGTAAGGATTCGCCTCAGCAAAGGGCCCATGCATCTTCTTAGGGTTGGCCTTGGCGGAAAGGTAGAGATTGCCAGGGTTAGATAAAGGAGAATTAGCTAAATGGAGGCTTCCCCTGATCTTTTTTACTTTCCAGTAACCCCTAAAGAAAGATTTCTCAACACGATCATTCTGATGACAGGCTTTTTCATGGCCATTTTAGATACAACTATTGTAGATATAGTGGTCCCTAAGATGATAGCTCCCCTATCTACAGATCTCTATGGTATTCAATGGGTGATCACCAGTTACATGATGGCCGCAGCAACCGGCCTCCTTTTTGTGGAAAACTTTGCCAAGTATCTGGGCTATCCCTACTGTTTTATCTTGGGGATGACCATTTTTACCCTTTCCAGCTTTCTTTGCGGTATGGCCCAGAACCTTGCCCAGATGATTTTTTTTAGAGTTTTGCAAGGGATTGGTGAAGCCTTTATTGCCGCAACAACCCAGACCATCTTGGTAAGTATCTATCCACCTAAGAAAAGGGGGCTTGCCATGGGGATTTTTGGCCTTGGGGTTAGCTTTGCCCCCGCCTTGGGACCCACCATCGGTGGGTTTATCACGGAACATCTTTCCTGGCGCTGGATCTTCTTTGTCAACGTGCCCATTGGCATCTTTAATATTATAGCCGCCTTAGCCATGCTACCCAAAGAAATAGGAAGGCAAAGAATTTTTCATTTTAATTTCTTAAGCTACCTATTTGTGGCCTCCGCTACCATCTCTTTGCTTATTATGCTTTCCAAAGGACAACAGCTTGGTTGGTTCCAATCATCGCTGATCTCTATCCTTTTTTTTCTGAGCCTAATCTTTTTTGCCCTCTATTTCCTCTCGGAGCTGCATTCTCAAAGGCCTCTCCTTGATCTATCAATTTACCGAATCCCTGAGTTTGGTCTCCCTATGGGGATGCATTTTTTTACTCTGGGGTTCGGAATTTATCAAATCTTTTATCTCCTTCCCCTCTATTATGAAAATCTGAAAGGCCTAACCACCTTTCAAGCGGGTTTATCCATCCTTGCCTTTGCCATCTTTATTGGTGCCTTTAGCCTCATCTCGGGCATTCTTTCGGACAAAATCCCACCTGCCCTAATCCTGGTTGTTAGCTTGTTACTGTTTTTTATTACCTCCTATTTTCTCATCCCTCAGCTAAATTACTACACACCAAGATGGAAAGCCATCCTTTTTACTATCCCCTTAGGAATCTCCATGGGCACCTTTTTTGCCCCCCTTACGGCCCTTTCCCTGCGACGCTTAGGGGCTAAAACCGGGCTGGGTGTGGTTCTGATGCATTATCAACGCTTCGTGGGAGGCTCCTTTGGTACAGCTATCGCTACCAACCATCTGGAATTCTATACCAATCAAAACTTTCATCGCTTGACGGAATTACAAAATCCAACCTATGTCTCTTATTTTCTTCAAGAGAAGGTTGATTTGGCCAAGCTTTTCTTTCATCAAGATTTAGCAGAAAAAAAGGCTCAAGCTTTACTTTATCATGCCCAGTATATCCAGGCTCTGAGCTGGGGTTTTCAGGAGACCTTTAAAAAAGTAGCCTTCTGGGGTCTCCTAGGAGGATCCTTTCTCCTTCTTCTACTAATCCCCAGGGCTATTTCTTTTATCCGCTTGCGGAGAGAAGTTTTTTGTAAGCATGCGCAAAAACCTTAATGGCGCAGTAATCTCCGCACATAGTGCAGGCTTTACTACGGGATATTCCGCCTTCTAGGCGATATTTTCTTGCCTTTTCTGGATCTATAGAAAGTTCTATTTGTCTCTCCCAATCAAGCTCGGCCCGGGCCTTGGCCATTTCTAAATCCCGTCCCCAAGCTCCGGGCACACCTTTCACTAAATCTGCCACATGGGCAGCAATCTTAGAAGCGATGATCCCCTCTTTGACATCCTCCACCGTAGGCAGTCGAAGATGTTCAGCTGGCGTTAAATAGCAGAGAAAATCAGCTCCAGCCGAGGCTGCGATTGCTCCACCAATAGCCCCAACCAAATGATCATAGCCAGGGGCAATATCCGTAGGAAGGGGGCCAAGCACATAAAAAGGAGCCCCGTGGCAGAGGCGCTTTTGTAACACCACATTGGCCTCAATCTGATTTAAAGGCACATGGCCAGGACCTTCTATCATCACCTGCACACCCTTTTCCCAGGCCCGTAGGGTAAGCTCACCAAGGGTAATAAGCTCCTCAATTTGAGGTCCGTCTGTGGCATCGGCAAGACAACCAGGCCTAAGTCCATCTCCAAGAGATAAGGTTATATCGTACTCCCGAGCAATCTCTAAGAGCTCATCAAAATGCTCATATAAGGGATTTTCTTTATCGTTATAGGCCATCCATTCAATAATAAAAGACCCTCCTCGAGAAACCACCCCCAAAACCCTTTCCTTGCTTTTAAACCTCTCTAAAGCCCTCCGTGTAATCCCACAATGCACCGTCATAAAATCCACGCCATCTTCCGCCTGTTTTACGATAACATCAAAAATTTCAGAGACAGTAAGCTCAACCAGAGACTTTTTGTGTACCTCCACAGCTTCAATTGCTGCCTGATAGATAGGAACGGTCCCTAAAGGGACTGGACAGTTTTCCCGTATGATCTTTCTAATTTCGTCCAAATTTCCTCCTGTTGAAAGATCCATTAAGGCATCGGCATCATATTTAAGAGCGATCTCTAACTTTTTTAACTCCTCTTCTATGTTTACCCGATCCCGGGAAGTCCCAATATTAACGTTAATTTTAGTCTTTAGGCCCCTTCCTATGGCACAGGGTTTTTTTAAGTACTTGTGCCGATTGTTCTTGCACAGAACAATGGTCCCCTCTGCGATACCCTGCCGGATATATTCGGATGAAACCCCTTCTGCTAGCGCACAAAGCTCCATCTCCGGTGTGATAATCCCTTCCTTAGCTAACTCTTTTAAAGTTTTTCCCATCTTTACTTTCCTCCAAAAAGTTTTCTCTAATTAAAAATCTTAGAGCTAATAATGAAACTCTTAACTCTAAGTGAAATTTTTCCCTTTAGGATCTTTCGTGACTATTTAGGATAGGTTTCTACAATAATAGCATCCTTGCCAGAAGTTTCCGAGAAGTAAACGTTTACATATTCATCGGGTGCTAATTTTTTTAACTTAAGAGCGCAATAATTTGGCTCAATGGGGAATTCCCTACCCCCCCGGTCTACAAGAACCGCAAGCTCTATTTTTTTGGGTCGCCCAAAATCTATGAGAGCATCAAGGGCGGCGCGGATAGTCCTTCCAGTGTAAATCACATCATCCACCAGGATGATGTTTAAATCCTCAATAGAAAAGGGAATTTCGGTCTTCTTAACCTGGGGCTGATAGGAAATCCTCGTCCAATCATCTCGATAGAGGGTGATATCCAGATATCCACAAGGAACAAGGATCCCCCTTTCTTTGTGAAAGATTTCTCTTAGTTTGTTGGTTAAAGGAACACCCCCACAACGGATCCCCACGAGAGCAAGTTTATCTAAAAAAGGATGAGCCTTAAGGATCTTTTCGGCCAATTTTTCTATTAATGCTTGAAACCTTTTACCAGAAACCAAAACTCTGGCCATGGTTTTATCTTAGAGGGGTTTTAAAATTTTTCAAGGCAAAATTTCTCCTTTTAGTAAAAAGGAGTATAATTAATCATAAAAAGGAGGTAGCTATGCCCATAGGTTTTATCGGACTTGGGATTTTGGGGCAGGAAATAGCAAAAAGGCTTGCCTCTCAGGGGGTTGAGCTTATAGTCTGGAACCGGACCCGTAAAAAGGCCAAGGATCTTGGTTTCCCAACTGTGGAAAAGCCAAAGGATCTTCTTTCTCAGACCGAGCAGGTTTTTTTGATCCTTTTTGATAGTGAGGCCTCAAAAGAGGTCATTTTTGGCAAAGATGGTCTTATAGAAGGACCCATCGCGGGTAAAACCATTATCGATCTTACTACCAACCATTTTAAATATGTGGCAGAGGCCGAAAAGCATCTTCGGGAAAAGGGAGCTTACTATCTGGAAGCCCCTGTACTTGGTTCAGTGATTCCGGCAAGAAAAGGAGAGCTTACGATAATTGTAGGAGGGAATGAAGAAAAATTTTTAGAAATTAAACCTATTTTGGCAAAATTTTGCAAAAATATTTATTACGTTAAAGAAATAGGAAAGGCCACAAAGCTAAAGCTAGTAAATAACATTGTGCTTGCTGGTTTTATGGAGGTCCTTGCGGAGGCTATAGCCATAGGCGAGAAGGCAGATCTCCCTAAAGAATTAATTTTGGAAATTCTGGGAAATGGGGCAGGAAAATCCTATCTACTGGACGTAAAAAAAGAAAAACTTCTTAAGGAAGATTTTTCTTGCCATTTTTCCGTGGAGCTAATGTATAAGGATCTCCACTATGCCCAGGACCTTCTACGGGAAATTAAAGGATTTAGTTTAGCCCTACCCAATGTAAAGGAAGCCTACGGGTTAGCGCGAGCTAAAAAACTTGGCGAGCTCGATTTTTCAGTAGTCTACCGAATTTTTAAAGTGGAAGACTGAAATAAATTAAGAAAGTTCTTCTGGATAAGGAAATAAGTAGCTCTGTTTCAAAAGATAGTTAATCTCAAATCTTAAGGCATAAATTTTAAAAATTTCTCGTAAGAATTTTTGGCTTATCTCTCCTTCTTTAAATTTTTTCAATAAATTCCTGAAGTGAAACTTTTCGGTCCGTTTTAGTCTTTGCTTCAGGTGCCCGTAAAGGTGTAGCCATACATTGTAATAGGTCCTCCGATTGGGACGCTTACTTAGGCAAAGCCTAAATAATCTCTCATACTCCAAAAATCTTAAATTTAAGTCCCTCCCATCTTTGGCTACCACATTACCAAGTTCATTCAAAAATTTGGGGCTACGTGAAAGAAGGAGATACTTATGCCGAGTATGAAACTCTATTAATCCTCTGACAGAAGGATTTTTTAGAAAGAGTCTCAATTCAGCAAGGGCAAAAATCTGAGTAAAAAAATTATCTCTCCAATCCACATCTCTTAGCTTTCCTTCATCTATGAGTGGATAGATGGTAAAATACTTCTTTACCGCCTCGGCAAAAAAACCATCTGTCCTACCCTGCACTCTACCCTCCACATATAGGCGTGCCGAAGAAAGACCACAGGAAGGAGACTTGGCTTTGAGAAGAAAGCCATCCACTTCGGATAGGCCCTGCAAAAAATCTTTGCTAAATTGCTGAATAGCTTCCGTTAAATCAAGGCCTGTGCTTTCCTGAAAGAAACGTTTCTGTCCATCCTTTAATAACACAACGATCTTTGGGCGAGGCACAGAAAGACCTAGCCCCACCTCTGGACATACTAAAAGGGGCTCAATCCATGGTTTAAGCCTTTCTACCCAGGGATCCTTAATTTCACCGCCGTCATAACGGCTCCGCTCATAGAAACACCGGCTAATTACCAAACGGGGACGAGGAAACTCTCCAAACATTTTTTCAAGCTTGAAATCTCACCTTTAGAAAAATTTGTTTAGCAGGTCTTCCGCACTTTCTTCATTATCCCCTTGCGAAAACTCTTCCTTACTCTTCTTGGAAAGAAAAATAAATTCAATCTTCTCTAAGGAAAGCTCCGCGTAGAAGGAATAACGAGAGGGAGTAGAAAAAACAAGTTTCCGGCACTGTGAAAGCTTAAGGTTTGACTCAATGAACATCTGAATGGTGTGGCTTAGCTGAAGAGCCTTAGGCTGATGGTTTTTCGCCACGAGGCTAAATTTTTCCTCCATCTTACGCCGGAAGGCCCCCGCAATCTGGTTTGTCATTTCCCCCAAAAAATTAATCACATCCTCTGCAAAGGGATCGGTAGGAAGATTTTCTTCGGGAAAACCCATAAAGGCAAAATGTAGGCGGCAGAGCTCTAAACCAGCTTCCTTAGTAAAATTAAGACAAATAAGTCCGTTATAATCACCAAAAAAATCCAAAAATGAAGATATATCTGGGCGCAAAGCCACGTTCTGTACCCGTAAAATAGTGGGCGAAAGATGAATTGGGCCACCTGTATTAAGATTAAGCGTTTCCCTCACGGCCTCGCCAAGGATTAAGGCTACTTCATTAATCGTATAAACCTTAGCCATCCTAACCCCCCCATAATAGAATAAAAAAATACTTTTTTAGGACTAATTTTAATCTGTATTTTAAATAGGAAAAGCCATGTCCTATCTCCGGATAGGCTTTCTTTGCCCTATTTAAGTATTCCTTTGCCATCGCGTAATCCTTCTTCCGATAGGCCCTTTTGACAAGTTCTAAGTAGGTTAATCCCAGGGCATAAGGTTTTAAAGCCTGAAATTGGGTTGGGAGATTTGAAAAAAGTTCTTCCACCGGTATTAAAGCTTGCTCAAAGTAAAACTGACTTGTCTTGCGAAGCCTTTGGGGTGTGTCCCGGATCACCGCAAAGGGCTGGTGCAAAATTTTTACCCGATCCTGAATAAGATAAAGGGCCTTCAAGGTAAAATCTTCCCTTACCCGCAAGCAAGGGTTTGGCCTTATCCTCTTTCCAAGGCTACTTCGTACTAAATAAAGGCACTCCGAATACCTTCCCACAAGAAAATATTTCAAACGGTCAAAGGCTGAGAAAGCTTGGGGGAGCTTTTTAAGCTTGAGCTTCCCCCCTTTTTCTCGCAGGGTATTGAGCACATAAACATCATACCCCTCCTCAAGGAGACTAAGCATAGTCTTAAGGGCCCTTTCCAATAAAAGGTCGTCTGAATCAATAAAAAGAAAGTATTCCCCTGACATCAGATCAAGAAGGGTATGGCGGGCCTGAGCTACACCCAAATTTTTCTCGTGCCTTGCTACTCGCAAAAAAGGATAGCGCTGGCTTAGCTCTAAGGCATAATAGAAATTCCCTTCCGTTGAACCATCATCTACCACCACTACTTCCACTGGGTTTCCTTCAGCCTGAGAAAGAACGTTTTGCAAGGTTTCTTGAAAAAGGGATAAGCGATTGTAGGTAGGGATGAGAATAGAAATTTTATAAGAGGACTGGTTCACCACCGATTTCTCTGAGAAGCCTTTCTATTTCCTCTTTGACAAGTCTGGTGTTGATGTTCCTATGATGGGCCTTGCTAATGTTTTCTTCTATGACAGTCCCGTGGATATGGTCTGCCCCCCAAAGTAAGGCTATCTGGGCTAAAGGCACGCTAAGGAAAACCCAGTAGGATTTAATATGGGGTACGTTATCCAGAATAAGCCTTGAGATCGCAATAACCCGCAAGATTTTTTGTGCCGAAGGCGGAGGAAGATAAGAAAGGGGGGTATTTTCGGGGAGGAAAGGAAGGGGCACAAAACATTCAAAGCCCTGAGTTTCATCCTGCACTTCTCGTAAGATCAAAAGATGGTGGATAATTTCTTCGTCCCTTTCTAAATGACCAAAAAGGAGGGTAGCATTACTCTTGAGGCCTAGCCGATGGGCGGTTTTGGTGATCTCCAGCCAGCGCCTATGGTCTATCTTCTTCGGATAAAGCTCGGCCCGAAGCCGTGGCGAAAAGATTTCCGCTCCCCCGCCAGGTAAGGCATCAAGGCCAGCCTCCTTGAGCTCGGAAAGAACCGTTACCACGTCTTTGCCTGAGATTCGGCTCATAAAATCTATCTCCACGCAAGTAAAGCCACGGATCCGAAGGTGGGGGAAATTTTTCCGAAGGGCAGAAACTAAATCAAGGTAGTAAGAATAGGGGAGGTCAGGGTTTAATCCTCCCACAATGTGGACTTCTCTTAAGTCCGGGCTCTCTGCAATCCTTTGAAGGATCTCCTCTATGCTTAAGGTGTACGCCTTGGGATCTTCCTTGCTACAGTGATAGGCACAAAATTTACAATGCATGATACATACATTGGTATAGTTGATGTGCCGATTAACGGTGTAATAATATTTATTCCCGTGAAGTTCAACCTTTTTCGCATGAGCAAGCTTCCCCAACTCAAAAAGGTCCGCCCTTTGATAAAGCTCCAATCCGGTGGCAAAATTTAGCCTTTCCATCGAGCCAATTCCTAAAATTTTTAGAAAATCTCCTCCCATTTTAGGACGCTTTTCTCAGGATCGCAAGTGAAAAAGGGAAATCTTCTCAAGCCAAAAGTTATTAGTCTATTACTATTCTAAAATCTCACATGGCGCAGTTTCTATTCCTTTCTCCATCAATCTCAGAATGTGCAATTCCTTGACAGTAACCCAACGTTCTCCTATGTTATATCTCTTCATTCACTTCATTCATACCCCTCCGGGCCAAATTTTTGTGCCCTTCCTGGGTAATAGCTATTGCACAAGAGAATTCAACTCAACACCAGATGGTCTACCTTTTTTCTTCGCCTTAGGAATGGTAAGTCCTATTTAATGAAGATTTTCTTTTTAACTTTTCCTAAGTAACAGAATATCTTTCCATACCTAACCCCCTTCCTTAAGAAGGGTTAAAATTGTAACCACATTGACTTTTTGATAGGTTGAGTTAAATAAATTTTTTGAATAGGCAGCCGAGGTGGCGGAATAGGCAGACGCGCTGGATTCAGGATCCAGTGGGGGTTACCCCGTGCGGGTTCAACTCCCGCCCTCGGCATTCCTTAAGACTTCCTAACCTGACAAAGTTCTTCGTTAAAATAACCTCCTCTTCTTCTTAAAATTCGTTCGTAAAGACTATCTAACCTTTTCACAATTCTTGTTTTGTGAAACTTCTTGACGTGTTCCTTAGCCTGCTTGCCTAATCACTGGCCTAAAGTTTTATCTTTTAAAAGAAGAGTAAGAAAAGAAAAGTAAAGTTAAAGCTGAGGCCTATACTGCGGAAGAAAGAAGTTCTATCTGGTCCTTGGCTATCTCTTCCTTAAAGCGCTCAAAACCACCCATAAGATTTGGAAGAATTAGGGAGGCAAGAAGCCCAAAAGTCGCCACCACAAAGAGAATTTCTATCAGGGTAAAGCCTCTAAGACTGCCTCTTCGTCTTGGCGTTGCCTTAAGAGACCTGGGCTTTCATCCAGCAAAAGTTTTTTATTAATATAACAGAAAAAGGATTTTGGCAATTTAAAAGGGCTTAAACCAATTTTAAAAGGCTTAGAGGCTTAACCTTTAAAATTTTCCCTAAAGAGTTAAAATTAAAACAATCTATGAGGTTTAAAGAAGGAGATCTTCTTTTCTATCCAGGGTATGGTATCGTGCAAATCCATCGGGTGGAAGAAAAGGAAATTGCGGGCACCAAGGTTTTAACTTATTTTGCCAAGCTTTGGCAAAAAAATACAGAATTTATTATCCCCAGCACTTCCATCAATAAAATTGGCCTTAGACCCCTCATTGAAGCCCAAAGGGTTCCAGAAATCTATGCCCTCCTTAAAACCCCAATTAAGGTCCTATCTAACGGGGTTTGGAATAGACGCTACAAAGAATACACCGATCGCTTCAAAAAGGGGGATATCTTTGATTTGGCAAGGCTTTTAAGGGAATTGGTTGAAATCTCTAAAACTAAGCCCCTTTCCTTTGGGGAAAAGAAACTCTTTGACCAAGCTAAAGATTTGTTAGTTAAAGAGATTGCCCTTGCCCAAAATAGAAAAGAAGATGAGGTGGAAGCTGAAATTATGTCCTGCCTTGCCCTTTAACCTATGATTAAAGGAAAGTTCAAAATCCTTTTTCTAATCCTGACCTCTTCCATTGGGTTGGTAATATTCTATCTCTATTTTAAAGAAAAAAAGCCCCTAATGATAGCCGCAGGCTCCCTCTTAGGGTTAATCCTCGGCGGACTTACCCTTTTTCTGGAACAGATCATTCGGAAGCTCCCTCCGATAAAACTCATCGGGGGTTCCATCGGCCTTATCCTTGGGCTTCTTTTAGCAAGGTTCATTTCCTCCTTTTTTGAATTCCTTACTCAAGGGGTTTGGCAGGTCTTTTTGTATGTGATGAGCGCTCTTGGGCTTAGCTATTTAGGAATAGTCATCGGAGGAAAGACCTTAGCCGAAATCTCCTTGGTAGAATATGTGGAAAATCTTGGCGAAAGGATCCTCTCCAAGTTAAATTTCCCAAGTAAAAGCACCCGCACCAGACCTAAAAAAAATAGCAAAGTCTTAGACACAAGCGCTATCATTGATGGAAGGATCATTGAAATTGCTAAAGTGGGATGGCTGGAAGGCCCTGTTTATGTACCAAGATTTGTGGTAGAGGAAATTCAGCTTCTTTCAGATAGCACCGATCCCGTCAAAAGGGCTAAGGGGAAAAGGGCTATTGAGCTCCTTCAGGAGCTTAAATCAGTAATTAAAGGTGAATTTAAGATCTTAGACCTTAACTTTAAAAATCTACCCACCGATGAAAAATTGATCAAACTTTGTGCCGAGTTACAAGCTAAACTTATCACCACCGACTACAACTTGAACCAGATTTGCAAGCTCTACGACGTGGAAGTGCTCAACGTGAACGAACTCTTCTTAGCCCTCCGAACTCCGATTATGCCCGGAGATAAACTTAAAGTTCAAATCGTTAAAGAAGGCAAGGAAAAAGACCAAGGAGTGGGTTATTTAGAAGATGGAACCATGGTGGTGGTAGAACAAGGAAAAAAACACCTTGGTGAAGAGCTTGAGGTGGTAGTGTCTCATCTTATTCATTCTTCCTCAGGACGGATAATCTTTGCTCAAATTAAAAATTAGTTTTTCTTTAGAGTTAAATGCCTAAAATTCTTCTTCTTCCGCCAGAGGTTGTAGCTAAAATTGCGGCGGGCGAGGTCATAGAACGACCGGCTTCGGTAGTGAAGGAACTGGTAGAAAATTCCCTAGATGCCAAGGCTGGCTATATCCGGGTAGAAGTAAAGGGCGGAGGACTTGAGGAAATCCTGGTTTACGACGATGGGGAAGGAATGGACCCCGAAGATCTAAGGATCTGTACAAAAAGACATGCCACGAGCAAAATCTCTCAACTTGCTGATCTCTACCGACTTTCCACCCTTGGTTTTCGGGGCGAAGCCTTGGCAAGCATGGCAGAGGTTTCAAAGCTCACCATAAAAAGTAGGAAAGTAGAAGAAGAAACAGGCTATGAGCTACGGGTGGAATTTGGCAAAATAGTCTCCTTTCAGCCCACCCCTTTTAAAAAGGGGACCCAAGTTACCATCAAAAATCTCTTCCAGAATCTACCAGCAAGGTTAGCCTTCCTCAAAAGTAAAAGAGGCGAAAATGCCCGCACTTTGGAAGTCTTAAAGGGATTAATGCTCAGCCATCCTGAAATTAAGTGGGAAATCCTCGCGGAAGGTAACCCCTCCTTCTCCTGGCCAGGAGGGAGCCTAAAGGCCCTGCTCTCCTACTTATTTTCAGTGGAAGAGACCTACTTTCTCGCTCAAGAGATTTCTCGACCTCCCTACCGGCTTGAGCTTCTTCTTACTTCGCAAGAAAGGGTCTACCCCCATGCTAAAAACCTGTATTTTTTTGTCAATAGCCGATGGGTTAAGGATGAAAGCTTAGGCAAACTTTTTTCTACCCTCTTAAGAAGATATTACGGTAGCTATGGCTACCCCTCCGGAGTGGTGAAGATAACCACACCGCCTCAGTTTGTAGACTTTAACGTCCATCCTGCTAAATGGGAAGTAAGGTTCCGCAGGGAGGCTGAGGTCTTTTCCCTTCTTGAACAAGGTTTAGCTGAGCTCTTCTCAGCCAAAAAAAGGGTCTTTATGGCTTACTTACCTCGCGAAAAATCATCCCCCGAAGAGGACCTTCCTTTAACCTTTAAAACAGAGGAAGAAAGGGCTCCCTACGGTTTCCTTCCTGCCGCTATAAAAAAAAGAAAAGAAAACCCTGATGGCTTGCTTAATAGGCAAGAAAACCTCCTCCCTGAAGAAAGGGCTCAATTTAAGCTTCTTGGCACTTTTTCTCAGGCCTATCTTTTGGTTGAGAGGGAAAAAGAACTCTGGCTGGTGGACCAGCATGCCTTAGCGGAAAGGGTAATCTTTGAAAGACTTAAGAAGAAAAAAACCTTTGGGGTCCAGGAACTTCTTCTTGGCAAAATGGTTAGGCTTACGGAAAATGGTTTTTTGCGCTACCTGGAAGTTAAGGATACCTTAGAACATTTAGGTTTTAAGATTAAAGAACTTGGCCCGCAAACCCTTTTAATCTTTGCCCTTCCGGACTACGTCCCTCCTGAAGAAGCAGAATGGATTTTACAAGATCTTTTAGAAAATTTTCAGCCCCATCTCAACTTAGCCGAAGAGCTTTTGAAAAGTACAGCCTGCCGTTTAGCCCGAAAAAAGGGGGAAATCTTAAGCGAGACCGAAAAAAACTATCTCTTAGAGCAAATGTTTAAGGAGGGGCTTTTTACTTGTCCCCATGGTCGGCCCCTCTTTTGGCGGATTACCTTAGAGGAAGTGGAAAGGCGACTTAAGGCATGAAAGTTTTAGCTATCTGTGGACCAACCGCTACAGGAAAGAGCAAGCTTGCAGTAGAACTTGCCCTTCGCTTTGCGGGAGAAATCGTAAACTTTGATCCTCAGCAATTTTATCAAGGTTTGGACATAGGAACCGCCAAACCCACCCTGGAAGAAAGAAAGGGCGTACCTCATCACCTTTATTCTATCCTCTTGCCTTCGGAAGAAATGAACGCCGGGAAGTTTGTACAGCTTGCCGATAAGGTGGTGGCCGAAATTTCCGCCCGAGGAAAACTTCCCATCCTGGTTGGAGGAACAGGGTTATATCTCCGGGCCTTTGAGTTTGGTCTCTTCAGGGTAGAAATACCCCAAGGGCTCAGGCAAGAAGTTAGGAACAGGGTTAGAGAAAATCCCCAGGAAGCCTACCAAGAATTAGTTCGTCTTGACCCGGAATATGCTAAAAAAATAAAGGAGCAAGACTATGTGCGCCTTGCCCGAGCTTTAGAAGTAATCTATGCCACAGGAAAGCCTTTCTCCGAATTCCATCGGGCTCACTCCTTTCAAAGACTTAAACCAAGGTATAAAATTTTAAAAGTGGCCCTCAGACTTGCCAGGGGAGAACTTTATAATAAAATCAACGAGCGTGTCTTGGCGATGATTAAAAGAGGTTGGGTTGAGGAGGTCCAAAGACTTTTAGACCTCGGATACAAGGCATCTGACCCAGCCTTCAAGGCCATTGGCTATAGATATCTTTATGCCTACATAAAAGGAGAACTATCCCTTGAGGAAGCTATATCCCTCATCCAAAGGGATACAAGAAGATATGCGAAAAGACAGCTCACCTGGTTTAAAAAAGAAAAGGGGATCCATTGGTTTCATCCCTCGGAGCGTGAAAAAATTTTTACCTTAGTAGAAACTTTTTTACAAGAAGGATAAGACGCTATGGAGAGCATGACCGGGTTTGGACAAGGGGTCTACCAAGGAGACTCCTTTCAAGTGGTGTGCTATGCTAAGAGTTTGAACCATCGCTATTTAGAGGTTAGTCTAAAACTTCCTAAAAGGTATGCTCAGCTTGAAGAGAGACTGCGCCGAGAAATTAGTTTACGCTTTTCCCGAGGTAAGATCGAGGTCCAACTTAAATACTATGGCTTTTCTTCGGGCCTAAAAGAGATCTTCCTTGACCTGGAACTAGCCAAAAAATTAAAGACTGCCTTAGAAATCCTCCAGGCGGAGCTAAACTTTGAAGAATCGCTAACCTTTCAGGACTTCCTATTTTTCCGAGATTATCTCACCCTGGCTGAAAGGGAAGAAGATGTGGAAGCCTTGTGGGAAGAGGTAAAGGAGGCCTTTTATCAAGCCTTAAATTCCCTGCAAGAAAGTAGGCTTAGAGAGGGGGCCCAATTAAAGGAAAAGATTCAACAATACCTGGCCCTTTTAACAAACACCATAGAGGAGATTAGCTCTCGTCAAAAAAGGGTAACAGAGGAGAGGATAGAGAAAACCAAAGAAAGAATAGCCCAATATTTGCTTAGGCTTTCTGGGGAAGGACTGGACGAAACCAGGATCTACCAAGAAATCAGTCTCCTCTTAGAAAGGATAGATTTTTCAGAAGAGCTTGATCGCCTGAAGGTCCACCTTTTGCACTTCCGAGAGGTCATGGAGGAGCCTTCTTGCGGAAAAAAGCTTGACTTTTTGTTGCAGGAACTCCACCGAGAAGTTAATACCCTGGCTACTAAGGCCCAAAATGCGGAAATTTCTCTTCTTGTGGTGCAGGCTAAAGACTTGATTGAAAAAATAAGAGAACAGGTGCAAAACCTTGTTTAACCACATAGAGAGAAAAATTAAACTCTATGCCGAACTCATTAAGCTTGAGCACACCATCTTTGCTCTTCCTTTTGTGGGGGCAAGCCTCCTCCTCTTAGGGAGAGAGCTCCCTAAGGGAGGGAAGATTGTGCTCATCCTCTTTGCCGCGGTCTTTGCTCGCACCCTTGGTATGGCCTTAAACCGTCTCCTTGATTTACCCTTTGATGCCCAAAACCCCCGCACCAGTATTTGGCCCCATGCCCAAGGCTTGGTTTCCAAAAGGGAGATTCTTTTTCTGGCTCTAATTTCGGCATGCCTTTTTGTGCTTACCTGCGCCTTAATCAACATTTTGGCCTTGGCTTTAAGCCCCCTGGTAATCCTCCTTCTTTATTTCTATCCCTTAGCTAAAAGGCTGACTTATTTCCCCCACCTAGTCTTGGGATTGGTCTATTTTTTAATACCCCTAGCGGTTGATGTAGCTTTGAATGAAAGGATTTCCGCTCTGGCTATTCTTCTTGGAGTAGGAATGGCTACTTGGGTGGCAGGTTTTGACATCTTTTATAGTCTTCAGGATTATGAATTTGATAAAAAGATAGGGCTAAAATCTCTGC
The DNA here is from genome assembly GCA_037443245.1 of Caldimicrobium sp. Taxonomy (GTDB): domain Bacteria; phylum Desulfobacterota; class Thermodesulfobacteria; order Thermodesulfobacteriales; family Thermodesulfobacteriaceae; genus WYEG01. The sequence continues at coordinate 154,055 of JBBIOT010000002.1, forward strand.
CTGTAAAACTTGGCCTTGCTAAGGCTATTCTGGTAGCAAGACTTCTTCACCTTATTACTTTCCTCTCTTTCCTTAGCCTTGCTTTTACCTTCCCCAAATTCCCTTACCTCTACCTTTTTGGGCTAATTGTCCTTGCCCTATTTTTAGTTTACGAACATAGCCTTATCAAACCCCATGATCTTAGTAAATTAAACAAAGCTTTCTTTACCGTGAACGGAGTAATAAGCATTATCTTTTTCATCATAGTTCTTCTGGAAAAACTTTGGCATCAATGAAGTTTTTTGCCTTTATCAATCAAAAAGGCGGAGTAGGAAAAACCACCCTCACCATTAACTTGGCAAGGGCACTTAACCTTAAGGGGAAAAGGATCCTCCTGGTTGATGCCGATCCTCAGGCTAACGCCTCAAGTGGTCTTGGTGTCAGGGTTAGCAAAGGGAAAAGTTTCTACCAGGCCCTCGTGGAAGGGAACCCTGAACCTTTCTTGATGGAAATCCATCCGGATTTTTATCTCCTTCCCTCCTGCATTGACCTTGTGGGCTTAGAGCTTGAGCTTGCAAAGGAAGAAAACCGGGAATTTCTTTTCCGAAATCTCTTTTATAATAGTACCTGGCAAGGGATACCCTTTGGTCAGGCCTTTGATTTTATCTTCTTTGATTCCCCACCCTCCTTAAGTTTAATCACGGTGAATATTCTCACCTGCGTTGAAGGCGTGGTTATTCCTCTCCAATGTGAATATTATGCCTTGGAAGGTTTGTCTCTCCTTGTCCGCACCGTAAGAAAGATTACCCAAAGCTTTAACCCTCAGCTTAGGTTATTTGGGTTAGTGCTTAACATGTATGACGGACGCAATAGGCTAAACCAAGAAGTGGCTGAAGAAGTAAAGAAACACTTTGCCTGGCTTACTTTCCAAACTTTTATCCCAAGGAGTATCAAGGTTAGCGAAGCCCAGAGCCATGGAAAATCTATCCTTGACTACGATCCAAATCATAAGGTCAGCAAAGCCTTCCGCAACCTGGCCGAAGAGTTCCTAATTAAAACTGAAAAGATAGGTAAACTTTAGAAAAAGCACAAAGATTCTCGGCCTCAAATTTTTAAAATTTGCCTAAGGTTTTAAAAAAGATTATAATAAAATTTGATTTCTACGAAATTTTGTAGGAGGTGTTTGTAATGATCATTATTCTTGAACCCCAAGTAACTAAAGAAAGCAAAGAATTTAAAACTCTTATGGAATATTTAAAACGATTTCCCCACTTACAGGTTAAGGTGTTAGAGCATCAGGGGGTCACGCGCCGGCTAATTGAGGTTCATTTAATCGGGGAGGATTATATGGTACCTCTGGAGGAAGTAGAAAACCTACCAGGTGTAGAAAGGGCCATTAAAGTTACCGCCAAATACCGTCTACTTGGAAGACATGGACAGCTTGGAGACTTTGGGTTTGAATATGCAGGACTATCCTTTAGCCAGGATAGTTTTCATATCTTTGCGGGACAGTGCGCAGTAGACACTTATGAAAATGCTGAAGCCTTATTCAAAGCTTTGAAAGAGAATGGATTGTGCTGTGCTCGGATGGGAGCTTACAAACCCCGCACCTCACCATACGATTTTCAGGGGCATGGAAAGGATTGTTTGCCCTGGCTCTTTGAATTGGCTGGGAAATATGGGATTAAAGTAATCGTTATGGAAGTTTTAGCCCCTCACCATATTGAAGAGATAAAAGAAAGTTTAGACCTTGCGGGGAATCCATGCGGAGTGATCTTACAAATTGGCACAAGGAATGCACAAAACTTTGAATTGCTTAAAGCGGTTGGGAGACAACAAGAATTTCCAGTCCTTTACAAAAGGGGTTATGGTTTAGCCTTGGAAGAAAGCCTTAATGCCGCTGAATACATAGCCTCTGAGGGTAATACTAAAATAATTTTCTGTTTAAGGGGAGTTAGAACCCATCTTGGGGATCCTCACCGCAATCTTACGGACTTTGCCCATGTCCCGGTAGTCAAAAGGCTTACCAGATTACCCGTCTGTATAGATCCCTCCCATCCCATTGGTTCCAAAGTTAAAGCCCCGGATGGCATTAGGGATATCTATCATGTGTGTGCTCAAGGAGTAATCGTTGGAGCTAACGCAATCTTAATAGAATTCCATCCTCAACCAGAAAAGGCTCTCTGCGATGGGCCTCAAAGCTTACCCCTTACAGAACTTCCCCTTTTCCTGGAATACATCACTCAAGTAAGAGAAACCTACCTTAGATTGAAAAGGTTGATACAAGAGAAGGATAAATCTTAATGGCGGGGGCCAAAAATGAAAATTAGTTCTTATATCTTCCGAGAATACGATATCAGAGGCAAAGTTGGCGCAGATTTTACGGAGGAAGTAGTTAGGGCTATTGGCCAAGCTTATGGCACCATCATTCGCCGTCAGGGTGGGAAAAGGGTCGTTTGTGGAAGGGACGGAAGGCTTTCAAGCCCCAAACTACAACAGGCCTTGATAGAAGGTATTAGGTCTACGGGTGTTTCGGTGTTAGACATTGGGATTACCCCTACCCCAGTCATGTATTTTTCCCTCTTTACTTTAGAAAAAGTAGATGGAGGGATCCAAGTTACCGGCTCACATAATCCTCCGGAATTTAATGGTCTAAAAATTTGTGTTGGTAAAACTACCCTCTACGGAGAAAAAATCAAAGAAATAGCCCGAATAATTGAGCTTGAAGACTTTGCCAGTGGTAAGGGTTCCTGGGAAGAAGTCAACGCCTTAGAGCTATATTTAGATTACCTTAAAAAAAATATCCAGCTTTCTCGGAAGCTTAAAGTAGCCCTTGATTGCGGACATGGAGTCTGTTCGTTGACCGCACCCGAGCTCTTTTCCGCCCTGGGCTGTGAAGTGCATCCCCTTTTCTGCGAAGTGGATGGGAATTTTCCGGTTCATTTCCCCGATCCTGTAGTACCTGAAAACTTAAAATACCTAAAGGAAAAGGTTCAGACGGAGAAGTGCGAGGTTGGTTTTGGTTATGACGGTGATGGGGATCGGCTGGGCGTGGTAGATGAAAGGGGAAACATTATTTGGGGGGATGAGCTTCTCATTATCTTTGCCCAAGAGCTCTTAAAAAATTACCCCGGAGCTAAAATAATTGCGGAAGTAAAATGCTCCCGGGTCCTTTTTTCTAAAATTAAGGAACTTGGGGGACAACCCATCATGTGGAAGACAGGCCATTCCCTGATCAAAAACAAAATGAAAGAGGAAGAGGCCCTGCTTGCCGGAGAGATGAGTGGGCACCTCTTCTTTGCTGATCGATGGTTTGGCTTTGATGATGGCGTTTATGCTAGCCTTAGGCTTGCAGAAATTATTAGCCAGTTGGAAAGCCCTCTTTCTTCCCTTCTATCTGATTTACCTATAAGATATGCCACCCCGGAAATCCGACTTGAGTGCCCAGATGAGGTAAAATTCCGAATCGTGGCCGAACTTGTGCAAACCTTTAAAAAACTTGACTATGATGTGATAGATATTGATGGAGCACGAATTGAATTCCCTGAGGGCTGGGCCTTAGTACGGGCCTCAAACACCCAACCTGTCTTAGTGTTGAGGTTTGAAGCTAATAGCCCCGAATTTTTAGAAAAGCTAAAGGATCTTGTTTTTACTCACTTAAAAGAAATTAAAAAATCCTATGGAATCGCTTAGGGAATTAATAGAGAAACTTCCTTTAGGGCCAAAAATAAAAGAAAATCTTATACGTCAGCAAATTCTTATTCCTCTTTGGGAGAGCCTTCTTCCACCCCATTTGCGAACCAAATGCTCCTTTTACGCGGTGGAGGAGGATCAACTAATCCTCTCTACTGAAGACCATTACCTTCTACAGGAGCTGCGGTTATATAGTCATTTGATCTGTCAAAGATTTAATCAAATTTTGCGAGAATATGGGCTTCCTCCTCTGAAAGGAATTCGGGGCCGTTTACAAAAAAAATCCTCCGAAGAAAGATTTCCCAAAAATAAAAGCCTTCCCCTTGAGAAAAAAGATATTCTGGATTTGCAAAACCTTTGCCAGGATATTTCAGACCGGGAATTAAGGGAATCCTTTCTTAATCTTTTGCAGAGGATAATAAAAGGCCCTTGACTAAAAATTTTACTTTAATATTTTGATAATCAAAAAGGAGGGAGGATCTTATGGGAGAAATTAAGAATCTTCTAGTCCCCATTGATTTTTCAGATGTTTCGCCGATTTTAGTGAAATGGGCAAAAGATTTTGCTCGCCAATTAAACGCTAAGATCTATCTTATTTATGTTTTAGAAGATTTGGCCTCCTATGAGGGTATCTTTGTAGATGTAAAAACCCTAACGGAGTTGGAAAATACCCTTTTTGAAGGAGCCAAAAAATCTATGGAGGATTTTTTGAGGGAGCACTTTACTGATTTTTCTAATGTGGAGCCAGTTTTGGAAAGAGGAGATATTGTGGAAACTATCTTAAGAGTAGCTAAGGAAAAGGGGATAGACATGATTGTGATGGGCACGCATGGGAGAAAAGGTTTAGATAAAATCCTTTTTGGTAGCATTGCCGAAGGCGTGGTAAAGAATTCTCCTATTCCTGTAGTTACAATTAATCCCTATCGGGCAGGCCTACTAAAGGTTGAAGAAGAGGTTTAGGTTTTTATAAACTTTTAAGCAATTTATGGGCCTCTTTAGCTTCAGGCGTGCCTGGAAAGGTCCTCACTAATTTTTTGAGGACTATTTCGGCCGCCTTTTTGTCGTTTAACTTCAAGAAGGCCTCAGCCTGTCTTAGCATAGCTTTAGGCTTGAAGGGATTTGGGTCAGGAAGATCAATCAGCCTTTGATAGTTCAAGATGGCTGATTCATACTCCTTCTCTTTAAAATAGGTCTCCCCAATCCAGTAGTAGGACTGGCCTACCCATCGGCCCTTAGGGAACCTCTTCAAGTATTCTTCCCAATGGGCCCGGGCGGACAGATAATCTCCCTTCTGAAAAAGGCTATAGGCCCGCAGAAAAAGATCTTCTTCCTTAAGATTTTTAGGAACCTCAACAGATACAGGAGCTTTTTTAGCTTGAGTTGGTTTGGATGCTTGAGGTTTGGTCACCGCCTCACCCTTTGCCTTTTCCTGCTCCTCAGAAGGGGGGATTTTTCCTAAGGTACCATTTTGGGGTTTAGCTCTTTCCTCTGCTTGAGCTTCCTTTGTTTCTTTTTTAAGCTCTTCCGTTGGAGAAGTTTTTTGTGGGGATGGTGAGGCTTGGCTCGTTTGATTATCTGTTTGACCTTTGCTTTCGCTTAAAGTGGCATTCTCGCTCAAGGTCTTATTCTCAGCAGGTGGCTGAATAATCTGCTTCTCCAAAAGGGCTTTTTCCAATTCCTTCAACTTTAGCTCCAAGGCCTCAACACGGGTATTAAGGTTTTCCTGAACTAACTTTTCTTCCCGCTCCTTAGCCTCATTTTTGAAGGCGAAATCGTCCATCTGAGCCTGCAATTTCATCTGAGCCTTTTTAAGCTCCTCCACATCAGATAAAATTATGGTCTGCCTTTCCAAAACCTTTTCCACCACCGTCTTGCTAAGCTTATTTTCTAGCTCTTGGGTATCATTCTCCATCTTGGTCATCCGCTTTTCCAAAAGGGCTACCCTACTTTCTAAATTAATCAAACTCACCTTTAGGCTGGAAGTATCCTCCACACAGCTACAGAGGAATAAGGACGAGGCTAATAAAAGAAAATATCTTTTCATCTTCTTTACCTCCTTTTAAGTGAAAGCTTCTTTGGTTAAATATTCTTCTACTTCCTTAGTTAAATCCAAAGGTAGGTCAGGACTGGTAAAGGTTATACGGTCTTCGGCAAGATATTTAAGGGTTAGGACGATCAAAGGAAGCTCCCTTTTTACGCCCTCTTCCCGAATCTTCAGGAAGAGAGGATTTTTTTCTCCTTCTTTTTTCTGCAAACCACATAAATGCTCCCTTATCAAAATCCTTTCCGTAGCTTCCCAGAGGGAAAGGAATTCAGGGGTACGAATGGGGAAGCGTATATAAGTAAGAGGAGGCCCCTCATCCAGTTGAGGAGTGACAAGATGGATCATCACACCTGTTTCAGCACTACGGGCGCTGATTAACTGCCAGATTACTTCTTGCCAGCTACCTTTTGGCCCACCAGGTAAAGCTGGATGAAGGTTTAAAAGCTTCATCTTAGCACAAAGCCCACCCGAAACGATCCACATATAACCAGCAAGCATACCGAAATCCACCTCTTCAGGAAGGCGTTTATATACCTCCTCATGGTATAAATCGCGCCAGAGCTCGGGATTTTCCCTTCGCAAATCAGGAAAAAACTTACGGGCGGAAAAGCAAACCACCTTGAGCCCCATTTGCTCCTTCGCGGTCTCTATAAGTCTGTCGGAAATGGGACTTTCCCCAGGTTCTCGGCTAACAAAAAGATAGATGATCCTTAAAGGAAGGAAGCCTTCCTTAATCTTCCGATAAACTATCTCCAGAAGGGCTAAAGCGGCTTCATCCCGAGCAGTGGTAAACCAAGCTATCCTTTTCATTTAAACCCAAGGGGTTGGTATAAAAAATTCCTGAAATTGGGTTAAAGCAAAACGGTCCGTCATCCCAGCCAGATAATCAGCTATCAACCTTTCTCGGTTTTCTTTTGGGAAAATTTCTTGCATCCTCACTAAATATTCCACTTCGTCAAAATGTTCATAATAATATTTAAAAAGATTATAGAGGATGGCTTTGGCCTTTTCAAGCTCTCTTCGGACTACCTTCGCTTGATAAACCTTGGCAAACAGAAAATCGCGCAACAAATTAAGGGCTTCAAGCTTTTTTTCCTCAAGGAGGATCCTTCTTCCTTCCTCCCCTAAAGAGGTATAGATAACACTTTTCACCAAAGTATCAATCCTCTGAGCATGAGTTTCTCCCAGCTCTTTTTTTACCAGATCTGGAAGATCATAAGAGGTGATAATTCCGGCTCTTAGGGCATCATCTATGTCATGATTTACGTAGGCAATGATATCAGAGACTCTCACTATTTCTGCCTCCAGGGTTAAAGGTTTTTGGGCCTGGCTAAGAATAGGGCCTTTCCCTTTGGAATGGTGAAGAATTCCATCCCTGACTTCCATCGTAAGGTTCAAACCTTGACCATCTTTTTCCAGAAGGTCTACCACCCTAATACTTTGCTCATAATGTCTGAATCCATCTGGCAAGAGCTCGTTCAACACCTCCTCCCCAGCATGCCCAAAAGGGGTATGGCCTAGATCATGTCCCAAGGCAATAGCTTCTGTGAGATCTACGTTGAGCCTTAGGGCTCGGGCGATAGTTCGGGCAATCTGAGCCACTTCTAAGGTATGGGTAAGTCTCGTCCGAAAATGATCACCCTTCGGGGCAAGAAAAACTTGGGTCTTATGTTTTAAACGACGAAAGGCCTTAGAATGGATGATGCGATCCCGATCCCGCTCAAAGGCTGTCCGCACCTCACACTCAGGCTCGAGCCGAAGTCGACCTTGGCTAAACTTAGCCTTGCAAGCATAGGAAGAAAGGAACCTTTCCTCTTCCTCTTCTTTTAAAATTCGGAGAAAGGCTCGCTCAGTTAGATTAGTCTTCATCGGGAAGATCCTCAAATCTAAACTCTACACAATTCCTATAAGAATTAAAATAAGGTTGAGCCACCCCAAGGGTGGGTTTCCCAGCAAGGAGCTTGTTAAAAATTAATCCTCGCATTTGGATTAATCCATCTCTTAACGTAAGCTGAGTATGCTTTTCTCTAAGAGACTGAATCTCTACTATCTCAAACTTTTGAAGAAGCACCAAGGGTGGAGCATGCCCTTCCCCATAGGGAGGTAATTCTCTAAGGGCTACCCGATTCTCTTCATCCAAAAAATCGCCAATCCTTCCCACATAATCAACAAAAAGATAGGGCTCCTTTTTTATAGGAAGATCCTTAAGGCGTATGGTTAAAAATTTTATCAGCTCATCTAAGTTTTCGGCCCTCAAGCGCAAGCCAAAGGATTGCTTATGCCCCCCAATCTTTAGAAAAAGGTCTACCCTCTCCAGCAGGATGGGTAAGAAGTCTACCTCCTTCGGACTCCTTCCAGAACCAATTAAAATTCCATCTTTTTCCACCGTTAAAAAGAGCGCAGGTTTGCCGGTTTTTTCCTTTAGTCTTTGAGCAAGAAGCCCTAAGTAACCCTTGGGAATACCCTCTTCCCACAGCAAAACAAAATTTCCCCTTTCGGCTTCGGGTAATTTCTTTTCTACTCTCTCCCAAAATAGGGTCATCTTGCTTTTTCTTTCCTCATTAAGGGATTTTATTTTCTGTAAAAGCTCCTCGGCCTGTCTTGGGTCTTCTTCTTTTAAAAAATTAAAAAAAAGTTCAGGTCTTCCCTCCCGAAAACAGGCATTCACTTTAGAAATTATCTCCTGCTGAATGGTCCACTCGGTCAGTTCGTATTTGACATCTCGCAAAAGTAGCCCTAACCCAGCAAAAGCAGGCCTCTCAAGATCTCTTAGGCCAAAATAGGTAATTAGCCTATTTTCCCCATAAAGCGGAACCATATCGGCTAAAGTGGCTATCGCCGCCACTTGAAGATAGGGTTTTAGCTTGGGAATCTCCCTTCCCGCAAAATACCCCTTTTGACTAAGATAGCTCCTTAACCCGGTTATCAATTCCAAGACCACTCCGGCTCCACAAAGATGGTAAAGGCTTTCCCTTTGGCTCCTTTTTCCCGTAATAACGATCGTATTTGGAAGATGAGTGAATTCATGATGATCGGTAATGATCACCTCAATCCCTGAAGCTTTAGCTAACTCAACCGTCTCAGGATTGGCAATCCCTACATCAACGGTAATTATTAGTTTTACGCCTTGAAATTTAAAGTAAGATATGGCTTCGGGATGAAACCCGTAACCCTTTTCGTTTCTCTTCGTAAAGTAAACTAAAGGAGAATACCCAGAAATTTCTCTTAGAAAATGCCAGAGGATAAAAGCCCCCAAAATCCCATCGGCATCAGAATCCGCATATATACCAATCCTTTCTTGCTTGGCTAAAGCCTTTTCTATCCTCTTTACCCCTAAATCAAGATCGGGGATAGCAAAGGGATTGGTAAAATCCTCTATCCGGGGGTATAAAAAACTATAGGCCTTGTTTAAATCATCAAACCCTTTTCCCGCTAAGTATCTTGCTAAGAAGGGAGAAAAACCCCCTTCCTTTTGGAGATAGATTAGGATCTCCTTCTCAACCGGGCGCTCTACCCAATAACTCTTCAACATACTTCCCACTTTTTAAATCATAACATATTGCAAGCTTTTTAAAAACATGCTAAAAAGTGGGAAAAAAATAAGTTTAGCTAAGAAATTTGCTCTTTTGAGGGATTTTTGCTGGCGAAAAATTAATCATTTGGATAATTTTACCTCATTTAGGGATCTAAAAAAGGGGTGAAGAATGAGGATTCTGGTCACGGGAGGTGCAGGATACATTGGCTCTCATGTGGTTAAGCTTTTAGTTAAAAAAGGCTATGAGGTTTGCATTGTAGATAATCTATCCACCACTTCGGGAGTGAATTTGCGGTGGGGAAGGCATGAAGCTCTGGATCTTCTTGAAGAAGAGGCTTTATATAAGCTATTGAAAGAATTTAAACCATTGGTAGTGATGCATTTTGCGGCTTTCATTGTGGTACCCGAAAGCGTGGAAAGACCCTTACTTTACTATCGGAATAATGTGGCGGGCACTATCCATCTCCTTTCGGCCATGCAAAGGGCTGGGGTAAGGAAGTTTCTTTTTTCCTCCTCGGCGGCGGTTTATGGTATTCCTGAAGAAATACCCGTTCCGGAAGAGGCTCCCTTAAGGCCTATTAATCCCTATGGTCGCACCAAAGCCATGGTAGAAGAAATTCTCAAAGATCTCGCTTGGGCCTCGGAGATACAATATCTTTCTTTGCGTTATTTTAATGTGGCGGGAGCTGATCCCGAGGGTGAGGTTGGCCCAACCTACCACCAGCCCACCCATTTAATCTTAAGGGCCCTAAAAACCGCTAAAGGAGAGCTTCCCTACTTAGAGATTTACGGTACCGATTACCCTACTCCCGATGGAACCTGTGTGCGGGACTACATTCATGTAATGGACCTTGCGGCGGCCCATTTACTAGCCTTAGAATTTTTGCTGGAAAGAGAGGAATCGGAGGTTTTCAATTGCGGGTATGGTAAGGGTTATTCAGTGAAAGAAGTTTGCGCAGCCGTAAAGAGGGTGACTGGCATTGACTTCCCTGTAAAGGAGGGATCTCGTAGGCCTGGTGATCCTCCACAGCTTATTGCGAAAGTAGATAAGATTAAACAGAAACTTGGCTTTCAGCCTAAATTTGCTGATTTAGACTTAATAATCCAACACACCTGGCAATGGTTAAAGGGGAGGTAAAAAATGGAAAGAGTGAAAATTTTGGTGGTCGGGGCAGGACCGGCAGGCATTGCCTGCGGGGTAGAAGCTAAGGAAGAAGGATTAGAACCAGTGGTAATCCTGGAGAAGTCTTCCCAAATTTGTGATACCATTCAAAGACTTTTTCGGCCTGGGAAAAGGGTAGATGCTATCTACCGAGGTGTAGAGGTGGCTCCTCTTGGTAGGGTAAGTTTCCCTACCGAAAGCAAGGAAGAGTTCCTCCAAAGAATGGAAAGACTGGTTTCTCAGTATAGGCTTAACGTTCGGTTTAACTCTGAAGTTAACTGGATTGGGAAAAAGGGAGACCTCTTTGAAGTTAAGGTAAAAGGAGAACTCCTATTTCAAGCGGACTTTGTGATTGTGGCTATTGGGATTTTTGGCCAGCCTAAAAAACCAGATTATCCCATCCCCAAAGAAATAAAGGATCGGGTCTTTTTTGAGCCTCCCTCCATTTGTCCGGCCTCAGGTAAGGTGTTGGTCGTGGGAGGTGGAGATACCGCAGCGGAAACAGCCCTCTTCACCTGTCCTAAATGTGAAGTCTATCTGTCCTACCGCCGAACTCAGTTTTTCCGCATTAATCCTGTAAACCTTGCTCAGTTGGAGGAAAAGACCAAAGAAGGAAAAATAAAACTTCTTTTAGGTACGGATATTGAAAAGCTTGACCCTGCAGGAGATCAAGTTTTAGTTTATTTTAAAGATGGTCGGAAGGATACCTTTGATTTTATTTATTATTGCTTAGGAGGTAGCACTCCTAAGGGTTTTCTGAAGTATATTGGCGTAGAGTTTGATGCTGAGGATCGGCCTAAAGTGGATGAATACTATGAGACTAACATACCAGGCCTCTTTCTGGCGGGAGACATTGCTGTCCCAAAGGGGAGCATCCAGTTAGCCTTCAACACCGCTTATGTTATAATTAAAAGAATTAAAGAGAAGCTTACGAGAGGGGATAATGGATAGCCAAAGGGAGTCTCGCATAACCTGGGGGAGCAAGATTGGTTTGATCTTAGCCTCCGCTGGGAATGCGGTTGGCTTGGGGAATCTTCTTCGGTTCCCATCCAAAGCTGCCCTTTATGGAGGGGGCTCCTTCATGGTGCCCTATTTTATCAGTTTACTCTTTTTTGGTTTCCCGGTTATGCTTTTAGAGTGGGTAGCAGGAAGATATGCAGGGAGGTATGGGCATGGTTCCATGCCTGGCATCATCGGGCTCTTTTTTAAACAGGCAAGCTGGGCCAGGGCTCTTGGCTCCTTTGGTCTGGCCATCCCCATCTTAATCGTCATGTATTATTTATGGATAGAGTCTTGGACCCTAGGCTATGCTATTTTTTCCCTCATAGGGAAACTACCTGCGCCAAAACCATCCCTGGATTATCGCTTAGCCATGGCCCCTTATGTAGATTTCTTTCGCTGGTATACCAGCCCCTCCATTTCTGCCCTTCTCTTCCTATGGATTACCCTTCTTATCAACTGGATTATTCTCCAACGGGGGGTCATGAAAGGCATAGAATTAACCGCTAAGATTGGTATGCCTACTTTAATCCTAATGGGGCTATTCTTAGGATTTGTCTCCCTATCCTCTAACAACTGGGCCGGTCTTGAGGGTTTAAAATTTATCTATTCCCTTAATTTTTCTAAAATTACTGACCCTCAGACCTGGATTGAGGCCTCGGGGCAGATCTTTTTTACCCTTTCTTTAGGGATGGGGGCCATTGCTACCTATGCCAGCTATGTGAAGCCCAAGGAGGATGTTATTAAAGCCGGACTCTGGACTGCGGGCATAAATGAGTTTGTGGAAGTAATCATAGGAGCAAGTATTGCTATCCCCGCTGCCTTTGCCATGTTTGGAGCCTTGGCAGTACCAGAATTAGCTAAGGAAGGAACCTTTAGGATAGGGTTTATGACCATGCCGGCCATCTTGCTAAACCTTTCTTTGGGATCCTTTCTTTCCTTCCTTTGGTTTCTTCTCCTCTTTTTAGCAGCCCTGACCTCTTCTTTGGCCCTCATTCAGCCCCTTGTCTCCTTCTTTGAAGATGAAATGAAGTTTAGTCATACTAAGGCGGTAGCCTTGAGTATGCTCTTAGTGATCATTGGAGCTAACCTCTGCGCCTTTATCCCTTCCTTCCTTGATGAGCTTGATTTTTGGGCTGGAGCGGTCTTTCTTCTTGTTTTTGCCTTGATTGAAATCTCAGTCTTTGTTTGGGCTTTCGGTCCTGAGCGTTTTTATCAGGAGCTTACCCGGGACACCTCCATCAAACTTCCCCGGACTTTTGTCTATTTTTTGGGCACCATTTCCCCCTTATTTTTACTTACTATTGGCTATTTTTGGTTTTCCTCAGCCTGGCAGGAAATTCTTTCAGCTAACTTTATCCAATGGTTAGCCCGTGTTTTTATTTTATTAGTTCTTGGACTTTTCATAGTTCTTGCGGTGATAAGTAAAAAAAGGGTTCTTGAAGGGCCAAGAATATAGACTTAAAATTTATTAGAGTGACGCCGGCGTAGCTCAGCGGCAGAGCAGCGGATTCGTAATCCGCAGGTCGTGGGTTCAATCCCCACCGCCGGCTCACCCTATATTAATTCAGGACGGAAAAAATGAGGATTGGTTTTAGCGTAGACATTCATCCTTTGGTGCCCAAGAGAAAGCTTGTGTTAGCGGGCATTCCTATTGAATATGAAAAAGGCTTGCATGGTCACTCCGACGGCGATGTAGTCCTCCATGCCCTAACTGATGCCATCCTTTCCGCCGGGGGATTGCCAGACCTTGGAACGCTTTTCCCACCGGATGAAGAAGCCTATAAGGACCGAGAAAGCAGTTTTTTCCTTCTTGTGGCTTTACATAAACTCCAAGAAAAGGGGTTAAAGGTCAAACAAGTTGACCTAACAATTGTGGCTGAGGAACCTAAACTTTCCCCCTATTATACCAAGATGAAAAAAAATCTGTCCCTTCTCCTGAAACTTCCCGAAGATCGGATAGGAATTAAGGCTCGTCATGCGGAAGGATTAATTTTCACAAAGGAAAATCCGGGCATAATGTGTTTTGCGGTCGTCCTTCTTGAACCCTTGTAATATTTCTATCCTGTGCTACCTTTCTTTTTGATAGAAGAAAGGAGTTCTTAGAGTCCTATCCTCTAAGTTCTCATCTTCTATCAAAAAAATCTTAGGAGTATAGGTATGCGTAAAGTGCAAGTTGGAGATGTAGTGAGCATTCATTTTGTGGGGAAACTCAGCTCAGGGGAGATCTTTGAAAACACCCTTGAGTCTGACCCTTTTGTGTTTGAAGTTGGTTCTCCAGAGATTATTCCTGGGCTTTCGGAAGCAGTGTTAGGGATGACCGAAGGAGAAACTAAGGAGGTAATTATAAGCTCGGAGAAGGCCTTTGGAGCAAAGGATGAAAATTTAATCCGAACTGTACCTCGGGAAGCCCTTAACCTTGATGTAGAGCCCGAACCAGGCCTCCTGCTCTCCTTAGTGGTTGATACTCCTCAAGGAGAAATCACCATTCCGGCAAGAATAGTAAAAATCACAGAAGAAGAAATTGTTCTTGATCTTAATCCCCCTCTCGCTGGGGAAGATCTCTATTGCACCATCACCTTAGTAAAAATCCTTAACTAAAAAACTCATTATTATAAGCAAGGTGCCCCTCCTTTGAGGGGCACTTTTTAAGAAATTTTTTATTTTCCTTTTTTGGCCTTATAATCTTCTATTGCTTTGTGAAGGGCATCTAGCCCTAAAACCGAACAATGGACCTTTTGGGGAGGAAGGCCCCCAAGTTCATTCACAATGTCGTCTTTCTTAATCTGTAAGGCCTCTTCCAAAGTCTTCCCTTTGACCATTTCCGTAAGAATGCTGGATACCGCAATAGCTGCTGCACAACCAAAGGTTTTAAATTTTATATCCTCAATCCGATCATCCTTGACCTTGATATAAAGGTACATCATATCTCCACAAACTGGATTGCCCTCAATCCCCACACCATCAGCATCTGGTATTTCTCCCACATTCCTTGGGTTCATAAAATGTTCTATCACCTTTTGACTGTACATGGTCTTTTCCTCCTATTTTAATGGTGGGGACAGGTTTCTTCTTGCCATTTTTCCATATCTTTCCACCCCTTCCCAAAGGGAGAAAGCTCCCTTAACCTTTCTACAACTTCGGGAAAAGTTTGGAGCACGTAAGCCACGTCAGCTTCTTCAGTATCCTTGCTCAAGACAAAAAGCACCGAGCCCTGAATGAGATGGGGTGGATAATTCATGGCTGAAAGGACTGGGGAGGCCTTTAGCGCCTTAGAAGTGCAGGTAGATCCACTAGACACATAAATTCCCCGGAAGGCAAGCATGAGAAGCATGGCCTCTCCCTCTACAAATTCCACGATAAAGCTCGCGTGCCCTGGAAGCCTTTTTTCGGGATGTCCCGTAAGATGAACATTGGCTATCCTTTCTTGCACACCCTTCACAAGTTTATCTCTCAGGGTCTTCATTTTAGGTATCCATTGCTCTAAGTTTTGTCGCAAAAGCCTTGCCGCAAGACCCATCCCTACAATACCGGGTACATTTTCTGTCCCCCCTCGTTTTCCACCTTCCTGAATCCCACCATAAATATGCGGTTGGATACGGACTCCTTTTCTAAGGTATAAAGCTCCAACTCCTTTTGGCCCATAAAAAAGATGGGCCGAAAGGGACAAGGCATCAACTCCCAAAGCTTCAACATCTACCTTCATTTGTGGTATAGCTGCTACCGCATCGGTATGCACTAAAGCCCCTACCTTCTTAGCTAACTTCACCACCTCCTCTATGGGCTGAATGGTCCCCACCTCAGGGTTAGCTAACTGCACAGAAACTAAAACCGTCTCCTCTCTTAAAGATTTGGCCAGAAAATTTAAATCTACTACACCGTAACGGTCTACAGGCAAAAAGGTAACTTCAAAACCCTGCCTTTCCAAAAACCTCGCAGGATTAGTAACGGAATGATGCTCAACTAAAGAAACTATGATATGGTTTCCCTTCTTCTTGTTGGCCTGGGCTAAGCCGCTCAAAGCAAAATTATTAGCCTCCGTTCCTCCAGAAGTAAAGATGATTTCCTGCGGTTTAGAATTGATTAACCGAGCTACTTCCTGTCGTGCTTCTTCTATCGCATCTCTCACCTTGACCCCAAGGTCATAACTGCTTAAGGGATTAGCAAAAAACTCCCTGAGATAGGGAAGCATCCCCTGATAGACCACTTCATCCATCTTAGTAGTTGCGAAGTTATCTAAATAGACGGGTCTCATTATTTGAGCCTCCTAATGTAAAATTTATAGGAATCCCCATCATCATATACCCCCAAAAACTCCTGGCCAAAAATCTCACACCACCTGGGAACATCTTCTAAGGCCCGGTCATAATCGGTAATAAGCTCAAGCACCTGCCCAACCTCTATCTTCTTAATACTCTCATTCAACTCCAAAAGATGAATCGGGCACATAAGATGAACCACATCCACGCTTAAATCTGCCTTAAGCTCCTCGGAAAGAAACTTCATCATATTCTTATCCAAAATATTTACTAAAATGGTATCTTTTTATAAAATTAATACATTAAGCGGATCTGTCAATATAAAAAGACTATTTTTTTTAAAAATAGGGGGATGGCCCCCCTAACCTCCTTAAGAGCACTTTAATTTTCTATACTTTGAAGTTGGAAGTTATGGAATTTATCTCTTCTGCGACCTCTTTTATTTCTTCTCCTGCATTCTTTAGCCTTTGGGAAGCATCCTTTAGTTCTTCCACTCCTAACTTAATTTCCCGGGCATATTCCTCGTTCAATATTACCTTTTCCCTAACGGAATTTATATTCTCAAAAACATTCTGGACAACAATAGTTTGTTCTTCCACTGCGGAAGCTATAGACATGCTTGCCTCTTCTACACTCTTAATTTTCTCAACTACTGTTTCCACAGAGTCCGCCACTTCTTGGCTACTCTGAATAAGCTCATCAATCTTTTGCTGGATATCTTTTGTAGCTTCCTGGGTTTGGCGGGCAAGCTCCTTAACTTCATTAGCTACGACCGCAAATCCTTTGCCAGCCTCTCCTGCACGAGCTGCTTCAATTGAGGCGTTAAGCGCAAGCAAGTTAGTTTGTTCGGCAATATTGTTAATTAAATTTACCACCTCTTCTATAGTCCTTGAGGCTTCTCTTAACCTTTCCACTAAAACCTTAGAAGCATTCACATCTTTAACAGTTTCCACTACTACACTTTTACTTAACTGAGCTTTGGCGCTAATCTCTTGGATGGCCTTAGTCAACTCATCTAAGGAATTTGCTGAATCATTGACCATATCTAAAATCTCCGAAGAGCTAAAACTTATAAAATCAGCTTTTTCTGAAAATTCCTCTACCTTATGTAAAGTCCCCTCTACTTCCTCTTTAAGTTTTGCAGAGATGGAAAAGAGCCTCTTAGTCTCTCCAATTAATTCTTTTATCAAAGAAGATAACCCCTCTAAAAAGGAGTTAAATTTATCCGCAAGATAGGAAAACTCATCATCTCCCTTGATGGCAAAACGAAAGGTTAAATCTCCTCCCCCTTTAGCAAGCTCTTCAACCTTATTAGTAGTCTCGGTAATATTTCTTTTTACAAAGGTTAGTGTAAAATTCAAAATCACATAGCTAATAATCAAAAAGAGGATCGCAAAAACACCTAAAATTAATCCAGTCATCCTAAATAAATTAATGAGATTAGCCTGCTCAATCCCCAAATAGATATAACCAATTTGATTTCCGCTATAATCAGCAATAGGTACTCTTATGAATTCTACGCTTCCTATCCCAAATCTCTCTTTTTTGCTCTTTAGTATTTTCTGAAGCATCTGCTCGGATACTTTTTCAGCCTTGGCATAAAGTACTGCTTCAGGGAGAGCTTTGGCCTTCCCATCAGAAATATACTTAGTCATTATCTTCTCATAATCCTTGTTCAAAAGAACAGCATAATAGGAAAACAAATGCAATTTTTGGGAAAGTTCATCAAGGATATATTTTAATTGCCAACCAAACTCAACAGAACCTAAAAGCTCACCATCTTTAACGATGGGAGCAATACCTCTCATCATTAATCCATCGCGCCCGACCTCTAATCCAATAAGGGGCTGTTTTTCCTTCTGAACCTTTGCCACTGCAAAACGAAAGGAAGATAGGTCATCCAACTTCACATCGTCTCCCACTTTTCTTTCCATCCGCAAAAAAGACCTTGGACCAGGTAAGTGAAAATAAATGTGAAAACGGGAAAGCCCAGTCTTTTTGGCTAAAGGCTCAACCTCTTGCCTTAGCCTTTGGCCATACTTAAGAAAGATGGCCCGGTTATTCTCAGAAATATCGGTTAAGGTTTTGGCTTCCGAGAGAAGAGAAGAATATACCTCAAGAGTATCGGGAAGGTTTGCAAAAAAAAGAGCGGACTCTTGCAATCTTTTTCCCGTTGCTTCTACCTCATTTTTATAGGCAGAAACCAAGGTTTCTAATAAATGCTTTGTTTGGTTAGCATAAAGATAAAATTTTGTAGCTAAATAATAGAGTAGGCCTAAGAAAACAGCAAAGATCAAAGCGATAACAAACAATCTTTTCTTTAAACTTGTTACAAACGACCTCATCTCAGCCCCCCTAAATAAAATTAAAATTATAATAAAATTATTTTAGAACCTGTCAAGGATTAAATCTTCTATTATTTTTCTAAAGGGATCACATATCCCATGTCCTTTGCCTAAAAAACTCCTTCTTTAGGAGAAGCCTAAAATTACAATCACCATTACTATTTTTGTCAATTTTATTTGACAAAGCCAGTTCTTTGTGGTAAAGTATTTTTTGTTTCAAAAAGCAATATGTATATTTCTTAATGTAACATATTTAGGAGGCTGGCGATGGATCCTTTACACCTACCCCAAAAATGCTCAAGATTTTTGGGGACCCTAACTACTGCCCCAAAAAATCTGCAATTTTTTGGAGGTTCCACTCTTAGTTTAAGAGGATCAGGCAAAGGAAAAAAGTCAGTTTTTGTCCTAATAACCCTGATTATGGCTGTCCTTGTGTTTTTTCAGATTTCTTCTGCATCTACCGGATCCCAGGAGATCCAGGCAATTTCTGATTCTGCCACCACCTGGTGGATATGGCCACTTGTTCTCTTTATAGTTACCTTTGTTCTCGGGATAGTGGCAGTTCTTGGCGGAGTTGGTGGAGGGGTGCTTTTTGTTCCGATAATTGGTGGTTTTTTCCCTTTCAATCTGGACTTTGTGAGAGGGGCAGGGCTCCTCGTTGCCCTCTCTGGGGCCCTGGCAGCTGGCCCCGGACTTCTTAAGAGGGGAATGGCTGACCTTAGACTTGCCCTTCCAGTTGCCCTGATAGCATCATCAGCTGCCATAGTGGGTGCCATGATCGGCCTTGCTCTTCCAAAGAATGTAGTCAATGTTGCCCTTGGCCTTACGATCCTTGGCATCGTGGCGATCATGCTCATGGCAAAAAAGTCAGAATTTCCGGAGGTTCCTAAGGCAGATGTCCTCTCAACGGCCTTAAGGATTAATGGCATTTATTATGAGGCATCCACTGGACAGGAGATTCCCTGGAAGATTCACAGGACACCCCAGGGACTTGCTCTGTTTATCATCATTGGCGTGATGGCAGGTATGTTTGGACTTGGTGCTGGATGGGCAAATGTGCCTGTTTTGAATCTCTTGATGGGTGCACCCCTTAAGGTCTCTGTTGCAACGAGCAAGTTTCTCCTTTCGATAACAGATACATCGGCTGCATGGGTCTATATAAATAATGGTGCGGTCCTTCCGATGATGGTTGTTCCTTCCATAGTTGGGATAATGCTAGGCTCTATAGTGGGTGTGAAGATCCTTGCAAAGGCAAGGCCTGCGGCAATCAAATATGTAGTCATAGGGCTGTTGCTCTTTTCTGGCTTGAGGGCATTGCTCAAAGGCCTTGCAATCTGGAATTAAAGGAGGTTTAGAATGGCTAAAGAAATTAAGGTAACTGAGGAACAGTTAATATACGCTAAGGTCCTTGATCTTGGGATGAAGATAGGCCTACTTAGTCTTATTATTTCATTTATTATCTATCTTACTGGTATACTTGACCCATTCATACCCGTAAAAGACCTTCCAAAATACTGGGGTCTTTCTGTCCATCAATATCTTGAAGCGACAGGGATAAAACCGGGATGGACATGGCTTAGGGTACTCGACAAAGGAGACTTTCTTAACTTTCTTGGCATAGCCTTTCTGGCTGGAGTGACCATTGTCTGTTATCTGGCAGTAATTCCTATCTTCATCAGGAAAAAAGACTGGACATATACTATAATTGCCATACTTGAGGTCCTGGTGCTTCTTCTTGCGGCATCAGGAATTCTCAAGATAGGAGGTCACTGATGAAGACAGAGAAAATCCCTCAGGACAGGGCTTACCAAGTTGCTTATGGGAAGCGTATATGAACGAGTCCTTAGCCAAACAGATAAAGCTGTGCTCGTGGTAAAGGCCTATCCATGAGCACTAAAGCCCCTTAGTCTTTCTTGTAACCGATCTCTTTAAAGGTAGATTGGGAAAAAAGCAAAGTCGGGAATTACATTAAATAATTAATCCTCAAGTCCATATCTCTTAAGTTTCCTCCATAGGGATACCCTGTCTATCCCGAGGATTTGAGCCGCAAGGGTCTTATTACCTCCAACTTCTTTTAAAACCCACTTTATGTAGGCCTTTTCTTGTTCCTCAAGGGTTGGGATTTTGCCATCCTTTTTTCTAAAAGTTCTTATGCTCAACTGTCTCAAATCCTCTGGTAGGTGAGCCACCTCTATCCTGTTTGAGTTTGTCAAGGCCACACCGCGCTCAATGATATTCTCCAATTCCCTCACATTTCCTGGGAAGTCATAGTTCATGAGAATGTTCATCACCTCCTCCGATACCTCTATTGGCCCCTTCTTCATGATTGCGGAGTATTTTTTTAGGAAGTATTGAACAAGCAAAGGGATATCATCTTTTCTCTCAGAAAGGGGAGGGATACGAATGGATACCACATTCAGTCTGTAATATAGGTCTTGCCTGAACTGTCCCGATTTAATAGAGTCTTGGATATCCCGGTTTGTGGCTGCTATGAACCGAACATCAACTTTAATAGGTTCTGTACCCCCCACCCTGAATAGTTCCTTTTCCTGAATAACTCTCAGGAGTTTAACCTGCATGCTTGGAGGCATCTCGGTTATCTCGTCCAGGAATAGGGTACCTCCTGAGGCCATTTCAATAAGGCCTTTTTTTAGAGTGGTGGCTCCTGTGAAGGCCCCCTTTTCGTGACCAAAGAGTTCATTCGCTAAGAGTTCCTCTGTAAAGGCCCCACAATTTATAGCGAGAAATGGCCCCTCTGCCCTCCGACTATGAAAATGTATGTATTTTGCAAAGAGTTCCTTACCTGTGCCGCTTTCTCCAGATATAAGGACATTACAATCTGTTGGAGCAATCTGTCTTGCAATCTCAAGTAGCCTAAGCATCTCTGGGTTGTGGGTAATAATCTTCACCTTTCCCTGATACTTTTCAAGTTCTTCCCTCAAGAACCGGTTTTCCTTCTTAAGCCTTACCTTTTCCACTGCTTCTTTTACAACTCTCTTTACTTCATCAAGCTTGAAGGGTTTGGCAATGTAGTAAAAGGCACCCTTTTTCATAGTTTCTACTGCTGATGGGATTGAGGCATAAGCGGTAATCATTATAACCTCTGTGTCAGGATGAAGGCTTTTACACTTTTCAAGGATCTCAATCCCATCTACCTTTTCCATCTTAAGATCTGTGAGCACCACATCAAATTCTTTTTCTTGAAGAAGCCTAAGACCATTAGGGCCGCTCATGGTTGAGGTAACTTCATATCCGTCTTTTTTCAACACATATTCAAGATTCTTAAGAGTAATCTTTTCATCATCAATAATAAGTATCCTTGCTGACATGTGGCACCTTCCTCATCCTTTGTTAAAATACTTTTAACAAGGGTTCTATTTACCAGTTCTCGGCTATCACGGAAACAGGATTATCACTCAGTAAATTCTTAAATTTTTTCACCCTTTCTGGGGATTCTAATCGTAAAGGTAGTTCCATGTCCCGGACTACTCTGCACATCTATGGTTCCTCCATGCTCTTTTATTATGTTGTAGGTAACAAAAAGGCCAAGGCCATATCCTGATCTGCCTTCTTTAGTCGTGAAGAATGGATCAAAGATCCTTGATAATACCTCCTGGGACATTCCCTTCCCTGTGTCACTGATCTTCATCTCCACATAGGGTTCTTGAACCTTTGCGGTTATCTTGATCTGGCCTTCTCCTTCAATGGCCTCAACACTGTTTTTTATAAGGTTCAGAAATACCTGTTTTATCTGCTGAGGATCAGCAAAGATAGCGATATTTTCAGGTATATCTAACAATAGCTCAATCTTGGATGGTATCTCCGACCTGATTAATCTTACAGCCTCGTTTATGGTACTATATAGATTTATCTCTTTTTTATCACCGGCCTTTGAATAATCAAGGACAGATCGCACAATGTCCCTTGCCCTGTCAACCTCTTCTTCAATCTGGACTAACAATTCTTTTTTGAATTCAAGATCTGCAGTCTCTATCTCTTCCCTTAATATCTGACAAGAGGTGGAGATGTTATTCAAGGGGTTGTTTAATTCATGAACAACGCCAAAAAGGAGGGTTCCAAGAGAGGCAAGCTTTTCTTTCTGAATCAATTGGGACTGCCTAAGCTTAAGCTCAGCAAGCATCCTGTTAAAGGCATTACTCAATGAGACTATCTCCCTGTCCTGTGAGGGTGTAGGTATGAAGGCATACTCTCCTTCAGCAATTTTTTTCATATACCTCTCAAAAAGTGCAAGGGGTCTGGCAAAATTTCGATAAAAAACTACACTCGCTATAAAACCAGAAATAATAAGAAAAATAATGGATAGGATAAAAATCCTTTTTGAATGAACCATCGCATCCTTAATCTTTTCCCTTTTCACCTCTATAAGGTTTTCTGCAGCCTTAACGATGTCTTTTCCCTTATTTCTAATCCTCTCTTCCCAATAGATAAGATTATTTTTTGGTTGTTTCAGGTGCCCGAGCAATTCTTCATATTCCTTAATGTCTTTCTCAAGCTTGAGCAAAAAGCCTTTCTGAGTAAAAAGTTCTATATCGTGTCTGTTTTCTGTCAGGATTTTTTTTAACCTCCCAAGATAAAGACTCAGTTCTTCTATATCCTCTTTCTTCCCGTAAAGGAAATAGTTTTTTTCATATCTTCTTACTTCAAGGATTGTATCAATGAGCTCTGATACCTTTTCACCCTTTAGAACCATAGACTGCATCTCGGTGAAGTTTTTAAGATTTAGCAGGATAACTCCTAACATAAGGAAGAAACCGATCAGATAACCTGCCAGGACCTTTTCTTTAAGACTATGAAATAAACGTATAGCCACATTTTAAAATATAGCTAAAGAATAAAGTATTTCAATGCAGCAAAAGAATGTTACATAATGCAATGTAATGGTGAACCACCTACAGGTAATAAAAATAGGAACAAGGAATAAGGGTGGAGGCACTGAAGAGCAAATTACCTTTTTTCTTTGAGACCTCCCATTCTTTGAAACATCCTTATTATGTTGAATTGTGCAACACAAACCAACAATTCTTGTCCATTATAAAACCAAGAAAATCAATAAGTTTTTATCTGGCACATTATTTGCTCAATTTGATTTTAGGATCGCTAAAAAAATTTAGCGGTAGATTAGGGAGGTGCCAAATGAGAGGTTTTTTTAAGAGGCTTGAAGATCTGTTTACGGCCGTTGCCTTTGCAGAGGGAGGTGAGTTTGATACAGCAAGGCAGATATTAAATGAGGAATCTCAAGAAAATCGCAGATTTTCTGATAGCGGAGTAGGAACTGGTCGAGTTGAGGAGTACAGTGCCGGGGTCAGACAAGCTGAGGAAAAGAGGGAGCTACTTACTCAAACTCTTAAAGCTTAGGATGAAAGACCTCAGCAAGCAATTTGAAGACATTATGGTAGCCTCTGCCTTTGCAGAGGCTGATGATGCTGAAACAGCAAGGCAGATACTCCAGGGGAAGAGACGGGTTCTACTTGGCTTAAGGAAAGAAAACATAAGCGAAAAGACCCTTCTTTATGCCATTAATGCCTGTAAAAGGATAGGAATAGGGCTTGACATCCTTTACCTATCCAATGATGAAATAATACCAGAAGAGATTAAAAGGTTCATAGCAAGACTGAATTCGGAGGGGATAAGCTACAGACTAATTAAAAAGAGGGGCTGTCTTAAGAAAGAGATTCTGGATTACGTAAAGCAGAAAAAGAATATTGATTTCGTAGTAATAAACTCCTCGGAAGACCTTGACAAGGACTGCAGGGAGGGGACTTTATCTGAGGACTGGCATGAACTTAAATGTCCACTCGTTGTGGTGATGGATTCTTAAATTCATAATTAAAAGGAGGATAGAGTAATGGCATCTAAAGTAAAAAAGAAGCCTCTTGGTAAACTCATTATCTACGGGATAGGGTCCTTTATCCTCTATTGGTTATTACTCACCAATCAGGACTTTATCAATCAGTACTTTGGGCGCGGAGGTATCTATGCCTTCTTACCAATAGCTACTGCCTTTGTGTTTTCCTTTGTCCACGGTAATTTCACCAGCTATTTCTGGACGGTCCTCGGTGTAGAGGCAAAAAAGAAAAGGGAGGTAAAATAGGATGCAAGATATAGTCCAGACAGCATCAAACTTTATTGACCTTAATTGGATGAATATGGTCTATCTATTTCTTGTTGGCTTTGTAGGTGGTCTGGTAAGCGGATTTATTGGATCAGGGGGTGCCTTTGTCCTTACACCAGGGATGATGAGTATGGGTGTGCCAGGACTTGTGGCAGTTGCCTCAAACATGTGTCACAAATTTCCCAAAGCCCTTGTTGGAGCTGTAAAGAGGGCTAAATATGGCCAGGTTGATGTGAAGCTCGGTCTTATAATGGGTGCCTCGGCTGAGGCAGGTGTGCTCATCGGGGCTCATATTCAGGAATACATAAAGAAAAGCTTTGGTGATGCTGGATCAAATCTTTACGTGAGTATGGCCTTTGTCATAGTCCTTGCAGTGGTAGGTGGATTTGTCCTGAGAGATGCCTTCAAGATGATGAAGCAGGATCACACAGGAGTTGAGGAAGAAGAAAAAACCACCAAGATAGCAAGATGGGTCCAGTCAATTAATATTCCTGGCACAATGGTATATTTTAAGAGTATTGATAAAAAGATATCAATCCTCTTTACCATCCCCCTTGGTTTTGCTACGGGTATGCTTGCTGCTACTATTGCGGTAGGTGGGTTCATAGGGGTACCAGCCATGATCTACATCCTTGGTGTCCCGAGCCTTATGGCCTCGGCCACAGAGCTTGTCATAGCCTTTGTTATGGGTATGGGTGGTTCTTTCAAGTATGCCCTTCATGGCTTTGTTGATATAAGGCTTTCAATGATCATACTTGCTGGTTCTCTATTTGGGGTCCAGCTTGGTGCAATCGGAACAACCTATGTGAAGGGTTACATGATCAAACTTGTAATGGGAGTGATCATGATAATAGTCCTGTTCAGCCGTGCCCTTATGGTGCCTGTCTACTCAGGCCAGCTCGGTATTATATCCCCCCTCGGAGATACGACCATAAAAATTCTGAAAAACGCAAGTTTTGCCATAATGGCCCTTGCCTTATTTACAGGGGCATTTATCGTATTGACTGCCCTCTGGAAAGGCATTAAAAAAGAAAAGAGAATATTGGCCCAGGAAAGGAGCCAGGAGGTGAGATAATGGGAAGATATAGAAAGATCCTTATAGCGATTGATGGATCCCCCTCAAGCCTTCACGCCCTTGAAGAATCCTTTAAGCTTGCCCAGAATGAAATAAGCTGGATTATGGTGGTTTCAGTTATACCTCCCTATACCGGTGACCTTGACCTTGTGGCAGTTGGAAACATCATGGCTTCAATGAGAAAACCCTTTGAGGAGGCCCTCAAAAAGGCTCAAGAAATTGCAGATAAACATAAGGTCCTTATTAAGACCGTTTGTGAAGAAGGCGAGCCTTATGAAAGAATCATAGACCTTGCCCAAGCTGAAAATTGTGACCTGATCGTTATGGGAAGAAGGGGTCTTAGGAGGCTTGAAAGGGTTCTTGTCGGGAGTGTCACGGCCCGGGTTATTGGTTATAGCCCCATCGATGTGCTCGTTATTCCAAGGGATACAACGGTGGGCTTTAAAAAGGTCCTTATAGCAACGGATGGGTCAAAGTTCAGCAAAGCTGCTGAGAAAAAGGCAATAGATTTTGCCAAATCCTATGGGGGAGAACTTACCATTATTTCGGTGGTAGATGTACCACCTGAGTTTTATGCGGAGTCACCAAACACAGTTGATGAGTTAGTAAATAAGGCCAAAAGTTATGTAGAGGCGGTGAAAAAAGAGGCAGAATCATCGGGTGTGAAGGCGGAAACCATAGTCAAGGAGGGAGAGAGCTTTTGGGTCATTACGGAGACTGCAAAAGACATTGGGGCGGATCTAATCGTGATGGGATCTTACGGAAGGACTGGTCTTAAGAGACTTCTTATGGGAAGCGTTACCGAAAAGGTGATCGGATATGCCCCTTGCCCTGTGCTTGTGGTAAAGTCATATTAAAAGTCACATTAAATCATTCATAAACCATTCGGAGTAGCGGAGTCCCCCAAAATTTGCAAACTTAGGGCCATCACTAAGTCTAATTACATCACAAAACCGAGAAAATCTAAATAATATGAGATGAAATCTATTCTGCGGTTCCTGGGATATTCATCAAAGGGTTACATTCGGAAGTTTCTATCCAAATACTACCGAATTTAATTTAAAAATAATAAATCTTAGGAGGTTTTAATAATGGATGAAAAAATGAATAAAAATAATACCCATCAGAAGACCCGTAACCGAAGGGTTCATCTTGCAAATGAGAGAACTTTCCTTTCCTGGATAAGGACTAGCCTAGGCATTATGGCCTTTGGATTTGTTGTGGAAAAGTTTGCTCTTTTTGTAAGGCAGATGTCACTTTATCTTGGAAAAGAACTCCCGGAAACAGCACATCCTGAACATACCTCTTTTTTAGGAATAATCCTCGTTGCTCTTGGGGCAGTAATGGGTTTTCTTGCTTTTATCAAATATAAAAAGGTTGAAAAACAGATTGATGAGGATACCTATCAGCCTTCTATATTACTTGATCTACTTTTGTTAATCGTCCTTCTTTCTATAGCACTTTTTTTGATAATTTTTCTATTACATAGCATTTAACTCTTCAAGAATTTTCTAAATCTTTAGAGATCCTTGTTATTGGTAAATTTTGGTAAATTAAACAACACAGGCATTCTATTTTATTTTTATTTAAACTTCGTCAATATCTCGCAATCATCTAAAATGGAGGAGTATTACAAGATTTCTGGAGAAAGTTAATTGATCAAAGAAGGCCTATTTTTGATCCAACTTTACTTAATTGATTAAGTTTTTTATATTAGATTCGTGAACTTTGGAAGAGTTCTTTCAGAATGTTTCAATTTTATAATGCAGAGAAAAAAACAAGATGGAGGTTTTACAGCAACTCCATTTCTTCCATCTACTGTTCAGGATACTTATCATGCTCTGAAAACACTTCGTAATTTAAAGGCACTTTGTTTAAAAATTGAATATGAATCAACAACTGATAAGTCATTAATTAAATGGCTAAAAGAAAAAAAATTAGAAAAAGAGCCAAAAATTTTTTATTTCCTTATAAGGATACGTCAAATAACAGGTTTAATAATAGATAAAAGCTTAGTTAAAAAATATATTCATACTTTCAAAGGAGTTATTAACCTCGAAAGATATTTTTATTTAGCTAAACTTTTAGAAGTTGCCAAGACAAATTTGGCAAACTTATTAAGAATAAAAAAAAATTTGAATGCCATATAGCAAAAGACTGGTGATTGTTTTTGTATCTTTCTGAGAGGGGATTTTTAAACTCAAACATCTCCCAACAGGAACTTGCTGAGTGTCTTCTTAAATGTCAGAATCCTGATGGAGGATTTGGATTTTCGCCAAAAACAACTTCCTATATAGATAATTGTTAAATTACAAACCGGGAAATTTAGAAAAACTTCTGGAGTTTATCCTATTTTGTCAGACAAAATCAGGAGGTTTTGCCAGAACTCTTCATTCAGCAGCCTTTATGGATTCTACTTTTTATGCCGTGGAATCTTTGAAAATTATAAAACAATGGTTTCCTTGATCTATAATATAAGGACTTAGTAAAGAGATTAAGGTCAGAAGCAAGAAGGGGGCAGGTTGCCCTCTTATTGGCTACAAAGGACAGGGAACATAATCAAGCTGTGGTGTTGAAAGAGGTTTTAGAAGCATAATGAAACTATTGATTATTATTTAAAAGAGTGTTAACAAGTTGCGAGTTTTCAAAAAAGGGAGAAAAAGATGGGTAAGAAGGGAATAATTGTCCCTGACTACTTTAAAAATTGTGACCGCTTTTTCAAAAACATTTTGAGGACTAAGATTCCAGCATACATATCTTTCCCACCGAACTTGGCAATTTACTTTTCAGGCAGAAAGGAATAAATTACAATACTCTAAGTTTTAATAAGCAAAGTTTCTAAAAACTCAGCCTTAAGCCCTTAGAGAGCTTTAACTTAGATGGAATTTTATCCCGATATTTAATAAAAATTACCATTAGGGTTTTGCTATGGCAGATTTGCTGGAAGTTTTAAAGAGTTTTTTACTTATTTTTTTAAGTTGTATTCCAATAGTTTGGGCCACAAGCAGACTTAAAATTCCTCCGATCGTTGGGTTTCTCATCTGCGGGATTTTAGTTGGTCCAGCTGGTATGGGCCTTTTGAAAGATGTCCATTTAATAAAAACTCTTGCAGAAATAGGGGTAATCCTTTTGATGTTCACCATAGGTATGGAGTTTTCTATAAAGAAATTAATCGCTTATCGGTATGAGGTTCTTTTCACGGGGGTTTTGCAGGTATTTCTAACTGTACTTATGATTTTAGGATTAGGCATAGTATTTTTAAAGACATCCTTTTCCAACGGGTTGTTTTATGGATTTCTTGTAGCCATGAGTAGCACCGCTTTAGTGCTTAAGATGTTAATGGATAGAGGAGAGATTAATTCTCCTTATGGTCGCGCCTCTTTTGGGGTGTTGATTTTCCAGGACCTAACCGTCGTGCTCGTGATGTTGATCCTACCCCTCTTAGCGGGTAAAGGGGGTAACGTAGGAGACCTTCTTTTTTCGCTATTCAAATCTCTCTGCTTCCTTCTGGGGTTGTTTTTAGTAGCCTATTATGCGGTGCCTTATACATTCCATCAGATAGTAAAAACTAAAAGCCGAGAACTTTTTTTGATGTCCCTTCTCACCCTTGCTTTAGGAACAGCAGTTTTTTCCCATTATATAGGGGTTTCTCTTGCATTAGGTGCTTTTTTAGCAGGATTAGTTATTTCGGAATCAGATTATACCTATCAAAGTATAGCTGAAATCAAATCTTTGAAAGACCTATTTATGGCCATTTTTTTTGTCTCCATAGGTCTTATGTTAAATCCTACTTTTCTTTTGGCTAATTTCTGGCAGACTGCTGTCATGTTAGTAGGCATCTTACTGGTTAAGTTTATAGGTATTTTAATCGCGGGTTTACTGGTGAACAAAAGTCTTAGAATAGCCCTTTTGACAACCTTTTATCTTCTACAAATTGGAGAATTTTCTTTTGTTTTGGCCTTGGAAGGTAAAAGGTTAGGACTTTTGTCTGAAGAATTCTATCAAATATTTATGGGAGCTTCTATCGTCTGTTTTTTTCTAACTCCTTTTTGGATCCAATTTAGTCATGGTTTAACTGATATTATTCTCTCCAAATTTTCCTCTAAACTCTATTCTCGCTATCAAAAAAGAAAGGTTATCAAGACTAAAGAAGAAAAAACTGATTTGAAAGACCACACTATAGTAGTAGGCTATGGGGTTGCTGGTAAAAACCTTGTTTTTGGTCTAAAAACTCTAAAAATACCCTATGTTATTTTGGAATTAAATCCTTTTACCGTTAAAAAATATAGACAAAAGGGGGAATTTATATTTTTTGGCGATGCCACTAATAGAGAAATATTGCTTAAATTTGGAGCAAAAGATGCTAAAGCTTTAGTAGTTACCATGGGAGATATTATCGCCAGTAGAAAAATTGTTTCTATAGCAAGAAAAGAAAATCCACAGATTTATCTTATAATAAGAACCAAATATGTTGCTGAAATAGAAGAGTTATTAAATTTAGGAGCTAATGAAGTGATACCAGAAGAATTTGAAGTTTCCATAGAGATGTTTTCTAAAGTATTGGAAAAATATCAAGTTCCTAAAAACGTGATTTATGAACTATTAGAAAGTTTGAGAAGTAAACATTACAAAGCCTTTAGAAATGCTCAAGATTTTAAGTTTGAAACCTTAGAAGGGCTAGAATTTTTAAAAGAAGAAAATATTCAGAACTTATTGGTAAAAAAAGGAAATAGATTAGCTGGGAAGTCTATAAAGGAGATAGGGCTTCGGACTAAAACAGGGGTTACCATCATCGGCATAAAAAGAGGATCAATATTTTTGGTCAACCCTTCTCCGGAAGAAAAAATTGAAGAAGGAGATGTGTTAGTTTTGTTAGGACAAGAAGAAGATCTGGCTAAGGCTCAGTCCTACTTCCTAAAGTTTGAGGGCTAAATCCAAATCTGCTCTCCTTTGAAGATTTATTAGTTTCAAATTCTTAGCAAATAAATTGATTCTCTGAACCAGTTTATCCTCACATCACCTCCAAAATTTAAGACACCAGTTATGGAGGATTTTTAGAACAGCCTATCCTTAATTTCTTGGGAATAAAGGGTAAATGTCAATCCTAAAGTCAAGTTACTCTTTATTACTACTTTGAAATTTCACATTGCTTGGTTTGCAGCCCATTGCTGTCTCATGGGGATGGAATTCGGCATACACAAACCCCTCTCCACCATCAATCATAACCACAAGCCAGCACTGTTTCTCTATACCCTCAATCCATCCAGGAAGGAATGAGTCCATCTGTACTAAAAGACCTTCCTCGGACATTCTCCTTCTTCCAAGGTATACTTTTTTCTTTGTCTTGGGGCTATGCAGGCCCTCTTTAATGAGTAATTTTCTTCTGGCCTCATAGCTTAGATTAATTTTGTCCATCTCAGAAAGCTTTTCCTTGAAAGGCAAGATGTTGAAGTCGTGATAGAGATTTTTTTCTTAAATCCGGTATTATTTGTTTAATATGTTTTCTAAGAGGGAAGACAATTTCATATCTTCCACTCCTCACAGAATATCTTTCCATATTCAATCCTCAAGATAATCTTCTTGGGAAGGAGCCTATCCAAATATGGGACATCTTAAAATAGTATTTGTGGTTGACATTTTACACTTGTAATCACCGTCTTTTTTCAACCCTTTGAACCTTAGGGGATATTTAATTTATGTTCCCCACGTTTAGAGCAAGGAAGATCACACGGATAGAATATGCTTATATTGAGATTAAAAGAAAAAATTTGACAGACCCTTTTTTTATGCTATATTTTGAGGAAAATTTTTAGGGAGGGAAAGAAAAATGCATCCCCTAATTCGGGAAGTAGAAAAGCCCTATCTTCGTTCAGACCTTCCTAAGCTTTCCCCTGGGGATACGGTAAGGGTCCATTTTAAATTAAAGGAGGGAGAAGAAAAAGAAAGGATTCAGATATTTGAAGGAGTAGTGATTAGAAGGAGGGGATCTGGAACCTCGGCAACCATCACGGTAAGAAAGGTATCCTTTGGCATAGGGGTAGAAAGGACGATTCCTCTTCATTCTCCCAAGATAGAAAAGATTGAAATAGTAAAAAGAGCAAAAGTAAGGAGAGCAAGGCTCTACTTCTTGAGATCAAGGTCAGGCAAATCGGCAAGGCTTAAAGAACGTTTTGAGCAAAAGGTCATGGAATAGCTTTACTCCAGTTGAAGTCCATTATTGGCAATTAGGCTATAGCCTTATTGCCGGAGTTGATGAAGTTGGGCGAGGGGCCATAGCCGGACCCTTAGTAGTAGCAGCCTTGATCCTTCCTAAGGACTATCTAAATCCTGCCATTAAAGACTCTAAGGAATTATCACCATTAAAAAGGGAAAAAATAGCTGAAATCTTAAAAAAAGAAGCTCTTTCCTATTCTATTTCTTGGATTGAGGTTGAGGAAATAAATCGTCTCGGGATCTTTAAGGCCT
This sequence comes from Caldimicrobium sp., assembly GCA_037443245.1. Lineage (GTDB taxonomy): Bacteria > Desulfobacterota > Thermodesulfobacteria > Thermodesulfobacteriales > Thermodesulfobacteriaceae > WYEG01. Next base: position 185,744 of record JBBIOT010000002.1, read on the forward strand.
TCCTTCTTGGCATTAAGCGATCTTTAGCGCAATTAAGCGTTGCCCCTGAGTTACTGTTGATAGATGGTCCCCACGCCTTAAAAGATTATAAAGGGCTCCAGAAGTGTCTGGTCAAGGGAGATAAACTCAGCCTCAATATCGCAGGAGCAAGCATTTTGGCCAAGGTAGAACGGGATCACTTCATGGAAAATTTAGAAAGACTTTATCCTGGTTATGGTTTTGCCAAGCATAAAGGCTATGCCACACCAGAACATTTACAAATCCTGCAAAGGCTTGGGCCATCACCTGTTCACCGCACAGCTTATCCCCTTTTCCGAACCCTTTCCCCGGGATGAGAAATAAAAAAATTGCTGGGCTCAAAGGAGAAGAAATTGCAAGGGCATACTTAGAGGGAAAGGGATATCTTGTTGTGGCCTCCAATTTTAGAACCAGAGAAGCAGAAATTGATCTGGTAGCCCTAAAAAAGGACCTACTTGTTTTCATAGAAGTCAAAGCTTTGGGTTCTTTAGAGGACTCAAGCCTTGCCGAAGAGAAGGTTAACTACTGGAAACAAAAAAAGATTATTCTGGCCAGCCAAATTTTTTGTCAACGACATAAAAATTTAGTAGACAAGGCTAGGCAAATCCGCTATGATGTTATTATAGTAGATTTGGGCAAAAAAGAGGTTGTTCGCCACTATGAAGCCGCATTCTATGCCGAAGATTGAACCTCTTGGTTTAACTATAGAAGAACTTTTAAAGAAAAGAGAGGATGATTTAGCTAATCTTCTTGGCCCTTTAAAATTTCATGAATTACTTGATTTAATTAGACAAGTTCCTTTAGCTCACCGGGCCAAATTTATTCTACTTTCCCCTTATCCTGAAGCCCTGGTGAAAAATCTCCATCCGATAGAACTTTTTTTTACTCTTAAGGCCTCTTCGCTTGACCTTGCTGTTGAGCTTCTTTCTTATGCCAAGGGTAGTCAGGTTCAATTTTTCTTTGATCTTGATGCTTGGTATAAGGATAGAATAAAACCTGAAAGAGCCCTTAGTTGGATTATCCTCCTTTTTGAGGCAGGCGAGGATACGGTTTTGAGGTGGTTGAGGGTTGCAGATTGGGATTTTTTAATCGCCCTCATGCAAAAATTTCTTAAAGTGTATAAGAAACCTGATGATGTAGATCTTCTGGAAGCTTATGATTATTTGCCCCCCTATACGCTTGATGATGTCTACTTCATTGAATTTAAAGTGGAAAAGGTAGAATATCCTTTTCGTCGGATAATAGAAATCATACGCGAAGAGATGGCTGAAACTTATTTTTCCCTTTTGGAAAGCATTATTGGGGAAATTCCTCTGGAAGTTGAAGAAAGGGCTTATCAATTCAGGAATGCTAGATTGGAAGATGAAGGATTGTTTGATTATTATTCTGCTTTAGATATTTATACCCCCTTACATCCAAGGGCTTTAAAACCTATTGGGGGGATGGAAGCTAAAGCCCTTGAGGGAGAAGTAAGTGATCCCTTATTTTTAGTACCCGTCCTTTCTGATAGGGAACTTTTAATTCATCAAGCCTTAAACTCAATTTCCGACCCCCAAACTTTAACAAGGCTCAAGAAGGAAATTGCCTATCTCGCTACCAAGCTGATCATTAGTGATTTCGTAGTAGTAGACAGTTTAAGAGAAATTGAAGAAGGCTTAAAAAAACTTTGGTCAAGCTTAAACCTTGGGCTTGATTCCTTAGTGCATGGAGAAGCCCATTTGGCTAAAGAGTATTTAATTAACTATCATTTAGAAGACATTTTTAGGATTGGACAAACAGTACTTCGTGAATTAAGAAGAAATGCTTTAAAGGTTTTAAACCCCAAAGAAAGTGATCTCACCTTACTTCGTTATCTTGATGATCCTTATAAGGGATATCTTAATGGAGTTTTAGTGAAAAATCTTAATAGGATCAAACTATATCAGCCGGAACGGGTAGGAACCGATGAGGAGTATACTTATTTTTCCCGAGAATGGGAAGTCAAATTGGTATGGCGAGAGGTGGAATTAGTGGCCTACATGGCGCACCTTTTAAGAATAGCCATCGGTGGATCTGAGGTTATCCTTAGAGAAATGCTCAAACCGAGGCTAAACTTTGATTTAGTAAACCTCACCTGGACAGCTATCATCCTTACCGCCCTATCTCAGTGGGTTCTAAACAAGGAATTTGTCTTCCGAGCTGTGCCCAAGAGCCAATGGAAAACCTTATTCCCAATATTGGTGGAAAAAAAGGAAGAGAGGTGCTTTTTTAGGGAAAGTCTTAAAGAAGAACTTTGGCAAAACTTGATAACCTTAGCCAAGACCCAATATTTTGTAGAAGAAAGATTTATTACTGAATTTGTGGAAAATGTTGCCCAAAAAATAAATAATGAATTTAAATTTGCTAATCCTGAAAATCCTCCTGATGGCAAAATTCAAACTCTGATTTTGCTAGACCTAAGTCAATAAAAGGAGAAATAGGATGCAGAAAATAAATCTTGCCCTTCTTGGTTTTGGTGTGGTGGGCCAAGCAGTTTATGAACTTCTTTCTAAAAATGCCACAAGGATTGCTAAAATCACTGGATTTCACCCAGTGATAAAGAAAATCTTGGTCAGAGATTTAAAAAAGAAGAGAAAAATAAGCATCGACAAGGGGTTTTTGACTACTGATTTCAACGAGATCCTCTCTGATGAAGAAATTAAAATCGTCTGCGAACTTATGGGTGGGTTAGAGCCCTCTGAAGAATATATTCTAAAATCTCTCCATCAGGGTAAAGCCGTGATAACCGCCAATAAGGCCCTTCTCTCTGAAAGGGGAGAAAAAATTTTTACCAAGCTCAACCAAAGAAGAGGTTATTTAGGGTTTGAAGCTTCGGTTGGTGGCGGTATACCAGTTATTAAGACCATTAGAGAATCCCTCATTGGCAATAAAATCCATCGGATTGTAGGTATTGTCAACGGAACCACCAATTACATTCTGACTCAAATGCAAGAAAGGAAGATGGATTTTGCTAAAGCCCTACGATTAGCGCAAGAAAAGGGTTATGCTGAAGCCGACCCAAGTTTAGATCTTAAAGGAATTGATTCCGCCCATAAGATCTCCCTTTTGGCCAGTCTGGCCTTTAATTTTTTTGTTCCCTATGATTGGGTTTATGTCGAGGGTATAGAGAAGATACAATTGGAAGATTTAGAATTTGCCAACCAATTTGGGTACGTAGTCAAACTTTTGGCCATGGCTCAGCGAGTAAAGGGAAAACTGGAAGTTAGGGTTCATCCGACCTTAATTCCTGAAAAACATATCTTGACTTCTGTTAGGCTTAATTATAATGCCTTTTTAATAGAGGGAGATTTTGTGGGGAATATCCTATTACATGGGTTGGGGGCTGGAGGATATCCTACCGCAAGTGCGGTTGTTAGTGATATTGTTGATGCCATTAAATATATAGCATCCGGCCAAAATGGTCTTACCATCTATCCCCTTTACGAAAAGGAAAGAAAAAAAGAATTTAGACCGATTGAGGAATGTATCTTCAGGTACTATTTTAGATTTCAAGCCCTTGACAAACCTGGGGTTTTGTCCAAAATTTCTGGTATTTTAGGAAGACATGGGATTAGTATTGCCTCGGTAGTACAAATTGGCCGGCACCGAGGAAAAGGAGCGGTGCCTATTGTGATGCTTACTCATGAAACCAAAGAAAAAGCAGTTAGAGTGGCTTTGAAAGAAATAGAAAAATTAGAAGTTGTGCAAGGAGAAACAGTAATGCTTAGACTTTTTGAGGAAAAAGGATGAGGATTTGGGTCCCCGTTGGCACCTATCGTTTTTTAGAAGATAAAAAGGCCACCCTAGTTGCAGGTCCTTCAGGGATGGGGGTTATCGTTGGTGCTTACAGTAAAGAAAAATCCACGGCCCTCCTAGCTTTTTACCTCTTTCCATCGCAGAGCTTTGAAATTAACGGAGCTCTTGTATTTTCCGGGGGAGAGCTTTTTTGGTATCTTGAGGAGGAATTAAACAGTAAAAAACTCTCTCCTCAGGAACTAACCTGGTTGATAGCTGGAGCAAGCAGGTTTAAGAAAGGCTTAGAACGATTTGATCTTGCGGAAAAAAATGTAAGCCTTGCTAAAAACTTCCTCCAAAAAAGGTTAAAAATAGAATCAGTCTTTGAATTTACCTTCAAATCCAGCTATGTGATCGTAGAAGTTAACAGCCAATTAGGGGGTAAGATCCTGCATAATGGAGGAGAAATTTGTCTATAGGATGCGAACTCCTTTTGGAAAGAATATTTAGCAAGGTAGACCAAATTCCCACCTTTCCCAAGGTAGCTTTAAAGGCTCTTGAACTTTTACGAAAAGAAGAAGTGGATTATCGCGAGCTTGAGGGAATTATTAAAGGAGACCCAGGGATCGCCAGTAATTTTTTAAAAATTGTCAATTCGGCTCTTTACTCCCTTCCCCGTAAAGTAGATAGTCTTTCCCAGGCCTTTATGTATCTTGGAGTAGACCAGATCAAATTCATCTTGCTTGCCTCCGCGGTTGGTCGGTACTTTGATCGGCCTATGATAGGATATGGAATTAACGCCAAAGACCTATGGATTCATTCCATTGCTTGTGGCATAGCTGGAGAATTAATAACCCTAAAGTTAGGATTTTCCCAAAGTTTTAAAGAAAAGGTTTACTTTGCTTGTTTACTGCACGATATAGGAAAGATTATTTTAGACCTTTATACCAAGCTTGAGGTGGAGGAATTTAAAAGGAGCATGAAGGAAAATCAAGATTATAGCTTCATGCAAATTGAATGGCTCCTTTTAGGAGTTGACCATGGACTAATTGGTAGCGAACTATTAAGAAGATGGGAATTCCCAGAAGATATTGTATTTGCTATCCGAGCTCATCATGATGAAACCCTGATGCTCCAAAGAAAGCTTTCGGCTATTGTGGCCTTAGCTAACGTGGTGGCCAATCTCGTTGGTCTTTATAGCGGGATTGATAGCTTTTACTATTATCTCCCCGAAGATTTATGTACCTTTTTAGAACTTTCTTCTGAAGACTTAATGAATATTTCTCTTCAGACCTTAAAAAATGCTTTAACCATTGACAAAATTTTAGGATAAAAATTTAAAGAATAACTTTTCAAAAACCCCCTTGACAACCAAAAAAAGTGGAGAATTATAAAAAGAAAAAATTTTAAGAAGGAGGGATAAGCAATGAGGAAAGTGCTTTCTTTGGTTCTAACTTTGGCTGTAGCTGGAATGATTGGTGTTACCGCAGGTTGCAAGAAAAAAGAGGAAGCCCCTAAGACTGAACAACCTGCTCCTACAGCTCCTGCTCAGCCCCAAGCACCTGCTGGTGAAAATCAAACAGGAGCTCCTCAACAGCAACAGCAGGCTCCTGCGGAAAAACCCGCTGAACAACCAGCTGAGAAAAAGTAATTATCTTAAAGTAAAGGGGGCTTCACGCCCCCCCTTTTTTATTTTCTTTCTAATTCATCTTTGTAATCCATTTATAAAATATCTTGTCAGAAGGATTTTCTTCTTCTAAAAAGGAAGAATTTCTATAGCGTAATCAAAAACGCGTTGATGAGGTAAAATTAATAGTTTAGATTAACCTTAGTCAATCTCTTAGAGGCGATAAAATCCTTAGGAAAATAGGGATTGTTGGCCTTTAAAAGTGCTTGTTTTTATTTCTTCCTCTCTTGGGAATACGGAAACCTTCCCATATACTCCATCATATCCTGGCTGAAGGTAGACTTCCCCTTTACGCATCCGCGCTAAGGCTTTACTTAAACTTTCCTCAAGTACTTCTTCCAAATCTTTAAGCTCCCTTTTGATAAGGATGTCAAATTCAGATCCTGCACGCTCTAAGGTTAAACGATATATCTTTTCCAAGCTTTTACTTGTTGGATTTAGCCCGTAAATTTCGGCTAAAATTTCTATTAAAGGGACCACATGAACCGAATAGGGTTTCCCAGGGGGGATAATTCCCTCTTCTCGATCAGCTAAATCCTCAATCCGATGAAGTACCCCAATGGTGAGCGGTCCTCCACATTTTGGGCAACGATGATGAAGTTTTTTAGTCTCCTTAGGATGAAGAACTACTCCGCAAGTTCGGTGCCCGTCGTAATGATATTTACCCTCTTCAGGATAAAATTCTATGGTATAGGCGATTAAACCTTCTTTGATCCCTTGGTAAATGCTTGTAAAAGATAGAGGATAGAAAAAAGCGGTGGCCTCTCTGCCAATTTTAGAAGGAGAATGGGCATCGGAATTGGAAATAAGGCTAATCTTATCCAAAGCTGAAATTCGCCAGTTCATCTCAGGATCGGAAGAAAGACCAGTCTCAATAGCATAAATGAAAGGAGTAGCCTCGCCAAAGGCCTCTTCCAGAGAATTAAAGCCGGAGAAGGCCCCAAAAACAGAATACCAGGGGGTCCAGGCGTGGGCAGGTATAACTAAAATCTCAGAAGAAATGGACCTTAAATCTAAGACTAATTTTTCGGCGGTAAGGCCAAAGGTAGGCCTGCCATCCGCCAAAAGATTCCCAATTTTAGAAAGATACTTATTTACTTCCTCCACGATGGCCAAGTTAGGAGCTATAAGGATGAGGTGTATCCGACGATTGGCTAGATGTTTGGTGGAATAGATCAAAGAAATCTCAGCGGTAGGAACAAAAAAGGGGGGGCTTGGACCCTTTTCTCTTAAAAAATAAAGCCCCGAAGAGGGATTAAATTCTAAAAGCTCTTTCAATTCCTTTAAATATTGGGGATGAGTAAAGTCTCCCGTACCAATAACTTCTAACCCCTTTTGCCTTCCCACTTCATAAAGGGTTTTAGGTTCCATCCCCTTTGAACTTGCTCGGCTATATTTACTATGAATGTGAAGATCAGCAAGGAAGGACTTTTCCAAGATTTCTTGAGGTGGAAATGCTTGAAGATGTAACAAGGAGGTCATGCCTTTAAAATTTACCACTTTGATGTTATTTTAAAAGTATGAAAGAAACTGGGAGTAAAGTGGTTTGCACTAACCGGAAGGCCCATCATCTTTATGTTATTGAAGAAACCTATGAAGCGGGGATGGTGCTTGAAGGCTGGGAGGTGAAATCATTAAGAGAAGGAAGAGGAAACCTTTCAGATGCCTTTGCTCGGTTGGTAGATGAAGAGGTTTACCTCTATAATTTTCATATTAGTCCTTACCCCCACAGCAGGGAAGCGCAAATGGCCGACCCTACCAGAACCCGTAAACTCCTTCTTCACAAAAGGGAAATAAAAAGGTTAGCTGGAAAGGTCCAACTTAAGGGATATACCCTAATTCCCCTTAAAGTTTATTTTAATTCGCGAGGGATAGCCAAAGTTGAATTAGGCTTAGCTAAGGGAAAAAAAGTTCATGATCGTCGTGAAGACATAAAACGTAAAGATTTGGAAAGAGAATTGAACCGAAAATACAAAGGCCGGATCAAATAATTCCTTTTTTCATGCGTCCTTTAGAATTAACTATTAAAGGCTTTGGCCCTTATTTAAGCATATCCCTTTCAGAAAAAGATTTTAAGCTCCTCAATGATAGCAAGCTATTTCTAATCTATGGAGAAATTGGAGCCGGAAAAACTACTCTTTTTGACGCCATAACCTTTGCCCTTTACGGAGAATCAAGCTTTCCTGATCGAAAAATAAAAGACTTGATTTCTCATCATATTAAGGATTTTAAGAATTTTTGGCCGGAAGTTACCTTTACCTTTCTGTTGGGAAAGGATCGGATTAAAGTAAAAAGGGTTCTCAATCCCGAAGGTAGGAGTGATGCTCGTCTTTGGCTAAACGGAGTAATCCGTTCGGCTAAGGTCACCGAAGTTAATACCTATTTACGAGAATTACTTAGGCTAAGCCATAAACAGTTTAAACAAATCATTCTCCTTCCACAAGGAGGCTATCGGGATATCCTCCTTGCTAGCCGAGAAGATCGCGAGGCCCTCTTTGAAAAACTTTTTCAGTTAGAAGAATATTCCCAATTAGTAGAATTTTTAAAAGGCAAAACCAAGGCATGTAAGAGTGATTTAGAGACCCTCAATTCAGAAAGGCAAGGACTCCTTAAATCCGTTGCCTGCACCAGTACTCAAGAAGTAAAAGACCTAATTAAACAAAAAGAAGGACTCCATGAATCCTTGGAACGAGAAGCTTTAGCCTTAAGTTCTAAATTAAAAGAAAAAGAAAAAAAGGTTGAGAAACTACAAGATTTAATAAAGCTTTTAAAGGAATTAGAAGAAGTAAACACCGAATTAGCAAAACTTGAAGAAAAAAAAGAAAAAATCCAAGCTTTAGAAGAAAAGATTAAAAAACTTGAACATTTTAAAGAAATTTCTCCTATCTATGAAGAGCTTAAAAGAAGATGGAAAACCTTAAGAGACCTATCTTCCTCTAAAAAAGACCTGCAGATTGAGTTTGAAGAAAAAAAGTCAAGCTTTGCTAATTTAGAAAAAGAAAGGGCAAAAATTTTAGAAAAAAAACAAGAAATAGAAATTAAAAAAGAAAAAAAGACTACTCTGGAAAATTTATTGAAAAATTTACAAGAATTAGAAAAGATTAAAAAAGAAAAGGAAAGGATAGAAGAAGAAGAGAAGAAAACTGAAGACCAATTAACTAGCCTTGAGGAAGAAAAAAAGAGGCTTGAAGAGCTTGAGTTAGCCCTAAAGCTTACGCAAGAATTAAACAGCCTCAAAGAAAAAGCGTTAGCTTTTAACAAGTTCAAAGAAATCAAGCAAACCTTAGAGATTTTACAACGAGAGAGGGAAATCCTTAAAGACCGGCTAAAAAAGCTTAGAGAAGAGGAGAAAGTACTTCAGGAAAAAAATTTTTTAGGGATCTTAGCCGAAAGACTTACTGAAGGTCATCCTTGTCCTCTTTGTGGTTCCACCTCCCATCCCTCAAAAGCTAAAGTCCCTCTTGATTTTGCTTTAAGGTCAAAAGAAATAAGTGAAGAAATTCAACATACGGAAAGGAAGTTAGAAAAATTGGCCGAACAAGAGCGTGCCCTTGAGGCAGAGAGGGGTTCCTTTGCAGAACGGATAAAAGGAGAAAGGGAAGAAGACCTCGCCGAAAGGATCTTAAAAACCGAAACAAAGTTGAAGGAGCTAAACCTGAAAAAGGTTCCTGAAGAACAAAGAAGATGGGATGAAGAAAGGCTTGCTCAGTTGAAAAAAGAAAGGGAAGAAAAAATAAAGGCCCTTCTTGAGAAAAAACAAACTCTCCTAGTGGAATTAGGTGAATTGGAAGGAAGACAAAAAACCTTAAAGGAAGGGCTCCTTTCTCTAACAGGGGAAGACCTCTCCGTGGAAGAGGTCCAGGGAGAGCTATTGAGCCTTGGTAAAGAGATCAAAGAGTATGAAGAGGAATTAGAAAGAATTAATCAAAGGTATGATGAGTTAAAAACGGAACTAAGCAAGTTAGAAACAAAAATAAAAGAAAAAGAAGAAAGTTTACCTAAGGAATTAAGCTATTATTGCGAGATTCTATCTAAGGTCTTTGTCTGGAAAAAAAGAGGCCTTTTCCGGAGAAAAGAAGAACTAAAACAAAATTTAGCGGAAATCAAGGAGTTAGAAAAATTTAAAAGGGAACTAGAGGAATATTATCAAAAATACACGGCTTTAAAGGAGAGGAAAAAGATAGCCGAAATAAAAATTAAGACAGGATATCCTCAGTTTAGCGAAAAAAAACTGGAGGAATGGGAAAGGGATCTTACTTTAGCTCAAGAAGAATTAAAGGAATTGAAGGAGAGATATTTAAAAAAAGTGGGAGAAAAGGAAAGACTTAAAGAACAAATAGAAATTTTAAGTGGGAATTTAAGGCATTTAGTTGACTTAGAAGAAAAAATTCAGCAAAAAGAAAGGGGGTATCAAGAGCTTGAGTTTTTAGCCAAGTTGCTTGCCGGAGAAAATCCAAAAAGGGTCTCCTTGAAATCTTTTATTACTTCTCTTTTCTTGGAGAGGGTCTTTAGGAGGGCTAACTTTTATCTTAAAGAATTCTCCTTTAATCGTTATCAGTTTGTGATTAATGAAGTCCTTCAAAAAAGCTTTGAAATTTCTATCCTTGACGCCTATACTGGGCGCCATCGTGAGGCGCGCACCCTATCGGGCGGGGAATCCTTTATTGCCATCCTGGCTTTAGCCTTAGGGATAAGTGATTTTCTTCAACGAATCACCGCTACAAAGCCTATCAAATCTTTTTTTATTGACGAAGGATTTGGCAATTTGGACTCCCAAACCTTAGACCGGGTGGTGGAAATCTTAGTAAAAGTCTCTAATGAGACCGACCGAGTAATTGGCGTAATCTCTCACCTTTCTGAACTAAAAGATAGATATCCCGCTCAGCTTGAAGTTATAAAGGAAAAGGAAGGATCAAAGATAAAAGTAAAAAAGGTCTATTAGATGCAGGGGAAACAAGCAGTAGGAATCTTGGCCGGAGGCGAAGGAGTTAGGATTGGCGGGGATAAACCCTTTAAACTCCTCAAAGGGAAACCGCTTTTCCTTTGGGTCTATTCCGCCGTGTTACCATTAAAATTGAAGGTCTATCTTTCGGTTAGGACTCTTACTCAAGGAGAAAGATTGCTTTCTCTTTTAAAGGATTGGGGATATCCCGAAGAGGGGGTAGAAATTGTCCTTGATCAAGGCCCCTTCGCTGGGCCCTTAGCTGGGATATTTAGTCTTCTTTCTTCAGTTGAGGAAGAGGAAATTCTTGTGGTAACCTGCGATCAACCCCTCCTTCCAACTGAAATTCTGAAAAGGCTCTTGGAAGATGGAAGTCAAGGTAAAGTTACCCTTTATCAGGCAAACCAGAAGCTTTATCCCTTCCCGATGAAGATACCTAAGAAAATATTCCCTCATTTGAGGACCTATCTTGAAGGTACTAACAAGCCTTCCATTTTTGGTTTTTTAAATTCCCTTGATATAATTGAAAATCTAAATAAAATTGAAATTAAAAAGGAAAATTATTTTGTTAATGTTAACACTTTAGAGGATCTGTTTAAGTTAGAAAATGTTTAATTTTTCACCCGAACTCCTAAGGCAAATAAAAATTTTGGTAGTGGATGATGATCCCGAGGCTAGGGAAATTTTGCAAGAAATCCTCACGGAAGAAGGATACATGGTGGAGGTCGTAGAGGACGGGAAATTCGCTTTAGAGAGAATCCCTCATTTTGGTCCTGATCTGGTGATCTCTGATTATCAAATGCCTAATTTAGATGGAATCACCCTTTGCAAGATCCTTAAAAATGACCCCCAAACCATAGACATAGGGTTTATTTTGATTACGGGATTCAACGATTTAAAAACTAGGGTTGATGGGCTTTCCGCTGGAGCGGATGACTTTCTCTCTAAGCCCCTCTTAATTCCCGAGCTTAAGGCCAGGATCCGTTCCCTCTCTAAGGTAAAACTCTACCATGACTTTTTGAGAGATTACCAAAAGAATTTAGAAAGAGAGGTAGAGAAGAAAACCGCGGATTTAAAGAAGGCTAATTTAGCTTTGCGTATAGCCTACCGGGAACTGGAGGAAGTCTCCTTGGAAATCGTTTATCGTTTAGCCCGCGCCGCGGAATTGCGAGATGAACACACGGGCAACCACATCCAAAGGATCAGTCTTTATTGCGTAGCCATTGGGGAAAATCTTGGCCTTAGCGAAAACCAATTAGATATTCTTAAGTATGCCTCTATTCTTCATGATATTGGAAAGCTTGGCATACCTGACCAAATCCTTCTCAAACCTGGAAGCCTTACCCCAGAAGAATGGGAAATTATGAAAAAACATACCATCATTGGTGGAGAAATCCTTAAGGGCACAAACATTTCCTATCTCAAAGCAGCAGAAAAGATTGCCCTCTACCATCATGAAAGATGGGACGGGAAGGGTTATCCCTTAGGAATACAAGGAACGAAAATTCCTCTTTTTGCCAGAATTGTTACCGTAGCGGATGTCTTTGATGCCCTAACTTCGGACCGACCCTATCGTAAGGCTCTGGATACCGAGATGGCCCTGGAAATCATTACCTCTGGCCGAGGCACTCAATTTGATCCAGAAATCGTAGATGTCTTCCTAAGCATAAAAGAACGGATTTTAGAAATCAAAAACCTCTTTGCGGATGAAGGAGAAGCCCATCTCTTTAGCTTAATCAAATCCCTTACTCCTTCTTCAACTTAAAAGAGATCTGAATTTTCTTGTAGCAGTTCTTTTAATCTTAAGGCATTGGAAACCGCAAAACCTAAACCCGTATTATCAAAGTAAACAAAGACCTTTTCCACTGGAGGAAGGCCATCTTCTGGTTTTCCAATCCTTTTAATCGTCTCTACCAAGGCCCTAAGCTCCTCCTCTTCATAATTGGAAAAATAGATCTTCTTTGCCCCATGCATACGAAAATAAAGAAAAGAAGCGGTACGTACTTCCACCCAGGAAGGATACTTTCCACCAAAATCAGAAAGACAGAGGGCAACATTCCTTTCCCTTAAATGGGCATAAAACTCTTCATGGTGAAAACTTTTATGTCTTATTTCTATGACCGAAAGATAATCCTTAGGCAGAAGCAAAAGAAATTCTTTCAGCACTTCCCGATCATAGATTAAAGAGGGAGGAAGCTGAAAAAGGAGAACCTTAGCCTTTTCTTTTAAAGGAGAGAGGGCCTTAAGAAAATTTTTTAAATCCTCCTCCACTTGACGTAATTTTTTTAGATGGGTAATGAGCTTGGGGGCTTTCACCGCAAAGATAAAATGGGATGGAGTTTCTGCGTACCATCTAGCAAAGGTAGAAGGCCTTGGGGTGCGATAGAAGGTAACATTGATCTCTACCGTGGGGAAACGTTCCGCATAAAATCTCAGCCATTCCTTAGAAGGAAGACCAGGAGGGTAAAATATGCCTCTAAAGGAAGGATAACTCCAGCCCGAAGTGCCGATGAAAAATTGGGACATGTTTTAAAATTAACAAAAGAGGTGTTAAATTAAAAGGGATAGAACAAAAATTTTCGTAGGAGGAAGCTTATGAGCAAGCGGGCTATTTTGACTCTGTTTATTTTTTTAAGTTTTTTAGCCTCTTGGGTTAAGGCGCAAGAAGGACCCAACAAAGTAGAAAGTCCAGAAAGGGTGGAAGTGGTTCAACCCGCAGAGCAGGCTTCGCCCATTTATTTTCCCATTCCCTTCATACCGGTGCTGAAAGATTTAAGTTATAAATCAGATAAAAGTGCCCTTTTTAAAACCGGAAGAATGCTAACCGGCATGCTCGTCTTCACTGGTAACATCAAAAGCTCATCTTTGGTAGAATTCTATCGGGTCCAGATGCGTCTTCAGGGCTGGGAAGAAGTGGGGGCCTTTTCTTCTAAGATCAATTTCTTGAGTTATCGGCGTCCGGAAGGGACGGCCTTTGTGGTGATCGGCGAAGGCCTATTAGGTAGCGAAGTACGAATCATTGTCATGCTTTACGGTGTGAGTTAAGGAGCTCGGAATTTTATGCCTTTTTCCCTTTCTAACCGGCGCCTCTTGCTTGGTGTTTCAGGGGGGATTGCCCTGTACAAAGTTTGCGACCTTGTGCGAAAACTAAAAAAAGAGGGTGCAGAGTTAAGAATAGTCCTCACCACAGGAGCGGAAGAATTTGTTAAACCTTCTCTTTTTTCTGCCCTCTCCCAGGCTCCTTGCTACACCAACCGGGATTTCTTTAGGAGTGACGGAAAAATTCTCCACATTGAATTGGCAAGGTTCCCCGAGCTCATCATCCTTGTTCCCGCCACCGCAAGCCTTCTCTCCAAACTTAGAACTGGTCAGGCAAGCGAACTACTTTTGGCTATTCTTCTTGCCAGCAAAGCCCCGGTCCTCATCTTTCCCTCCATGAATACGAACATGTATAGACATCCCGCCACCCAAGAAAATCTTGAAAAATTGAAAAGCTACGGTTATTTCATCTTTTCTCCTGAAGCTGGGGAATTAGCCTGCGGAGAGGTAGGAGAAGGAAGGCTCTTAGAGATGGAAGAGATTCTTCAAATCATCAAAGCCTTTTTTAAACACAAGGACTTTAAAGGTAAGAAGGTGCTCATCACCGCAGGACCAACTCGGGAATTCCTTGATGAAGTACGTTTTCTAACCAACGCCTCTTCAGGGAAAATGGGCTATGCCTTAGCCCTTGAGGCTTATAGCCGAGGGGCAGAAGTGCATTTAGTGTGGGGATTGGAAGAAGAACCACCCTTTCCCCCCCTTATCCCCCTTCATGGCGTGGCCAAACCAAAGGTCTATCAGGTAAGGACAACCGAGGAGATGTTTCTTATTACTAAGGAGCTCTTACCTAAGATAGATGTGGCCATCTTTTCCGCTGCTCCCTGTGACTTTAAACCTATGCAAACCTTCCCCGGAAAATTAAAAAAACAACCCCACCTTACCATAGAACTTAGGCAAACCATAGACATTGCCAAGACCCTGAGAGAATTCAAAGGAGATAGAATCTTCGTTGGTTTTGCCTTGGAAGAGGAAGACAAGCTGGAAGAGTATGCCCAACAAAAGAAGTGGGAAAAGGGATTTGACCTTCTTGTGGCCAATCCCCTTTCAGCCATGGGAAGCCAAGTAGCTGATTTTATAATTTTTTTTGAAGATAAAAAATTAAAATTACCTCAAACCTCTAAAGAAGACTTGGCGATTAAGCTTTTTGATCTTTTGGCTTTAAAACTAAAAGGGGTGCCTTCTTAGGCTGATAGGTGCAAAGAGGCTCTTCTTCCAGATAGTCACCCGTTGCTTCATAAGCCCTTGCCCGACAACCACCACAGACGTGGATGTACTCACACCTTCCACATTTTCCTTGGTAGTTAGAAAAATCTCGGAGTTTATTAAACACTTCCGAGCCTTCCCACACCTCTTTAAAGGTTTGCTTTCTTAAGTCCCCGCAAGGGATTTCTAAATAACCACAAGTCTGCACGATCCCCACATGAGAAATGAAGCAAAAGCCCACCCCGGCAAGGCATCCCCTGGTTACCGCATCAAGGCCAAAGGTCTCAAAAGAAACCTTTTTCCCCTCTGCCCGGGCTCTTTCCCTTAGGATGCGATAATAATGGGGGGCACAGGTGGCTTTTAGCTGAAGGGGAGATTTCTCCCTTTGCTCATAAAACCAGTGTAAGATTGCCTCATACCTTTCTGGAGAAAGGCTTTCTTCGGTAAGCTCCTTTCCTCGGCCCACAGGAACAAGAAGGAAGATATGATGAGCTACCGCACCAAGGTTTTTGGCTAACTCATGCACCCGGGGTAGTTCTTCTGCATTAATTGCGGTAATGGTAGTGTTTATCTGGAAAGGAAGACCTACCCTTTTGAGGATCTCTATGCCCCTTAAAGCACCCGCAAAGGCCCCTTCCATTTTGCGGAAGCCATCGTGGGCTTGCGGACTTGCCCCATCAAGGCTAATGCTCACCCGGGCAATCCCCGCCTCTTTAAGCTCATAAGCCAGCTTCTCCGTCAAAAGGGTACCGTTTGTGGCCAACACTGGCTTGAAACCAAGCTCAGTTGCCCTCCTCGCAATGGATAGGATATCCGGACGAAGTAAGGGCTCCCCGCCCGTTAAGATGATAACAGGATAACCAACTTCGGTTATCTCAGAAAGAATGCGGAAAATTTCCTCTGTAGTAAGCTCTCCTTCATAGGGACCACAAGAAGCAGCTGCCCGACAATGTACACAATCAAGATTACAAGAACGGGTAAGTTCCCAAGCAATAAGCCGGGGCACGAATTTTTTGTTTTCTTGGGCTAACCCTTCCTTGGGCTGAGAAGGTCTCAACTTTTCTCTCCTTTCTTTAAAGGCCGTACTATATCCCCTACTCTTAGGATTCCTCCCTTCAAGACCCGCGTAAAAACACCCCGATTGCGCATCTCACACTGTCCTACCCTCTGAAAGATGGCGCATCCGTGATGACACCTTTTGCCAATCTGGGTAACCTCAAAAAGGCATTCCCCCACTTCTATCAAGTCCCCCACTTCTAATTGGCTTAAATCCAAATCGGTGGTTATGTTTTCCGCAAGCTCGCCAAATTTAAGGGGCCTACCCACTAACTCCTTCATCCCTTCAATAGTCTTCAAATCAAGAAAACTTACCTGCCGATGCCAAGGTCCTGCATGGGCATCCCCTTCTATTCCGAAATTTTCTTTAACTACTACCTGAGGAACATTCTCCTTAGGAACTCCCTTTTCCCGACTAATAGAGAGGGCTATAACTTTCCCTTCCTTCATCCTTACTTTTCCTCCCTTACCACATAATTACGAAGGGTTCCTATACCCTCAATTTCTACCTCCACTACATCTCCAGGAGAGAGAGGGCCAACGCCAGGTGGAGTCCCAGTGGCGATAACATCGCCTGGCATAAGGGTCATAATATTAGCGATGAAATGGATCAGTTCTATGGGCTTATGGATAAGGTTAGCAGTACTGGATTTCTGTTTCACCTCCCCATTTACCCTGGTAGTGATTTGCAGATTTTCCGGATCCAGCCCCTTAACAAGGTAAGGACCACAGGGGGCAAAGGTATTAAAGGATTTAGCTCTGGTCCACTGGCCATCCTTCCTCTGAAGATCCCGTGCGGTTACATCATTAAAGCAAGTATAGCCAAGAATAGCCTCCTCCACTTCTTTGAAAGTTTTGGGACGGTAAAGCTCTTTTCCGATCACCACCGCCAACTCCCCCTCATAATGGACCTCTTGTGATTCCGGGGGAAGAACTATCTTCTCTTCAGGTCCAATAAGGGCGCTGGGAGGTTTTAAAAAAAGTAGTGGCTCCTCTGGAATAGGTAGAGAAAGTTCCTCGGCATGATCACGATAATTAAGGCCCACTCCGATAATCTTAGACGAAAGGACCGGGCAAAGGACCCGAAGTTCCGAAAAAGGGTGTCTCCTTTGCGAAGGGCCAAGCTCTAAAACTTCATCCTCCTCAATAAGACCATAAAAAACCTCTCCGTTTCTGAAAAACCGGCCGACCTTAACCTGCATAAAATTATATTAATGTTAAATGAGAAAAAAACAACGGACTTTCATAAAGTTGGTAAACCTTATTTTTCTGTATTATATTTTTAGCCGATGGCCAAACCTAAAACTAAAACAGAAATTAAAGGACCCTTTATCCGACAACGAAAAGGAGAATTTAAACTCCGAGCGGAGATTACACCTCGTGGAGACCAACCCAAGGTTATAGCTGAGCTTGTCTCTAAAATTAGAAAAGGAGTAAAACATCAGGTTTTACTTGGCGTTACGGGTTCGGGTAAAACCTTTACCATGGCTAACGTGATTGCTCAGGTCAACAAACCTACCTTGGTGATCGCTCCCAATAAAACCCTTGCTGCTCAGCTCTATAATGAGTTTAAAAAACTCTTCCCTGAAAATGCGGTGGAATATTTTGTTTCTTATTATGATTATTATCAGCCTGAGGCCTACGTCCCTGCTACGGATACTTACATTGAAAAGGATGCCTCCATCAACGAGATCATAGACCGGCTCAGGCATTCTGCTACAACCTCCGTCCTTACCCGTAGGGATGTGATTGTAGTGGCGAGTGTTTCCTGTATTTATGGGCTTGGAGCTCCTCATGAATACTTTGCTAAGCATCTCTATTTACAAAAGGGAGCTCGAATTAGTCGGGACCATCTAATTCTCTCCTTAGTGAAAATGCATTATCAAAGGGTGGATTTTGATTTTACCCGCGGTACCTTCCGGGTGCGGGGAGATGTGATTGATATCTTTGCCACAAATGAAGAAAAGAGAGCCCTGAGAGTGTGCCTATGGGGAGATGAAATAGAGGCCCTAAAGATTATTGATCCCTTTAGGGGTAAAACCCTTGGGGAAGTTGAAGATTTTCTTATCTTCCCTGCTACGCATTATGTGACTTCTGAAGATAAACTAAAACGGGCCATTGAAGAAATTAAAAAGGAGCTTAAGGAGCGCATGGCCTGGTTTCGGTCCCAGGGACTGCATCTTTATGCGGAACGGTTAGAAAAAAGAACCCTTTATGATTTAGAACTTTTAGAAGAAGTAGGGTATTGCAAGGGCATTGAAAACTATAGCCGCTATTTAGATGGCCGGAAACCAGGAGAACCACCCTACACCCTTCTTGATTATTTCCCCGAAGACTTTTTGCTCTTTATAGATGAGAGCCATATTACCATCCCCCAATTAGGGGGTATGTTTAGGGGCGATAGGTCTCGCAAACAAACCTTAGTGGACTATGGCTTTCGCCTCCCCTCAGCCTTAGACAACCGTCCTCTTACTTTTGAGGAGTTTGAGGAAAGAGTGAACCAGGTTATCTATGTTTCCGCAACCCCTGGAGATTATGAATTAGAAAAGGCTGAAGGCCAGGTGGTGGAGCAAATCATCCGACCTACGGGCCTGCTTGACCCCAGGATAGAAGTTAGGCCTTTAGACATTCAGGTGGATGACCTTTATTTTGAGTGTAAAAAAAGATTAGAAAGAGGAGAAAGGGTGCTGGTTTGTACGCTAACCAAACGTATGGCCGAAGAGCTCACCGATTACTATAAGGAGCTTGGGCTTAAGGCCTGCTATCTCCACTCCGATCTAAAGACCCTTGAGCGGGCTAAAATCATTCGGGATTTTCGCCGGGGGGTTTATGATGTCCTCATCGGGATCAACCTCCTCAGAGAGGGACTTGATTTGCCAGAGGTGTCCCTCATTGCCATCCTTGATGCAGATAAAGAAGGTTTTTTACGCTCCGAAAGGAGCTTAATCCAGATGATCGGACGGGCGGCAAGAAATGTTAACGGTACAGCCATTCTCTATGCCAACACTACGACCCGCTCCATGCAAAAGGCTATAGAAGAAACGGAACGAAGAAGACGAATTCAGGAGGAATATAACCGTCTCCATGGCATAATCCCTCAAAGCATCATCAAATCCTTAGATGACCCTCTGATGAAGATGGTCTCAGCAGATTACGTGGATTTAGAAAGCTTTCTACCTGACGAGGAAAAATTTTCCTCAGAGGAGGAACTTCGTCAAGAAATTGAAAAGGTAGAAAAGGAGATGAAAGAAGCGGCAAGAAAGTTTGAATTTGAAAGGGCGGCTCAATTAAGGGATCGGCTCTTTTATCTTAAACAACTCCTTTTAGAATGGAGCTAAACCTTGCCCAAGCTCCCTAAGACAGACCCACGAGCGGTAGCCTTAAGGATCCTTTTAATCTGGGAAAAGCATCGTCCTCCCCTTGATGAATTACTTAACGAGGAGCTTAAAAAAAGCGTCCTTCCTGAGGAAAGAGATCGGGCCCTGGCCACCGAGCTTGCGGTGGGCGTCATAAGGCACCTTCGCTATCTTGACTTCCTAATTTCCCATTATTCTAAAGAACCCTTAGATAGGATTGACCTTGAGGTAAAGAATGTTCTAAGACTTGGCGTCTACCAATGTCTTTTTACTCGCATCCCCAAATGGGCTGCCCTTGCCGAAACCCTCAAGCTCCTTTTAAAAAGAGGAAGGGGCAAATTTATCAGGGATTATGTTAATGCCATCCTTCATCGGATTGCAGAAGAAAAGAAACTGCCTGAACCTCCCAAAGAGGTCATCCAGCTCTACTTAGGGATAAAATATTCCTATCCAGATTGGCTAGTGGTGAGATGGCTTTCGCGATTTACGGCCGAAGAAACGGAAAAATTGCTTTCTGCAGGAAACGAAAAACCTCCTCTTATCATCCGGGCCAACCTTTTAAAGATTACCCGGTCCGCCCTTTTGGAATACCTAAAAAAAGGAGAGGGTCCTGAGGCTCAGCCCTGTCCTTATTCCCCCTCAGGGATAATTCTGACCAACTTTAGTGGAAAGGTAACCGACCTTAAGGCCTACCACTTTGGATGGCTAACGGTGCAAGACTCCTCCAGTCAGTTAGTCTCTTATTTGCTAAATCCTAAGCCAGGAGAAAGAATCCTTGATGCCTGCGCAGGAGTGGGAGGTAAAACCACCCACATAGCAGAGCTCACCAAGGATAAAGCTGAAATCTGGGCGATTGATCTTTATCCTTTCCGGATTAAAAGACTGGAAGAAAATTTTCAGCGCCTTGGGCTTAGGCTTCCCAAAACCTTTGTGGGGAATGGGGTAGAAATTTTAAAAAACCTTAATCCACCTAAGTTTGATCGAATCCTTATTGATGCCCCCTGCACAGGAACAGGCATTATCAGGCGTCATCCGGATATCAAATGGGTTCGGACCGAAAAGGACTTGGGAAAGGTTCACCAGCTTCAGTTTACGCTCCTTGAAGGCTTGGCTAATTATGTCAAGGTGGGGGGAGTGATCGTCTACGCTACCTGCAGTCTTGAACCAGAAGAAAACGAAAGGGTAGTGGAAGCTTTTTTAGAAAAAAAATATAGAGACTTTACCCTGGAAGACCCAGTGAAAATACTTTCTCCAATCTGCGGTCCATCTATTTCTTCCCTAATTGAGGGCCCTTATTTAAAAACCTATCCACATCTTCACAATCTTGACGGTTTCACCGCGGTGAGGCTAAGAAAGATTTCTTAGGCTTTTCCAAAAATCCTATTACTAAACTTCACGTACCACGCCGCGGATTGCACCTGGACAATAAAGGAAAGAGCAATAACTAAAGCTACCTCCGGTGCGGTCTTGCCAAAGGTCATTATGGCTATAGCAAGACAAATGGAAAGGTTTCTCATTACTGTTCCGTAAACTAAGGCGATGGCATCTGTTCGCGTAAAGATGATCTTGCCTATCAAAGTAGCTAAAGCAAAATTTATTCCATAAAAAATAAAAATGGGGATAAAGATTTGGCCTAAAATCCAGTAATTGGCACAAATTTCCTTGGCCTTTAAAGCCATGGAAATAAAGACAATGCCCAAAACACCCAGGGTAGATATCCCTGAGAGCTTGGGTATAACCCTTTTCTGAAACCCATCCTTTCCCAAGCGTTTCAGTAGAGACTGCTGTGTTAGGTAGCCAGCAAACATAGGCAAAAGAACAATAAATACTATTTGTTTAAAGATGTATAAAACATCAATCTTAAGGTAGGTGGACATGAGAAAACTCACATAAAAAGGAGTAGCAAGGGAACCAAAGAGCAAACCAATAACTGTCATTTTGATGGCGGCCTCTACATTTCCTTTGGCAAAGCTTGTCCAGGAAATAGTCATCCCACTTGTGGGTACAAGCCCAGAAAGTAAAAGCCCCAAAGTTAGATAATAATGATGGCCAAAAAAAGCCTTACCCAAATAAAAGGCTACAAAGGGAATGATAAAAAAATTAAGAAATTGCGCAGTCAGAATAACCTTATAGTCCCCCGCCTCCTTTAATTTTTTAAAGTTTACCCCCACCATCATAGGAAAGACCATCAAAAAGGTGAAAAAAAGGATAAAATTTTTCAAAAAGGATAGATCAAAAAATAATCCAAAGATAAACCCCAAAAAAAGACTAAGGGGAATGAAAAAAACTAAATTCTTGGTCATAGTCTGCAAGGCCTTCCACATAAGCCCCTCCGAAAATTTAGCATAATGTTGAAAACTTTTTAAAAATTATAAGGCTTAACCTTAAAATACACAACCTCAGGAAAGGATTAAATTTTCAAATTTTAGAGGAATTGAGTTCTCTTAGAAGTAAGAAGTGTATCTGAACACTGGCGTAAAAGGATAGATATATAGAACTTTATTGTAAAAGTTTATTGGGGAGGCCGACGGGTCTCGAACCCGCAACACCCGGGGCCACAGCCCGGTGCTCTACCAGTTGAGCTACGGCCTCCATCAATTCTATATTTATTTTAGACCATCAAATTCCAACTTTCAAGATATAGCTGTTCTTTTCGGTAGGCTCTTTATGAAACACAAAATAAAAAATTAGGATTTTTTTACATTAATAATTGCCTTTCAAAAATTTTTTTGTATCTTAGAAAAAAAATTGAATTAGGAGGAGAGGGATGAAAAGGTATCTTTTTTCAACTGTCATGGCCTACCTTTTGGCAACCTCAACAAGTCTTGCCTTTGAGCATAAGCCAGGGATTGACGTAAGGTTCCGCTATGAAAACTGGGATAATCTTATTACTCTCGGGACAAACACCAGTGCAAATCCCTTTAAGGACAGGAGCTTTTTTCGTTTAAGGGTTATGCTCTGGGAAAATCTAAAATTTAACAATCAAACCCAGTTAACCATCCGATTAAACACCGAGCCTAAATGGCAAATGGGGCCTTACTATCACATTCTCAAGGAAAGCTCACCTGATCGTCGACACTTTGATCAGGATGAAGTAGTGATTGACAATCTTCATCTGGATATCAAAAAACCTTTTGGGCTTCCTGTAGAACTTCGCCTGGGAAGGCAAGACTTCTTAGGCAAAGACATGTATGGAGAAGGATTTCTTATTCTTGATGGCACACCTGGAGATGGCTCCCGCACCTTCTACTTCAACGGCCTTAAGGCTACCATCACCTTAAAACCACAGCATAGCTTAGATGTAGTGCTTGTGCGAAACACCATGAGGGATGTCTTCCTCCCCAATCTCCATCCCTCCTATGATGATAAACCCCCAGCTTTAGATTACAGAGGAAGTGTTTATATTTCTCATAAAAAAAGACTTACCGGCTCAAACGAGCTTGGCTTCTGGATTTATTCCCGAAATAAATTTGGAAATGGCTTAATCCTTGAGCCCTACTACATTTACAAAAAGGAAGAGGATGATAAGAATTATGGAGGACCTGAAGTAGCCTCTTATCTTCACAACCTTGGGGCGAGGGCTGTTTATGATTTTAAGGTTCTAAAAATAAGGGCCGAGCTTGTGCATCAATTTGGGGAGTACTCCAATGGAACGGATCGCTGGGGCTGGGGAGGATATGTCTTTGCTGAAAAGGCCTTCCCCAACTGTCCTATGGAGCCCAAACTTGAGGTTGGCTATGTTTATCTCTCTGGAGATGACCCAAAAAGTAAAAAAGATGAAGCCTTTAACCCCCTTTTCTCTCGCAATCCCAATTGGAATGAGCTCATCATCTACACCTACTTCTTAGAAAACATGTCCAAAGGTGGACCTATTCCAGGCTATTGGACCAATCTTAAAATGCCCCTTATTAACCTTTACCTAAAACCCTTCAAGGATCTCTCGCTCAAGCTTGGCTATCAAAAGCTTTTAGCCGATGAAAAAACAAATTTACCAACCCTTTCTTACATGTTTTCCAATAAAGGAAAGGACAGGGGAGATTTATATCTTCTTCAGGCTAATTATATCTTTAAGAAGGGCTTAACGGGTATGCTCCAGTATGAAATATTTGACCCAGACGATTTTTACGCCAAAGGAGCCAAGACTGGGCATTTCTTTCGTGCAGAAATTCGGTATCGCTATTAATTAAAAAGGGTTAAGAAATTGGGGCCCGAGCATCTTTGGGCCCTTCCTTTTTAGGAATGAATTAAAGGTATTTGGCTAAGGAGAGGTCGGAAACCATAGCTACCGCCCGCAGGGCAGCGTCATAGGCAATACTCAGGCTCTGAAGCTTGGTAGCAAGCTCTGCCAAATCTGCCGATTCCGCCTCACCAAGATTAACTTCAATGGTTTGCTTAAAATCTATATATAGCTCCTTTTTAGTTTCCAGATGGGTAATTTTGGTTCCAACTTCGCCGCGAAAGCCGGAAATCTGGTTAAATATTTCATCAAGCTTATCAATGAAACTTTGAATATAATATTGTTCTTTCTCATAATCTATCCGATTATCCGCCTTAAGGGTCCTTTTTAAGGCGAAAAGGGTTTCAAAAAGGCCGGTCTCCATAAAGATCTTCTGGCCGGTCTCACCAAGAACCAGCCTTGCTCCTTGGTCGTAATTAATAAAAGCAGACTCGGTAGAACCTTCATAGACCACCCGCTCAATAATCTGTCCCTCAGGCAAGGTCTCCCGGAGAAGCATAAAGGGTTTCGTACCCTCGGGATATCCTGTGGTCCTATCTCCCGCAAAAATATACTTTTCTCCAAGTTGGGAATTAGCTAAAGTAAGAAGGGTATTGATAATGGAGTCCACTTCGTTGGCTATGGCCTGCCGGGCATTGAGGTCGTTGGTAGCGTTAACCGAATTGATGGCTAAAATCTTGGCCCTGGCTACCAGGTCTTCTACCTGGCTAAGAGTACTTTCCTGAGCCCTAAGAAAGGCTACACCTTCGTCTATGGCTTTTTGGTATCTTTCTATGACCGAAATCCCCTGGCGGTAATTAAGGGTTATGACCGCGCTGGGAGGATCATCGGAAGGCCGTAAAAACTTTTTCCCCGAAGAAATTTTTAGCTGAGAAGAATTGATCTCCGAAGAAAGCCGATTTAGGTCGGCAAGAAAACTCTGAAATTTGGTGTTAAAACCGATCCTCATCTATGGATCACCCCCTATCTTTTGGCACTTATCAAGGCCTCAAACATGTCCTCTACTGTAGAAAGGATCTTGGAGGTAGCAACGAAGGCCTGTTGATATTTGATGAGGTTAGCCATCTCTTCATCAAGGGAGACACCGGAAATGCTATCCTTCATGGCCCTCATCTGGCGAATTAGGTCCTCAAGAAAGCTCTTGGAATCTCTAACCGCCTTTGTGGCATTCCCTACTTCACCGATCATGCTAGCATAGTAATCATTAAGGTTGGAAAGGTTTAAGGCCTGACGAGAATTTGTGGCCGAGTCCGCTATCCTCATGGCGGTGCGATTATCTCCCCGGTTTAACTGATAACCCTTTAAATTACCAATTAAACCTTCCCTTTGGTTAGCTTGAGTATGATCTATTCCAACAAGGTAGGGCACAAAATCACTGGTACTTTCAAGCTCAAAGGATAGAACCTTTGAAGTGTTATAATTTTCATCGTTGAGCTTTATGATTAACTTTCCTATGCTGTCAATTTCCGCCTTGAGGTCGGGAACAGTATCGCTGTCAAGATCAAGTCCGTTAAGCCAGGTCAGGATGTTGTTTAAAGTTGGAGAAGTAAAATTTTGCGTGGTAGATGCCAGAGTTGTTCCATCTGGGCTTAAAAGCCTGAGCGTTACATCTTGAGTGGAAAAGGTTGTAGTAGCCCCTGAAACCGTTTCGGAAGAAACATAACCGTAGGTATTGTTGCCTTGCTGATAGTTGCTTGCCCTTAAGGTATTTTGGTTTGGATAATTTGGTCTCTCATCCACCAAGATAAAGCTTTCCGTTTGATAAAGGCCCGTGCGGGAGATGATGAGCCTCCCTTCCCGGTCAAGGCTTGCCGAGAGGGCATAAACCGCGCTTTCCGGAGAGTTTATCCTTTGTAAAAGGGAAAATGAAGGTTGATCTGTGAAAAGAGAAAACCGAGCTGGGTCTACTACTCCATCACTGGCATCAAAGTTATCTATAGGTCTTCCTTGCTGGTCATAAAGATAGGCTGAAAGCTCGCCCATCTTTAAACCAATGGAAAAGGAAGTTCCCTTGAGTAGGCCCCAAGAACCATCATCATCAGCCTCAATCACGAAATAAGCCGCATTAGCTGGGGCTCCAGTCTCGGATAAATCAAGCCAAAGGTAAAAACGATCCCCTACCGGGCTGGCCTTAAGGCCCGAAACTCCGTCAAAATTGCTTAAAAGGGTGTTAAGATCAGAAGCCCCGCTAACTGAGACGGAAGAAATAAGGTTCCCTGAGGCATCAAAAAACTTCACCCTATAGTTAACCGTGGCTAAAGGAGTAAAGCCTGAGGCAAAGCCTTCATAAAGTGTAGGCTTGTAGAGGGGCTCAAATCCGGAAAAGACCCGAGTTTCCGCAGATCCACCAATCCGGAATGAGGGGGGTATGATCCCGTTTTCGCGAAGAAATACAAGAAGACTATCGGTAGGCGAGGATGGATCAACAAATATATCTGTTCTAAAGCTTTCTCCCAGTTCAAAGCCGTAGACTGATGTTTGGTCTGGTTCAAGCCTTAGCACCGCCCGGCCGAAAGGGTCCATATAAGCCCTAAGAAAAGGCAGGGCATCTAACTTTTGTAAAATAATCTGGAAGTTATCTCCAGTAGGTCCAGCGTTAACGCTAATCCGATAGGCTTTGTGGTTTGGGTCCCAAGAATAAAGATGAACGAGCCCAGAAGTCCCTTCGGTCACGGTAAAATAAGCAGTCCCTTGGGGAGCCGTGCTTTTTACTAGTTCTATTCGTAGGATCCCATCCTCGTAGCTGGCCCTTAGTCCTTCTTCACCATTAAGCCGGGTTAAAAGGGCCGATAAAGAGGTTCCCGCTGGGATAAGGATGGTTCTGAGGGTTGTGCCCTGGGCATCCTTTAAGGCAATGGTCAGATCTCCGGTAAGTTCTGAGCCCGGAAAATAACCCGCATAGACCGCAAGGGGAGGAAGGCTGTAAGCCTTCCCTGTTGCTTCATAGGGTCTTACATAGAGGTCGGTTATTTGAAAGGTTTGGGTTGGGGCAACAGGACCTTGAGAAAGAAAAGGTCCAAAGAAGGGCTTTTCGCTTCGGTAAGAGAGAAGGTCAAGTCGGCCCGTGGATATAAATTCGGGCTTCTGCACAAGGAGGGGGTTAACTCCAAAATCCGCTGGGTCGGTGCCATGGAAAAAGAGGTTTAACCCCGTGGAAAGGAGGATACCTGAAGTGTCATTGCCAAAGGCAAAGGAGAGACCATCCCGAGCCTGGATAACAAGTTTGCCTGCCCGCACAATGGCTCGCAAATCAAAGTCTGGGCTAAAGGCCTTTAAGCCAACCTTCTCTATGGCAAGGTTAATCTCATCGGCAAGATCATCAAGAGTTGCGTCATCCTGAAGATTAAGCTCCACTTTAATAGGAGTAATCCACCCAAACTCATCCTTGGCAAATAGGAAAAAGTAGCCATCCCTCTTTAAATCTAAAAAATAGGGAAGTTCCTTCAGGTAGCGTGTGGCGGAATAAAAACCCTCAAGCTCCTTCGTAAAAAAATTTAAGCCCACACCCTGAGTATGAAGTTCGTTTACCGCCTTGATGAGCTCCTCACCAAAAAGCTTAAGCTTTCCCGCTAAATTTATCTCGTTGATGCGCCACTGATAGGCGGGATCATCAAAACGCCCAAAATCTAAAGATGGAGGGGTAGAAGTTATACTAAATTCAAGTTTCCCCGATCCACGATAGTTATCTTGAATAAAAAGCCTGCCATCCTTAAGGTAGACCTTAACAGTATAGCTAAAGGCCTTCTCAATCTCATCCATAAAATCTCTCACCTTGCTGGTGGAAGTAATAGTAAAACTTCCAGAAATTTCTTTGCCAAAATGATCCTTCCCTCGGAAGGTAATCGTGCCTGAAGAAAGCCCAAGGTCCGTAGCGAAGCTATCACCCTCGGAAAGGGTCCGGCCGTGTAAATTCATGACCACTTTATTACCCGAAACATACTCAAAATTGTAAGCATCAGAGATTTGCTCAAGGAGTTTAAACCAACCACCAAGCTCTCCGCTTGACACCTCCCGACTGGTAAGGGGTATTTTTTCTCCCCTTGAACCAACCCAGTAGACGGTTGTACCCGAAATCTCTAACTGCCAATGATAATCCAGGGTCACCAGGTTAAAACCCTTTCCGAGGATGATGTTGTAGGATCCTTCCTTGGTTTCAAAATATTGGATCTGGGCATACTGGGAAAGCTCTCCCACCAGCTTATCCCGCTGATCTCTCAGGTCGTTAGCTGTCTTCCCACCTGACTCAAAGGCGGTAATTTGGAGATTAAGGTCTGCGATCGCCTTGGAAAGGCGATTTATTTCCTGCACAATGGTTTCTAACTTTAAACCCGCCTGATTTTCCAAATCCCGCATGCCCTCAAACTTGGTCTTTAGGGCCTCGGCAAGAAGGTTCCCCGTCTCCACCACCTGCGTCCTTGCGGAGAGATTTTCAGGGTAATTGGCCAGGTTTTGCCAGGCGGTGTAAAACTCTCGCATAATTTTTGCTAATCCCGCATCCTGGGATTCGTTGAAAAGGGATTCCAAGATGGTTAATCCTGATTCTTCCGCATTAAACATGCCATAAAGCGTTCGCTTGAGATTGATATTCCTTTCCAGGAAGGCATCAAAATAGCGCATGATTTTTTCAATTTTCACTCCAGAGCCTATAGGACCTGCTGGAGAAGGGCTTGGTGGATAGGTACTTTCTACGGTCTTTTGGCGGGAATAATCGGGATTGTTAACGTTAGACACATTGTGGCTTATTACTTGGGTTGCAGTCTGGAAAGTCAAAAGAGCGTTCTTGGCTATGTTTAAGGCCCCTGTCAAACCAGCCATGGCTTCTAAACCTTTTTACTGATAATTTTCGGGGGAAGATTGGTCTCCTTCCCTTGATAAGACTCATCCTCCATCAGAAACTTCTGCAAGAACCTGTAAGCTTCCTCCACAAAGGATAACCCCGCTTCAATAATTTTTTTGTTGATTTCATTTTCTTTTAGAATTTCTTGCAGTAAGAGCCTATCCTCTTCGGTTAATTCCTTTTCTCGCAAACAATCAACAATTTTGGCTTTAAAGGTAGCCCAGCGTAATATCTCTTCTACCGCCCCATTGATCAGAGCCCTTCTCTCCTGGGAAATGACCTGTTTTAGGGTTACTAATTCTGGTAAGGGCATAGTAGCCTCCTTATAAAAAATTTATTCGGTTTTTTCTAATTTTTTGTTAAAGTATGGGCTCCGGAGGAGCTGTTGGTAGAGATAATCTCCAAAGCCCCGAGGTTTTCCGGACACTACCTTGGCCACCTCCTGATAGAGAAATTCTTGGTAGAGTTTAGACTCAAAGCTCTGCGGGAAGAGATCACTTTTCATGATCGTGCGATCAAGCCCTTTAAGGATTTCATACCAAACCAGGGACTCAAACTCGGTAGTAACCTTTTTCAGGGCCCTTTTAGGGTCCTTTTTTGCTATCTGATTAAGGATAGTTAAACTTTGATAATTAAGGGTGTTGATAGTATCTCTCATGTTTTACCCCCTACATAATCACCAGCTCTGCATGAAGAGCTCCTGCCTGTTTGATGGCTTGAAGGACGGCGATGAGCTCTCTTGCCGTAGCTCCTACCGCATTCAAGGCCCTTACGAGCTCTCCCAAGGTTGCACCCTCTTCCAAGACCACAATCCTTGCCTTTTCTTCGGTAGCTTTTACCCCGGTCCTGGGTACAATTGCCGTCTCTCCCCTGGCAAAGGGTAGGGGCTGAACCACCTCCGGTGTCTCTCTAACTTCCACGCTCAAGTTCCCATGGGCTACAGCTACCCGGCTTATCCTCACATTTTCGCCGATCACTACCGTCCCAGTCCTTTCATCAATCACCACTCGGGCGGGGCCATCCGGCCTCACCTCCAGATTTCCTATTTCCGCAAGCAGGGAGACCACATTCCCTTGATAATTCTTGGGCACCTTTAATTCTATGGTCTTATGATCAAAAGCCTTGGCATACTTTCCTTGCAGATATTGATTTAAAGCCCGAACTACCTGATCAGCGGTATTATAGTCCTCGGTCCGTAACGTCATAATTAGCTGATCTTGAGAATTTATTTCTACACCTGGGACCTCCCGTTCCACAATGGCTCCATTGGGCACTCTACCCACTGTGGGATGATTAACCGTAGCCTGTGCACCCGCTCCCCCTGCCGTAAACCCCCCCACCGAGACCGGTCCCTGGGCTAAGGCATAAACCTTTCCATCCGGACCAAGAAGCGGGGTCATAAGAAGGGTTCCACCTTGAAGACTTTTGGCATCCCCAAGGGCCGAAACCTGAACATCAATCCTTTGTCCCGCCCTTGCGTTGGGAGGCAAATAGGCGGTCACCATCACCGCCGCCGCATTCTTTAACTTCACCTGTTCTTTGGGAACCCGCACACCAAACCTCTCCAACATATTCACCACCGATTGTACGGTAAACTTGGTTTGGTCTCCGTCCCCCGTACCTTTAAGCCCTACCACCACTCCATAGCCCACTAAATAATTTCCTCTGACTCCTTCCACTTCCATCAAATCTTTAAGCCTCACTCCAAACACCTGAAGGGGGAAAAAAATTAAAATCAAGAATAAACCCAGCCAAGCCATGGCCTCCTCCTTAAAAGAGCCAAAATAACTGAAGAAGCCTGGTAAGAATACCCGGGCCAGAAGCGGCTTCACTGTTTGGCCCCTTCCCACTGTATTCTATATAAAGGTCCGAAATCTTGCTTGATAACACCGAATTATCCGCTTCTATGTCCTGGGGCCTCACAATCCCTGTCAAGGTTATGTATTCCAGATCCCGGTTGCGCTTGATCGTCCTAACCCCCTGCACAACCAGGTTACCGTTAGGTAAAACATCCACCACTCTTGCAGTTATGGTGGCCACAATCCGGCTATCCCTTTGAAGTTGACCCTGCCCGCTGGTGCTACTACTCATGCCTGCATCAACAAGTTTAGTAGGGTCAAAGGCCTGGGGTAAAGGAAGAAGCTTGCTCACCTGGTTTTCGTAGCCAAATACATGATTAACCCCCGCATTAACCTTAGATTGTTTGGAGCTTCCTTGTTTAACCGTGTTAGAGCTTTGGTAGGTCTCTACAATCTTGACGGTTACTGTATCTCCCACAAACCTTGCCCGGTTATCAGCATAAGCAAAGAGAAAAAAACCCTCGGAATATAGGGAACCTTTAGCCGGTTGATATTTTTCTATCTTAGGAATTTCCACTTTAGGAGGTGGGGGCGGTGGAGGTGGGGTTTTGGGGTCAAACTCCCAACAACCGCATACCCACAATCCTAAGAGGAAAATTAAAATCCTTTGCATCAGAAACTCACCTCCACGCGGTTTTCACCACTAACCTTAGCATAAATCACCCTTTGGCTTTCCTTATTCCTTACCCTTATCATTTCACCTAACTTTCCATTTTCCAAAGCGATCCCCTTAGCCTTAACAAGAAAATTTTTCCCCTGCGCAAAAATTTCTACCTCTTCATTCCTTTTTACTAAAACTGGAAGTTGCAGGAAGGAAGAACGCAAAACCATACCTGGCCTAAGGCTAACCCTTATTTCCTTCCCAAGGGCTGAGCGGAGGTCAAAGATCACATCGTGGGGAAGACGGGATAGCTCTCTTTTCTCAAAGACTACATGTTCTTCCCGCAAAATCTCACCAGCTGGCAAAGGCTTCACCACCACGGGAACTTTAGCGATCACCTCTACAAATCCCCAAAGGCGCAAGCTTTTGGGTTCCCCAGTTTTGGAAAAATAGGTTAAAAGCATAGTGTTAGATCCAGCCCTGGGCTCGGTCACCCAGTCTACTAAATAACTCTGCCCTCTTTGGAAATCGTGAAGGCGAGGTTCCACCCTAAACTTTTCCGCCTTGATCGTCTCTTCCTTTAGTCCAAGCCTTGCCTTGACCTGGGCCAAAAAAATTTGTCTCAATTCATCTTCGCTCATGCTATCCTGAGCATAAAGCCCAGGCAAAAAGGCTAAAGCTAAAAAAAGAAAAATTGCCAAAAGGCCCAAAAAATTTTTAACCAACCTTTTTACCATACCTTACCTCTTCAAAGCGTTCGCTATTTCTAAAAGCTGATCCGCCGTGGTTACGGCCCTGGAATTAGACTCGTAGGCCCGCTGAGTGATGATCATCTTCACCATCTCTTCCACTACATCCACGTTGGACATTTCCAGATAGCCTTGAGCAATGGTGCCAAAGCCATTCTGCCCAGGGTTACCTTCAATCACATCGCCCGCAGCGGGGGTTGCCTGAAAGAGATTTCTACCCACCGCATAAAGCCCGGCGGGATTGGGGAAATCGTAGATAAGGAGCTGGGCCTGAGCCAAGACCTCACCCGCGCCAGAAAGGGCTGTGATCACTCCATCAGGTGTGACTTCAATCCTTGCTGTTCCAGTCGGAACGGCAAATTCTGGTTGAAGCCTTGCCCCATCAGGAGTGACGATATATCCATCCCGATCAAGCTTAAAATTCCCTGCCCGGGTGTAGTATTCCTGGCCTCCCATGACCACTCTAAAAAATCCCCTTCCTTCAATAGCAAAATCTAGCTCCTGATTAGTAAGTTGATACTCACCCTGGGTGAAAAGCTTTGTCACCGCAACTGGTCTTACCCCAAGGCCAATTTGCATACCCACGGGCACTTGCACCCCATCAGCGGTTAAAGCTCCCGCAAGCTTCAGGTTTTGATAGAAAAGATCTTCAAACTCTGTCCGGCTCTTTTTAAAACCCGGGGTGGTGACGTTTGCCAAATTATTGGCGATGGTGTCAAGTTGGAGTTGTTGCCCTTGCATGCCTGTTGCCGCACTCCAAAGCGACCTAATCATAGCTTACCTCCCTATGGATGTGGTTAGTCTTTCCGTGGCCTCATCATTGGCCCTAATACTTCTTTGTACCGACTCAAAGGCCCTCTGAATTTCTATCAAGGAAACCATCTCCCTGATCACTTCCACGTTGGCTTTCTCTACGAAACCCTGCTTGACCTCATAGTTGACGGCTATCATCTCTTGAGCGCCTTCATTGACATAAAGATTTTCTCCCCTTTTTTTAAGCTTACTTAGATCATCAAAGGTTACCACATCAAGCCTGCCGATCTCCGTTCCATCCACTGAAAAGAGCCCGTCAGGGGAAACCTGAAGCTTTAGGTTCTCCATGGTAACAAGCCCGCCTACCGCCATCCCAGGGTCAAGGACGACAGGAGCTCCATTAGCAAGCACCGGATAGCCCTGAGGAGTAACAAGCCTCCTCTGGGCATCAAGGGTAAAGTTTCCTGCCCGGGTATAGACTATGCCCTCAGGAGTCTGCACTTTAAAAAAACCTTCCCCAACAATGGCCAAATGCAAAGGCGATCCCGTGGGCTCAAGCACCCCCTGATCCTCCTTCAAGTAAGAAACCGTCTCTTTATAGGCCTTGCGATACCTTGGCCCTACCTTGCGCATTAAAACTTCATGAAAGGCCAGACCATCCGCCTTATAACCAGGCGTATCCACATTGGCCAAATTGTTGGCCGTGGCCGTAAGTCTCCGATCCAGTAATTGAGCCGCTTCTAAAGCCTCAAGTAAACCAACCTGCGGGTTTATCCTTACTCCTTCCATAGTCAAACCTCCTAAAAAAATATTTATCAAAAAACGTGCCTAATTTTTTGCTCCCTCTCCTCTGGACTTAGAAAGATTGAATCTCCTTACTCAGCCCCGAAAATAGGAAAAATCTTCCCCCCACCTCACTTAAAAGGAGAAAAATTTTCCTTATGCCAAAGGCTTGGGCATCTGCTTATCCATCTGTCAATTTATTGACAGAATAGCAAGTTATTTTTTAAAAAGACCTTAAGCCTATGAGGAAACCTCCTCCTGTTGACCATTGGCCAAGAATTTATAAAATTAAAGAAAAGATGAAACTTTCTAAAATGGGTCAACCTATTCTTTTTTTAATTTTTTTTCTTTACTTTATTTTTTCTTCCTCTCCCTCTCCCTCTCCCTCTCCCTCTCCCTATCCCTATCCCTATCCCTATCCCTATCCCTATTCTGCCCAAAGGTCCACCCAAAAGGCAAGCCTTAGAGATTATCCTATTCTAAATCAGGTCCCAAATACTCCTTTTAAAGGACCCCTTAGCAATCAAAGGGTAGAAGAAAGAAAAAACCAAATCCTTCTTGCCTTAATAATAAGTACCTTTTCTCTAATTTTAATAAGCTTAGTTGGTTTTTTTCTTTACAAAATCAAAAAACTAAATGCAGAACGCCATAGACTGATCAAAAGTCTTTATGAGCTCAACGAAACTTTGGAAGCTCGGATTGCGGAAAAAATGCTCCCCCTTGAGAAAACTATAGAAGAGCTACAAGCGGAAATAGAAAGACTGGTCCTTCTTTTTAACTGCCTTGAGATAGCTCTGTGTTTGGTTGAGGAAACCGGAAAAATTATTTATTTCAATCAAAGGGCTTCCCAATTATTCGCAAAGGAGGATCTAAAAGGTCTTAACTTATGGAAACTCTTAGAGATGTCAGCAAAAATGCCAGCTCCAAGCCAAGAAAAGATTGGGCAAGAGAAGGGGGAAACCCAACGGGTTCACTTTAAAATCACCCCTTTCAACTATCGGGGGAAACAATATGTGGTAGTAGTATTTACGGAACCTTCGCTTTAAATTTATCCTTTACAAAATGCCTTGAGCTTCCTAACTAACTTCGTACTGGTCATCAAACAAAGAAAAAATGAAAAAAGGGGCTGGTAGACCCAGCCCCTTTAAGCCTTTTTAGGAAGGCTTTCCTTTAGAAGAAGATTTCCAAGGAGCCATAGAGATTCCACATCTTATCAATGGGCACAAACATGGTCATGGCTTTGAGCATAATATTGGGATCGCTACTTTTCGCCCATTTTTTGAGGTCGCTTATCTTCCTTGGAGTTTCAAGCCAATTGCCAGAGCCGTAGTATTCAAACCAGTGGTGTTGGAAGCCAATCCTTAAAAGGGCTCGTCCGTTCTTGGTAAGCTTAGCTCCCACGGGAAGGTCCTGCTGCCAATAGATCTCCGCCACGTGTCCGCGGGTAGAAAGTTTGTTCATGTAAGGATCGTCGGAGCCAATGTGGAAGGGCATCCACCACTTGGAGCCATAGTTATATTCAAGTCCAAGCTTGGCCCCAGAAATTTGCGGAATGGGAACCCTAATTCCTGCATAGATTGCATAACCAGTTCTGGTGTCCTTTTTAACATAAGTAGCATTTGTAACAAATCCATTCAATAAAGTATAGTACAAATTCATTGGTATCGAAACCACATTGGTCCCATTAGACCCATATAAGGTCATAGGCATCATTCCTACTTCATTAGGCTCAGCAATGCTCATACCAAGCGCAAGAAAATAATCCACATTCTGGAGACCAAAGAGGTTAACCTTTTTATGCTCCCAGGTAAGCCCTATCTCATAGAGATCTCCAAGGTTAGTCCTTGGTTTAAAGGGAGAAGGCATGTACATCCCGAAGGCAGGATTGAACATGTAAAGGTCACCGCTCGGGAAGTCAAAGATGTCCTGAGCTTTGAAGGCCTGGAAGTTTAGGAGCATGTTGTTGTTATCATAAACATCCCAGTTAATGCCGTAGAATTCTACGTCATCCTTAGCACGGTCAATGGGCATTTTGAACCCACTTTCAAATCCCCTTCCGTAGCAGAACCTGATCCTTCCGATTTCATAGTCATACCCAATAGTTGCTCCGTCAAAGGGGACATCAATGTTGATGGCCGTGGGAGTAGCATCCCTCTTATCCAACCCTTCTCTAATTTCCTGAGGAACACCATGAGTGGTTGGCCTTCTACCAAAGGAGATCCAGATGGGTTTATCAAAGAGATTAGTAATGTTAAAATAGGCCCTATCTACATAAAGCCTAGAATCATCTGGTCTTACACCATAGGTAAAGTTGTTCTTCATCGGGAAGAAGAGATAGGGACCAAAATAGTCATCCCCCATCCCCCAGGCCTTGTTATAGGCTAAACGAACTTTGGCCACGGTGTTTTCCGTAGGCTTAAAAGACAAATCAAGCCTTAAACGGTTCGTCCAGAGGGAATCGTTATCCTCTTTGTGGGCTCTAGTCTTTTTTAGGAAAGCATCTGCATCAATTGGATTTCCAAAGGCATCAGACCATGTATACCCGGAGGGTAGAAAGTTGGAAATTATCCCCAACATAAAGGCATTTCTCTCAACACTCACCCGGGTGGAGTCAATCCTTGTCCTGATATCCCCACTAATCTTAATGTTAGCCAAGTTTTCTTTAAGGCCCTTTGCTGTCTTCTCTACCGCTGAAACCTTTTCTTCCTGAGTGGCCTGCTTTTCCTTAACCTCTTTAAGCTGAGCTTTCAAGGCCTCTAGCTCCTTACTCAATTGATCAATCTTTTGCAAAAGCTCCTCTTGTGTGGCCCCCAGCGCCGGCGACGATAACAACCCCAAAACTACCGCAGATATTAGATAACGCTTAACCTTCATAAAACCACCTCCTTTTAAAAATTTCTAAAAATTTTCTTAAAAAAAGATATCGTTTTTTTTTATTTATTAAAAAAATTCTAAAAGTCAATCGCCAAAAAAATTATTTTAGAGATTAAAATTTCCTAAAAAAGTAGATTTTTATAGATTATTTTCCTTTTTTTTACAAATTAAACCTTTTTCTTTATTTTTTTATCTCTTTATTCTCAGCAATGAAAATAATTTAATGAAGATAATTTCCCTTGGGACTTGCCTTTTAATAAAATTTAAGCTATTAATAGAAACTATGGGCAAGGTATTAATCCTTTACTACAGCCTATATGGTAATACCTATCGGATGGCTTTGCAGGTGGCCGAAGGAGTTAAGGAAGCTGGTTGTGCTCCCGTGATTAGGACCGTGCCTGAGCTCATTCCTCAAGAAATCATTAACTCCCGTGAGGACATGAAAAGGGGAAAGGAGCTCCAAAAAGAAGTCCCTCTTGTTACCTATGAAGACTTTCGGCAGGCCATAGCCATAGCTTTTGGTACTCCAACCCGATTTGGTGTGGTTTCTGCCCAACTCAAAAATCAGATTGATAGACTTAGTCCCCTCTGGCAAGAGGGTGCCCTGGAAGGTAAACCTGCGGGCATCTTCGTCTCCACAAGTACCTTACACGGTGGACAAGAGATGACTATCTTTTCCCTTCTTCCGGCCCTTCTCCACTTGGGAATGATCTTTGTTGGTGTCCCCTACTCAGTGAAAGAACTCTTTAGCACCAAGGGTGGAGGTAGTCCTTATGGACCTGGCCATGTAGCGGGGCCGGACAATCAAAGAGAGTTAGACCCTGAAGAAAAGGCCATCCTTCGCGCCTTTGGAAAAAGACTTGCCCAAATAGGCCTAAAGTTATCCTCCTAAAATGACCCTTTTACTCCACATCTGCTGTGGACCCTGTACCTTTATCCCTGCAAAAAGATTACAGGAGCTTAAAATCCCTTTTAAAGGATACTTCTACAATCCCAACATTAATCCCCTGACCGAATATTTAGCAAGAAGACAAGCGGTGGAGCAGGTGGCCAATCTCCTTGGCTTTACTGTCCTTTTGGCAGACTCTTACCCACTTGAGGACTTCCTCTGGAAAATCCTCCCCAATCCTGAAAAACCAAAAAGGTGTGAAATTTGCTATTATCTTCGGCTTTCTGAGACGGCAAAAAGGGCCAAAGATCTTGGTTTTTCTGCCATCTCCACCACTTTGCTTTTCAGCCCCTTCCAATTCCACGAGCTCATCAGAGAAATTGGGGAAGAGGTGGGGCAAAAGTGGGGGCTTAAGTTTTTCTATGAGGATTTTCGTGGTTACTATCAGGAAGGAAAAAGGCTCGCCATAGAAGCTGGCATTTACCGTCAAAAATATTGTGGTTGTATCTTCAGCGAAAAAGAAAGGTTCCTAAAGAAGTTGTCTAAATGGCAAGCCTAAGCCCTGGGACTTCAAAA
This sequence comes from Caldimicrobium sp., assembly GCA_037443245.1. Lineage (GTDB taxonomy): Bacteria > Desulfobacterota > Thermodesulfobacteria > Thermodesulfobacteriales > Thermodesulfobacteriaceae > WYEG01. Next base: position 223,016 of record JBBIOT010000002.1, read on the forward strand.
AGTCAAAAAAAGAATTAAAGTTTAAAAGGTATAATTAAAAGAAGAGCTTCAGGAGGTAGTTAGGCCTGATGATTATTAAACTTTTGGAAAAGATTGTGGGCACTAAGAATGAACGGGAACTAAAGAAGCTTTATCCAATCCTGCAAAGGATAAACGAGCTTGAGCCTAAAATAAAGAAACTCACCGATGCCGAACTTCAGAGGAAGACCATAGAATTTAAGGACCGGCTTGCCAGAGGAGAAAGCCTGGATTCTCTTTTGCCTGAAGCCTTTGCCGTGGTACGGGAGACCTCTTCACGGGTCCTGGGTATGCGCCATTTTGATGTCCAGATCATAGGCGGAATAGTGCTCCATCAAGGGAAAATCGCCGAAATGAAAACCGGAGAAGGGAAGACCCTGGTTGCCACCCTCCCTGCCTATCTCAACGCCTTGACAGGTAAGGGGGTCCACATTGTTACGGTTAACGATTATTTGGCCAAAAGAGATGCCGAATGGATGGGACCTATCTATCGGTTTTTAGGCCTAACTGTAGGCTACATCACCTCAGGGATGGACAACGAAGAACGAAAAAAGGCCTATCTTTGCGACATTACCTATGGCACAAACTCTGAATTTGGCTTTGATTACTTAAGGGATAACATGAAGTATTCCCTTGAGGATATGGTTCAGCGGGGCCACTACTATGCTATCATTGATGAGGTGGACTCTATTCTGATTGACGAAGCCCGAACCCCTCTTATCATCTCTGGCCCATCTGAGGAATCCACCGATCTTTATTACTACGTGGATGAAATTGTGCGCAAGCTCAAAAAGGATATTCACTTTACGGTGGATGAAAAATCCAAATCTGCCCATTTAACTGAAGAAGGGATTGGGGAATGCGAAAGGCTCCTGGGGATTAAGAATCTCTACCATCCAAGGTATGTAAGGCTAGTTCATCATCTTCACCAGGCCTTGCGGGCCCATCATCTCTTTAAGAGAGATGTGGATTATGTAGTCAAGGATGGTAAGGTGATCATCGTAGACGAATTTACCGGAAGACTCATGCCAGGACGACGCTGGAGCGACGGTCTTCATCAGGCCATTGAGGCCAAAGAAAGGTTAAGGATTGAGGCTGAAAACCAAACCTTGGCGATGATCACCATCCAGAATTATTTCCGGATGTATGAAAAATTAGCGGGAATGACTGGAACAGCCGAAACTGAGGCTGCAGAATTTAAGGAAATCTATAATCTTGAAGTTGTTGTCATCCCCACCAATAAGCCCATGATCAGGCAGGATTTACCCGACCTTGTCTTTAGGACCCTAAAAGAAAAATTTGAAAGGGTAGTCGCTGAGATTGAAGAAAACTACAAAAAGGGTAGGCCCGTTCTTGTAGGTACCACCTCCATTGAAAAGAGCGAGCTTCTTTCCAAAATGCTTAAAAAAAAGAAGATCCCCCATCAGGTGCTCAATGCCAAGCATCACGAAAGGGAAGCCCAAATCATAGCCCAAGCTGGCCGATCTCATGCGGTTACTATTGCCACAAACATGGCAGGCCGTGGAGTGGATATTCTTCTAGGTGGTAATCCCGAAGGATTGGCCAAAATGCAGTTAGAACAAGAGGGCTATGATCTTTGCGAGATCCCAGAAAAAAATTGGTATGAAGCCTTAAACATGGCCAGAGAAGGCAAGGATCCCATGGAAAAATTTCCTGAAAGATGGGCGCAGGTGCTTTATGAAAAGGTGAAGGAATGCCAGAAGGATGCGGAAAAAGTTCGCTCCCTGGGTGGGCTCTATGTCATCGGCACGGAAAGGCATGAATCCCGAAGGGTTGATAATCAGCTTCGCGGAAGGTCTGGGCGACAGGGAGATCCAGGGACCTCAAGGTTCTTCCTCTCCTTAGAGGATGATCTTCTGAGGATCTTTGGCTCCGATAAGATTAAAAGCTTAATTGACAAATTTGGTTTACCAGAGGGAGAGCCACTGGAACATCCCTGGCTTTCTAAGGCCATTGAACAGGCTCAAAAAAAGGTTGAGGCCTATCATTTTGATATCAGAAAACACCTCCTGGAATACGATGATGTGATGAACATGCAAAGAGAAGTCATCTATTCCCAGCGGAAAGAAATTTTAAAAAGCCCTTCCATAAAGGATTGGATCCTTTCGCTCATTGATGAAACCTGCGAGGAATTGGTCAATGAAAACCTTCTTAATGAAAAAAAGGTAGAACCCGAAGAACTGGAAAATCTACAAACCAAATATCAAGAGATATTTGGACTCCCAGTAAAAATTTCGGAAAAACTCACCACAAAAAGCGAAATTTTAGCCCTCATGCAGGATTTTACTAAGCAAAAGTATGAGGAAAGAGAGGCCAAAATTGGTCCTGAACTCATGCGGAACCTGGAAAAATATTTTCTCCTTACCACGATAGATAATCTATGGAAAGAACATCTCCTCATGCTTGACCATGTAAAAGAAAGCGTTGGTTTGCGAGGCTACGGACAAAAGAACCCCTTACAGGAATATAAAAAAGAGGCCTATCACCTCTTTGTCTCCCTAATGAGAAGAATTCGGGAAACAACCCTTTCTTATCTCTTCCGGATAGAACTTAGAGAAGAGGCAGAAAAAGTTCAAGAAATGCTCCTGGAAGAAGGGGAAATTGATGAGAACAAATTAGAATTCCAGCGGAAAGACCTTTTTGTAGAAGAGGAAAAAAAGGCTGAACCAGTTAGAAGTCAAAAAATTGGTCGTAACGATCCCTGCCCCTGTGGAAGCGGGAAAAAGTATAAGAAGTGCTGCGGAAGAGACCTACCCGAAAGTGAGGAGGTTGTCCATCATGAGGTGTCCCAATTGTAGTTATATTTTTTCCGAAGAATTAAGGATTTGTCCAAGATGTAAAGCCGATGTCAGCAGAGAGCTGGAAAAACTTGGATATTTCCCAGAGGCTACCACCAAGCCTTTTCTCTTTCCTGAAGATTTTATTAAAAGTCCAACCTCTTCCCCGACTTCCGAAGGTCCTTCGCCAGAACCACCCCGAAAAGAAATTGATTTAGGCTTGCCTCAAACTTAAGGAACTAAAGCCCCAAAAAAGTCCTTCTTTTCTCCTTTATTAAGTTCTTCTGTTTCTTTAAGGGCCTTTTGATAATATGAATTAACCAGATAACGAGCTACCTGCGCGGCTTGAGTTTCAGGGTAGGTCTCCATAAGGTAAAGAAGGCGGTTATAAGCCCCACGGTAGTATTTTATTTTGTGATAAAATTTGGCCACGTAAAGCTCGTGCTGGGCCAAAAATTCTCTTAATTCCTGGATCCTTTTTTTGGCTTCCAAGGTGTAAGGGCTGTTGGGATAGTTTTGCAATAGCCTCTCGTAATTACTTATTGCCTTTTTGGCAAAGGAAGGATCCCGGTCTATGGTTGATTTGAGCAGGTAATAGCAAGTGGCAATCTGATAAACCACATAGGGGATGGCTTCATTTGTGGGATAAAACTTTTCAAACTCTTCGTAAAGGGGGATGGCTTCTAAATAATCGCCAGTCCAAAATTTAATATCCGCCAGTCTGAGCTCCGCAAGGACCGCTTCCGGAGTTCCAGGATACTTATTTTTTATTTCCTCAAAATCCTGATAGGCAAGATCATAGGCCCCTCGCTGAAAATTACGCTCCGCCCGTATAAAGAGCTCATAAAGAGGCTTTTCCTTAGTTGTAGCAGGGGAAAGCTCTTTCTTAAAGAAAGTTAAAGGTTGGGAAATTTTGCTACAGCTAACAAGGATTACCAGGCAGAAAAAAAGAATTAGAAATCTAAACATCCTTCAGGCCCTGAAGATATTCTTGGGCGCTAAGGCAGGCAAGAGCCCCTTCGCCACAGGCAATCACAATCTGGCGATGCTTTTTCGAAAGACAATCCCCGCAAGCAAACACCCCGGGAAGACTAGTCCTCATTTCCCTATCGGTAATGATATAACCATTTTCATCAAGGGCAAGCTTACCTTTAAGCCAGTCTGTTTGGGGAATAAGGCCAATAAAGATAAAAACCCCAGCTACCTTCAAGGAGAATTCTTCCCCGGTTTTAAGGTTTTGTAAACTAAGGGCTTCTACCCTCTCTTTTCCATGGATTTCCTTCACTACGGTGCTTAAGATAAGCTCAATTTTGGAGTTTTCTTGGACTCTTTGCTGAAGAATAGGAATGGCCCGGAAGGCCTCCCGACGATGAATAAGAAAAACCTTTTTCACAAATTTAGTGAGATAAAGGGCTTCTTGGAGGGCAGTATCACCTCCCCCTACCACAGCCACTTCCTCATCCCGAAACAAGGGCCCGTCGCAAACTGCACAATAGGAGACTCCTTTTCCCGTGAGCTCCCTTTCCCCAGGAACTCCAAGACGCCTGGGGGTTGCTCCCAAAGCCAAAATTACTGCTTTAGTATAAAGCCTTTCTCCATTAGTTAAACTAACTACCCGATAGGGCTCTTCTACCTCCAGATCTACTGCCTCTTGGTATTTTACCTCCAAACCATATTTTTCTACCTGCCTTTGAAAAAGGCTAACCAATTCGTAACCGGAAATCCCCTGGGGGAAACCAAGATAATTCTCAATCCAATCAGTAAGTAGAACCTGACCTCCCAAAGGGCCCTTTTCTACAAGTAGACAATTTAGAAGAGCCCTTTTGGCATAAAGATAAGCAGTTAACCCCGCAGGGCCTCCGCCTACTATAACTAAATCAAAAAAAATTTTTTCTGACAATTTTAAGATAAGACCTTATTTATGGCATTTACCAAAGTAGCCTTGGATACCGCCCCCACGATGGTTTCCACCGGTTGGCCATCCTTAAAAAGGATCATGGTAGGAATGGCTCTAATCCCGTATTTGCCTGGTGTGAGAGGATTTTCGTCCACGTTAAGCTTGCAAATTTTTACCTTACCTTGATATTCCTCCGCCAGTTCATCAATAATAGGAGCAATGGCTCGACAAGGACCACACCAAGCAGCCCAAAAATCAACTAAGACAGGTATCTCAGATTGAAGGACCTCCTTCTCAAAATCCTGATCCGTCACCTTGCATGCTCCCATTGAAACCCCCTCCAAGTTAAAATTGTTTGTTTATTATACTTTATTTTATCTTTCTTGCCAAAGTCAAAAATTAGCAAATTACATCTTTAAATTCATTAATCTGTTAAAAGCAAGATTTTTTTTGACAAAATCTCTATTTTTTTAAGGATATTTTCTTTCTTTAAAACAAAAAAATTGTAAGCCATGCTGGCAGGAATAGCCACAAATAATCCCATAGCGGTATTGATCAAGGCTTCAGCGATCCCCGGGGCTACAGTAGCCAGACTGGCACTTCCCTTTAACCCTATATCATGGAAGGCTTTCATTATTCCCCAGACTGTACCAAAAAGACCGATAAAAGGAGCAGTGTTAGCGCAGGTAGCAAGATAGCCAAGGCCCGAGGTAATCCGCAAGGAAAAGCGCTCCCTCTCCAGAATAGCAAGCTCCGCAAGGTATTCTACCTTGAGCCTTTCCCTTAATTTTTCGTAAGAAGTTAACCTTTGCCAAAGGCCCGCTATTTCTTCCTGAGCAGGAAAAAGACTTCTTAAGGTTGAGGCCTCTAAAAGGGTTGTTTGATCAAGCCTTCTAAGAAGTTCTGAAAGGCTACCATCAAGGGAACGCAAATGAAAAAGATTATAGAAAATATAATACCAGCTAAAAAAACTCATTCCCAAAAGGATAAGGAGGACCACCTTTCCCAGAAGACCAGCGGTTAAGAAAAGTTTGAGCACATCCATTCTCCTACTCCCAAAAAAGATCTTCTTCTTTAAGGTTAAGCCCCTGGGCCTGAGCTAAAATTCTTAAGGCCCTTTTACCTTCCTCCTTCAAGCTATAGGTAAAATCGTTCACAAAGGTTTTAATATGCTTAAAAATTGTCTCATCGTCAAGTTCTTGAGCATATTTTTTTAACAATGGCCTTACCAGAGGAAGGTTTGCCCAAGCAAAATCAAGAGATTTTTGTATGGCTGTCAAAAGAAAATTCTTGCTTGTGGTGGATAAACTTCTTTCTACAAAAATCCCCCCTAAGGGTAAGGGAACCCGATAGGTTTCTTCCCAAAGGGAACCAAGATCAGCCACTAACTTTAATCCATAATCTTTATATACAAAACGACCCTCATGAATAAGGACGCCAAGGTCTACTTCACCTTTAAGTAGACTGGGAATGATTTGATAAAAGGGCATAAAAACCTTCTCGGCCTCATCTTTAAAAAAAAGATTAAAGAGAAGATAGGCGGTGGTATGAAAGCCTGGCAGGGCTACCTTAGGAGGCTTAGGATAGGGAAGCTCCTTAGCTACCAACACCGGGCCAGTCCCAAAGCCAAGGGCACTTCCTACGGAAAGCACCTGATAACAAGGGCAAAGCTCCTTAAGAAGGGCAAAGGAGGCCTTGATAATGGGGAAACTTCCCTTTAAAGCAAGCATGTTTAGTTCCTCTATATCATAGAAGGAAAAGGAAACCTCCACAGGGATTTCTACTTTTTTAAGTATTAGGCCGGAAAAGATAAAAACGTCGTTTGGACAAGGAGAGATAGCTATTTCCAGTTTTGGGAGAGACAAACCCAGACCTCACGAAGTCTCTTTTGGGCAAGCTCTAAATCCCAGGGCTTTTCTGGCTCTGAAAGAAGATTGCTGATCACCCTTACCTCAAGCAAAAAGACTTTGGCCTTCTTAGCCGCTCTTGCCACGCCAAAACCTTCCATGTTCTCTGCAAGGACTTGAAAACGTTCCTCTATTTGTTTTGCCCGACGCACATCATAAGTAGCTGAACATACTGTGGCTAAAGGACCAGCCTGAGGATTAAAACCATGGATCTCCAAAAAATAGATTAGCTTTTCCGTAAACACGTGAGCAAGGGGGCAATAATCTCTAACTCCCAAGGCCTCAGGTAAAGGAATCATGTGAGTAGGATAAACCCTCCCCAGGTCCGCATGCCTTTCGCAGGTGCCTACGACAATATCACCAAGATTAAGTCCCGAATAGGGATAAGCCCCTGCAAAACCGGTCAGAAAAGCTAGCCCAGGGCGTTTGGTCAAAAAGAGTTCATAGGCATTAAGGGCCGAATCCACAGGCCCTACCCCTATTATAGCTACCTCTAAATCCAACCCCTCTAAGGCTTCTTTTTCTAAATCACTGGCTACCAGGACTAAAGGTTTCATCTTCCATGGCCTCTACCCAATCATCCTCATAAAAAAGTTTAGTAGAAATCCCCAGATTGTAAAGCTCAGAAAGGAGGATATCAACCTGGTGCGCCCTAAGTAAATTGCCCTCGGAATAGAAAGGAAGAAAGAGTTTCACCCGAGGGGGATTAAGTCCCTCGGGCCTTACTTCAAAAACTTTATCCTTCGGAAGCCCCAGAAGGTTCTCTTTGAGAAACCTCTTCACAAAGAGCTTTAAATCTTTAAAACTCTTAAGCTTAGGTGGAGAAGATTGACCTTTAGGATGTTTCACCTACGCCTGGGTCATAAGGAGATTCAAGTCAAGAGGCCTTTGGGCCAATTCATGGTCTAAATAAAAAAGGGCCTGAGGATCCTTTTTGATTAACTTTAGTTTAGCCAAAATTGCCTTAAAGGAAGCCTCCTCTTCTACCTGTTCCTCCACAAACCACTGCAAAAAATTTTCCGTAGCATAATCTTCATACTTTCGGGCAAGGCTCATAAGACGATTAATCCTGCCGGTAACCTCCTGTTCGTGCTGGTAAGCGTAAGCAAAAACCTCCTCCGGATCTTTCCATTCCTTAGGAGGAGCAGGGATTTCTTGCAAAACCACCCTTCCATCTCTCTCAAAGATATATTTGTAAAATTTCATAGCATGCATAAACTCTTCCGCGGTTTGGGCCTTCATCCAGTGGGCAAATCCAGTAAGGCCCTGATCCTCAAAATAAGCGGACATAGCTAAATAAAGATAACCGGAATAGAGTTCCCATTTTAATTGTTCGTTAAGGGCGATTCCCATTTCAGGATGAAGCATCTTTCACCTCCTATGATTAGCTATAATAATTTTAAAAATTATACTTCCTTTACTAACTTTCAAGGTTTAGTCCCAAAATTTTACTAAAATTTTACTAAATAGACTTTTTCTTTCAGCATCTTGACAGAAAAAGGACCTCAGGTATATTCTTTAAAGAAGTAAGCCGGGGTAGCTCAGTCGGTAGAGCAGCGGACTGAAAATCCGCGTGTCCCTGGTTCGATTCCGGGCCCCGGCACCTCCCTTTAGCCTCACCGATTTATTTTCCCATGCAAGTCTACCCCATAGCCAAGTCTATACGGGTCAACTTAAGTAATTTTGCCGTCATCCTGGTCAATCCACTTTATCCAGAAAATATTGGCGCTACAGCCCGGGCCTGTGCTAATTTTGGTGTGGAGGATTTAAGGGTGGTCAATCCAGCCAGCCTGGAAGAATTACCCATGACCGCTATGGCTACTAAACAGGGAGAAGAAATCTTAAAAAAAATGAAAATCTTTCCCGACCTTAAAGAGGCCCTTAAAGATTTAAATTTTGTGGTAGGCACGACAGGAAGGCTAGGCAAACGCCGGCTGGTTTATCATACTTTGCGAGAATTAGCTCCCTATCTTTGTGAACTCTCCTTTAAGAATAAAATCGGAATTCTTTTTGGGAATGAAAGACTTGGCTTATCCAACGAAGAATTAATGCTTTGTCATGAAGTTATCACCATCCCTACCACCGAAAAGGCCTCCTTAAACGTAGCCCAAACGGTTATTTTAGTGCTCTATGAATTGTTCCAGACAGGTTGCGAGTTCAAACCCGAAAGACCCCCCCTGGCCACCCATGAAGAGCTGGAATTACTTTTCCAGATAATAGAAAAGACCTTGGAAGCCATAGACTATATGCCCCATGAGAATCCTATCCTCTGGCTTTCTAACATTCGCCGGTTCATTACCCGGCGAGAACCTACCTCCCGAGAAGTAAAAATCCTGATGGGCTTTTGTCGGCAATTCTTGTGGAAATTAGGAAAGGAACTCAAGCTCTCTTCTCAAGAAGAGCCAAAACCTCAAGGTGGTAACTCTGAGGAAACATGTCAAAAAGATACAGACCCTGAAGCTCATACCCCAAATTAAGAAGGATCTTCACATCCCGAGCCAAAGTGGGTGGATCACAGGAAAGATATAAAATCTTTTTTTTGGCAACTTCAGGTAGGTATTTTAGGATTTCCTTACAGCCTCCTCTTGGTGGGTCAAGGATGACCAAATCATAGGTTCGTGCTTGAGTTATGAGCTCTTGCAAACAGGCATGGGAACTCATAGTCCGAAAATCTACCCTTCCATTCAACTGATTCTTCTTGGTGGTATAAAGAGCATCTTCAATGGCCCGAGGATCGGTATCCACTCCCAGAAATTCCTTTCCTCCAGTCAGGGCGGAAACTAAGGGTAAAAGTAAATTGCCCATCCCTACATGCAAATCAAGAACCCTTTCCGCATCTTTAGCTAAATCAAAGAGGGTCCTTTGAATTTCTAAATTAATATCCCAATTAGTTTGGATAAATACCCCAGGAGATGTATAATAAGTAAGATTAGGAAGGGCTGAAAATAGTTTTCTTCCTCCGTAAGGTGCTGAAGAGGGAAAGGGGCCAAAAGGTCTTGCCCCTTTTAGATAATAAAAGATGACCTTCAATTCAGGGATGGACAAAAGGGTCTGCACATCCTCTTCCCTGGGTTTAACCAAGGTCCAAAAAAGAAGGGCCGTAAGGTCTTCTAAAGGAGAATACTCAAGTCTAATCCTTTTAAGATAAAAAAGAAGGACCTTAAGGGTGGGGTGATGATAGAGCTTTTTTAGGACTACGTTAAGTTGGGGATGGGCTAACATACATTCCTCAATCTTAATAACCTGATGGCTCTTCCATTTCACAAAACCGATCCTCATGTCTTCGCCTTCTACATGGAATCGAACTCTGTTACGAAAATAAAAGGTCTTAGGTGAGGGGATAAACTTGATAATAGGAAGCTCAGTTAAAGAGGCCTGCCTTTGGAAGATATCTAAGAGAATCTCCTTCTTAAGGACTAGTTGGTGGGGATAGGCAAGATGCTGAAATTGACAGCCTCCGCATAAACCAAAATAAGGACAGGGTGGATTAATCCGATGAGGATGAGGCTCGAGGACCTCAATCAATTCTCCCTCGGCATAGTCACTATACTCCGTCTTGACCTTGGCCTTTACTCTTTCCCCAGGGATCACCATGGGTATAAGGATCACCTTCCCTCCAGGAAGCCTTCCTAATCCATGACCTCCAAAAATTATCTTTTCAATCTGAACTATTTCAGTTTTCATCTTTGAAATGTCCCTTTTGGAGATAAAAATTTACCCAGGAAGAGGTATGGTATAAAGACCAGTCACGGGGAGGAAGATATTCAGGGGTAGAGGCTAAAAAATTCCTTATTGTTTGTCGGACCTTCCCTCTTTTTAAAACTCTTACGTAAAGACATTCCTTTTGATAGGGATAAACCTCGCAATAGCCGTTGAAACTTCCACCACAGGCTCCATTAAGAAGATATTTAGCGCATTGACTCTGGGGGCAAAGATAATTAAAATTCCAAAGGGTGCAATCCCCACATTCTTCACAATGGAAAAGCCACCTCTTTACAAAATATTCTAACCTGGTAACTAAGGCAAGACATCTTTTCTTTGTAATGATCCATTGGGAAAGCTTTTTAAAAAAGGGATAGAAGGGGGATTCCTTAGTAAAGAAAAGGTAATGGAAGAGTTGATTCCCAAGATAAGCTAAGGAAGGTTTCTTAAGAGGCCAAGGATTCTCAAGGTCAGCTAAGGATTTTTGGTAAAGCCTCCCCTCATGCTCATAAATTATTTGATGGTCAAACTCTGAAAGTATTTCCTCTATTCCGATGGTTTTGATCTTTTCCATGTAAAATTCCGCCCTTTCTAAAAACTTTTGCAGTAAGCTCCAGTTTGGCGGAAAACCACAAAGATGGACTCCCTTAAAACCTAAGTGTTGATAAATGGCACATAGTTTAGCACAAATCTCCAGGGCTTCCTCTTCTGGTTTGGAAGCTTTATTTAACCTTTCCCATACCTTTTGACCTAAAAGGATACCAGGGATCTTAGCCCGCAAGATAGCTTTAAGCATCCCTGGGTGTAAAAAAAGTATGCTTGGAATGACGGGAATTTTCCGAAATAATTCATCCTCTTCTGGACGATGAAGCCCCTGATCTTCAAGTCTTTCCGCAAAAAATTTTGTGAAGCCTTCCGCAAGAATTTTCTTTAATTGTCTAAGGGAAAAGGGGGAGAATCCAACTTGAACAATGATAAATTTGGCTCCCGCCTTCAACTTCCGATAAAGCTTGAGGTATTGCCACCAAAGTTCATAAAGATTGAGCTTAAAGGGAGAGACCGCACAACCTTTAAAAAAAGGGATCGGAGGAAGCCGCACTCCACCACCAGGTGCTCCTTTAGGAATCTCAATCCCCGCTTCCATTTCGGAAATTAAGCGCAGAAGTAAGACCGAATCCAGATCAAAAACTGGTTTGACCTGACCATTATAGCCATAAAAGGGATAATCTCCAGAAAGGACTAAAAGATTATGCAAGGCTTCCCGATCAAGAGCCAAAAGCTCGCTTTCCAACTGATTCCGATTCTTATCCTTACAGGTGATGTGAATAATAGCGGATAGACCCAAGGTTTTAATGTATCGGCCTAAGGCTACTGGAGAAAGGGCAGGATGTCCACCAGCATTATCTGTAATGCTAAAGGCTGAAAAGAAGGAAACCTCTGGAGCCTTTTCAATAAAACTTAAGATGGTTTGAAATTCCTTAGTCCTTATACTTCTTCCCGGAACCAGCTCAAAGGTATAAAGGAAGTGTTTTTCTTTTAGATCCCTTTGAAACCTATCCATCAGGGGCTTATTTCAAACAGGATAAAAGGTGGCCCAGCTTTTCCTTTTTCGTTTTTAAATAGCCGTAATTACTCTCCCCTGGTGGGACTTCTATGGGAACCCTTTCTACTACTTTAAGCCCATAGCCTTCAAGCCCCACAATTTTACGGGGGTTATTGGTCATGAGCTTCATTTGTTTTACCCCTAAGTCCCTTAAGATTTGGGCGCCAATACCGTAATCCCGAAGGTCGGGTTTAAAGCCCAGAGCCAGGTTAGCCTCAACCGTATCAAGCCCTTCATCTTGCAAGGCATAGGCCTTAAGCTTGTTTAAGAGTCCAATCCCTCGGCCCTCCTGCCGTAAATAGAGTAGGACACCCTTACCTTCCTTAGCAATCTTTTCCATGGCTTTTTTGAGTTGCACTCCACAATCACACCGCAGAGAACCAAAGACATCACCGGTCAGACATTCCGAGTGAACCCGCACCAAAACTGGTTCGTCACCAATCTCACCCATCACCAAGGCTACATGGGTCGCCATATCAACCAGGTTAGAATAGGCAATTAGCTTAAAGGTACCATAAGGGGTGGGTAAGACGGTTTCCACTTCTCTTTTCACTAAAGATTCATTCCTTATCCGGTAAGCAATAAGATCTTTGATGGTAATAATTTTCAAGTTCCAGGTCTTGGCAAATTCCTCCAAATCAGGTAGTCTGGCCATGGTCCCATCGTCCTTCATGATTTCGCAAATCACCCCCGCTGGCTTAAGCCCGGCAAGTCTTGCCAAATCTACAGCGGCTTCAGTATGTCCAGCTCTTACTAAGACCCCTCCCTTACGGGCTATGATAGGAAAAACGTGACCAGGAGTAATAAAATCTTCGGGCTTGCTGTGATCATCTATCATTAACTTGATAGTATAAGCCCGGTCATAGGCTGAAATCCCAGTAGTGATCCCGTGCCTTGCATCTATGGAAACGGTAAAGGCCGTACCAAAAGGGTCAATGCCCCTCCTTGGCTGGAGCGGGAGATTTAGTCTTTGAGCTGTTTCTTGCGTAATGGCCACACAAATCAGCCCTCTTCCATACTTTGCCATAAAATTTATGGCTTCCGGAGTAACCTTTTCAGCAGCTAAAACCAAATCTCCCTCGTTTTCCCGATCTTCATCATCCACTACAATGATAAACTTTCCCTTCTTCAAATCTTCTAAAGCTTCCTCAATAGTGCTAATGGGCATAGGAATTCACCTCCTAAATCTCATCTTAGCTTTTTTCTGTTTGAAATTTAAGACCTCTTTGAACTTCAATAATTCCTATGAATATTTTTTCACAATTTAAAAATTTCACAACCTTTAGGCTTTCTTTCGAGGATTAAAAAGGGTTTGTAAAGTTTCAGAGAGGATAGTTAAAGAGAGGACGGTAAGGAAAATGGCCATTCCTGGAAAGACCGAAAGCCACCAAGCCACTTCTAAGGCCTCTTTTCCTTCAATCAACATATTTCCCCAAGAAGGGATAGGAGGTTGGACCCCAATCCCGAGGAAAGAAAGGGCCGATTCAATAAGGATAGCGTGCCCCATGCCAAGAGAGGCGGAGACTAAGATAGGAGGTAGAGCGTTTGGCAAAAGATGCCGCCAGATAATACGCAGAGCGCTTGCTCCATAAAGTTTAGCGGCTAAAACGAATTCTCGTTCCTTCAAAGAAAGGATTTCTGCCCTTACTAAACGGGCTGGCCCCATCCAGCTTGTTAACCCTATAACTACCATAATGTTTAACAGTGAAGGCTCCAAATAAGCAATCACCGCCAAAATAAAAAAAATGGTTGGAAAACAGAGAAAGACGTCAATCAAACGACAGATGATTTGATCTATTAAACCCCCATAATAACCAGCTATCGCCCCAAAAAAAATCCCCAAAGAAAGGGAAATTCCTACAGCTACCAAGCTTACCATTAAAGAAATTCTGGCCCCGTAGAGGAGACGGGCCAAAACGTCCCTTCCCAAAAGGTCCGTCCCTAAAGGATGCTCAAGACTAGGAGGGAGAAGGATCTTGTCCACCTGGATTTCTAAAGGGGAAACAGGGTATAAATAGGGGCCAAAGAGGGCCCCAAAAATCAAAATCAATAAAAAAAAAGAAGAAAAAAAACCAGATTTATCAGAAAGCAATTCCTTTAACATTAAGCTCTTACACCTGAGCGGATACGCGGATCTGCTAAGGCATAACCTACATCAGCCAAAAAATTACCAAACAGGGTTAAGAAAGAAACCAAAACCAAGTTAGCAAGGATCACCGGATAATCTCTTGAAAGTACCGCTTGCCACATAAGTTGTCCTATCCCAGGGATACCAAAGATAGATTCAAAGATAACACTTCCTCCAATAAGGCCCGGTAAAGACAATCCTAAGATGGTAATTAGAGGTAATAGGGCGTTCCTCAAAGCATGACGGTAAAGGATTACTCTTTCAGGAAGACCCTTGGCCTTAGCATAGAGGATGTATTCGCTACTTAAGACTTCTACCATGGAATTCCTAAGGTAGCGCGCAAAACCAGCTATACCTCCAAAAGTGGCAACCAGCAACGGACAGATAAGATGTTTGGCCCAGTCCCAAACCTTCTCCAATGGGGACATTTCCTCGTACCCAACCAGGCTATGCAAACCTGAAATGGGTAGTATCCCCAACTTTACCCCAAAGATCATCATCAAAAGAAGGGCCAACCAAAAGCTAGGCATAGAATACCCTACAAGGGTCAAAAAGGTTACTAACCTATCCCTAAAGCTTTCGGCATATACCGCCGAATATACCCCAAGAGGGATGCTTATCACTAAAATAAGAAAAAGAGATAGGACGTTAATAAAAAGGGTAATGGGTAATCTTTCTTTAATCTTATCCCAAGCTGGCCGCTGATCTATAGAAAAGGAGATCCCAAAATCAAAGGTCAAAACCCCCTTTAACCATTTGAGATATCTTTTGTGTAAGGGTTGGTCAAGCCCATACATCTTAATCAGCCTTTCCCTAAATTCAGGGGTAATCTTCGGATTAAATTCTGTCATTGGACTCAAAGGATCTCCAGGAGCAAGATGAATAATCCCAAAGCTTAGCGTAAGGATCCCCCAGAGGGTAAAAAGCATGAGCAAAAGACGTTTAAGTAGATACCTTCCCATGGCAAATTTTAGCCTGTCTTTCGGCCTGTGAAGGTTTCAAGTAAAGGGGAAGCACCTCCTCTCCGGAAACTATCTTAGCACCAAGCCCACGAGCATAAAGATATTGCGCAAACCTCCCTGACAGGCCCGCGGATAACTCTACCGGCCTGGGCAAATATAGGAATTTTCCAAACCCTTCCCAAGATCTTTTCCATCTTTCTAAGGTTTCACTAATCAAAAGGGTCTCTTCTTTGATAATCTCAGGAACCTTAGCAAGAGGAAGAAGGGTTGGTTTTAGCCAACACACTAATTCCTCTCCCTTCCACTCATACCCCCCAAGGAATACCTCTCCAGTATAGGCATCAATTAAACTTAAAAGTGGATAACCCGGTTGTCCATAGGTAAAGGCCAACACCGCAAGGCTTTCCACTGGGATCACCGGCTTTTCATAAACCAAGGTCAGGGCCTTAATTACACTAAGGCCCACACGAAGTCCTGTAAAACTACCAGGACCCACATCTACCACCAAAAAATCTACTTCTTCTAAGGTAAAGGGAGCATTCTTCAAGAACTCGGGTAGAAATTGAAAAAGCTGGTTAGAATAGGACCTTTTGGCCGAAAATTTTAGCTCCCAAAGAAAGGGCCCTTTTAAAAAGGCTATGCCTCCATATTCTCCCGCTGTTTCTACGCAGAAAAAAAGAGGCTCCTTCTCTGCCTCTTCGGACATTACTTCCATCCACGGAAAAGACGCAAAATATCATTGTAAAAAACCAAAACCGAAAGAAAAATAATCAGACCTAGGCCAATTTTAAAAATAAGCTCTTGGGCCTTAAGGGAAAGAGGTCTTCTTCTGATTGCTTCAATCATAAAAAGCACAAGATGTCCACCATCAAGCATAGGAAGAGGAAAAAGGTTGATAATGCCAAGATTAATAGAAAGGGTTCCTAAAAAAGCCGTAAACACCGAGATACCCCTTTTAAGGGTATCTCCCGCAAGTTTGCCAATGGTTAAAGGCCCTCCCAGGGTTGAAAAAGGAAGCTCTCCAGAAACTAATTTAACAATTCCAAGAAAGGTAAGTTCCGTGATTTCATAAACCTTACGGGTAGCTTGAAACAGGGCTCGCAGGGGGTCATAGGTGGTGGTTAACACTTGATCGCTTGGCATAATGCCCAAAATGGGGATTTTTGTCTTCTTACCAAAGATGTTCATACCTTCCTGATAGGCTGGTTTTATCCTTATCATAAGGATTTCGTGCCCTCTTTTGACCTTTAGCTCCACCTCCGAGATATTTTCTCTACTTCGTAAATATAGCACCAGTTCTTCAAAAGAATCCACCATTTTGCCGTTAATACTAAGAATTTCATCGCCCACTTTAAGGCCGGAAGTGGCAGCTGGAGTACCCGGAACAATCTCTCCTACGATAGGTTTTATCATAGTCACACCAACGAAAACATAAAAAAACCAAAAAAGAAGAATGGGGAAAAGAAAATTAAAGGCCGGGCCCGCAAGAACAATAAAAGATTTTTGCCAAGGGGATTTAAAAGCAAAGGCCTTGTCTTTATCTACCACAGAGGGTAAAACCTCGGGATGTTCTCCATAGAGCTTCACATATCCGCCAAGGGGAATGGAAGATAGACGATATTCCGTTTCCCCACGATAAAAACTAAAGATCTTAGGCCCAAATCCTAAGGAAAAGACCTCCACCCTTACGCCACAGATTTTTGCCGCTAAAAAATGCCCCAGCTCGTGGATAAAAATTAAAAGACCTACCGCAACGATAAACGCTATGAGGGTGATGAAAAAACTACTAAACTTGGGGAACAAAATAGAAGCGCTAAGCCCTAAAAAAGAAAGAACCAAAGTTAGCATATGCCGTTAAGAAGCTCCTCTGTAAAATTTCGCACCTCCTCGTGGAAGGCAAGGATTTCTTCCACTGAAGAAGGTATTCTTTTTATGTTAAACTCTTTGAGAGTTTTTTCAAGGATGAGGGGAATTTGGGTAAATTTAATCCTTCCTTCTAAAAAAGCAGGGACCACTACCTCATCGCTGGCTTCTAAGATAAGAGGATAGGGATGACCAAGCCTTCCTGCTTGGTAAGCTAAGGCTAAGCAGGGGAACTTTTGCCAATCTGGAGGCTGAAAACTCAAAATTAAGCTCTCTTTAAAGCTTAAGCGAAGGTCATGAAGGTCAGACCTTTCGGGATAAAAAAGGGCATAGGCAATGGAGAGCCTCATGTCTGGTTTGCTTACGTGGGCAAAAATACTGCCGTCAACAAATTCTACCAAGCTATGAACAAAACTTTGCGGATGAATTAGAACCTCTATCTTTTCCAAAGGTAAATCAAAAAGTATGGAAGCCTCAATCACCTCAAAGCCTTTATTCATTAAAGTCGCCGAATCTATGGTAATCTTAGGTCCCATTTGCCAGGTAGGATGCCGAAGGGCAAGCTCAGGGGTTACTCTTTCTAATTCATCCACCTCCCAATCCCAGAAAGGACCTCCAGAGGCCGTTAGGTAAACCCTTTCCACCAAACTCATTTTTTCTTTTCTTAGCAGTTGAAAAAGAGCAGAATGTTCACTGTCAACGGGCATAAGTTCAGCCGAACCCTTGGCCTGAGCCTCTTTAATGAGAAAACCCGCCCCAACCAAACATTCTTTATTGGCTAAAGCTACACGCTTCCCAGCAAGTAAGGCATGATAAGCAGGAAGAAGGGCCTTAATCCCTGAAATGGCTACTACTACAATGTCTGCTTCGGGCAACTGGGCAAGCTCAACTAATCCTTGATCACCAAGAAGAATGGTTGGCCGATAGGTTAATCTCTCTTGAACAAATTTTGCTGTTCCTTCATCGGGAAGGGCTATAAAAGGAGGCTTTAACTTTTCTCCGATTTCAATAAGCTTTGCTAATTGGCTCTTTGCGGATACTCCAAGAAGTTTAAACTCCTCTTTAAATTGGGAAAGAAGGTGGATGGTCTGTAATCCTACTGATCCTGTAGCTCCAAAAAGAAGAACCCTTTTCACCGTTATTTCTTTTCAGGACCCTGATTTTGCGGAAGGCCAGGAGGGGTAGGAAGAGGGGTTGGCACGGGGATACCAGCGGGTGCACCCCGTTCTTCCTTTTTTACCGAAGGAAGGGTGGGTTTATGTTTATAAGAAGTGAATTTAACTAAAAATAAGGAATTCAAGAAAAAGAGGATTACCAGCACCATGGTCACTTTGTTTAAAAAACTTGTGGGCCCAGCCCCACCAAAAATAGCCTCCGCTCCTCGAAAAACTGCTCCATACTCCGAACCTTTCGTGACGTTCACTAAAACAATAAGAATAATCAAAAAGGCTAACAGGATTTGGAAAGTAATAAGTAGCGTCTCCATCTTCTCCCCTATCTTTTTATTTTAACGCATTGAGAAAAGCTCGGCTCCCGGTAAAGGAGCAACTGGCTCGCTTAACTTCATTTCTCCTTTTTTAATCCAGCTCTTAAGGATTTCAGCTACGTGCCTTGATTTAATCAAACTGGTAATGGGCACCGTTGGCACTTCCTGGCCTAAAACTTTTATTTTTCCACTTTTTAGCTCCCCATAACTTACAAAACCATAATTTCTTTTGACCCCGTTAGGATAGTCATGGGAATAATCCACTACCTGGGCCAAAATATCCTCATCTCCCAAACCTGCCCATTCAGCCACTTGTTCATTGAGGATGGGAATAGGTATTCCGAGCCCTACCGCCAAGGAACAGCCATAGCCCAAATGGGAGGTACCAATCAGCCACTCGGGCTTCATCTCCTTGAGATTCCCAAGGACTATAAGGGTTGCTGAGGGTTGCATAGGGACACCCTTTGGCGTGCGTTTGACCTCCATTCTATGCTGTGTACCCGCCCAAACCACATAACCTTGGGCCCCACCAAGGAAAATTCTTGTGCCTATTCCGATGGTCTTCAAATAGGGATCCTTAAGGAGAGGAGAAAGACATCCTGCAGTGGCATAGTTAGCATTGCCAAGCCTTGGTTTAAGAATGCCCATATAGGTATAAAGAATTTTATCACCCAAGTTGACGGCTACGTTGTAGTTTTGATAAGCATTCCTTGGATTGCAAAGCACAGCATTAACCAAATCATGGATAGTAATCTCCATCTCCAGGCTTTTGCGTGGATAACAATGAGTTCCATAGGCTGTGGCCCGAAGGAGGACCTTTTTCCCCGCCACAAGATCATGGATCACATGTCCACCCCCATAAAGAAACTGTCCAGGGAAAACCTTGTTCAAAGGATCGTCCTCCCGTGGTTCCGTAGCTCCTATATAAATATCTACCGCGGCTAAACCAGCATAGGCAGGCACATCATTAAGCCAGACCCGGTGAGCCTTAATAGTGGGAACAGTATGCCCAAAATTGATAAAGGCCCCAGAAGAACACATGGGGGAAAAGGTCCCAGTGGTGACCACATCCACTTCCTTGGCAGCCTGAACCGGACCCACCTCTTTTACCAGTTTAGAAAATTCTTCCGCCGTTAAAACTACTACCTCTCCCTTTTCAATCCTTTTGTTTATCTCCTCTACCGTTCTTTGAACTTTAAATTCCTTTCCCATTAGCAACCCCCGTTTAAAGCTAAAGGACCTCTATTCAATAAAGGAGACAACTTTGTGCCCCATTTCTTCAAGCTCAAAAGCAATCTTTTCCAAATTTGTTTTTTCTACGCGGATAAAATAAACCTTTTCACCCTCGCTGGTCACATCCATGCCAATGGAAATGATCTTCGCCCCCGCCTTTTTTATCACCTCTAAGGCCTCATTCAAATTGTCATCCTTAGGGATAAGGTCTAACCTTGAAGAGGCCTTAAGGATACCCATCAGCTCAATAAAAGCTTCTAGGATGTCCGTAACCGTAATAATCCCAACCACCCTACCCTGAGAAATTACCGGAAGTCCTCCTATTTTGTATTTATAGATAAGACGAGCGGCTTCATCAATGCTTGCGTTAGGATCAATGGTAATGGGATTGATGATCATCACTTCTTTAAGGGGAAGTTTAAGTTTTTCGGGTTCAAGATAGGGCCTAAGAGAGCTTTCGGTGACCAGACCAACAAGCCTATCACCATCCACCACGGGAAGGTGTCTGATGGAATGCTTACGCATCAGCTGGATTGCTGATTCCACCGTATCCTGGGGATTGATAGTAATCACCTCAGTTATCATCCAGTTCTGAACCTTCATCATAACCAATACCCATGCCTTCTTGAAATTTTCTAAAAACTTTAGCTTATTTTAAACCAGAAACCATTGATGTAAAGACTAAATCTTTCGTAAAAAAGGTTTAACTTAGGTATTTTCTTAAATAATAAGCGGTTTCGGTTTTAGCCTTGAGGAATTCTTCCATGGGACCGGAAAAGAGTAAGTATCCTCCCTTTTCTCCACCTTCCGGGCCAAGTTCTATGATCCAGTCCGCATGTTTGATTAGTTCAAGATTGTGCTCAATGAAGATCACTGTATGCCCTTTGTCCACTAAACCTTGCAAAGCCAAAACAAGCTTTTCCACATCTAAGATATGAAGGCCAGTTGTGGGTTCATCAAGAAGATAAAGGACAGACCCTATTGGGCTTTTACTTAGCTCTTTGGCAATTTTTATACGCTGAGCCTCACCTCCCGAAAGGGTTGGACTTGGTTGACCAAGAAGAAGATAATCCAGACCAATCTGACAGACAAAATCAAGCTTACGCAAGACTTCGGGATGGTTTGCCAAGAATTCCCTGGCTAAACCAAAATCCATGGCCAAAACTTCCGCAATACTCTTGCCATGAAGTTTCACCTCTAGGGTCTCGGGATTGTACCTTTGGCCTTGGCAGTGCTCACAGGTTTGATATATAGTAGGAAGAAAGGGGATTTCCACCTTTATCTGACCATGACCCTTGCAGTGTAAACAATGTCCTTCCTCGTTATTGAAAGAAAACCGGCCCTCCTTGTAGCCCCTTTGCTTAGCTAAAAGGGTGTTGGCAAAGAGTTTTCTTATGGCTGTAAAGACGTTGATGTAGGTTGCGGGTACAGACCGGGGGGTATTGCCGATGGGAGAATGATCAACCAAGTAGACCTGAGAAAGCCTTTCCCAGTTTTCAATAGCCTTTACCCCAAAGGGCTTTTTCTTCCCTTCTAAAAGGGCCCTCAAACTCTCATAAAGGACTTCACAGACAAGCGTAGATTTTCCCGAACCCGAAATTCCTACCACCCCTACTAAAGCTCCCAAAGGGATGGAAAGGTCAAAATCTTTGAGATTACGAAATTTTACCCCCTTGAGAGTTAAAAACTCCTTGGGTTGGCGAAAATAGCTACCGATCCTCTTTCGGGAAGGATCCCTTATAGCCTTAGCGGTAAGGGAATTTGAAGCTAAAAAGGCTTCTTTATCCCCCGCAAAGAGTACTTCCCCTCCCCTTTTCCCTCCACCCGGGCCTAAGTCTACCACAAAATCTGCTGCCCTTATGGTTTCTTCGTCATGCTCAACCACCATCAAGGTATTCCCTTTGGCTGTCAATTCTCGTAATTTGGCGATGAGCTTTTCCGTGTCCCGGGGATGAAGGCCAATAGTGGGCTCATCTAAGATATAGGCCACTCCCGTCAAATTGCTCCCGATCTCCGCAGAAATTCGCACCCTTTTGGCCTCCCCAGCGGAAAGGGTATTTGCCGACCGAGATAAGGTAAGGTAAGAAAGCCCCAAATCTACCAGACAGCGCAAGCGAGAAAGAATTTCCTGTCTTAACTCCTCGGCGATCTCCTTTTTCTTGCCAGAAAATTTCAAACCTTCAAAAAAAGAAAGAAGGGATGCTATGGGGAGATCGCATAACTCAGGCAAGGAAAAACTATTTATTTTATAATAATTCACTTCCCTTCGGAGTCGCCTTCCTTGACAGGTTGGACAAGGCCTCCCCTCCACTAGACCTAGACCTTCACAAGTTGAGCAGGCCCCAACCTTAGTATTAAAGGAAAAAAGAAGAGGGGTAGGTTCAGGGAGGCTTTCCCAACAGGTAAGACAGGTACGCTTGGTGGAGAGATAAAATTCCTTCTCCGGTAGGCTTAGAATGACTTCTCCCTTACCTTCTCTTAAAGCAAGCTCGACCAGGGAAAGAAGATGATTCCTGCTTTGGGGTTTTCCCAGAATAAGCTCTATTGTATGTTCCTTGTAACGAGATAATTCAATGAAAGGGGGAAGAGTATACCTTATTCCATCAACCCGAAAATCATGATACCCCTGCTTTAGATATCTCTCAAAGAGGGGGCGAAAAAAACCTTTCCGATACCTCACCAGAGGGACCAAGACCTCCGCCTCTTCCCAGGCTTCTTTTGAGGAAATTTCTTCAGCCAAACGTAAAATTTCCTCTTCCCTACGAGGAGAAAGAGCTTTTCCGCAGGAGGGACAATAGGCCTCGCTAACCTGGGCATAAAGCAAACGCAGATAGGGAAGGACTTCGGTAAGGGTCCCCACAGTAGATCGGACAGAAAGCTCACCCGAGCGCTGTTCCAAGGCAACGGTGGGCGGAAGACCGCTGATCAGGTCAACCTCTGGTTCTTCATGGATCTTTATAAATTGGCGAAAGTAGCCCGGCAGGGTCTCAAGGAACCTTCTTTGGCCTTCAGTAAAGATCACATCAAAGACCAGTGTGGATTTCCCCGAACCCGAAACACCGGTAAAAAGGACCAACTTCCCCCTGGGGATGTCCAGATTGATATTCTTTAAATTATGATGCCTCACTCCCCGTAAAACAATTACCGCTTCCTCCTTTCTTAATGGCTGAACCTCTTTGCCTTTGGAAGAAGAAAAGGTTTTTCCCCTCAGATATTCTTGCAAATATTGGGCGGTAGGTGTTCCTGAAGAGAGAAATTTGGTTAAGGGACCTTGGTAGAGAAGGTGGCCTCCCTTTTCTCCACCTTCCGGGCCAAGCTCAACCACGTAATCCGCAAAAAGAATGACCTCGGGATGATGCTCCACAATTAAAATGGTATGCCCTTCTTCCTTGAGGTATGAAAAGATATTTAAAAAGCGCCAGACATCTTGTAGGTGAAGACCAACCGTAGGCTCATCAAGGAGAATGAGGGCCCTCCCCTTTTTCACCCTGGTTAGAAGTTCCGCAAGCTTTAACCTTTGCGCTTCTCCACCAGAAAGAGTTGAGAGGGATTGCCCCAGTTTAAGGTAGGAAAGGCCAAGTTTTTCCAAAATCTGCAAAATCCTTTTCATTTCCCGGTGAGAACCAAAAAAGCTCAAAGCCTCGCTGACAGTCAATTCAAGGATTTCGGCGATGTTTTTGCCTCGCCACTTGATCTCAAGAACATCCTCTCGAAAACGTTTCCCTTGACAGATTTCACAAGGAATAGCCAAATCCGAAAGAAATTGCAATTCCACCACTTCATAGCCAAGGCCTTTACAATTGGGACATTGCGTTTGGGGTGAATTAAAGGAAAAATACCCCTCGTTGAAACCAAGGGCCTTGGCTTCTTCTGTACTTGCTAAAAGCTTTCGGATAAAGGGATAGAGCCCCATATAGGTTGCTACTATCGCCCTTGGCGAACGTGCAAGGCCTTCCTGGGTTAAATTATAGACCTCCCAGTCCTTACCTAAATATTCCAAACCTTCAATGACCTCACAATTGGTTAAACTTTGACCCTCTTTTAGCTGTCTGAAGGTCCTCTCCAGAACATCCTCAAGAAGAGTTGACTTCCCCGAACCCGAAACCCCAGCAATTACGGTAAGGGTATTAAGGGGGATGGTCAGGGTAAAACCCTTAAGGTTATTTCCCCGACAGCTCCTTAAAGTTAAAAATTTATGGGTCTTATTGGAAGGAGAAGTTTTCTCCTCCTTAATTTTCTTTCTCCCTGGAACTTCCCCTTGCCAAAGGCTGACTAAAGCCTTGCCTGTAGGCGTATCCCTCCCCAGAATACCCTCTGGTTGGTCGGCATATAAAAGATGTCCACCTCCTTCTCCACCTTCGGGGCCAAGTTCCACCAAAAATTGCGCGGAGAGTATCACCTCAGGGTCGTGTTCTACCACTACCACGGTATTGTTCTTTTGCACCAGATTTTCCATAAAATGAAGGACTTTCTGGGTATCCCGGGGGTGAAGCCCTGTGGTAGGCTCGTCAATAAGATAAAGGGTTTCCGTAAGGTCGGAAGACAAGGCCCTTGTCAAGAGACAACGAGAAACCTCTCCACCCGAGAGGGTTTTGCTGGCTCGCCCCAAGGTCAAATAGGCTAATCCCACTTTCTCTAAATACCTGAGCCGTTTCAAAACCTCTTTTCCTATTCTTTCTTCCGCTTTGGCCAACCCCCTTTTAAGCCAGCCTTCCAGAAAGGAGATCAATTCCTTTACCTCTAAGGAGTAAAAATCGCCTATAGTAAGCTCCTTAAGGCGAAAAAGAAGGGCTTGAGGGTTAAACCTTGTACCTTGACACTTCGGGCAAGGGACCTCTCTTCTCAGCTTAGCAAGAAGGATGCGAATATGGGGCTTATAACGTTGGGCATAGAGCCAATCCACTACCTCCTTCAATCCATACCAAGCCCTATCCCCGTGAAAAATCTTTCTTTTTACCTCTTCGGAATATTGAGAAAAAGGAACGTTGAGAGGCAAGCCTCTTTCTCGCAGGTAAGAAAAAAGGTCCTGCTTCACCTCCTGTAAGGCAGGATAATCAAGAAAGGGAATAGCTCCTGAAAGAAGGGAAAGTTCGGGATGCTTAACCAGGGCCTCAAGGTCTACCACAAGAAGATTCCCAAAGCCTTTACATTCTGGGCAGGCCCCTTGCGCAGTATTGAAAGAAAATAGGGCCGGCGTCTTTTTGGGAAAGGTAAAACCACACCTTGGACACTCTTCCCGGAAGGAAAAAATTAACTCCTCCCCATAGAGAGTCTGAATTTTAACTCTATCTGAAATTTTTAAGGCTAACTCAAGGCTGGAAATAAGCTCTGATTTTCGGGAAGGATCAGCCACTAAACGGTGAATAACTACTTCCACTACCTCAGGAAGAGCCTCTACTTCCTCAAGCTCGCAAATTTTCCCGGAAATAAAAACCCGCGAGAAGCCCTCGGCCAGAAGACCTTGTTTTAAATATTCGGGCGAATGCTCCCTTTTGACCGGAGCAAGAACAAGGATCCTTTGCTGAGCAAAACGGCGCAAGGCTTCATCAGCCATAAGGGAAGGATCCAAAGAAAGTACAGGAACTTTACAAAGGGGACAAAAAGGGGTTGCGGATTGATAGAAGAGCATCTTCACAAAGGTACTAATTTCTGTCAGGGTACCTACGGTTGAACGAGAGGTGCGGATGAAGTTTCCCTGAGGGAAGGCTAAGGCTGGAGGAATGTTAAGAATTTCTTTAACCCTTGGTCGGGGGAGTCTTTCTAAAAATTGTCTTAAGTAGGTAGAAAAGGTCTCAAGATAACGACGCTGGCCTTCGGCGTAAAGGGTGTCAAAGACTAAGCTTGATTTCCCTGCCCCCGAAACACCGGTAACAACGGTTAGATGATACAAAGGTAGAGAAAGATTAAAACCCTTGAGATTGTTTTGTCGGGCTGAAAGGATTTGCAGATATTTCATTCACCTCTGATGCGCTCCATTCGCTCTTGAGCCCTTTTGCAATCAATACAGAGGGTAGCTTCAGGTCTAGCCATTAATCTTTTTTCGTCTATTTCACCCCCACAGGATTCACAAATTCCATAAGTTCCCTCTTCTATCTTTCTTAAGGCTTTCTCAATTTTCTTTAAAAGTTTTTGTTCCCGATCTCTTAGGCGTAGTTCAAAGGCAAGCCTAGCTTCTCTTTCCGCAAGATCCACCGCATCGGGAAGGTTCTCCGCCCCCTCCTCAAGCTCCTTCATAGTAGATAAAACCTCGCGTAAAATCTCTTCCTTCCTCTTTAATAAAAGTTCCTTAAAGTACTGGAGCTTTTCTTTCTCCATAACCTCCCTCCCAAAATATTGCTATCTTCCCAAGCTTTACTCTAAGATGACCTCTCCGCTTTTTCCTCCGATTTTGTAAACCAATCTTATATTTTCAATTCTAATCTCTTTACTAAGGGACTTGCACATATCGTAAACGGTTAGGGCTGAGACTGTAGCGGCCGTCAAGGCCTCCATTTCCACTCCGGTTTGGGCAATGGTTTTTACTTCCGCTGTGATTTCCAGGGCTCTTTCCTCAGGAAGAAAATTAAAATTAATCTCCACCTGGGTAAGGGGTAATGGGTGACAAAGGGGTATCAATTCATGGGTTTTTTTAGCGGCAAGAACCCCAGCTACCTTAGCACAAGCTAAAAAATCCCCCTTAGGTATGTCTTGGGAAAGTACCTTAGGAAAAATCTCAGGCGGGAAAACTACCTTGGCCTTGGCCACCGCCTTTCTTGGTGTAAAGTCCTTACCAGAGACATCAACCATATGCAGGGAGCCATCTGACTTAAGGTGAGTAAATTCAGCCATTTCTATTTAACCCCTGTTTATAATCCGACCCCAAAAACCACTTTTATGTTGGCTCGGACCCTTGGCTTGGGAAGTCCTTGTAGTAGACGAAAGATTAGGAGTTTCCTGATCCCAGCCTTCAATCTGGGCAATCTCCTCTAAGAGTTCCTTAGCTTTAGGGGATATCTTTTTAGGAATTTCAACTTGGAAAGCAATTATAAGGTCTCCCCGTCCTTTGCCATCCCTATCCGGAAGCCCCTTCCCTGCCAGCACAAGCTCTTCCCCTGGTTGAATACCGCTAGGGATCTTTACTTTAAGCTCTTCCTCCACATAGGGAATAAGAACTTCTCCACCTAGAAGGGCTTTGATAAGAGGAATTTTGAGGTTTAAATAAACGTTTGCGCCCCGACGAGTAAAGTGAGGATGGGGCTTGACCCTAATTCTTAAATAAAGATCTCCAGCCTTACCACCATATAACCCCGCCTCACCTTCTCCTGGAATCCTAAAAATGGTCCCATCCTCTACTCCCGGAGGAATATCTACTTGTAATTCTCTTTCAACTAACACCCTCCCCGTTCCGTTACAATTATGGCAAACCTCTACATATTCATAGCCTCGTCCACGGCAATCTGGACAGGAATAGGAAAGTTTAAAAAATCCCTCTACAAATACTACCTTCCCTTTGCCTTGACAGGTAGAACAAACCTTGGTCCCTTTAGCTTGATTGTAGCCTAAACCACCGCAGGCCCCACAAACTTCATAACGGTCAAACTTAATACTAGCTCTTTTACCCTTAAAAAGGTCTTCAAATTCCAGCCAGACCTCAGTGGTAAGATCGGCTCCATCCTTTCGTCTTTCCTCCCTTCGGGAAGAAAAACCAAAGAATTCTTCAAAAAGATCGGAAAAGGTCTTAAATATATCCGAAACATCGTCAAAACCACTGTATCCCGAAGACCTCAGCCCATAGTACCCTTGACTATCATAGATAGCCCTTTTTTGGGGATCGGACAGAACTTCATAGGCTTCGGAAATTTCCTTAAATTTTTCTTCCGCTTCCTTATTGCCCGGATTGCGATCAGGATGATATTTAAGGGCTAAACGTCGGTAAGCCCTCTTTATTTCTTCCTGAGTAGCATGACGAGGAACACCTAAAATAGCATAATAGTCTTTATATTTAGACATGGGTTAATTAGGATTTTGAGCTTTTCTGGCGGAGCACTTCGGAAATGTCGTAGGGGGAAGTAGGTTTCTCCCTTTTGGCATACCGATCAATTGTTTCAGGGAGAATGTAGCCGGCTGCAATTTCTCTGAGGGCAGTCACAATCTCTTTATTATCGGTCTTAACCAAAGGCTCGGCTCCCTCTCTTAATTGTTTTACCCTTTTTATGGCTAAATGAATAAGTTTGTACCGGCTGGGTACAACTTTAAGACAATCCTCCACCGTAATCCTGGCCATTAAAAAACCTCCTTGAATAATCTTTAGACCGCGACTACTTCTGTGATCTCCGGAACTTCCCTTTTGAGATATCTTTCTATCCCATGCTTTAAAGTCATAAGGGACATGGGGCAGCATCCGCAGGCTCCAGTCAAACGAACCTTAACCACACCCTCCTCCGTTACCTCTATTAGTTCCACATCCCCTCCATCAGCCTGAAGCATAGGTCTTACTTTAGCTAAGGCTTGCTCTACCGCTTCTCTCATTGTTTCCCCCCATAAAATTTTTTTATTTATTCTAAAATAAACCCATTTTTTCTTGACTTCAAGGGGTTGTTTCTTATAATAATTTTAATTGGCCATCTAACGAAGGATTGGGTTCTCAAAGCTAAAAAGGGAGGTATAAGGTGCGAAGCGACAGAATTAAAAAGGGATTAGAAAGGGCTCCCCATCGGTCTTTACTCCGGGCCCTTGGTTTTACGGATGAGGATCTTAAAAAACCTTTGATAGGGATAGCCAATTCTTTCAATGAAATTATTCCTGGACATGTTCATCTGCGGGAGCTTGTCTCTGCGGTCAAGGCTGGGGTCCTTTCGGCTGGAGGGGTGCCTGTTGAATTTGGCGTGATTGGAGTCTGCGATGGTCTTGCTATGAATCATGAAGGAATGAAATATTCCTTACCTAGCCGAGACCTCATTGCAGACTCTATTGAGATCATGGCCATAGCTCATGCCTTTGATGGGATGGTACTGGTAACAAGTTGCGATAAGATTACTCCTGGGATGCTCATGGCTGCTTTTAGGCTTAACATTCCCGCCATTATTTTGGCCGGTGGCCCTATGTTAACGGGAAAGTATCGAGGAAGGGAGGTAAATTTAATCTCCGCCTTTGAGGGCATTGGGAAGGTCAAAAAAGGGGAGATGACCGAGGAGGAATTATCCGAGCTTGAGGCCTGTGCTTGTCCCACCTGCGGATCCTGTGCAGGGATGTTTACAGCCAATTCCATGAATTGTTTGAGCGAAGCCTTAGGTCTTGCCCTCCCAGGGAATGGAACCATTCCGGCAGTCTATGCGGACCGGGTTCGTTTAGCTAAAGCCACGGGGACAAGGATTGTAGAATTAGTCAAAAAGAACCTAACACCCCGAAAACTCCTCAACCGCTCCTCCTTTTTAAATGCCATTGCCGTGGATATGGCCCTTGGCTGTTCAACCAACACGGTCCTTCATCTTTTAGCCATAGCCAAAGAAGCAAACATTCCTTTGAGCCTGCAGGACTTTGATGAAATGTCACGGAAGACTCCTGTCCTTGCGAAACTTATTCCAGCCGGATCCCATAGCGTAGAAGACCTCCATCTGGCTGGAGGGATACCTGCGGTCATGAAAGAACTTTCCAAGCTTGGGGTGATAGATCTTGAAGCCAAAACGGTAAGCGGAAAGAATATCGGAGAAATCATATCTCACATCCAAATTAAGGATTCCTCGGTGATTCGGAGTGTGGAGAAACCCTATGCTAAAGAAGGTGGGATAGCAGTCCTTTATGGGTCTCTTGCCCCCAAGGGGGCGATAGTAAAGACAAGTGCTGTTTTACCTGAGATGCTAAGGCATACTGGCCCAGCCCGAGTTTTTGATTCTGAAGAAGAGGCCTATCAGGCCATTTTAAAAGGAAATATCAAACCTGGGGATGTAGTAGTAATTAGGTATGAAGGGCCTAAGGGCGGACCGGGTATGCGAGAGATGCTTTCGCCTACCTCAGCCATCGTGGGGATGGGGCTTTCCGGCTCGGTAGCCCTGATTACCGATGGTAGATTTAGCGGAGGAACTCAAGGGGCCTGTATCGGACATGTTTCTCCCGAGGCAGCCGAAGGCGGGCCAATTGCCTATGTAGAGGATGGAGATCTCATTGAAATTGATATCCCCGCAAGAAGGCTAGATCTAAAAGTTCCTGAAAAGGTCCTTGCCGAAAGAAAGAAAAAATGGAAACCACCCAAGAAAAAACTATCTGGGATCTTGAAAAAATATCAAAGCCTAGTATCCTCAGCCGATAGGGGAGCTATTTTAGAATAATGTTTTTTATAAAATTAGGGTCCCTCTTTTTAAAATTTATTCGAGATTGTGGAGGAATTTTTCTCTTTTTTTGGCAAAGTTTCCTTTATACTTTTATTCGTCCGTTAAGGCTTCGTCTTTACTTCAAGCATATGGAATTTATTGGCGTTAAATCCTGGTTAGTAGTTAGCTTGACCGCCCTTTTTTCGGGGATGGTCACCGCCTATCAGGTACATCATGCCTTAGTTAAATTTGGTGGGCAAAGTGTTTTGGGAGGGGTAGTAGCTTTAACTCTAACTCGGGAATTGGGCCCGGTGCTTACGGCCATTATGGTGGTCGCTAGGGCTGGCTCCGCTATAACCGCTGAGCTTGGCTCTATGAGGATTACAGAGCAAATTGATGCCTTGAGAATTATGGCGGTAAATCCTGTTCAATACCTCATCACCCCCAGGCTATGGGCAGGAGTTATAACCGTTCCATTGTTAACCGCCATGGCCAATCTTATTGGGATTGCGGGAGGGTATGTAGTAGGGGTTATGGTTCTGGGCATAGATCATGGCATTTTTATGGCCCGAATGGAGGACATGGTTGAACTTTCCGATATTATGTCGGGTATTTATAAAGCCATCTTTTTTGGAGCCTTTTTAGTTTCCGTATGCGGATACAAAGGATATTACGCCTCAGGTGGAGCGGAAGGAGTAGGACGGGCTACCACAGAAGCCGTGGTTATTTCTTCGGTAGGGATACTAATTTTTGACTACATCCTAACTACTTTATTTTTCTAAGCATGATTGAAATTAAAAACCTTAAAAAAAGTTTTAACGGCTTTGAAGTCCTGAAAGGGGTAAATTTAGTTATTCCGGCTGAACAAATCCTATTCATCATGGGGCAAAGCGGGACAGGAAAAAGTGTTCTTTTAAAACATATCGTGGGGCTTCTTTCTCCAGATGAAGGAGAAATCTGGTTTGAAAACCGAGACTTAACCAAACTAAAGGAAAAGGAATGGACGGAGGTAAGAAAAAAAATTGGCTTTCTTTTCCAAGAAGGGGCTCTTTTTGATTCTATGACTGTAGCTGAGAACGTGGCCTTTCCTTTGCGGGAACATGCTAAACTTTCCGAAAGGGAAATAAAAGTAAGAGTAGAAGAGCTTCTTACCGCCGTAGACATGCTTCAGGCTAAGGATAAATACCCCTCCGAACTTTCAGGGGGGATGAAAAAAAGGGCAGCCTTAGCAAGGACCTTAGCCCTCAACCCCCAGATTATTCTCTTTGATGAGCCAACCACTGGGCTTGATCCTATCTTGCAGAGGTCCATTCTGGACCTAATCGTAGAGCTTAAGGAAAAGTTTAATCTAACTTGCGTCCTTATTAGTCACGACCTCAACTTGGCCTTTAAATATGCCCATCAAATAGCCTTTTTGCACGAGGGGATTATTGTAGAAGTAGGAACTCCCGAAAAGATAAGAAGTTCAAATCATCCCTTTGTGCAAAGGTTTATGGAATCTGCCCTACTTTAGGGTAAAGGAGGTGAATGATGAAAGATAAAGGTATAACCGAATTAAAGGTAGGGATATTTGTTTTTCTTGGCCTGATTGCTTTATTTATTCTTACGGTTAGGCTTGCGCAAGAGGCCTTTTCCCCTAAGAATGCTTATAAACTTTATGCCGTCTTTGATTCTGTCTCAGGCCTAATTCGTGGGGCTAAGGTAGAAATGGCTGGGGTGCAGATAGGAAAAGTAGGGGAAATTAACCTAACCCCGGAAGGCAAAGCCAAGGTTGAGTTAAATATTTTTCAACAGTATAAGGTTAAAGAAGATTCCGTAGCGGTGGTAAGAACCTTTGGGGTTTTAGGGGATAAATTTATTGAGATCAGGCCTGGTCAATCTGCCAACATACTTCCCCCTGGAGGGATGATTGCCCGTACAGAAAGTCCGGTTGATCTTGATCAGATTTTAGCAAGCATTGGTCCCACGGTAGAGGGGTTAAAGGAGCTTCTCGGCACCAAAGAGGGGCAGGAAAACTTGAAAGCCTTGGTTGCCAATTTTAAGGAGGCCAGCCGTAGTATAAAGGTTATTGCGGAAAAGATAGAAAAAGGACAGGGCACTCTGGGGAAATTTTTAACCGATGATCGTCTCTATCGGGATTTAACCTCCACCGCTGAAAACCTGAAAGTCCTTACTGCTAAAATTGAGCGGGGAGAGGGAACCTTAGGCAAGCTCATCAAGGATGAAGAATTATATAATCATCTTCGCAATACCTCTCAATCCTTAGAAAGATTAGCTAAAAAATTAGAAAAAGGTGAAGGAACTTTGGGCAAATTGATTAATGATGAGGAGCTTTACAAGGACCTACGAGCCTTATCTAAGGACTTAAAAAATACCTCGCAAAGCATACACAACATAGTGGCTAAAATTGAAAAAGGAGAAGGTACCCTTGGCAAACTTATCAAAGATGAGTCCCTTTACCAGGAAGCGAAAAAGACTTTAAGGAGCGTCAATCGAGCGGCAAAGGGAGTGGAAGAACAGGTACCCATTAGTGTTTTAGGAACTGTAGCTGGCGCAGCTATGAAGTAATTTCCTTCATGTTTGGAGGAACTGAGCCTAAACTTACGGAGGCTTTAACCAATAAAGTAGAATTTTCCTTGCCATCTAAAGAAAATTCTTCACAGGGGATTTATCTTTTTTCCGCAAGCGCTGGCAGCGGGAAGACCTATTCTTTAGCTAAGATCTTCCTCCAAGAACTCGCTAAAAAAGTTAACCTAACTCAGGAAGAATTTAAGGATTTACCCTATCTTTCTCAGATCCTCGTTCTAACCTTCACCAATAAAGCGGCCTTTGAAATGAAGGAGCGCATCTATTGTTTCCTTGAAGAGATTGCCCTTCGCCAAGGAAGGGGACCAGAATTAGGAAATGAACTAAACATCAATGAAGAAACCGCAGAAAAATTACTAGAGTACCTTCTTCTTCATTTTGATAAGCTTCGGATTAGCACTATTGATAGCTATTTATACAGACTATTTAGAGGATTAGCTTATGAGCATGGCCTACCAGTTAAATTAAAAGTAGAAAAAAAAATCCCCGATAAACTAATTGAAGAGGCTTTAATAAAATTCTATTTAAGATCCGTAGAAGAACCAGATTTAATTGACTTCTTAAAGGAACTGATTTCTTTTGTCGTTGAAGAGGAAGAAGAAGGGTTCATTCAAGTCAAAAAAAGATTAGTAAAGGGATTACAGGAACACATAGAAGATACGGTGCGAGGAAAAATCTGGTTTGAAGAAGATAACAATTTTCTTACTTCTTTACTAGGTCAAGAAAGAATACCCTATAAACGAGGAAGGCTTTATCGTCAACTTTATCAGCATCTAAAAAAGCATCTGGAAGAGGTTCTCCTTGAAAAAGGGATAATTTATATGGGGTTTTGGAAGGAAAAGCTAAAAAAACATTTAGATGAGGAGGGCCTACCCTGGATCTATTTTAAACTGGGCAGGGTTGGATGTTTAATGATGGACGAATCTCAGGATACTGATATCCTTCAGTTTGAAAATTTATTGCCTCTTTTAGAGAATCTTTTAGCCGAAGGAGGTCCCATTTACTTTGCCTGGGATCCCAAACAATCCATTTATCGCTGGCGTGGGGCTAACCCCGATTACCTTACCCAATTAATAGAGGATCTTAAAAAGAGAAAATATCCCCAGGTAAGCATACCTCTTATCCATAACCACCGAAGCTGTATTAATTTAGTAACCTTTAATAATTTCTTCTTTAAAAAGTTATATGAAACAAGCCTCCCCTCAAACTTCCTAAGGAAGTTTTTAGAAAATAAAGACATTCCTAAGGAAGATAAATTCCAAATTCTTTGGCAGGAAATAGAGGAAAATTTTTGTCATAAATTAAAGAAATTCTATCAGGATGTAGAGCAGGTTGGGAAAAGATCCTATAATGGAACCATAGTTGTCCATACCTATTGGGAGGAAAAAAAGTACCAAAACAATCAATCATCTTTATTAGATTGCCCAAAATTTTTTAACCTCATTGAAGAAATTTTAGACGAATTAGATAAATTGGGAGAACTCAAAAATACTGCCGTTCTTCTTAGGGATAACCAAACCTTACGGGACCTTTACCAATACTTACTCCATAAAAATAAAAATTATTTTCTCATAACCCAAGTCAGTTCAACCTTAGAAAATTCACCACTGATTTTGGGACTTATGGCCTATCTTAGGCTTTTAGTAAATCCTGAAGATGAAGTAGCTCTGGTCCAAGCCTTGTCAACTTTATTCCCCGAAGAGGGATCCAATCTTCTCAATGAATATCTTAACTTCAAGGCCGAAACCAAAAATCCAAAGTTAAGATTAAAAGATTATTTAGAAAAATTTCATCAAGAATTTTTAGAAGAAAAAATTCTAAAACCCCTAAAAGAAGGAGAAATTTTATCTCCCTATGGATTTTTTCAATATCTTTGGCAAAAATTTCAGCTTAAAGTTAAATTTAAAGAAGAAATTTCTTATTTTTACGTCTTTCTAAGCCATATTCTTAAAAAGGAAAAACAGGGCTATTCTTTGGTAAATCTTTTAGAAACCTTGCCTTCTGAGCTTAAAGATAAAGAACTTCCACTACCAAACGCCTGCGGAAATTCAGAGAAATCTATCTATCTTATTACTATCCATTCAGCTAAAGGCTTAGAATTTGATAATGTTATAACCTACCTTGATTTTCTGAAATCCCGGCCAGATTATAGCTCCTTTCCCGTAAGGTTAAAGACCAAAGAGGGAATTTTTATGGGACGCGAAAAAGAACTAAAATCCGAAGAGGAATGGCTAGAATGGATTAAAGAAAAAAGCAACCAACTTTTAGAAAGTATAAACCTTATGTATGTTTGTTTCACCAGGGCTAAAAAAAGGCTCTATCTTATCCTCCCTTTAAAAAGGGATAAGGGTGTTCTCAAAACTACCAACCTTACCGCATTTGTTTTTTCCAAAATTCTTGAAGAACTTGAAAGGGAAAAAATCATTCTTTCAGAAACTCAGGGATTGGTAAAATACATTATTCCTTCCCCAAAATCTTAAACAGATCCCAAAAGTTTTCTACGTAAGCTATGGCAGGTAATTTTCTGTTTTTATAAGCTACAAAAGGAACATCAACTGCTTGACAAAGCCGCAGATCCACCTCAGAATCACCCACATATAGGGTTTCCTTGGAAGAAACCTTAAAGTAGTCTAGAATAGAACTTAGGGCTTGGGGATTGTTTTTTGGGTATTCCAGGGCTGTGCGCAAGAGATGGAAATAATGATAGAGATTGAAATGTTTCAACAGGGGTATGGTAGAGGTACTGCGATTTGTGCAAAGTGCGAGAAAATACCTCTCCCTAGCCCAGGACAAAAATTCGTGAACCCCTGGTTCAAGTTTAAGATAGGGGAAAAATCTCTCATAGGGAAGCTTTTTACTTATCTCTTTTAAGCGAAGATAAAGGGTCTCATCACCTTTAGCTAAGTAGCGTAGGCATTCGTCCACAGAATGGATGTGCACAAATTGTAAATCCTCTTCCCTAAGAGGAGGTTTCCCAGCCTCCTCCAGAATGGTATTGTAATAGAATTTATTAGCCTCAAGAGAATCAAACAGAACGCCATCACAATCAAAAACTAAGAGTTTGGTGTTGACCATGGCTATTAATGGCTACGGTTGATGATATAATGGGCAAGATAAAGAAGGCTGTTTTTGGCAAGCGAACTTGGAAGAACTTCTAAACTATTAATAGCTCTTTGCAGAAATTCTTCAGCTTTCCTTTGGGCCAAAGAAAAGCCACCCAACCTATCAATGAGTTTGCGGGCTCTAAAAAATTCATTCTCCTTAGGACCTTCCATAGTTAAAAGGCTCAACAATTCTTTTTTTTCCTCCTCAGAGGCCTTTTGTATGGCTAAAATCACTGGCAAGGTTATCTTGCCCTCGCTAAAATCTCGTCCCAAATCTTTTCCTGTCTTTTCGCTTTGATAATCTAAAATATCATCTACGATTTGAAAGGCATAGCCGATAGCGGTCCCGTATTCTTTGAGGGCCTCTCTAAAAGAGAAAGGTGCCTTGGCTATGATAGCTCCGCCTTCACAGCAAGCGGAAATAAGGGCGGCGGTTTTTCTGAAAATTACTTCATAATATTCTTCTTCAGTCATCTCAAACTTGGCAAAATAAAGGAGTTGCAAAATTTCACCCTTGCTCATGAGAAGAGTAGTATAAGTAATCAGATCCATAAATTCTGAAGAACTAAGCTCGCTTGCCAATCTTAAGGCCTTGGCATAGAGATAATCCCCGACAAGGATTGTAGCCTGATTACCCCAAAGATTTCTTGCCGCCTTCCTCCCTCTTCTAAATTCTGCGGAATCTACCACATCATCATGTAAGAGCGTTGCGGTATGAAGATACTCAAACAGAAGGGAAGAGCGATAAAGGTCTTCCTGAGAATTTATCCCGCAAGCCTTTGCACAAAGGATAAAAAGTAAAGGTCTAATCCTTTTTCCCCCAGAAAAAAGAACATATTCAGAGACTTGATTAATAAACTCTATTTGGGAAATCCTCTCCGCTTCAAGGGTTTTCTCAATTTTTAATAGTTCTTTCTTAAGGTGAAGCTTTATCTCCTCTTGGCCGAGATCTCCTTGCATAACCCTAAATGTTAAAGGATAAAGCTAAAAAATTCAACTAGGCCCTAAAATCAGAAAATCCTACATAAAATGAAGTAGGTCCTTCCTAAAATCAAACCCAGGGAAGAATAGGATTCTGGATGAAGACGGTTTCCATTTCTTGGTAGATGGGCCTTAAAAGGGGCTTCAATTATAGTACTTTAAATGAAAGGGATCTCAAAAAACTATAATTCTGGGGAATGGGTGTTAGGAAGATAGGAAAAATAGGCCTAAGGAAGATAGCTAAGTCTTTCCTTAAGGATATTTCTGAGTTTTTTCCTTTCTCTTCTCTTTTTAAAATACGGCACCAGATAGGTTTTTGTAAAAGATTTAGCAATAACATAAAGCGGTAAGGCAATGATTAAGACTCCAAATAACACTAAGACAAACGACCCAAAAAAGTATCCGACAGCAAGGCCTAAAATTAATCCTAAAAATATTGGCATAATCAAATTATAAGTTATGGCCTTCATAAAGACAATAAAAACTTCAACTGTTTGACAATCTTTCAAGAAAACCTTTCGCAACCAAAAGAAAATCCTAATGAATTTCTTAAGGGTGTGTCAAAAAAAAAATTAAAACTCCTAAAACCTTGGGGAAACAAGTTTTCGTTCCTCGCAGATAGGCTCAAAACTTAAGAGTTAAAGAAAAATTTAAAAGGAATAGTTACTTTATCCTCATCACCATATAGGGGTTTTTTTTGAAAAAATGAAGGACTTCACTCCCTGATCTCGTGCACATTCCAATTTTTATCAACATATAATCCGATGACCTGAACCTCAAAATTCCATGATTTGATTGTTCTAATAGCAGACCCTATATGGTTTATTTTAACTGTTCCTCCTCTTCTACAGGATTACCGGCACAATCATAATGACCTACTATGGCCATAAGCTTTGATCCTTGCTTATTTACCGAAACCTCAACCCTTCCATCCAGGCAGTTAATTGCCGTCGCAAATCTCATTGTTTGTATAGCTCAAGCCCTCCTTAGAGACTTTATAAACTAACCTTTCTTAAAGTTCTTTAGTTAAATGTTTAAAATTTGACCTTTCTCTGGTAATTCCCTAAAAACTTATTCCTCTATTTTAGAGAAAATTTAGGATTGAATTGTCACGATTACTCGCAGGTAGTCCCAAAACCCATTTTTATTTCTACTTTTTCCAAAGTTAAACAAAAATTCTCAATTATTTCAATATCTTTTGGTTTCCTCTGTGGTTACAAATTTAAAAGGTCATCCCTCATTACTATTTAAAGATGGGTTAAAAGTTGATGAAGATCATCATTTAATTTCTCGGGTCATCCCTCATTACTATTTAAAGATGGTACATTTTTGATAGGCTCCTTTCCAAGAAGATTATCTTGGGAAAGTTTGCATATGTAAAGATATTCTGTAATGGTATTCTGTAATGGGGAATGATATTAAAAGAGTATTACCTCTTAGAAAAGGTGAAAGAAAGAGCAATCGCCCTTAAAAGGGCTTTGGAACTGCTTGGTTTGAGTTACAGGCAGGCTCTCCGCCTAAAGAAAAGGTTGCTTCTTCAGGACCTAGAAGACATTATGTGAGATTTCAAAGAAAGTAATAATAAAGAGCGACTTAACCTTAGGAATTATGCTTAAAATTTTAAAATTGTAACTACCCATTATCAGCTTACCCCCTTGACTTTATGCCTAATGAGGATTAACTCAAAAAAAGGATGAGGCCAATTCCAAGCTTAGAAGAAATTAAAAATAGGGTTAAAGAGGCATATTTACAGGCTTGTTTTGAGCTTCCTCACATTATCAAGACCTCTTTTGTCCAGGCAAGGGACAAGGAAGAGGGACTTTCTAAAGCGGTGTTTGACATCCTGCTTGAAAATGCTCAAATTGCTGAAAAAGAAAGGCTTCCCCTTTGTCAGGATACAGGAATTCCAGTGGTGTGGGTACGCTTAAGCGAGGGGCTTGCCCTTCCTAAGGGTTTTACTTCAGTTATTAATTTGGCCATTAAGGAAGCTACCGAAGAAGGTTATCTCAGGCCTTCGGTAGCCCATCCCTTAACCCGGGAAAACACCAGAACCAATGGTCCGGCGGTATTTCATTTTGAGATCACACCAGAAGAAGAAATCCTTGAAGTATATCTTATGCCTAAGGGATGTGGAAGCGAAAACATGAGCCGACTTAAAATGCTACGTCCAGCCGAAGGCCTGGAAGGGGTAAAAGAGTTCGTGATTGAAACGGTTAAAGAGGCTGGCCCCAATCCTTGCCCTCCTCTCATCGTAGGTATAGGTATCGGAGGGACCTTTGAATCCTCAGCCTTTTTAGCCAAAAAAGCCCTTTTTCGTAACTTAGGGGAAAAGAATCCTGATCCCTTAGCCAGAGCCTTAGAAGAGGAACTTCTGGAAAAAATTAACCTCCTGGGGATTGGCCCTCTTGGCTTTGGAGGAAAAACTACCGCCCTTGCGGTGCATGTGGAATGGTCCTATACCCATATTGCCAGTTTGCCTGTAGCGATAAACCTTCTTTGCCATTCTGCCAGAGTAAAAAAAATCAAATTTCTATGAAAAAACTTTTTTATCCTTTACTATTATTATTATTATTCTCCTGCGGGAAAAAAGCTCCCCCCTTGCCCATCAAAGAAAGCATCCCTGAAGAATTAAAGATTTCCGCTAAAGTCCAAGGTAAAGCCATCTATCTCACCTTTGAACTTCCAACGCATACCAAAGGAGGACAATACCTAACCAGCTTAAATAAATTAATCATAGAAAGGGAAGAATATCCGCTAGATGAACCATGGCGAAAACCTACCAAAAAGACCTTCAATCTTAAAGCCAAGCTTCATTCAGCCGCCCCATATCTTCAGTATGAAGACACCAAGGTCTTCCCCCGTAGACTCTATGTATATCGGGCAAGGCCCGTTAAAGATTTTCTAGTAAAAGGAAACTATACCGAGGAGATAAAGGTTTATTTCCGGTATCCTCCCAAGGCACCAATTAACCTTACCCTAACGCCCTTTCCCAACAATTATTATCTTCTAAGGTTTGAACCTTTACAGGAAGACCTTAGCGGGGCCCTGCTTGACCTACCCTTAAATTTTAGGATAGAAAAAAGGCAAGATGAACGGGTGGAAGTAATAGAACTCAAAGAAGAAAAAGAATATCTTTTCCAAAAAGAGCTCGATCAAAAGGTATGCTTGCGGGTTCAGTCTTGGTTTAGATACTTTGCTACCGAAATTGCCGGGCCCTTTTCCCGGGAAGTTTGTGTTTTTTAATTGCTAAATCTTCCGGTAGAAGAAAAAGGAGGTTTCTCCATAGGTCCTTTTTTCTTCCAAAATAAGTGCGCCTACCCGAGAGGGAAGATTTACCGAACTTTCTTCTTCTACCACTACCAAGGCCTGAGGGGCAAGAACCTCCTGGGGCAGAGCTTCTAAGGTCTTCTGGGCAAGTCCT
Source organism: Caldimicrobium sp. (assembly GCA_037443245.1). Classification (GTDB taxonomy): domain Bacteria; phylum Desulfobacterota; class Thermodesulfobacteria; order Thermodesulfobacteriales; family Thermodesulfobacteriaceae; genus WYEG01. The sequence continues at coordinate 262,991 of JBBIOT010000002.1, forward strand.
TTTCGATAGGGTGGGGTAATAAAAACCAAAGCAAAGACTTCTCTGCCCAAGATTAGAAGCTTTTTTATTTCTTCAGGTAGACGAAGGCGCAAGACCTTGGCCTTCTCTTTGAGATTTAGTCTTTCTAAGTTTTTATTGATGAGCTTTAAGCTTTCTGGATTTAAGTCAACAAAGATTACCAACTCCGCTCCCCGGGAGAGGGACTCCAAGCCTAGGGCACCAGTTCCTGAAAAAAGGTCAAGCACCTGAATACCGGTTAAATCTTGTCCCAGAAGATCAAAAAGGGCCTTGCGTAAACGAGAACGAAGGGGCCTTATCTCGAGTTGCCCCTTAGAAGGAGTTAGAAGGGTTTGTCCCTTGAAACGCCCGCCCGTTATTCTCAAAGGTTATTATGGCTTTCTATTAAGTTTAACCAGCTTTGCGGAAGGGCAAAGAAGGAAGGTACAAGATCGGGATGAAAATATTTTCCTTTATAGGTTTTATTTAGGGATGAAAGATCGGGAGTAACCTTTGCCCCAAGGATAAAGGCAATTTCTTCACCATAGCAAGGAACAAAAGCCCTTGCCACCCTAAACCACGGGAAGAGGGAGGAGGCAGAAAGAGACATTCTTAAGACCTGAGGAAAATATACAGGCAGGCTTGCTTGCTGAATAAAAATGCCCTTAGGTTTTAAGGTTCTTGAAATTTCGGCATAAAACTCGGAGGTATAAAGGCTTTTAGCCGGACCTACGGGATCAGTGCAATCAACAATAATTAGATCAAAAGAATGGGAAGGCATAGATTTAAGCCCGGTAAGACCGTCCGTAAAATGAAGGTCTACCCGAGGATCCGAGTAATCCCCCATTAAAGGGTAAAAATACTTACGACAAAGCTCAAAGACCTTTTTATCAATTTCAAATTGGGTGATTTTTTTAATTTGGGGAATCTTTTGTAATTCTCTCAGGACTCCTCCATCTCCGCCACCGATGATGAGTACCTCTTGTGGAGGCTCACTAAGAAGGCTTGTAGGTAAAAAGGTTATGATCTCATGATAGATGTATTCATCTCGTTCCGTAAATTGCACAATACCATCCAAAACAAAAAAATACCCCCAAGTAGGGTTTTTAAAAATTTGGATCTTTTGCAGATCAAATTCTTCGTAAACTAATTCAACCCGGTAAGAATGGCCGAAGTCGGAATGGATTTTTTCCCGCCAAAAGAAGTATCCAGTCAAGTTTCCCCCCAATCAGAATTAGTGATGCCTCTTTGCACTTCAGCAACGCACACCTTCTGTGGTTTTAAGCTTTCTTGGAGACGGGACAAGATATCATAGGCCCTTTCTCTGGTTTCAGTAAATATATCTATGGCTGAGTAACCATTTTCGGGCCAAGTATGAATATAAATATGAGCCTTGCCATCGCTAACTTGGGCTGATACTCCAAAAGGTTTAAACTGGTAGCTAAAGACCCTTTTCTCTTCATTCTGGGAGTTTAGATCTAAAGCAAAAAGGAGGGAATCCTTTACCCTTTCGGCCTCGGCGATTTCTTCAAAAGGAGAACTCCAGAATTCTACTACTAAATGAAAACCCCAGATGCATCGTTTTAAAGCACCTTGCTGGATAGGAAGGAGTTCCACTCTTTCCAGATGGCAAAGATTAGTTGCTACCCTCATGGCTCACCTCCCCCAGGCAAGGCGCCCAGTTTAGATTAGTATTTAAATAAAAAAATCGGGACGGGCGGATTTGAACCGCCGACCCCCCACACCCCAAGCGGGTGCGCTTCCAGGCTGCGCTACGTCCCGATCTAAAAGTCTTTAAAAGTTAATTTTTAATTAACACCCCAAGGATAGATACTAATAATAAAAAATTTTACCTCCTTGTCAAGATTTAAAGTTTAAATTGCTACCCTAAGCTTATAAAGCCCGTTTTTTATTTATTATGTTATTTCATAAAAACCTCTGTATCTTCTCCTTCTCCAATATCTCTACTGCCATATCTATACCGCTTAACCCTTCTTTTGATAGCCATAGCTAGGATTGGATAAGATAATTTTCCAAGATTTTTCTTGTTTTCTCTTTATTGAACCCTACGCCCCCTTTATCTTAAACTTGTTTCCAGAGAGGACCCAATTTTTCAAGTCATTCTGAGGAGAAGAAAAGGGCAATGTTTTTAATTTTCTTAGAAAAAAAGAATTTTTTGCCTTTTTTCCCCTGCTGCGAACACTTGAGGCATTGATTTGTTTAATCTCTGAAGACCAAAAATTCCTGCTCCGATAGCCCCTAAAAAGGGAGATAGATCAAGGGTTATTACCTTTATTTTTAGCTGCTTTTCCAGAAAATTCTTAAGAATTCTATTTTGGGAACAACCTCCAGCAAAAATAAAATCCTCTTTAATAGATATCCTTTTCAGCATAGAAATAACTTTGTTAACAACAGCATAATGAACACTTTTTATAATTTCCTCCCGAGGTACTCCCTGGGCTATGAGGGAAATTACTTCAGATTCGGCAAATACAGTACAAAGACTGCTTATCTTCACCTTAACTTCCTCATCCAGTTCCAAGAGGTTCAACTCCTCTATTTGGTATCCTAAGGCCCTACACATTATTTCTAAAAACCTACCTGTACCCGCTGAACAACGATCGTTCATCTCAAATTTCACCACTTTTCCTTCTTCATCAAGGCTGATTACTTTAGTGTCTTGTCCTCCGATATCTAAAATGGTTCGCGCTTTAGGATAGATAAATTTGGCTCCTATGGCAAATGCTTTGATTTCTGAAAGGGTTAAGGAGTTAGGAATATTATTCTGGACAAGTTTTCTGCCGTATCCAGTGGCAACCACAAGGTCTGGCGAATATTTTTCTATGTAGTAAAGACACTTCTCTAAAGGTTGATAGGAGGTTAAGTCTTTTTCAAAAAAAGCGAGCCCCCCTTCTGAAAAAAGAACTATCTTAAGGTAAGTTGAGCCTACATCAATTCCCATTACTTGCATAAAAATTCCAGTTCCCTACAAAGTTTCTATAAAGGCTTCACAACGGGTCTTAAGCTGTCCAATATCCTCCAGGCTGTAGTTTGTATCAATTCTTAAAAAAGGAAAAGAAATCTCCTTTTCTACCTGATAAGCCTCAAAAAGATAGGGAGTACAAAATTGAAGAGAATAATAAACTATCCCATGAGCTTTTAATTCTTTAGCCATGCTTTTAATTTCCTCAATTCTATCTGGATTCGGAGTAAAACAGGCACAAGGTGTTTTCAAATATCTTTCCGCTAAAAGTTTGATGCCCTCTTCTAAGCTATTAAAATCTTCGGAAACTAAATTATGGTAGTATCTTTTTCCGATACAAGATTCTTCTCCCACCACAATGGCCCCGCTGGTTTCAAGTATATGATGTAGTTTCCAATTTGGGAGGGCAAAGGGACAACCAGTTATCAGTATTCTCGGTGTTCCCTTGGGTTTAGCACCTATACCTTTTTTAACCCTCTCTTCCAATTCATCACAAAGCTCGTTCACTTTCTGGGTAAACCTCACGGGGTCGTCGTAAAACGCTACCTGGTTAACCAAAAGGGCATCAAGACCTGAAATTGGAGCGGGATCATAACCTCTCAGACGCTCAAGCCTTAACAGGGCTTTTCTTTTTTTATTGGCAATCCTTACCTCTTCTTTAAAACGCTCCAAAGTCATTGGTTGCTGAGAAATCTCCTCTAATTTTTCCTTTAGAATAAATAGCTCCTTAAGATAAAGCTCTTTCCCCCTTTCTGTCTTTGTATGAGGTACCTCCATTACGTAAACCTTGTTGGTTATGGAGTCTAACACTTCATAAGCCTTTTTCTTTCCATCACAGGTGGTTTCCCCTATGATAAGGTCGCAACTCTCAATATAAGGACAAACCCGAGCAAGTTTAAAACCCATAAAAGCTTTAATAAGGTCACAGGTGTTCTTGGGTATAACTTTTTCTGCTTCCTCAAAGCCTATTTGAGCCCCCGCACAAAGGCCCACACAAATTCCGTTTACCGCCCGGATCATTTCCTCCGGAACATATACACAAAAAGTGCCCACTACCTTCTTCCCTTCTTTTTTGGCTTCAAGCAATTCTTTTATTCTTAGGCCATGGGCTTCCGAAATCACAAAATCAAAATATTTCATACCTTCAGGGCGATTTTCTTGTGAAAGATAAATCTGTTGATAAAATTCAGCTAATGTTTTGAGCAGATGATCATGATTCTCTAAATTTAAGCCTAAGTTTTCCCACATCTTCACGTACTCTTCACTCATAACATCCCCCATTAATGGAAAAATTTAGGAAAATTTTTAGTTAAAAATAGAGGAAGTCAAATAGAATTTATAAATAAGATCTTCTATTCTTATAAAATATAATAATAAAAAAATCCCAGCACCCTATACATGAAGGCCGAAGATTAACATAGGAAAATATAGCTTAGCTGAAGGGATGACCAAATTTTTGGAAGTTTTTTAGTTTTAAGGGGAAGCGTCCTTTGGGCGAAGGAAGATATATTCCTTGGATCGCACGATAAGAGGAATAATCTCAAAATTCTGGATCACATTTTGGGGAAGAGAAGACTTCCTTGGAGCAAGGGCAAAATAACCTTTGGGAAGGTCTTCACAATTTTTTAAATAAATTATTTCTTCCACCACCCGGTTTCTATACCTCAAATAATATATGAGATGGTGGGGAATGGCTTCGCAGAGATAGAGAGTTTTTGCGCCCGAAAGGAGTTCCTCAACTTTTTGGGCTGACTTACGAAAATAATTTAAATTCTTTTGATGATAGGGATAGTAAATATACACAAAGGCTTGCTTGGCAAGGAAAACAAGGCTTATCAGACTGGCTAAAAGAGTCCCGGACCTTAACCCCAAAAAACTTTCCCGCTTGAGAAAAACAAAAGAACTAAGAAAGGCAAAACCTGAAAGAGAGGGAAGAAGGTAGCGAAATCTTGCTCCGGGGAACAAAAGATGAAAGAAGTAAGCACCAAAGAAGAGAAAAAGAGAAAACTGGAAAAGGTTTAAAGAAGGACCTTCCTTTTGAGGAGGGTTTTTTAGGCTGAAGGGAAGAAAAAGAACCCAAGGGGAAAGGGAAAAGAGAGCGCCAAGAGTGTAAGCAAAAAGGTGCTGAGAAAGGTTCATCTCTTTACCTTCCGCTGCGCTTAAATACTCAGAAAGCCAGGCGGAAAAAACCTTTTCGGCCCCTACTTTAAAATGGAGGGGGATTAACCAGGCTAAAAGCACAAGGCTTAGCCCAGCAAGAAAAAGAAGATGGGAGGACCGGAAAAACTCTCCTAAGCGCTTTTTCCAAAAAAGGTAAGGCCCTACTGCAAGATAGAAAAATACTAAGGCTTGAAAGGTCTTGGTTAATACCGCAAGGCCCGAAAAAAGCCCTGCCATAAGATAGGAAAGTACTTTTTTCTGCTTGATTTCGTGGAGATAAAACCAGGAGAAAAGGGAAAAGTTGACCAGGAGGCTGTAAGTAGCATCAATTTCGGCCCGCAGAGCCTTATCTATCACCTCCGGAGTAGTAAGATAGATTAAACCAGGAAGAAATAGCTGTAAAAAATTCGCCCTCTCCAAAGTGCTCTTCCAAATAAGTACCAAAAAAAGGGCGGTTAAAATAACCGCAAGGCTTGAAACACTCCTTGCCACCGCCTCAGAATAGTTGTTCGTCAGATAAAAGGCCATAGCCAATACCCAATTGAAAAGTGGTGGCTTCTGAAAATATGGATTTTCAAAGAGGGAAGGAAGAAGAAAGTCTCCCTTTTCCAACATAGCCAAAGCATAAAGGACCCTTCTCCCCTCCTCTCCCTGAAACTCCTTTTCTCCAATACCCGGAAGATAGAGAATTAGACCAAAGAAAAAAAGAAATATTAGTCCAAGAAAAAAGGAGAAAGACCCGGACTCTTGCCTTTTCTTTATGGCTTCGGCCCTTAAGCTTTTTTTATTTAAGCCCGAGCTATGAAGTTTATTTTTAGTCCATTATAATAACTTTTAAATCTTGAGCAAGAAACTACCCTTGGTCAAAGAGGAGATTTAAGCATGAAAAAGTGGCCTCTATTTTTATTTGTCTTACTTTATCTCTTTTGTCTCTTTTTCAACCTCTGGGCCCGAGACCTTTTTGGTGTTGAGGGGCGCTGGGCTGAAGCCGCAAGGGAGATGGCCCTTAGGGGCTCAAACTTTGTCCCCACCTTAAATTTCTCCCCTCACATAACTAAACCACTTCTACCATTTTGGCTTATTAAAGCCTCGGGGCTCATTTTTGGATTTAATGAGTTTGCGGTAAGGTTTCCTTCCGCAATACTGTCCATCCTTACCCTTGTAGCCTTCTATTTTCTTACTAAGCCCCTTTTGGAAGAAAGATTACGCCTTTTAGCCCTTTTTATCTTTGGCTCAACCCTTGGCTTTATGGAATTCTCAAGATTAGCTCAGTCGGAGATTTACCAACTCTTTGGTGTGGTCCTGGCCTTAGCTTTTTACACTAATTTTCGGGAGAAAACCTCCCTCCTTGGATATGCTGGCTTTTTTACGGGGCTTCTCTTTGGAGGCCTCTCCAAAGGGCTTACCACCCCTGCCATCCTCTTTATCGCGGTCCTTTTGGACATCTTGCTTGGAAAAAGGTTTTATCATTTTAACTTTAAACTTTTTTCAGTGCTCCTTCTCTCTCTTTTTCTATATTTTCTTCCCTACTATCTTACCGCTAAGGCCTTAGAAAGCCCCCTTCCTTTCTACCTCTTTTTAAGAGAAAATCTTACCCAGGCAGTGGATCCCTATGACAATCTTCGTCCTTTTTACATCTACCTCTATTACTACCCCTTGTGGGTAGCTCCTTACAGTCTTCTTCTCTTGGCAGGTCTTTTCTATTATCTGAAAAATTTTCAACCGGCAAACCAGGAGGTTAAATGGATACTTCTTGCTAACCTGGCGGTGCTCGTCCTATTTATGCTGGCCAAGGCAAGAAGGGGATACTACTTGCTTCCCATCCTTCCCCTTGCGGTTTTGCTCATCCTTCATTTTTTGAAGGAAAAAGGTGAAAAGATCCAGGGGCTATTACGCTTGCATCAGTTTTTGCTTTTTTTTCTTTTTCTAATGCTAACCCTCCTCCCGCTCATCCTAAAACTTCTTCATTATCCTTTAGAAGAAACTTTCTTACTTGCCTATTTCTTCCTCCTTGGCTTATCTTTTTTTATCCTTTGGGCGTACCTTAAAAAAAGGCTTTCTCTTTACGAAGATCTTGCTCTCCTTACTCTTTGCCTTTATGCCCTCTACTATCCCTTTTTAAAGTATACCTATTCTTATCCATCAGAAAAGCTTGCAGGAACCTTTGTGCAAGAGATTATTTCTTGGAAAACGGGAGGAAAGGCTCCAACGGTCTGCTATGCAAAAGAAAAGGATAAGCCCACTGCAAACTTCTTCTTCTATGCAAAAATTATGGATCAAGTGAAAGAGGTTAAGCTTTCTCCTTTAGACCTTAAGGATTGCCCTATTCTTATCGTACGAGAGGGTCTCACCCAGGAAGAAGAAAAACTTCTTCGGGACTTAAAATACACTAAAAAACAAAGCTTTGTCCACCGAGAAAAAAGTAAAACCTACGAGATATATTTTCAGCAAAGTTCAGAAGCCTTAAAAACCCCCTCCCGCTGAGCAAGATTAAACCTTTTTAGGTTCTTCCAGATCACCGCACTAACAATAGCACCAAATCCAAGGGCTAAGTAAAAAAAGAAAGCAAGAGTACTCCTTTCCTTTAAGAGGTAATAAAGGCCAGGGATAAGGGCTAAAAGGTGTAATAACATCCAGATCATCCAGAATTTTTCATATTTTTCGGGATTTCTCAACGCAAAAGGTATGGTAAGAAGTTCCCGAATAACCTCAAAGGTCCTTTTCAAGCCATAGTGGGATCTTCCAAATTTTCTTGGACGATCAATAATCGGTATCTGAGAAAACTCCTCCTTTTTAATACCGAATAGAGCAGGGAGAAAGCGATGAAATCCGTGAGGTATTTGCACCCTCTTTGGGACCTCAAAGTGATAACCTTTGAGGCTGCATCCGTTATCCCGAGAAGGAAGGCCCGTGACCAGCGAGATGAGAAAGTTAGCAATCTTAGAAGGGATACGTCGGGTAAAAAGAGGTTCTTTTCTTTTCAGGCGATAGCCGGAGACGGCTAAATATCCATCCTCAAGCTTAGCTAAAAGCTCTTTGAAGTAGCGAGGGTCGTTTTGTCCGTCTCCATCCATAGAAAAGATGTATTTCCCTCGGGCGAAGAAAAAACCTGCAGTAAGGGCTGAAGCCTCGCCCCGGTTGTGATCCATGTTGAGGACCCTCACGTGAGGATCTTTTTCTTTAAGCTCCATTAAAACTTCAAGGCTTCTATCAGTACTTCCATCGTTGACAAAAAGAATTTCATAATCATACCCCTTTTCCTTAGCAATTTCGGAAAAAACCATCTTTAACTCATCATAAACAAAGGGAATGTTCTTTTCTTCATTATGAACTGGGATGATCACGGAAAGGAGGTTTTCTTTAGGGATTACCTGCAAAGGCTAACCTCTTCCGAAAAAGGATCTTATGCTTTGGGCGATATAATCTATTTCTTCTTCCGTGAGCTCAGGGTACATGGGGATGGCAAGAAGCTCCCGCGCAAGCCTTTCTGCAACAGGCAAAGACCACTTATTACCAAAGGTAGTAAGATAAGCCCGATGTTGATGAAGGGGGATGGGATAATAGTATCCAGTGCCAATTCCCCTTTCCTTAAGATAAGTAACCAACCTATCCCTTTCTTTTGTACCCACCATAAAACGGTGGAAGACGCTCTTTTTATGGGGAGGAGGAAGAGGATGGAGGAATAGCTCAGGAATATCACTAAGGCGTTCATGATACATCCGAGCAATCTGCCGCCGGCGTTCGTTTTTTTCATCTAATTTTTTTAATTTTTCCCGCAAGATGATGGCCTGAAGCTCATCAAGTCGGGAATTAAACCCCGGATAATAGGAATGATTTTTCTCTACCTGACCGTGCACTCGCAAGTGTTTGATTTTTTCTGCTATTTGGTCGTCATTTGTGGCCACCACCCCTGCATCCCCAAGGGCGTTGAGATTTTTTACCGGTCCACAGCTGAAACAAGCTACCTTGCCAAAACTTCCCACCTTTCTTCCTTTATATTCTGCCCCATGGGCATGTGAAGCATCTTCAATCAGGATTATTCCATATTGTTCGCAAACATGAAGGATTTCCTCCATCTCAGCGGGATCACCATACATGTGTACCAGAAGGAGGGCCTTGGTTTTAGGAGTGATCTTTTGCTGAAGATCCTTCAGGTCAGGCCCAAAGGTATGAGGGTCTACCTCCAGGAAAACTGGTTCGGCTCCCGCCCAATAGATGGCCTCAAAATCAGCAATAAAAGCATTTGCTTGAAGGAGCACCTCATCCCCCTTTCTTACCCCACAAGCAAGAAGGGCCATAAGAAGAGCACTGGTTCCACAACTGCAACCCAGCACATGCTTAACCCCGAGGTAACGGGCAAACTCCTCCTCAAAGGTCAGAAGATTTTTTCCGTTTAAGACCCTTTGGGTGACAAAAACTTCGCGAAAGGCCTGAAGAACCTCTTCTTCTATCTCGGCAAAACCTCGGCGCAGGTCAAGAAGAGGAATCTTTTTCATTATGCTTCCTCCCAAGGCGACATTTAATTGGGCGGAAAGGAAAATTCACTTCTTTACCCCTTTCCGCGGATTCATAAAGTCCCACGATGAGCTGCAGGGATGGCAAAGCTTCCCATCCCACCGCCAAAAAGTCCGCCCTATCCTTGCCTTTAAAAAAGTCTATAGCCTTCCTAAAGTAGGTAAAATGCGAATAGCCCAGGGGATGGCTGGGGTTTTGGTGATATTCTTCTAAGTTTAGACTGTTTGCCCGCTCATCAGAAGTGGCAAAATGAAGTAGCCTTTCCATGGCAAAACCACCAAGTACAATAGAACCTTTTTCCCCAAGGATGACAAGCTGGGCATGAATGTCCTTTGGCCTTGCGGCGGTGGTGGCATTGATGGTGCCAAGGGCTCCGTTTCGAAATTTAACCACTCCAACCAGTAAATCCTCTGCCGGGATATCCACAAGATAGGTCCCCATTTTAGCAAATACACTCTCCACCTCTCCACCGAGGTAAACCAGGGCATCTGCAAAATGACATCCCTGCTGAGCTAAAGCCCCGCCGTCAAGCTCCCAAGTTCCTCTCCAACTGGCACTATCATAATAAGCCTGGGTCCGACACCAGTAAAAACTTGCCGAAAGATGAATAATTCGTCCCAGAAGCCCCTCCTCAATAGCCCGCTTGGCAAACTTAACCGGAAGGTTTGAGCGGTTCTGAAAAATGGTAACCAGCTTAAGCCCATGTTTTTCCGCTAACTCAATCATCTTCTCCGCAGACTTGAGAGTTAAAGCTAAGGGTTTTTCCACAAGAAGATGCCTTTTAAAATTTTTTAAAAGATCTATACCGATCGGACCATGGAGCCCCGAGGGAACCGCAAGATCAACCACTTCAGGATCTGTTTTTTTGATCAATTCTCGGTAATCGGTAAAAGCAGGGCAGTTGAGCTCCCGCGCAAAAAGAGTAGCCCTTTCTATATTTGTGTCAGAGAGCCCTACAACCTCTACCTCATCAGAGAGGGTTTTCAAAATCTTTAAATGCCTTTCCGCAACCTTTCCGCAACCAACCAAAGCCAACCGTAGTTTCATGGCCTTAAGCTTAATCCACTTTTAAAACTTGTAAACCACTATTACAATCCAAAAAGATGAAAAAGAAAGCTCTCTTCTATGTTTTACTCTTTACCTTTTTTCTCCTCACCCTTGAGGCCTATTTTTTGCCCCTTAACTCGGAAAAAGAGGCAAGAAGGGCAGAAGTAGCTTTAGAATCCTACCCTCATCCCCTCTTCCCTACCCTAAACGGAAACCTCTATTTTACCAAGCCTCCTCTTCATACCATCCTGGCAAGCCCCTTACTTTATACCGCTGAACTCTTTGCCCTCACTTTAGAGCAAAAAATCTTTCTTCTCCGTCTAATCTCCCTTTTTTCCTACCTCGGTATTTCCTTCTTGCTTTATTTATGCTTAGAAAGAAATCTTGAGCTTAGCCTTCTTACCCTTTTTATCCTCTTTAGCTCCTTCCGCTTCCTATCCTTTATCTCACGGATTGACCTTGAACCTCTCTTTGTTTTCTTTACTACCTTAAGCCTTTATTTTTTCCTCCTTTATGAAAGGAAAAACCAGTCCATTTATGTCTACCTTTTTTATTTAGCCTCCGGACTTGCCACCCTTGTCCGAGGCCCCCTTAATCTCCTCTTAATACTTGGAATTTATCTTTATAACTTTATTCCATCTTTTAAGAGCCGTTCTATTTTAGTGTTTTTGCCTGGCCTAATTTTCTTTTTCTTACCCATTATTTTGTGGGTAGGGTTGGTACTTCTGCAATTTGGTCCTCAGGCTTTTAACGAACTCCTTCTTGACCTTAAGACGAGATCCTTAGAAAAGGGCGACCCCCCTTATTACTACCTCCTAAGCCTTCTCCTAAACTTTCTGCCCTATTTCCTCCTTCTTATCCTGAAAGGGAAAAGGACTCTCTCCATTATCAAAAAAAAGGACCTCCTTTTGCCCCTCATAATCCTTGGCCTTTCCCTTTTAGTCCTCTCTTTTAGCGGGAAAAAATACGATAAATACCTTCTTTTCCTCCATCCCTTGGTAGCCCTGTTTTTAGCAAAGTCTTTATACGAGCTCTATGCTCTTCGCCTCCTTCTTCCTTTGGCTCTTGTGCTTTTTTTCCTTAACTTTTCCGTTGTTTTCGCCTTAAACCTCAAGCAGATCAAAGAACTTGCCCCAAAGATTGAAGCTCTAAAAAAAGAACTTGGCTGTTCAGAAAAAATCTGCTTCGCCTCGGAGGAAAACCACCTTTTTGTCCTTCTTTGCCAAAGAAGGATTCCTTCCTGTCAGATGGTTCCTTCAGTGGAAAGGCTAATTATTATCAGTCCGTCTTCCTGCCCAGGAAAAATCCTTAAGACTTTAAAGGACCCTTATAAAAAAGCGAAAGAATGGTATTTCTGCGAGCATACCTCTTCCTTACTTAATTTACCGCCTTAAGATAAGGTTCAAAATAAGCGTAAGAATAAGGCTTAAAAGAATGGAAGTGCCAAGAGGGAAAAAGAACTCAAAATTATCCTTTTTGATGTGGATATCGCCAGGGAGCTTGCCAAGATAGGGAATTTTGGGAAAAATGGTTAAAAATAAACCAAAAAGAAAAAGTATCAGGCCAAAAAAGATTAAAAACTTGCCAAAAACATTTACGCTGTTCATAATTTAAAATTTAGAATAAAAAAAGAAAAAGACAAGATGCTCCTTTCCTTTTGGCCCCTTTATAAAGGGGATGAAAATTATTTTATTTTTGAGCCCTTAGGGGAGGTTTTCTGGGAAAAACTTTCTCAGATTAGGGCAGTTATCCTCCCTCCCTTTGCTCCTGAGTTTCTTTATTTTTTCTTTAAAAAGGCACAGATACCAGTTTTTCCAAACCTTGAGCCTAAATTTCAGTTCCCAGGAAAGCTTGGGGCTATCCTCCTTTTTCATTCTCTGGGGTTGCCCACACCCAAAACCATCCTTATCCCCCGTCTTTGCGGGATAGAAGAAAACCCCTACCGTAAATTTTTTCTTCCCTCCTTTCCCTTCGTGGTTAAGGGCAACTCAGGAGATGAAGGCTCGGAGGTCTTTCTTGTCAAGAATGAACAGGACTGGAAGAGGGTGTTAAATTTGCTTAAAGCCTGGGAGCTGGAAGGACGCTTTGGCTTCCTTCTTCAGGAGTATCTCCCTTCTCCCTTTGATGCTCGGGTCATTGTTATCGGGAAAAAAAGAGTTATTTTTTTTCGTAAAGGTGGTCTTCGGAAAAATTTGGTGCGAGGCGGAGAAGTTATTCCTCCCCCAAGTAAGGAGCTTAAGGCCAAGGCTCTTACCCTTGTAAAAAGGCTGGTAGAAAAAACAGGGCTAAACCACGTGGCGGTAGACATCCTTTTTAGGGAGACGGAGCCTCTCTTATCTGAACTAAACTACACCTTTGGAAGGAGGCTTCTTGGTGAGACCACTTACCAAAAAATGGTTCACCAAGCAATAGAAGACTTTTTGGCTGGGCTTTATAAAAATGGTTAAGACCTTTTTTCTTAAAACTTTAGGGTGCAAGGTAAATCAAGTGGAAAGCGCTTGTCTTGCGGAGCGCTTACAGGAAAAGGGCCTTTCCATAGCAAAAAATGGCAGGGCAGAGCTTTATATTTTGAATAGCTGTGCGGTAACCGAAAGGGCCGTTACTGAGGGTAAAAAGCTTGTTAAATCCTGGCTTAAGGAAAAGCCGAAAAGAATAGTGATTACAGGCTGTGCAGCCATCTCCCATAAGGAAGATTTCCTACGCTTAGCCCAGGAAGCTAACTACCCAGGATTAATCCTTCTTGAACAAAAGGCCAAACTTAATCCCAAGTATTACTTGGAAGACTTTTCGTGGCTTAAAGAAGGTGAAGCCTTAGACAACCTCTTTTCTGAGGATGCCGAAGAATTCCTGCCCTTTCTTTCCCGCTTTGGGGAAAAATCCCGGGCCTTCCTTAAGGTGCAGGATGGCTGTTCAAGCTTTTGTTCCTACTGCATAGTCCCCTTCACTAGAGGGCCCTCAAGAAGCCTTCCTGAAGAATACATCTTGAAGCAGGCCCAGATCTACATTGAGCAGGGCTACCGTGAAATTGTCATCACGGGTATTCATGTGGGAATGTGGGGAAGAGATCTAAGTCCAACTAAATCCCTGGTCAACCTTCTTGCCCAATTGGAAAAGCTAATAGAAAAGTCAGGCCGTAAAGTGCTCCTTCGCCTTACCTCCCTTGAGGCCACGGAATTTAACGAAGAATTCTTCAAGTATCTGGAAGAAAGTAGATACCTTTGCCCCCATTTCCACATTCCTTTACAGAGTGGTTCAAACCGCATCCTAAAGCTCATGAACCGTCATTATACGAAAGAGCTGTATCTCAAGACCCTTTTTCGTTTACAAGAGAGATTCCCCCTGGCTACCTTTGGAGCGGATGTGATCGTAGGTTTTCCGGAGGAAAGAGAGGAAGATTTTTTGGAGACCCTGAACACTGTTTGGGAATCCCCACTCAACTGGCTTCACCTTTTTCCCTACTCAGAAAGACCGGGAACAGTAGCAGCCAAGCTCCCCCACAAGGTCCCAGAAAAAATAAAAAAGCATCGGGTGAACAAACTAAGAAGGCTTATCGCTCAAAAAAGAGAGGCCTTCTTGCAAAGGCTCCTCGGAAAAGAATTTTTAGCCATCGTGGAAAAGGTAGAGCCTGAAATTTCCTTTCTTACGGAAAATTACGTAGAGGGGATAGCCTTAAAGCCAGACCACTTAAACCTTTCTCAGGGTGATTTGGTGAGGGTACGTTTAAAAGAAGTAAAGAAAGGTAAAGGAATAGGCGAAATTTTAGGAAAAATTCCCTAACCTCACAGAGGAGGTAAGCCATGTTTGAGAGGAAGGTTAACATTTTTGAGGTCTTTACTTTAAAGGGCCGAGGGACTTGTTATTTTGGTGTTGGGGCCATAGAAAAGATGAAGGAAATTGCCAAAGAGCTTGCGGATAATGGCCTAAAGAAGGTGCTCGTTGTTACCGGGAAGAGCTCTTACAAGACCTGTGGAGCCTGGGATGTAGTGATAGAGAGCTTTTCTCAAGCAAATATCAAGTATGTGCACTATGACAAGATAAGGCCCAATCCTACGGTAGAGGAGTTGGATGAAGCGGCAAAGTTAGGAAAAGAATTTGGGGCGCAGGCAGTCCTTGGGATTGGTGGAGGAAGTCCTATAGATTCTGCCAAGGCCATAGCCATTCTTCTGGAGTATGAAGAGGTGCCCGCAGAAAAGCTTTACACGGGAGAGTTTACTCCTGCCAAAGCTAAGCCCATCCTCGCCATCAATACCACTCATGGTACGGGAACGGAAGTAGACCGTTATGCGGTAGCCTCCATCTTGAGTAAAGGCTACAAAATTGGAATTGGTTTTGAGTTTACCTACCCCCTTTATGCTATTAACGACCCTCAACTGACAACAAGCCTTTCTTACCACCAAACCCTTTATACCTCCATTGATACTTTAAATCATGTCATTGAAGCAGCAACCACTATTTATAGGAACCCTTACACCATCCTCTTAGCTAAAGAGACCGCAAGACTTGTTGCGGTTTACCTTCCCCAGGCCTTAAACAAGCCGGAAGACCTCAATGCCCGCTATTGGTTGCTTTATGCGTCCATGTTGGGTGGCATGGCCATTGATCTAAGCGGAGTGCACCTTACCCATGTGCTTGAACATCCTATGAGCGCAATAAAACCTGATCTGGCTCATGGCCTCGGGCTTGGGATCCTTCTCCCAGCAGTCCTAAGAGAAATCTATCCTGCAATGGCCGAAATTCTGGCAGATATCCTTGAACCAATCGTTCCTGGCCTAGAGGGTAAACCTGGCGAGGCTGAGGAAGTAGCCCTGGGTGTTGAGGACTGGCTTTTCACCATAGGTTTAAAAGAAAAACTCCTTGACGTGGAGTTCAGGGAGGATGATGTGGAACGCCTTACCGACCTGGCCATGTCTACTCCCTTCTTAAGCTCAGCCCTAAATTTTGCCCCCCTTAAAGTAGACCGAGAGATGATAAGAAGGATCTACTATAACTCTTTGGGCTAATAGACTTCAGAATTTGGCCTGGCCCCTTTCCAAGGGGCCTTTAGATTTCATTGAAAAACTTCCAGAAATCAAAAAAAACAACATAAAAAGACAATAATAGTTAAAATCATAAAAAAGAAGCAAAAAATAGCTAATAATCAACATTAAAAACTATTTTTACCTCTTTTTTCTTGTCTATTTTTGTTTATAATCCTAATTAGGCTATATTGTAACCATCACTGTTGAGAAGTTACAGGAATTAATTTGCGGAAGTTTTTGCAGGAGGGGTGGCAATGAAAGAATATTTTACAATTATGCTTGTTTTCCATGAAGGTAGGGAGCCTAAGCGGATTAGGATAAAAAAATCAGTGTGTAAAGGTTTTTTTCTGGTTTTGGGCCTTATACTATTTAGCTTGGTGAGCCTTTATATATACAACCTGAGCCATGTGGCCAAGCTTCATCTACTCAAAATGCAGGTAATGAGTCTTGAAGCTAAACTTAAGGAAAAAGAGGAAGCCCTTTCTATGACAGATCAGGCCAAAAATGGTCTTCTGAAAAAGATGGCCCTCCTGGAAGCAAAGATTAAAGAATTAGAGACCTACCTAAGTAAAAGGGGCTTTCTTAGACCGCAGGGCTTGGGTGGTCCATCTTTCCCTGTTCCCCCTAAAAGGGAAAATCAACTTGAAGACCTTGTATCTTATCTTGAACAACTGGATCGGAGGATCAAGGGAACCCCCCTTGGTTATCCCATAGGGGCTGAAATTTCTTCCCTATTTGGCGTGAGGAAAAACCCTTTTGGTAAGGGGTATGAATTCCATTCGGGGATTGATTTTGAAGCTCCATTTGGGGCAGAAGTTATGGCTACTGCTGAGGGTGTAGTTGAGTATGCTGGATGGCTTAAAGATTATGGCCTCACCGTAATAATTAAACATCCTACGGGTTATACTACCCTCTACAGCCACTTTTCGGAGATTAAAGTTAAAACTGGAGATAAAGTTAAAGCGGGGGAGGTTATCGGAAAAGTGGGGTCTACAGGACGAAGCACCAGCCCTCATTTACATTATGAAGTCCAAAAAGATGGGCGCTATCTTAATCCCTTAAAATTCCTCAGCGCAAGCTAAAACAATGTTTGGGAAGAAAGAACCAAAGGCCCTTGAAGAAAAGGTTTTAAATCTCCTTGCCTCTGGTACCAAATTTGAGGGAAATCTCACTATTGAAGCGGGTGGATTAAATAGATTAGACGGTGAACTCTTCGGGCATATTAAAGGAAGGGGGACGCTAATCATTGGTGAAAAGGGCTTTGTCAAAGGAGATATCCACATGGAACAGGTTATAGTTTACGGAAAAGTAGAAGGCAATATCAAAACAAGCTACTTAGAATTAAAAAGCACAGGCCAAATCCTGGGGAACTTGGAGGTAGAATATTTGATGGTAGAAAAAGGGGCTATTTTTGTAGGAGAATGCCAGATGAAAGAAAGGGAAGGGATTCCCCCTTCCGAAGCTTAAATTCTTAAAACTTTAAAACTTAGCTTTTTTCCTCCCCTTTACTTTCTTCTTTTATTTCGGTAGGTAAATCCTTAGGCGGTAAATATTCCAGATTTTCCGCTTTTTCCTCCAAAGGTTGCTCTTCCTTTGGTAGGCTTTCAGGTGCAAACTCTTTCTCGGGCAAGTTCTCTTTAAGCTCTCTAAACTCCTCCTTGATAATTCCTCTTTTTTTGAGAAGGGCAAGAAGGAGTTTACTTCGCCTCTCCACAAAGGATTGATGGCCTTTGGGGTTGTACTTGAGGGGATTAGGTAAAACTGCGGCCAGACGCACCGCTTCATAAGGAGAAAGATCCTTTGCGCTTTTCCCAAAGTGGTAGCGACTTGCTGCCTCCGCACCGAAAACCCCCTCTCCCCATTCGGCAATGTTGAGGTAAAGCTCAAGAATCCTTTTTTTGCTTAAGGTCCTCTCCAGACGGATCGTTAAAATGGCCTCTTTGATCTTCCTTATGGGATTTTTGGAAGGAGAAAGGAAGAGGTTTTTGGCAAGCTGTTGAGAAATGGTACTCCCTCCATACTTTAATTTTCCTTCTTTGAGGTTTTTTTCTATAGCTTTCTGGATCCCTTCCCAATCAAAGCCTTCATGGCGGTAAAACTTATCATCCTCCGCAATGAGAACCGCCTTAATCAAATAGGGAGAAATATGCGATAAAGGAACGGGATAGAACCTTAGAATCAAGGGTTTTCCTTTTTTTGCAAACTCTTCTCGCCGATACTTCATCATAGCCGTCTCTTTGGGGAACCCTTTCTTCAAAGGCTCAAGGGGAATTAAAAGAGGATGAATAAAGGTATAGCCCAGAAGGTATAGCAAAAGTCCAGCTAATAAAAATAGAGCAAGCTTTTTAAACACCTTGCCTGAACTCAAGGAGGAGCCTCCGGAAATTTAAAAGATAATAAAATCCCGAGGCCAAGGTTAAGAAAAAGATTAGATTTAAGATCAAGTTTAATATATAATTGGGGAGGGATAGAAGGTATTGGTCCGCAAAGAGGGCAAGCAGGCCAAGAAGTTGGATGACTGTGGTGGCTTTACCTAAGATGGAAGGGGAAGGGATAAGCCTTCCTTGAGAAAAATAGAGAAGGATTAATACGCCAAGGAGGATCAAAACATCGCGAAGAAGGATAGTAAAAAAAAGCTGACTAGAGATCTTATCCTCATAATAGAAAAGGAAAAAGAGCATGTTAATAAAGAATTTATCAGCCAAAGGGTCAAGGATCTTCCCAAGTCTTGTTTTTTGTCTAAGAAGACGAGCTAGATTGCCATCAAGTGTATCCGACACCACTCCCATCACGAGTAAAGAATAAATTACCTTGGGAGAAACCTTTTTGACCCATAAAAAAGGGATAACCACCGAGAGAAGGAGCCTCAAAAGGGAAAGGAGATTTGGAATAAGTAAAAGCTCTCTCATAAAGGACCGCATTCTTTCTTTAACTTAAAGGCAATCCTTAATCGGTCAAGCCCTCTCCAACTATTGACAAAAAACTTTTGGTTTATGGCAAAAATTAATACCAACTGTTGACAAGAAAAATTTTTAGATTTATTTTAAAAAATGAATACGGAATTTTATAAAGGAGGTTAAAAATGCTAAAAAATTTTAGTAAAGTGTTACTGAGTTTAGGATGTTTAGGGCTTTGGGCTAGTCTTTCCTGGGGGCATTTTCTGGTATTGAAGCCGGAAACAGATAACGTAGAGGCAAAGGACCGGCCCTTGCGGGTTGAGGCCCTTTTTACCCATCCCATGGAAGGTGGACCTCACATGGAGTTTCAAATTAAAGAAAGTGCTCTTCTTGGTGAGGGAGAAAGGCTTGCCCTGACCTGGCATAGAAAACTTATTCCTGCCGGTAAAAACAGTTCTAAAAAAGTTTCTAAATACAATACGGAAATAAAACTCTCTCGGCCCAGGGTTTATCAGCTCTATATAGTGCCCGAGCCCTATTTTGAACCCGCCGAAGGTAAGTTCATCAAGCAAATAACTAAGGTAATCTTTTCTGCCTTTGGTAAGGAAGAGGGCTGGGAGGTGCCAGTTGGTCTGAAGGTAGAAATTATCCCCCTGGTTAAGCCCTTTTCCCTGTGGGAAGGCAACCTTTTTAAAGGAAGGGTGCTCGTTGATGGAAAACCTGCGGGAAGTGTGGATGTGGAGGTGGAATACCTAAACCTCAAAGGCTATAAAGTACCCGTGGAAAGCCTAACCACTCAGGTGGTAAAAACCGACGAGCATGGCTACTTTGAGTATGTCCTTCCCTGGGAAGGATGGTGGGGTTTTTCGGCTATCGTAGATGGAGGAAAGATTACTACTCCAGAGGGTAAGGAATACCCGCTTGAGCTTGATGCGGTACTCTGGGTGAAGGCCTATCCCAAGCCCAAAGGAGGGAAATAGGTGCACATTTCGGAAGGTGTCCTCTCTCCTCCTCTACTTTTAGGAGGCTGGGCCTTAACTCTAGCCTGTTTAACCATAGCCCTTCGTCGTTTGCCTCTTGTCAAAATCCCCGAAGTAGCAGTTCTAACGAGCGCCTTTTTCATAGCTTCGCTCATTCATGTACCCATTGGGCCTACCTCTGCCCATTTGGTGTTGAATGGGCTTGCTGGGTTGCTTCTTGGTTGGAATGTTTTCGTGGTGGTCTTCTTGGGATTAGCCATGCAAGCCCTATTTTTTCAATATGGCGGTCTTACCGTCTTAGGAGTAAACACCTTTAATCTTGGGTTACCTGCCCTTCTTAGCCATTACCTTTTTAGGGGCTTGCTAATCCCTAATAACTCAAAGAAACTTTTTGTTGCGGGTTTTGGTGCGGGCTTTTTCTCTCTTCTGGTCTCAGGCCTTCTGGTTGCCCTTTCTCTTTATTTTACTCGCCAAGAATTTCTGACTTTGGGAAGCCTTTTTTTTGGAGCCCATCTGCCCATTGCCCTGGCAGAGGGGTTGATTACTGGGTTTGTTCTTACTTTCCTTGGTAAAGCTAAACCGGAGGTTTTGCGAAATGGTCCTGCTTCTTAAAAGTTTCCTTTTTCTCTTCTGGCTGATCCTAAGCCTTTCCCCCGATTTGGCCCATTCCCACCGGGTTAACCTTTTTGTAGTAAGGGAAGGGGAAAG
Source organism: Caldimicrobium sp. (assembly GCA_037443245.1). Classification (GTDB taxonomy): domain Bacteria; phylum Desulfobacterota; class Thermodesulfobacteria; order Thermodesulfobacteriales; family Thermodesulfobacteriaceae; genus WYEG01. Next base: position 283,296 of record JBBIOT010000002.1, read on the forward strand.
GGTTTACGGAGAAGCCTTTTTTGCCGATGGCAAACCCTGCCGCAACTGCTCCATTGAAGTGTTTTTACTTAAGGAAAGTAAAGAAGGACCACATCTTGCCTCAGGGAAAACGAACGAAGAAGGAAAATTTGAGCTTAAAGTTAAAGAGAAGGGGGCTCTGTTTATAAAGCTTATCGCTGGGGAGGGACATTCGGCCGTGGAAAAACTCTCCGCCCTTACGGATGAACCCACTAACGAAGCCCATAAAAAACAGCCCCTACCCCAAGAATTCAAGACTAAAAAAACAAAGCCAGGACAAGCTATGGCTCCCAGCATTGATCAGGAAGCGCTAAAGCAAATGCTAAGGGGGACGATTTCGCAAGAGCTTTCTCCTTTAAGGGAAAGTCTTAGGACGAGCTATTTTGACCTCAAAAAGGAGCTAAATCGCCTTTGGTTAAGGGATATCCTTTCTGGCCTTAGCTACATCTTTGGGATCCTTGGGGTTATAGCCTGGTTCAAGGCTAAAAAGAAGGTTTAAAGGGGCATGCATTTAGAAGTTTTTGCGGAAGGGCATTCCTTCCTGCATCGGCTTGACCCACGGATCAAGCTTCTTTCCTACTTGGTTTTTGCCTTTTTTTGCGTCTTGGCGGAAAATTTAAAAGCCCTTTCCTGCTATGCCATGATGGCATTTCTCCTTCTACTTTTAGCAAGGTTAAACTTTAAGGAATTAAGGAAAAGGTTCCTCTTGGCCAATCTTTTTTTAAGCCTTTTTTGGCTTTTTCTTCTTTTTGAAGAGTATGACCCTCCCTATCTTCTTGAAGTTTTTGCCTTCAAGATTAGCCTTCAAGGAATGCTTCTTGCTCTTCAATTAGCTCTTAAAGCAAATGCCCTTCTTATGATCACCATAGCCCTACTTGGCACCTCAAACCTTTTAGCCCTGGCCCATGGCCTTCTTCACCTTCGGGTTCCCGTAAAGCTCGTCGTCATCTTCTTCCTCTGCTACCGCTACCTTACCGTCCTGCACGAGGAATACACGGAGGTTAAAAGGGCGGTTTTAGCCCGAGGCTTTCTCCCTCGGAATAATCTATTTACCTACCGAACCTTAGCCTATTTAGTGGCGGTTCTCCTTCTTAGGAGCTGGGAGAGAGCCGAAGAGATTTACCGGGCCATGCTGGCCCGCGGATTTAGGGGATATTTTCCCTTGCTTCATCACTTTACCCTTTCTCCCAAGGATATGGGCTTTTTTCTTTTTTTTGTGGTGCTAATTTTAGGTACCTTTTATATAAAGTAGGGCTTTTAGAAAAGGTAGGCCTAAATTGATGGCGGAAATCATCAGGCTTGAGGGAATATTTTTTGGCTATAATGCAAGCCCCCTTCTTAAAGGAATAGATCTTGACTTGTGGGAAGGAGAAAGGATTGGGATTTCCGGACCAAACGGAGCGGGTAAAACCAGCCTCTTCTATCTTATCATGGGCTTTTTAAGACCTTTAGCCGGAAAGGTTATTCTTTTTGGCAAGGAAAGAAAGGAAGAAAGGGATTTTGCGGAAGTGAGGGCCAGGCTTGGCCTTCTTTTCCAAAATGCGGAGACCCAGCTATTTTGCCCCACCGTTGAAGAGGACATAGCCTTCGGTCCCCTCAATCTGGGAAGGCCAAGAAAGGAAGTCCAGGAGAAGGTCCAAGCCATAGCCCACTACCTGGGGATAGAAAAACTCCTTAAAAGGCCTGTGCATAAACTTTCGGGAGGGGAAAAGAGGCTGGTTAGCTTAGCTGGGCTTATGGCCATGGAGCCAGCTTGCTATCTTCTTGACGAACCAACCTTAGGCCTTGACGAAAAGGGGAGAACTCGTCTTTTAACCTGGCTTAAAAATGAACCAACCTATGTAATTATCTCCCACGAGCTAACCCTCCTCAAAGAGCTCTGTCATAAAGTTTATTGGCTGGAAGAAGGAAGGCTTTCTCCCCTTAAGCTTTAAGGATTTCCTTTAACTCTTCCACGGAAAGGACCTTCCCCTGCGACACAAGCTTTCCATCAACGATTAGGCCAGGGGTCTTTATCACTCCGTGGGCCACGATCTCCTTTAAATCGGTCACCTTTTCAAGGGTAAAATTTACCCTCAATTCTTCTCCTGCTTTGACTACATTTTCCAGAAGTTGCTGACACTTGGGGCAACCGGGCCCGAGAACTTTTACCTGCCTTGCCATTTAGCACCTCCTTATTTTTTTATCATTATACCAAATAGATAGCCGATAAGGGTGTTGAGGATCAGAATTAGGCCTGTGTAGGTTAAGGTCTTTTTAGCCCCCCACAAGCGGTTTAGGACTAGGAGGCTGGGAAGGCTAACGCTTGGCCCTGAGAGAAGAAGGGCAAGGGCTGGACCATACCCCATCCCTGCGCCCAAGAGACCTTGAATGATGGGCACCTCCGTGAGGGTGGCAAAGTACATAAGCATTCCAGCAAGACTAGCAAAAAGATTGGCCCAAAAGCTATTCCCTCCCAGCAGAGAAGAAACGTAGATAGAAGGAATGAACCCTTCCTGCCCAGGACGACCAAGGAAAAATCCAGCCACAAAAACTCCTATCAAAAGCAAAGGGAGGATTTGCTTGCCTAAAAGATAGGTGCTTTCAAACCATTTCTGAGCTTCTCCTTTGGTGGTAGAAAGCGCCCAAGAAAAACCAAGGACCGCCATAAGAAAGGAAATTTCCTTCTCCTGAAAGAGGATTTGCGCAAGAAAGATTAGAAAGGCCGTTAAAAGGAGTTTTAAAGGAGAAACTCTCAACCAAAAAATCACCTGAAGGGCAAGGAGCCCGCCAAAGAGGAGGACTAGAGGCCATTTTATCGTAAAGATTAAGCCCGCAAGACCTTCTTTTCCGCTCCAGGTGGCTGAAACAAGAAGGCCAATCAGGGTGGCAATAGGCAGGATCCTCTGGTAATTGGATAAGCCCTCTTCTTCTACCTCTAGATTAAACTCCTCAAGCCTTGTCTTTTCTTCTTTGCGAAAAAAAAGTTCCATAAGAAGCCCAATGAGGATGCTCCCAAAGATGGCAAAAATCATTCTTCCCAGACCAAGCTCTAAGCCCAGAATTTTAGCCGTAAGAACAATGGCAAGAACATTAATCGCTGGGCCAGAGTAAAGAAAGGTAGTCGCTGGCCCGATCCCGCCACCGCGGAAATAAATTCCTGCAAAAAGGGGAAGGACCGTGCAGGAACAAACCGCCAAAATGGCCCCTGAAACGCTTGCTACCCCGTAGGATAAATATCTTGGCGCCGAGGGTCCTAAATACTTCATCACCGAAGCCTCGGAAAGAAAGGTGCTGATTGCCCCAGCAATAAAAAGGGCGGGCAATAAGCAGAAGACAATATGCTCCTTCGCATAGTCATGCGTAAGATAGAGAGCCTCTTTTACCCCCTGCAATACCCTCTCCTGCAGTGGGAAAAAATAGAAAAAAAGAAAAACCGCTAAAAATACAAGAAGTAGCCGTAGTTCTCGGAGCATTATTCATCCTCCTTGATCTTAATTTTGGCCTCCAGCAAGAAGGCAGAAACTGGGCTAGTCTTCTTTTGGAGTTCCGCAAGCTCAGGCAAGCCCTCCATTTCTTGCTTTAATAGTTGAAGGATTTTTTGGGTAAGGGGCCTATCTGGGGAAAGCTCATAAAAGACAAAGGAGCCCCTTTTCTGGGGGGAAACTATTCCTGCTTCTGTAAGGATTTGCAGATGGCGGGAGATGGTAGGCTGAGATATTCCAAGGATTGAAGAGAGCTCGCACACGCAGTGGGGCCTAAGGAAAAGAAGAAGCACTATTTTGAACCGATTGCTGTCGGAAAGGGCCTTAAAGACCTTGAGCACTTCCTTAAGTTTAGCCATTTTTAAGCCTCACTTTCCTTGTTTGTTTTTATAAACATATAGCCAAATAGCTAAATGTCAAGAGGATACCTAAATCATTATTTTTTTCTTATCCTACCTCCTGACATGAGAGCTACCATGATCCTCTCAAGGAATGATTTTACTTCAAAGAATTCTTGCCAGCATCTTATCTCCCTTAAAAGGCAAAAGAGGGATCTCTAAACTCACTTATTCGCTGAGGAATTGACAGATCAAAGATTCGGTGTTATAAATTTTAAAAAATGGGCGGATAGCTCAGGGGGAGAGCATCGGCCTTACAAGCCGGGGGTCAGAGGTTCAAATCCTCTTCCGCCCATTGTAAACCCTTCATCAAGCCTTGCTAAAATTAAAAAAAGGGTTAAAATAAAAAATAAACATAGGGGCTGTAGCTCAGCACGGTCAGAGCGCCTGCCTGTCACGCAGGAGGCCGCGGGTTCAAGTCCCGTCAGCCCCGCTTTCTAAATAGTTAAAACTCAAATGTCCACATTTTTTCTCTACCTAAAAAAATTCTTTCTATATCTCTTCTATCCTTCCACGTTAATCTTTCTTTTCCTCATTTTAGTCTCCATTTACGTCATCTTAGAAAAAAGACGGGGGAGGCGAAGATTTCTTCTCTTTTTAGCTATCTTCCTTTACTATTTAAGCACAACCCCCCTTTTACCCTATTTACTTCTCAAACCCTTAGAAGAGGGTCTTTCTCCACCAAAGAAAGAAGAAATCCAAAAGGTTTCCTATGCAGTTCTCCTTACAGGAGGGGTTTATTCAGGACAAAATTTTCCTGCCAATGAAATTGTCACCGGAGAAGGTCTAAGAAGAATTATGGGAACAGCTTCCCTTTTAAAAAATTATCCAAAATTAAAATTAATCGTGATAGGTGGATCTTATGAATTTTACCGAGAGGCAGAGGTTTATGCCCAAATCTTTGATACCCTTGGTATTAAGGTCCAAAGCGAAGAAACTCCCCTTGATACCGAATCTGCTGCTAAAGTACTTGGGACAATTATCCCCAAGCATGAACCATTCTTACTTCTAAGTTCAGCCTATCATCTCCCTCGGGCGGTTTACCTCCTTAAAAAGGAAGGTTTAAATCCTATTCCCTATCCTACTCATAAGGTATACCATCTGTGCCTTCCTCAATTAACGCTTCGAAACCTCTTCCCACGGCCTCTTTACTTAGAGTTGAGTAATCAAGCTATTCATGAGTACTTAGCCTTAACTTATTATAAACTTAAGGACCTTTTAAAAATACAGTAGGGGGGTTTATGTTCCCCGAGGCTCAAAAATTGCTACAGCAAATCTTCTTTGCTCATCAAAGGGTAATTGAAGATTTTTGGCAAAGAGAGGGAGAAAAGATTTTCCAAGCAGTAATGCTAACCAAGGAGGTCTTCCAAAGGGGAGGAAAATTACTTATCTTTGGCAATGGTGGAAGCGCGGCGGATGCCCAGCATTTAGCTGGGGAGCTTGTTAATCGCTTCAAGATGGAACGAAAGCCCCTTCCCGCCATCGCTTTAACCACAGATACTTCTGTTCTTACCGCTATTGCCAATGATTATGATTTTTCTTTAGTTTTTGTAAAACAAATAGAGGCCTTGGGAAAACCAGGAGATCTTGCTTTGGGAATCAGCACCAGTGGAAAATCTCCCAATGTTCTTCTTGCCTTAAAGCGGGCCAAAGAGCTTGGGCTTCATACCCTTGGCCTTAGCGGCGGAGACGGTGGAACCATGGCCGAAGTTTGTGACCTTTTAATTCTGGTGCCCTCTAAAGAAACGCCAAGAATCCAGGAAGGGCATCTGCTTTTTCTCCACGCCTTTTCGGAACTTTTAGAAAGAATTCTTTTTTCAAATGCTTAGGTTCCCCTTCTCAAATTATGCTTCTTGCCATTGAGACAAGCTGTGATGAAACGGGAGTAGCTCTCTTTTCCCCAGAGGGTAAACTCCTTGGGGATTTACTTTATTCGCAAGTAGCCTTCCATTCCCCCTTTGGAGGGATTGTTCCGGAAATTGCGAGCCGTAAACAGCTAGAAGTTTTGCATCCTCTAATAAAAAAATTATTGAAAGATAAGGGGATTACGCCCCGAGATCTAAAGGTAATTTCCGCTACCCTTGGTCCTGGGCTCATTGGCTCTCTCCTGGTAGGGGTAACCTTTGCTAAAACCTTAGCCATGAGCCTAAACATTCCCTTTATTGGAGTAGACCATCTTTCCGCTCATGTTTTTTCTGTTCTTTATGAAGTAGAGGTACCTTTCCCCTTTCTTGCCCTTTTAGTCTCAGGAGGACATACTGCCCTTTTTCTGGTGAAGGACTGGGAAAATCTCTACCTCCTTGGACACACTCAAGATGATTCTGCGGGCGAGGCCTTTGATAAAACTGCCAAACTTTTAGGCTTGTCCTATCCCGGAGGACCGATTATTAGCAAACTTGCCAAAGAAGGAGATCCTTCCTATTATCCCTTACCCCGGCCTCTTCTGCAGAAGCGAAACTTACATTTTAGTTTTTCAGGATTAAAAACTGCGGTTTGGCAATTGGTAAAAAAGGAAGGAAAGAAATTAAAAATCCCCCATCTTTGTGCCTCCTTTGAGCAAGCGGTAGCGGAAATTCTTGTGGAAAAAGTAGCCCTAGCGGTTGAGCTCACAGGGATAAGAAGAGTGGTGGTGGCAGGTGGAGTGGCAGCCAACGAAAGACTAAGAAGGTCTTTGCAAGAGAGGGGAGTAAAAGATAATTTTGCGGTCCTCTTTCCGTCCCCTCCTCTTTGTACAGACAACGCAGTGATGGTAGGCTTCTTAGCTTTTCAGCTTTGGCAAAGGGGAAGGAGCACCCCCCTTACCGCTGAGGCTTACGCTCAAGCTAAGTTTAAGCCTTATTCTTTAGACCTAACTCTTTAATCTTCCTCTGTAAATAAGCCCTTTCAAGGCCAATCTTTTTTGCGGTTTGTGAAATATTCCAAGCGTTTTCTTCCAATTTTTGCTTTAAATAGGCCCGTTCAAATTCCTGTTTAGCAAGCTTAAAGTTAGCAATCTTAAACCAACTTTCAGACATACCAATTTTTCTAATCTCTTGAGTAAGAAGAGGAGGTAAATCTGGAGGAAGATCCTTTAAGGTTATTTCTTCTTTATGGCCTGCATAGATCGCAATTCTTTCTATGATATTTCGTAGTTCTCTCACATTCCCAGGCCAGCTGTAAGCTTGAAAAGCATCAAGCACGTCCTCCCCGAACCTTTTGATCCGATGTCCAATTTTCTTTGAAAATTCGGCTAAAAAAAATTCTACGAAAATAGGAATATCTTCTTTTCGTTCCCGCAGAGGAGGAAGCTTAATAGGGAAAACGTTAAGCCGATAATAGAGATCTTCCCGAAATTTTCCCTGAGCTATAAGTTTTTCTAAATCCTTATTAGTGGCGGTGATAACCCGCACGTCTACATAAATAGGTTGAGATCCTCCAAGGTGTTCAATCTTTTTCTCCTGAAGAACTCGCAAAAGCTTAGCCTGAGCAGAAAGGGACATGTCGCCAATCTCATCTAAAAAAAGAGTACCTCCATGGGCCAGTTCAAATTTACCCTTTTTGGAAGTTCGGGCATCGGTGAAGGCCCCCTTTTCATATCCAAAGAGCTCGGCCTCAATCAAGGTTTCGGGGACCGCTGCACTGTTGACTTCAATAAAGGGTCCTTTAGCTCGGGGTGAAAGATGGTGGATAAGTCTGGCTACCACTTCTTTGCCCGAGCCTGATTCTCCATAGATTAAAACCGTAGTATCAAGCTTGGCCACCCTTTCAATCAGTTGTTTTACTTCTTGGATGGCCTTGGAAACACCAATAAGCTCAACCTTAGGAAAAAGCATCTCCTTTAGCCGACGATTTTCCTCCTCTAAGGCTGAAAATTTAAGGGCCTGCTCTAGCGTCAGGATAATCTTGTCGTAGGAAAGGGGTTTTTCTATGAAATCAAAGGCCCCTTTTTTGAGAGCCTTAACCGCTGTTTCTATGGTACCATGCCCCGAAATGATGATCACTGGAATTTCTGGATGCCACTTTTTAAAATCCTCAAGAATTTCTAAACCATCAGCATCCTTCAACCAAAGATCCAGAAAAAGGGCTCGAGGTTTTTCTTTTTCCAAGGCCTGCAAAAAATCTTTAGCATATTGAAAAGTGCGAGGGCGATATCCCTCATCCTGAAGAATACCCGCTAATACCTCGCAGATGGCCTTTTCATCATCTAAAACCCAAACTTCACCCTGCTTCATCTCAGTTAATAATTATACCCCAACTCTGCCAATAAGGTATAAAATAATAACATGCGGGAAGGTTTAGCCTTCTATTTGCATGTCCCCTTTTGCCGCAAAAAATGCCCTTACTGCGATTTTTACTCCCTTATCGCCAAGCCCGATCCCGAACTCTATCTCAGAGCTCTTAAGACAGAAATAGGCCTTTTAAAAACCCTCCTCTCCGAGAACTTTGGCCTAAAGGAGATAAAAATTTCTACCTTTTATGCGGGAGGAGGAACGCCAAGCCTTCTTCCTCCAAATTTTTATGAGAAACTCTTTTATTTGATGGAAAAGGAATTCCTTTTTCAACCCGTAGAGCTCACCCTTGAGGCTAATCCAGAAAGTTTGACCCAAGAAAACACTCGGGCCTACCAAGAAGTGGGGTTCAATCGTTTGAGTATCGGAATAGAAGCCCTAACTGAGAGAGGGTTAAAATTCTTGGAACGGGTTCACACGGTAAAGGAGGCCTTACGCGCTTTAGAGATCGGAGGAAAATACTTTTCCAATATTTCAGCAGATTTAATCTTTGGCTACCTCGGTCAGGGAGAAAAGACACTCCTAAAAGAATTAACCCTCCTTTTGAAATATCCCCTCACCCATCTTTCTTTATATGAGCTCACTCCTTATGAGGAAACGCCCTTTAGCCAAAAGTATGGACTAAAACAACATAAGAAAAACCAACGCCTGGGCAGGAGGCTATTTCTTCTGGCCCATCAATTTTTGGAAGGTTTTTCTTTTGAACATTATGAAATTGCCAATTATGCCAAACCCGGGTTTGCCTGCGAGCACAATCTTTATTACTGGAGATTTAAACCCTATTTAGGACTTGGGCCTTCAGCGGTCTCAAGGGTTGGCCCCTTTCGCTGGCAAAATCCTCCTGATTTCAAACTTTATCTTAAGGTCTTGCTTAAGGAGAAAAGACTTCCTCACCGAACCCTCGAATGGCTCTCCCCTATGGAAATGGCTAAGGAAATCCTCTTTATGGGCCTACGCTTGAAGGAAGGAATTTCTATAAAGAGATTGAGGGAAGAGCTAAGGGTTTCTTTATCTTCCCAAGCCTTAACCCCTTTGCTGACCAGGGGTCTTCTTAACCTTGAAGGAGAAAAAATCCTTCCTACGTTAGAAGGGTTTTTAAGACACAGCTTGGTAGTAAAATATCTCTGGGATCATTTGAAGGAGGTAGGGCACGAATGAAAGTTTATTTTCAGGGAATTGGTGGGATTGGGATGTCCGGAGTAGCTGGGTTGGCTAAAGAGATGGGGTTTATTGTGAAAGGTTCGGATCAGCTTCCTCTTTATCCTCCATCTTCGGAGATTTTAGAAAGCCTTGGGATAGAAGTAATTACACCCTCTCCAGAAAATCTGAAAAAATTTAAGCCCCATTTAGTCGTAGTGGGAAATGCGGTAAAACGGGACCATCCTGAGGTTCTAACTGCTTATGAACTTGGCCTTCCACTTCTTTCTTTTCCTGAATTTTTAGAAAAATATCTTTTCCCGGAGAAAAAGGTTCTTGTTTGTGCTGGAACCCACGGGAAGACTACTACCACTGCTATGCTGGGGAAGGCCATGGAAATCCTTGGTGAGGACCCAATCTATCTTGTAGGTGGCTGTCTTAGAGATAGAGGAAAAAACTACAGGCTTGGGCAGGGCCCTTGGGCAGTGGTAGAAGGAGATGAATATCCCTCCTCATTTTTTGACCAAAAACCTAAATTTTTCCATTATCATCCCTACGGCCTTATCCTTACAGGAATAGAGTATGACCATGCGGACGTCTATCCTGATCTGGCCTCCCTTTTAGCTGTTTTTGGAAGACTGATAGAGCTGGTGCCAAAAGAAGGTCTTCTCGTCTTAAACGGCGATGACCATAATTTGCGAAGGCTCGCAAACCTTGCCCAAGGAAGGATAATCTTCTATGGACAAAGAAAGGATGCTCAGGTTAGACTTCTTGAAGCTAAAACTACCTTCACAGAGGGGAGGTTTAACACCAAAGTTATCTTTAGCGTGGAGGGAAGAAATTGGGAAGGGGAAGTCCCTTTACCTGGTCTTTATAACGCCATGAATTATTTGGCGGTCTTTACTTTGCTTAAGTATCTAAGCTTTCCGGAGGAAAAGGTTCTCTCTGCCCTTTCCCAATTCCCTGGAGTGAAGAGGAGACAGGAGCTAATCCTTTATCGAAATGGTTTAGTGGTTGTGGATGATTTTGCCCATCATCCTACTGCGGTTAAGGTAACTCTTCAGGCTTTAAAGAAGGCTATCAACCCTGAAAAAACCATCCTTGTTTTTGAACCGCGCACCAACACTAGCAAAAGAAAGATTTTCCAGAAGGATTACGAGGAGGTCCTAGCCAGCGCTGAGGTAGTCCTCTTAAAAATCCCTCCAAAGTTGGAGACAATCCCTCCGGAAGAAAGGCTTGATATAGAAGGACTTTTAGAGGGTTTAAGAAACAGGGGAATAGAGGCCTATCTACTTTCTGAAAAGAATCCCTGGGAATTTATAGATAGGAATAGGGTCCTTGTATCTTTGATGTCAAGCGCGATGATGGAAGATCTTCTTTCAGCTTTAAGATGCCTTGCCTTTAAGAAGGGGGCTTAAAGCTTGCTTAAGGCGAGATTTTAGACTAAACTTTAGGTGACGTTACAAATTTTCCCCAGTGAGGCGAAAATGGAAGGTAAGAGGTTAGTGTTAGCCTATTCGGGTGGGCTTGATACTTCAGTCATCCTTAAATGGCTGATTGAGGAGTATGGCTTTAGGGTAATTGCCTTTTCAGCCGACCTTGGACAGAAGGAGGATTGGGAAGAGCTCAAAAGGAGGGCCCTTGCCTGTGGGGCTGAAGAGGTGGTGATCCTTGATCTTAAGGAAGAATTTGTCAAAGATTATGTATTCTTTGCCATCAAGGCGGGAGCTCGTTATGAGGACTGGTATCTTATGGGTACTTCTCTGGCAAGGCCACTTATTGCCAAGGCACAGGTTGAAGTGGCAAGAAGGTATGGAGCGCAGGCCTTAGCTCATGGAGCAACGGGCAAGGGAAACGACCAGGTGCGCTTTGAGCTTACCTATTCTGCTTTAGCGCCAGACCTTGAAGTGATCGCTCCTTGGCGGTCTTGGAATTTCAAAGGAAGGTCAGATCTTATCGCCTATGCCCGGGAGAAAAATATTCCTATCCCCATCACCCCAGAAAAGCCCTACAGTATAGATGCCAATCTCTTCCATGTAAGCTATGAAGGAGGCCTTCTTGAGGATTTGTGGCAGGAGCCTCCGGAAGATATGTTTATTCTTACTCAAGCCCCAGAGAAAGCTCCAGACAAACCAGAATACTTAGAGATAACCTTTGAGGAAGGAGAGCCGGTAGGCCTTAACGGAGAGTTGCTTTCTCCTGCTAAGCTTTTAGCCAAGCTCAACGAGATTGGCGGCCTTCATGGCATTGGCCGGGTGGATATGGTAGAAAACCGCTTTGTGGGGATTAAAAGCAGGGGAGTTTATGAAACCCCAGGCGGAACTATCCTTCACATAGCTCACCGCGCCTTAGAACAAATCACCCTTGACCGAGAAGTAATGCGCCTTAAGGATACTCTTATGCCTAAGATAGCAGAGCTTATCTATTATGGCTTCTGGTTCAGCCCTGAATTTCAAGCCCTTAAAAAATTCATTGAAGAAACCCAAAGGTCCGTTACCGGAACCATTCGGCTTAAACTCTATAAAGGAAATTGCTTCGTTGTAGGAAGAAAAAGCCCCAAAAGCCTTTATCAATCAAGTCTTGCCAGCTTTGAAGAGGCTGGAAGTTATAACCCCAAGGATGCGGAAGGCTTTATTAAACTCCAAGCCCTAAGGCTCAAAAATTTCTATCAGAGGGAGGGCCTATGAAAATTTTTGTGGACACCGCCAAGATTGAAGAGATAAGAAAGGTCAAGGAGTGGGGGCTCCTTGACGGTGTAACCACCAATCCTACCCTTCTTTTGCAAACAGGAAAACCTTGGAAAGAAGCAGCCATTGAAATCCTACGTGAGATCCCAGATAAGCCCGTTTCCTTAGAGGTCTTAGCCCTTGAGGCAGAAGGCATGATCAAAGAAGCTAAAGAACTTGCCAAGATGGGTGATAACGTAGTCATCAAGATCCCCTTTACCACCGAAGGATTAAAAGCAATTAAAGCCCTAACGGCCGAAGGTATTAAAACCAATGTGACTTTAGTCTTTTCTTCTTTACAGGCCCTTGTAGTTGGAAAAATTGGGGCCACCTATGTTTCACCCTTTTTGGGAAGGGTAGATGATATTGGATATGATGGGATGATGGTCCTTGAAGAAATTGTTAGGCTTTACGAAGTTTATGGGATAGAAACTGAGATTATCGCCGCAAGCATAAGACATGTGGACCATGTTAGACGGTGCGCCCTCCTGGGAGTAGATATTGCCACAATCCCCTTCAAGGTGATTGACCAGATGCTCAAACATCCGCTAACTGATATAGGACTTAAACATTTCCTTGAGGATGCAGAAAAGGCCGGGATAAAAATTATATAACCACCTTTTAAGCTTGAAACTTTGGCTATCTTAGAGCTTTTTTCTAATCTTGATATTAAACTCTTTTATTTCCTTAATCATCAAAGGAGTCCTCTCCTTGACAGCCTTCTTCCCTTTTTTTCTCACCAGCTTTTTTTCCTAATCTTCCTTTTTTCCTTCCTTTTTCCCCTCTTCTTTAGCTTTAAAAAAGAAAAAAAACAGCGCCTTTTTCTCTCTTTTCTCTTTTTTTTGCTGGGCTATGGCCTTTCTGACTTTACCTGCAGTAAAATTTTAAAACCGATTTTTTTAAGAGAGAGGCCCTTTGCCAAGTTAGAAAGGGTGTATTACTATTCCCCAAAGCGTGGCTTTCTCTTTTTAGAAAAACCCCTTGCCCAAGAGACCCAATCTTTACCTTCCTGTCATGCCACAAACGCCTCTTTTCTTTCTAGCTATTTATTTTTTTTTCACCGGAAAACCCTCTACCTTACCCTTCCTACCAGTCTTCTTATTGGTTATTCTCGTATTTACCTTGGCCATCATTTCCCATTGGATGTGCTTTTTGGTTATGGGGTAGGTTTTCTTCTTGCCCTTCTTATTAGGAAGGTAAAGACTAAAATAGAAAAAGACCCATTAGCTTAGTTCAATGAAAGGTAATGAAGAGAACATCAAGAAGGCAAGTTTTTTAGATCCCTTCTTCACAAAAGAAGGACTCTTTTTCTGGATTTATTGCGTTTTTCTAATTTTTTATTTAGGAGAGCTTAAGCTTCCCCTTTCTTATGATGAGGCTTATTACTGGGACTGGAGCAGGACCCTTGATTTTGGCTACTACAGCAAACCTCCGATGGTTGCTTGGCTGATTGCTCTTTCCAGCAAGCTCTTGGGTGCGACCGAGTTTGGCGTACGGGCACCTGCATTAATCCTCCGTCTCCTAAGCTTGGCCCTTTCCTTTCTCGTTCTTTTCCGCTACTTTGGTCAAGAAAGGGCCCGCCTCTTCTTCTATACCTTTGCCTTTGCTCCTCTTTTTCTCCTTTATAGCTTTGTGATAACCATTGACCCTCCCCTATTTTTCTTCTGGATCCTAAGCCTTATCTCAAGCTCCCTCTTTCTGGAAAGACAAACCCATCTTCGCGCCCTTTTGCTGGGCCTTTGCATGGGGCTTGGGCTCCTAACCAAGCAAACCATGTTAGCCTTCCCCTTTCTCCTCTTTCTTTATCTTTTCCTTTGGGAAAGAAAACTACTTTTCTCCCCTCGCACTTACCTTTCCTTTATTACCGCCTTTTTAATCTACCTTCCAAACCTCCTCTGGAATTTCACCCATGAATTGGTGATGATCAAACATACCGAAGAGCATTTCCTTCGCCTTTTTCCTAAAAAAGAAGCCATCCTCCTATTTCTTGGGGGCTTACACTTTCTCTATGGCCCCATTTTTGTTCCCCTCTCCTTTTACTTTTCCGGGAAATATTTAAAACTTCTTATTAATCATAGGTTAAAAAAAGAAAAAATTTCCCCTGAAGAAAAGAGGCTTCCCTTAAAGCTTCTTAATCTTTACTTCTTTTTCTCTTTTCCTCCTCTTTTTCTTCTTTTTCTCCTTTCTTTTTTTATAGAAATGAACTTAAACTGGGTTGCTCCGTTTTTTATTTCGGCCTATTTTTTTGTTACCATCCTTGCTTTGCAGAAAAAGACCTATTTTGTCTTGGCTAAGCTTAATCTTTTAATAAGTCTCATTCTAAGCTTGTTCCTTCTTGCTCTCCCCCAAAGGCCCGATCTTTTTCCGCCGAAGCTAGTGCAGGTTTTGAATAAATTCTATGGGGGTCCAGAATTAGCTCGGGTTGTTGAAAAATACTACCAGAGGGAAGTTCCCCTTCTTACAACTGGAAGGGATTTAGCCAGCTGGCTTGCCTTTTATTTAAAGGAAAAACCCCGCCCTTATGTGCTAAAAATCAACCCCTTTCCCGAAAACCAATATCATCTATGGCTTGATCCAGAAACCCTTCGCGGAAAAAGGGTCCTCCTGGTGAAAAAAGGGGAAGACCCTCCTCAGTATCTTAAATATCCCTCCCACCTTGAAACTTTAAGGCTTGAGTTTTATGGTAAAAAAAGGACCTATAGCCTTTGGCTGGGTGTATACAACGGAATAAATCTATGAGTTTTTATTGTCAGGAATGTGGATATCGTTCTTTAAAATGGTTAGGAAGGTGCCCGTCCTGTGGGAGCTACGATACCTTTGTAGAAGAAAAGGAAGTTCTTTCCCCCAAAAAAAATAAACCCCGGTCCCTCCCAAAAATTTATAAACTCTCTGAAGTTATAGCCCAGAAGAAAGAGAGGATTCTAACTGGTCTTTCCGAGCTTGATCTTGTGCTTGGGGGAGGGATCGTTCCTTCCTCCTTTCTTCTCATAGGCGGTGCTCCGGGAATTGGGAAATCCACCCTCCTTATCCAGCTTGCGTCCATCCTCTCCTCTAAGGGCTTTAAAGTTCTTTATCTATCAGCGGAGGAGTCTGCTGAACAAGTTAAATTAAGGGCTGAAAGACTTGAAGCTAATCTTGATTTCTATTTTTGCTCGGAAAATAACCTAAGTCTCCTTCCATCCCTTTTGGATGAGATTGAACCTCATTTTCTTTTTGTAGATTCCATCCAGACGGTCTATCTAGAAGAGATTGTTAGCTCTCCGGGAAGTGTCTCTCAGGTGCGGGAGTGTGCCAATTTTCTTATGCGCGTAGCCAAAGAACGGGGCCTTACGGTCTGGACTATTGGTCATATTACCAAAGAAGGTTTGATCGCTGGTCCTAAGGTGCTTGAACATCTGGTAGATGTGGTGCTTTATCTGGAAGGAGAACGGGAGAACGATTTACGTATCCTCCGAGCGGTAAAGAATCGATTTGGTCCGGTCAATGAAGTAGGGGTCTTGGCCATGACGCAAAAGGGCTTGGTCTCCCATGAAGAATATGAAGACCTCTTTCTCCCTAACAAAGACGGGGCTGTTTTTTGTGCCTTAGAAGGCACAAGGCCCCTTCTGGTTGAGGTGCAGGCCCTTGCGGTAAAGAGTTTTCTCGCCATACCCCGGAGGCAGGCGGTAGGCCTTGAGGCAGTGCGCCTGTCCTTACTCTGCGCCATTCTTGAAAAAACCGCAAACCTACCTTTAAGGGATCAGGATATTTTTGTCAAGGTAGCCTGCGGCCTTCAACTAAGGGATCCCGCTTCTGACCTTGCGGTGGCGGTGGCTATTATATCTTCCTTTTTAGATAAGCCTCTCCCACTAAAGGCTCTTTATCTTGGTGAAATCGGCCTTAAAGGCGAGATCAAACCGGTGGTCAATCTATTGTCCCGGCTCAAAGAAGCCGAAAAAAAAGGCTTCAAGGAGGTCTATCTTGCTCACCACCCAAACTTAAAACTTAACACCCAGTTGCGTATCCATCAAATCTCTCACCTCAACCAACTCCTCAAAGAGCTTTTTTCTCATGAACTTCCTTGACCCTTTGCTCAACCTCTGGCAAGATCGGGGCTTTCTTCGGCAGATTGCCGAACAAAACCCCTTCTTAGGGGCCTTGCTCTATGTAATCTTTCAGGCCCTCCAGATTGTGGTGGCCCCTTTACCTGGCGAAGCTGGCTTTATTGCAGGCTTTCTCTTCGGGGCCAAGCTTGGTTTTTTCCTTCACTTGCTTGGAACCGCCCTCGGCTCAACCATGGCCTTTAGTTTAGCTCGCCTTTTCCGCCAAAAATTTGAAAAAAAAATTAAAAATAATTCTTTCGCTATAAAATTAAAAAATTTTTTAAAAAAAGCTGGAATTTTTGGCTTATTCTTGGCTTATTTAATCCCAGGCTTCCCCAAGGATGTGCTCAACTATCTTCTCGGTCTTCTTAACATTTCCTACCGGGCCTTTATTTTCGCTAATCTTTTAGGAAGGGCCCCAACTTCTTTTCTTATGGCCCTGCAAGGAGACACCCTTTATCAAGGAAAAACGGAAAAGTTTCTTTTAATGGGAATTGTTATGCTCTTATGCTTCCTTCTTCTTCTTGCGTTAAGAAAA
This sequence comes from Caldimicrobium sp., assembly GCA_037443245.1. GTDB lineage: Bacteria > Desulfobacterota > Thermodesulfobacteria > Thermodesulfobacteriales > Thermodesulfobacteriaceae > WYEG01. The sequence goes on from JBBIOT010000002.1 coordinate 299,927, forward strand.
AAAATAGAGAAAAAGCTTTTTGAAAATTCTACCACTTAAGACGAACTTTTACGCCCTTTTGGGCCAGGTATTCTTTAATTTCTTTGATGGTGTAGAGACCATAGTGGACCATGGAGGCAATAAGAGCGGCATCAGCCTTTCCTTTGGTTAGCACTTCATAAAGATGTTCAGGATGGCCTGCTCCCCCTGAGGCTACCACTGGAATTTTTACCTCCCTAGCGATCATCTCCGTTATGGTTAGTTCGTAGCCTTCCTTGGTGCCGTCCGCATCAATGGAGTTTAAAACGATCTCACCTGCCCCAAGATTTTCAGCCTCTTTAGCCCACCAGAGGGCATCAATCCCCATGGGTTGCCTCCCCCCTCTGATCCAGACTTCATACCCAGAGGGGATCTTAGAGGATCTTTCCACGCGCTTCACATCCATCCCAAGGACAATACACTGCGAACCAAAGGCTTTAGCGCCTTCATAAATAAGCCTTGGATTAAGCACTGCTGCGGTATTGACGGAGACCTTTTCAGCCCCTGCAAGCAAAACCTCATGCATCTGCTCAACCGTGCTAATCCCACCCCCTACTGCAAAGGGAATAAAGATCCTTTCGGCGGTCCTTTCCACCACATTAATCATAATTTTGCGATGTTCCGCGCTCGCAGTAATATCATAAAAAACAATTTCATCCGCCCCCTCTCTATAATACCTCTCCGCCATCTCCACCGGATCACCTACTTCAATGTTATCCTTAAACTTTACCCCTTTGGTGGTCTTTCCTTCCTTTACATCCAAACAAACCACAATCCTCTTACTAAGCATCCCTATCCCTTAGATATTTTGCTTTGGGTCTCCGCAAAAAGCCATTCGGCAAAGGGTTTGAAGAGAATTTCTACCGAAAACTTAGCCACACAAGGCACGCTATAGGGATGAAGTTCTTTAATCTTGGCAGCTGTCCTTTCCGCCAAACTTTTCCGGGTTTTGACTATCATGACCACTTCCGGGCTTTCTTCAATCTTTCCCTCCCACCAATAAAAAGACCGTACCCCTGGATAAACATTTACACAAGCGCAAAGCCTTTCGTTAAGAAGGGACATGGCTATCTTTTGGGCATTCTCAAGATTATCTATTGGTACATATAGAAAGACGATTTTTTCTTCCATCCTTAACCCCCCTCCATTCGGAGTAGGGTTAAAAGTTTATCAAGGGAAAAGGGTTTGTAAAGTACCGCATCATAGCGCACAAATTTAGCCCTTTCAGAAACTTCTTGGCTAGTATATCCTGTCATCAAAACGACCTTTACCGAGACAGGAAGCTTCCCCTCTTTTATCAATCTTTCCAGGAGATAAACGCCTCCCTTGCCCTCTGGTACGATTAAATCAAGGAGAAGAAAATCAAAGGGTTCACCGAGGGCCAAAGCCGAAAGATAGGCCTCATAGGCAGAATCTCCCTCCGCAAAACCCATAACCTCAAAATCTTCCTCTCGCAAAACCTCTTCTAAAAGTTCTCTAACCTCCGGATCGTCCTCTAAAATGAGGATTTTCCTTCTTTTTTTTATCTCTTGAGGTGCGGTTTTTAAAAATTTCACAAAGGGTAACCTTTTCGGTAACCTGAGGATAAACCTAGTGCCCCTGCCGGGTTCACTGTTAATGGAAATCGTCCCTTCATAAAGATCAACAATCTTTTTTACCACCGTTAAGCCAAGCCCAGTACCCGTAGATTTAGTGCTAAAACCCGGTTCAAAGATATGGGGTAAAATTTCTGGAGGAATGCCAGGACCCGTATCCTCCACCATGATCACGTAGGCATCCCCTTCCTCATTAGCAGAAACCCTTAGCCTGCCCTGTCCTTCCATGGCCTCTATGGCATTAATGACAAGGTTTTCAATGACGGATACCAAATGGCGTTCTTCCATCATCAACCTTAGACCCTCTTTTACGTCCATCTCAAGCTTGATCTCTTTTCCCTGAAGATAAAAGGGCAACCACCTTTCCAAAAAGGACTTAAGGTCAACTTCCGCAACCCTTGGCAAATCCTTTCCGCTAAGGAGGTAGAGCTCCGCTACCTTCTGGCTTATTTTATCCGTTGAGGCAAAAACCTTCTCCAAATGCTTAAAAAAATTTAAGGTCCTTTCCTTACCCAGGATCTCCATAAAATCCTTCAATTTCATCTCTAAGAGTTCAAGATGACCCTTTAGAACCATCAAAAGATTATTTAGCTCATGAGCTAAGCCAGAGGCAATCTGCATCACTGTCTGAGCTCGGGTTTCTCTTAGAGATTTTTCTTCCAAAATTAACCTTTCCGTAATATCTAAAACTATTCCCAAGAAGGCCCTTTGTCCCAAAAAGTTCACATCCACAAAATAGACCTCCAAGGGAATAAATGTCCCGTCTTTGCGCCTGGCTTTAACCTGAACTCTTTTACCTGCTAAATGGGATTGCCCAGTGCGAGCCAATTCCTGAAATCTTTTTCTTGCCCTTTCTTTCATTCCCTCATCAATAGCTAAAAGTTCATGCAAGGACTTTCCCAACAACTCATCTTTTGTATAGCCCGTTAGGTTGGCCAAAGTCCCATTCACATAAAGGGTCTTTCCTTCAAAGTCAAGAAGGGCAAGACCAACGGGCAAAAGTTCAACCATAGTTTCAAAAAACCTTTGCCATTCTTCCTTGATCTCAAGGTATTTGGAAATATCTTCAATGCAAGTGTAAATTAAAGATCTGTCTTTAGTGAAATGGATCTTTGAGGAAAGCAGGGCATAAAAGGAGTTTCCTTCCCAATCTTTAAGCTTGGTCTCAAAGGCCCTAACCTCACCCTTGGTGATTAGCTCGGCAATAAACCTTTCCCTATCCTGAAGATTTTCCCAAAAATTTTGAGTAGAGATCCTTTCTCTAAATCTCTCGGGGACTTTGAAAAGTTCATAAGCCCTTTTATTAGCCCTCACCAGTTCCCCATCTATGGTGCTAATGGCAATGGCTATAGGATTTTCTTCAAAAAGCCGGACTTCTTCTGTGATATCATGGTAAAAGGTAAGCTTAAGGATACGCGAATTTTTTTCTAACTTCCTATAATAGCGAAGAAAATAACGGTTAAGCTTTGGTGAATAGACCAAATCTTCCGCTTCCTTTACCTCGCTAAAAAGAGGACAGCCTGGACAATGTTCATTCCTCCCATAAAGGACCTTAAAACACTCCTCATCATCCTGCATTAGAGCCTTCATCTGGCGGTTGGCGTAAATAATCTGAAATTTTTCATCGTTGACAAAGAAAAGGCCAAGAAAGGTGTCAAAGGTAGCAAAAAGAAGTTCTTTAAGCTCCGTCTCTTTGGTCTTATCCTCTATAAAATGCAAATAGCCCTTCAAATTCTCTTTTTCATCAAAAAAGGGGATGAGCGTGACAGAAAGGTATTTTTTTAGCTTGGGTTCGTAGAAAAACTTTTGGTAAAAGGTTTTAAAGGTGGTTGCGTTAGAGAAAGTGTAACCTTTTTTAGGACAACAGGGGGGTGGCGCTACTTCTTGGGCAAGACCCCCGCATCCGGTAAAAGGGCAGAGATAGGTTTCCCCATGGAGAGGACAAAATTCAGGCACCTCCTGTAAACCATGCACAAATTCGTGGCACCTTCTTCCTTCCACCTCTTCTCTTTTTACTTTAAAAAAATCTAAGAAGGCCTGGTTAACCTTCAGGATTACAAGGTCTTTGCTGAGTATAAAGGCAGGAAAATTTGATGATTCTATAATCTTTTCTACATCAATGGTAAATATGGCCTTTTCTCTTTTTAAATTAGACATAGTTTTAGTGCGAAAGACCAAAGGAATTGACTTGAGGAATTTTCATATGGTCCTAATAAGTTTAATACTCCTCACTAGTCCAAAATTCTCTTCGGAACTTAACAACCCTGTTTCTCCCTAACTCTTTAGCCTTATAGAGGGCAACATCTGCATACTTAATGGCTTCCCAGATGTGGGTTGAGTCGCTTGGGAATTCCGCGACCCCAATGGAAATAGTCCTTTTAATAATCCCTTTGGGTGATTTAAATTCGTATTCTTCAACCTTTTGTCTTACCTTTTCGGCGACCCTTTCCGCTTCACCATCCCTTATATCCACAAGGAGAATTAAGAATTCTTCCCCCCCAAACCTTACGACTAAATCGGATTTTCTGACCGAATTGGCTAGAACATTGGCCAACTCTTTAAGCACAAAGTCTCCAATATCATGCCCATATTTATCGTTGATAGATTTAAAATAATCAAGATCACACATCAGGATCCCAAGGGCGGTACCTCTTCGTAGGATTTGGGCGATTAGATTATCTAAAATTCCCTCCAAAAAGCGTCGGTTGTAAAGACCAGTTAGAGGATCTTTCAGGGTTTGTTCTTTTAGGGCTAAGGCATAACGTTTTGATTCCACGACAGGCGATGTCTGCTCAATATAGCGCTTAGCCATGCCCAGTTTTTCTATTATTCCCCTTTCCTTAAGGGTTTTGACCGTCATCGGGAGATGAATTTCTACCACCGCTAAAACCTTTCCTCCTGAGATCATGGGGATGCATACATGATTGGTCGTGCCAGTGAATTCATAATATTTACAAGGATGAGGAGTAGTTATGGAATCCACTACTTCTCCTGTCCTCTTAGCCCGGCATTTGTCTGCCTGATAGAGAGGGTCTGGATGAACCTCCAGATCTTCGTCCGATTGATATACCACGCTCATGGTGTTGGCAGAATTGGAAACTTCATAAATTACCAAAGCCCCAAGGCTTAGCCTCTGTAAAGTTTTCCCCAGTCTTTGATAAATATCCGAAAGCTCATCGTCGTTTTCAATTAAATGCCGATAGATCTCCAAATCTCTGAAACGTATTATTAAATCCTCTACTACCTCTGCCAACCTTCCGATTTCATCCTTCGCGGGTAAATATGTAAGGTTATCTAATTCTATGGTTGAAACCTTGGGATTGGCAATGAGCTCAAAAACCTTTTGCCGAAGCTTATCAAGGGGTTTTTTAACCATCAAATAAAAGGCTACCGCGCCCCAAGCCAAAAAGAATAACGTTAAAACACTAAGCACTAGGAGAGACCTTTCAAAGTAGAGCCTCATCTCCTTCTGTGTTGCTAAAGAGGGGTTGTTTATGATTTCGTTAAGCAGAAAATAAAAATAAAAGGTCAAAGAAAAATTCACTATTACGCAAAACCCGATGATGACCCCTACCTTCCAAAAGAGGCTTCTATCAATAATGATGGATCTTACTCTTTTCAAGATTTCTTTACAATCTTTCATCCTTTATAACCAGTATTTTATAACCAGTATTCTGGATACCTCCTGTTCCTGGCAAGATTATTCACCAAAATCGCAACAATCAAAAGAACCAAGGCTCCTAGACCTGCAGGGATAAATGGGTATAAAAAGCCGAGTTTATGGATCTTTTCTCCCCCGATCACGGCAATAAGGGCGGTTGCCCCACCTGGTGGATGAAGAGTCTTGGTTACAAGCATTACCACAATCGCCCCAGAAACAGCTACTCCTCCAGAAAGCCACATGGGTTCCCCTATGAACTTATAACTTAGCACACCCACAAGACCTGAAAAGATATGCCCTCCAATAAGATTCCTTGGCTGGGCAAGGGGGCTTTTTATAGCAGCATACACAAGTACTGCGGATGCTCCAAAAGAACCGATAAAGAGGGTCATCTCCCTTGGCTCAAAATATAAAGACGAAAGATATCCACAGGCCCCAATCCCTATAAAAGAGCCAATAAAAGACCAAAAGACTTCCTCCAGAGGAACCCCTGGAGGAGGTTTACCTCCACCTTTAAACTTAAAAAAATACTCCTTAAGAGACATCCCTAATTGCCCTCAGGAGGTCATGCCTTGATATTATCCCAATTAGTCTCCCCTCAGGATCTACCACCGGTAACCTCTTTATCCTCTTCTCTTCAAGGATAGCTGCCACATCCCTTATATCCATATCAGGTGTGGCAATGATAACTGGTTGAACCATTATATCCTGTACGGTAAGCTCTGAGATCGGACCCCTAACATCCTTTGGCAAAGACTCCCCTATAATCTCTTTCAGAAAGGCCCTTAACCCTCTATGTCTCTTCCCTCCCACTTGAAAGATTAAATCTGCTTCCGTTACCATACCAATAACCCTGTTTTCTTCATCCACCACTGGGGCTCCACTTACCTGTTTTTCTGTTAATAATCTTACAAGTTCCTTTACCTTAAGATCCTTCCTTACTGCTACCACATCCTTGGTCATGATATCCTTAACAGGAATCTTTTTCTTTAATCTCCTCTTTGCATGTTCCATGGCAAGTGAAAATATCCTTTTGAGGTCCTCCTCAGTAATATCCACATAGGTCCTCATCTCCTTTAATGCCGCTCGCAGGTCCTCATCCTCTAACCAGTCCAAGGGATCCCCTTTTCTGTATATTTTTTTATTGCATTTCTATTTTTTGAACAATTTAAATTACTTTTAAATTTTAAAATAATTTTTGAATTTGTATAGCATCTTTTTAAAAAAAATCAAGAAGCTTAAGCTAATTTTTTAACCCTTGAGCTCACTTTTTTAGGTAAAAGGCTAAAAAAATATCCTAAGGGATAGCCCAAAGATAATTAACTTATTGAATTTTTAAATAAAAGATATAAAATTTATTAAAAGCTAATAATGGAGGTGGGGAAGGTGGGGCCTTATTTAATCATTTTAAACACCAATGAGCCTGAAGTAGTCTGGAATGCCTTAAGGATCTCCTATGGGCTTCTTAGTGAAGGTCATAAAGTTAAGCTTTTTCTTCTGGGTAAGGCTGTAGAGACTGAAGCCTGGGATACAGCTGAATTTGACATCTATGGATTGGTAAGTAAATTCCTTGATGGAGGCGGGGAGTTTTTGCTCTGAAAGTCCTGCTTACTTGAACGCGGTCAGGAGACCGCTAAAATTGGGTATATTGGGGTTCTAAAAGATTTAGTCCAGGCCATAAAGGAAGCCGAAAAGGTTTTAGTATTTTAGTAAAAGTTTGCTCTATGGCTTTGGTTTTGAATTTTTAAGTCCCCAACTTACTGATAAAAAGCTTTTTATAATCCATACCATCATTAAAAAATCCCCCAATAGACCAAAGATTTTTTAGCAAATTCAATACCTTTCATTAAGAGACCAAAAATAGATCCCTAAGAATTAGAATTTGAAACCGCGGGTTACCTTTTCATCATACTTTTTACAAAATGCAACATTTTTCATTACTTATTTACCAAAGAAAGGAAAGGAAAAGACATAATTGTTGCATAGTGTAACATTTTTTGCTAAAGGAATTAAGTGAGGGGTTTAGAAAACTAAGTGTTAGGATGCCCTAAATTTTGGCATCAAATTTGAATTTATCTTTAAATTTGAAGTCCATACACAACCATCAATTAAAGATAATTGAAGAAATTGAAAGACTGATGTTTGGGGTCATCTTTGCTGAAATAGGAAGGAGGTAAGAAGGTATGGGAGGATTGCGAAAGAAGAAACCCTATAAGAAGTTTTTGTTTTTTGGGATTTTAAGCTTTATTCTTTACTATCTTCTTCTTGCCTATCAAGATTTTATTTTGGAAATTTGTAGTCGAGGAAGATGGTATGCCCTTTTCCCCATAGCTACTGCCTTTGTGTTTTCCTTGGTACACGGAAATTTTACTGATGCCTTTTGGAGTGTGTTAGGGGTGGAACCAAAAAGAAGAAAGGAGGTAAAATAGGATGGTAGAGGCCGTAACCCATGGTTCCTTTATTGATCTTAATTTAGTTAATACTCTTTATTTAATTTTTGTGGGTTTTGTTGGAGGATTGGTTAGTGGTTTTATTGGCAGTGGTGGGGCCTTTGTCTTGACCCCTAGTATGATGAGTATGGGGGTGCCGGGCTTAGTTGCGGTAGCCAGTAACATGTGCCATAAGTTTCCTAAGGCTTTAGTGGGAGCTATCAAAAGAGCCAAGTTTGGCCAGGTGGACGTTAAACTTGGCCTCATCATGGGAGCTTCAGCCGAAGCTGGAGTGATGGTAGGTGCTCATATCCAAGAATTCATCAAGGAAACCTGGGGTGATGCTGGCTCAAGTTTATACGTAAGCTTTGCCTTTGTATTAGTGCTTTCTATAGTAGGAACCTACGTGCTCCTTGATGCCATTAAGACCAAAAATTCAGCCGGTGATATAGGCAGTCAGCCGGATAACGCTATCATTCGCTTTATTCATTCACTTAGGATCCCAGGAACTATGGTTTATTTCCCATCCATTGGCAAGGAAATATCCGTGTTAGTGACCATCCCCTTAGGGTTTGCTACGGGGATGCTTGCCGCTACCATAGCGGTGGGTGGCTTTATTGGTGTTCCTTCTATGATATATATTCTTGGAGCTCCAGCTCTTAAAGCTTCCGCTACTGAATTAGTCATTGCCTTCGTCATGGGCTTTGGAGGAAGTTTTAAGTATGCCTGGAGTGGGTTTGTAGACATAAGGTTAGCTATGCTCATCCTTTTAGGTTCCCTTTTTGGCGTCCAGCTTGGCGCTATAGGAACTACTTATGTGAAAGATTATATGATAAAAATTGTGATGGGTACCATTATGCTTATAGTTCTGGTAAGCCGAGCCCTTATGATACCCGTTTATCTTCATCAATTGAACCTTTGGATAACTTTATCTCCCGAGATGATCTCCTGGTTGAAAAAGATAAGTTTTGCGGTAAATCTTTTAGCCCTTTTGGTGGGCTGTACGATTGTCCTTGGGGCCTTAATCAAGGGGATAAGTGAGGAAAGACGGTTAAGAACAAAAGAAGCTTTAACAATGGCCGAAGAAAAGAAATAAACTAAAAAGGAGACTTAGCATCGGAAACTTCTAAACCTCTACCGCAGGATACTTTTTTGATGTTTACCCACTTCTTGAATTAGGAGATCCTTAATTTACAAACCCAAGGCTCAAAACAAATTGGCAAATTAATTTCTTTCCTTTAAACTTCATGAAAATGGAGGTGATCACGCCTAGAGATACACCCAAAATTTTACGCGGCCCTTTGGCAGGAAAAGATCCTTTTTACCTCTTTCTATTCCCTAAAAAAGACAAAGTTTTAGCTTCATCCTATCTCTTTCTCCTCCTTGAGGATCTTATCAAAAACAAGGAAGTTTTAAGGGTAAATGATTTTGGGTTTTCTTTTCTTTTACAAAGTGGGTTTATTCCCCCTCCTTTAACCATTTTTGAAAATTTTTTTGTGCTTTATATTGGCGATTGGGTAGAAATCCAAGTAGAGGAGGGGAGACTGAAACTGAATTTTTTCCATCAATATCCCTTCTTCCATGCCAAACGTAATCCTCAAAAAAAGGCGGAGGTGCAGGAAATTTTCAAGCTCCTTCTTTCCGCCATCAAAAAAGAGTTTACCGATTTCAAACCCATTTACCTTTTTCAGAGTGCGGGCAAGGATAGCAATACTTTAGCCTTAGTATTGGCAAGGTCAGACCTCAAAGATCTTACTACCTGTATAACCCTTAAAGATCCGTTCGCCAAAAAAGATGAAAGTGAAGTGGCTAAGGAGTTAGCTAAACGGCTAGGCTTGAGGCATGAAGTTATTGAAGTGCCAAATAGGTTGCCCCCTGATTATCCCAATCTTTTGCAACAATATTTTTCTCAGATCCCCTTCCCCTGCCTTGAAGGAATTCAACTTGCCTATCCTCTTTATGCGCAGAACCTAAATCTTAAGGGAAGTTATCTCATAGATGGTAGTGGAAATGATATTTATTTGGGACATGTGCCGAGGAAGATTGAATATCAGAGGCAAAAGGTTTATCCCAAATTTAATTTTTTGCGGCCTTTAGCGGAGTTTCTTCCCTCAGGACATCCTTGGCAAAAATGCTTTTATACGAGGTGTGAGCTTGCTGTTGCTACAGGCTTTACTTATAAAGATACCCGAAGGATTTATTCTTCCGCTCTTCCTGTCTATCCTTACTGGCAAAGGGAAGATCAAAAGAGAAAATCCTACGACTACTTTGATTTGAAAGGAGAAATCTGGGGATGTAATATGGAATATTTTAACGTTATCCAAAAGGCACGGTTTTTAGCCCAGGCCTATGGTGCAAAACTAATTCTCCCGTGGACAAATGAGGAAGTAGCACTCTACTTTGCTCAACTTTCCGAAGATGAACTTTTTGATCGTAAAAACTTCAAAAATAAGTTATTCATACGGAAGATTTTAAAAGAATATTTGGACTTTGACGTGGATAGGGTGGGCAAATTTTCTTATCCTTTTAATGCTTATCGTTTTCTGCTCCTTCTTGAAGATTTTGCTTTAGAAGAATTAAAAGCCTGTCCCCTCTGGGAAAAAAAAGAGGTATTAAGGCTTTATCAAGAAATAAAAAGGAAGGCGGAAAAGACAGGTAAAAAGGTTTTTAAGACCTTGCTTTTACGCCTTTTTCTTATTTCTCTCTGGGCCAATCATAGCAAATATTTAAGGACTTAAGACGAAAGAACTTCCTTTATTAAATTTACCGTATTAATCTTTAACTTTTCTATAGAAAAATCTTCTTTGATCCTTTTTTTGGCATTTTCCCCAAGAATTTGTCTTTCTTCGGCGGGAAGATAAAAAAGTTCTTCCATGGCTTGAGCTAAAGCTTGGGGTTGAGCCTTCGGGACCATTCGGCCAAAATTTAAAGGGCTTTGGAAAAGATCAGGGATTCCCTGGGCATCAGTCGCAATAATTGGAAGGCCTGAAGCCATGGCCTCAAGAACAGAAAGGGGCATACCCTCCCTAAGAGAAGTAAAAACAAACACATCCAGGCTCCGTAAGAAAATAGGAATTTGCGTAGCAGGGAGCCTCCCTAAAAAGATGATTTCGCCTTCCAAGTTGAGCTCACGGGTTAATTTTTGACAAGTTTCTAAAAGCGGGCCTTCTCCTACCAATACTAATTTCCCCGGAAGACCTTTATTTTTGTAAATTCTAAAGGCTTGTAAAAGGCTGATATGATCCTTTTCCGGCCTAAAGTGAGCTATTATTCCGAAAAGAAACTCCTTTTCTGGTAGGGTAAGCTGGCTTCGAGCCTCTTGGGGACTCAAGGAGAGTTTGAATTCCTCTAAGTCAATACCTGAATAAAGAAGACCAATTCTATGTTCGGGAAGAAAACAATCTCTCTTAAGCTCTTCCTTCAAACCAAGGCTGTTGGTTAAAATCTTATCAATAAAAGAATTAAAAAATTTCAAAAATAGTCTTCGGTATAGGGAAGTTGAAAATTCTTGGGGTATTACGTGATGAAGGACAAGTTTCAGGTAGGGATTGAGCTGTTTGGAAAATATTAAATACCTTAAAAGTTTAAACCGATGAGTAAACACTATCCCAATCTTTTGGCTTTTTAAAAAAGAATGGAGAAAAAAGGCTTTAGAAAGGGAAAAACTCTTTTTAAAATCCCTTTGCGAATAGGGAAGGAGAACACAAAACTCTTCTACCAATCCTTGATGATAGATGTAGCCCCTTTTTCCATCCTTAAAGGTGAGGATAAATGCGTCAAAACCAGCTTCCCTTAAGGCTACACACTGATAATAGTGCCGACGATTGCCAAAACCGTCAAGAAAGAAGGCCACCTTCATAGAATTTCCTACTTAATCCCCATACCATTCCTGAGGCTACCCAGAAATAGGTAAAGGAAGTTTCCTTTTCAAAGCCTTCAAATTGGGCCATGATGAAAAAGGCTAAAAGGAATAAAAATAACCCAAGGACTAGGGGATGTTCCTCTGTTCTTCGCCAGAAGTGATAGCTTTCTCTTAGGGTCAAAAGGTAGAAGAGGAGAAAGATTAGAGCTGTTGGCCAGCCTGCTTGTAAAGCAAGGTTTAAAAAAAGGTTATGGCCATGGTCCACCGCGCAAAGGTCTGACGGTTTCCTTGCGGAAAGAACAAGCTTTTGTACCTTTCGGCCGAGGCCAGTACCTGAAAAAGGGTTTTCCAAAGACATTTTGATATAGACGGACCAAAAGTGAAGCCTTAGACCCATAGAGCCAGCCTTGGGCCAGTCTTCTGGATTTTTGGAAAAAAGCAAGGCCAAATTATCCCGATTTTCTATAAAAATTTTTTTCCCATAAGGGCTAAAGGCCAAAAAAACAATGAAGATTAACAAGATAGAAAAGCCCCAAAGGATGACTTTTTTTATTTTTTTATTCTTAACCAAAAAGAGGGCTAAAAATAAAGAAATAGATAAAGCCATAAGCGCCGCTCTTCTACCAGTATAAAGCAAAAAAAGGGAGGGTGATAAGAATAAAATAAAGTGTACAAACTTTAAGATTTTATTCTTTTCTTCAGAAAGTTTAGCCACAAAGTATGTAGCAGTAAATACTAAAGGAACAGTCATAGGATTAGTCTTAATTTTTGCATCTTCTAAATAGGCAATGGAAGAAAAGAGAAGACATTGCAAAGAAAAATTACACCGAAAGAATACAAAAAAAAGATAATAAAAAAATACTAAAAAACTTACAATACCAAGGATATAAAAAAATACCTTTCCTTTTTTAAAAAATTCATCCTTTAAAGACAAAACATAAAAAAACAAAAAAAGAGTTATATTAAAAAAATAGTCTAAAAGAAAACTTTCAAAAGAAGTCAAAGGATAAGCACTTAAAATGACAAATAAGATTAACATTAAAAGAAATAAAAAAATTAGAATAAAAGTTTTTGAAAAAAAATACCTAGTTAATAAAGAAAAATTTTTAATAAGTATATAAAGTATACTTGTAAAGAATAAGCCATATCCTACCCAAAGCAAGCCGCGGGTATGAAAGAAAAAAGAAGCTATGCCAAGAAGAATCCATCCTAAATAAGTTATTATTAATGCATGGGTAGAGATTTGAATTTCCTTTCCTAACACGGTTGACATTATTCTCTTCTCCAATAGAATATTTAGCTATAATGGTTTGAGCAAATTTTACCCCTAAAAATCACTCTTTAAAGCCTCTTGCAAAAGTTTGGTTTTGGGTTTAATTTTAAAACCAAGGATCTTGGGCGGTTAGCTCAGTGGTAGAGCGCCATCCTCACACGGTGGATGTCGGAGGTTCGAATCCTCCACCGCCCACCAAACCTCGCGGATAAGATTAACTTATCCGCCAAATTGGCCAAGGGGGGTAAAAATGTATGAAATACCAAAGGTAAACCGCTTTCGTCGTTGGGAAACCCTATTCATCATTCATCCCGATCGGGTTGACGAAAAGGATAGTGTTTTAGAAAAATTGAAGCAGATTATTCAGTCTCGCCAAGGAGACATTCTAAAACTTGATGAATGGGGTATGAGAAAGCTTGCCTATCCTATCCAAAAAAGGAAAAATGGTTATTATGTTTATGCCGAATTTTTTGGTCTTTCCGACCTACCCAAAGAGCTGGAAAGCTTCTTTAGGATTGATGAAAGGGTGATAAGGTATATTATTGTCAAACTTGATGACCATTATCAGAAGATTGAAGAAACATCCGAAAATAAGGAGGTTAAGCATGGATAATCAAGTCCTTTTGCAAAAAAGGTTTTTCCCCAGAAAAAAGGTTTGTAAATTTTGTGCGGATCCAAACTTAGTCATAGATTATAAAAAACCAGAAATCCTTAAATCTTTCCTTAACGAAAAGGGGATGATCCTTCACCGAAGGCAAACAGGGACCTGTGCCTATCATCAAAGAAGGCTCACCGAAGCCATTAAACGCGCTCGTATTGTAGCCCTGTTACCCTTTGTAGCTGATGTGGAAATTGATTAAGAGGAGGGGAATATGGAAGTTATCTTGCGCCAGGATGTCCCTAAGCTTGGCAAAGCCGGAGATGTGGTAAAGGTTAAAGATGGATTTGCCAGGAACTATCTTATTCCCAAAGGGTTAGCTATCCTTGCCAACCAAAAAAACATTAAAGCTTTGGAAAAACAAAGGAAGATTATTCTTGCCAAAGCAGAAAGGGAAAGGAAAAAAGCCCAAAGTTTAGCTGAAAAGCTCTCTGGCCTGACCTTAACCTTTTATCGCAAAGTTATAGAGGGGGACCGAATTTATGGTTCCATAACCTCTCAGGATATAGTTAAGGCCTTGGCCGAACAAGGGATTACCTTAGAGAAAAGACAGGTCCTCCTTGAAGAGGGTATCAAAAAGATTGGCACCTTTGAGGTTCCGCTTAGAATCTCTTCGGAAATTGAAGTAAAGATAACCGTAGAGGTGCGGGAAGAGAAATAAATTTTACCTTTAATGGCTAAAAAAGCTAAAAAATCCACCCAATCTCAAGAAGTACTATTATCTCCTCTTCCCGAAGGGATTTTACCACCCCAGGATCCACAGGCCGAGCGCTACGTCTTAGCAAGCATCCTGGTAGATCAAACTTCCCTTTTAAAGATTATAGATTTTTTAAAACCAGAAGATTTTTATAATCCATCTCATCGGAAGATTTATCAATCTTTTTTACATCTTTTTGAGCGTGATGAACCAATTGATATTGTAACTGTATACCACGAACTTGAGAAGCAAGGAGAATTAGAAAAAATAGGTGGGGCCCTTTATCTCACCGAGCTTGCTAAGCTCTTACCTACCTCCTCTCATATCATCCATTATGCCAAAATAGTTAAAGAAAAAAGTTTGCTCCGGGCCTTAGTAGAGTTGGCTAACGACCTCATCCACAGGGTTTACTTTTCAAATGAGCCTTCCCACGAACTTTTAGCTTATGCTGAAAAGGTGCTTTTTGACCTGGCCTACTATGGTAAGAAGGAAAGTTTTGCCCCCATAAAGGAAGTGATTAAGGAAACCATCAAGGGCTTGGAGCTTCTTTATCAAAAGGGGGATCTCATTACTGGTGTTCCTACTGGTTTTGTGGACCTTGATCGGCTAACCGCAGGCTTTCAGAGGGGAGATTTAATCATTGTGGCCGCCCGGCCGGGAATGGGGAAAACAGCTTTTGCCTTAGATGTGGCCCGATCGGCCGCTAAGCTCTCTGGACTTGGAGTGGCTATTTTCTCCTTAGAGATGAGTAAAGAACAACTTGTTTCAAGAATGCTTTGTGCTGAGGGCCGAGTGAATTTTCATCGTTTTAGGACAGGACAGCTTGATGCCCAGGAATGGCAAAGAATTATTAATGCCGCCAACACTCTCAGTCAACTACCCATCTACATTGATGATACAAGCGCCCTTAACATCCTTGAGCTCAAAGCTAAGGCAAGAAAAACTATGAAAGACACTCCCTTAGGTCTAATCATCATTGATTATCTTCAGTTGATGAAAAGCTTAGAAAGAAAAGAAAGGAGAGAACAGGAAATTTCAGAAATCTCGGCTGGATTGAAGGCCTTAGCAAAGGAATTAAATGTTCCTGTAATTGCTTTATCTCAATTAAACCGTAAGGTAGAGGAGAGACCAGATAAAAGGCCCCAGCTTGCAGACCTCAGAGAGTCTGGGGCCTTGGAACAGGATGCAGATGTAATCCTTTTTATCTATCGAGATGAAGTCTACAATAAGGATACACCAGAAAAGGGCATTGCTGAAATCATCGTGGGAAAACAAAGAAACGGCCCAGCGGGAGTAATTGTAAAATTAGCCTATCTCTCCAAATACACAAGTTTTGCTAACTTAGAAAAGACCTCCTAACTCTTAACTACTAAAACCGGAACCTCGGAAAGGGCGAGCACCTTTTCGGCTACACTTCCTAAAAGTAGCTTTTTTAATCCTGTTCGTCCATAAGATCCCATAGCAATAAGGCCTACTTCTTTTTCTTTGGCAATGTTTAGGATTATTTCAAAGGGTTGGCCTTCTTTTAGTAAAGTTTGGCAAGGAATACCCTCTAGTTCACACCTTTTAACTAAAACATTTTGAGCTTCTTGCAAAGCCTGTGTTTGGGCTGCTCTGAATTTTTCTAATGTTTCCACGGGTAGGGCACCTGGTTCAATAAGGAAAATTTCCTCTTCTATACATGAAAGTAAGATAACCATCCCTTGAGAGCTATTGGCAAGACTGATAGCTTTTTGAGCAGCCCTTTGGGCAGGACCAGAGCCATCAGTAGGAACTAAAATTTTATCTAAATTAAGCCTTGCACCTTTGGGAATAACTAAGACATCTACAGGACTATGGGCCACAAGATTATAGGCTGTGCTTCCTAAAAGAAGCTTAGCTAAACCGGTCTTACCGGTCTTACCAATTACGATAAGGTCGCAGCCCTCACTTAAAGCACAATCAATAATTTCACTAACCGGATCTCCTTTCTTAATTATGGTTTTAATTTCGATTCCATGTTCGGAAGCGATTTCTTCAGCTTTTTTTAAGATGGCCGAGGCACCCTTAAGTAGAAGGTCTTCCATCCCAAGGATTAAAGAAAGGGCGCTGGAAACATTTCCCTTGAGTTGAATTACCGTAAGCCCAAGTATCTGAGCAGGGCAGAACTTGGCAAAACTAAGGGCATACCTCAAGGCTTCATAACTTTCCTGTGATCCATCTAAAGCAACTAAAATCTTTTGGTAAATTGCCATCTTACCCTCCCTTTCCACATATTTCTTAAATTAAACAATTATGTTTAAAATTCTTCTAATTGTCAAATATATTTTCTATTCCCTCCCTGTAAATTCTCGCAAATCTTTAATTTTTATAGGGATTTTGCCTGCTACCTTTCCCGTTCATCTTATACTAATTATTACCCTTGACGGCTTTTTATTTTTTGTTATAAAAAATGTTATGCTTCATGAGATCTTGGTGAAGACTACACGCAAAACCGAACTGGTTGACATTACCTATGAAATTGAAAAACTTCTTCCTAATAAAGACGGAATATGTATTCTTTTCAATCCTCACACTACAGCTGGTTTAATTGTCAATGAAGGGGCTGACCCCTCTGTGAAAGAGGATATTCTCGCTATTTTTAATCAATTAGCCCCGGAAAGGTTTCCCTACCGTCATTTAGAGGGTAATTCACCTGGGCATGTCAAATCAGCCTTAACAGGTCCTACCTTAATCCTTATCGTAGAAAAGGGTAAACTTATTCTTGGCACTTGGCAAAAAGTCTTTTTTGCCGAATACGATGGCCCAAGGAATAGGAAGATCTATTTAAAGTTTATAGAAACTTAAAATTTCCTATGCATAAACCTTACCAACCTCTGCCTTGGATATTTTTATTTGGCCTTTGTTGTTGTTTCTTCCTCATGGGCTGTTATCCTCATCAAGAATATCGCGAAAGTAAATTAACCTTTCATAAGGAAGTAGCTAAAATCCATCTTGCCGAAGGTCGCTTCCAAGATGCCCTAAAGGAACTTCAAAGAGGGATGGGAGAAAAAAGTTGTGATTTGGAAAGCCAGCTTTTTTATAAATGTGATCCCGAGGTTTATAATCTGATGGGCGTAATTTATTTGAATCTTAAAGATTGGAAAAAAGCGGAAGAAAGCCTATCAAGGGCCTTAAAAATTGATCCAAATTTTTCAGAGGCCTACAATAACTTGGGGCTCCTTTTTTTATTGCAAGGGAAATATCAAACAGCTATTAGTTATTTTGAAAAGGCTATAGCCAATCCTCTTTATACCAATGCTCATTCTGCCAAAACTAATATGGCTCAGGCTTACTATCTTCTTGGCGATAAAGAAAAGGCCTTAGAAATCTTAATTGGTCTTTTAAGGGAAAAGTCCGATTATCCCGATGCTCTTCTTAAACTTGGAGAAATTTACTTGAACGAAAGAGATTTAAATTCTGCGGAGTTTTATTTTAAACAGGCTTTAAAGTTAGATAGGAATTTGGCCGAAGCAAGATATTACTTGGGTGAGGTCTTTCTCCTCCAAGGGAGGACTGAGCTTGCTCGGGAGATTTGGGAATCTCTTCTCTTAACCCAACCTAATTCACCCTGGAGTAACAAAGCTCGGGAAAGGATTTTTTTCTTAGAAAGGATAAAACAATCAAAGGGGAACAAGCCTTAGGCTCAACTTTTTTCTTCTTGAAGTTTCTTTTTTAGGCTTATTCCTTTATCTTTGTAAGCATAGAGTCTATTTAAGGCCTTGATAAGGGCTTTAAGGCTGGCAATCACAATGTCTCCATCTTTTCCAAGGCCAGCTGTTCGAATACCATCCTTATCTTCTAAGATTACTCCACAGACACCTTCGGCTGAGGTCCCTCCATCAAGGGCATCTATATGAAAATCTATGAGCTTTAAAATTTCCTTATCTGGCGAGGCTTCAAAGCTATAACCCAAAGCTGAGGCTACCGCTTGATAAGCGGCATCAATCGGCCCTATTCCCAAGCCGACTGAAACCTTCTTTCCGGACCTTTTATCCTCAATTTCCACTTGGGCCAAAGGTTTAAGGGACCCGCTATAGACGCTAATAACCTGAGATGATACCAGTTGATAGGGATATTCCTTTTCCAAGAAGATATCTAAAACTATTCCTTCAAGGTAGGAATCATCAACAACTCTGAGAATATCTTTAACCTCTTCCCGATATCTTTCGTAAACCTGATTAAGGATTTCAGCCTCAAGATTCCAGCCAAGGCTTTTTAATTTATGGGCTATAGCATGTCGGCCCGAATGTTTGCCAAGAATTATGGCAGAACCCGACCATCCTATTTCTTCGGGGGCGATAATTTCATAGGTACTCCTTTCACAGAGAACACCATGTTGATGAATACCAGATTCATGAGCAAAGGCATTGGCCCCAACTATAGCTTTATTTGGCTGAACAGGCATTCCTGTATACTTTGATACCAATTGACTTAAAGGAACAATTAGGCGGGTGTTAATATTAATTTGAGGCTCATAGCCCAAATTCTTAGTAAAAAAGTCCTTCCTTGTCCGCAAAGTCATTATGATTTCTTCTAAGGCCGCATTCCCCGCTCGTTCCCCAACTCCGTTGATCGTTCCTTCCACTTGGGTTGCTCCCGCTAAAATAGCTGAAAGAGAATTAGCTACTGCTAAACCAAGGTCATTATGGCAATGTACGGAAATCCTTACTTTCCCCTCCTTTAGATCCTCCTCATAGCCTGCCTCTTTCAATTTCTGGATAAGAAAACTAATTAAGGCATAATATTCCTGAGGCACCGTGTATCCAACCGTATCGGGAATATTGATAGTATTGGCCCCTGCCTTGACCACCTCAAGAACCACTTGGGAAAGAAATTCCCAGTCCGACCTTGTGGCATCTTCTGCTGAAAATTCTACATCAGGACAGAAGCTTTTCGCATAAGACACCGCAGCTTTAGCAAGTTCTACCACTTCCTCCCGAGTTTTTCTTAGTTTATACTTAAGATGAATATCCGATGTGGCAATGAAAGTATGAATCCGTGGTCTCTCTGAGGGCCTAATAGCCTCCCAGGCTACCTCTATATCCCTTTGATTAGCTCTGGCTAAAGCCGCAATGGTTGCCCCTTTGACCTCCTTAGCAATAGTTTGAACCGCTTGGAAATCTCCAGGAGAAGTTACAGGAAATCCAGCCTCAATTACATCAATCCCCAGCTCAACTAACATCCTCCCAATCTCAACCTTTTGTTTAATGGTCAAAGAGACCCCAGGGGACTGCTCTCCATCTCGGAGCGTGGTATCAAAAAAAATTATCCGGCGATTCAACTTTTTCCTCCCTTATTAAATTATTTTTTAATTTAAAACTCTTTTAATAGGTTTCAACCCTTTTTCCTCTCTCTTATCTTAGCACAATCATTTTAACTTTACATCCTCAAACTTCCGCCTTTCATCAAATCTCCTTTTCTTAAGTAGTCTTTCAAACCTTTAATAGCTATAAGCAATCAAGGTCTCATGGCTAATTTAAAACTACCCTGGAAATGATTAACTTGTAAAGAAAAGAATTAATGATTAAACTTTTGGGAAATGAGGTTCAGGATCGGCTTAGTAGGTTTACCCAATGTGGGCAAATCTACGCTTTTTAACGCCCTCATCAAAAAGGCCAAAGCTGAAGTGGCCAATTTTCCCTTCTGCACTATAGAACCCAACGTAGGTCGTGTGGCTATACCCGATAAGAGGTTATGGGAAATTGCGAGCAAGGAAAAATCTAAGGAGATCACTCCTGCTACCATTGAATTTGTTGACATTGCGGGCTTAGTTAAGGGAGCAAGTCAAGGGGCTGGACTTGGCAATCAATTTCTCGCTCACATAAGGGAAGTCCCAGCAATTGCCTATGTGCTAAGATGTTTTTGGGAAGAAGATATCGTTCATGTGGAAGGAAGCGTTGATCCGGTCCGTGATGCTGACATCCTTGATTTAGAGCTTGTTTTAGCCGACTTGGAAACAATTAAAAAAAGGAAAGAAAAGATAGAAAAGATAGCCCGTACTGAAAAAAAAGCTAAGGAAGAGCTTGAAATCCTTTTCAAGGCTGAAAAAATTTTAGAAGACGGATCTCCTCTCCGTTCTCAATTAGCTCTTTTTTCCCAAGAAGAAATCCTCTATTTGCAAAAGACCCTTTTTTTACTCACTATAAAACCCCTTATCTTCATTGCTAATCTTAGCGAAAAGGATTTAGCTTCTTCCTCCAATAATCTTTTAAATTCTTTAAAAGCCAAGGCTCAACGTGAAGGTATTCCGGTCATAGAGATCTGCGCCAAAATTGAGGCCGAGTTAGCCGAACTTCCTGAGGAAGATCAAAAGGAATTTCTTCAAGCCTTAGGAATCGAGGAACCAGGCCTTAATAAAATCATTCGGGAAGGTCAAAAACTTCTAAATTTGCTCACCTTCTTTACGACTGGGGCAAAAGAAACAAGGGCCTGGCTTATTAAACGGGGAACTAAAGCCCAGCAAGCGGCTGGAGAAATTCACTCCGACATGGAAAGGGGGTTTATTGCTGCCGAAGTAATCTCCTTTGAGGATTATCAGAGGGTCTCCAATTGGCAACAAGCCAAAGAATTGGGCTTGATTAGGCTTGAAGGTAGAGAATATGAGGTCAAGGATGGAGACATCCTCTACTTTAGGTTTAATGTTTAGAAGATTGCCCCTTGGTAAATATACGCTCCTCTCTTTCCTGTTAACCCTTTTCTTTCACCTTGCAGTGTCTTTTCTCGTGCTTAAAGGATTAAAGCTCTTTTCCGCTAGAGAAAATAAACCCCTGCAAATTTTAGTCTCCCTTACAACTCCCTTAGAAGATTTATCTCCTAAGGAAAGGCCTGCTTCATTAAGAAAGGTTCTTCCAAGGGAAAGCTTTTTTACCCCTAAAACCAAGGCTGAGCCCTTTAATCAGGGCCCCCAAATGGTTTCTTTTGTGAAGATTCCCGATCCTATTCCCCAAAGTGATCCTCCTTCGGAGTCTAAGTCGGAGTCTAAGGAATGGCAAAGTGCGGAAGAAAAGAAAAAAAACCTTGGGGAAGAAACTTTTAAAGATCCTCAATCTACACTACCAGTTACGACACTGAAACTAAAAGAAAAAGGCCCAGGAATTAGCCACTCTAAGGTAGACTTCAACTCAAGTTTAACTCCCTCGGCCTTAAGTCCCTCACAGGGAAAGGATGTCCCTAATCAAGAAGACTTTTGGATAATCGCAAAGTTAGTCCGTGAAAATTTGGAGTATCCTTACTTAGCCCGAAGACTTGGTCATCAAGGAAAGATAATCCTTTCCTTTATTTTAAATCCGAAGGGAGAAGTTTCTGAGCTTAAGATCCTCAAATCTTCGGGCTACGATATGCTTGATTCCGAGGCCTTAAGGGCTGTAAATAGAGTAAAAACGAAATTTCCTAAACCTCAAAAAACCGTTGTGGTCACCCTTCCGATAGTTTTTCAGTTAGAAAAATAGCTCTGGTTTAACCAAAAATAAAAATTTACTATAGTTGGATCAGTAAAACTAACCCTGGATTTTGCAATTTTGTGCAGTTGCCATCACTGAGCCGGGTTTTATTCTTTGTTCCTGCCTCTTTTTCTCCATAAACATTTTGGTTTGCCTGCGAGGAGTACATGGATATTAACGTTGGACAACATTTGATCCAAGAAGCAGATTTGGCCCTCGGAATTCAATTTTCAGGAGCCAGCATTTTAAATACCATATCACTTCTTAGCCTTTCTAAGCTTTCTTTCCCTTCTCTTTTTCTTTTCCTCAATGAGCCTTTGGTAGAGGAGGTAATCTTTAACCGTTAATCTTGGATAAAAATTTTTATAAATTCTCCATAACGATTCTCGCACGTCAGGAATACCTATCCATTCTAAGGACATGGCTAAAGGGGCAAGGTCTTTTAGTCTATGGAAGGTGGATAAAGGAGAAGATAAAAAAGATATTCCCTCAAGGTCAAAGATCTTAAAACCTTCCTCTTTGGTGTAGTAAAAATTAGTAAACTTAGTATCCCTAAGGTATACACCGCGCTCATGAAGTTGGTAAAGGAAAGAGAGAAGTTTTTTTAAAAGGTTTTGCCCGCTTTCCAAGCTTTGGATAAAAGAGGACTCAAATAAAAAACCCTTCTCCAAGTAAGGGAAGATCATTCCACCATAAAAACTTTCTTTTAGCAGGAGACAAAGAAGAGGGTTTTTCCAAAAAACAAAGTAAGGTGAGAGCAAGGGAGCGGAGATTTTTTGTAAGATAGAGTAAGCCTTTAAATAGGCTTTCGGCCTATTTCGCTTTAAAGTCCCCGGACGAAAAAGCTTGAGGAAAAGTCGCTTTTCGGGGTTTTCAAGAAAAGTTAGGATAAAATTTCTTTGGCCTTTGGGGATTTTTTGACATTCAAGGTAAAAATTATGTTCAAGGAGAAAAGAAAGGATGGTCCTTCCTTCTTCCTTCAAGAAAACGTACCTATAACTCTTCCAATTGGGAAATAAGGCAATCCACATAGTTATCCCAGGTCAAATTCTTAACTGTCTCTGCGCACACCTCAGGAGAGATTTTATTCTTTATAGCCAGTTTGATCTTTTCTAAAAGATCTTCTTCGGTTAAGGTGGTCAACCATCCATTTTTACCCTCCGTGATAAAATCCTTTGCTCCATCGTAGATAGAAGTTATTATTGGCGTGCCTGAGGCCAAAGCCTCTAAGGTGGTCAATGAGCTTGGGTCGTATAAAGTTGGCAAGACTACAAGATCAGCGCAGGCATACAATTCTTCCATCTTATCAACCTTTCCTAAGTAAATCACCTTGGGAGTACTTTTTCCAGAAATACCCGCGATCAAGACTTTACAGTTAGCAGGAAGAGATGGCCCTATCTTAAGGAGCAAAGGTAAACCCTTTCTTCGGGGCTCCCTCCCTACAAAGAGGATCAAAAAATCATCCTCAGGAAGATTAAATCTTCTTCTAAGCTCATCCTTTTTCCCCTTAAGCTTGAGGTTAAACCTTGAAAGGTCAATGCCTCGGTAACAAAGAACTGTCTTCCCCAAAACTTGAGGATATAATTGCCGGATAAGGTTAAGGGTTAGCGAAGAGGTCGCAATAATTCTCTTTGCAGAAAAAAGGCTCTTTTTTTCAAAATAGAGAAGAAGCCTTACCCGGAGGCCAAAGTTAGAAAGGAATTTAAAGGGTTGGGGGATAGGCCTCTTTTTTATCCAAAACTTAACCAAAGGATCGCAGAGAATGAGGATATCCGCGGAAGGAAACCTAAAAGGCGAAAAAATAAGATAATCCTTGCCAAGGCTTGCCAAAGCATTTCTTGCTTGCTTGAGGAAATAAAGATATTTCCCAAGACTTCCCCTTCCACCCTTAGGGACCAAAAGAACTTTTAGCTCCTTTTGTATTTCTAAGGGGAATTTTATCTCTTGGGCAAGGAGACAAACTTTAAAACCTCGTTCTAAAAGTTTTAGAGCTATGTTGGCCGCATGTGTTTCGGCGCCTCCAAGACCAAACCCAATCTTAGGCCTAACTAACACAATTTCTCTCACCGGCTTTCCCTCGGGAAATTCTTCCTTCCCCAAAAAGAAAAAAGTTAAATTTTCTCCCTTAAAGCTTCAAGCCCTTTTGGCTTTTGCCTTTTTCATAAGCCTTTTGGTATGGCTAGAGATCCTTTGACATTTCAAATCAAGCCCTATCCTGAAGAAATGGCCAAACTTCTTTCCCCAAACCCTTTGATATTCCTCCCAAAAAATGCCCCAAAGCTCCTTTTCTCTTCCAGCAAAATAGTAGCTAAAAGAGAATTTGAGCTGGGCAAGGTCCTTTATTTGATAATAAACGCTTAAAAAGGGCCTTTTTATAACCCTTGCTACATCAATGATGTGTATCTGCCAATTGTCATCAAAATAAAAATGATTTAAATAACAATCCTGATGGAAGAACCCTTTTTGGTGAAAATTGACCAAATAGTGGGCAATTTTCTTTACAATTGGTTCTGCAAGGCTTTGTTCTTCTTCTATTAAATCTAATCCCAATCTACCCTCTATTTTTAATGTGCCAAGGATTGCCGAACAATTGTTTTTATAGAAAAAGACAGGTTTAGAAGTAGGAAACCCCTCTTTCCACAAAAGAAGGATATTTTCCCATTCCTGGCAAGCCTCATGCAAGTTCTTTAGATATCTTTTTAAAAAAAGATGATGACCACAAATTTCAATCCCAATAATTTCTCGGTAATGCTTGCGATGGAAAAAAAAACAGGAAAACTCTTGAGCTAAGCCTTTAAAATTAGGAAGCTTCTCAAGAAGTCTACTCCTCGTAAGAATATCTTTAAAATTTTCGTTTAGTATAATACTTTCATAAAGACTTAGGGAAAAATCTTGCGATAAAAAGTTTACCAAACTCTAAGCTCCTCCTCTAATCTTTGATCTTATTGAAACTACTGAACCTCAACTCCAAAAATCCTACTTAAATCTTGCTTTTCCCAGGGAAGATCCTAAACTTTTTTATAGTAAAAATAGTAAAAGGAAACTTGGCACAGGTTTATTGAATATTTTCTCACAAAATCAAAACTTCACAAGTTGTAGTTGTTTGACTACAGAAAAGTAACTGAGAGTTTTAAAGATAGATAAGGGAGAAGGAAAGTTGATAGGAATTAAACTAAGCTGGACACCCAAGATAAGATGAGTTAGAATGGATGGTGAGGAGAGCCTTACGGAATAGGGAAAAAACAGAGGCAAAATCTTTAAAGTTGGGCTACATGGGAGCTAAACAAAAAATTCTTGTGAGGGAGGTTATTTAAGATGAGCCAGAATCTACCAAAAAAAGTTGCCGTAGTTGGGCTTGGTTATGTGGGGTTACACTTAGCCTCCGCTTTTGCTAAGCATCTCTCCACTATTGGGTTTGATATAAATGAAGAGCGTATTCATGAACTCCAAAGAGGTTTTGACCGCAATGGAGAAGTTTTGCCTGAGGCCTTACAGTCCAAAAGGTTATTCTTTACTACCGATCCCACCTATCTGAAGGAGGCAAATTTTATTATCATCGTGGTTCCTACTCCGGTTGATCGTGCAAAGAGGCCAGACCTTTTACCTCTTATAGAGGCAAGCAACCTGGTAGGACGACATATGCAAAGAGGAACTATCGTAGTTTACGAATCCACAGTATATCCTGGATGTACAGAAGAAGTTTGCATCCCTATTCTGGAGAAAGCCTCTGGCTTTAAAGCAGGGATAGATTTCAAGGTGGGGTACTCGCCAGAGCGTGTAAATCCTGGTGACCCTGAACACACCCTGGAAAACATTGTTAAGGTAGTAGCTGGCCAAGACCCTGAGACCACTGAAATTATGGCCAAGGTATATGGCTTAGTGGTGAAGGCAGGTATATATAAAGCTCCTAACATCCGCACCGCTGAAGCAGCCAAAGTCATCGAAAACATCCAAAGAGACATTAACATTGCCCTAATGAATGAACTTGCCATACTCTTTCATAGCCTTGGGTTGGACACCAAAGAAGTACTCAACGCTGCGCGCACGAAGTGGAATTTCCTTTTTTTTGAGCCAGGTTTAGTAGGGGGACATTGCATCCCCGTGGACCCTTACTATTTAACCCACAAGGCCCTTGAAGTGGGCTTCCACCCTGAGGTAATTTTAACCGGCAGAAAAATCAACGATTCAATGCCCTCTTTTATTGCCAATGAAACAGTTAAACTTCTCATCAAAGCAGATAAGATTGTGCAGAAAGCAGAGGTCTTAGTGCTGGGGGCAACTTTTAAAGAAAACTTGCGAGACATCCGTAACAGTGGGGCCTTGGAATTAGTAAGGAAACTTCAGGAATTTGGCTGTCAAGTGTTCGTCCATGACCCTCTTGTTGAAACAAAACATCTAAAAGCCTTAGGGTTTAAGGTAATTGAGGATCCTTTCTCTTCAAATTATAAATTTGATGCCCTTGTGTTAGCCGTACCCCATAGAGTATTCCGAGAACTTCCCCTCAACGATTATTTGAAACTTCTAAAAGATAAAGAAGGGCAAGCTGTAGTAGTGGATCTAAAAGGAATACTTTCAGAGATTAAAAAACTTAACCTCCCAATATTATATTGGAAACTTTAAGTTTAGAATTTATGGCTTTTCCTCAGCAAATCCTTTTCAAAAAAGAGCAAATTTTAGAAGCCTTAATTAAGAGTTCACTTCTTAACCTTCTTGCTCGGGGGGTCAACTATTTTAAAAACCTTGCTATAGCTATTTTTTTGGGATTTTCTTATCAAACGGATGGATTTTTTATGGCCATTTCTTTGATGGGAATCTTTTTGATCTTTGCAGATGTTTTTGATTCCATAGGAGTGCCAACCCTTGTTGAAGCAAGGCAAAAAAGCGAAGATGAGTTTCTGAGGTATGTCAAGCTTTTTTTTACTTTTACTACTATTTTAGCCTTTCTACTTACTGGCTTAGCCTTACTTACCGTTCCCCTTCTCCTTAAAGTCCCTTTTGGTTTTCAAGAAACTGCGCTAAAATACACCAAAATCTCTTATTATCTCTTACTTCCCTACCTTTTCTTTTCTTTTTTTTTCCATCACTTAGGGGCTGTATTTAGAAGCCAACGATACTTCACAGTTTATTTTTTAGGAGAGTTCATTTTTTCCCTCCTTAGCTTTCTTTTTATCATCCTTGGGCTTTTCACCTTAAAGGAATATTGGGTTATACCTTTGAGCCTTTCTTCTGCACAAGCCCTCACCACGCTTTTTATGCTCTACTTAGGAAAAGATTATATAGGATTTTCCTTCTTTTATGAAAAAAGGATAAGACTAATCTTCAAACATTTTCTTTATCTTTGCTCCTTGTATGGAGTATTTCATCTATTTGCCGTGGTTGATAGGGCATTTGGTTCGGTATTGGGGGAGAAAAACATAAGCGCTCTTTTTTATGGTCTTATGATTTCGCATGCACCACGAGGGATCATTAAATTTGAACATTTGGCTATCACTTCTCTTTCTGAAGCTAAAGGATCTTTTAAAAAACTAAACTTTTATCTTAAAAAACTTTTAATTTTAGGGATTGTTTTTAGCCTCCTTATTTTGATTTTTGCAGAATTTTTGGTAAAATTATTTTTTTATTATGGAGCCTTTAGCAAAACGGATCTAAATCTTACCATCATGGCTACTAAATATTATGCTTTATGTCTACCCTTGTCTTTTCTTTGGCCAATGATTTATAGAACCTTTCAGATAATAAACATCCTAAAACCAGTTTTTTTCATAGCCATCGCTGGTGTTTTAGGTAACGCCCTGTTTAACTATCTCTTTGTGATGATTTTCTCTTTAGGTCTTATCGGCATTTGCCTGGGAACTTTCATGGCCTTTCTCATCCTGTGTTCTCTTTCTTACTTTTTTCTGGCAAAGATTTTAGTAAACTTTAAGCAAGAAAATTTTCAAAAAGAGGGATAAATTGCCTCAGTGCCCTGTATGTCAGGCTTTAGTAGAAGTATTTTCAGAGACCTATAAAAGCCCTTACAATCAACAGGAGTACAAAAAGTATTCGTGCCCTAGCTATGACCTCCACTGGAGGGGAAGCTATTGAAAACAACACCAAAGTTTCATGAAAATGAGGTCTTTAGAAGTTATTTAGTAATCTTTCACCATGGTTCAAGATTTAGAATTAGAGAACATAAAATGCTATCTTTGAAAAACTTTCCACAAAGTATAGAGGGCAGACACTTTGATGCTGCCTGTATGAATAGAGTGGTTCTGAGAGAGGACTTATATAAGAATTTGAAATCCATCGGTGACACAAAAATTCCCTCTATTTTTTTGATTATTTTCTTAATTAAAGATAGATCACACTTCTTTATAGGAAGAAGATAGAGATGAAGAGGATCTATTTCAATATCAGACAAACAGCAAGAGAAAGGATGTGGGATACTGTCCAAAAATGTAATGATCTTTGCGAGGTTTTATTACCTTCAAGGATAACAAAGAGAAGTTCTGTAGAGGTATATACAAGTCATCAGACTTTCCGTGGAAAGCTATTAAACACCCTCAAGCTCTGGCTGTCCAAGCATATGATCAACATACAGAGAGTTGACTTACATGTGGCAAAGAAAGCAGACTTGGTATATATGTGGGGTGCCTTCCCCAAAAATTATAGTGGAAAATATGTGATAGAACTGGACAACCCTTTTGTATTAGCATATTACTATCCCAAGAACTTTTGGCGTAACAAAGAAAAAATAGAAGGTCAGCTAAATGAAGCTTATAAAATAATATTTATGTCTGATACAGCAAAAAATCATACAATCCAGATTTTTGGGAAGTGGATTGAAGAAAAAAGCTATATTTTATATCCATATATGGACAGAAATTATGTCAAAAGAAAAGAAAGCAATAAAAAAAAGAAGGAAGTAAACCTGTGCTTTGTTGGACTGAACTCAAGACTTAAGGGACTACCGGAGCTTTTAGAAGCTTTTCACCATACCTCCTTTAAAAACGTAAATCTGTATGTTGTTAGCCCACTCAATTCTGAAGAAAAAAGAAAATATACAAATGATCAAAGAATAAAATTCTTGGATCCCCAACCAAGAGAAGTTCTTATAAACAAGCTTTACCCTGAAATGGATGTATTTATTTTTCCATCTCTTTATGAGTCATTTGGAGTAGTTCTTCTTGAAGCTCTTTCTTTTGGTATGGGAGTTATTACTACAAATGTTTATGCTACGCCTGAGATGGTTATTAATAACTTAAATGGAAGGCTCTTGCACCATCCTTTTATAAGACCATCTAACCTTAACGGTAGAGATGTTATTAACTGTGTAGAACTTAGGCTTGAAAAGTTTCATGATAAATATTTAAGCAATAATGAGTTTTATTATTCTTTATATAGAGAGTTAAAGGAAGCTATCTACGAAGCAGTTGAAAGCTATGATGTTTGGCAAAAAAATAGCATAGAGCTTTTTGAAGAAAAGTTCTCTCCGGATGTTTGGAAGTATAATATGAAAAAGATATTGGAGATTTAAAATGCTCGAAATTTTAGACAAAAGAGTAATTAAAAAGGACTATTTAGTAAACAATTGCGCAGGTAAAAGAGTATTAAATGTTGGATACTTAGGCCGAGAGAAAAGGGTTAAGTTACATAGAATTCTATCTGTTATAAAGTTGCATATTCGAGAGAAATGTTTTTTGGAGGAAATTAAACGATGCTGTTACTTGCCTTGCAGCTTGGTCATAACGCAACAGTAGCTCTTTTTGATTGCGAACAAAGAAAATTTCTGGAAGTTGTTAGCCAAGAAAAATTTGACAACATTAAGAACTCTTCAAACTTTCCAAGAAAAGCCATTCTATATCTACTTGAGAAATACAACATAAAACCATCTGATATAAGCTATGTCCTAAACGCTGGTTTATACATTTTCCCAAATATGTTTTGTGACTATTTGCATACAGATCAGGTATTTGAAGAAAAGTCTATTAAAGAAAGAATTAGAAACGTATATAGATATATGGAGTATAAGACAAGAATACCTATCTTTGATATAATAAACAAGCATAGAATTCTTCAATTTTCTCGTATTGGCTTAAGCCAGCTAATAATAACCATGAAAAATTTGGGGTTTCAAGATATCGATAAAAAACTTTATATGGTAGAGCATCATACATGTCACACTTACTCTCCAATAGCCCTATATGGAGATAATGATGATGAATGGTTAATATTTACTATGGATGGAGCTGGAGACGATCTTTGCTCAACAGTTAGTATATATAGAAATCAGGCCCTTCAAAAAATAGCATCTACTCATTTGAAGCATAGTTTAGGATATATTTACTCTCTAACAACAAAATTCTTGGGTATGAAACCATTAGAACACGAATATAAAGTAATGGGGCTTGCTTCATACTGTAAGCCCAGATATATTGAACGAACTTATGAAAGAATATTTAAAGACATAATATGGTTGAATGAAGACCTTACTTTTTCTGCCAAATTTCCACTGTATAGATTTGAATACTATCTCAGAGAAAAGGCTGTTGGTGAAAGGTTTGACAATCTGGCTGGAGCTTTACAATACTTGACAGAAAATTTGCTAATTAATTGGATAAAGAAAGCCATAGAAAAAACTGGTATCAGAAAAATCATGACATCTGGTGGAGTTTTTATGAATGTTAAAGCCAATCAACGAATACTTGAACTGCCAGAAGTTGAGAAAATTTTTTTTATGCCAAGTTGTGGAGACGAGTCTAATGTATTTGGAGCTGTAGCTTATTTTGTAAAAAATGTTCTGGGTAAGACCATGAAAGGCAATCTTTCCCTGTACCTTGGCATGGAATACACAAACGAGGAGATCAGTAGATTCATAACAGAGAACAAACTTAATGAAAAATATAGGGTAAGCTATTTGGAAAATATAGAAGATGAATTAGCAAGGCTTTTAGCGGAATTTAAAGTAGTAGCCAGGTTTGCCGGCAGGGCTGAATGGGGAGCAAGAAGCTTAGGAAATAGAGCTATACTGGCCAATCCCAGTGATATGGAAAGTTTCTACAATGTAAATGACCAAATCAAAGCCAGAGATTTCTGGATGCCATTTGCACCAACCATTCTTGATACATACGCCAGCAGATACTTAAAAAACTACAACCCCGATAAATATTTCCCACACCATATGATAGTTACCTACGATACAACTGAGGAATTTCAAAAGAAATGCAGAGCAGCCATGCATCAGGGGGATAGAACTGCACGCCCTCAGGTGTTAACAAAAGAGATGAACCCAAGGTACTATAGACTGATCAAGAGGTTTTTCGAATTAACAGGCATTGGAGCGCTCTTAAACACAAGCTTAAACTTGCATGGTTTTCCTCTGGTGGGCACCCTTGAGCAGGCGCTTTTTACTTTCGAAAATTCGGGCCTTAGATATCTAGCACTGGAGAATTTCCTTTTAGAAAAAGTTATATGAGTAAAGATAAGTAGGAGTCAATGATCGGGATACAAACATTATATATTGAATCTTCACAATGTAGTATACACTGGTGGAAACCATTGAAAATCTATACCGAATATTATGAGAATGAATTTGAACCACGTTACATTTGCTATCATGAAGGGCTGAGGATAAATATTATCTCTGAAGAAGAACTATTTTTAAAAAAGGATCTCCGAAAAATTTAGAGGTAAGGTACCTGATATTAGATGTAAAGATGGTATCTTTTTACTTTTTAAGGGAGCACTTAAGATGGAAATGGGAAGTTAATGGTATAGATTTTGATTAAGAAAATATAGAAGTAGCTAAATGTTCTATTAAGGATAAAACTTTGTATACAATGAGCTTTGAAAATTTCTGTCTATTGGAAAAACAAAAAGGCTTAAGTTTTGATACTATCGCGTTTTTTGTAATCCTTGAGCATCAAGATAATCCTAATCAATTCCTAAACATTGGGTATGAAAAGTCTTTTAAAAATTGCTTCAGAATGCAAAATTTATCGGTAGAAATTTGTCCTACAAAGAGTTGTTTTGGAGTCATAGGGATAACTCAATATCAAATTGACAATAAAATAGATATTGATGTTGAAAAAAAATACTTAAAAAGCCTCCTTACTATTTTTAAAATTTGTAATCCACTCATAAGAGAAGCGATCTACAAATTTCTGCAATCAATAAGAGATATTCGCTATGCTGCATACACTACCCTATGCAGTTAATTTATCGGGACTTCTCTCTCTATTTTAGAGCAAGAAAATATGAGTCCAAAAATAACTTTTAGCAAATGTGTGGAATAGCTGGCATTTGGTCAAATTTTGACTTAGTGACCCAGGAAAAAATGGTTGATATTATTTTAAAAAATCAAAAGCACAGAGGACCCGATCATACAGGCAAACTTACGGTTGATGGAATCACCTTTGGTCATAATCGTTTAGCCATCATAGACTTGAGCAAAAGAGCCAATCAGCCTCTTGTTTCTAACTGTGGAAGGTATGTGATTGTTTTCAATGGTGAAATATTCAACTATATTGAATTGAGAGAAGAGCTTAGTGATTATTACGATTTTAAAACAAACAGCGATACAGAAGTTTTACTGGCATGCTTCATAAAATATGGAGTAGATTGTCTTAGTAAACTAAACGGCATGTTTGCCTTTGCCATTTACGATAAACTAGAGAAAATTCTTTTCTGCGCAAGGGATAGAATAGGGGAAAAACCCTTTGTATACAGTGAGCATCCAACGGGGTTTTACTTTGCTTCCGAACTGGGCGCCCTGTATTCAACCGGTGTTTTCAGTAATGAACCAGATGAGATAGGCATTGCATATAGCTATTTAAGAAACTTTAGGCATATCCCTGAGCCCTTTACAAGATATAAAGAGATAAGAAGACTTGAGCCCGCTCATGCGATCATAGTCAAGAATAAGAAAATAGTAAGAAAATGGTGCTACTGGAAGCCGGTATTAGAGTATGACTCTACAATTACCGAAGATGACATTCTATCACTTTTAGATGATGCTGTTAGGCTTAGAGAAAGAGCCGATGTTGACGTGGCTGTACTAATGAGCGGTGGTGTAGACAGCTCAGCCGTAGCATCTTTGATGGTCCAGCATGGTCTAAGACCAAAAGCTTTTACTCTCAAAGCAGACGATGAAGAGTTAAATAGAGCAATAAAAGTTGCCGATCTATTGAATATACCCATTGAAGTCTATAAATATGACAAAGGCCTTGAGAAAAAGCTAAAAGAAGAAATGTTCAGGATCTATGGAGAAGAGGTGCGTTCACCGATTTCCCATCTAGCCGCTCTTTGTAACCTTATTTCAAAAAAGGGGATAAAAGTAGTGCTGTCTGGTATCGGTGGGGATGAACTTTTTTATGGGTATTCAGGAGCGGGAAGACAACTATTGTTCTCTTTTATAATCAGGCTTTTAGAAATATTACCCCAAAAAGTGCTTGTCTCGTTTGAAAAAATTTTTAGTTCCAATAGAAATTTAAAGCTTATCTTTGAATTGGCACAGATAGAGAACTACAAAAGAAAAGGGTACTTATACAGGAAAGAAGCTATCTCTAAGGGTTTGCTTAATTTCGATTATGGCTATCTTTTAGATTACTGGGCTCAATTGGTAAAAGAAAGTAAATTTTATATAGATATATCACACTGGTTAGGACTAATAACAGAAAATGCTCATTCGATAACTATTGCTGCTGATTTGCCCGGCATGATGTTTGGAGTAGAGATAAGGTCGCCATTCTTAGACCACAGGTTAGTAGAATTAGCTTTCAAGATCAATGCTTGTAAAAAGGTAAGTATAATTCGTGGACATACACACAATAAACTAATCCTTAAAAGGGCTTTAAGAGAAATACTTCCTATGGATATTTTATATGCGAAGAAAAAAGGGTTAGGATATGGGTTACATGCGAACCAGCACTATAAACCAAATCATTCTTAAGTGTACGTTTCTGAATATATTTTTCTGCTTTAAGAATTTTCAGGGATATATACCGGTTGAATACTTAAGTCAAAAAAGTAGTCATAGTTGAGGAGGGAAGTAAATGCCTGTCTGCCCTATGTGTGGGACAAAGGTGGATATGGATAAGCAGAACGAGACCTATACAAGCCAATTTAACGGGCAAGAATACAAAAAGTATTCCTGTCCAAACTGCGGCCTTCACTGGTGGGAGCCTCTTGGCATAGTGGGTGTTTCTCTTGGGACCTTCTTTGCTTACCTGATGCTGTGTGGTCTTGGTTATCTAATTTTAAAGAAGATGGCTTATAATATCTGTTCGTAGGGGGTGAGAGTTTAAATGAAGATCACTTTCTCTTTTGGCAAAAACTGGCTTAACTATGTGAAGAATGTGGTAGATGAAAAGGTCGTAGTAGAGGCAAAAGAGTCTCTTCTGAGATACCTACCAGAGACGGAATGGAAGGGAAAAACTTTTGTAGATGTAGGATGTGGAAGCGGTCTTTTTTCTTTAGCCGCATTGCTGCTTGGAGTAAAGGAAGTCATAAGTTTTGATGTAGATCCAAAAAGTATAAAAGCTACGCATTTTTTGAAAGAAAAATTTTCTTATTTGATTGAGAATAAGGAAGCTTGGAAGGTAACAGTAGGTAATATCCTGGATGAGGCATTTATAAATAGCTACCATGAAACAGGGGATATAGTATATAGTTGGGGAGTTTTACACCATACTGGTAATATGTGGAAAGCAATAGAAAACACGGTAAAGCTTTTAAAGCCTGGTGGTTATATGATAATCGCCATCTATAACCATGCTCCTTCTTCAGAATTCTGGTTAAAGGTAAAAGAGTTCTACAATAACCATCCGCTGATTCAACCATTATTGATAGCTTTATACGGTAGTTTTGTTACCTTAGGATATGTAGTTAAAAGAAAAACCCTAAGGTTAAGAAGGGAAAGGGGTATGCATGTTTTTTACGATGCAATAGACTGGCTGGGAGGATTGCCATATGAATACGCCTGTTTTGATGAAGTTAAAGAATTCCTGGAAAACTTGGGGTTTAAATTGATAGCTGCTCCAACCAAACTTCCTTGCGGTAAAGGCATAAAAACCTCACTACTTAGTAAAATAAGAGGGTCATACACTGGATGCAACGAGTTTGTGTTTAAACATCAAGAAGGGGGGTCATAAAATGCCCAACTGTCCAGTATGTCAGACCTTGGTAGAAGTCTCTTCGGAAAGATACGTAAGCCCTTACAATCAACAAGAATACAAAAAGTATTCCTGTCCAACCTGCGACCTTCACTGGTGGGAGCCTCTAAAGATTATACCGGAGTTTTACGAGAGTGAATATGTGGTGTTTCACAAAGGTTTACGGTATAAGTTACCTTACTGGTCATCTACATTTTTAAGACGTTTCCCAAAACATATAAAAGGTAGGCTTCTTGATATCGGCTGTGGTGATGGATTATTTTTAAAAGAGGCTCAAAATCAGGGCTTTGAAGTATGGGGTATAGACTTTGACCGGAAGAGTATAGAAACAGCTAAGAAAAAACTCGGTGTGGACACTATCTACGCTATGAGCTTGGAGGAGTTTTATGAATTTGCCAAGGGAAAGAACATAAAGTTTGATGTGATCACCTTTTTTGAAGTTCTTGAACACCAAGACAAGCCAATGGAGTTTTTAAGAATGGTAAGGGAGCTGTTAAAGGATGGAGGTTATGTAGCTGGAAGCGTGCCTAATAGAGAAAGTTTTACTTGGAAACTGTATTCCAAATTCTATCCTGGTGACTTTCCACCCCATCATTTACTTAGATTTTCCCAAAGAGCTCTTGAGACTGCTTTTAAAAAGGCAGGTTTTGATTTAGAAGTCCATCTTTTAAAAGATTTTGCTTCTTTAATATCTTTCTCAGAGGGCATAGGCCTAAAAATCTTCGGAATTGATATAAATAAGGCTCATACACCAGTCCTTAGGGCCATTTCAAAAACCTCTAACCCTAGTCTAAGGAGTTTAGTTTACAAAACCCTGAAACTGGTGAGGAATGTAGCTTTTGCTCTCCCTACCATTCCCTTATGGCTTGTAGAAGAGGGATATAATTTATACTTCCAAGGCAAGAAAGTTTAACCCATGTGCCGTATTGCTGGCTTTTGGGACTTTAGCTACAGAGGAAATTACGATCTTAAAGAGACTATTATCTCCATGCGGGACACTATGGCCCATGGGGGACCTGACGATGCTGGAGTTTATATGGAAGAAGCTTTTGGGCTTACCCTTGGACACAGGAGGCTTTCCATAATAGATCTCTCTCCCCTTGGTCATCAACCCATGGAGTTTGAAAACTTAGTTATAGTCTATAACGGAGAGGTTTACAACTTTTGGGGAATCCGGAAGGAACTCGAAAAGGAAGGCTACAGCTTTATATCCAACTCAGACACCGAGGTGGTTCTAAAGGCTTTCCACAGGTGGGGTACTTCTGCCCTCCATAGGTTTAGAGGAATGTTTACCTTGGCCATATGGGACAAGAAGGAAAAGAGGCTTACCTTGTGTAGGGACAGGGTGGGAGTAAAGCCACTTTATTGGTACTACAAAGACGGGCTTTTTATGTTCTCTTCGGAGTTGAAGGCCTTTCATCAACATCCCAAGTTCCAAAAGGAGATAAGCTTGCCCGCTTTAGCCTTATTCTTTGGGTACGGCTACATAACTTCTCCTTACAGCATCTTTGAAAACACTTACAAGCTTGAGCCTGGCCACTTCCTTGTGGTAGAAAGAGACGGAAGCATAAGAAAAGAAATTTACTGGGACGTGGAGGAACATTTCGTAAAAGGATACCAGGAAAGGGACAGGTGGCTAAAAAGGTCGGAGGAGGAGCTTGCCCAAGAGTTGGAGGATTTGCTTACCGAATCGTTTAAGCTTAGGCTTGTTGCTGATGTACCCGTGGGTATGTTCTTGAGCGGTGGGATAGACTCCTCTACGGTGTGTGCCCTTCTTGCCAAAGAGGGAGCAAGGATTAAAACCTTTACCATAGGCTTCTACGAAAAAGAATACAATGAGGCAGAGTACGCCAAAAGGGTAGCTCAGTACCTTGGGACTGACCACACGGAGCTTTACTGCACACCCAAGGAGGCTCTTGAAGTTATCCCAAAGCTCCCTGAGCTTTACGACGAACCCTTTGGAGACTCCTCCTCCATCCCCACTTACCTGGTGTCCACACTTGCCAGATCCCAGGTAAAGGTTTCCCTTTCTGCCGATGGTGGAGATGAACAGTTCTGTGGTTATAGCAGGTACTGGATGATAACTAAGAGGATCAGCAAAATCTCAAAACTTCCACTAAGGGGCTTGATAGTAAAGGGCCTTGACCTGCTAAGCCCAGACCTAGCCTTTAAGCTTTACAACACGTTTAAGGTTTTCCTGCCTAAGTATACCAACTTTAGGGATAAGTACATAAAGCTAAGGAACGTTCTAAAAGCTCAGGGGCTCTTAACACAGTACGACCTTTCCGTCAAGTACTTTTTAGATGAAGACCTAAAGGCCCTTGGCTTAAACCTAAGCCATAACATGCTTTGGAAGATTTCTAAGAATGAGCTTGACAGCCTTTCTGTGCTTATGCTTTTTGATATAAAGACGTACCTACCCGACGATATACTGGTAAAAGTAGACAGAGCCACCATGGGAGTATCCTTGGAGGGAAGAGAACCCTTCTTGGACCATAAGGTAGTAGAATGGACAAGTCAGCTCCCTTCTGAATTCAAGTATAAGGACGGTAAAAGCAAGTACCTCCTGCGGAAGATCCTTTACAAGTACGTTCCTTCGGAGCTTTTGGAAAGACCAAAGCAAGGCTTTGGAGCTCCTATCTACGAATGGTTTAAGGGTGAGCTAAGGTCCTTGTACATAGAGTACCTTGCAGAGAATAGGATAAAAAAAGCTGGGATATTTAACCACAAAGAGGTGGGGCAGTTGTTAAGGAACTACTTAGAAGGTAAGGGAGTTAACCATAACAAACTTTGGTTTCTGTTTGTCTTTGAACAGTGGAGGGAAAGATGGAGGTTATAAAAAGGCCTAAGGTCTCGGTAATCATTCCTACCATAGGAAGGGAATCTTTGCCAGAGGCCATAGAAAGCATCCTAAAGCAGACCTTCCAGGATTTTGAGATAATCATCACCGACGACACTGAGGATGAAAAAACCAGATCCTTGGTGGAAAGATATCTAAAAGACCCAAGGATAAGGTACGTGGTAAACAGAAAGTACATGCACGGACCTGCAGGAAATAAGAATAACGGCTTAGATCATATTACTGGAGAATACTTTATTTTTTTGGATGATGATGATATCCTATTTAAAACAGCACTGGAGGACCTTCTAACTGTGGCAGAAAAGGGTAATTATGGGTTTGTTCTAGCAAATTGCATAGATGATATAAATGGTGAGTTAACAGGGAAACACTACGGGAAAGATCAAGAGGTATACTGGCCGGATTTTTTGTGTGGAAAGTTTGAGGGTGAGTATTTTGTTTTAGTTCATACATCATTGCTGGGATCGGATAGGTTTATTGAAGAGTGCTGGGGAGGAGAATCTATTTTATGGTGGAGATTGTGGAAAAAAGCTAAAAGAGGTTTTTATCTTCACAAAGCTTTAAGAGTATATAGACTATCACCAGAGGATAGAGGTAGTAAAAAAATGCTTGATACAGATAAGGTTTTTAGATCATTTCTGAATTACAAATATACTTTGGAAATTTATAAAGAGGATTTTAAGAATTTCTGCCCACAAGCATACTTGAGATGGGCCATAAGATGCGTTTACTTTGCCAGCCTTTCTGGTAAAAAGTCAGAAATACTTAAAATTCTAAAGGATTCTTTTGTGGTGAGTGCCAGGCATACTCTCATATTCCTAATGCCTTGGACTTTTTTCTGTTTGATTTTTCCTAAAAGCGCTCTGAAATTTTTGTACGAAAAGATCTTTAAGAGTGTGGGTTTAAGTAAATGGATAAAAAACATACTTCTAAAGTCCTGATCCTTAGCCTTATAATTAAACCTAAATGATGTACTTCCTTATAAATTCCTTGGCAGGAGGCGGAGCGGAAAAGGTGCTGGTAAGAATTGCAGAATACCTAAAGCCTAAAAAGATACTACTCCTTGAAAGTGATGTAAAATACCATGTAGACGAAAAGCTTCTTTGTTTCTTATCTTCCCACTCTGTTAAAACCAGTCCCCTTTTAAAGACCCTTTTCATTCCTTACTATGCCTTTAGGTTTTCCCAGGTGGTGGTA
>JBBIOT010000003.1:0-240314 GCA_037443245.1 Caldimicrobium sp.
CAGCTGGCCGGCTTCCCCTCTGGTGTTCCTCCCGATATCTACGGATTTCACCCCTACACCGGGAATTCCGCCAGCCTCTTCGGCCCTCAAGCCAGACAGTATCGTAGGCCTTTCCGAGGTTGAGCCTCGGGCTTTAACCTACGACTTGTCCGGCCGCCTACGCACCCTTTACGCCCAGTAATTCCGGGCAACGCTCGCCACCTGCGTATTACCGCGGCTGCTGGCACGCAGTTAGCCGTGGCTTTCTCCTGGAGTACCGTCAGCTTGGCTGGGCTCTTAACCCAACCAAGGTTCTTCCCCCAGAACAGGGGTTTACGACCCGAAGGCCTTCTTCCCCCACGCGGCGTCGCTGGGTCAGGCTTGCGCCCATTGCCCAAGATTCCCCACTGCTGCCTCCCGTAGGAGTCGGGCCCGTGTCTCAGTGCCCGTGTGGCCGACCACCCTCTCAGGCCGGCTACCCGTCATAGCCTTGGTGGGCCGTTACCCCACCAACTAGCTGATGGGCCGCGAGCCCCTCCTCAGGCAGGAGCTTGCTATGCAGAGGCCCCCTTTCATCACCAGACTTGCGCCTGGTGACTTTATCCGGTATTAGCCACCCTTTCGAGTGGTTATCCCAGACCCGAGGACAGGTTACTCACGTGTTACTCACCCGTCTGCCGCGGTACTTGGACCGAAGTCCTTTCCCGCACGACTTGCATGTGTTAGGCGCGCCGCCAGCGTTCGCCCTGAGCCAGGATCAAACCCTCAAAAATAAACTTGATCCGGCTCTAACCCTCTTCCCAAAATGGAAGAGGGCACGACCGCAATTCCTTACTGGGCCTGCCAAGACGCTATTCACTTGTCAAAGATCATGTAAAAAAATTATAAAACACTTCTTTAACCCTGTCAAGGGGAAAAAAGAAAATTTTTTAGACCCTTGCACAGGAAATAAAAATTTCAAAGATCTACAAAATAATTTATCGTTATTCTTATTTTTGTCAAGTACCCTATGCCTTAAGATAAAAGTTTTCCCTTAAGCCTCTGAACCTAAGCTACCAAAGAACTACAATAAAATTTAAATCACCAGTTAGAGCTTGTCAAGCCCCTCTTTAATATTTTTCTTTTCTCTTAAATAAAACTCATAACCAAGACTTTCTAGGGATTTAGCTTTTTTTAAAACACTTTCTTTCATTTTTTGGCGATATTCCTTTAATTTTTTAGCTAACTCTGGATATTTTAAGCTTAAAATACTTACCGCTAAAAGACCTGCATTCTTGGCGTTGTTTATCGCCACCGTTGCCACCGGTATCCCTGCAGGCATTTGCACGATGGAAAAAAGAGAATCTACCCCAGATAAAGCTTTAGTTTGAATTGGAACCCCAATAACAGGAATAGTTGTCAAAGAAGCAGTCATACCAGGAAGATGAGCACTCCCTCCTGCTCCAGCAATTATTACTTCTATCCCCCTTTCTTCAGCGGTTTTGGCGTATTCAAACATTCTTTCAGGGGTCCGATGGGCGGAAACAATAGTAATTTCGTAAGCCACCCCAAACTCCTCTAAAACCTCAGCAGCTTCTTTCATAATAGGCAAATCGGAATCGCTTCCCATAATAATTCCTACCTTCATTTCTTCAGCTCTCCTTTTACCTTTAAAACTTTCTTAATCTTAAAAGCCTTGTCTAAGGCCTCCTCAATGGATTGGCCAAGCACCACCACATGCCCCATTTTCCGAAAAGGGAAAGTTTCCTTTTTTCCATAGATATGCACATATACCCCAGGAAGGCTTAAAGCTTCAGGGAGACCCTCATAAAGGGGTTTACCAAAATAGCCTTCTTCCCCCAGAAGATTAAACATAACCGCTGGGCAACGAAGAGCCGCAGAACCAAGGGGCAAGCCCGTAACTACCCTTACGTATTGTTCAAACTGGCTGGTATAACAAGCTTCTATAGTATGGTGACCTGAATTGTGAGGCCTTGGAGCAATTTCATTTACGTAAAGCTTCCCATTCCGATCAAGAAATAACTCTATAGCAAAAATTCCAACACCTTGAAGGGCTCTTACCACCTCCAACGCAAGCTCTTTAGCTTCTTTTTCTAAGCTTTTTTCAATCCTTGCAGGACAAATCAGATAATCTAAAAGGTTCCCTTCTTCATGAAAGACCATTTCCGAAACCTCATAAACCACAGTTTGGCCCTCCTCGTTCCGAACTACTATAACCGAAAGCTCCTTAGCAAGTTCTAAATATTCCTCCACAAAGGATGGCACGGTCAACGCTTTAAAAAGATCTTCCTTGCTCTTTAGGATGACTGTACCCCGACCGTCATATCCTCCATGGATGGCCTTCTGTACCACTGGAAGAAGTAAAGGTAGTTGAGAAGGATCCTTTAATTTCTTAAAAGAAGGTGTGGGTAAGTTTGCCTTAGCTAAAAATTCTCTCTGCATAAGCTTATTCTGAATAAGACTGATAATCCTCGGAGAAGGGATAATTTTAATTTTCCCCTCCAATTCATAAAGAATTTCCACCTCAACGTGCTCTATATCTAAAGTAAGAACATGACATCCCTGGGCAAATTTAAAAATTGTCTCGGGATCTTTAAAAGAACCAATCATTTGTTCTGCAACCGCACTAGCCGGGCACTCAGGCGTGGGGTCCAATACCTTAACCCTAAAACTCATCCGCTGGGCTGCTTGAGCAAACATCTTAGCAAGCTGTCCGCCTCCAAGGATACCAATTACCATATCCCGTGGGTTAAACATGCTTCAAATTTACCACAAAAGAAATTTATTTTCCAGAAAAGAACCAGGGAAAAAGGTTGTCTCTTTTGATTGGAGGTTTATCTTTGATGGTATGGAGTATTTAAAATTTGAAAAGGGCTACGTGCTTAAAAAATGGAGAAAACGCATTCCTATGGCCCTTGTCTTTCCCAATAAATATGCCCTGGGCATGTCAAACCTTGGGTTTCTTTTTCTCTATCAAAGGCTTAATCTTTACGAGGAGATAGTTTGTGAAAGATTTTTTTATGAAGAAGAAAAACCCCTTCTTTCTTTAGAAACTAAAAGGCCTCTTAAAGACTTTCCTATAATCCTTTTTTGCTTGCCCTTTGAAGGAGACTATCTGCACATTTTAAAAGCCCTTAATGTTTCAGGAATTCCCTTAGAGCCAACCCAAAGAGCACAAACAGTTTTAGCAGGAGGCATCGCAATCTCTGCCAATCCAACCCCTCTTTTCCCTTTCCTTGATGGCTTTTTTTTGGGAGAATGGGAAGGAATGGAAGACTGGGTAGTCCCTTTATTCATTGAATTATCCGAAAATAAGGAAAAACTCTTAACTTCCTTAGAAAATTTCCCCTTTTTTCTCAGTCCATCCTCACCTAAGAAAGAGATATTGCTCAGCAAAGTAAAAGAAGGTTTTGATCCGGTATCTTCCCAAATAATTTCGGAGAAGGCCCAGTTTAAAAGGACCTATTTAGTGGAGGTTTTCCGGGGTTGTGGAAGGGGATGCAGATTCTGTTTAGTGGGGTTTTTGTTGCGGCCTCCAAGGGCTCCTGCCAAAGAGGCTTTAATAGATACCTTAAAGAGTTTTCCAGAGGAGGCTAAAGTTGGTCTGATTGGGCTTGAATTTGCTGAAGAAAACATTCTTCCTGAAATCTGGTCTATCCTTTGGGGAAAAAGAGCAACCCTTACCTTTTCTTCCTTAAGGGTAGAGCGGATTACGGAAGATTTTATCAATCTCCTGCACGGTACCCGTTCAATAGCCCTCGCCCCTGAGACAGCCTCAGCTCGGCTAAAAAGGATCATCAACAAACCCATAGAAAGCGAACAAATTATTAGAATTCTTGAGCTTTTGGCCAAAACTACCTTAAAAAAAGTAAAATTTTATTTTATGTACGGTTTACCCACGGAAAAGGAAGAAGATCTCAGGGAAACGGTCACTTTTATTAAAGAACTTCTTAAAAAGAAATATCCCTTTGAGTTTAGCTTTAGTTTTTCCCCCTTTGTACCCAAGCCCCACACCCCATTTCAATGGGAAGTTCTGGAGAGCTATGAAGTATGGCAAGATAGGGAAAATTTTCTTAAAAAGGAGCTTCGTGGAGTTAGGGGTATTAAATTTGAACCTTTGCGCGCGGCTAGGCTTCAGGCCTTTCTTGCACGTGGGGATGAAGAAACAGGCCTTATCCTTGGCCAACATCTTTTTTCTTCGTTAACCAAGCTTTTAAAAGAACTTGAGGGTTCACGAAAGGACTTTCCTCCCTCCCTTACGGAAAAACTTCCCTGGGATTTTATTAAAGGTGGAGTAAAGAAGGAATTTCTTCTTGCAGAACGAAAAAAGGCCTTCTCGGAAAAGATTACTAAACCCTGCCAAGTTGGAAAATGCAAAGCCTGTTCAGCCTGTGGATTTCTTAGCGTGGAGAGTGACTAGAAGCTTTTCTAAAAGATAAAAGGCCTCTCTGACTCGTTCCTTTAGCACCCGGCTTTTTTCCACTTCCCGGTAGAAATCCTGAAAAGTTTCCGCCAGGTCTTCCCAAGGACCGCAATAGATCAACAAATTATGCCCTGAAGCCATAGCTAAAAGAAGGCGTTCAGGAGTTTCGTAGGAGGAGAGGGCCTTCATATAAAGGTCATCGGTAAGGATTATCCCTTGAAAATTGAGGTCCTTTCGCAAAAGATTTATGGCCCTTTCCGAAAAAGTTATGGGATAAGGGTCAAAGGCCTCTATAAGAAGATGGGTAGTCATTACCAGAGGAAAGATGGGCAATAGAGCTTGGAAAGGGGAAAGATCTCTTTCGGAAAAAACCTCTTTGCGAGGTAAGGCTTCATGAGGATCTATGCTAACCCCTCCTAAACCAGGAAAATGCTTTAGACAAGTAAGGATATTAAGCTCTGCATGGACTTTGTAGAAAAGATGGGCACACCCTATTACTGTTTGGGGATCTTCACCAAAGGTTCGGCCCCGCAGGAAATCCTCCGCCTCCTCACCTGCAAGGTCAACCACCGGAGCT
Organism: Caldimicrobium sp.; assembly: GCA_037443245.1. Classification (GTDB taxonomy): domain Bacteria; phylum Desulfobacterota; class Thermodesulfobacteria; order Thermodesulfobacteriales; family Thermodesulfobacteriaceae; genus WYEG01. The sequence continues at coordinate 4,980 of JBBIOT010000003.1, forward strand.
AAATTTAAGTTTAAGCCCTGTTCTTTAATCGCTAAGGCTAAAGACCTTGCCCAGTTTCTGAAGCTCTCCTCTCCTTTCCTAAGTTTAAGCTTAGCGGCCTCAAAGGGGGACATAAAGTCGCCATGGATCCGGCAAACTCTACCTCCTTCTTGATCTACCGCCAGAAGACCCAAAGGGCCTAATCTATTCTTAAGAAGTTCTAAATATTCCTGAAACTCTTCTGTGAAATGACGCTGAAAAAAAATAAAATTATGAAAACCAAATTCCCGATAGAAACTTACTTCTTCCCAAGTAAGTTTGGCTGGCGAAATTAAAAAAAGCCTACCAAGTTTTTTAACCAGGCTATTTCTTAGCATTGTTAATGGAGTTTTTTAAGCGTGTTTTTGGAAGTATTCTTTAAGATAAAAAAGGGTGGTATCCACATCTTCCAGAGTGGTAAACCTTCCCAAGGAAAAGCGGATGGTACCAAGGGCGATTTCTTCTTTTACCTTCATAGCGGAAAGGGTAATTGAGCCCTTTCGATCATGGCAGGCTGATCCTGTACTAGCACAAAGGTAAGGAAGATCCCTTAAAATGTCTTCTGCCCTTTTTCCTACAAAAGAGACCGTCAAGGTATTAGGTAAGGTTTTTTCAGGAAGGCCATACCTATAAAGGGGGGGATAGATTTCTTTTAATCCTTGATAAAGCCTTTCTCGGAAGAATTTAAGCCTTTCCATTTCCCCTGGAAGATCTCTTTTAGCGATTTCACAGGCCTTGGCCAAGGCACAACAAAGGGCAACGGGCTCAGTCCCAGGTCTAAGTCCCATCTCCTGGCCTCCACCATAAAAAAGAGGCTCAAGCTCTATCCCTTTCTTGACGTACAGGGCACCAATTCCTTTGGGAGCGTAAAGCTTATGTCCGGAGATGGTAAGCAGATCACAGTTTAGTTCTCCCACGGAGACAAGTATTTTTCCTACGGCCTGGGAGGCATCGGTATGAAGAAAGATTTTTCGCTCTTGGCAGATTTTGGCAATCTCCGGGATAGCCTGGATGGTTCCGATTTCGTTGTTGGCCAGCATAACCGAAACCAAGAAGGTGTTTGCCTTTAGCCTTTTTCTTACCTCTTCATGGTCTACATATCCTTCCGGAGAAACAGGAATAAAATCCACTTGGTAGCCCCACTCTAAAAGTTTTACTGCCAAATTAAGGATGGATGGATGTTCAAAAGAAGAAACAATTACATGGGGACTTTTAGAAGTTTTTAATTCCCACCGGCGAAGTAACCCTAAAATAGCAAGATGATTGCTTTCAGTGCCCGAAGAGGTAAAGATGATCTCCTCAGGCTTAGCTTCTATTAATTCTGCAACCTTGGCTCGGGCATCTTCTAAAGCCCTTTTAGCCTCTCTTCCTAAAACATGGGCCGAGCTGGGATTGTAAAAAACCTCCTCTGCATAATACCGCAAGACTTCCCCCACCTCTGGAAGAAGGGGGGTCGTGGCGTTATAATCTAAATAGATGTAAAGATCTTTCTTCATCTTATTATTTAATAAACATAGCAAAGTAATTTTTTTTGGCAATGGAGGGCCGTAATGGCAAGCTATTTAGATCTTCTAAAAAGACTTCCTAAGACCAATTGCAAAGAATGTGGAGTGGAGAGCTGTCTTCTTTTTGCGTTGAAGGTTTCTTCCGGAGAAATGGATACCGCAAAATGTCCTTATTTACCACCCCTTCCCAAAGAAGAAAAACCTCCAAGTAGGCTAACCTTTGACCAATTGCGAGAAAATTTGCAAGATCTTAAGGTTCGGCTTAAAGAACTTAACTTGAAAGAGCTGGCTTACCCCCTTGGGGCCCAAGTTTTGGGGAGAGAAATAAGGTTAGACTATCTTGATGAAGTTATAATTTTTGAGGTTGATGAAAATTTTCGTTTTCTCAACCTCAGAGCTCAAGGGGATAAGGAGCTTGATCCTCGGGATGAAATTCTTCTTATGAACTATTTTTTATTCAAAGGTAAAGAGATCCCAAGGGGAAACTTTGTAGGGCTTGAGGCCTTTCCTCATTCCATTTCTAAGATAAAGACTTTAAAACGTTATGCTGAGGACCCTCTGGCTCGGCTTTTTGAAGAAAAAAGGGACAAGGTTCTTTCGGCCCTTTCTCGCTTTAAAGTATCGGAACTAAAGGAAAGTTCCTCGGGAATTAGCTTACTCCTTTACGCCCTGCCCCGAGTGCCTTTATTCATTACCTATTGGGCTGGTGACCCCGAAGATAACCTTGAGCCCTCAAGCAAAATCCTCTACGATGAAAAAGCTATTCATTTCCTGGATTTAGAGTGCCTCGTCTTCCTTGCGGAAAGATTTGTGGAAAAACTCTCCTTTCTCTTACTATAATTTCTTCAGCAATGATAAAGATTTCACAATCTTTTAGCAATCTTAAAAAATCTTCTTAATTTGTTATTAATGAAAGAGTTTTTCTTTTCGGAAAGGGAAATAAAAGATTTTCAACTACCAATAGCTATTACCCTTCTTATTTCAGATGGCCATAAAATAATCCAAACCAATGAAGCCTTCCTTACCTGTTTTCACCACAAGGTTTCTTCACCCCATGTTTTCCTGGAAAGCTTACTTGGGCATTATTCTTTTACTAACCAGATAACCTTTTTTCCCTATGAGGGGAGTTTTTTCTATGCTATCAATTTTCATTTAGCCGATCCCTATCGTTTGCATATTTTTCTCAAAGATAGTGAACTTTTCAAATTTCACGGCTGGTTTCATAAGGAAAGGCTTTTGAGCTTGGGGAAGTTAGCTGGAGAGATCTCTCATGAATTGAAAAATCCTTTAGCGGGGATCCTCCTTTATGCGGAAACACTAAAAGAAAGCCTAGGGGAAAAAAACAAAGAAAGGGAATTGATAGAAAAAATTATAATCTTAGCCCGCCGTTGCCGAGCTATAATCAAAACTCTTCTTAATTTTGGAAGGCCAGAGGGAGAAAAGAAAGAGTGGATTAATTTAAACCATGTTATAATGAGAGTTTATGATTTTTTAGCTTCCTATCAAAGTTTCAAAGATATTGAATTTGAGATGAAGCTAGATGAAAATCTTCCTTCCTTTTATTCCAGTCCTACCCAAATAGAACAAGTTATGTTTAACCTATTAACCAATGCCGCCGAGGCTATGAAAGGGAAAGGAAAAATCAGAATAGAAACTATAGGGAAACCTGATAAAATAATTATCCGAGTGATGGACACCGGTCCTGGTATCCCAAAGGAAATTTTACCCTTTATTTTTGATCCCTTTTTTACTACTAAGGGAGGAAAGGAAGGAGCAGGGTTGGGTCTGGCAATTTGTGCTAATATAGTTAAACATCATGGGGGAAGAATTGAAGCCAAAAATAGGAAAGATGGGGGAGCAGAATTTTGCATAACCTTTCCACTTCCAACAAGGGAGGCTTTACGGGAAGATGGCCTATAAAGCTCGGATTTTGATTGTTGATGATGAGCTTCCTATTCGGGAAAGCTTAAGTCATACCTTCCTTAGAGAAGGGTATCAAACCGACACTGCGGGGAGTGTAGCGGAGGCTAAGGAACTTTATTCCCAGTTTGAATACGACGTGGTCTTCCTAGACTTGAAGCTTCCTGATGGGAATGGCTTAGACCTTCTGCGGGAATTTTTAGAAATTAGCGTAGATACCCAATTCATTGTCATTTCTGCCTATGGGAATATTGAAACCGCGGTAAAGGCCTTAAAAATGGGGGCCTTTGATTTCTTAGAAAAACCCTTTGACCTTTTTACTGCTAAGCATACGTTGGAACAGGCCTTGGAAAAGAAAAAGCTCCTTTTAGAAAATCTTTATCTTAAAATGAGCCTTACGGAAAAAGACGAAAAAATTCCTTTTATTGGAAAAAGCCCAGCAATCAAACAAATCCTAGAAAAACTGAGGCTTATTGCCCAAACAGACACTACCGTCCTTATCACTGGAGAATCGGGCACTGGTAAAGGACTTCTTGCCAAAAAGCTTCATGAACTTGATAATATTTACAAAGGACCTTTCGTCTGCGTAGATTGTAGCTGTATTGTTCCCACCCTCTTTGAGAGTGAACTTTTTGGTCATGTCAAAGGAGCTTTTACTGGGGCTTATACCTCTAAAATTGGAAAAATTGAATTAGCCCAAGGTGGGACCCTTTTTCTTGATGAAATCGGAAATATCCCTCTTGATCTTCAGGCCAAGCTTTTGAAAGTAGTAGAAGAAAAGGAATATTCACCAGTGGGTAGTCTTAAAATAGTTAAGGCCAACGTGAGGATAGTTGCTGCAACTAATAAGGATCTCAAAGAGGAGGTCAAAAAAGGTACCTTTAGGGAAGACCTTTTCTATCGTTTAAACGTGGTCCATCTTCTTCTTCCCCCCCTTCGGGAAAGAAAGGAGGATATTCCCCTGCTGGCTCAATATTTCCTCAACTATTTTAGCAAAAAATATCATAAACCTTTAAAAAGTTTCAATCCTAAGGTTCTTGAACTATTTTTTAGTTATGATTGGCCAGGTAATGTGAGAGAGCTTAAGCATTTGGTGGAAAGAATAGTAATCTTTAGCCGTGGACCAGAGGTGACGGAAAAGGACTTATATTTTGCTGGTTTTGAAGTCCCCACCAAGCCTTCTTCCATGGAAACCGAACTTATCCCTACCCCTAAAAGCAAAGAGAAAATCCTCCCCTTGGAAGAGGTTGAACGTATCTATATCTTCAAAGTGTTAGACCTTCTCAAATGGAATAAAAGTTTAACTGCCCAAATTTTAGGGATTGACCGCAAGACCCTAAGGGATAAACTTAAAAAATGGCAACATTCATGAGGTTTGGTTCTTGAAGGCCCTTTTAGTTTATCCAAGATATCCTGATACCTTTTGGAGTTTTCGCCAGGCTTTAAAACTCCTTGGAAAGGAAGCAACTCATCCACCCCTTGGTCTATTAACTGTCGCTAGTTTACTTCCCAAAGATTGGCAGCTAAAGCTTGTGGATCTTAACGTGGAACCTCTCAAAGATAAGGATTTAGCTTGGGCTGACATGATCTTTTTGAGTGCCATGGCTGTCCAACGAGAATCAGCCGAGGAAGTGATCTCTCAGGCTATGAAAAGGGGTAAAAAAATAGTGGCGGGAGGACCCCTTTTTACGGTTTTTTATCAAGACTTTTGGGAAAAGGTAGACCATTTTGTCCTCAACGAGGGTGAAATCACCATCCCCCACTTCTTATCTGACCTTTTCAGAGGACAGGCTAAAAAATTATACACCACCACTGAAAAAGCCGACTTAAAGCAAAGCCCCCTTCCACGCTATGACCTGATTGATTTCCGCAAATATACGACCATGTGTGTTCAAGTTTCTCGTGGATGTCCCTTCGCCTGCGAATTCTGTGATGTTACTAATCTTTTTGGTCGGGCGGTACGCACTAAAACGAAAGAACAAATTCTGGCGGAACTTGATAACCTATATCAACTTGGTTGGCGAGGATCGGTCTTTTTTGTGGATGATAATTTTATCGGACCCAAATCTTTCATCAAAAAAGAACTTCTTCCGTCTCTTATTTCCTGGCAAGAAAAAAAGAAATACCCCTTTTACTTTTATACGCAAGTTTCGGTTAACTTAGCCGATGATCCAGAATTGGTAGAACTGATGGTGCAAGCAGGTTTTACTTCCATTTTTATAGGCATTGAAACTCCTCACGAAGAAAGCTTGAAAGAAGCCAAAAAAAACCAAAATCTCAATCGGGACCTGGTAGAAATCATCAGGTTTCTGCAAAGATCTGGGCTTGAGGTCATGGGTGGTTTTATCCTCGGCTTTGACAGCGATCCTCCAGACATCTTTGAACGTTTAATAAAGTTTATAGAAAATTCTCGGATTGTCATAGCCATGGTTGGTCTTCTCAACGCCCCTCCTGGAACCAAACTATATCAGCGCTTAGCTAATGAAGGACGGATCCTTAACCTCTTCCTGGGCAATAACACCAACTTTACCACTAACATCATACCCAAAATGGGGACTGAGAGGTTGATTGAAGGATATAAAAGGGTAATCAAAGAGCTATATCAAGTGAAAAATTATTACAAACGTATAGCCCATTTCTTGGAAGATTATCACCCAAAGAGTAATTTGGCCCTCTCCTGGAAATATCTCAAGAATAATTATTCCTACTTCTTGAACCTTCCTAAGGTCCTCCTTAAGTTTGGGCTCTTTACTGAAGGAAAAAGGGAATTTTATATTCTTCTTTGGCAAACCCTATGGAAAAAACCTAAGGCCTTCCCTACTGTCCTTGCTCAGATTGTAAGCGGTTACCACTTTCGGCAGATCTTCAAAGAAGCCTTTTAAGAAACTTTGTAAAAATTTTCACTTAATATCTATAAATTCTCATTTAGATTTTAGATTTAGTATTTAAATATAATTTAATTGGAGAGAGGGATGGAGAATTTAATTAATCGAGCCATTTTAGAGGATGGTTTAAAGGATTTAATGGATTATAGCGAAGTGGATGTGCTGATTGCTGGTGCTGGGCCTTCAGGGTTAACTGCTGCCTATTACTTAGCCCAAAAGGGTTTTAAAGTCCTTATTTTTGAGCGAAGGCTTTCTTTTGGAGGTGGAATTGGAGGAGGAGGGAATCTTATCCCTAAAATTGCCGTTCAGGAGGAAGCCCTTCCTATTTTAGAAGAATTCAAGGTGCGTTATAAAAGATATGCTGAAAAGGTTTACACCCTTGACCCGGCAGAGCTTATTGCCAAGCTTTCCGCAGCGGCACTTGATGCGGGAGCAAAGATTTTCCTGGGAGCCAATGTGGATGATGTGATCGTGCGAGAGAACCCTCCGCGTGTGGTGGGTGTCCTTTGGCATTGGACAGCCATTCAACTATCTGGCCTTCATGTAGATCCTCTTTATACAGGTAGTCGAGCTTTGGTTGACGCAACTGGTCATGACGCCGAAATCATCGCCACAGCCGCCCGCAAAAACCCGGAACTGGGAATAGAAATGGCGGGAGAAAGGTCTAATTGGTCAGAGGTGGCTGAAAAACTGGTGGTTGAGCACACGGGCAAAGTGGCCAAGGGCCTTTATGTAGCAGGGATTGCGGTTTGTGCCGTCTATGGGCTACCCAGAATGGGCCCCATCTTTGGGGGTATGCTCATGAGTGGTAAAAAACTTGCCGAAATCATAGAGAGGGATTTAAAAAATGCCCCTAAAAGTAAAAAAGGAAAGAAAAAGGCTTCTTAAATGTTCCTGGTGTGGGAAAACCATTATCCACGAACCCATCTCGGTAAAAACCTGCTGCGTTAACAAACCCTGGCATTTTTGCAGTGAAGCCTGCTACAAGAGCTTTGCCCAAAAATGGACTGCCAACCAAGACGCTTTAAAGAAAGGAAAAAACATCCTTCGTCAAGGGATTATCTAATCCATACCTTAATTATTTAAACCTTAATTATTTAAATTTAAACGCTAAACCCTAGCTCCTTTAACCTTTCCTTTATTCTTTTAGCCAGGCTTAGGTTAAAACCAGGGAGGTTGGCGATCCGTTCCAAATCGGCTTTAGCTAATTCTTCAAGGCTTCTGAAATGGACAAGGAGGGTCTTTTTTCTTTTATCTCCCAGGCCTGGAAGATCTTGAAATATCTGTGATTGAAAATCAATTTTCTCTTTGGTTTTTTCCGCAAAGGTTTTGGCAAAACGGTGGGCTTCTTCCATCACCCTTTGGAGAAAATGAGAGACTTCGGTATATTTAGAAAGAAGAATAGGATTTTTCCGTTTAGGGAGGTAAAGCTTGTTAGAAATCCTTTTTTCATCCTTGGCGATGGCGGCAAAATGAACACTGAAGATTTTTAAATCCTCGGCAGCCTGAAGGGCGGTTTGCAGTTGTCCCTTTCCACCATCAAGGAGGATCACCTCCGGAAGATTTCCTTCTTCTATGCCTCGGCTTAGCCTCCGATAAACCACTTCATAAAGCATAGAATAATCGTCTCTGCCCTCACTGCGAATATGATAGTGTCGGTATCTTGCTTTGTCTGGCTCGCCTTCAAAAAAACATACCAAGGCCCCAACCTTTGCGGACCCAGAATATTGGGAAAGGTCTATGGCTTCCACATACCTTGGGATTTCCGAAAGTCGTAAAAGCTTGGCCAATTCCTCCCCAAGGCCTTCATACCAGGGTTTTTCTTTCCGAAGCTGGGTAAGCCTAAAATGCTCCAGATTTTTTTGGGCCATTTCCCGAAGATAGTGAAACCTTTGCTCTTCCGGAAGAGGATTAACCTCCACCCTCTTACCCGCAAGCTCACTAAGGGCCTCATTAAGGCTTGGGTCTTTTTCTGCTGGCCAGTAAATCTTTTCCGGAATTATCTTCCCTTCAGTATAAAATTGCAGAAGGATGTTGTCTAAATTGGAGGTAGAAGGTAAGGGGTTACGCAATCTGAAGGTTTGATAACCATAAAGATAGCCAAAACGCACAAAAAGGACGATGGCATAAAAGTTTTCCCTCTCTTCTTTAAATTCCCAGAGATCAAAGTCTACAGGCTCATCCAGGACCACTGCCTGCTTGGTCAGAACTTCTTCAAGCTCGGCCAAACGATCCCTAAGAAAAGCAGCTCTTTCAAACTCCAAATTTTCTGCAAGCCTTAACATCTCCTCACGCAAAGCAGAAACTACTTGTTGACACCGGCCTTGAAGAAAATCTACCACCCCCTGCACCAGTCGGGCATATTCCTCCCGAGAAACTTTTTTCACACAGGGAGCAAGACATTTTTTTATCTGATAATAGATACAGGGTTCTTTCCTACGCCTCATCTCTACAAGTGAACATCGGCGTAGGGGAAAGGTCTTGGTAAGTACCTTAAGGATTTCCCTTATGGCTTTAGCGGAAGTGAAAGGGCCAAAATAAAGGGCCCGATCGCCCTTTCTTCTCCTTCTAACGATCTGAAGAGCAGGATAATCTTCCTCCAAACTGATGCGAATTAAAGGATAATTTTTATCATCCTTCAGAAGGACATTGTACTTGGGGCGGTATTTTTTAATTAAAGTTGCCTCTAAAAGCAGGGCCTCCTTTTCGGTTCGGGTAAGAATGTATTCAAGAGCCTTAGCCTGCTCAAGGAGCTTCTGGACCTTAGGTATTAAATAGCCATTCCTAAAATAGCTGCCAATACGGGCCCGCAAATCCTTGGCCTTTCCTACATACAAAACCTGCCCACGTTCATCTTTATAGAGATAAACGCCAGGCTCATTAGGAAGGGCCTCAAGCTTAACCTCTGAGAGTTTAACAAACATTACTTATGAAAGGCCTAATCTACCACTTGATAATCAATTTTTCTAGTAAGACAATATTGGTGAAGAAGATGAAGGGCTTGATCAACGTTAAAAGTGCCAGCAAAGTAGAAGGCCAAACAATTTGGCTCTTCATCGGTGAAGGTGGCAAGCCTTTTAAGGTCTGCCAAAAGGGTAGGTGGAAGTTCTTCTGGGTCAAAGTCTTCCAAAAATGCCGTGGCCTCCACTTTACAACCAATCCTATTTTTCACTACCTTTACCTTAGCCATAACTCTATCATAACATAAGCGAGACTATATCCAAGGGGAGTAGTAAGGTTATCCCGTCTAAAACATAGCTCTCCCAAAGTGCTACCTAAACTAAGCAAAAAGAGGTATAAAAAATTTTCTCCAGACCACAAGTTAAAAGCGTAAAGGATTAGAAAGGTAACTACAAAAAAGGATAGAGAACCATAAAGGGTCTTATGGTGAAGGAGAACCCGGTTGCCCCAACGAAGGCCAAAGGCCTTGCCCACAAAAAAAGCCATCACATCCGCCACTCCTAACACTAAGAGCAAAGCCCGAAATTCATTTCCCCAGAGGAGCAAACTTGCCAGAAAAACCCCTAAAACAAAATACCAAGCATCGGAGACCCTCTTTTCTTCATCCTCTTTGAGAAGAATTTTCATATGAAAGAAATCCAAAAAAAAGAATTTACCTCGTAGGCGCAAAAATTCCCAGAAACTTATCATAAGAAAGAGAAAAAAAACAAGAAGATTAAAGTTCTTTTGGGAAAGATAAAAGGTTAAAAATAAAAAGAAAAAGGAAGCCTTTAGATGGATTATTTTTCTTAGGACTTCCCCATAGTTTATTCCCATTCTATGGTAGCTGGAGGTTTAGAAGAAATATCATAAACCGCTCGGTTGACGCCCTTTACTTCGTTTATTAAACGACGAGCTATCCTTTCCAATAAATCATAGGGTAGACGAACCCAATCTGCGGTCATGGCATCTTGACTATCTACCACCCTCAAAGCTATGACGTATTCATAGGTGCGATAATCTCCCATAACACCTACTGTTTTTACGGGCAGGAGAACGGCAAAGCTTTGCCATACTTTATAGTACCAACCTGAGGCAAGCATTTCCTCTTGCACGATAGCATCCGCTTCTCGGAGGATGGACAAGCGTTCGGGAGTGACCTCACCAAGGATGCGGATAGCTAATCCTGGTCCAGGGAAAGGCTGGCGCCAGACAATAGGTTTGGGGAGCCCAAGTAATTCCGCTATCTTCCTTACTTCATCTTTAAAAAGCTCGCGCAAAGGTTCTATAAGCTTGAGGTTCATCTTCTCTGGCAATCCTCCCACATTATGATGGCTTTTGATTACCGCTGAAGGCCCTCTAAAAGAAACGCTCTCAATCACATCGGGATAAAGGGTACCTTGAGCAAGGTATCTTACCCCACCAATGTTGGTCGCCTTTTTCTCAAAAACCTCTATAAAGGTCTCCCCAATAATCTTTCTTTTTTTCTCTGGGTCTTCCACTCCCTTTAGTCTTTCTAAAAAAAGAGAGCTAGCATCCACATATTCAAGCTTAATACCTAAGCTTTGCATTAGGGAGAGAACTTCTTCGGGTTCACTCTTACGAAGAAGTCCATTATTGACAAACACCGGGATAAGCCTATCGCCTATGGCCTTATGAACAAGAATAGCAGTAACGGTAGAATCTATTCCTCCTGATAAGGCACAGATTACTTTTTCCTCAGGACCTACCAGACTTCTGATCTCTTGGATGGTCGTCTCAATGAAAGAAGGCATGGTCCAAGTTGGTTGGCATCCGCACACCGCAAAGAGAAAATTTTCCAGAATTTGTTTCCCAATCTCCGTATGAAGCACCTCTGGATGAAATTGAACCCCATAGAAGGGTTTATTCTCATGGGCAATTACCGCATAGGGAGAGTTTGAAGTTTCAGCTAAGGCCAAAAACCCTGGCGGAAGCTTGACAATCCGGTCGCTATGGCTCATCCAAACTCGGTAAGTCCTCTCCAAGCTTAGCCCCTGAAATATAGCGGAAGGCCTAAGGATCTTTAATTCCGCGGGGCCAAACTCCCTTTTTACGCTTTTTTCTACCTCCCCTCCCAAAAGCTGGGCCATGAGCTGAACTCCATAACAAATTCCCAGAATAGGAATCCCAAGTTCAAAAACCTCCTTAGAGATTAACGGTGCCCCTTCATCATAAACGCTTGCTGGCCCTCCAGACAGAATAATCCCCTTAGGATTAAAACTCTTTATCTCCTCTAAGGAGATTAAAAAAGGTTTGATCTCACTATAAACAGAACTTTCCCTAATCCTTCTGGCAATGAGCTGCGTAGTCTGGGAACCAAAATCCAACACAAGTATACCTTGGGGATGCATTATTTACCTCCCAAATTTCCTAAAAAGCACAACAGCAAAAACAAAAATTATTATTAAGACCCCAATCAAACCCATTTCAATCAAATAAAAAGTTAATCTTTCGGCTGATAAATTAATAGGATGGGCAATTTCAAAGGTTAAAACTAAAAGCCTTCTTACTAAAGCTGTAACGGCAACAAGCAAAAAAGGTTCTATACATTTTATTGAGCTTTCTTCAACAATGGCAACAATCACTGTATAAAATAACTCAACAACAATCAAACTAATAAGAACTTTATCTAAAAATTTAATAATATAAAAACTAAGCTCTCCAGTGTAAGGAAGTCGGATGAGAATAAAAAAACCATCCACTATTATCACACAAAAGACGATAAGAAGACCTAAACTAATAAGTAGATAAAAAATTTCTTCAGTTTTTAGAAGAAGATCTTTAATAAAGATTTTAAACTGATTATATTTGTTAGGAGAAACATTCATAATTTATCACCATTTATTGGTACGATTCTATTATATTTAGTCATAATTTTAAGAAGGTCAGAGGTTAATAATTCTTCAAGGGCCTGTTGGGCTATTAAAATTACTTTTTGTATAATCTTTTTCTCTTCGTAAGAAAATGGGCTTAAAACGAAATCCTTAGGGTTTAAGCCTTCAGGTGGACGCCCAATCCCGAGCTTAAGGCGAGGAAAGGTATCCACTCCAAGCTCGTTGATAATGGATTTTAGTCCATTATGTCCACCGGACCCACCCTTAGGGGCAAATTTTATTCTCCCCAAAGGAAGATCCATATCATCATAAATGACGAGTAAAGAGGAAGGGGAAAGGCCCTCCCTTTCCAAAACCTTTTTTATCGCACGGCCAGATAGATTCATATAGGTCATAGGTTTAACTAAAAGGCATTTATCCTTTAGTCTTGCAATTTCGGCCTCCAGAGGGCGATGATATTCAAAGGTTAGACCCCTTCTTTGCGCAAAGGCCGAAACTACCATAAAGCCTAAATTATGTCTTGTTTCTTCATATTCCTTTCCGGGGTTACCAAGACCGCAAAAAATCCACATTAATTAATAAACTTAGCTTGAGGTCTCTTCTCCTGTTTCAGCACCAGCCTCTTCTTCCGCCACGATGGTACAGACTGTCTCTTCGGGACGATCTTTAATCTTAATACCTTCTCCCACTTTTATGTCTCGGACATGGAGGCTATGCCCTATATCTAAATGACTTATATCTACTACAATCTTATCCGGAATAGCCGTAGGTAAACATTCAATGGTTAATTCATGGAGAAAAACTTCCAAGATACCTCCCTTGGTCAAACCAATGGGTCTACCCACAAACTCTATTGGAATTTCCAATTCTATGGTTTGATCTCCCGAGACCGCATAGAAATCTAAATGAATAAACATGTCGGTCACCGGATCCCTCTGCCATTCCTTAAGGATGGCTTGAATCCTCTCTTTTCCTCCATTGTCTATTTCTAAGGTATAAAGAATGGTTTCGCCCTTGTATCTTTGATAAATCTTATCAAACTCACTATATTTGACCGCTATGGGTAGGGATGATTGGCTCGGACCATAAATAATAGCTGGAATATACCCATTACGTCTTAATTTTTTACTCACCTCTTTGCCGGTCTTAGTCCTTTTTTGAGCAGAAAGAATAACTTGCTTCATTGCTAACCCCCCTTCTTAGATGATGGTGTTATTTTCTCAAGTATTATTGTCTTATATAAACAAAGAACTGATGGAATCATCGGTATGGATCCTCCGGATTGCCTCCCCCAGAAGTTTGGCCACACTCAAAACTTTAATTTTTTCTAAGGCCTTAGCCTCTTCTCGCAAGGGTATGGTATCGCTTACGATGACTTCCTTTAGAGGAGAAGCAGCCAAACGGTCTACTGCTTGTCCAGATAGAACAGGATGGGTGGCTACGGCGTAGACCTCTTTTGCACCCCGGTCCATGATGGCGGTAGCGGCTTTACAGATTGTCCCTGCGGTGTCTATCATATCATCTATGATGACTGCTATTTTGTCCTTGACCTCACCGATAATATTCATAACTTCACTTTCGTTGGGCCTTGGTCTTCTCTTATCCACAATAGCCATCGCAGCGTTTAACCTTTTGGCATATTCTCTTGCTCTTTCAACCCCACCCGCATCAGGGGAGACAATCACTAAATCCTTCTCCTTAAACTTAGTCTTAAGATAATCCAAAAAAACAGGCAGGGCATATAGATGATCTACAGGGATATCAAAGAACCCTTGAATTTGGCCTGCATGAAGATCCATGGTAAGGACTCTTCTTGCTCCAGCCACCACGATGAGGTTGGCCACTAGCTTTGCGGTTATAGGAGTTCGGGGGGCAGTTTTGCGATCCTGTCTAGCATAGCCATAATAGGGAAGAACAGCGGTTATCCTTCTTGCCGAAGCACGCCGAGCGGCATCAATCATAATCAAAAGCTCAACCAAATTCTCATTAACCGGAGGACAGGTGGGTTGGATGATAAAAACATCCGCTCCGCGAATATTTTCCTTGATTTCAATAAAAATTTCCCCGTCACTAAAACGGGTAATCTTAGTTTGCACTAAGGATGTGGCCAGGTATTCCCCTATTTTCTGAGACAGCTCTGGATTTGCCGTCCCAGATATAAGCTTAAGATGGTTCACAAACATCCTTCCTCCTCCTGAACATAAAGATGCTTCATTATAAATTTTTAGCCCAAAAAATTTTACCACCCTTTAAAAATTTTTTTAGCTCCTTCAAAGGACCAGCCACGGGATCACAAAACACACCAAAAATGGCTGAACCTGTACCCGTAAGGGAAACAGCCTTGGCTCCTATTTTTTTTAAAATTTCCTCAAGCTCCGAGTAAAAGGAATATCTTTGATAAATTATTTCTTTGAAATCATTTCTAAAAAAAGCCTCATCCTCCCAGGGAAGTCTTTCTGGGCTAGGACGACAAGGTTTTTTGGTATTTTGGAGATTAAGAGCCCTGTATGCCCAAGCTGTCTCCACCTTAAAACCTGGATAAAGGATTAGATAAAAGGCTTCAAAACTTGGATAGGGAATAAGCTTGTCGCCTATACCGAAGGCTTCAGCAGTAGGATAATCCTCCACAAAAAAAGAAACATCTGCCCCAAGAAGCCTTGCTACCCTTAGAAGCTCCTCCTTGGGGATGGAAAAATAGGTCCCAAGGAAACGTAAAAAAGTCCCCGCATTGCTACTCCCTCCACCAAGACCAGCCCCCATGGGAATCCTTTTCCGGACTTTTACCCTAAATCCAGTCCTAATTTGAAAAGTTTCGGTAAAAAGTTGATAGGCGCGATAGATTAAATTCTGGGTAAGTGGCACCTCCTCCTCAGCATAAAATCTTAGGGCAAAAAAGGGGGCCTCTTCTACCTCTATTTCATCAAATAGGGTAATTTTTTGAAAGATAGTATAGATCTCATGGTATCCATCTTGGCGACGCGCTAAAACCTGAAGAGTAAGATTTAATTTTGCTGGAGAGAGAAAAAACTGGGAAGGCATAAATATTATTTCGCAGAAAAAAATTAAGGAGAAAGTTTTACATAACGAAGCTTTAAATCAAAGAGGATGCTGGTAAATAGATGTTCTTCCTCAGGAGTAAGATTACCCTTAGTCTTTTCCTTGAGCATTTCTAAGGTTTCAATCACTTGTTTAGCTAAGGTTAAGTTTACCTTCTTTTCTTTAGTAATAGGATCAGGAAGTTCACCCATATGAACCAGGGCTGCGGTATTTAATGAAAGAATAAAGGTGCTAAAGGTAATCAATCCAGAAAATTCATCCATGGGATCACTCATAAAAACCCTCTTTTTAATCTTTTCTTTTAGTGATCACTACTTCAGGTTTAGCCACCAGATATCCACCCTTTGGTTTTCTTTGCCCAATAGCTTCCGAAAGTTTTTTAATCCTATCAGTAGGATAATACTCCTTGGCCTTTTCTAAAAAGCGCTGGGCCTCGGAAAATTTTCCATCAAGAAGATAATCCCTGGCTCGGGATAAAATGGCTTTTTCTCTTTTATCTCTTTTGGTAATCCTATCTTGGAAAGAAAAGGTAGAAGGTACCTTAAGAACCTTAGGAGATCTACATTCAGGACAAGGAGGAAAATCTTCTTCCATTTTTCTTAAACTTTCAAAGAAATGACCGCATTCTTCACAACAGAATTCGTAAATTGGCATATTTTGATTATAATTCTACCTTCTCAGATCTGCAAGTTGACTATATAATAAAAATTTGATGACCCTCTCTCGCCCAACTAGTCTTCAGGAATTTAAAGGTCAAAAAAGGGTTATAGAGGAGCTTTCTATTTATCTAAAGGCAATTAAAGAAAAGGGGGATGTTTTTCCTCACACCCTTTTTATTGGGGCTCCGGGCTTAGGGAAGACTACTCTTTCCCGGATAATTGCCTTTGAACTGAGGCGCGATCTCAAACAGACCTCTGGCCCAGTAATTGATAAGCCCGGTATTTTGGCAAGCCTATTAACCACCCTTAAGGACGGAGATATTCTCTTCATTGATGAAATTCATCGTCTTCCTAAGGTTTGTCAAGAAATTCTTTATACCGCCATGGAAGATTTTGCCTTGGACATTGTGGTAGGAAAGGGTTCTAACGCTAAAACTATTCGTCTTTTCCTCCCAAAATTCACCCTTATTGGCGCAACTAACAAACCAAACCTTTGTCTTTCTCCACTCTTAGATAGGTTTCATCTTCTCTTTAAACTTGAATTTTATCAGGATGACGAGTTGGCGGAAATCATCAAAGAAAAGGCTAAGGAGCTTGGCCTGAACCTGGATGAGGATTCCGCCCTGCTTTTAGCTAAAGCAGGAAAAGGCATTCCTCGGCAGGCCTTGAACCTCCTACGAAGATATTTTGCCTATCTATCCGGGTTAGGGTTAACCCAGCGGGCAACCTTAGAGACTATCAAAAACTTTCTGAATCTTCTTGAGGTAGATGATTGGGGATTAACCCCTGAAGATAGGCGATATCTTTTTACCTTGTACTACCACTTTAAGGGGGGGCCGGTTGGTCTGGAAAGTTTAGCTCTGACTTCCCAAATCTCACCCACAGAACTTGAAACCATTTTTGAGCCACCCCTAATCCGTTTGGGGTTAATTTCTCGTACCCAAAGAGGGCGTATCCTCACCGAGCTTGGGAAAAAATATGTTTTGGAAAAGCTAAAAGAAAAAACTTGGGAAAATAGCTATGTCTCTCTTCAAACTTAGCCCTCAAAGCCTTATTTCCAAAAAAGGCCTTGAACCCATCGTGGCCATCACGGCCTATGATTTTGTTTCCGCAAGGCTAGCAGAAACAGTAGGCTTTGATTTCATCCTTGTTGGTGATTCTGCAAGCATGGTTATGTTGGGCCATGAAGATACCTATCCCATCACCATGGAGGAAATGCTGCTTTTTTGTCAGGCGGTAGCCCGGGGGGCTCCTAACACTTTAAGGATTGGCGACATGCCCTTTCTCAGCTATCATACCTCCCTTGATGAAGCCATTAGGAACGCAGGAAGATTTATCAAGGAAGGCCGATGTCATGCGGTTAAGATTGAAGGAGGCAAAGAAATTTTACCTTTAGTAAAAAGATTAGTTGAGCTTGGCATCCCTGTGCTTGGGCACATTGGAGTAACTCCTCAAAGGAGCCTTGAACTTGGAGGCCTTAAAGTTAGAGGTAAAGATTGGCAAAAGGCCAAAGAATTGCTCAAAACTGCCAAGGCCCTGGAAAAGGCTGGATGTTTTGCTTTAATCCTGGAATGCATACCTGCGGAGCTCTCCCAAATCATTACCGAAAGTTTAAGCATCCCTACTATTGGGATCGGGGCAGGATTACCTACTGACGGCCAAATTCTTGTGTTTCACGATGTAGTAGGCCTTCTTCCAGGCTTTCGTCCAAAGTTTGTTAAAAATTATCTCTCGGGCTTTGAAATCTTTAAATCCGCCTTGGAAAAGTATAAAGAAGAAGTTAAAGGGAGAAAATTCCCTACCCTTGAACATTCTTACTCTCTTAGCCCTTCCCTTGTAGGTAGACTTCAAAAATGGGTAAAGGGTAAGAAGAAGAGGCCTAAAAGCCATCCATGATTAAATCCTTCCGAGGAGTTAGTCTGGTAGATTTTCCGTTACGAATAGCAAGCGTCATTTATACCTATGGTTGCAATTTCCGCTGTCCCTATTGCTATAACTTAGATCTCATCCTTCCTGAAAGGTATAAAAAATTGCCCGATTTAGAATTAGAACTTCTTATTGAGACCTTATCCCATCGTGAAGGTTTTATCCAGGGGATAGTCATCACTGGTGGTGAGCCTACCCTTTGGGGAAAACGCCTTCTATCCCTCTTAGAGACCTTAAAAGCTAAAACGAATCTTCCTATTAAACTTGATACCAATGGTAGTTTCCCTGAGGTCCTACAAAAGATCTTAGCCGAGAGGCTGGTAGACTATGTAGCGGTGGATATAAAGACCTCTCAAGAAAAATATCCCCTTCTTTCCCCTCAAAAGAAGAACCCCAATTTATGGTTCAAAATAGGTCAAACCTTAGAGCTCCTTTCAGAAGAAAAAGTTGATTGGGAAGTGAGGATCACTCTTTATCCACCTCTGGTTGAGCAGAGGGACCTTGAGCAGATGGTCCCTCTGCTAAAAAGGGCCCAAAGGATCGCTCTCCAAAAATATCTACCCACTGAAACCTTGGGTAAATTTTTAGAAGGCCAAACTCCTTCTCCTTATACCTATGAGGAAATGTACAATCTTTATACTTTTCTTCAAGAAAATCTTCCAGAGAGGGAATTCATCAAGAGGTTTTAGCCAATGGAAAAGAAGCCCAAGCTTGTGGGTCTTTATGCCCTTACGGATCGGGTCTTGACTCCCTATGAAGGAGGGAAAATCTTAAAGCTCATAGAAAAGGTCCTAAAAGGGGGGGCAAGGCTAATTCAACTTCGGGATAAAAACACCCCAGATGAAAAGCTCTATCCAGTAGCCCTTGAGCTAAAAGAACTTTGTCAGGCCTATGGAGCCCTTTTTATCGTAAACGATCGGGTGGAGCTTGCCAAGAAGGTCTCCGCCGATGGTGTACATCTTGGGAAAGAGGACCTCCCTTTAGAGAGGATAAAAGAGGTCTTCTCTGGGGGTCTGGTAGGGATTTCTTGCTATGCAGATTTGGCACGGGCTAAGAAGGCAGAAGAACTCTCCGCAAACTATGTAGCCTTTGGAAGTTTCTTCCCCTCTCCCACCAAACCCACAGCACCACTTGCTCCCCTTGAGCTTCTTTCTGAGGCCAAAAAGGTTTTATCTCTTCCCGTGTGTGCTATCGGAGGAATTACTTTAGAAAGGGCGGAAGAGGTATTAAAAAGAGGGGCGGACCTCATCGCGGTGATCAGCGACCTCTGGAATTCGGATGATCCTGAAAAGAGAGCAAAAGAATATACCGAACTTTTTAAAAAATATGAAAAACTTTAAAGCTTAAGGGGTCAAACTACGGTCAAGAGGCCAGTTTTCGGGGTTTTCCTCTACCACTGACAGGGCTAATCTTTTAACTTTTTCCAAGGCTTCGGGATGATTTAGGATGTCTCCCTTTTTGTCTAACCCTCTTAGGAAAAGTCCGCCTTCATAACTGCCCCAGCAGGCATCCATCACATAGCGAAAGGTTCGCACCAAAGCTTCAAAAAGCTTCTTACCCTTAGTTGCCCCTACCGCAAGAAGAATACCCCGAGGATTTTTTCCATAAGGATGGGGTTCGGCCAGACGGTATTTTCTCACCCAAAGAGCCTGGAACCTTTCAAAAAAAGCCTGAAGTTTGGAAGGATGGCTGTAAAAAAAGATAGGAGTAGCACAGACTAAGAGATCACAATTAATTATCCTTTCATAAAGAGGAGTAAAATCATCCATCAAGATACATTCACCGGTGCTATCACACCCTCCACATTCTATACAGGGTGAAAAGTCAAGCTGATAAAGGTTAATCCGATGGATTTCCGCCTTATGAGGGGGAAGGGCCTCAAGAAAGGTGGTAAGGAAAAGATCAGAATTTCCACCAAACCTTGGACTTCCGTGGATTGCAAGGATCTTCAAGAAGGATTACCCCTCCTGCACAGCCTTCTTTACAACTCTATGTACCAAAGAGAAAACTTCTTCAAAGGTCGCTGGAGAACAACGACCCATTTCTATAAATTTGATGACAATTTCTTTGGTTGTTCTAAGGATGGTTTCTTCAAGTGGTGAAAGGGCTTGCCTTTCGGCCTGATTTTGTGCCTTATTTAAGGCTAAAACTTTATCTTGAGGCATAGAAGGTTATTGGTGGAGCCGGTGGGACTTGAACCCACGACCTCGTGAATGCCATTCACGCGCTCTCCCTCTGAGCTACGGCCCCACGCTATTTTCGCTTATCTTATCCCCAAAAATTACTTCTGTCAAGCAAGTAAATAAAGGGCTATTCTCCTATGAGATTTCTCCCCACATCTTTGGCAAGCTCAGCAATACCACCTTTATACATGTAAGCATTCATGAAGCCTACCGCTCTTAAGGCTAATGTTGCCGCAGCGGCCCTTGTTCCCGTGTGGCAAACTACCACAATCTTTTTGGCCTCGGGAAGTTTTTTCAAATTTTCTTCTTTAAAAAGCTCATGCATAGGAATCCTCAAGGTATTCTTCCAAGTAATACCGGTAATTGACATTTCGTCTTCCGTCCTGATATCAAGGAATACAAAATCCTCCTTTTTCTTAATCATTTCAAAGAGTCTTTTGCTATCAATCTCGCAGGGACGCTGTTTGATCACTTCTGGGGTCATTCTGGAAAACATAGCGTCAAAACGTTTGGCAAGCTCCAAATCATAGGCCAAGGCCTGAGAAACTAAAAGCAGAACCCCACCTATAAAAGCCACTACCCTTTTCATTTTCTCACCTCCTTAAAAATTTTTACTAAAATGATAAATTTTTATGTCTTTTTTTCAAGAGGGAAGGCGAGGGACCCAAATTAATTTTAGTTTTAGGGGTAGTATCCAAATTTTATTGAGATGGTTTATATTTTAGATAGTTGGTTGGGGTAGAGAGGTGATTGCGCAAGGCCAGTTTGGCCTTGTGAGGAAAGTCCGGGCTCCGCAGGGGAGGGTGCCGGGTAATACCCGGAGGGAGTAATCCCTGGTAAGGGCCACAGAAAACAGACCGCCCACTGCCCCAAGCAATTTGGGGTAAGGGCAAGGGTGAAAAGGTGGGGTAAGAGCCCACCGCAAGCCCTGGCAACAGGGCTTGGCACGGCAACCCCCGCCTGGAGCAAGGCCAAACAGAGCCATGGGTGCCCCACCCGAAGGCTCGGGTAGGCCGCTTGAGGCAAAGGGGTAACCCTTTGCCCCAGAGAAATAATCACCCCTGGGTTATCCCAGGAACAGAACCCGGCTTACTCTACCCCAACCAACTTCCCTCTCCCACTCCGAAAGCCTAAACATACCTCATAATAACCACACCAAGCACAAGTCCGATCCCGATGGAATGAGAATTTTTCTCCCTCAAGGATATGCCTTAACATCCCTATTAAAACCTCAGGGAAGTTTTCCTTTATAGCTTCTAACTCCCTCTTACCAAAGGAATAAATCTGTTCATATTTCTCTTTTAAAGTGATCCTTATTAAGCCCATGCTTATTTTAGCAAAATTAGAAAAGTCTCTATCTTCATTCAATAAGAGGTATAGGTAGAAATAAAGCTGAAAGTTTTCAAGTTTTGACCCAAACCAATCCTTAACCCGTAAGCCCCAATCAGGAGCTTCTCCATATTTCACCGCACCATCTCTCAAGAGTAGACGGGTAAATCCATCTGCTTTCTGAAATAAAATCTTCGCTGAGGAGCCCGTTTTTAGATCTAAAAGGAGAAATTCCCTCCCTTCAGGGGAATGCCTCTCTATTTGTAGATCAGTAATCCCGTAAACCTTTATCGTCAAAGATTTTCCATCCCAAGGTAAATTAAAAAAGGTCTCTACCCTTTTTTCCACCCCAAGCACAATCCTTTTTTCCCCACTACTTTTAAGACTATAAAAATACTTTTCCAAAAAACTTTTAATTAATTCCTTGCTCAAAAACTCCGAAAGAGGGTCCAAATGTTTTCTCAGCTGTCTATTTTCCCAAACCCTATCCAGGAGAGTTGGTATCTTCGGTAGAATATCGCTATAGACAATCTCTCTATTATGAAAGGGAGTTAATAAATTTTGAAATACCTCATGAACCACCTGTCCCAGGACCGCCGTAGAATCTTCTTTTTCTTTAAGGTTCAGAAGATACTTAAAATAAAATTTGGCGGGACATTTAAAATAGGTTTCAAAAAAAGAACGACTTATCCCTTCTTTGGCGCTAAGAAGTTGGATAAGCAATTGTTGATGCTCCTCTTTTTTAGGAATCCCTTCTTCCTCTTTGCGAGGAGGAATAGGGATGTTTAAACTTTGGGTGGGCAAATCATGACCAGCTTTAAGCTTAGTATATCTCAACCAATGCACAAACCTTGAAGGTTCGCTAAGTGCTGTCTCTTCGGAGCTATAAAGATAAACAAAAAAACCTTCTTCCAGACTATCCACAAAGGTTTTGAAGTAGTAATCCCAAAGGGCTGAAGAATAAATGGGTAATCCTAAGGCGGTCCTTAGTTCATTAGTCAAAAGAGGATTAAAGTCATCCCTTGGCGGAAGGATTCCCTCGTTAAAATCAATTAAAAAAACCTTTTTAAAATTTAAAAGCCTGGTCTCCAAAAAACCAAGAACTTGAAGTCCTCTTAGAGGTTCTCCCATAAGATAATGTTTAGCTCTTTCTAAGCGGTCCTTCAAAAGGGAAAGCCCATAAAAATAATCCTCCTCAGTAAGAAAGGTGGTCCACAGATTTTCTTGTAAAAAAAGTGGAAGAACTTCACTCTTAAGAAAGGCCTTATAAGCAAGATATTCAGTCCAAGAAAAATCATCTTCTATTTCTTTCTTTGGAAGGCCCCGTTCTTCAAAATCTTTTAGCAGTCTATCTATAACTTCCGCTATACCTCGGGGGAAAGACTTCCGTTCCCAGGCTTCAAAAAATACTTGGTAAAATTTGGCTAACTCTTCTTCAAAAAAAGGAGGCAAGCCAGCCAGGGCATTTTTTAACTCCGCCAAGGTAAAATAATCCCCAAGGGCCCTTGACAAAATAAAAACTTCCATCCTTTCTTTAATTACCTTCTCTCTTACCACAGGATAAAGTCGCTTTAGGAGGGGATGGGAAAGCAGTCTAGAAAACTCTCCCAAAGGAAAACTAACTCCCTTTTCCGTTAGTTTTTGATTACTATGGAGTTCTATAATCTGAAGAAGAAGGGTATTCAGAGGATGATAAGTTAAGGGATAACTTTGGGATACGTTCAAACTTTGAAAAGCCTCAGGAATTTCCTGAAGGGCTTTAAGGAAAGGTAGTAAGGTATCAGAATTTGGCACCACCACACATAAATATTCGGGTAAAACTTCTTCAGCTAGATTTGGTAATTCATTTTTTAACTTTTCTACCACAAATTCTACCGCCTGGTGAACATCTAAGGCTTCCCATACTTCCAAAGTCTTTTCACCGATAGAATAGATCTTCCTCTCATACCTACAATCTTCAGGGAAAAGTTCTGCTTCTAGGTTTAACCTTCTTAAAGTATTAGCTAAAAGGGGATGCCTTTCTCCACCAGCACTCGCAAAAACTATAGTTAGATCAAGACCATTTTTGGCTAAGCACTGAAGACCTTGCCAAAGGTTTAACTCCACCTTTTTTAAGCCCGCAAATCCACACAAATATAGAGCTCTAAAAGAGGGTTTAACCTTGGGGTACCTGTTAAGCTCCTCCCCTATCCTTTGCCAAATTTGAACCTTGGTATAGTAGCCTAATTCCTGAAAAAGTTCTCTAAACCTTTGATAACATTTAGACAAATTTTCTAAAAATTCTTGGGCCTTTTTAGGAAGTCCTTCTGGAGAATAAAGGATATCCCTGGGCTCTAAGCCTTCCCAAGCTAATTCTTCTAGAACCTGAAGAAACATCCCCGTCCAATAGATATCTTCTTCAGGCTTGCCAATGAGCATCTTTAATTCCTTTAAGACTTTAAGAAGAATTAGGCTCGCCACAGAGGGGGAAGGTATTTTGAAAGTTACCTCGGGAAGCCACTCTTCAACCGCCAGATTAAAAAACTCCTCCCAAGAGAGGATGCGTGGAAAAATAAAGCTTTTCTCTAAACTTTGCTTAGCTAAAAGGTGTTTAAAATAAAGACCGGCCCTCTTTGTGGGGAAAACAAAAACTATTTCCGTAGGAAAGTATCCCTTTTCCTTTAAATCCCTGTGATAAAGCTTTACTAAGCTACCCAAAAAGTGCCAATTGACGGGCAGAAGGTAGGTTCTCACCATCTTTTTGGATTTCCTTTTTTAAATCCCATAGTTTTGGTGGATTAAAAGAAAGGAGATAGGATTGAAAGTTATGTTCGGGAAAGATCTCTTTTAGAGCAGTCTCATAGGCCTTAACCTGTTCTTCTGAAAAATCCTTAAGGTTTAGCTTTATTTCCAAGAGGATTAAGGCATCCTCCCTAAGGATGACCACATCAGGTCTCAAAATTTCTCTCCTTTGTGCGGAATAAAGTTCGGGCTCAATTAAAATTCGTTTTGCGGTAGAAACAAGCGTGCTAAGGTGAGTTAAAACTCTTTGGGCAGAAAGAAAATTTTGGAGAATTTTTATGGCTTGAGAGGCAAGCTCTTCCCGCTCAGGAAAAGGTTCAGGATAAAGCCTTAAGGAGCTCTTAATTAATCTTTGCGCTAAATCTTCTTGATCGGTGATTTGCCAGAAGATCCACCTTTTTAGCAGGTCCTCAAGGCTATAGTGTAAAATTACTCCAAGAATTTGCGCCTTTTCTTTTTTGGATAAAGCTAAGGAAAGTTCTTGAGTAAAGGGAGTAAACATATTATTATACTAATTTTTAACTAATTCTACTTTGGAGCATATGGTTGTCAAGCAAAAAAAAGAGTGTAATTTAACAGTCTTAAAAGATTGAGGGAACGGGGTGAGATATGGAGATAGAGCTTAATCTGTTGGAGGAAGAAAAAAGGATCCCTCCAGATTTTTCCAATCTGTCCTTTGGGCGAATATTTACCCCTCATATGTTTATCATGAAATATGATTGTCAACGGGGTTGGCATAACCCTAAGATTGTGCCCTTTTCCAATCTTGAACTTCATCCCGCGGCTATCGTCCTTCACTATGCCCAAACCATTTTTGAGGGATTGAAAGCCTATTATGGAGTAGATGGTAAAATTAGATTATTTAGAGCTTGGGACAACGCGGAAAGGCTTAACCGTTCGGCTGAAA
Organism: Caldimicrobium sp.; assembly: GCA_037443245.1. Classification (GTDB taxonomy): domain Bacteria; phylum Desulfobacterota; class Thermodesulfobacteria; order Thermodesulfobacteriales; family Thermodesulfobacteriaceae; genus WYEG01. The sequence goes on from JBBIOT010000003.1 coordinate 29,945, forward strand.
GACTTTGCATCCCCACGATTGATCGTGACTTTGTGGTGAAGGCAATTAAAACCTTTGTTCAAGTAGAAAAAGATTGGATACCTCGCCAAAAAGGGGCAGCCCTCTACATCCGTCCTTTTATCTTTGGCACGGAAGGAAGCTTAGGGGTTAAACCAAGCCATGAATATCTTTTTGTAATTATTGGATGTCCGGTTGGAGCATACTACGAGGAGGGATTTAATCCTATTAAAATTTATGTCACGGAAGATTTTGTCAGAGCTTTTCCAGGTGGAACAGGGGACGTAAAAGCTGGAGGAAATTATGCCGCAAGTTTAAAAGCCCTTGAAAAAGCCAAAAAATTAGGATATACGCAAATACTTTGGCTGGATGGAATTTACCGCCGCTTTGTAGAAGAAGTGGGGACGATGAATATTTTCTTCTTGTTTGAAGATGAGTTAGCTACTCCTGAACTTACAGGATCCATCCTCCCAGGCATTACCCGTGATTCGGTCATCAAACTTGGCCAAACCTTAGGCTTAAACGTAAAAGAAAGAAGGATTTCCATAGATGAGGTTATAGATGGCATTTTAAGTGGCCGACTGAAAGAATGCTTTGGAACTGGCACAGCGGCTGTTATTTCACCGGTAGGTAAATTGTATTACCGGGGGAAAGAATATTCCATAAACGAAGAAAAAACTGGAAAAATTGCCCAACTTCTTTTTGAGAAGCTCACCAGCATTCAATATGGCGAAGAAGAGGATCCCTTTGGCTGGACCTTAATCGTTGAAGAATAATTAAAAATTTTTTTAAAAATCTATAATTTTTCTTGCCTTTGCAATTTCTCTTGAGGCATCTACAGCCTTTTGCAACTCTAGATCGGCTGCTTCTTCCAAACCTTTATCTCGTAAAACCTGAGAGCGGGCCATATAAGCAGCTGGATACATGGGGTCAAGGTCTATAGCTTTGGTAAAAAATTCCAAGGCCCGGTCTAAATCTCCCCTCCGATAATATACTTGCCCTAAGCGAAAATAAAGACGAGCGTTATTGGGTTCAAGCTGTAAGGCCTTTTCTAAATCCGCTTGAGCTGCATCAAGGTTTCCTTTTTGGAGAAAAGCTGCTGATCTTGCTTCTAAAGCTGGGATATAATTTGGGCTTCCTTCCAATAAATGGGTAAAACAATCTATAGCCCTATCCCAATCCTTGCCTTTAAGGGCCTGGGCTCCCTGTAAAAAAAACTCCTGAGCCTCTTTGGGAAGAGAAGAAAAATCCATAAAACCTCCTCAATACTGTTCCTTTAAATCTTTTAGAAATTTTAAAAAATATTATAGCATAAACCCTCACAAGGAAAACAGTCCTCCTCCCCAAGGATAAAAGGATAGTTAAGCGCTAAATGATTACTCTACAGTCTGACTTAGACCTAGGATAAAAATTAAGATAAACCATAGCCTCTTGATTTTTGATCTTCCTGGTAATGGCAAGATCAAGAAAACACTGCCTTTTTAAGGCAAGCCTTGTAGCATGCTCAAGGCTCCTCCTTTTTACGTCCATTGGCACATGACACCCCCCTTTTGATGAGGGTTTACTGAAGAAGAGTTTTTTATTTTTTGTTTGATATGTTCTTTGAGCTTTTTATATCTTCCCCGTCACAGAATATCTTTCCATAGGTCAACCGCCCCAAGATAATCTTCTTGGGAAGGAGCCTATCAAATGTGTGATATTTTAAAAATTGTAATTAGGGATGACCTTTCAAAATTGTAACCACACATTTTTAATTTTCCCTTGACTAAAAGTCAAGTTTTATTTAAGGTAAAAGGTATGGAGAGAATTAGGGTGCATGTTTTAATTTCGGGCTTAGTGCAGGGCGTTTTTTACCGAGCCTCAACTAAAGAGGAGGCCAAAAAGCTTGGGCTTACAGGTTGGGTAAGAAACCTACCCGATGGGAGGGTAGAAGCAGTTTTTGAGGGAGAAAGGGAAAAGGTGGAAAGGATGATTGCATGGTGTAAAAAGGGGCCTCCTTTAGCCCGGGTGGAAAGGGTGGAGGTGCACGAGGAATCTTATCAAGGAGAATTTTCTGATTTTTTTATCAGGTATTAAAAATGATAGATGCCGAACGCCTTTTAATGGAATTTCAAAATCTCTTAAGTATTAACAATCCTTCTTTTAAAGAAATGGCCATAGCTTCCTATTTAGCGGACATTTTTTCGCCCTTAGGCTATCGTTGCGTGTTTGATCGTTCCGCCGAATATACTGGATCAGAAATCGGGAACCTGATTGTCTACATTCCGGGGACCTTACCCCAAAAGCCTATTTTTTTCTGTGCTCATCTGGATAGTGTGCCCCCTTGCGAAAACATTAAATTTATTGACGAAGGAGCGATAATTAGGAGCGACGGACATACGGTTCTTTCTGCTGACAATAAGGCAGGGATTGCCATCCTAGTAGAATTAGGACGGGTTTTGGCGGAAAGATCAATCCCCCACCCTCCCATTGAATTAATTTTCACCACCGCTGAAGAAGTAGGCCTTTTAGGGGCCAAATTTTTAGATTTTTCCCTTTTAACCTCTGAAGAAGGTTTTGTTCTTGATGCCGAAAATCCCGAAGAAGTTATTAATCAAGCTCCCTCTTCTTTAGTTTATCGTTTAGTGGTGAAGGGGAAATCTGCCCATGCGGGTATTGAACCAGAAAAGGGCATTAATGCTATTCAGATTGCCTCCTTAATCTTAAGCCAACTTCCCACCGGTAGAATTGACGAAGAAACTACTGCCAACATTGGGCTTGTCAAAGGTGGAACCCAAACTAACATTGTTCCCGAGCTCTGTGAGGCTGAAGGAGAACTCCGTAGCCACAGCCCCCAAAAGTTAGAAAAACTAAAATTAGAGATTAAAAGTAAAGTGGAAGAGATCTTTAGCCGACTTCCTAAGGATGAAAATGGCTTTCCCAAATATGATTTAAATTTTAAATCGGTTTTTAAGGGCTTTCATATTCCGCCTGAAGATCCTTTGTGTCAGCTCATCAAAAAAGCGGGAGAAAGGATAAACCTTTCTTTAAAATTTAAGAAAAAAGAAGGTGGCTCGGATGCCAATATTTTTAACGCCAACGGGAAAAAATGTCTTATCCTTGGGGTAGGCATGCATCGGGTTCATACCAAGGAAGAATACCTAGTTAAGGCTGAGCTTATCAAGGCCGCTCAGCTTGTCTTTGAAATAGTCAAACTGAAGGGTGAAGTTAAAGAATAAAATTCTATCTTTGTTTTTCCCTGAAATCTGTTATCTTTGCGGTAATCCTTTAAAGGAAGGAGAAGATATATTTTGCTTAACTTGTAGACCTAAGCTCCCCTTAGCCAAAATGTATTGTCGGCGTTGTGGCGAACTTTTTTCTCCGGATTTGCCGTCCTCTCTGGAGGAAAAATTACTCTATGGTTGCAAAGCATGTGCTAAAGATGGCCTACCCTACGATTTTACCTTTCTCGGTTTTCTCTACGAAGAACCCCTCTCCATCCTAATTGAAAAGGCTAAGTTTGGAGGAGATTTTGTCTTAGCCTATCGTTTGGGGAAACTTTTACGATCCTTTCTGCCCTCTTTGCCTTATGATTTTGACCTTGCTTGCGCTGTTCCTCTATCTACCCAAAGACAAAAAGAAAGAGGATATAATCAAGCAGAACTAATGCTTTGGGGCTTCTTAGGGAAAAGGCCAAAGAATAATCCATTAATTCGTGCTAAACATACCTTGCCCCAAACCCAACTTGACCGCAAAGAAAGAATAAATAACGTCAAAGGGGCCTTTATCTGCCAAGTTGATCTAAAAGGGAAAAAGGTCCTTCTTTTTGATGACGTCATGACTACTGGGGCAACTCTGAGGGAATGCGCCAAAGTTTTAAAAAAGGCTAAAGCAGAAAAAGTGGGCATCCTTGCCTTAGCAAGAACCCCTTGGTTCCCTTAAAGGAGGAAACCTTGGCAAATTAAAGACGAGGAAGGTTAATGAAATAATGGAAAAACTTAAGATTGCCCTTTGTCAAATGGAAATTTCTCTTAGTTTGGAGAAAAATCTAAATAAAATTTTAGATTTTTTAAATCAAGATTGGGCTAATCTTTTTATCTTCCCAGAACTTGCCCTAACGGGCTATCGGGAAGATTTATCCGAGCTTGTTTCTTCTCAAGACTTTAAGGAAGCCTTAAAAGTTCTGGAAAAGGCTTCCCAAAAATGGACTTTTCTTCTTGGAGCGCCCTTTTTAAAAGAGGGAAAACTTTATAATGCCCTATACTATTTTACCGAAGGGAAAGGCAGGGTTATTACGGAAAAGGGAACCCTTTTCACAGGGCTTGATGACCGAGCTTGTTTTGCTCCGGGAAGTTGGCGTAAAAAAGCTTCAATTCAAGGAATTCCTTTTTATGGATTTATTTGCTTTGAGTTGAGATGGCCGAACCTTTGGCAGGCCTATGCTCTGGATGGGGCTTTCTTCCTCGTAGTTTGTGCTCAATGGCCAAAAATTCGCCTCTCCCATTGGGAAACCCTTCTAAAAGCGCGTAGCATAGAAACCCAGCTTCCTGTTTTGGGCGTGAATGCGCTTGGTCAAGCCTTTGGAAGCGAACTTGGAGGAAATTCGCTCGCAGTTTTGCCCAATGGAACTTTTTTTCCCTTGGGCTCAGAGGAAAGGGTTGAAATCTTTGAATTAGACTTTATGAGCCCATCTCTTCCCTATCCCCGCCGAAATCCCTTTCCTCAGAGGAAAAAAATTCTCTCTTTAAGCGAGCTATTACCCATCCTTGAGAAAAGACGGAGTCATGGAGAAAGGATCGTCTTTACCAATGGATGTTTTGACTTGCTTCATGCGGGCCATGTAGATTATTTAGAAAAGGCCAGATCCCTTGGAGACCTCTTGGTGGTAGGCTTAAACAGTGATTCCTCCATTAAGAGGATTAAAGGGAAAGGTAGGCCTATAAATCCTCAAGAATTACGGGCCAAAATCTTGGCTTCCCTCTCTTGCGTGGACTACGTGGTAATATTTGAAGAAGACACCCCTAAGAAATTGATTGAGGCGATCAGACCTCAGGTCCTTGTGAAAGGGGAAGATTGGCCTGAAGAAAAGATTGTAGGTTCCGATTTTGTCAAGTCCTATGGAGGTGAAATAGTAAGAATTCCCTTTGTTTATAAGATTTCTACCTCTAAACTGATAAATAAGATCAAAGAAGAAAATACTTAAAGATTAGACCATTTCGGAAAGAAGAGTGCCCACCATGGCCCGAGCAAGGGCCCGATTAGAAACTTGGTAAGTTCCATTCTCTATTTGTTTGCGAATTTCGGCAACTTTTTCTTCCCTAACTTCAGGCATAGAACTCGCTTTGGCTCGTGCCTCTTCTATCATACGCTTTGTGGCTAAAGATACTTGATCGGTTACCCTCTCCACCGCCTTTCCTTGAGCCTGAACCTTAGGAGTTACACCCTCAGGTTGGTTAGTCTCTTTTCTTTGAACTTCTTTGTCTCGTAAATTTTGAGGTTTTATGCCTCCTAAATCGTTGATTTTCATATAAATCACCTCTGGGGAGTTTTTAATATTACTAATCGGCATAAAGCACCTCTTCTTTAATTTGCCTTACTTTATATTAAAAATAATAAGCCTTAATAAACCCTTGTCAAGGGAAATTTTTGGGTAACCTTTTGAATTGCTTTTAGAAAATTTTAGAAGAGGGAGATAATAAAGTTGAGATGCCAAAAAACAAAAAAATTTGTTTAATCTTTTACTATACTAAAGAAAATCGGTATAGTTTCAACGTCCTCCTTGGGGCCCTTGAAACTTTCTGGGAAAAAGGGATGCTACCCCAAATTCCCGTTATTTTTTTTAAGGAAGGGAAAGATCCTAACGCCATCTTAGGGCAAATCTATCGCGAATATGAACTTCTTTGTCTCTGTTTTTCCTTCTTTACCACCCAAATTTTTCAAATTTTTCCTTTGGTAAAATCCTTAAGAAAGGAATTTCCTCAGGATAAACTCATTTTGGTGGCTGGTGGTCCCCATGCCACGGGTGACCCTTTAGGAACCCTCCTGGCGGGCTTTGATTATGTGTTTCTTTCCGAAGCAGAAATAACCTTTCCCCTCTTTCTAAAATACCTTTTAGAAGGAAAAGAGATTACTCAATTAAAAGGGTTAGGCTATCTCCAAGATGGTAAATTTGTTTCTACTGGTCGCGGTTATCCCGTGGATTTAAATGAGTTTCCTCCTTTGGCCATAAAATCTCGTAGATTCAATCCCCTGGAGATAACTCGCGGTTGCCCCTTTGCTTGTTCTTACTGCCAAACTTCCCAAATTTTTGGGACGAAAGTTAGGCATCGCAGTCCTGAAAGGGTCTTTTTTTATGTAGAAAAGCTTCTTTCCTATGGTCTAAAGGATTTTAGGTTTATTACTCCTAATGCCTTTTCCTATCTTTCTCCCGATGGAAAAAGGGTTAATCTGGAAGATTTAAGAAATTTTTTACGAGAACTTAAGGCCTTGGTTGATAAAAAGGGGGGTAGGGTCTTTTTTGGGACCTTTCCTTCGGAGGTAAGACCAGAGCATACTACAGAAGAAACAGTGGCCCTGGTTAAGGAATACTGTGCCAATCAAAGCCTTATCATCGGGGCCCAAAGTGGAAGTGAAAGAATTCTTAAACTTTGTCGTAGAGGCCATTCCACTGAAGATGTGGAAAAAGCGGTTAAAACCTGTCTTAAATTTGGAATTACCCCTAAGGTGGATTTCATTTTTGGTCTTCCCTATGAAAAAGAAGAAGATATAAAGGAGACTATTGCTTTTATGAGAAAGCTTGCTAAGCTTGGAGCGGTCATCCATGCTCATACTTTTATGCCCCTTCCCCAAACCCCCTTCCAAAATAAAAGGGCAGGAAGGATTAGTAGGCAACTCTATGAGCTAATTCAGGAACTTTTACCCAAGGGTAAATTATTTGGAGCCTGGCAAAAACAGATGGAATTAGCCACAAAGATTGAAACTTATCTAAAAGAGATTAGGCTGAAGAGAAAAGATGCATTAAATTAAAACTATGGCCAATCCATGGTTTGATAAATGGGCTAAGCTTGCCAAAGAAAAGGGTTATCCTGCTCGGTCGGTTTTCAAATTGAAGGAGATTAATGAAAGATTTAAGATCCTGCGAGCTGGAGATAGGGTGCTTGATCTTGGTACAAGCCCTGGCTCTTGGGCCAAATATGCCTGTGAGGTGATTGGGCCCACAGGATTGGTCGTAGGAGTAGACCTAATCCCCCCTAAATATAAGGCTAAACACTACCGTGTTTTGGTTAAAAATGTCTTTGATCTTTCTAAAGAAGACCTTTTGGGCAATGATGAACCATTATTTGATGTGATCCTTAGTGATCTTGCCCCTCAAACCACGGGTATTAAAGAAAGGGACCATCTGGAATCCATTCGCCTTGCTGAAAGGGTCCTCCAAATTTGCGAGCTGGTCTTAAAAAAGGGAGGGAAAGCAGTGGTTAAAGTGTTTGAGGGTGGTGAATTTCCTGACCTGAAAGAAAAATTTACAAAATCTTTTCAGGATGTTAAACTTTTTAGACCCAAGGCTACACGAAAAGAAAGCCGAGAAATCTATCTTATTGCTACCGATTATAAAGGAAGATGAAAATTCTCCTCACCTCTGATTGGCATTTAGAAAAAAAATTGTACGAAAAAAATTTGCTTGCTGAACAAGGGAAATTTTTTACCGATACCTTTCTAAAACTCCTTCAGGATATAAAGCCTGACCTTTTAGTTATGGCTGGGGACATCTTTGACCGTCCTAATCCAAACCTGGATGCCTTGGACCTCTATGAAGAAATTTTACAACAAATTTATGATCTAAAGGTTAAAGGGATTTTTATTCTTGGGAACCATGATTCTCGGCGGGCAAGCCTTCATAGCAAAATTCTAAATAAAGTTCACCTTTATTTGGTGGGGGATTTGAATTTATTTATCAACCCAATGCCCTTGCAGGCAAAAGATGGAACTACCTACTACGTTTATGCCCTCCCTTACCTTTCTCTGCGAGAATATGAAGAAGAGATGGAGGTAAATGAGGAGATAGAAAGTATTTCAGCCTTTTTTTCTAAACTTTTACTTAGCATAAAAGAAAATCTTAAGAAGCCAGCCCTTCTAATTTCTCATTTAGCTATTTACGGGACAATCTTTTGCGAAGAAGAACAAATGTTAAAAGGTTTTACCCGGGATTTTGTACTTCCCAGGCACTATTTTTCTGAATTTTCCTATGTCCTTTTAGGTCATCTTCATCGTCAACAGACCCATCATGAAAAATTTTTCTACCCTGGTGCCCCTCTCCCCTATTCCTTTGAAGAAAGAAGCCAAAGAAAGGGGGTCCTTTTGTTAGAATTCTTAAAAAAAGGAGGCCTCCACCAAGAATTCATCCCTCTTCCTTCTCCTTATGAACTTAAAACCTATTACGATTATTTGGAAAATCTGGAAAAACTTTCGGTTGACGAGGCCTATGTGAAAGTAATTCTTAAAAACCAAGACTATGTTTTGGACGCCGAAAGAAGGCTCAAAAGGATCTTTCCTAATCTTCTGTCTTTAAATTATGAAAAGGATGAAAAAATAGGGAAAGAAAGTTTAATAATGGGTGAACTAAGATGGACGAAAAGTGATCCCGAAGAAGGAAGTTTCTCTTCAACCTTTGAGATAAAGGAAGTATTTAGTAAATTCTATACCTTTGTGAAAGGAGAAGAGCCTTCAGAGGAACTTAAAAAACAATTTGAGAAATACTATAATGAGTACTTAAAGGAGGTAACTGCTTATGAAAATTAAGGTGGTAGTAGCGGGATGTGCTGGCAGGATGGGACAAACCATTAGTCGCCTTGTCCTTGAGGATAAAGATCTTCAATTGGTTGGGGCTTTTGAAGCTCCTAATAGTCTCCATGTGGGAAAGGATTTAGGAGAAATTTTAGGTATCCCTGGGGTGGGAGTGAAAATTGAAAATTCCTTGGAGAAAGTAATAGGTCTTGCCGATGTGATTGTGGATTTTACCTTCCATAAGGCTACCTTAGAACATGTTAAGCTTAATACCAATTACAAAAAGGCTATGGTAATTGGGACCACCGGTTTTAGTAAAGAAGAGCTTCAAGAAGTGCATGAGCTTGCTCAAAAAAACTTTCCTATGGTGCAAGATTATAATATGAGTACAGGAGTAAACCTGCTGGTAAAGCTTTGTGAAATTACAGCTCGCGTGCTTTCCGAAGGGTATGACGTAGAAATTGTGGAGGCTCATCATCGGATGAAAAAGGATGCTCCAAGTGGAACAGCCCTTAAACTTGCCCAGGCCATTGCCCGGGTCCTTAACCGAACCGAGGAAGATTTTCGCTATTGCCGGCAGGGAATAATTGGCGAAAGACCTTCTAAGGAAATCGGCATCCAAACCATTAGGGGTGGGGACATTGTGGGAGAACATACCGTTTTCTTTGCCGGAATTGGGGAAAGACTTGAACTTACTCATCGGGCAAGCTCACGGGAAACCTTTGCCCGCGGGGCAATTAGAGCGATAAAGTGGGTTTATGGAAAAGAACCTGGCGTCTATACCATGCAGGATGTTTTAGGACTGAAAGACCTTTAGGAGCTTTTAATGCTTGCCCTTATTTTCCCCCTCCTTCTTTGGTTCCTCTTTAGTATTCGTTTTTACCCCAACGACCTTACTAAAACCCTATGGGAAACCGCCAAAATTTTCATTGGCTCAGGCCTCTGGAGTCTGGGTATTTTACTTATTGTTAACGGACTTTTGCATCGTTTTTCCCAAAGGAGCCTTGAACCAAGGTCCCTTTTACGTTGGGTCCTATGGCTTTCAGTGATCACTTCTTTATCAGCAAGCATTGAGCACTATTTAAGGATGAAACCATGATCGGTGTTTTTGATTCCGGCATGGGTGGGCTTACGGTAGTAAGAGAACTGTTGGCGCTCTTGCCTCAGTATAGGCTCATTTATTTTGGAGATACTGCTCGTACACCTTACGGCACTAAAAGCCCTGAAACAGTAAAAAGATACGCCCTTGAGGATACGGAATTTTTGTTGCGAAAAGGGGCCAAGGTAATCGTCGTAGCTTGCCATACTGTCTCCAGCACCGCCATGCCCCATCTTCGTGAGCGCTATCCCGAAGTCCCTTTTTTTGAAGTGGTCACACCCTCTTTTCAAAAGGCCTTGCGTCTTACCCGAAATAAAAAAATAGGCCTTATTGGTACCCGAACGACCGTAGAAAGTAAGATTTATGAAAGGCTCTTTGCTCAAGCGGATCCAGAAATTAAAGTATATGCCAATTCAGCCCCTCTTCTTGTTCCCCTCATTGAGGAAGGCTGGCTAAAAAAACCCGAGACTAGGAGTATCGTCAAGAAATATCTCATCCCTCTAAAAATGAGGGGAATTGATACTCTTATTCTTGGCTGTACCCACTATCCCTTGCTGAAAAAGGTTATTCAGGAAAAGGCGGGAAAAAGGATTAAGCTTGTAGACCCCTCCGAGGAAGTGGCTATCTTGGTTAAGACCTTTTTAGAAGAAAACCCTTCCTTTGCCGAGACCCTACCGCCTAACGGAGAACCAGAAGTTTATATCTCCGATTTGACCCCCAATTTTAAAAAAATGGCAAGGCTGTTTCTTAATAAAAAAATCACCCTACGGAAGGTAGATTTGGAAGACTTTTTAGGAAAGGGTTAAGCAAAAAACCTTAGAGGAGTTTAAAATCATGGGTTATCTTGTAGAAATGGGGGAGGTCTTTCTAGCCCCAAACTACAAAAGGATCCCCATAGCCTTTGTGCGAGGTGAAGGATCTAGGCTTTTTGCTGAGGATGGCACCGAATACTTAGATTTCACTTCGGGGATTGCGGTTTGTAATTTAGGCCATAGCCATCAAAGGCTTATTTCCGTGTTAAAGGCTCAGGCTGAAAAGGTTTGGCACACTTCTAACCTTTTTTACACCGAACCTCAAGCAAAGCTTGCCAAAAGGCTTGTGGAGTTAACCTTTGCCGAACAAGTTTTTTTTGCCAATAGTGGGGCTGAAGCGGTAGAGGCGGCTTTAAAGCTTGCGCGAAAAAAAGCCTATGATCTCTACGGTAAAGAAAAAAATCTTTTTATCGCTCTAGAAAATTCTTTCCATGGACGCACTATGGGTGCCCTATCCATCACTGGTCAACCTAAGTATTGGCAAGGTTTTGAACCTTTGGTACCTGGAGTTATCTTTGTACCTCCAAATGACTGTTTAGCTCTTAAAAAAGCCTTTTCCGAAAGAGTCTGTGCCCTTATTGTTGAGCCTATCCAAGGAGAAGGGGGAGTTTATCCTTTGCAAGATGATTTCCTCAAATTAGCCCGGGAGCTTTGTCATAAATATCAAGCCCTTCTTATCTTTGATGAAATTCAAACCGGGCTTGGGCGAACGGGAAAACTTTTTGCTTATGAACACTTTGGTATTGAGCCCGATCTCCTTTGCTCCGCTAAAGCCTTAGCTAACGGTCTTCCCCTTTCCGCCCTCTTAGGAAAAAAGGAAGTAATGGCCCATCTCACCCCAGGCTCTCATGCCTCTACTTTTGGTGGGAATCCTCTGGCCTGTGAGGTTGCCATAGAGGTATTGCATATACTAACCTCTCCTGGCTTTCTGGAAGAAGTAGCCCTAAAAGGCAGGGTCCTTAGGGAAAAACTTGAAACCTTAGCCCAAAAATATCCCGAAAAGATTAGGGAAATCCGAGGACTTGGGCTCCTTCTCGCCATAGAATTTCGGGAAGAGGCTTCCTCAATTTTTCAGGGACTCTTAAAAAGAAGAATCCTCACAACCCAACCGAAACCCAAGGTGATCAGACTCACACCACCCCTAATTATCAACTACCGAGAAATGGATTACTTTTTAGCAAGCTTAGAAGAAATTCTTAGAGAAGGAGCTTAGAAATCAAGGGTCAAGCAAAATCTTTGCAAATCTTTTAAGGCTTCATAGTTGGTTAAATCAAACTGAATAGGAGTGATGGTGATATAGCCCTCCTTTAGGGCTATCACATCCGTGTCTGGATCGGTTTCCGTGTGTTCTTCAGCACCTTGCCAGTAGTAAATCTTCCCATGCAAATCCAATCTTTTATCAAAGAACTCCCGAAGAGGGGCCGTGGATTGCCGAACCCATTTAATTCCCTTAATGAGATGAGGGTTAAGATGGGGAAAGTTAATGTTTAAACAAAAGGGCTTCTTCAAAGGAAGCTCAAAAAGGATGGAGATAAATTTCGCTATAAAATAGGAGGCAAAACAATAATCTATATTTTCATACGCCGCAATGGAAACAGCAAGACCTGAATAACCAAGGATCTTTGCTTCCGTTGCTGCCGAGACTGTTCCAGAATAGAGAACATTTATTCCCACGTTAGCCCCACGATTAATACCCGAAATTACTAAATCAACAGGCCCGACCAATTCATAAAGGGCAAGCTTCACACAGTCCGCAGGAGTCCCGCTAACGGCATAACCCCAAAAAAATTTGCCCCTTCTTATTTCTTTGACCCGTAAAGGATAATGGATGGTTATAGCGTGCCCAACCGCACTTCTTTCTACCTCTGGGGCAACAATATAAACTTCGTGGTCTAAGCTTAGGGCAGAGTTAAGGGCACAGAGTCCATCAGCATAAATTCCATCATCATTGGTAAGCAAAATCTTCATGGATGATCCCTTTTCCTCTTTAAAAATCCCTCATCTTCTCGCGCAAGTAAACAAGACATTGTTGGCGAAATTGACAATAATCCTTTTTGTGTTTACACCTTTCCTCAGCCCCTTGCCACTCCTTGTACTTCTCACAAAAAAGTTTTTCTTCTTCCTTCTCTTTTTCTTCTTCTTCCTTCATGGTCTAACTCCGATAAGAGGCATTAATCCGGATATACTCTTCCGTCAAATCACAAGTTAATACTTCATAACCTAATTTTCCAGCCTTAAGATTAATCACCAAGGAAATTTCCTTTTTTTTCATCTCTTCTTTGAGGATTTCCTCGGCGGTTTGAGGAGTTAAGCCCTTAATCCAGGGTTTACTGTTGAGATAAATTTCTACAGCCTCAGGGGTAAATTTGATCTGGGTTTTACCCAGGGCGGCAAGGATTCTCCCCCAGTTAGGATCTGCCCCATAAAAGGCTGTTTTAACAAGGGGAGAGTTCGCTACCGCTAAGGCCAAAGTTTTAGCTTCCTCCTTAGTCTTGGCCCCTTTTACTTCTACTTTTATAACCTTTGTAGCCCCTTCACCATCTCTCACTATCATATAAGCGAGTTCCTTCATTACCTCAACGAGAGCCTTAAAAAACCCTTCGCCATCTTTTATTATTTTAGTACCACTGGCCATAAGATAAACTGTATCGTTGGTGCTGGTATCGCCGTCCACAGTAATACGATTAAAGGTAAGCTCTGTAGCCTTGGGGAGGATCTTTTTGGCTTCTTCCTTTTTTAGATACCCATCCGTTAAAATAAAGCCTAACATGGTGGCCATGTTTGGGGCTATCATTCCCGCTCCTTTAGCAACCCCAAGAATCCTAATTCCCTCTTCGGTTTCACGAGAGGCGATTTTAGAGAAGGTATCGGTGGTCATGATAGCTTTGGCAAAATCCATTACCCCCTCAGAAGAAAGCTTGCTAACCAGCTCCTCAAGCTTGGAGATCATTTTATCTACAGGTAAAGGTTCACCAATAACGCCTGTGCTGGCAGGAAGGATTTCTTCTGGTTTTATCCGCAAATGCTTAGCGAGGTGGGTAAGTAAAACTTCAGCCCCCATCAAACCCTCCTCTTTAGTTGCCGCATTGGCAACACCACTATTGACAATTATGGCCCGATGATGGGCCCCTTTTAGATTTTTTTGCCCAAGAAGGACTGGAGCCGCTTTAACCGTGTTCTTAGTGAATACCCCCCAAGCAGTTGCTTTCCTCTGACAAAAAATTAGCCCCAAGTCAAGTCTTCCCTCCTTCTTTATTCCACAAGCCACAGCCGAAAATAAAAACCCTTCAGGAATTACTAGCATTACCAACCTCCTCTTTAGTGAATTTTAAGAAGTAAAAGAAGGGCGGAAATAAGAAGAAAAATATTAACTAAATAATAATAGGTCTTCGTGCTGATTTTGGTGTAAAATCTTTGCCCTATATAAAGACCAATAACCACTCCCGGGAGATGAAGGAGAAAGGTTTTAAAGATTTCAAGGGTTATATTTCCTCGGTAAAGATGATTTAGGATGGCAAAAAGGGAAGTTATCATAAAGATTACTTGAAGGGTGGCTTTAAAAATATCTTTTCTAAAACGCAACAAAGAAAGGTAGATCACAATAGGAGGCCCAGGAGTATTAAGAATCCCACCAAGAAGACCAACTAAAAAGGCAACCATAAGGCCCTTAGGCTCTTTAAAGGTATAGGGATCAATATGGGATAAAAAATGCTCCTCCTTTGCGGTGAGTTTAGCATAAAGTTCCCAAAGAAAATAAGAGAATATGGCTATGAAAAGTAAGACCCTAAGGGTTAACTCCGAAAAGATTTTAAAACCATAAACCCCAATAAAGACCCCTAAGAGAATAAAAAAGAAAAATCGCAGGGGGAGTTTAAAGATTTCTCTTTCTCGTATCATGAGCAAGGTTATAAAGTTTACCGAAAAGGAATAAAAGGCCAGCAAGGGAACGGAAAATTTTACGCTCTTTACTAAGGCAAGCAAAGGAAGGGCGGTTAAAGCGAAGGCAAAACCAACTAAACCATGGATCAAGGCAGAAAGAAAAAGGATTAAACTAAGGAGGAGATCTTCTTCCATAGCACAGTGGAATCAACTTTTTAAGGAGTCTTTCTTTTGATAGGCTGAGATTATTTCTTCAATGGTAAAGAAGGCTTGGAAAGGAACTCCTTCCCTTTCTATAGCTTCTCTTCCTCCTTCTAAGCGATCAACTAAGGCTAAAACTTTGAGAACTTTGACCTGGGCCTCGCGAAGGGCATGCAAGGCTTTCAGCACCGAAGAGCCAGTGGTGACAACATCCTCAACCAAAAGGACCTCCATCCCAGGTTTAACATTACCCTCAATTTGTCTAAGGGTGCCATATTTTTTGGGTTCCTTGCGGATGAGTAAGCCTTCAAGATGGACCCCTTCTTCATAAGCCTTAGCAAGGATCCCACACACTATGGGATCAGCGCCGATGCTCATCCCTGCCACTCCCTCAACAAAGCTAAAACGTATCTCCTCCCAAAAGAGCTCGCTTACCAAAACAAAGGAAGGTGAATAAAGGGTAATCTTCCGACAATCAAGATAATATGCACTCTGCTTACCACTACTTAGTTTAAACGGCTTCTCTGGGCTGTAAAGGAAAGCCCTCTCTAAGAGATAAGGCATGAGTTCCTTTTTTAAGCCCAAGATCTTCATAAATTTGACCTGTCTAAAAAGGGGATAAGCCTCGCCAAGAAATCGCTGAATTTCTTTCCAAACTTTATCCGGATCAGGGGAATTAAAATACAGGATGTTCTTAAGATGATTAAAACTCTGAGGATCTATTTCTAAAAACTTTATGGCAATGCCCTTACCTTCTTCTACCCTTACCACCTCCCCTTTAAGGAGAACTTTCATTTCCTGGCCATAATTTTCCAGGCTAAGGGTTATTTCTAAGATTTCATTTAATTCAGGGTACTGCGTGGGATTTTCCAGAAAGATTCCACCTAAGGCAAGGTCTCTAATTTTCCCCTGCCCTTCTATTCCATAGGCTAAACGGACAAAAGAAACATCAGCCTTAAAATTTATCCTTTGGAAACGCCTCTTGTCCATCTTTACCTTTTATATCTTATTTATTTTCAATTTACCTTAACTCTTTTAACTTTGATAGGGTGGTTTGTAATTTTATGGTAGATGTTTGCACCTTAGCAAAGAGATTTAGAACGCTCTTCAACTCTCTTTGTGCTTGATCAACATCCCGCAAAAGCTCAGCTAAGGTCTGTTCAAAGATAGGAAGGCTTTCAAGAAGGTTGTCTTGGGAGAACTGAAAAAAGAATCTCTCCCAAAGCAAAGAGATGAGGATCAAAATTTGGGGAAGAAGTTGGTAAGGAACAAGGATTATACCTTCTTTTTCTAAATCAGCATGAAGTCTTAAAGAAAGAAAGGAATAAAGTCCATCAGGGATGGCCATGATGGCAAATCCTGAGCTTCGCTCGTCCCTAAGGTAATTAGTGATTTCTTTGGCTCTTTCCCTTGTTTTGCGAAGGAGCTCTTTTTCTTCTTGTGGATTGATTTCTCCTTTGGCCAGAACCTCAGAGGCAAAAAGTTTGGAATCTATAGGAAGAAATTTTCCCCCTTTAAGCCTTAGAGCAAACTCTACTACACCCGTAGATAATCTTAGATCACGTACAATCATCCCCAGAGGGAAATGAGCAAGCATCTCCTCAACGGTTCTCTCTCCTGCTTGCCCAGACTTACGTCCAAGAAGAATAGAAGAGATCTTGTGTACTTCCTCAGAGATTATTCTAATCAAATCTTCAGAGGTATAAAGCCTAATAAGATCTCTTCTAATTTCCTGCAGGTCTTGAAGTCGTTCTTCAAGTTTTTCGCTAAGCACCTTTAAAGGAAGATCTATCCTCTCGCCAAAGACTTCCTTAAATTTAAAATAAAGATAAAGCAAAAAGAAAAAATTAAAAAAAAATAAAAGATAGAGAAAAAAATCCTTCATTTGAAGTTAAAATTGAAACACTGCTTTTACTTTAAATTTTCTTTTCGCAGGAAAGGCATAAACTTTAAGGCCATAGGTACTTGAGAGGCGTTGTAAGTAAAGAGTAAGCTCTTCTTCCGAGGGCAAGACCAAAGTAAACCAAAAGTTTAAGGGATGATCCCTCAGGTAGGCATGGGTTACTTCAGGAAGAGCACCGATTTCCTCCGCAAGATGAAGTTTTTCTTCGGGCAAGGCTATGGCGCAAAGGCAAGTAAAATGTTTAAGTCTATGGGAATCGGGACTTGCCCCAAGATGTCTAAGAATATCCCTTTCTTTTAAATTTGTTATAAAGGCTAAAACCTCTTCTTCCGAAAGCCCTACCTTTTCTCCTAAAACTTTGAAGGGTTGAGGATGAAGAGGAAAATCTTCCTGAATAAGATTTAAAAGATCCCGGTAGGACCTTTTCATATTCAAAATTTATCCTACCTACAAAAAAAGACAAGTTATGTTATTCTGGAAGAAGATTTTGGTAGGAGGATAAACTATGAAAGAATTAGAGAAAGGCTTGGATACGAAGGAGATTGAAAAACTGCTACCCCATAGATATCCCTTCCTTTTAGTAGACCGAGTACTCGAGATTGATCCGGAAAGGCAATTTATCAAAGCAATTAAAAATGTGAGTATTAATGAGCCCTTTTTTCAAGGACATTTTCCTGGTCATCCCATCATGCCAGGGGTTTTAATCTTAGAAGCTATGGCCCAAACTGGCGCTATTTATCTAAAATATGTTTTCCCCGAATTTAGGGAAAAGCTATTTGTGCTTGCGGGCTTTGATAAAGTTCGTTTTAAGGCTCCTGTTTATCCAGGGGATCAGCTGTTGATCTTTGCGGAAAAATTTAACCGTAAAGGAAAGCTAATCTGGACTACCGTTACCGCTGTGGTTAACGAGAAGGTGGTCGCCCAAGCTGAGATTACCGCAGCCATGATTGAGGTATAGGTTAAATTTATTTAGGAGAAGAAAAAATGCCCCAAATCCATCCCACGGCCTATGTAGATCCTGAGGCGGAACTTGATGAAGAGGTAATTATCTCTTCCTATTGTTTTGTTGGCCCTAAAGTATACATAGGAAAGGGGACCTTACTTAAACCACATACTTACGTAGAGAAGTACGTTAAAATTGGAAAAAATAACCTTATTGGTCCTTATGCGGTCATTGGCACGCCACCCCAACATTTGGAGTATAAAAATGAAGAAACCTGGGTGGAGATTGGCGATAACAACATTATACGAGAGTTTGTTACCATTCATCGTGGGACGATAAAGGATCAAGGGCTAACCAAAGTGGGAAACTCCTGTTTACTCATGAGTTATGTTCATGTAGCCCATGACTGCATAATTGAAGACCAAGTTATCATGGCTAACAACGCTACTTTGGGAGGACACGTAAGGGTTGGGAAAAGAGTGGTGATGGGCGGTTTTGCGGTTGTGCATCAGTTTTGCCGAATTGGAGCCTATGCCTTCATCGGAGGGATGAGTGGAGTAGATAAGGATGTGCCTCCTTTTGTGAAAGTTTTTGGTATTCCAGCCAAAATTCAAGGTGTAAATTTAGTAGGGC
The DNA here is from genome assembly GCA_037443245.1 of Caldimicrobium sp. Taxonomy (GTDB): domain Bacteria; phylum Desulfobacterota; class Thermodesulfobacteria; order Thermodesulfobacteriales; family Thermodesulfobacteriaceae; genus WYEG01. The sequence goes on from JBBIOT010000003.1 coordinate 48,172, forward strand.
TAAGAAGGGCTGGGTTTTCTAAAGAAGCGATCCTAAAAATTTCTCAAGCCCTGGGGATTTTTCTTGATGGTCCAGCTACCCTTAAAGAGGTCATCTCAGAATTAAGAGAAATCTTTGGAGACGATCCTTTAGTCTCGGAACTTATAACCTTTTTGGAAAATCCATCCCGACAAGGTATAATGAGAAGAAAGCCCTTTGAAGGAGATGATTAGCCCCTACCTTTTCCATGGACGATAGGTCTTCACCGCGAATAGGCCTTATCTCCGGGGACGGGGGATTTCCCCTTATTTTGGCGCAAAGTTTGAAAAAACAAGGATACTCTATTTATGGGGTTTGTTTTTCAAAAGAACAGGAGAAAAATCTCATCCCCCTCTGTACCAAGGTTGAGAAAATTTATTTAGGCCAATTGAATAAACTTATGGATTTTTTTCATAGGCATGGGATTAAAGATTTAGTCCTATTAGGAAAGGTTGACAAAAGCCATGCCCTACGTTTTAACCTGCCTGATTTACAGGCTTTTAAGATCTGGAGATCCTTAAAAAATAGGGAAGATAATACTCTTCTTACCGCCCTTTTAGAAGAGTTAGAAAAAAACGGTTTTACCATAAGAGGACCAGCCGAGTTCTTGGCAGAATATTTAGTTCAAGAAAAAATTTATACTAAAAGGGCTCCTACCTCTGAAGAATGGGAAGATATTAAGTATGGCTTTAGAATAGCCAAAGCCATCGGAGGGCTTGATATTGGCCAGTGTGTAGTGGTGAAAAATAAGATGACTGTAGCGGTAGAGGCCATGGAGGGTACCGATGAAACTATCCTAAGGGCTGGTAGACTTAGGCCTCACAGTGTAGTCGTCAAGATAGCTAAGCCTCATCAGGATCCCCGAGTTGATTTGCCCGTAGTGGGCCTAAAAACAGTGGAAAACCTAATCAAAGCAAAGGCAAAGGTCCTGGCCCTTCTTGCTGGAAAAACCTTCTTTTTGCAAGTTGAGGAGTCCATTGGTTTGGCTAATAAATATGAAATAGCTATCTTGGGGGTAAAAGAAGATTTATGCCAAAACTTCCAATAGGAGTTATTGGGCTTGGCCATCTTGGAAAATATCATGCTGAAAAATTAGCTCAAATCCCTGAGGCTCATCTGGTAGCCCTTTGTGACATAAACTCGCAAAGACTTAAGGAAACCGAAAAAAAACTATTGGAAAAATATGGTCTTCAGCCCTTTTGTACTCAAAATTTCACTGAGCTTTTGCCTTTAGTCACGGCGGTGGTTATAGCTACCCCAACGATTACTCATTATGACATAGCCAAAAGAGCTATTGAGGAGGGTAAGGCGGTCTTAGTTGAAAAACCCCTCACTCATGACTTTTCCAAAGCCTTAGAATTGGTTGAGCTTGCCGAGAGGAAGGGAATTTATCTCCAAGTAGGCTATGTAGAACGCTACCAAAGGGTTGTGGAAGAGCTAAAAAAAAGAGTTACCAATCCTTTATTTATTGAAGCTCATAGGATAGGAAGCTTTGCTGAAAGGAATTTAGATATAGACGTGATCTTAGACCTAATGGTCCATGATCTTGATTTGATCTTTCTTTTTAAAAAGAAGGAAGACCTTGAATTTATCCATGCCATTGGAGCACCTGTTTTTACCGATAAACCCGATATTGTTAATGCCAGGCTTATTTTTAAGGATGGAACCACTTGCAACCTTACCGCAAGTAGGATTTCCCTCTCAAAGCAAAGGAAGTTTCGTGTCTTTGCTAAAGGAACCTATCTAAGGATAGATACCATAGAAAAATCTTTAATCCAAGTTTTTGTTGATCCTCAAAAAAAGGACTATAATGTAGAAAAGAGGATCTTTCAGGAGGATGATCCTCTATTTACCGAGCTAAGGGTTTTTGTGAACTCCGCCCTTGGTCTTTGTGAAAAACCCTTCCCTGCTCGGGAGACCCTTCCATCCTTAGAAGTAGCCTTTCGTGTTAAGGAGGAGGTAGAAAAGAATTTCCAAAAATTAACTACCCAATATTTATGCGGGTCTTAGTTATATCGGGAGAACTTTCTGGGGACTTATATGCCTCCCTTTTGGTTAAAAGGGTAAGGGAGATCAATCCTGGACTTCATTTTGTAGGCATCGGAGGACCCAGGTTAAGAAGCCTTGATATAGATATCTTTTTCAACGCTGAAAATCTTTCCTTGGTTGGTATTCCCGATCTTACCCAAGTTAAAAAATATCTTTTTGTGATGAAAAAAGTAAAGGATTTATTACAAAAACGCTTAGTGGATGTGGTCCTTCTAGTAGATTTTCCGGGCTTCAACCTCCGTGTAGCTAAAATAGCTAAAGAGTTTGGCTATCCTGTGGTCTATTTTGTAGCACCCCAAGTCTGGGCTTGGTATCGGAGGCGTATAGGCCTATTAAAAAAATACGTAGATCTCCTCTATGTTATCCTACCCTTTGAGGTGGAATTTTTTAAAAAATATGAAATAAAGGTTAAATATTTCGGCCATCCCCTTTTGGAAATCGTTAAACCCAACTTGCCTTCTTCTCTTTTTTTTGAAATCTACCAGCTAAATCCTCAAGTCCCCTTGATCAGTTTTTTTCCTGGTAGTCGGGAAAATGAAGTAGCCCGCCATATCCCAGTCTTTCTTGATCTTTTTAATGCCCTGCAAAGGAAGATCCCTAATCTTCAGGGAATTATGGTTAAAGCCCTGGGATTAAAGGAATCCCCCCTTTGGGAAGAGGCACGAAAATACCTGAAAGTTTTTGAAAATAATCAGTATGATGTTTTAAAAAATTCAGATCTTGCTGTATTAGCTTCAGGCACTATTACCCTTGAAGCTGGATTGCTCGGCACACCTGCTTTAGTTGTCTACAGCCTTCCAAGTATAGCCTATCAAATCGCCAAGCTTTTGGTAAAAGTCCCCTTCATCAGCTTGCCCAATCTCATTCTCCAAAAACCTGTCTATCCAGAGGTGATCATAGAAAGGGAAGGCAAAGAAGCCCTTTTAAAAACCCTGGAAGAATTATTACATAACCTAGAACGAAAAGAAGAGATAAGGAATAGTCTACAAACATTACCAAAACTACTTGGACCGCAAGGGGCTTCTTGGAGGATTGCTGAAGACTTTGTATACTTTCTGGAGTTATATAAACAACAAAAAAGATGGTTGACAACTTAAGGAAAATATCAATACTTAATTAGGAACTACCCTAAGGAGGTTTGCTATGGCTGAAGATCTAAAAAAGATGTATAGGAAGATTGTTACCGATCATTTCCCTCAGGAACTTCGGATTACCTTTGGGGATCAAACGCTAATTTACAAAAAACGCACCTGGGATTTAGAGGTAGCTCCCGGAGAAGTAGAAAGAAGGGGATTAAGATACGGAGAAAATCCCGACCAGGAAGCGGCTCTTTATGAGTTAGTTGTAGGAAATTTAATCTTAGGAGATTACGAGTTTATAAAACCAGGGTTAGGTTTGGTTTCTACCTTAAAGGAATCCGATTTTATACAGTTTGGCAAGCATCCAAGCAAGACAAACCTAACAGATGTAGATAACTCTTTAAATATTATGCGCTATTTAATGGAGAAGCCCTGCTGCATTATTGTAAAGCATAACAATCCTTGTGGAGCAGCTTATGGAGATACCTTGGAGCAAGCCTTTTTACGGGCCTTTAGTGCGGATAGGGTTGCCGCTTTTGGTGGGGCTATTACGTTAAATCGTCCTGTAGACAAGGCAACAGCTGAAGCCATAGCTGAACATTACTTTGAAGTCCTTGCGGCACCTGAATACGAAGAAGGCGCTATAGAAATCTTAAAGAAAAGAAAAGATTTACGGATCATTCGTCTAAGGAATATGGATAAACTAGCTGAGTATGCCAATTTTCCTGTCATTGAATTTAAAAGTTTGATGGATGGCGGTTTAATCCTTCAGGTCTCGCAAAAAAATCGTATTCGCAGCAAAGAAGACCTTAAGCCTGCAGTGTCGGTAAAGGATGGAATTGAGTATCGGTGCCTTAGGGAGCCCGATGAGAGAGAAATACGGGATATGATTTTTGGTTGGGCTTTAGAATTGGGGATTACTTCAAATTCGGTCCTTTTTGTAAAGGACGAAAGGACGGTGGCTATCGGCACGGGAGAACAAGATAGGGTTGGTTGTACAGAAATAGCAATCTTCAAGGCTTATCGTAATTATTCCGATTGGCTATGCTATCAAAAGTATAAAATTTCTTATAAACAATTAGAATTGGAGATCGAAAAAGGGCTTCGTCCAAGGGATCAGAAGGAAGAAATTGATGAAGAAACTAAGAAGAACAAGGCTGGTTTAATTGGAGCGGTGATGGTTTCTGATGGATTTTTGCCATTTCGCGATGCTGCTGATGTGGCTATAAGGCAAGGAGTAACAGCCATTCTTCAACCAGGGGGTTCGGTTAGAGATTGGGAAGTTATCCAGGCCTGTAATGAGGCTTATCCGCCTGTAGCAATGATGTTCACCGGACAAAGGGCCTTTAAACATTAAGTCTAAATCTATCAAAACCTTACCTAAACTAAAATTTATTTAGGGGTGAGAAATGAAGATCCCTTTTACACCTGAGGGCTTGGAAAAGTTAAAAAAAGAACTGGAACGATTGATCAAGGTAGAAAGAAGAGAGGTAGTAAAGGCTATTGAAGAAGCCAGAGCGCACGGAGACCTTTCGGAAAATGCCGAATATGAAGCCGCAAAAGAAAGACAAGCCTATATAGAAGGAAGGATCCAAGAACTTTCCGGTATTCTTGCCCAAGCCGAGGTCATTCCTCCCTTTAAAGCGCCTCCAGAAAGGATACAATTTGGGGTTAAGGTAAAACTTCTTAATTTAGAAACGAACGAAATAGTAGCCTATCGGATTGTTGGTCCCTATGAGGCTGATCCCTCTTCAGGAACTATTTCTATCAATTCACCCTTAGCCCGGTCCTTAATTGGCAAAGAAATTGGAGAAGAAATTAAGGTTCAAACTCCTTCTGGAACCAAAACCTACGAAGTTTTAGATATTGAAATTTAGAGAATCTAAAGGGGGGTGAAATGAAATTTTTAAATAAGCGCTATCTATTTACACCTGGCCCAGTGCCCGTTGCTCCACTGGTTCTTCTGACTCAGGCCCAACCTATGACTCATCATCGGTTACCAGAATTTTCTCTTCTTTTGCGAGAAATTAGACAGGGTCTTAAGTATCTTTTCCAAACTCAGGAAAGAGTTTATTTTTTTACCTCCTCAGGGACTGGAGCCATGGAAGCAGCTATTACAAACCTCTTTTCACCTGGAGATAAGGTTATCGTCGTAGAGGGCGGAAAATTTGGTGAAAGGTGGAAAGAAATCTCCATAGCTTATGGATTAGAAGTTGTCTCGGTTGTAGTGCCTTGGGGGAAAGCGGTAGACCCAGAGGATGTAGAGAGGACCCTACGAAAAAATCCCGAAAGTAAGGCTATTTTAGTGCAGGCTTGTGAAACCTCAACGGGTGTTAAACATCCTGTTGCCGAGTTAGCCTCGTTGTGTAAGAGCAGAGAAACCATATTAGTGGTAGATGGCATCACTGCAGTTGGTGTCTATCCTCTACCTATGGATGAGTTAGGAATAGATGTTCTTATTACGGGTTCGCAAAAAGCTATGAGCCTTCCTCCCGGTCTATCTTTCATTGCTCTTTCTCCCAAAGCTAAAGCCTTAGCCAAGAGATCCACCTTGCCCAAATATTATTTTAGCCTCCAAAAGGAGGATAAAGCTTATGACAAAGATACAACAGCCTTTACTCCCGCTGTAAGCCTCCTCCTTGCTTTAAGGGAAATGCTTGTCCGAATAAGGGAGCTTTCTTTAACCAAACTTCATCTTCATCACCGGGCCCTGTCTGTGGCTTGCCAAAGAGCGATTTTAGCACTGGGTTTAGACCTCTTTCCTGAGGTCCCAGCCGAATCTCTTACGGTCATAAAATCTCCAGATGGACTTGATACTGGTGTCTTCCTCAAATTCTTGCGCGATCGCTGGGGCATTCTTTTTGCCGGAGGACAGGATCAACTAAAGGGAAAGATTATCCGCATCACCCACATGGGAGATCAATCGCCCTTTGACCTTTTAGTAGGCATTTCGGCTCTTGAGTTAGGCTTGAAACATTTTGGCTTACCCGTAGAAATTGGAAAGGGAGTAAAAACAGCCGAAGAGGAACTATATTCTTATCTATCTACCCTCTAATTTCGGCCCTTTACCTTCCATAAAAGATAGATCCCTAAAATTATCAACACTAAGATTATAATACCGTAAGAACCTTGGTGTAAAGCCTCCTTCAGAGCCTCCTCATTTTTGCCCAAATAATAACCACAGAAGGCTAAAAAGCTACACCACAGAAAGGCCCCTACCGTGGTGTAGAAAGAAAAAATTATCAGTCCCATCCGCACAAGACCAGCTGGAATAGAAATTATATGCCTCATACCTGGTAAGAGCCGCCCTACGAAGGTACTTATTGGTCCATGATGGTTCCAAAAGATCTCTACCTTTTTAAAACTTACTTCAGTAAGAAGAAGGTATTTTCCGTATCTTTTTAGAAAGCGAAGCAGGGCGGGTCTACCCAGCTTCAAAGCTAAGTAATAGTTGACAAGCGCTCCAGCTAAAGAGCCAAGCGTAGCCGCAAGGATAACACCCCATAAATTAAGCTTTCCTTGACTGGCTAAATACCCAGCTGGAGGAACGATAATTTCACTAGGAATGGGCACAAGAGTTGATTCCAAAGCCATAAGAAAAAAAACCCCTAAATACCCGCTTTTCTCAAAAAAAAGCAAAAAATTTCCAATTAACCCTTTTAAAAAGGTTTCAAACATTGACCTAAGGCCTCCTTGAAAAGATCAAAGGGTCTCCCAGTTTCCGCAGTTTGGACAAATCCAGGCTACAGCACTGGCACACACAAAACGCCTCTGCTCAGCATAAAGACACTCTCTACAAAGGACAAAGCCACATTTCCGACAGACAAAACAAAAGGGTTTTTCTTCTCCGCAAAAATCACAACATCCCTTACCCGTCTTTTTTAACTTCTTCGTAGAAGCCCCCCGGAGGGGAAGTTTAGAGGAGGAAGTTTGGTCTGAGATTTCTATTTTAAAAAAACCTCCATCAGAAAAAGTTAAAAATTAACCTTCTTAGTGCTTCCATTACCTATTCTAAAGGCTTCCCCCTAAGGAAAGGGCCCTCCGGGAACTTTGTTTTTGGGAAATGATAGGGACATCCTTGGGGATGGCTATTTTCCTTAAATCAACCATCTTCCTTTCCTTAAATTCCATCCTTTTCCCGTCATTCCAATTTTGCACTGGCCTAAAATATCCTACCACTCTACTATAAACTTCACAAGGAATTACCTTTTCCTTTTCCATTTCCATCGCGCCCTCCTCTTTTTTTATATTTTTATATATTTTTATATTTTTAAGCTACCTTTAACAAGGTTTTATCAACTCCAAAACGATGCAAATCTTCTTCGGTATGGGGCAAGGGGCAAAAATAATGAACTCCCGGGAGGTATCCATGGACTGGACAAATAGAAAAGGTAGGGGTTATAGAAAAATAGGGAAGTTTGAAGTGTTCAACCACAGCTTTAACCAAGCTCCTTACCATTTCCCAGCTTGGGATTTCTTCCCCCACAAAGAGATGAACTACCGTTCCTCCCGTAAACATCACCTGTAGATCATCTTGATGTTCAAGAAGGACAAAAAGATCATCGGTAAAGTAGACAGGAGGATGGACCGAATTGGTGTAATAGGGGGTAGAATCGGTTCCACGGGTCTTAATCCTGGGGAAACGTTTTTTGTCCAATCTTGCTAAACGAAAACTTGTTCCCTCAGCTGGTGTGGCTTCAAGATTATAAAGATTGCCAGTTTCTTCTTGAAATTCCTGCAATTTTTCCCTCATAAATCTTAATACTTTCAGGGCAAATTCCCTCCCACTCTTAGTAGTAATATCTTCCCCTAAAAAATTCTCACAGGCTTCATTCATACCTACAAGTCCAATGGTAGAAAAATGATTGGCCCAATAGGCACCTTTAGCCTTCTTAATCTCCTCTAAATAAACACGGCAGTAAGGATATAAGCCCTTTTCCGTAAAGTCTTCAATGGTTTTGCGTTTGATTTCCAGGGAAATTTTGGCAAGCTCCATGAGGGCTTCAAGCCTTTCAAAAAATTCCTCCTCACAAGTAGAAAGGTAGCCTAACCGAGGAAGGTTGATGGTGACCACTCCAATGGAACCAGTAAGAGGATCAGCCCCGAAAAGGCCTCCTCCTCTTTTACGAAGCTCTCTTTTGTCAAGTCTTAGCCGACAGCACATACTAAAGGCATCATCAGGAGACATCTCGGAGTGCACAAAATTAGCAAAGTAAGGGGTACCATACTTTCTCGTCATTTCCCAAAGGGGCATATAATCTGGATTGTCCCAATCAAAGTCTTGCGTCAGATTATAAGTAGGAATGGGGAAGGTAAATATTCTTCCCTTAGCATCCCCGGCCATCATCACTTCACAAAAAGCTTGGTTAATCATAGTCATTTCCCGGTGAAAATCCCCGTAAACATCTTCAAGGACCTTCCCACCCCATACTACGTTCATGTTGGCATAGAGCTTGCTTGGTTTAAGGTCAAAAGTGAGGTTGGTAAAGGGAGTTTGAAAGCCAACCCGCGTCGGGATATTCAAATTAAAAACAAATTCCTGGAGGCATTGTTTAACTTCTTCATAACTTAGCTTATCGTAACGAACGAAGGGTGCTAACAAGGTGTCAAAATGAGAAAAGGCTTGGGCCCCAGCGGTTTCCCCCTGCAAAGTGTAAAAAAAGTTTACCACCTGCCCCAACGCACTTCTAAAATGCTTAGGCTGGGCACTCTCTACTTTTCCTGGCACCCCCCCAAAGCCTCTTTCTAAAAGGGCTCGTAAATCCCAACCCACACAATAGGCGGACAAACATCCCAGATCATGGATATGGAAATCACCTTCCATATGGGCCTTAGCCACTTCTTCAGGATAAATCTTTTCCAGCCAGTACTTAGCCACAATGGCTGAGCTCACATGAAAATTGAGCCCCTGCAGGCTATAATTCATGTTAGAGTTTTCCCTAACCCTCCAGTCCGCCTGATTTAAATATTCCTCTATCAGGTTCCCACCATGTACAATAGCCTGACCTATCTCCCGAGCCTGTCGCCTCTTTTCCCGATAAAGAATATAAGCCTTGGCTGCCTCGGGATAACCCATTTCCATAAGTTTGCGTTCAATAATATCCTGAATAGTCTCTACATGAGGTATATCTCCTCGTTTAAAATAGTGCCGATAAAGAAACACAGAAACAGCATCGGCAACCTTCTCCGCATCCTCCTTTGACCCTGAGGAAGAAGCCTTCATGGCTTTATAAATTGCCCTGATAATTCTAACCCTGGAAAAGGGAACCACCTTCCCACTCCGCTTTCGTACCAAAGGTTCCATAGGACCTCTCCTTATAGATATATAGTATTGTTTGAATTAGAAATACTACTAAATATTGTAGATTTGTCAAGGGTAATTTTTAAAAATTTTTTAATGACCGAAAATCAAACCACCAGGTGAAGAAAGTCCCATTCCTTGAGGCTCTGTTTTTTGACCAATTTAAAGTTTAAAGGGCGATAAAATTCTAATAATTCCCCACTCTTTTCGGTAAAAAAGCCTGACAAAAAGGCATGCCCCTTTTTTATTTTAAGTAGTTTTCGGACCATAGGGGCCAGTTTTTTCAATTCCTCAAAACCAATATTAGCTAAAAGAAGGTCAAATTTATGCTCCTCTTGAGGTAGTGCTTTGGTTACGATTACTTGGCCTTCCGAGAGGTTATTAAGTTTTAAATTTTTCTTAGCAGACTCTAGGGCCAAATCATCAATATCTACGGCCCACACTTTGGCTTTAGGGCATAGCTTAGCCGAGGCTATAGCAAGGATCCCCGTTCCACAGCCTAAATCTATGATTTCTAGTGGACTATCGGAATGATCAAGTAAAAATTCTTCTAAATTTTGGAGCATAAGTTGAGTGGTGGCATGATGTCCTGTGCCAAAGGCTTGACCTGGATAAATGATGATTTTTACTCTTCCTTCCTCCTCAGTATCAGCTTCCCAAGGAGGGAGGATAAGAATTTTCTTTCCTACGCGTAGGGGTGGAAAATTATACTTCCAAATCTCCTCCCATCTTTCCTTGGGTAAAAGATCAAGAGACAAATCAAGATCTATTTCAGTCTTCCATTCATAGAATTGTTTAAGGAGGTTCGTAGCTTCCTCTTCAAGCTTTAGGGGAAAATAAAACTTATAAATTATAAACCCATCTTTTTCTTCATATTCCCAGCCTGATTTAGCAAGCTCATAAAGCTTTAGCTCTATTAGATCCGAAAGTTCCTTTTTGGCCTTGATGGTTAGAAGAAGATACATGCTCAGGTTACCTCCTTAATCTTGAGGGATTGAAAAATTTTTTAAAGGGTCTGCCCAGAAGGCTTGCCATCCGATCAAGGAGAAGATAGGTCTCTTTAGGACCAAAGGCCTTCACAAAGAAATAATAAAAGGCTGAGCCAAAAAGAATAACGATGGGTAAGAATAAACTTTGGGGGAAGAAAAGGAAGCCTTGAAAAATTATCTCCAGAAGAAGGATAAGAAGGGCCATAAGCAGGCTTCCGCTAAGGATGACTAAAAGAGATTGTGCCACAACTTTATAAATTAACCCTCGGAGGAAGACAATGGCCATTCCAAGAAGAAAGAGGCACTGGAAAAAAAGGGAGGCTGTCGTGCCGAGGGCGATGGCCAAAATCCCTAATTTTTTAAGAGTTAACAGGATGACCAAAAGATTAGAGATGAGGGCAAGAGTGCTTCCTAAGGCCGGTACATAGGTTCTTTGCAGGGAATAAAAAAGAGGGATGATGGCTTTGGAGAGACTATAAAAGGGCAGTCCCATGGAAAGGATGCTAAGTAAGCTTGCAGTCATAAAGGTATCATGGGGAGTGAACCTTCCTCTTTGGAAGAGTAGGGAAATCACCTCTGAAGATAGAAGGAGTAAGCCCACCGCCGAGGGAATTGATAAGCTCAAGGCCAGAACAAGGGACCTTGAAAACAATTCTTGGGCTTGCCTTAGATCAGCATCTCCACCCCGGGCTAAAGTCCGGGTCAACTCGGGCAAAAGGGCCTGAGTAATACCTACGCCAAAAAGACCAAGGGGCAGATACATTACTCTAAAAGCATAGGCATACCAAGAAACTGCTCCCTCACCGCAGGAAGTAGCAAAGTAGGTATTAATAAAGATGTTTATTTGGACCACTGAAAGACCATAAATAGTTGGTCCAATCAATTTTAAACATTCTCTAAAGGCTTGATGAGAGAAGTCGGGCGTAAGAGCAAATCTTAAACCTTCCCTTTTAGCTAAAGGGAGCTGCACCAGGGCTTGAAGAAGACCTCCTAAGCTTACACCAAAAGCCATAGCATAAATAGGTGGAATATAAAAGGAGAGGAGAAGATAATAACCCCCAATCCCAATGATGATAGATGAAAGATTAAAAAATCCTGAGGACAGGGCTGGCCAAAAAAAGTGTCCAAGGCTGTTTAAGAACCCAGCTAACAAGGCGGAAAGGCTTATAAACCAAAGGAAAGGCAAAGTTAGATAGGTGAGACCTAAAGCCAGCTGGAACTGAGAGGGGTCTTTCTTAAAAGAAGGGGCAATAAGCCCTACGATTTGGGGGGCAAGGATTATTAAAAGAATAAGGACAAGCCCCAGGATGATGAAAAAGTTAGAGAGGACGATTTGTGCAACCTTTAAGGCCTTCCCTTTCCCTTCTTTTTCTAATACCGAGCTAAAGACCTTTACGAAGGCCGCTTGGCTTGCTCCCTCCGCAAAGAGGTCTCGTAAGAGATTGGGGATCCGATAAGCCACCACAAAGGCATCCATACTTTTACTTGCCCCAAAATAGTAAGCAAGCACTTGCTCTCTCACTAACCCTAAAATACGACTTATGACTACAGCGATAGTGACAGAACTTGCGCCTTTGGCTATCCTCTCAATTGCTTGCTCTTTATCCTGATGGGGCATGTCTTATTCTTACATGTCTTATTCTTATAAGAAGGATGAAAAAGATTTTACTTGGGGATTTAAAAAAGAAAATAGATAAAAAATTAAGAAAGTGGTAGAATGCCGAGGGCGGGAGTCGAACCCGCACGGGCCGAAGCCCACTAGCCCCTCAAGCCAGCGCGTCTTCCTATTCCGCCACCTCGGCTAATTAATTTTAATATAGCTTCTTTTTGTCCGCTGTCAAGAAGAGCTTAAACCTAAGGTAGTTACAAAAATTTAAAATTTCACTTCCTTTAGCCATTTTAAAATTCAACCTGAGGCGCAAGCTCCCCTCCAAAAAGCCTATCATCTTGAAAAGAAGGCCCTCTTTATCAAAACTTTATAAAAAGATTAACCTCCCCTCAAAAGTGTCCGAGTGTAAGCTAACTCCTCCTCCTCCTCCTCCTACGAAAATTTCTGTTATAAAATCCTATATGCATGGATTTTAACCCTATAGAATTCATTTGGCAGAGCAGGGCAACACCATTTCTCCTGGATTAATAAACCCTCAATGGAGTTTGTTGCCTACCTGCCCAAAACCATAATAAGTTGGATGGGCTCTTAAAGCCTTACCACTATTGGAAGATTGGTTGCAGGCCCCTGCTTCTGCCATCTCAATTTTACTTATCAAGAGAGGCTCCTAGGCAAAACTTTGATACTCCAGCCATGCATTTTGTTGCCATTACCTGTGGTGGTCTTGATCCTTTTATCAATCTGGAAGGTTTGAAGGCAAAAGTAAGATCAGTTGACAACCCTTTTCCGCTACTCATTACCCTTACCCTTGTTTAAAGGAAGTGAATTTTTCATAATTGACTCCCCCAAGATAATCTTGGAGTTTTGCAAATTTGATCTATTCTTATATACTATCGGCAATTGGTTACCGTTTACCTATGATGCCTGTATTAATTATAAAAAACATACCAACAGAGGGTCCAGGGACTATAATTGAATTTCTGGGGAGAGAAGGTATTGACTACAAAATTGTAGAAGCAGGCCTTGGTGAAAAGATACCTCCGGTGGAGGATTTTTCGTCCCTTATCATAATGGGCGGTCCAATGGCTGTTTATGAGATGGACCAGTATCCATTTCTAAAAGATGTTTCAACTATCATAGAAAAGGCTATAAAGTTAAAGAAAAAGGTCCTCGGTATTTGCTTGGGTGCCCAGCTCATTGCCCATGTGCTCGGAGCAAGGGTATATCCTGGTAAAGAAAAAGAGATTGGATGGTTAAGCATATCTTCAACCCTTGACGGAGCAAGAGATGAGGTGTTTAGAACCTTTGTTGAACCTGTAGGACCTACCATGGTTGTCCAATGGCATGGTGATACCTTTGATCTACCATCAGGTGCCATTAGGCTTGCGAGTTCTAAGCTCTACCCCAACCAGGCATTCAGGTATGAAAATTGCTTTGCTTTGCAATTTCATATAGAAGTAACACCTAAGATGATAAGAGAATGGTTCCAGGAAAGAGATGACTATCCCGAAATTATGAAAGACACAGAAAAATTCTATCCCAAATATAGATTGAAGGCGGACCTGTTTTACAGGGCCTTCTTTAGTGTAGATACAGGAAAGATATAGGTGGTATTCCAATGGAAAAGCCAAGAGATAAATAGGATGTTATGGTTGGCAGCTAAAAAATCTTTGCTATCCATGTGGATGAGCTTGGTATGACCTTTTAAGAAGGCATGGGATTAGATGGCACATCCATAAAAGGCTTTGCAAGGATTGACGAAAATGATAGCCAAAGGAAAAGGAGGTGGCACGGTTATTCTGCAGTATCCTTGAAGCAGATAGAACCCCCTATAAAGCTGATCCGAGATATCTCCTCAAAAAGGCACCCGAAAAGGTGTAGGCAGCAAGATTTACGAACTTTTATCTTTGACCGGAACTAGAATACTATTTATTTTAAAACAGAAAAATCTCCTGAGATCCTTGATGAAGGTAGATATTTTGACTATCCGTTGAATTCTGCTGAAGACCTCAGGCGGGAGACAATCCCTGTCCTTGAGCAAACGGGTATAAGAATTGAATATTCCCATCACGAGATAGCACCTTCTCAGCACGAGATTAACCTAAGATATTCAGATGCCCTTTTGATAGTAGATATGATAATAACATAACGGGTGACATTTAAAGAGATTGTTAGGAAGTATGGTGTATATGCTTCATTTATGCCAAAACCTCTCTTTGGACTGAATGGTAGTGGCATCCAAACCTATCAGTCCTTGTTTATAGGTGATAAAAACGCTTTTCTTAAGGCAAAGGACAAATATCATCTTTCTGATTTGGCAAAATCATATACCGTATGTCTTTTGAAGCACATAAAAGGAGATACCCCTTGTCCTTTATCAATGAAAAAATTCCGATAAAAGAATCGTACCAGGGATGAAGCAGCCGTTTATATATGCTGCTGGGCAAGGAGAAACCGCTCTGCCCTCATAAGAGCTCCCATGTATAAACCTATCCCTGTCTTGCATTCTTCTTTATGCTCCATGCATGGCTTAAGGGTATAGAAAACAAGCACGAACTGCCTGAACCCACAGAGGGTGATGTATACCATTCCATATCTGAGGGGAGGGAGAAGATAGACATTGAAAATTTACCTTGCAACCCCATTGAGGCAATAGAAATCGCTTAAAAATTGGTCTCCTTAGCGAGGCACTTGATGAACTCTTCTTCAATGAGCAGATAATGAAGAAAAAGATATTTATTTCTTCTCTAAGTCTATGAAAAATGGGCGATAAAGTATCTAAAAGATGGGAAAGGGTAAAATGAGGATTTCCTTCTGATATTGAGGATTTCTCTGGGATCAAGACAACTTTTGAAAAGACCAAGATGGGTAGTCAACTATTCTCATTCTTTTATGAGTTCTCCCAAGATTACAGCTGCCCCTCTATAAAAATCTTCCTGTGAGGATTCTAATATCTTATCTGTAAAAATGGGTATCCATTTTTTCAGATGTTCCCTTAAAAAACCCTCCCTTATTTCAAAAAGCCTTGATGCCTCTTCAGTCTTCCCCTCCTCCAACAACTCAAGGATCCTTTTTGTTAAGTAATAGACAAACTCAAGCTCTATGCCAATATGGTCATCAGGGATGCTGTATAATCCTTTTACAGCCATACCAGCCTCAAGATATCTTTTCCGAACTTCAATAGTTTCTTCTGTTATTAATAATCTGGACTCGGATAAATAAAAAGAGGCATAAGGCACTGCGAGAGGATTTTCTGGACCAATAAATAAACGGGCATATTCAATGGCAAGTTCTTCAATCCAGTCTTCAAACCTGTTTTCATTCCTTCTTATTGATTCAATCATGAGTTTTAAACCATAGCTTATTCCATCCTCTGCATCCTCTGGGGTATCCACCTTTGCAAGATCATTAATCAATTCTTTTGTGGGCTCTTTTATAAACACCTGCCTCAAAAGATTGTATAAATAAAATTCCGCCTTTAATTCGTCTATCATCAAACACCTCATTAATCTGAAGTAGTATCAAAACAGTGCGGGAGAGCAGAAGTTTTATCAACTTCTGCTCTCCCGGTCTTATGATCTTCTACTACAATTTTTTACACCTTTTTCACTCTCACGATCATATCCGCAAATGCTGGAAATCCCATTATAGGACTCAATGCATCAGGATCAACAAGTTCATTATGGCTTGGCGTGTAGTCCTTTGTTTTATAGGCAGGTCCAAGGCCGGGGCTGAATCTTCCCCCTGTGGCAAAACCAATCTTGATCACCCCTGGTCTTATCCCACCAGAGACAAAAACCTTACCCTTTGTAGACTTTCCAAGGGGATTTTCAACAATTACCAGGTCCCCGTTTTTAATTCCAAGTTTTTTTGCATCATCCATATTCATCCATATGGTCCCAACAGAATAGGTATTTGCCTTGAATTTCTTCTTCATGGTTTTCATTGTCCCACCACCCATAGGCATTATTTCAGGCACTTCTGCTTCAAACTCGTCATTCATGGGCTGCCAGGTGCCCTCAGCTTTGATCTCTCCAAGCCAGGGAACCATCTGAGTTCCGCTCATGGCATGATGCACCCTGCCGCAGATGAGCTGGAAAGGATAATCCTTTGCGTACTTCTTATACTCTGGGTTGGTATAGGGGTTCCATTTGGTCTCAAACCAGTAGAAGGTTGAGGGGAACCTGTCAAATCTGATCTCCTTAAGCCCCTTAGGCACTTCACCACCGGCCTTTTCTATCTTTTCGTTATGGGATTTATACTGACCATACCGCTTTCCACCCTCTTTCCAATCCCACTTAAATTCAATGAGTTTAGTGGAGGTGTTCGGGAACACCCTATTAGGCTCATCCGCGTTATGCTTTTTGTACCTATACCAACTCATAGGCCAGATAGCAACACCGTGATTCTTCCTTAACCATTCCACCGTTACTGGTTTGCCTTTTACCACCTTCTTTTCGTGATCAATTGTAACCTCACCTTTCTCTAAGGATTCTGGTGTGCCAATAAGCTTATAGCCTTCAGGATACTGAGGATATGGAAGTGGCGTGCCTACATTCAGCATACCTGGAGCAACTGCAAGCATCTCATTGACAAAGTCCTCTTCTGTCTTATACCTTTCCCAAAAGTCCTCAGGCCTGATGTCTGGGTCACCAAGCTCATGTAATTTCTTTGCGAGCATATTCATTATCTCGGTTGGCTTTTTGCACTCATGTAGGGGTTTGATGACGGCGTCCCTGAGATATATCACTGGATGGGATGGATAGATATCGCTCAAGCTCATTCTTTCCGCATAGCTCGCCTCAGGGAGTATGACATCGGCATAAAGGGCACTTTCAAGGTATAGACTATCAATAACGACAAACAACTCAAGTTTGTAGTTACCCTTTTCATCCTTAGCCGTAATAGCCTCTTTCCATTTCCAAGGGGCAGAGCCTGTAAGCAAAGTATTACCTGTTCTTAGGATGTATGCCTTGATGGGATAGTGATAACCCCTGAAGGGACCATATCGGATGTCAACACCTTTCTTAAAGGCATTCGGATAATCGGCAACTGCATCATCCCAGGCAGCAGGATATTTGCCTCCATAGAGGTCCATATGAAGATGCTCCACTTCTCCTTCCACCTCTTTGCCGTCAATGATTCTCTTAATTTTTCTCTTTTTGAACTGTTTCCCAGTAGCTGAACCACCTTTGCTACATTTTACAATTTCCGTGTCTATCACACCGCCAGGCACATCAAAATTTCCTGTAATAATATTCAGGACACATCCAAGGATAGAGGCACAGTATCCGTTGTAATGGTGTCCAGGAGATTGCATCCCCCAAACAAGGGCTGCAGGCTTTGTTATTCCAAACAAATGGGCAAGTTCAGCTATCTGTTCTTTACTCAAACCTGTCCTGTCTGCTGCCCATTCAAGGCTGAAGTAGCTCAAACCATTAATCGGATCTTTCTTCTGCCACCACGACCTGAATGCTGCCTCAAATTCTTCCCATCCGACAGAGTATTTTTTGAAGCTCCAGTCTATATATTTTCTGTTGGGATCATTCTGATTATCGTTCTCAAGGATGTATCTGAGCATTGCGCCAAAGAGGTCACCATCTGTTCCTGGCCTTGGTGCAAGCCAAATATCAGCCGCTGTTGCGGTATTTGAGTAGCACGGATCTATAACCACCACCTTACAGCCGTTTTCAATCTTAGCGCCCACAGTACCTCTTTGCTCATAGAATATCCTAGTTGCTACAAAGGGATTCCAACCCACATAAATGATAAGCTTGGTCTTGTAGGTGTAGTCCTTTTTAAGTGACCCATCTGGCTGTCTTACAAGTACTGGTCTCATTATGTCTGGTTCCCATCTCTTGCCACCTACAATTAATTTCGGTCCATGCCTTCTTGGTGTATCACAGATTGAACCATGCTCGGTACAGTTCGGAGTCCCAAAGGCAAAAAAGAGCCTCCAGTACTGGTCTCGGTCAGTAACATCACCGCAGTCCATGATGATAGATTCTGCTCCATATTTTCTCTTTATTTCTATTAATTTTCTTCCTATGTAGTCTATAGCCTCCTCCCAAGATACCCGTTTGAATTTTCCTGAGCCTCTGGGACCAACCCTAATCATAGGATATTTTAACCGATAGGGGGAATACACCAGCTGAAGGCCTGATACACCTTTTGCACAGGCGGTTCCGTCATTCATGGGCACAGCTTTATTGCCGTAAATCTTTGCAATCTTTCCGTCCTTTATCCACATCTCAAGTCCGCACTCGGCAGGACACATTGCATCAGCAGTATATTTGATCTCATAATTACCCAATGCCTTTTGCATTGCCTCTGCCTCTGCTGGAGAGAGGTGTCTTAAAGAAAGAAGTCCGGTTTTATTTAATGCTGCCAGACCTCCTAATGCACCAGCATATTTTAAAAAGGCCCTTCTTGATACCTGCATATTTTCACCTCCTATTTGTTTATCGGTCCATCAGCCACATCAAAGACTTCTTTATCAGGTGCGATATATGTGGTCCTCGGCTTTGTGCCATATTCAGGATGCCATTTTTCTGTTTTTACCGACGCCATAAGCCTAGAGACCTCACTCTGAGGATCGTTTGCATCGCCAAAGTATCTTGCCTTCCCCACACAGTTTCTTACACATGCCGGCTCCTCAATCCCTTCCGCGAGTCTATGACTGCAATAATCGCATTTGTCAACAACTCTTAAATCTTTTGCTCTTTTACCTTTTACCTCAGGTACTTCTTTGGCATACTTAGATGGGTCATTTTTGACAGGAATATGAGGATGCAAAAATCTTGCTCCATAAGGACATGCCTGTACACACCTCCCACAGCCAATACATAAATCTTTGTTAATCATTACCACCCCATCCTCCCTTTTATAGGTAGCCCCTTTAACAGGACATGGAAGGATGCACGGCGGATCATCACACTGGTTGCAGATTTTGGGAAAGAAATACCTTTTAGGATGGGGATATTCGCCCATATCAACTATATCCACCTTTGACCTGAACTTACCCATCGGTAGAGCATTTTCCATCTTACAGGTTACCTGACAGGATGTACAACCTATACACTTCCTCAGATCAATAAGCAATACGTATTTCTTTGACATGATAACTCCTCCTTTTAACCTTAAATATCTTTTCTTCTTCTGGTGGCTCAACCCCAACTAAAATCAATCGTTTTTTAAAACTCCTAATCAAGATCTAACACCTCTCACCCCCTTTCCCCATACTTTTATGTCTTTTATTTAGATCCTTGTTTTTATTTACAACAACTTTCATGCCAATTATAATTCTTTGATTTTAAAGCCTTACCATAGACCTATGTTACAAAAAAGAAACAAGTAGAGTATCGAAAAAAAACAAAAAACCTTAAAAACTCAGAAGAAATTAGGTAACATCTCTTAAAAGAAGAATTGTTACCCTTAAGTAACATAAGAATTATTATTCTTTAAGTATTTTTTGACACCCCATTAAAAATCTCAGCCCTTTCCTTAAGAAATCATATTAGTAAATTTTAAGAAGAGAAAAGACTCAAGCAGAATAGTTCTAAGCTGGAAGGCCCTCCTCCTCAAAAAAACCATTTGATCTTATTTGCTCCCTCGCCAGATAAAAAAAGCTTCACGAGGAACAAAAGTTACTCACGCAACGGCAAGTAGATATGCTGGCACAAGACAGTTCAACATATATATGGGAAGACAATCCTTTAATCCAAGTGTTCCAACAATAAAAAAAATCTTTAATAAGGCCTTATTTTTTGTGTTTTTTGGGAAACTAAAATAATGTATATACCTCGTACAAATCCGAATTATTTTTTGTTTATCTATTTCTCTAACGTTAAAATAAAAAAAGTAAAATGTTTTAAAAAATAAGGTCTACTCCTTTCATGCTGTGAATTATATGATGTTTATAGAGTTTTCACTATTTTTTTATAAGCTCTTCAAGAATCTTTCATAAAGTGTTCTCATTCTAAGGCTTAATAGCTAAGGGATGAGTAAGACTTCAAAACCTTTTCAAATACCTTTATCTTCAAGAGTTTAAGAGGAAAAGAGTTTCTGCTTTTAAGGAAACAACAACTCTTTGCCCTTCGGCAAGCCCAAGCTTTCGGTAAGCATAATTCGGCACTTCTATTTCCACTATCCTTTGAGCTCCCTTAGGTTTAAAAATAATCAAATAGGTAGAACCTTTGGCAAAGATATTTGTAATCTCACCCTCTAAAAGGTTCTCCTTTCCTCTGGGATCTTGGTCAGCCCTGAGGATCATTACATTCTCAGGCCTTATACCTACCATTATCCAAGCACCTTGAGAATTAGGGGTTAGCCTTCCCACCGGAATAACAAGCTCTGTCGAAAGATCCGGACAGTTAAGGGAAGCAAATTCCCCTTGGATCTTTTTTATTTGGACTTTAAAAAGGTTTTTTATGCCAAAAAAATCGGCAATCTTTATGGTGGCGGGCATGTGGTAAATGATCTCTTTAGGAGCGCTCTGCTGTATCATTCCATCAATCATCAAGCTTATGTGATCTGCCAAAAAAAATGTCTCTTCCAAATCGTGGCTTACCATAAGGATGGTAAAGCCATATTTTTTCTGCAAGGACTTGAGTAAAAACCACAACTCTTTTTTCATCCCTTCATGAAGGGAAGATAGAGGCTCATCCAGGAGAAGGTATTTATGTCCTGGGGCAAGTGCCCTAGCCAAAGCCACTCTTTGCTTTTCGCCCCCGCTAAGGTTGACACTTTTCCTCTTAAGCAGAGGTTTAAGCCCCAAGGATTCAATCAGTTCATAGGCCCACTCATACCGTTCCTTCTTATGAGGAAGGTTACTGTGCTTTAGCCCATAAAAGATATTTTCTTCCACTGAAAGATGAGGAAAAATTGCCAAATCCTGCGGTACGTAGGAAAAACCCCTTTTATGGGGAGGTAAATCGGTAATGTCTTCTCCGTTAAGTCTAATCCTTCCCTTATTGATCTTTCTTAGACCTATGAGTGCTTCAAGAAGGGTAGTCTTTCCGCAACCAGTTGGCCCAATAATGACATGACATGAACCACTTTGCACAGTGAGGTTAATATCTTTCAACCAAAAATCTTTTACCTTGAGAGAAAGTCCTTCTACTTCAATCAATACCAATACCGCCTTTCCTTTTTAGTTAGCAATCTTAAGGAATAAAGGAGGGCAAGACCAATGGAAATTAGTAAGAAAATGAGAACGACCGTTCCCTCAATGTCCGCGGTTGAAAGCCTCATGAATATTGCTATGGGAAGGGTTTCGGTCTTCATGGCCATGGAGCCTGCCACTGTAATAGTTGCACCAAACTCTCCCAACGCCTTTGCCCAGGTGAGTACAGCCCCAGCTATTATTCCTCTTTTGGAAAGGGGAAGAGTTACAGTAAAAAAGACCTTCCAAGGTGCTACCCCCAGGGAGCGAGCCACATCCTCATACCTTCGGGGGATTTCATCCATCGCGGTCTTTACAAGGCGGGTTGCAACTCCAATGGTGGTAATAAACTGCGCAAGAACTATTCCATAAGGGGCAAACACAAATTGCACAAAGTGCTCCTGGATCCATATCCCAAGAGGATTATTGAAAAATATTAAAAGCATTGCCCCCAAGGCTGCGGGGGACACAATCATGGGGAACTCAAGTACGGTATCTATTATTTGTTTTCCTCTAAAATTAAATCTTGATAAGGCATAAGCAGAGGGTAAAGCTAAGAAAAGAGAAAGCAAGGTAGCAATAGTGGCCGAAAGCAGGCTTAGTTTTATGGAAAAAAGGGTCCTTTCGGAAAAAAGGGTTCCCACAAAGATGGAACTATTCCAAAAATAAAACATGGAAACTACCAGCCCTAAATAAAGGGCAAACACCAAAAAAGAAAACAAGATAGAAAGACTTCTGAGGGTCATATTTCTCCTATTTCCTAATCCACTCCTTAGGCACCACGTATTCCCCACCTATGGGTTTTTTGGCGCCGATCCAGGCAAAGGCCTCCTCAGGCGTCATAAAATAGTTGTATTTTCTAAAGATTGCCTTTCCTTCTCCCGATAAAAGAAAATCTATGAACTTCTGGGCAAGCTCTCTATTTTTAGTATATTTGGAGATGGCAATGGGTATATAACCAATCCGGATTATCTCCGACTTTTTCAGGGGGATCGTTTCAATCCTCTCAGGATCCCAGAACTGGAATACCCTCCAGCCGATCACCGCATCAACCATTTTCAAAGAGATGGCTGTAGCCGTTTTTTCACAACTTTCGGTGTAATTTATCAGGTTCTTCCGAAAAGCGATTTTTTCTTGAGGAGTAAAGTTCTTCTCAATAATCTCAACCGCATAAGCCCCAACACATACCCCTTCGGGATTGGCAATAGCAACTTTGAGACCTGGTTTGGTTAGGTCTTTCAAAGACTTTATATTTTTGGGATTTCCTTTTTGCACGTTGATGGACGGCACAAGATAAACCACATGCTTTTCCGTTTCCGGAAATACTACCCCTTTCTTTTTAGCAAGCTCCATATAATCAGAAGAGCCAGGGAAGTATAGGTCCCCTCTTTTGGCCAAAATCATTTGGGATAATACGTATCCTGAGCCACCAAAAACTATCTCTACTTTTACACCCGTCTTTTTTTCAAAGGCTTTGGCCACTTCTTCTGTTGGTGGCTTGCTGGCCGCACCCGCAAATATCAAAAGCTTCTCTCCTGCCCAAGATACCCTCCCATAAAGGATAACACCCCCAAGAATCAGTAAGAAGACCACCCTCAAAATCCTCTTCCGCATACTATCCTCCAATTTTTTAAAAAAATATTCTAACAAGCCAAAAAAAGTCAAGTAGAGATAGGGGCGTTAGCCTGCATGTTTAGAAAAGCAAAGTTTCCCACATAAGGCCAAGGAGATTTATTAAGCATTTCCCTTGGTGAGGAATCCCTACTTTTTCATGCACTCCTTAACCGAGACTATTCTAACTTTAAATGAAAGTTCATCTTTGCTATTTTCTCTTAGCAATTTCTTATAAGGTATATCACCAATTCTTTAAACTTGCTTTGACCAGAGTTTCTCTTTAAGACCTAACAAGACCCTGGCTAATAACAATAGCATGGGAAGCTCAACCACAGGACCAAGGATGATAGCCAGATAGACCAATGGATGTCCTGGAAATGCAGCCACTGCCACACCTATTACGGCCTCGGAATTTCTTGCCGTGGTCGTAAATGCCATGGTGACTGTCTCCTCATAACCAAGATTAAATACCTTTCCTATAATAAGGGCAAGAACAAAAAGTACAAAGAAAAATAAAATAAGGAAAGCAATTAAAAACCCCACCTTAGGTACATCGGAGATATCCAGCGATCGCTGAGAAACAAACATGCTCATAATCACCAGAACCAACGCCCATAGCTTCACCTCACCCATGGCGCTTTTAAAAGGTCCGAAAAAATATTCCCTTCCCTTTGATCCTATTAAGACCCTCTGGATGATATAGGCAAAAACGAATGGCGCCACCAAGAACAAAACCACGCTTCTTATTAATGTTGAAAGCTCTACAGGTATCACCTTCCCAACCAATAGATAGAGATAAAAAGGCATGAGGATTATCTGGAGGGTTATATTCCATGGAAGAAGGGCTATACCCCATGGAACATCTCCCTTTGCGATGTCGGTGAATATAAGATACCAACCTATACAGGGAGTAAGGGTATAAAGTATAGCACCTGCCCAGAAGTCTGGATAATTTTTAAGTATGAGCCATCCCATGCTCCAGGAAAAGGCAGGGATAAATATAAAATTTACAAAAAGGGCAATCCCAGTTGGTTTTATCTTTTTAAAGGCCTGCCCCACATCCTTTATCTCCACAGGGAGCATCACCGCAAATATGACAAAGAAAACTCCTATCTCCGTGAGGTAAATAAGCCAGGGGATCTCCCTGCCTATTATCCTCTGGATAATCATCCCCACTATAACAGCGGCAATAAGAATAAAGGGCTTTTCCTTGTCCTTTGTGGAAAGCCTGGCCATAAATACCTCTGTTTTGGTTATTATTAGTTTGTTAAAATATAATTAAAAAGTTTACAAAAGAAAAGATGATAGATAGTTATAAAGTATTGATAATACTATGTTTAGGTTAGTAAACTGGATTTTGGAATTTTGTTGAAAGATGATGAATTTTTCTTTTGTTAAAAAAAATGGTTTACAATTTTACAAATTGGTGGTAGCGTTTATAAATGTTTAAAAAATTTACCATGTCTGTTTTTTCTTTCTTTCTTTCTTTCTTTCTTCAAGGAGTTCCATGAGGAGCTTCTCTTTTTCAATGTATTTTAGAATTTCTTTCTGTTTTTCTTCGTCCATATCTTGAAGTGCAAGAACTATTTTTCAAGCACTGAGCCAGCCTCAATTTTTACTCCGCCCGCCTCTTTTTCTGTATAAACATCTCGTCTTCCCCTGTGAGAAGCCAATTGAGGTTTATAGACAAATATATTCCTATCTTTTGTAATTTTTCAGCGGCTGGCTGACGCTTTTACAAGATATACGATTGTAAAGTAGAGTATGGGATCCCTGTTTTGCGAGAAAATTCCTTTAAATTCAAGCCTAATGAGGCTATCAAAATTTTTAATCGCTCATTTATAGACATTTGTAAAAAACCTCTTGAAAAGGTGAAAAGGCATGTGGAGTTTTTAAAGGTTGTGGGTACTCAATTTGGAGAGGAGTTTTTTAAGGAGGCAAGCATAAATGTGCTTGAGGTGAGATTTCCGAATGGCTCCCGCATTATGGGGCTTCCTGCAAATCCTGATGGTGTGAGGGGTCTTACAGGTGATGTAATACTTGAAGAGGCTGCCTTTTTTAAAGATGGATACAAAGTCTATCAGGCAATATTTCCAAGCATAACTCGGAGCAAGGACTACAAGCTCATAGCAATTTCAACTCCCCGAGCTAAAAACGATGTATTTGCCCACATATGGCAGATGTCTGAGAATAACTTGCTCTGGTATAGACAGAAGCTAACTATATACGATGCGGTTCAGCTTGGTCTTGAGGTGGATATTGAATCTATAAAAAGGGCTATCCCTTCTGAGGATATATGGAGGCAGGAGTATTTATGTGAATTTATGGATGAAAATTATGTGCTTCTGCCTTATGAGGTTATACATGCCTGCCAATTAGAAAATTTGGAAGTAAGTGATCTGAGGGAAATTTACGGGGACATCTACCTTGGGGTAGATATTGCCAGGAGGGGCAACCTTACCGTCATTGCGGTTATAGAAAAATCAGGGGAGGTTTTTTATCTAAGGAGGCTGGAGGTGCTTAAAAACCTGCCCTTCAGGGAACAATTCCAGGTAATAGATCACTTCACTGCCTATGCACGCAGGGTAGCAATAGATGAGACAGGTTTAGGAATGCAATTAGCGGAGGAGCTTCAGAGGAAGTGGGGAGAGATAAAGGTCCAGAGGGTATATTTCACAGCAAAAATAAAAGAAGAGCTTGCGAGCAGAATGCAGGCAGTATTCCAGGACAGGAGGATATTTATCCCTGTAGATAGGGATTTAGTGGAGCCTGCTTCAGGCAGGGGTAATAGATATAGAAAAGGCTAAAGAGATAATGGAGTTGAAGGAATGATGCCAGTATTAGGAGCAATCTTAGGACTTGCGGGGTCAATAGTCCCGGAATTAATAAAGATATACAAAGACAGGCAGGATAAAAAGCATGAACTGGAAATTCTCAGGCTACAGATGGAGATGCAGGCTCAGGGGCATCAGCAGAGGCTTGAAGAGATTGTGGTAGCGGCTGATTTAAGGGAATCTGAGAGTGCGAGACAGTTCGCTCCAGTTTACAAACCTGAAGCAACAGGCAGATGGTGGTATGATTTGATTATGCTTTTAACTTATGTATTCAATTCCCTCGTCAGGCCTACTATCACCTATCTGATGGTTGGTATATATATGACCGTTAAATATGCCCAAATTAAGATGGCGCAAACCTCTGGAGTGAATTTTCTTCACGCCTTGGTAGAAGTCTGGACAGAAAACGATACAATGTTGGTCTTTTTGGTATTGACTTTTTGGTTCGGAGGGCGTCAGATTATGAGGAGTATAGGAAGGGTGAAATGATCCCAGAAAAGGCAATAGAGCTCATAAAGAGGTTTGAAGGCTTTAGCCCTGTGCCGTACCTTTGCCCTGCCGGGTGGCTCACTATCGGATACGGGCATGTGATACGAGAGGGTGAGAGATGGGATGAGCCGATTACAGAAGAGATGGCAGAAAGATTGTTGCTGATAGATTTACAGAGATATTCAAGGGCGATACAAAGACTTATACTTGTGCCGCTCAATGAAAATCAATTCGGGGCACTACTTTCATTCACATACAATCTCGGCTCTGGGGCTTTGCAGAGGTCGAGTCTCAGGCAGAAGCTTAATCGTGGAGAATACCTTGAGGCAGCCGATGAATTCCCAAAGTGGTGCTGGGCAGGGGGTAGAAAGCTTAGGGGACTTCTTAGAAGAAGACTTGCAGAAAGGGAACTTTTTTTAGAGGAGGGATTGCCATAGTTAATGGAAGGCTCTTTTGATAATGATGTAGAAGCAGTATTTGCTGAGATATTCCCTTCTCTTTCTGGAGGAGTAAAAAAGGCTCTTTCTGAAACCCTTAAAAAAGCTCGCTATTTTGCCTCTTATCAGGACCTCACCCGCTATATTATGAGTATGCTTGAGGGTCATGTAAGGCTTTCCGATAAGGATAAAGCAAAACTAAAGACAGCGCTTGAAAAGATTTACACATCAGAACAGGCAGAATTTCCAGTTATCCCAGAGTTGACCATAGCAGATGAAAGGGCTATAAGTTATGCCACAAAGCTACATGATTTTTATTTAGGTAGATTTTTCCAGGCGGACAGGCAGCTCAGGCTCGATGTGGTGAAGTGGATGAGTAATTATTATCTTGAGAAAGGTAATCCCATCGGCAAAGGACAGGAAGGGGTGAGGCAGTTTCTTAATGAATTCGGAGGTTATCTTTCTCAAAGGACAGAGAATAAGGCAAGACAGATAATAGATACAACGATAAACTATATGCGTAACTCAGCAAGAATCAGGGCTATGCAGAAGGCCCGGATAAAGAAATACAGATGGGATGCCACAAATGACAGGCTAACCTGTGCAGCGTGCAGAAGCATGGATGGAAGGGTGTTTGAAGTAAGGGATGCAATCAGGGTGCTTGACATGCTTGAGAATTCAGAAGACCCAGCCCTGATAAAGGAACTAAGACCTATCCAGGTAGAGATTCAAAAAGGACCATCTTCGGGCCTTCCTGTGAAAAGCCCACCACTACATCCCTTATGCCGTTGTCGGGTTGTAGCTTACATGGAGGAGGTAGATATCCAGACCACTGTTGAAAGGCCTTCCTGGGTTAAGGATACTCCGGTCCAGAGGGAGCTTGAGGAAGAATACAGAGCCTTATCAAATGAGGAGAGGCTTAATAGGATTAAAGCACACCTTGGAGCTGACTGGTTGAGACCAGAAAAGGGTGGCAAAGGAATTAATGCATATGATAAAGCAAAGAATGACCTGATTAAGCATTTTTATAAACATGGAAAAGCCCTGGGCTACAATGAATTAAAAGAGTACAAAAACGGAATATACGATATCATTAAAAAGCCTGAAAAGGTATACATTGAAAGGGTCAAAGGCAAGACCTTTTTCCACTTTATAAAGAATGGTAAAATAGTCATAACCAATGACGATGTCTTAAGTGTAAAGACCTTTTATCCCTTTGACGAAATACGATGGAGGAGCAAACATAAAGATGGGATTATCAGAATTCTTTAGCAAAGAGGAATTGATCCAGAGCTGGGTGCTGGATTGCCAATTCCCAGAAGACCTCCTTTATTGGGCCACTTCCGCTGCCATCATTGAAACAAGAGAAGAAATTGACAGGCTTGGCTTAGGTGAAGACGAAAGGGTAAAAAAGGCAGATACAGAGCTTATCAAGGTGGTCTTAAAGGAGGGTTCTGACCCTTCTGATCTCTTTGGCGATCCTGATAAATACCCTTTGAGCCACTGGTGGTGGCATCTGGACAAAATAGCTGCTAAGACCTATCCTGCCGAGCTCTTACCAGAATATTTAAGGGAGATTTATTTAAAAGCCTTAGGATGCGTTTTTTGAGGTGGACTAAGGGTAAGATATAGGGATGGGGCTTAAGGGGGTATTTATAAACGTTTATAAACACCTTAGAAGCGATGTTTTTAGGGGGTCACTGGGGGTATGTATACCTTGATTGAGAGGGATACGGTAAAAAGTATCATTCAGAACATAAAACTGATACTCACCACGGTGCCGGGTTCCGATCTGCACAGGCCTGACTTTGGCAGCCGGCTATATTTGTTTATAGATAGGCCACTTAATGCCATAACGATTGGCAAGATTAAGGCTGAGATAAGGGATGCAATCCTCAGGTGGGAGCCTCGGGTCGAGATTGAAAATATTGCTTTAAGTAAGGATTATGTTAATGCAAAATTAAAGATACAGATGAAATTTAAAATTAAAGAAACTGGGGAGATTATTACAACCCAGCTATGGTTTTAAAATTCGTAGAAACTGATCCATTAGTATATGAGCAGCAGTTAATCAAAGCGTATGAGGCTCTTACAGGTAAGACCCTCTTTATTATTTCAAAATCAATGGCTTTGCTTTCTTTTCTTTGCCTAACGGTCCCAGTATAAAATAAGTCCTGAGCGTGAGTGAAATTTAAGTGAGTATACGAAGACATGGATCTTTTCTTTTATATTATGTTAGACGATGTTTTGTCATTTTTATTACTCCTTTCCCTTTCCCCTTCAAATTCAAACAACTTGGGAGCATTGAAATTTAAGCAAAACTCTCTAATGCGTCTTTCTGCTAATTTTACATACTCTTCATTTATGTCATATCCAACATAGTGGCGATTTGTTTTTATTGCTGCTATTGCTGTTTGTCCACTACCCATAAAAGGATCTAAAACAACCTCGCCCTCAAAAGTGTAAAGTTGAATCAATCGGTAAGGTAATTCGACTGGGAAAGGTGCTGGATGCCCAACTTTCGTTGCCGGTTCTGCTGGAAATGTCCACACGCTTTTGGTAAATTCAAGAAACTCCTCTTTAGTAATTGTGCTCTTTCTTCCAACATTTTCCCTTGAAAACATTCCTTTAGAAAAGACCAAAATATATTCGTGAATGTCTCTTAATGTTGGATTTTTAGCAGAAAGCCAGCTACCCCAGGCGATTGAGGGACTACTACTCGCTGCTTTATTCCAGACGATTTCACCGCGCATTAAAAAGCCTAAATTGAGCATATCTTCAATAATAAAGGCGTGAAGTGGAATGTACGGCTTTCTTCCAAGATTGGCAATGTTAATGCAAACCCTTCCACCAGGAACAAGAACTCTTTTAACTTCGCTCCATACCCTTTTCAAAAATGCTCTGTACTCATTTAAAGTAAGATTTTCATCATATTCCTTTCCTACATTATATGGTGGTGAAGTAACTACTAAATGAACGCTGTTATCTGGTAATTCTTCCATTTTCTCACTTGACTTGCAAAAAATCTTATCCAGATACTGAGATGGAATTGGATTTTCTGTGTATTTTACAAATTCTTCTTTCGGCAATCCTTCATATAATCTGCTCATATAAAAAGGAGTAGAATCGTGATTAATTCTTCCAGGAGAGCCAAACGCACTTGTTTTCGTTCCATTTTTCTTCCGATAGTTCCTCATTTAGTCCTCCCTCCAGAGATCAATCCATCTTTTATATGGATTGAACTCAATCTTTGTTCTTTGCCAATTTATTGGAATACTCCTGCTATTGTTATCTCTGACTACATCGTTCCAGTTGATTTGAACAAGTAAAATATCACAATGGTGGTAATAACTTTCACGAAATTCTTTTGCTTTTTGTGCATCAACAGTCCATATAAGTTTGACACCGCTAAAATTTTTACCTGTAATTGTTTTAATTGATACCGGCTTACCAAACAATTTTACATCTACCTCGGGCTCGGTTATAGGAATTTCAGTTTCAACATTTGCCTCGCCGAATTTATAAATAAGCAAAGCTACGATTATCCTTTCTCGAACTGAGCCGACTTCCATCCCAGTTTTACCTGCTCTTGAGCTTTCCAGTTCTGCAAGTTGGAACAAATATGGCAAACGTCTTTTTATCTTCTCTACAAGTTTTTCGTATTCAAATATTTCTATTAGATGCTCGGAC
This sequence comes from Caldimicrobium sp., assembly GCA_037443245.1. GTDB lineage: Bacteria > Desulfobacterota > Thermodesulfobacteria > Thermodesulfobacteriales > Thermodesulfobacteriaceae > WYEG01. The sequence continues at coordinate 78,444 of JBBIOT010000003.1, forward strand.
ATTCTTTATCCCTCTATATTGTTTATAGGCGAAATGCCGTATAACTCGCTCATATCTGAACTGTCTGGTTACAATCATTTTTCTTTTTCTTCTTATCTTTCACTCGTTTTTGACATACCAGAGTTTATTCTATGACTATAAAAAGCAAAAGTCAAATCCATTTGGGTTAACTTTATTTTTTATTTCTATCTCCTTATAGTTTTCACCGTTTCTAAGGTTTTAGAACGAATTTGTCTAGTTATTACTATATGTGCTTTTAGAACAGGATATTGTATGGCCTTTATAATCCTTGCTCAACCCTTCTTCCCCTCAGTGTCCGGCATAATTGTTAAATCTCAACTTTTACAGCCTTACCTCCTTTCAACACACTTTGGACTTTTTATAAGCAATATAGGTCTATCACTATATTCAACCACAGTCCTTGAGACAGAGCCCCAGAGAATGCCTTCAACATATCCCTTTCCATGAGAACCCATCACAATAAGGGATACATCCTCTTCCTTCGCTATCTTAATCAGGTCAGAGGCAGGCTTACCCACATGGAGGCGAGTTTTGACCCTGAAGCCTTCCTCGGTAAGCTCGGTTTTGACCATTTCTAATTTCTCCCTATCAATCCTTTCAAACTCCTTGAATTTCTCAAGTGGCTGTAATTTCATGGCCTTCTCATCCATCACATGAACAACAATGACCTCTTCCACGCCAGCTTCCTTAAGAGCCTTAAGATACCTCAAAGCCTCTGCTGCACAGCCTGACCAATCAGTGGGATAAAGAACCCTGCTAAAGAACCTCTCGCAGAATCTTTTACAAGCCTCTCTATCAGCACCAAATATTGCAGGATATTTCGGGATATATACAGGGAAGTCACCATAACGAATGATCTTATCAGTATTTGAGCCAATGAATATCTCCCCAAGTATACCTTTCTTCTGCCTTCCCGATACAATAAGGGATACCTCCTCTTCTTTGGCAACTCTCAGTATTTCTCTATAGGGTATACCAACCTCTATCCTCTTTTTGGCCCTGATGCCAGCTTCTTCAATAATCGGCGTTGCTTCATCCATTTTCAAGCGTGCTACCTCTGTTAGTCTCGCCACATCCTCAGGATGGTATCCATGGTATTTATCCATGGGAAGTTTTGCAACATCTATGACATGAAGTAGAATTATCTCCTCCGTGCCTGCCTTTTTAAAATTGAGAATACACGAAAGCACATCAAGGGAGAATTCCTCAAACTTAATTGGATAAAGTAGCTTCTTATACATGGCTATTGCCTCCCCTTAAAGAGTTTATACTCTGTTGTCTTTGCAAACCAGACAAGCACAAGCATCACCGGAACTTCTATCAATGGCCCTATGACAGTTGCCAGTGCCACTGTGGGATTAAAGGCTGTGATTGCAATTGCTATGGCAATCTCAAAGTCTCTTCCTGTTGAGTTAAAGGCAACGGCAACGGCATCTCTATAATTTAACCCTAATTTCCAGCTAACAAGATATACCACTATAAACATGCTCCAGAAAAAGAGTGTCATCGGGGTTGCCATCTGCACAATGAAGAAGGGCTTTTCAAGTATTAAATCACCCTTCAGGGCAAACATCACTACAAGGGTAAAGAGCAGGCCTATGATAGACATGGTGTCAAGATAAAACTTAAGCTTTTGAAACCACCTCTCACCATATCGCTTCACACCTAAAAATCTAGTAAGCATTCCTGCAAGAAGGGGAACCCCAAGGTATAAAAGCACGCTCTCGCCAACTACCCATACATCGAAATTGATCTCTCCCAGAAGAAGCTTTGCGTAAACAGGAATGAGTATCATCTGGATAATAGAATTTAAAGCAACAAGGATTATCGCCAGAGGCCCGTTACCTCCAGAAAGATAGGTAAATACTATTACCATTGCGATACAGGGAGCAAGACCGTAAAGCACAAGGCCGACATAAAGATCAAGCTCGTTGCTCAAAAAAACCTTGGCCAAAAGGAGCATTAAAAACGGCGCCACCGCATAGTTAAAAAAAACTACAATCAAGATTTGCTTGAGAGATCTAATAGCCTTCCCCAAATCTTCAAATTTGATATTTGCCATTGCTGGATATATCATCATAAAAAGACCAAAAACCACACCGAGGGCCAGGGTATTTGGTAAGCTAAACTCATAGACCCCTTTAAATATAGATTTAATAGCATCAATAGGGGGAGTAAGTTTGAAATTAGATATTCCATACCACTTGCCAATAGCAATACCGATAACCATACTAATGATTACATACACCGGCAATAGCCTGAAGTTGTGAAGCTTCTCAAGAAATCTCCTTAGCATTTTTAACCTCCTCAATTAGTTTAAGCATTCGAGCCTTTATCTCATCCCTTGCCTTTCTGAAGGCTTTGAGCACCTCTTCTTCGGTACCAGATGCTTTGGTAGGGTCATTAATCGGCCAATGAAGACGCTTGATGTGGGGTGGGGTCATGGGGCATGTGGCCTCGGCAGACCCACAGAGGGTTATCACCATGTCCATCTCGTTTAATAGGTTAGGGTCAATATCCTTAGAACTTTGTTTTGAGATGTCAATTCCCTCCTCTTTCATTACCTTGACCGCATTTGGATGAACAAATCCTGCGGGCATTGTTCCTGCACTGAAGGGCTCAAGGATTTCTTTGCCAAGCTCTCTGGCAAAACCTTCTGCCATCTGGGAACGACAGGAATTGCCTGTACATAGAAACATAATTTTTATCATCTCTCACCTCCCGCAGAAACTATTGGTATTTTTATCCTATTTCCCCCTATGACCTTTTTGGCTGATACTTATCCTGGAAAGGATCTTCAAGCCTCTTCTTTCCGTCCATCACCGTCTAAGCTGGTATTTTTAAAAATTAACACAAAAAGGACTTTCTTGAAGTTGTCAAGCCACGCAATACGGTAAAAATCTACTTAGCCTGGTTGCTGGCCTTTGCTTGACCCTGCTTCTATCAACTTTTATTTTAGCGTGGCTTGGCAAAAGCCATCCTTGAGGTTTCTGCCGATAAACCATTTATGAGCCTTCCCAACCATCCCTTAAAACTCTCCATCAAAATTAGATGATGTTTTTCTGAGTAAACTTCCCTCCCAATTATAAGCACCGACGATAACCCCTTAGTCCTATATTTTAGCCTTATTAATCTAAAAAATTCCAGCCCGTTTCAGCCAATTTTGACAAAATTCTACCCCTCGTTGAGACATCTTTTTTAAAAAATTATTCTCAATCAAAAACAAATTATACTTTTGAAAAAATAAGAGATACTTTGCTCCTAAAACTTGTTTTCGGCAAAATAAGGATTGTGGGAATATGAATAAACATCGTGGAATCTAAATACCGAAGAAAGATGATAACATATTGTAAAAAACCATGAACGAAGTGGCTAGATATTACGATAAAGTCTTGAATACCGTTGAAGCCCCAGACATGAGTATAAAAGCTATAGAAAAGGAAAAATTAATGATAGTGGCCAATCGGCGGATCAACATATCATATGAGGTACAACGTAGAACTCAGTGGATTATTTAAAAATAATTGTATTAGTTTGTTCCTATGGTTAGACCTATTAGAAATGCTTTTGCCTTAATTAGAGAGGATAAGGATAACCTTATCTGTTCTTATGGTTTTGCTATAATCCATCCTCTAATACCGCTACCCTTTCCAAGGCAAAAATAAGGGTTTCTCAGATAAATTCTTGAGGAGCCTCTTTAGGGAGGAATTAAACTCTTTAAAAAGGTTCAACTCGTTCACAAGGAGAATATCCTCTTTTAAAAGCCTTAAGGCCTCAGGAATATGCTTGGAAAAATATTTTTTGCCCTTTACAACGGAGAGATAGCCATAAGCACCAAGAGTCTGAAGATGACGCTGAAGCCTCATCACAGGAAGAGAGTTAAAAAAATCCATCTTCTCAAAATAAGAAATCATTCTCTTTGCCTTCTCTACATAGTAAACAAGAAGCCTATCTCGCAGGGAATCTTCCAGTCTAAAATAGGGATCCCACAAAAGGGATACCACATCGTATCCGGGAGGTCCAAGTCTCATCCCCTGAAAATCTATCACATAAGGTGTTCCGTCTCTAATCATAATGTTCTGTGATTGGAAATCGCGGTGAATTAAAGTCTTAGCATAGATGTTTGCAGCCTTAGCAAGGGTTTCAAAAAACTCTTCTAATTCTGGCCATGGTTCAACACCCAAAAAAGGCTTCAAAAACCTCTCCACAAAGTATCTACTTTCCCAGCGAAAATGTTCATAATCAAATATTCTTAAATTTAGAGGCTTGAGGCTACCCAACTCAATGCCATGGATCTTCACTAAAAGGTCTATGACCTTATTATAAATACTTTCTATAAGATTAAGGTCTTTCTTCCCCTTAAGATAACTATAAAGGGTAATATCCCCCAGGTCTTCAAAAATGGCGCACTTTGTTTCCTCATTATATTCTATTAATCTTGCCACCTTTACACCCTGTGATAATAAAAAACTTGTATACTCTATATGTCTTAAAAAATCTGGATCATCTGCCTTGCACTTCATCAATACCAGACCTTTTCCGACTCTATAATAAGCCCGGTCCGAGCCACCAGTCCCGATGAGAATACCCTCTCCCGAAACCTCAAATAATCTTCCTTCATTTAAGGGAATGCACACCTCTTCACAGAGGATCATATTTTCAATGTTTCCCTCAATATTTCCTCCGAGGATTATGGCATTACGCAAAGTGCTCCCTTTTCTTACCCTAACCTTAGCCTCAATGGATGCAAATCCTTTGATTTCTAAGTCATCTGTAGACATAGAAGGATGGACATATACATTTTCCCCATCCCTTCTTAAAAATGAAAAAACAGTTCTAGCATAAGACTCGGGTGTCCCTATATCAGCCCAGAAGGAGCCGGTGATATCGTATACTCCGATAGGATAACCCTCATCTATGGCCTTTATCCAGGCATCCACAATGGAAAAATATCCAGGAGGAATAAACCTTAAGAATTCTGGTTCATACACCGCAATACCGGTAAAGGCTTTTTTTCCTCCTGAAGGAGAGCCTCTTTTTAAACCGATTAATCTATCCCCGTCTACTATCAAATTATTAAACTCTGAGTAATCATGTATGGCTAAGGTAGCAAGGTAGCCCTTTGAGAGATGAAACTCCAGAAATCTTTTTAAGTCCAAATCACAAATAATGTCTGAATTATGAACAAGAAAGATACTTTCTTTTAAGAATTCCTCTGCGTTTTTAAGGGCTCCACCTGTGCCAAGAATAGGATCTTCAAAAAAGAAAGAAATCTTGGAGGTAAGGGGATGTTTTGCAAGTCTTTTCTTAATATCTTCTGCTCGGTAATGAAGATTTATCCCTATCCCTTCAGGGGATAACTCATCCTCTATCTTCTGAAGTACCCTTTCTATCACAGGAACACCACAGATAGGTAAAAGGGGCTTTGGGATTTTTAAGCTTAAGGGCCTTAATCTTTCCCCAAAACCACCAGCCAAAACAAAGGCCTTAATCCTCATAAGGAAGGTCTCCTTTTCTAAGATGACCCTTAAAGGCCTCTTCCGTCAACCACTTTACCATCACTTTAAGATCCCTCTCTTCTTAAGAACCTTAAGCCTATCTAAGTCAGAAAATACATTCATAATAATTTTCTTCCCTATTAGAAAAATCTCATTTTCCATCGGAAAGGCTCTTACCTTTCCTCTTCTAAACTTCTAAAAGCTTTAGCTTAGTAAGATCGGTCACAAGTAAGGATACTTCAGCCATAAGCTTAAACCCTTTCCTTAACTTTCTTTTGGCTCTTTAAGTTTTTATTAACCCTTGTGCAATATCTATAAGGCCTATCCATTTTGGATTTTGAATAGTTTATTTCTTTTTATAAATTTTTCTATTTCCACAGCAAAAAATACGATGGAGGAGAGGAAAAGACAGAGCAACAGTTCCTCCAGGGTTAGGGGTGCGGTTTTGAAGAGGGGATTTAAGAATGGCACGTAAATGGTTGCCATTTGCATAGCAAAGGTCAAAACAAAGGCCCCAAAAAGGGGCTTATTGGAAAATAAACCCTGGCTAAAGAGGGATTCTCTTTCTGACCTTATGGCCAGCACATGCCCTATTTGGCTTAGGCAGAGAACTGTAAAGACCATAGTCTGCCAGTTGGCATGCCCGGTCTTGATAGCCGAGGCCTGAGTAAATATTGACACAAAACCCATAAGAAGACCTACCCAAATAATATGAACCCCTAATCCATGGGCGAAAATGCTTTCCTGGGGATGCCTGGGTGGTCTTTGCATAACATCCTTTTCCGGGGGTTCACTCGCTAAGGCAAGCCCTGGAAGCCCATCAGTAACAAGATTTATCCAGAGGATATGAATAGGCATAAGGGGGATAGGTAGCCCAAAAAAGGGGGCAAGAAAAATCGTCCAGATCTCTCCGGAATTGCTGGTCATGGTATATTTGATAAACTTGCGGATATTATCATAAATTCTTCTTCCTTCTTTTATAGCTTTCACGATGGACGCGAAATTGTCATCCAGCAAGATCATGTGGGAAGCCTCTTTAGCAACGTCAGTTCCCGTAATTCCCATGGCAATGCCTATATCGGCCCTTTTTAGTGCGGGGGCATCGTTTACCCCATCTCCGGTCATCGCTACAAACTCCCCCTGATCTTGGAGGGCTTTTACAATCTTTAGTTTTTGCTCGGGCGCCACCCTTGCATAAACCCTTATCTTTTCAACTTTCTCTTCAAACTCCTTTAGGGATAGCAGGTCAAGTTCCTTTCCGGTAAGGATTGCCCCTTCATCATTCTCAAGAATTCCTATCCTTTTGGCTATGGCCTTAGCAGTCAAAGGATGGTCCCCCGTAATCATCACTGGTTTAATCCCGGCGCTCTTACAAAGAGCTACCGCCTCTTTTACTTCTTCCCTTGGTGGGTCCATCATGCCAACAACCCCAAGAATTGTTAAACCAGTCTCCACGTTATCTGAAGATATATGCTCAGGCAAAAAATCCCATTTTCTCATAGCAATCCCCAACACCCTCAAACCCTCCTCAGCCATTTTCTCACTTATCCTGAGAACCTCCTTTCTATCTATGACCTTCAAACCCTCATGGGTCATAAGGGTATCCGCTCTTTCAAGCAAGGTCTCAATCGCCCCTTTAGTAAAGGAGATAAAGTTGGCCTGTAAATCCACCACACCCAAAATCTTTCCCTCAACTCTATGAAAGGTGGTCATGCATTTCCGGATAGAATCAAAAGGTATTTCCGCAATCCTTTGGAAGATCTTCTCAAGCCTTTCCTTCTCAAAGCCCATTTCTCTTGCCATATTAAACAGGGCAATTTCCGTGGGATCTCCAATTACTTCCCCTCCTGTCCCTATTTCGGCATCATTACTTAAGGCAAGGGCAGTCATTAGATAGGTAAGAGTAAGCATAGCCTCGGGAGAAAACTTTTTCCCAGAACTCTCCTCCAAAAGTTTAGCCCTTCCTATTAACTTTCCATCCACCCATACTTCTTCTATGGTCATCCTATTCTGGGTAAGGGTTCCTGTCTTATCAGAACATATATAGGTTACGGAGCCTAAGGTCTCAACAGCGGGAAGCTTGCGGATCAAGACATTCTGCTTGACCATCTTTTTTGCGCCAAGGGCAAGGGATATGGTTACCACCACGGGAAGGGCCTCAGGTATTGCCGCGACCGCAAGGGAAATAGCGGTAAGAAACATGAGTAAAGGCTTTTCACCTCTTAATATCCCCAAAGCAAAGATTACCGCACAAATTACCAGAACCGCCATGGCAAGTTTTTGCCCAAAGGCAGAAAGTCTTTTCTGAAGCGGGGTCTTTACCTCCTCTTCCTCCTGAAGCAGGGTGGCAATCCTTCCTATCTCGGTATTCATCCCTGTACTCACCACCACACCTTTTCCTCTTCCATAGGTAACAAAAGTACCCTTATAGGCCATATTTTTCCTATCTCCAAGGGGAAGATGTTCCTCTGGAAGTGGGTCCGTATGCTTTTCCACAGGGATGGATTCTCCCGTAAGGGAAGCTTCATCTATCTTTAACTGTTGAGCCTCAATTAATCTCAGATCAGCTGGCACGACGTTACCAGCCTCTAAAATAACTATATCCCCTGGCACAAGTTCGGTTGCCAAAATTTTCATGGGCTTGCCATCTCTAATTACCGTAGCCATCGGCGCCGTCATCCTTTTTAGGGCTGAAATGGCCTTTTCCGCACGGTACTCTTGGACAAACCCAACTATTCCATTCAAAACAACTATTACCATTATGGCTATGGTGTCCAAAACTTCTCCTATCATCCCCGAGATAATGGCAGCCACGATTAGCACAAGGATCATGAAATCCTTAAACTGCTCAAGGAACATCACCAAAGGGGTTTTCTTCTTTTTTTCTATTAATTCATTAAGACCATATTCTAAAAGCCTTCTCCTAGCCTCCTCAGATGACAACCCATTAAGATTGGTTTTTAAGCTCTCAACTACTTCTCTTAGATCTTTTTTATGAAAGTTCAATTTCTACCCCCTATTTTTAAAATTAATTATTAGAGTAAAGACAGGCCTAACTTAATTCAAGTTTTGAACCTTCTCAATAACCTTAGCAAGCACAATCTCTTCTATATCCTTCATGAAGAAATAATTTATTTCCACACTTAAAGACTTTTTAAGAATAGATAGGCGTGCTACTCTTCTGCAATGGTTAAGAAAAACCATGAGCGCAAACACAATTGTATGGTTTCACTTTATAATCCTTTTTTTCAAACCCTGTAGCTAATTAAAAAGAGAATTGATTAAAGTTTACTTAAAAAACCTTTTGAATAGTTTACAAGGGTTAAGAGGCTTTCTGATTTAATCTCTTCCAATGGAAAATAAAAGGCTGACATTCATTTGGCAATTTCCTTTGCCAGGTCCATCCTTAAAAAATCGCTCTTAATTTCGGTATCAACTACCACAGTATCAACATAAGATAAATTTCTTATTTCATCACATATGTTTTTAACTTCTTCTAAATGACCCCTTGATGGGCTTATAGAAGAGTTGGGCATACCATCGATTATTAACATTAAAAGAATTTTATCTTCTGAAAATTTAAGATGATATTTTTTAGAAAGCTTATAGGCTTCTAAAACTCCCGAGGATAGAGGAGTTCTCCCTCCTGTGGGAATTTTTTTTAATTTTTTGAAAGCAAGCTCAAATGTTGAACTTCCATAAAACCAGATCCATCCACCACAAAAATTACTAACTGTCCTGTTTTTCTTTCTTTCTCTTTATACCTCAAATCCTCTTTGTAAATGACTAACCTTTCTTTCCCTTATTTTTTGAAAGGGGAGAAATAGGAAAAAAGGAAAAAAATGAATTCTTAGGTAATGCTTACGCTTTAGTATTCCCCATAGACTGGCCCGAGCCTTTTAATTTAGTTATGATTGAAGCTTTAGCTTGCGGAACTCCTGTAGTAGCATGGAGATGTGGATCAGTTTCAGAAATTATAGAAGACGGAAAAACAGGATTTATAGTTGATAGCATAGATGAAGCAGTAAAAGCTTTAGAAAAAGTTATAAATTTAAAAAGAAAAGATTGTAGAAAGACCTTTGAAGAAAAATTTACTGCACGAAAAATGGCAGAAGAATATGTTTTGGTTTACCATTCTATGGCCTCCAAGGAAATTTTCAAAAAAGCAATATAAAAGATTTCTTGTGTTAAAATGATGAAGAAAAATATTTTTGTGGAAACTCATACTCTTAAACATGAAGAAAGTTTGGTATATTGACGCATACAGCAACATTGATATTGAAAAAAATTCGGTAACATTGATATTGAAAAAAATTTCGAAGAGGGTATTTATTATCAAGGAACACGGTTTCTTTCTTGCCACAAACTTTATATTTTTGATTAATTCTCTATTCTTTTAAGTTCAACTATTGAAGAAGATAATTCACTTTTTACTGTTGACTTGACAAATCCGAATATAATAAAAAATGGAAAAATCATAGTCCCGGAAGGAAAAGTTCATATCTTGCAAAACAAATTCCTCTATCAAAACTGTTGTTATGAAGAGATTTAGGTAAAAAACTATTTTTTTACCCCATAGAATTAGAGATCAGTTTTTACTTTAATAATGATTTTGCTGATATATTCGAAGTTAGAGGGCTAAAAAGAAAACAAAAAGGTAAGATTTTTCCACTTAAGATAGACAGAAATAGTATCAAATTTATATATAAAGAACTTGATAATTTACTAAGAACAACTGAAATTTTTTGATCCTCTTCCCCAACAAATACTTTACAACAAAATTGTGTATACATTTAAATTAGAATTAAAAGAAAGTTCTGTTTTTAATTTATGTATTAGATGCGTGATAGAAAACGAAAATTATAAGATATTTCCTTATCGTAAAGCTCTTTATTACATAATCAAACGATTCAAAGATTTGGAATACAAAAGCTGTAAAATTTATACTTCTAATGAACAATTTAATCAACGGGTTCAAAGGTCTTTTGCAGACATTATAATGCTCACAACCTCAACTAAGTATGGGCCTTATCCTTATGCAGGGGTACCTTGGTTTAATTCTTTTTTTGGGAGATGGGATAATTACTGCCTTAAAATCCTTGTGGATAAATCCATCTTTAGCAAAAGGGACTTTATCCTTTTTAGCTCATCATCAAGCAAAAAGAATAAACACCGAACAAGATGCCCAACCAGGAAAAATTATTCATGAAATAAAAAAAGGTGAAATGGCAGCTACTAAAGAAATCCCCTATGCTTTATATTACGGGAGTGTAGATACTACTCCTCTTTTTGTAGTTTTAGCAAGTAAGTATTTTGAAAGAATTGGAGATATAGAGTTTATTTACAGTACCTGAAAAAACATTCAAATGGCAATAAGTTGAATAGATAAATATGGAGATATATATAAAGATGGATTTGTGGAATATTTTCCTTCTGAAAAGGGTTTAACTATTAAAGGATGGAAAGATTCGGAAGATAGTGTTTTTATGAACATGGTGAATTAGCTAACCCCCTATTGCACTTGTGAAAGTTCAGGGATATGTGTATAAAGCAAAAAGAGAAGCATATAAACTTGCAAGAATTTTAGGAGAAAAAAATTAACCTTAAAATGAGGAAAACATGCTGAAAAGTTAAAAGAATTAATTGAAAAGAAATTTTGGGATGATGAAATAAAATGTTTTGTATTTGCGCTTGATGGAGATAAAAACCTTGTAGAGTAAGGTCAAGTAACGCAGGACATCTATTATTCGCTAAAACAGTATCTTTATCTAAAGCTCGCATCCTTGCTTCTTTATTTTTTGAAAAACATTTTTTTTAGAATGGGGAATAAGAACACTCTCTTCTCTTGAAAAAAGATATTACCCCCTTTCTTATCATAATGGTTCCGTATGGCCTCATGATAATGCTATCATAGCTTTTGGTCTTTCTTTGTACGGACTAAGTACCACCTTAAGATACTCAACAATCATATTTAATATTTAACTAAAATTTCCCTATCATGTAACTCTAAAACCGTTTTTTTTCGGAAGATCAATTCAACCTTTTAATTTATTAAACCTAAAACTTTTCCAGCACTTTAAAAGACTTTTTATTAGATTTATCTTTCAATAAAGCAAGATCCTTTCTTACTCTTTTAATTTTTGTATTTAAGCGTTTTTTTGAATGTATTTTAAGGGATCTTAAGCAATTCTAAACTTCTTTTGTTGGATATAGGGCAAAATAAAATAATCACTTAGTAAAGATCCTTCATAAAGGAAAAAATCTATAAAAGCTTGAGATCTTCCAGAGCCTATATTAAGGGTCTTATTTTAGCTGCGTTTTTCAAATTACACGCTAAACAACTTTCGCATTGGGAAGTATCTAAAGTATATGGCATTACCTGAAGTATAAGGCATAATATACGGCAAACGATCCAACCTTTTTACTTTTTACCACCGTATTAGAAAACTTTCTAAGGAAACATAAAAAGGACTTCTGAAAGAATTGCCCAAATGGAACTGTTTAAAAATAAAGAAATAGTTTTAGCACTTATCAAAGTATAGATAGTCATTGTTGAAAACTTAATCCATAAACCTTATTTTTTTTATGTAACTTTCCACATCAAACTTTCTTTGACAACCTTGGTAGCTCATGTACCTAATCTTTCCAAAAATTTTTCTTTCAGGAAATGGATGATCGTGCACACCTCCTATTGACCAAGCAATCCCTGTGTACCCATTAGGGTCCCGTCCGTCAAGGGAATAGCGATCGTTAAGATAGATTGCGATCTGAAGGGCTTCTTCGGGAGAAGGTGTCCATTCAAGTATTTTCTTTGCCCAGTACATCCTTAGGTATCCATGAATTTTTCCTCGTTTCAGCAGCTCTATTTGGCTTGCATTCCAAAGGGGGTCGTGAGTTCGTGCCAATTCAAAATCTTCTAGACAGTAGATGAATTCTCGCTTGTCTTGGCGGTGTTTGTTTAAGGTCTCTTTTGCCCAGTCAGGAAATCCCTCGAAGGAATCATAGTTTTGATTATAGAAACAAAAATTATCTGCAAGCTCGCGCCTAATGATTAGCTCTTCTAAAAATGCCTCTTTGGCTACCTGAGGAGCATGAGAATTAATTACCTCTAGGGCAATCCTCTGAGCACTTATCTGACCAAAATGTAAATAAGGGGAAAGATTTGATTGACCTTCAAAAACCGGATCGTTTCTTTTTTGATGATAGAATGGAAGTTTTTTTTCTATAAAGGATCTTAAAACCTTCTTTGCTTCCTCCTCACCGGGTTTAAGCCACTTCACTTCACCTACCCTTTCATCAAATTTAATCATACTCAGGGCCTCAAGGGGAGATATTGAATGCTTTAAGATTTTATCTCCAAAATGATGCCTCTTTATTCTTGGAAAATCAGACAGAAATTCGGGAAGCAGTCTTTTTATTTTAGGTCTAAAGGTATAGGCAGCAATTTCCATTCGCTCTGAGGTATACCAACAGGGAACGATATTGTGAGCATCAACTTCGTGTACCGCAATATTAAGCCTTTCGAGCACCTTTCTTTTCCATTCTCTTTTTATCCTCAAAGGATCAAAATCGGTAACCAAAAGAGCAATCTTTTTCTCCTTAATAAAAAGTGGAATTTCCTCTTCAGGTTTTCCTATCAATAAAATAAAAGGAATATTCAAGTTTAGTAGATTCTGATAGACCTCTTCAAGCCCTCGGAGCATAAAACTATATTGTCTAAAGGTAGCCCCAAGAAAATCCGGTACCAGACAAAAAACCACAAAAAGGGGAACCTTAAGCTTAAGGGCCATTTCCTGAGCATAAATTAGAGCCCAGTTGTCATTGACTCTCTGATCACGGCTCATCCAATAAGCAACAGCTGAAGAAGGTATTTCTTTTTCTTTAAGTACTTTTAACCTTCTTTGATCAATCATTTTTTCTCCTAACATTTTTTTAGAATATTATTATAATTTTATTATCAATAAAACAACATAATAGAACCACTGCTTAAGGGAAAGAAGGCTTGCTAAAATAGGGGCTGGTTTTATAATTTTTAGTGTAAGCGCGGGAAAAAGCGGGAGTGGCGGAATGGTAGACGCTCCGGACTTAGGATCCGGTGGGGATTACCCCGTGAGGGTTCAAGTCCCTCCTCCCGCATTTTTAATAAAAAATTTTCTCTGACAAAATTTAGCAGGTCTTTATTCCAAATTAAGTAAACCAGGTGAATAATGGTAAAAATCTTTAAAAAAAGAAGAAGCCTTTGTTCTATATACATCTCAACTTGAGAGGAATAGAAAATTCATCTATTTTCCAGTTTGGTTTATACCCTTTGTATTCTTAAAGAAATGGGGGGTTATTCCTTATGGAGAAAGTTTTTATGGCTAATGAAAAAAAAATCTTAATCCAACAAAAAACAAACCAGTATTAGGTAGGGAAGAAAGAATAAATCAATAAAATTTAAGCTCTCTCCAAAGGAGAAACCATGCGCATAAGAAGGGTTAAAAAAGAGGATCTTTCAGTCTTTATTAAGGCTTATTTGCAAACCTATGCTAACCTTCCGGATTATCATTATATACATCCCAGGGAGGTAAAAAATTACTTTAAATGGCTTTTAAAAAGGGATCCTAAGGGGTTTTTTGTGGCTGAGGAAGGGGGGAAAGTCCTTGGTTTCGTAGCAAGCGATGCCAATTGGATAGATTTCTGGGGCCATAAGGTCTTAGAAATTCATGAAATTTTTGTGGTTCCTGAAGCTCAAGGCCAGGGCATTGGAACTCTCCTTCTCACTAAAGCCCTCAATTATGGTAAGGCTCGGAAAAGAAAGTTAACCGAGCTCTGGGTTGGAGAAAAAAATCTTCCCGCCCAAAAATTTTATGAAAAGTTGAGCTTCCATAAAGACGGAAAATGGGGCAAATGGATTAGGTTCACTAAGGAATTAGACCCTAACCCTTGAGAAATCTCCCTTATGAATTAAAATTATAAAATACGCAAAAATAACAAGGAGGGGTTATGAAAAAAGATATTCATCCTAATTATTATGAAGAGGCAGTTATTAGGTGTGCCTGTGGCGCTGAGTATAAGGTTGGATCTACCAAAAAGGAGATCAAAGTTGAAGTTTGTGCAAACTGCCATCCCTTTTTCACTGGGGAAACAAGATTTGTAGATACGGAAGGTAAAATTGAGAAATTTATGAAAAAATATGCTCACATTTATCAAAACAAAGAGGAAGCTTCTTCCTAAATCTTAAACCATGGGGTTAGCTAATCTTTATTTAGAAAAGCTTAAAGGTATAGAAAAGAGATATGAGGATCTCACGGCAAGATTGTCTCTACCAGAGACAATTGCTGAACCTCAACTTTATGCCAAGCTTACCAAAGAACTCTCAGAACTTGAGGACATTGTTAAGGTTTTCCGAGACTATAAAATCGCTATCAAAGAACTGGAAGAAAATAAAGAACTTTTAGAAACCGAAGAAGATCCCGAGCTTCGGCAATTAATAAGAGAGGAGATTAAAAACCTGGAAGAAAAAATTGAAAGTTTAGAAAAGGAATTACCCCTACTCCTTCTTCCTAAGGATCCTAATGATGAAAAGAATGTTATTCTGGAGATAAGAGCTGGTGCTGGTGGAGAAGAGGCGGCCTTATTTGCAGCAGAGTTGATGAGGATGTACCAACGTTATGCAGAACGCAAGGGCTGGAAGGTAGAAGTTTTAGACCTCAATGAAACTGGCTTAGGGGGGATTAAAGAGGTAGTCTTACGTATTGAGGGAAAAGGGGCCTACAGTCGTCTTAAGTTTGAGAGTGGTGTCCATCGGGTTCAGCGGGTTCCTATAACCGAATCGGGGGGGCGTATTCATACCTCCACGGCAACCGTGGCTGTCCTACCCGAGGTAGATGAAGTTGAAGTAGAGATCAATCCTGATGATCTAAAAATTGAAACCATGAGGGCAAGCGGACACGGTGGACAACATGTAAACCGAACGGAAAGCGCTGTCCGTATAACCCATATTCCTACCGGAATTGTGGTTACTTGTCAAAACGAAAGAAGTCAACATCAGAACAAAGCAACTGCTCTGCGAATACTAAGAGCTAAACTCTATGAACTCGCCCAAAGGGAACAACAAGAAAAGATCCAAAAAGAAAGAAGATCCCAGGTAGGAACCGGTGAAAGGAGTGAAAAAATCAGAACCTATAACTTTCCCCAAAACAGGGTGACCGATCACCGCGTAGGCCTAACCATCTATAATCTTCCCGTGGTTTTAGATGGAGAGTTGGATGAATTTATTGATGCCCTCATTGCCCATTATAGGGCTGAAGCCCTGAAAAAGGAAGAACAAGCCTTAGGGCTTGCAGCTTAAAGTCCGGCCATGATTGAAGGATATCGGTTTGGGGAGATAATCATTTCTGGTCAAACCTATAATCGCGATCTTATAATTTATGTGCAAGGTCAAGAACTAACCATCTTTCCCAATTGGTGGCGTAAGGAAGGGCATCTTTTACAGGTTGAAGATTTAAACCTCCTCTGGGGAAAGAATCCCAAAGTCTTAGTTATCGGAACAGGGGCAAGCGGAATCATGAAAATCCATCCTAAAGTAATAGAGAAGGCTGAAAACTTAGGAATAGAAGTCAAAGCCTCCTTAACTTCCGAAGCAGTAAAAATCTTTAACCAATTATTCGGAAAAGTACCAAGTTTGGCTGGTGCCTTTCATCTTACCTGTTAAGTCTTTAATCCCAGTTTAAGCCCCTAATTCCAACTCCAGGGATTGTTAGAAGAAGGCTGAGGTTTTACCCCTTCAGCAGGGGGTGGAGTTTGTGGAGGAGGTAATGACTTAGGGCTAGAAGGTGGAGAAGTCTGGGGGGTCACAGGAGAAACTACTTGATTAGGATAAGATGGTTGAGGGGATGGGGGTTTGTTTGAAGGGCTTTGGGCCGCAGGAATAGGTGTAGGAACCGGCATAGGGATAGGAGCTGGGGCTGGCCGAACTTCCTTTTCTCCAAAAGGCCAAATTTTCTTCCAGATCTTTTCGGCTATAGATTCTTCTTGTTGATAATAGTAATAATTGGGAGGAGGTGAATAGGGATAATAAGGTTGCGGTGGATAATAAGAATAATAAAGAGAGGAAGTTTGGTTATCCTTCTTTGCGGTAGCGTTATCATTTTCTTCCTTAGCAAAACCTATGACCGGTTTGGGACCAGAAAGATCGATCACCAAATTTTTTGTCAAACCTTCATAAGTAGGATCTTCTCCAAACCGAGGTTTAGCTCTGGTTACCTTTGGCTCCTCGGAACGTGGAGACACAGGATAAGGATAAACGGGGTATCCGTAAAAACCTCTCTCTGGGTGCACCCTCCCAGCTACGTAGGGTTGACCTCCATACGCTAAAGCTAAATCTTCCCGATAAAAATCCTCTTCCTTCCCTTCAATGTAAAGCTTGGTCTTTCTGGCAAAACGAGTGATCTGGGGGATGACCTCCGAAAGACCTTTTATTTCTTGATAAAATTGAGCTGGTTTTTTGTTGGAAGAAAGATCTACTATTTGAGCATCAATGCTCACCGTCTCCCCAAGTTGGGTAATACTTCCAAAGATCACATAATCTGCTTGGAAGTGTTTTCCCAATTGGATAGCCGCCTCCTGGGTTAGGCGAGAAGAATTCTTGATTTCTTCAAGCACCTTATCAAGGTCTATCACTTCAATTTTATCCGGAGAAAATAGCCGACTGGCAATCATCTTAGGAATAGAAACTTTCATGTAGGATAGATCCTGCTGAGCGTATATCTCAAAAGGAATGATAAGGACTTTTTTGACTTCAGCCCAAAGGGGCTTTACCAAAATAAATAAAAATAAAAATAAAAGGAAAATTTTTTTGGGCATGGCGAACTCCTATGTATCTCTTTTATATTAATGATAAATCACAAACATAGATTGGCAATACAAGACCTCCTTGACAGAAAAAAGTTAAATGCTAATTTTTTTTACAATATGAGTGTAAATAAGGTCATCCTTGTGGGTCGGCTTGGAGCAGATCCTGAGATTCGTTATACGTTAGAAGGTAAACCCGTTGCCTCTATGCGCGTGGCCACTAATGAGGTTATCATCCGAGGAGGGAATAAAGAGACCCTTACGGAATGGCATCGGGTAGTAGCCTTTGGAAGGCTGGCTGAGATCTGCGGAGAATATTTAAAAGTGGGCACGCAAATCTACTTAGAAGGTCGGCTAAGGACTCGAAAATTCGAAGATCGGGAAGGTAAAGAAAGATACATCACTGAAATTGTAGCCTCAAGGCTTAAAATTTTAGACAGAAAAGATGCAGGCCCTAAAGGTGGCCCCTTTAATGAAAAACCAAAGCCTGAAAAGGAAAACTTTTTAGATGAGGCTATTGAGGATCTACAAAACTTTGATGAAGAGGATCTTCCCTTTTAAACTCAATTGTTCCTAAGTTGAATTTTAATGGATTTTAATCCTTGACCATAATTCTTTTTCTTCTTTATCTTTTTCCTCTTTTTCTTCCTTAAGCTCAAAGAATTCAGAAAATTCGTCTGGCAAAGGTTCATCTAAGGCAAAGATTTCTCGGATCAAACTTATAGCCAGTTTACCCTCTTCATGATAACCACCTTTAAGGAACTTTATGGGATAGAAGAGGAATTTTTGGAGCATGGCTTGGGTCATGATATCTATGGCTTGAATTTCTTCGGGAGTTAGATTTTTACATTTTTTTAAGGTCTTTTCCAGTTCTTTGCGCCTAATATAGTCCATCTTTTGGGTTAAGCGAGCGATGGTGGGATGAAAACTAAGCTCCTTAAGCCATCTTTTCATCTTAAGGACTTCCTCTTCTACGATGGATTGGGCTCGCAAGGCTTGGGACTTGCGATGACGTAAATTTTCAGCTACAACCTCCTGCAGGTCGTCTATGTTATAAAGATAGACGTTCTCTAAGGAGTTTACCTCTGGGTCTACATCTCGGGGCACCGCAATATCTATAATAAAAAGAGGTCTATATTTTCGAGCTCTTAAACTCTTGGCCACTAATTCTTTTGTGAGCACAAAGCCTTCAGCTCCAGTAGAAGAAATTAGAATATCAGCAAAAGAAAGAATTTCCTGAAGTTCCGAAAGATGATAGGCCTTACCTTTAAATCTTTCGGCCAGCTCTACGGCCTTACTAAAAGTACGATTGGCAATTAAAATACTTTTAACTCCCTGCGTAAGAAGATGAGTACAGGCAAGCTCAGCCATCTCCCCAGCCCCAACTAACAGAACCGTCTTATCCTTTAAAGAGCCAAGTATTTTTTTAGCCAGAAGGACAGCAGCATAGCTTACCGAAACTGCGCCCGTTCCAAGCCCTGTCTCCGTTCGGACACGTTTAGCCGTAAAGAAACAGCGATGCATAAGCTTATTCAACACTAATCCTGTGGTGCGATACTTAAGGGCATGACGATAGGCATCCTTCATCTGCCCAAGAATTTGGGGTTCCCCTAGGACCAGGGAATCAAGCCCACAGGCTACAGTAAAAAGATGCTTAATGGCCTCTTCATCTTGATAAAGGTATAAATATTTTTTAAACTCCTCTATCTTAAGCCCTGAATACTCAGCCAAAAAAAGGACCAATCTTTCAATAAAGGTTTCCTTTTGTAAAGGACTTAGTACCGCACAAAATTCAACCCTATTGCAGGTAGAAAGAAAAAAAATTTCTTTATAAAAGGGGCTAAGCCTTTGGGAAACGAGCCCCAAAGGATGATCCTCACCCTTAGCTAAGGATAATTTTTCTCTAATTTCTACGGGAGCTGTTTTATGGTTTAATCCTATCAAAAGGATCAAAAAATCACTTTCCATAGGTATGAAATCCCTGTGTATAAAAATTTACAACAAAAAAGGAGATAAAAAAGATTATACTACCAAGGGCAAACATATAGGCTAAGCGTTTCCCTCGCCAACCGATAAGGACCCTTTGATGGATCATGGCCGCATAAATTAACCATAAGATCAAGGACAACATCTCCTTAGGCGACCATTGCCAGTAACTTCCCAAAGCCATCTCACTCCAAATAGCTCCAGTGACAATCCCAAGAGAGAGGAAAAAAAAGCCTTGATAAAGGCATCTTTCATTAATTCTTTCAAGAATATCAAGAGAGGGAAGCCTATTAAATAAAACTCCGAACTTCTTTTTTTTCAAAGTCCGTTCCTGGAGGATATACATTCCAGAAGAAATAAGGCCAAGGAGGAGATAGGAATGAGAAAGAAGAGAACTTAAAGCATGGATGGGAAACCAAAGAGATCTGAGAAAAGGAAGAAAAGCAGTTTCCCGAGCAAAACCTAAGAAATTGAGAAGAAAAAAAATCAAAGGTAGGGGTAAAAAAAAGGTCCCAAGGGTATAGGCTTTGATTTTACTCAAATTATTAGTTATATAGGCTAAACTCAAAGTATAGGAAAAGGCAATTAAACTTTGATTAAAAAATAAAGGAGCTCCCTCCATAAAGTCATAAATTAGGATAGCTATATAGATGCTGTGGAAAAGGAACCCTGTTAAAAATACCCCAAAGGATAGGGATTGAGCTATCTTTTCTTGGGTCTTAAAGTAGAAAAGATAACCTATCCAAGAAACCGTGTAAAAAAAGGGGATTAAAAGTTTGAGAAAATTCATTCTTCCTTTATTAATTTTCTGACAATATATACCGAGCATGGAGCAAAGGCAGCTACCTTAGAAGCCGTGCTCCCCAAAGTAAATCTAATAATATCTGGTCTTACACCCCTTGCCCCCATGATAAGAAGGTCAGCCGAAACTTTTTCTAAAAATTTTAAAATTGCCTCCGCCACGGAATAATCTTCAAGCAAAACCGTTTCTATTTGATACTCCTGAGGAA
The DNA here is from genome assembly GCA_037443245.1 of Caldimicrobium sp. Classification (GTDB taxonomy): domain Bacteria; phylum Desulfobacterota; class Thermodesulfobacteria; order Thermodesulfobacteriales; family Thermodesulfobacteriaceae; genus WYEG01. The sequence continues at coordinate 98,794 of JBBIOT010000003.1, forward strand.
GGAGGCCCTTCCCACTTTCTAAAATCTTCCTCCCCTTATTCCTCAAATTTTCTAATTCTTCCTTTTCCATATCATCTCGCTTGGCCACCACATTGATTAAATAAACCTTATCCTTAGCACCTTCTAAAAATTTAGTAAGCTGTTTTAACCCCTCTTTGGCATCTTCTGAGCCATCATAGGCGATCACTATGACCATACCAACCTCCTAAAACATATTGTATAAACATTATAATCAATCTTTTAGTTTCAGACAAATAAAAAATTCCCTATTGCCTTTAGCACCCAAAATCGGACTTTCAGCTACCCCCAGTGGTCTAAAATTTATTTCTTCAGCAAATTCCCAGATGGTATTTACTGCCTTTAGATGAAGCTTGGCATCCCTGACCACCCCTTTTTTTACTTCTTGGGGTGAAAGTTCAAATTGGGGTTTTATTAAAGCTATTAGATGCCCTTCTTTTGACAAAAGATCTTTAAGGGCTGGTAAAACCTTTTTTAAAGAGATAAAAGAAACATCAACAGTGATAAGGTCCATTTTTTCAGGGAACATCTGGGGATGTAAATATCGCGCATTAATCCCTTCATATAGAATTACCCTTGGGTCTGAACGAAGCCTTGCGTGGAGTTGTCCTTTCCCCACGTCAACCGCATAGACCCGAAGGGCACCATGCTGCAGAAGACAATCCGTAAATCCTCCGGTAGAGGCCCCTACATCTAAGCAAACCAATCCCTTAGGATTGATAGCAAACATTTCTAAAGCCTTCTCAAGCTTTAAACCTCCCCGAGATACATAGGGTAATGGAGCTTTTATCTTGAAATTAACGATCGGCGGGAAGGTTTGGCTTGGTTTTTCTACTAAGAAGTAAGTCTGGCCATCAAGGCTATAATAGACTTGACCTGCCAAAATCAATGCTTGGGCCTTTTCCCGACTTTCAGCTAGGCCAAGACTTACCAGGAGCTTATCAGCCCTTTCCTTCTTTCTAACCACAAAAGGTCGGAGGTTTAAATGTCACGCTCCACAGTAACCAAGAAAATTTTTGTTGTTTGACTTTTTTTAATCTCACTTATTGCTCTTTTAAGTAAACTAAATAACAAAATTTCCGAAATATCCTGCTTAGGATTAATTAATCGGGGATTGTAATTCAACACCGAAATATATATAGTAGCGGTTTGATCAATATTCTTTTTTAGATATTCTGTTACTTTACGGAAAAGTTTCCTCGCTACTACCATAGCTCCTGTAGCCGGGGTATGAGGAAGTAAGATATAAAAAGAAGTGTTGCCTCCATAACTAATCAAGTCCGTGCGGCGAAGATTCTTTTGTAAAACCTTGGCCAATTCTTGAAAGAAATTATAGGAAGTGTCATAGCCCAATTTTTCTAAAAAATGAGAAGGAAGATCTAAATCAATCAAAAGGAGACTAAAGGGATAGGCATATCTCCGAGATCTTAAAAGTTCTTCTTTCACCCTGTTCTGAAAGTATATAAAGCTTAACAACCCTGTTGCTTCGTCGTAAATCCTTTCCTGTTTTAAAAGATTAAGGGCTTGATAATAAGCTGAAAGAAGCTTTTCTTTTTCCTTAAGAAAAGAAATTTTTAGCTCTTCGTACTTCTTTAAAAGTTCTTTAGGGTCTATCTCTTTTTCTTTTTCTAAACGTTCTGCTTCCTTTTGAAGTAATTCTTCCTTTTCCTTTTCATATTCACTTTGACTTAAAAGTTTAAATTCCGGGTAGTCAAAAATTTCTAAATAATTATTCGCCACCGCAGGAAAGACTTCAAAAAAGGCCCCAATCTCAGTTTCGGTTAAAAATTCTTGAGCTATTTCTTTAAAACGGATCATCCTTTCTTCTCTCCGATAGGTAAAAAAGGATCCTACCCCATAATCAATCATCCGAAGGAGGCGAAGATCTCTTAGAATTTCAAGAGGAAAGGGAGTAGGAGGCTCAGTATGATGGTAACGTAAATTTAAAATAAACCTTCTTGGTAAAGGGAACTGTTCAAAGTATTCCGCACAGATCTCTGCATGATCAACCCCAAAAATTTCTTCTTCCGCCTCAAAGAGTGGTTTATCTAACTCATGTTTTTTTAGAACCTCTAAGTAGGCTTCAGGATCAGCCATAAAAAGAAGGAGCATTCCATAATCCATTAAAAGACTTACTAAATGAAGATGTTCAGGATAGGGAGTTATTAAATCCGAGAAAAAACTTGAAGCAACAAGATTAGTTAAAGCCCTGGCCCAAAATAGCCGGGATTGAAAACCATAATCTATGGAATGAAAGAGAAGCTTTGTCAAATAACCCAGTCCTAAAATTTTTACATGTTTATCACCCAAGATTAAAAGTGCCATCCGAAAATTAGTAACTGGAAGGGCATCCTTCCTAAATCTTGGTAAATTGACGACTTGAAGGATAAAACTTTCTAACTCCTTTTCAGTTTCTAATAACTCCAAAAAATCATTATCCGTTTTGGTAAGGAAGGTTTGAATTATCTTTAAGGCACGAGAAGGTAAGGAAGGAATATTTTTTTCCTTTTTTTGGTATAAATCTTCAAGCTTGCCCATATTTGCAAAAGAAGGTAAAATTAAATTAAAATTGATTTTAACTTTTCAATCTATTTTCTACAAGACCTAAAAATACCTAAAAAAAGAGGAGGAAGGAAATGGAGGAAAGTTTAAAAGAAAAGATGTTAGAGATGGCTAAAAAAGCTAAAGAAGTTTCCCATGAATTAGCAAATCTTTCTACGGAAATAAAAAATAGAGTTTTAAAGGAGGTAGCCCGGCGTCTTTTAGAAAATAAAGAATGGTTAAAGAACATTAATTCACAAGATGTAGAGAAAGCCCTGCTTTCTGGTCAGACTAAGGCCTTCATAGATAGATTAACCTTAAGCGATAAGGTCATCCAAGCCATGGCTCAGGGACTGGAGGAAGTGGCAAGCCTTCCCGATCCTGTAGGAGAAATAACCAAGATGTGGCGCCGTCCTAACGGACTTTTAGTTGGACGGATGAGGATTCCCCTTGGAGTGATCCTTATTATTTATGAAAGCAGGCCTAATGTGACAATTGATGCCGCAGGACTTTGCTTCAAGAGCGGAAATGCGGTCCTCCTTCGGGGGGGGAAAGAGGCTCTTAATTCTAATTTGGCTTTAGCGGAGATCTTCCAAAAAACTTTACAGGACTTTGGTTTACCTGCTGAGGCGGTCCAAGTAATTCCGACTCCAGATAGGAGAGCCATGGAATACCTTTTAGAACTAGAAGATTTTATAGACCTTGTTATTCCAAGGGGAGGGGAAGGATTAATTAGGTTTGTGGTAGAAAAATCAAGAATACCCGTTATTAAACACTATAAAGGGGTATGCCATGTTTATGTAGACGAAGAGGCCGATTTAGAGAAGGCTTTAAACATCTGCATTAATGCCAAATGCCAAAGACCAGGGGTTTGTAATGCCATGGAAACCCTTTTGGTGCACGAAAAAATCGCAGAAACTTTCTTGCCCCGATTAGCTAAGGAATATGAAAAATACGGTGTTGAACTTCGTGGCTGTTCTAAAACTTTACAAATCCTGCCCATGGCCAAACTTGCCACTGAGGAAGATTGGTATGCGGAGTATTTAGACCTTATCTTGGCTATCAAAATTGTTAACTCCCTTGAAGAAGCCATAACCCATATTAATAAATATGGGAGTAATCACACAGAAGCCATTGTCACCGAAAATTACACTAAAGCCATGCGGTTTCTTAAGGAAGTGGATGCCAGCTTAGTTTTAGTTAATGCCTCCACGCGTTTTAATGATGGTGGGGAACTGGGCTTGGGAGCTGAAATAGGGATTTCTACAACAAAACTTCATGCTTACGGGCCCATGGGGCTTGAAGAACTAACCACTACCAAGTTTATTGCCTTTGGTAATGGCCAAATTAGGATGTAGGATCGGAATATTGGGAGGGACCTTTGACCCTCCTCATCTTGCCCATCTACGCATTGCTGAGGAAGTAAGAGAAGGTTTTGACCTTAAGGAAATTTGGTTTTGTCCTTCCTATTCTCCCCCTCATCGAAAGGAACCCCCAGTAGCATCCTTTGCCGAGCGTCTTACCATGGTTAGGCTTGCTACGGAAAATCACCCCTCTTTTATAGCTTGCGATGTAGAAAAAGAATTAATCCCTTCTTATACCTATAATGCTCTCAAAATTCTAAAAAAAAATTATCCCGAAATTGATTTTTATTTTATTCTTGGATGGGATGCCTTTTCTGAATTTGCAACCTGGTATCGTTATCAGGAAATACCTAAACTTTCCAACCTAATTGTCTGCACCAGAGGGAAAATAAATGTAAAGGAAGCGGAACAATCTTTTAACCTAAAGGTTAAGTCCTTCGTGGAAGAACCTTTACGGGAAAGGTTCTTCTTTTTCCCTGTTTTTCCCCTTGAAATTTCTAGTACCCAAATTAGAAATTTGATCCGACAAGGAAAATCGGTAAGATATCTTGTGCCTGAAAAAGTTTATAACTTTCTGCAAAACACTAAGCTCTATACAGCATGAGAGGCTCAGTTAAACAAGAATTAACCCCCATGTTTAAACAGTATTTGCAAATTAAAGCCCAATATCCTGATTGTATTCTTTTTTTCAGATTGGGGGATTTTTATGAAATGTTTTTTGAGGATGCTGAAAGGGTTTCTCAACTCCTTGGTTTGGTACTGACTAAACGAGAGGCTGGGAAGGATTTTTTTGCCCCCATGTGCGGGGTCCCTGCGGAAAAGGCGGATTTTTATATTCAAAGACTTTTAGAATTGGGGTTCAAAATTGCTATCTGCGAACAGGTAGAAGATCCAGCCTTGGCCAAGGGATTAGTCAAAAGGGAAGTGGTGCGTACCTATACTCCTGGGCTAAACGCCGAAATAGCTTTTCTCAAAGGGAAAGAAAAGGTCTACTTATCCGCCTTAAGGCTTGGTCCCAAAGCAAGCCTTGCCTTTTTAGAACTTTCTTGCGGGGAATTTCTGCACACAGAACTTCCCATTGAGAAAGCCTTAGCCGAAATAATTAAAAAAGAACCTAAAGAAATTCTCCTACCGGAAAACTTAAAAGAAGATGAACTTGTCCAAAGATTAAAAGCCCTCCTTCCTAATCTGACGATAAGCTTTCTTCCGGAAAGAGAGTTTAAAGATGGAGTTTCTGCCATCAAATTTTATTTAGAGCTATATCAACCGGAACTTAAAGAAAATCTTAGCGATCCCCTTTGGTATTACCCGGAGGATTATCTCTATCTTGATGAACCTACCAAGCGAAATCTTGAACTATTAAGGAACCTTTGGGATAACTCGGAAAAGTACAGTCTTTATTGGATCCTTGACGAGACAGTCAGCCCTATGGGTGGAAGGCTTTTAAAGGATTGGATCCTATATCCTCTACGTTCTCCTGAGGAAATTGTTAAAAGACAACGGGCGGTAGAATTTTTCTTTGAACAAAGAGCGCTGCGAAGGTCCTTACGTGAAGCCTTGCAAAAAATTTACGATCTAGAAAGGATTGCCAATAGATGTAAATTAAGGCTTGCCAATCCCAAAGAACTATCCCTTCTTCGCCACTCCCTAAGTCTCCTACCCCAAATAAAAGAAATCCTTTCTAAGGAGAAGAATTTTCTTCCCCAGCTTCTCTTAGAACTATATCAAGAACTGCAAGAATTTACGGAACTTTATGAAGTTTTAGAAAAAACCTTGGTTGAAGATCCCGCTCCTTTAAATAAGGGGACGCCCATCATCAAAAAGGGATTTTCTTCGGAACTTGATGAATTAAGAAGCCTTAAAGAAAATGCTATGGAATATCTTTCGACCTTAGAGAAAAGACTTCGGCAAGAAACAGGCCTGCCTAACCTTAAACTTGGCTATAACCGAGTTTTTGGTTATTATTTAGAACTGCCTAAGGCTCAGGCTAAGTTAGCACCACCTACCTTTGAAAGAAAACAAACCCTAACCAATGCCGAGAGATTTACGACCAAAGAACTCAAAGAGCTAGAAGTTAAAATAGTTACTGCGGAAGAAAAGATCAAAGCCTTGGAGGTGGCCCTTTTTCAGGAGTTAAGAGAGAGGGTAGCTAAGGAAGCTCCTCTTCTCCATAAAACCGCCAAAGCCTTAGCAATTCTTGATGTTTTGCAAGCCTTGGCGGAAGTTGCAGATAGATACGGATACACAAAACCAGAAATAACCCAAGAGCGTTTACTGATCGTGGAAGAAGGAAGACATCCTGTTTTAGAAAGGATCCTTGGCCCGCAAAATTTTGTCTCCAATAATTTGAGGATGGACGATAAAGCACGATTACACATCATCACCGGACCAAACATGGGAGGAAAATCCACTTTTCTTCGGCAGAATGCCCTAATTATTATCTTGGCTCAAATGGGTAGCTTTGTGCCCGCAAGCTATGCCAAAATGCCGGTCTTTGATCGGATTTTTACAAGGATTGGTGCAGGAGATGAATTAATCCGAGGAAGAAGCACCTTTATGGTAGAAATGAGCGAATGTGCCAACATCCTTAAAAATGCCACTTCCCAAAGCTTTGTAATCTTGGATGAAATTGGCAGAGGAACGAGCACCTACGATGGATTATCTCTTGCCTGGGCTATCGCCGAAACCCTTTACCAAAAGAAGGTCTTTACCCTCCTTGCGACCCATTATTTTGAACTTACCGACCTTATTAAAACCTATGAAGGCATTAAAAATTATCATGTGGAAGTTAAAGAATGGGAGAAGGAAATAATCTTTCTCTACCGCATTAAAGAAGGACCTGCTAATCAATCCTATGGCATTGAAGTAGCAAAATTGGCTGGCCTAGACGAAGAAGTAATAAAAAGGGCTCAAAAAATTTTAGCCCATTTAGAAGAAAAAAAAGTTAAAAAAATTTGGGAGATCAAAAAACGGGAAAAGGGAGTAGAATATAGAACCATGCAACTTTCCATTTTTTCAACCCCCTCTTATGAGGGAATTATTGAGAAACTAAAGAAAATTGACCCTAACCAAATGACTCCTCTTTCAGCTTTAGAATTTCTCTATCAATTAAAAAAAGAGGTAGAAGGTAACCGATGAATATCCCTTATCGGCTAATTTTCTTACTGGGCTTCTTTTTTTTCCTTGTTAACTTAAGCTTAGCCGAAATCATTCATACCGTCAAACCTGGGGAAACCTTAGAAAAAATAGCAAAAAAATATCAAGTCACCATTGACGACTTAAAGAAATGGAACAATCTGAAGAGCACTAAAATAAAACCAGGGTTAACCTTGAAAATCAAAAAGGAAAAAACTTCCAAAGTAGAACAAGCCACAGAGCCTAAATTTCACGTCGTCAAAAAAGGTGAAACCCTAAAATCCATTGCCCAAAAATATGGCTTAAAAGTAGAAGATCTAAAAGCTTGGAATAACCTAAAAAGTGAAAAAGTTAAACCAGGGACCAAACTTCTTTTAGAGGACAAAAATAAGAAAAAAGAGGTTTATCATGTAGTTAAAAGGGGAGAGACCTTAGAAAGTATAGCTAAAAAATATAAAATTACGGTAGAAACCTTAAGGGAATTAAATAATCTTAAGGAGAATAAGGTTTATGTAGGACAAAAACTCTTGGTAAAAAAGGAACAAGAAAAAGAAGAAACAATCAAAAAGGAGTCTAAACCATCTAAGATAGAAACAGCGGAGGAACTTTTTGCTGAACTTAAAAGAAAAGAAGAGACTTTGCTTAAAAATAACCCTACCCGCCGAACCTATTTAAATTTGATAGCCGAATATAAAAGGATTTTCCTGCTTTATCCTTCCTCAGAGGTGGCCCCTTTAGCCCTTCTTAGAATGGCAGATCTTTCCTATGAGCTCTACCAAAAATCCTTAAAAAAGGAAGATCTAAAAAAAGCCTTAAACTGGTATGAAAGTTTCTTAGAACATTATCCTACCCATCCAGAAGAAAGGGTGATTTTAGAAAAATTAGCTAAAGCTTATCAAGAGGAATTAAAGGATTCGCAGAAAGCCAACCATTTTAAAGAATTATTGAAAAATAAATATGGCTTAGCCGAGAAAACAAAAGAAAAAAAGGAAACTTCGCTTAAGGGTGAACCAAAAGGACATCCGTCTTCAGGGGAAGGGGAAGAAAAAAAACCAAAGGAGCTCGGTCTTTTTGCAGATATTAAAAAAGTTTTAAAAGTAGAACCTGTGACTGGAGAAGACTACACCAGAATTATTGTAGAGGTTTCGGGCAATTTTGAATACCAATCAAACATCCTCCCAGAAACCAAAGATCGTCCTCCAAGGATCTATATAGACCTTTTTCCGGCCAGTTTGACCGATAAGGTAGAGCGAGAAATTACCTTAGAACATAAGCATCTTCAAAAAATCAGGGTGGGACAATACGATAGAACTACGGTTAGGATTGTACTTGATTTAACAAGCCTTATTTCCTACAAACTTTTCAAGCTGAAAGAACCTGATCAGTTAATAATTGATCTGGTGGGCAAACCCAGAGAAGAAAAAAAGGCCTTAGCTCAGGCTCCAAAAAAAGAAAAAAAGCTTAAAGAGAAAAAAAGTGTAGAACCTGAGACAAAAGTAAAGGAAGTTACGAAACCAGAAATGGTTAAACCAAAAATAGATGAAGGTGGTTATGTCCCCTTAGCAAGACAACTTGGATTGGGAGTAAGAAAGATTGTAATCGATGCCGGCCATGGAGGGGAGGATCCTGGGGCGGTTGGGCCAAATGGCATAAAAGAAAAGGATGTAGCCCTTAAAGTAGCACTTAAATTAGGAGAAATCCTGCGGGATAATCTTGGGGTTGAGGTTTTCTACACCCGCAACTCTGATGTCTTTATCCCTTTAGTTAAAAGGCCAGCCCTAGCCAATGCTTTTAAGGGTGATCTTTTTATTTCTATCCATTTTAATGCCAGCCCGGATCCTAACGCTATGGGAGTGGAAGTTTATTATTTAAATTTTACTACCGATCCTGAGGCCATGAGGGTTGCAGCCTTGGAAAACAGCGTAGCCAATAAAGGGCTTGCCGATTTACAAGATTTAGTGAAGGCCATCATCACCAACACTAAACTTAACGAGTCAAGGATCCTTGCCGAAAAAGTCCAACAGGAGTTGGTAAAGCTTCTAAGAGCTACCTACGGGGAGACTCAAAACCGGGGAGTTAAGTATGCTCCCTTTTTAGTCCTTGTAGGAACAAGGATGCCAGCCATCCTCGTAGAAGCTGAATTTATCACTAATCCTATCATAGCTAATCGTCTAAACGATGAGGCCTACTTAACTACCCTTGCTCAAGGTGTTGCCAAGGGCGTTGAGACCTACATTAACAGCTTAAAATTAACCCAACAACCCTACGAAAACACCATTGAACAAAGTAAGAAAAAGGTCAATTAAATTTGGCATAGACGTCTTCTTAAAAAGAAAATTACATCAAAAATATGCACACTTCAACTGTGCCCTTCTTACCAATCAAGCTGCTACTACGGTTGATTTAATCCCCTCTTATTTTGTTTTAAAAGAAGTGTTGCCAAAGTCTCTCAGACTTCTTTTTTCTCCTCAACACGGCCTTTATTCCGAAAAGCAAGCTAACATGATAAGCTCTTGGGACGAAAAAGAACCCTTTTATGATTTACCCGTAATTAGTCTTTATGGCCCCCGTTTGAAGCCAGAGGAAGATCATCTTCGTGAAATTGATGTGGTCTTCATTGACTTACCTGAGGTAGGTTGCCGGGTCTATACTTACATTTGGACAATGTATTTAATGCTTTCAGCCTGTGAAAAAACAAAAACTAAGGTCCTAATTCTTGATAGGCCTAATCCCTTAGGAGGAATGGTAGAAGGGCCTATTTTAGAACCAGAATATTTTTCCTTTGTAGGACTTGATGCCTTACCGATGCGCCATGGTTTAACTATGGGAGAGCTTGCTTTACTTTTCCAAAAAAGACATTTTCCGGATTTAGAATTGGAGGTCATTCCCTGCGAAGGATATGAAAAGAGATATATCTATCCAGAATTGGGTGTACCTTGGCTCAATCCTTCTCCAAATTTGCCAGATTTCTTTTCAGCCCTTTGTTATCCTGGGATGGTGCTCTTAGAGGGTACCAATCTTTCCGAGGGCCGAGGCACAACCAAACCCTTTACAACCTTTGGGGCTCCTTATCTAAACCTCAAAAAATTATATTTTCAGCTTCAGGAACTTTTTCCAGAAAAAGAATGGGGAATAATTTTCCGCCCAATCATCTTTGAACCAACCTTTGATAAATGGAAAGGACAAAGGTGCTTTGGTTTTGCCATCCACCTAAAGGATCCGGCAAAATTTAAACCCGTTGCTTTTGGCCTAAAACTACTTAAAATTCTTTCTTTAGAATATGAGGAGTTTGGCTGGCTATCCCCGCCTTATGAGTTTGAAAAAGAAACAAAACCCATTGAAATTTTAATTGGCTCCTCAAAAATCCTCACGTGGCTTTTTTCGGAGGATACGCTTGAAATACCCCCCGAATTTACTTATAGTATTAAAGGTTATCAGCAAGAAATATCTTCCCTAGCTCTTTATGAAGAATAACGCCTCTAAAGGTTTATCCAAATATCGTTCTAATAAAGAAAGAGTTTCTGCCTTTTTAAGGCTTTTTACCAAGCAAGATAAAGTCCTTATCCTTATTGTGGCAGACCCTGATTCCTTAGCCAGTGCCTTAGCCTTGAAGAAACTTCTCAAAAATAGGGTCCAAAAAATAACTATCTCTGCCGTTAATGAAATTAAACGCCTCAACAATCAAGTCATGGTTTCTCTTTTAAAAATTCCTGTGGAACCTTACCAAGAGAAATATCTCAATGAACATACCCAATTTATTTTAGTAGATTCTCAACCGTCCCATCAAAAAATTTTCCAGTCCATTAACTTTACTGCGGTCATTGATCATCATCCCTTGACTGAGGATTGGAAAGCCGATTTTGTAGATCTAAGGCCTGATTATGGGGCCTGTTCTACCATTCTTTTTGAATACTTAAAAGCAGCCAAGATTAAACCAGGGGTCAAATTAGCCACGGCGATGGTTTATGCCATCAAGACGGATACTGACAATTTTGAAAAGGAGGCTAAGATTCAGGATGTTTTAGCTTTTCAAAAACTATATCGTTATGTAAATAAACATATCTTACATAAAATTGAAGCTTCCGATTTAAGGAGATCGGAGCTCAAGTACTTTAAGATGGCTCTCCATAATCTGAAGTATAAAAACAAAAAGGCCTTTACCTACCTTGGAAAGGTTTTACATCCCGACATCTTGGTATTAATAGCCGATTTTCTGAACAAGGTTTATGATACCTCTTGGGTTTTTGTAGCCGGCGAATGCAAAAAAAATTTAGTTATTATCGTACGATGTGATGGGTACCGAAAGGATGCGGGAAAGCTTATTAAAAGAATTTTTAAAAATTTGGGCATGGCTGGAGGCCATAAAGAAAAAGCCCGCGCCGAAATACCTTTCGCTAATTTAAATCTTGACCCAACTACATTTAGTACCCAAGAATTAATTAAACTTTTAGAAAAAAGACTTCGGCTCTCTCATAAAAAGGAAGCTCCCCTCATTTAAAAAATATGGCTCGTTTTGTTGATCAAGTAAAAATTCATGTTAAAGCCGGAGATGGGGGGCCTGGTTGTGTTAGTTTTAGGCGAGAAAAATATGTACCCAGGGGAGGCCCTGATGGAGGAGATGGAGGGGATGGAGGAGATGTGATCCTTCTTGCTGATCCTCAACTTCATACTCTTTATGATTTCTACTACCAAAGCCATTTCCGGGCTGAAAATGGACGACCAGGTTCAGGAAAAAAAATGAAAGGCCGAGATGGAGCTGACCTAATTTTAAAGGTTCCCGTGGGTACCATGGTTAAAGATGCCCAAACCGGTGAAATTATAGCTGATCTTACCAAACCTTATCAAACCCTTATCGTAGCTAAAGGAGGGAGAGGAGGAAGAGGGAATGCCCATTTTGCTACCCCCACAAGACAAGCCCCACGCTTTGCGGAACAGGGGAAGCCAGGAGAAGAAAGATGGCTTCTCTTAGAATTAAAACTCATTGCCGATGTTGGCTTGGTTGGTCTACCTAATGCTGGAAAATCAACCCTTCTTTCCAGAATTTCCGCCGCTCGCCCTAAGATTGCCGATTATCCTTTCACCACCTTAGAACCAAACTTAGGAGTGGTTAAGACCTCTGAAGGCAATACCTTCGTAGTGGCAGATTTACCTGGTTTAATTGAAGGAGCTCACACTGGCGTTGGTCTTGGTCATGAGTTTTTAAGACATGTAGAAAGGACTAGGATACTTCTTTTCGTTTTAGCTCTAGATAGAGATGACCTTTGGACTGATTATCAAACCCTGCGAAGGGAACTTGAACTCTACAATCCTCAACTGTTAAATAAGGAATATTTAATAGCCATTAATAAAATAGACCTCTACTTTTCCCTTAAGGAAGTTGAAAAAAGGATCGAGCGCTTTCCACCTGAGGAGAGGGAAAGAATTTTTTTCATCTCCGCGGTAACTGGTGCAGGATTAGAGGAACTTCTAAAAGCCCTGGAAGAAAGGCTTAAAGTTATTAAAACGGAGGAATATAAGGATAATGACCGCTATGGAAATATTTATTGAGAGGGAAAAGTTTGTCACCAATCTTTTTAAAAAAAGCTCTCTTTGGGTTATTAAAGTGGGAAGTGCGGTGATTACCTTAAATGACGAAGGTTTAAACTGGGAAGTAGTAGAACATTTAGCCTTTGAAATAAGCCGTCTTAGACAGTCTGGGAAAAAGGTAATTCTAATTTCCTCAGGTGCCATAGCCTGTGGGAAGAACAAGCTAAGATTTTTTAAAAAACCCTTAAGCCTGGCCGAAAAACAAGCTCTTGCTGCTTGTGGCCAGGCGGATCTTATCCATGCCTATGAGGAGGTTTTCAAAAAATATGACGTCCATGTAGCTCAAGTCTTATTAACCTCGGAAGATCTTTCCAACCGACAAAGATATCTCAACGCTCGTCAAACTTTAGCTACTCTTCTCAAATGGGAAGTATTACCCATTATTAATGAAAACGACACCGTAGCTAATGAAGAAATCCGGTTTAGCGATAACGACCAATTAGCCGCGCTGGTCTCTGGCTCTATGCAGGCCGATCTTTTGGTAGTCCTTTCCGATGTAGATGCCCTCTATACTAAAGACCCTCGCGAGGATCCTCAGGCCTCACCTCTCAGAGTTGTAGAAAAAATTAACCAAGAGATCCTAAGTTTAGCAAGCCCTAAACCGGGTCGCGTCGGACGGGGTGGAATGGTTTCTAAGCTTAAGGCAGCGGAAATGGTTACTAATATGGGGATTCCCATGGTCTTGCTCCCAGGAAGAGAAAAGCTTGTTCTAGAAAGGTTTATTGCAGGTGAAGAAATTGGCACCCTTTTCTTGCCTCAAAAAAGAAGCTTACCCTTAAGAAAATTTTGGATTAAATACATCCTTAAACCCGAAGGGAAAATTTTTATTGATGAGGGGGCAGAAAAAGCCCTGGTTTATGAAGGAAAAAGTTTACTTTTTCCTGGTTTAAAAAAAGTAGAAGGCCCCTTTGTCAAGGGATCTTGCATTTTAATTCTCAATCAGGAAAATAGGCCTATCGCCAAAGGATTGACTAACTTTTCCTCTGAAGAATTAAATAAATTTTTTATGCAACACCAAAACCCAGAAAAAGAAGTAGTCCATCGGGACAATTTAATCCTCTTGAACGATTCCAATAATTAGTAATAATATTTTAATATGAACCACTTCTTAAAAGTCTTAAAAATTTTTCTCATCCTTCTCTATATATTCTTTTTCTCTTTAAAATCATCCTTATTGGCTCAAACCTTAGTTTTTGGAGTTTTGGCTAAAAGAGGAGAGGATATTGAAAGACATCGGTTCTATCCTTTAGAAAAATATTTAAAGGAAAGGCTTCCCTATTCCATAGAATTCAAATATCTTCCCTTTGAAGACCTTAAAAAAGAGGCCCTTAATGGAAGGCTAAGCTTTATTCTCACCAATTCCTATCAAGCTATGGTTATCAAGGAACTTGCCCAAAAAAGTGGCTATTCTTATAAAATTATCCTAAGTCTTGGCCAGTACGAATTAGGTCATTACTATCCCCATTTTGGCGGGGTTATTTTTACCAAAAAAGATTCTCCCTTTTCCGATTTATCCCAGCTTAAGGGACAATCCTTTGGCGCAGTAAATCCAGAATCTTTAGGGGGTTATTTAATTGCCCTTTATGAGTTTTATAAATTGGGGATCAAAGAAAAAGATTTGGCAACCAAATTTTATGGTACCCATGATGCGGTTGTGGAAGCGGTGCTTAGAGGAGAGGTGGCTGCAGGGACAGTCAGAACAGGGATTATTGAACGTATGGTTTCTCAAGGTCAGCTAAAACTCCAAGATATAAAGATCCTGAATAGTAAAACCTATCCCCATTTCCCTTTACTTATTAGTTCCCCCTTATATCCTGAATGGCCAATTTTGGCTAGCGCTAATCTTCCAGAAGATATTCTTAAAGATTTAGCTAAAGCCCTTTTAGCTATCAAAGAAGATAGCAGTTTAGCCCAGGAGATTGAAGCAGTTTTCTTTTTACCCTTAGATTATGCCCCATTAAATAATCTCATGTTAGAACTAATGAAAGGCCCCTATGAGGAATTGCGGGGTTTTTATTTCCAAAGATTTTGGCGTAATTTTTTACCTTATTTTATAGGAATTCTTCTATTTTTTATAGCCATCCTAAGTTATCTTACATATAATTTAATCCTACGTAATCGTGCTCTTAGCAAGACGAAAGAAGAATTAGAAAGGGAAAGAAATTTTTTGGATACTGTTCTTAAATATTCTGATTATTTGATCCTTCAACTTGATCTTCATGGTAATATCCTCTGGGCCAACCAAAAGGGGGAAAGGATTTGTTATGCTAATTTCCCCAAAAATAGCACAATAAACATTACCCAGTGTGGTTATCTAAAATCTATTGCCCAGATAGTAAACTTTTTCAATGAAAAACTTTATCTTTCTCAAGATAAGCTTAATTTCGTAGAAACCATTGAGCTTGAAACAGGTGAGCGAACCTTTGAAGGTGAAATGGTAGTAATTAAGAAAAAAGAACTACCTGAATCGATTCTTTTCTTCCTGCGCGACATAACTGAAAAAAGCGTTATGGAAAGGCAAAAACTTTATTTAGAAAAGCTTAATGTTTTACGGAATGTTGCTGGAGGTTTAGCCCATGACTTTAACAATCTTCTCTCTACCGTCTTTAACAAGATTGAAATTTTACGCCTAAAATTCAAGGATACCATCAGCACTGAAGAATTTCTTAAAATCTATGAAGAGATAATTGAATGTTTAAAACAATTAAAAGTGTTAGGCCGACAACTTTTAACCTTAGTGCGAGGGGAGGCCACCAGCAAAGAATTAGTTGATCCTTTAGAGTTAGTGAAAGAGTATACTAAACTTGCCCTAGCTGGAAGATCAAATTATTCCGTAGAATTTATGGCTGATGAAGACTTGGCACCAGTGGAAGTAGATAAAGAACTATTTTCCATAATGTGGCTAAACCTTTGTTTAAACGCCTTTGAGGCCATGCCAAAAGGAGGGAAAATTATCGTCCAAATAAGAAATACAGAGAAAAATGGTAAACCAATGGTAAAGTTTAGCATAGAAGACTTCGGAGTAGGAATCCCAGAAAAACACCTCTCTCAGATTTTTGAACCTTTCTTTACTACTAAACCAGGCGGATCTGGACTGGGACTTTATGTGGCTAAAGAAGTGGTGGAAGCCCATGCAGGGGAAATAAGCATCCAATCCCAAGTGGGTAAGGGGACAAAAGTGGAAATCCTAATTCCTGCTTCAACCAGCTTTATTACTGAGGATCGGAAAGTAAAATTTACAAAACCCATAGTATCTAAAAGGATTCTCCTCATGGATGACGATGATCTCTTGCGGGATTCTCTCAAGGAACTTTTGGAAATTTTAGGGTATCAAGTAGAAACAGCTACCGATGGAGAAATGGCCTATAGAATTTTTCAGGAAGCTTTATCCTCAGGAAAACCCTTTGATATTGTAATCTTAGATCTTATTGTGCCCGGAAAATGGACGGGTTTGGATACTTATCAAGAAATAAAAAAACTTGATCCTCAGGTCAAGACTATTGTGATGAGTGGCTATTTCTCTGAACCAGTGTTAAAAGAATATAGTAAATATAATTTTTATGGAGCCTTAACCAAACCCTTTTCTATCCAAGATTTGTTAAAACTTTTAGAAAACTAATAAAAACTGAACAAGAATGGGTATCTTTGTACCTTTACATCTTCATACCGAATGGAGCCTTCTTGATGGCGCAATTCGGATAAAGGATTTAGTTCCTCGTCTTTTAGAATATGGGTATCCTGGCTGTGCTATAACTGATCATGGTACTTTATATGGATTAATCCATTTTTATAATGCCCTACGCGAAGCAAACCTTAAACCCCTCTTGGGGTGCGAATTTTACGTCGCTAAAGGTTCAAGATGGGATAAGAACAAGGCCAATGCGCAGATGCATCATTTGATCCTGATTGCGAAAAATGAAACAGGATATAGAAACCTTTTAAAACTTGGCAGTCAAGCATACCTTGAGGGCTTTTATTACAAACCAAGAATAGATAAAAACCTTCTCCAAGAGCATGCTCAAGGATTAATCTGTTTATCCGCTTGCCTGGAAGGGGAAATTCCATCCCTCTTACTCAACGGAGAGTTTCAAAAGGCCAAAGAAGCAGCCCAATTTTTCCGTTCCCTTTTTGGGGAGGACTTCTACTTAGAAATCCAATTTAACGATTTACCTGAACAGAAAAGGGCCAATGAATTGATCTTAGAACTTTCCAGAGATTTAGGGATTAAAGTAGTCGGGACTACGGACTCCCATTACTTAGATAAAGATGACTATAAGGCCCACGAAGTTTTATTGTGCATTCAAACTGGCGCACGCTTAGATGATCCAGATAGATTTAAATTTGGGACAGATAAACTTTATCTTTTTAGCCCCATAGAATTGGAAGAGCTAATGAAGGTCTATCCAAAGGAGATTTTTGAAAATACCTTAGAAGTTTTTGAGAAGGTAAATTTAGAGCTCAAAATTGGTGAACCTCTTTTTCCTAGAGCAAAAATCCCCCAAGGTGAAACTGCAGAAAGTTTTTTAATTAAAAAAGCTAAGGAGGGTTTGGAGAAAAGGCTTTCTGAACTGGAAAGAAGGGGAGAACTCTTTGCTAGCAAAGAAGAGTATAGAAAACGTTTAGAGGAGGAGTTGGAAGTAATCATAGAGAAGGGATATGCTAGTTATTTTCTTATTGTGGCAGATTTTATTGAATGGGCCAAATCGCAACAGATTCCGGTTGGGCCTGGACGTGGATCAGCGGCTGGTGCTTTAACAAGCTATGCTCTGTATATCACCAATTTGGATCCCATTCGGTGGGGATTATTATTTGAAAGGTTTTTAAACAAGGAAAGGCCAAGCCTCCCCGATATAGATGTTGATTTTTGTAAAGAAAGAAGAGATGAAGTTATAGAATATGTTACTCAAGCTTATGGAAAAGAATATATTGCTAAAATTTCTACCTTTGGGTCCCTTTTGGCAAGACAGGTAGTACGAGACGTCGGGAGAGCCCTTGGTTTTAAACCCAAAGAAATTGATTCTATAGCTAAAATGATCTCCCCTGGGACTGATGTTAGCCTTCAAGAGGAAGTTAAGAGACCTGAAATTCAAGCTTTGATGCATAGTTCTCCACGCATCAAGGAACTCTTTGAGATAGCCCTCAAGTTAGAGGGTCTCCCAAGGCATTCCAGCATTCATGCCGCTGGAGTGGTAATAAGTGGAGTACCTATCAGGGAAGTGGCCCCTCTTATGAAGGGCGAGAAAGGAGAAATACTAGTTCAATATGATATGAAGGCTTGCGAAAAGGTAGGTTTAATTAAGTTCGATTTTCTTGGGCTTAAAACTCTTACGATTATAAATGATACTTTGCGATTAATTAGAGAAATTCGTGGCCAAGAATTAGACCTTGATGCTATTCCTCTTGATGATCCTAAAGTTTATCAACTTCTTCAACAGGGAGAGACAGATGGTGTTTTTCAACTTGAATCTGAAGGGATGAAAGATCTCTTGCGTCGGCTTAAACCAGAGAACTTTAATGACCTCATTGCGGTCTTAGCCCTGTACCGTCCCGGTCCCTTAGGAGGTGGGTTAGTAGACCAATACATTGAAACCAAACACGGCCTTCGTGCACCAGAATATTTACATCCCCTTTTAGAACCTCTTCTAAAAGAAACCTACGGAGTAATTGTTTATCAAGAGCAGGTAATGGAGATTGCTAGAGCGTTAGCGGGGTATACCTTAGGGGAAGCTGACCTTTTGCGCAGGGCTATAGGTAAAAAGGAAAAGGATCTAATGCAAAAGCTTAAGGATGACTTTGTCAATAGAGCGAAGGAAAAAGGTATAGATGCAGCTATCGCCCAAAGAGTGTTTGATTTGATTGAAAAGTTTGCCGATTATGGCTTTAACAAAAGCCATGCGGCCGCTTATGCCCTTCTTAGTTATCAAACGGCCTATTTAAAGGCTTATTATCCCTTATACTTCATGGCTGCTCTTTTAACCTATGAAGTGAATAAAAGCGAAGAAATTCGGAAGTATTTAGCAACTGCTGAAAGAATGGGATTGAAATGTTTACCTCCGGATGTTAATAAAAGCGCTGCCGGGTTTACGGTTGAGGGTAATGCCATAAGAGTTGGGCTGCAAGCTATAAAAAATGTAGGTGAAAAGGCAGTAAAAGAGATTTTACAGAAACGGCCTTACGGTAGTTTTTTAGAATTTTGTCAAAAGGTTGATACCCAAAAGGTAAACCAAAGGGTAATTACGGCCCTAATTAAAGCCGGAGCCTTTGATAGTTTAGAGCCAAATAGGGCTAAGCTTTTGGCTAATCTTCCAAAAATTCTATCCTTTTCCCAACACACAAAAATGGTGTCCCTTTTTGGCCAAGGTGCACTCTTGGCCTTTGAAAATAACTGTCCTCTGGAGGAGGTTCCCCCGTGGGAAGAGGAAGAACTTTTAGAAAATGAAAAAGAAGCCCTAGGTTTTTATCTCACCTCTCATCCTTTAAAGAAAAAAAGGGGAATTATAAAAATTTTTACCTCCCTAACTTTAGCTGAATTACTAAAAGGTTACACCCTTTTAACCCTTAAGCACATCAAAAATTCTATTTCTTCTAAAGCTGAGGACTCTTCGGATTCTGGTTCCTTACAGAATGAGGATTTACCCTCAACCCATAATAATGGGGAAAAGATAACCATTGCCTGCCTCATTTCCGAAATTAAGATTAAAAAAACAAGAAATGGTGAAATAATGGCACTAATGAAGATTGAGGATGAATATGCCAGCTTAAAAGCCTTAGCTTTCCCCGATATTTACACCAAGTACAATCAATATCTAAGAGAAGATCAAATCCTTTGGATAAAAGGAGAATTGCAAAAAGAGGAGGAGGAAAACTTAACTTTTCTTATTGAGGAAGCTTCTCCCTTTACAGACTTAAGTTTTTTTCAGAAAGGTGAATTTGAAATAATTTTAAAAGTAGATTCAATTAACTCACAAAAACTGGAAGAACTAAAAGAATTTCTTAGCGATTTAAAGAAAGATAATACTGACCCTCACTTACCACTACGCATTACGCTGAAATATCCTGATTGTTATGTCTTATTTCAATTAAATAACCTTTCACTGCCTTTAAATCTAAATAAACTTAATCTCTTTCAAACTTTATTTTCTGATGTTACTTTAAGATGGTTGAATACATATGCAAACAATTATACATATTTTTAGAGCATATACTGTATGTAAGCAAAACCTAACCAACAATAAAAGATAAAATATTTCGGCAGAAGAATCCATTTTCATTCGTTTTTTGCAATCCAAGTAGTAGCTAAGAATTTTTTGAATTTGTAGAGCTCCTTTAAAAAAATTAAGTAAAAATTAGATAATTGTGACTAAAGCCCCAAATGATACCAACTTAGCTTTAAAAAACCTTAAGTGATGAGCAGATTATTACGGTCCTGTAATGTTGACCAAGAAATAATTCTTCATATCATCTTATGATATTATCTTCAAGGATAATTCATCGGGTATTGCAAAATAATTTAGGAGCACTGAAAGTTTTAGTATCGCTGTGGCATCAAGCTTGGGTGGATTTGGCGGAGGTCCTTTCGTAGTTCCCATGATGACGGTAATTATGGGCCTTCCCATCTATGTTGTAGTAGGAAGTTCCCTTTTGGCTATCTTTTTTAACACCCTTATGGCCTCTTCTCGTTATTTCTTCTTTGGGCAAACGGATATTCCCCTATTCCTTATCATGGCCTGTGGTGCAGTCTTAGCAGGTTTTATTGCGCCAAGAATTGCTAAAAGATTAAGTCCCATTTGGGTCAAAAGAGTAGCTGTGGTAGGTTGCGGATACCTTGGATTAAAACTATTAGGTCTTGTCCCCTAAAACCCCCCTCCTATCCCCTCATCTCAATTTCTTCCCCCTCCCTGCCCCCTCCCAGGGAGGGGATCTTCTTTTAAATTAAAACTCCATTAAAATTTTGGGTTGACAAGTTTAAAACAAAAAACCTTTAAAATGAAAATCCTTATCTTAGGTTTAGGGAATCTCTTACTTTCTGATGAAGGACTAGGAGTAGAGGTAATTAAAGCCCTCCAAAACTATCCCCAGCTCCCTAAGGAAGTCAAAATTTTAGATGGCGGAACAGGTGGACTGGCCCTCCTTCCTGAGCTAATGGATTTGGATGTCCTGCTTGTGGTTGATGCCATCTCCTTGGGAAATGAGCCAGGAACCATCTACACCTTTGAAAAGGATTTTCTCTTTCGCGAGAAACTATTAGAAAAAATTTCTACTCATGAAATTTCTTTTTTGGATATTCTTGCCCTTCTCCAATTAAAAGGCCAATGGCCCAAGGAAATCTATCTCTTTGGAATTGAACCCAAAAAGTTAGAAGTTGGCATAGACCTTTCAGAAGAAGTAAAAAGATCAATCCCCAAATTATGCGAGCTGATTATAAAAAAAATTAAGGAAATCACAGAAATTGGAGAAATTTAAAAATCTTAACCTTTTTATAGAAAGAAGAGCGAAAGTTAATAAAAATCCTGACTGGACGTTTAAGAAGATTTAGCCTCTTCACGCAAATAAAGTAAGCCATAGTAGGCCTGGCCTACAGAAATCCCGCCATCAAGAGGGGGAAATTTTTTATTTCGCAAGACTTCAAAGCCTTGGGCTTTAAGCTTTCTCATTATTCCCAGAATTAAAGGCCCGTTAACCATTACCCCTCCCGAAATTATTATCTTTGGGATACCAAAGTCCAGAGCGGTCTGACAAACATAATCCACTAAAGTATTTATAAATCTGGTTACGGCAATTTTAGGGTCGGGCCTTCTTTCTACTATTTCTCTAATCATAGGCTCCCAAGCAAAGTAAAAATTTTCCTCCAGGTTGTAGGGAAACCTTTCGGTATCTTCTGGTTGATAAAAGCTTTCAAGTTTCATAGGAGCTTCACCTTCATAGGTATTGTAATAACAAACTCCAAGAAGGGCGGACAAGGCATCAAAAAGCCGTCCACAGGAGCTGCACCAGGGGGAGTTTACCCCTTTTTGCCAGGCCTCATAGAGCAAAAGCAATTCACCTTCGGAAAAGCTTTGCACTAAAGGATGGCGAAGCTGAAAGGTCTCCTCTCCATAAACTGCAAAAAGCAAGCTCAAGGCTATCTTTCTAGTATCTTTAATAGCTCTTTCTCCACCAAGGAGTTTAAAGGGTTTTATGGTGCGAACCCTTTGCCAAGCTAAACCTTGGAGAAGGAGGGTTTCCCCACCCCAAATCATCCCATCTGCCCCAAAGCCCGTGCCATCCCAGGAAAATCCAAGCATGGGTTCCTGAGGAAAAAGGCCTTTTTCCGCTAAAACCGACCAAAGGTGCGCAAGATGATGCTGAACCGGAAGGAGAAGACATCCCCATTCTTCAGCAAGCCTCTTAGCAAATCTTGTGCTTTCATACCTGGGATGAAGATCGCAGATCAAAAGGTCCACCCTTTTAATTTTATAAATCTGCAGATAGTCACAGAGCATCTTTTCCAACTGGGCCATAGTTTTAGCTACCGATAGATCACCAAAATGAGGGCTTAGCACCAAACGATCTTTGACCCCAAGGGTAAAGGTGTTTTTATCTTGTGCCCCAAGGGCTAAACACACTTTATCTATCCTAAAGGGCAAAAGATGCGGAGAGGGGGTATACCCTCTCCCAAGCCTTATCACAAGATATTCCTTCCCTACCTTTTTAAGAACGGAATCATCCGCAGGGCGAACAATTCGCCTGTTGTGAAGGAGAAGGTAATCAGCAATTTGTAAAAGCTTGGCTATGGCCTCCTCATCCTCATAAATTAAAGGCTCTTCTGAGATATTCCCTGAAGTAGCAACTACTGGAAAAGTAAGCCCTTGCAGGAGCCTTAGATGAAGGGGTGTATACGGAAGCATGGCTCCTACTAAGTTCACCCGCTCAGTTAAAGTTGGAGGAAAGGCCCTTTTCCCTGGCGGAAGAAGAAGGATTGGGCTTTTTCCCGAAAAGAAAAGAACCAAGTCCTTATCCTCAACCTCACAATATTCCTTTAAAAGGTCTACCGTTGGGAACATCACTGCAAGGGGCTTTTTAGGACGCCTTTTTCTCTCCCTTAAAGCTTTTAGAACTTCTTCCTTATCAGCCCGGCCCATCAAGTGAAAGCCTGTTAGCCCCTTTACCGCAAGGATTTGCCCTTGTCTTAAAGCTTCTTTGGCCAATTCTATAGCCTCTTCACCCTCGGCCACCAGGTCAGGATTGCCTGCTTGATAAAGAAAAAGTCTCGGTCCACAAAGAGGACAGGAAGTAGGCTCAGCATGAAACCTCCGATCCAGAGGATTGGTATATTCCTTTTGGCATTGAGCACATAAAGGAAAATCCACCATAGTGGTGTTTTCCCTTTCGTAAGGTAGCTTAAGAAGCATGCTGTATCTTGGCCCACAGTTAGTGCAGGCAATAAAGGGATATTGGTAACGCCGATCCTTAGGATCATAAAATTCCTTTCGGCAATCTTGACAGATGGCAAGGTCAGGAAGGAGGTCCAAATCCACCTCTTCCGAAGCTTCCCCTTTTAATACTTCAAGACTTTCAAAGGATGAATAAGGAAGTTTCTCAGAGATTAAACTTTTGATTAAGGCATTTTCAGGAGGAGCCTCTTTGATTTTTTCTTTAAGGATAACTAAGGCCTCTTCAGGGCCAGAAAGAATGGCTTCCACTCCAAGGTTAGTATTTTTTATATAACCCTTGAGATTTAGGGTCCAGGCCAGCCGATAGAGGAAGGGTCTAAAACCTACTCCCTGCACCACTCCCTTAACGATAATCCGCTCTGTCTTCATTTCCCTCCTCTTCTTCCCTTTCAATTTCAAGGGTCTGCAAAATAAGGTCAAGCCCTCCTCTTATCTCTACCGTATAACTTCCGCATAAAGGACATTTAGCTTGGGAATGAGAACAAATTTCTTCTTTACCACAAGCCGGGCAGAACACTCTTAAAGGATCTCTTTCGGTCACAATTTCCGTTTCTTCTAAGAAAGTGCCCTCTTTTAGCGTCTCAATCACCCTTTGTAAATAATCCATTTCAATGCCAGAGTATACCCCAACCAGGAGTTTGATTTTCTTGACTCGACAGGGCTGATAAGATTTAAGGCTACTCTCAATTTCTTTCAAAAGACTTAAAAAAAGAAAGGCTTCGTGCATCAGCTAGGAAGCTTAGCAAATCCTCGGTAGCATCTCGCCGACATAATTTTCCATCAATCTTAAGGTGCCTAAAGGGGTTTCAAGATAAACCTTGGGCTGGGAGGATTTTTTGAGAACCTTCCCAATAATCTTTGCTTCGGCGGTAAGAGGAAAGTTATGCAAAATTTCTAAAGCTTTGGGGACTTCCTTTTCCGGCATAACCATTACCGCTCGCCCTTCTGAGGGAAGATGAAAAACCTCTAAGCCAAGGATCCCACAAAAGCTTTTTACTGGTTCCCGAATTGGCAAATCTGTCTCTCGCACCAAGATTTCAACGCTTGAAGATCTCGCCCATTCATGAAGAACCGCAGCTAAGCCTCCTCGGGTAGGATCCCTTAGGGCATGAATCTCTAAGTTGGCTGAAAAGAGGGCTAAGAGTGGCTCTTTAAGGCTTGCACAATCACTCACCAAATCCACTACCAAGGAAAAGTCCTCCCTCTGGGCTAAGATTGCCACTCCATGCTCGCCAAGAGACCCGGTCACTAAAATCACATCCCCCTCTTGTAAATTTTGACAAGATAGGCCGGGATAAATGATCTCTCCAATTCCCGTAGTATTAATGATCAAACCATCCAAGGCACCCCGAGGCATAACCTTTGTATCTCCTGCCACAATATAAACCTCATTGGCTAAGGACTCCTTTTTAATACTTTCAAGGATCTTACGAAGATCGGCCATAGAAAAACCTTCCTCAATTACCAGAGAAAGGGTAAGATATTGGGGTTTGGCCCCCATGACTAAAAGGTCGTTTATGGTCCCACAAATGGCTAACTTGCCAATATCACCACCAGGGAAAAAAAGTGGTTTAATCGTGAAGGAATCGGTAGTGATAGCAACATCCCTATGTCTTAGGCTCAAGGGAGTAGCATCCTCCAATCTTTGTAAGAAGGGGTTATTCAAATAGCTTAAGATTACCTCTGAGAGGAAGGCCTGAGTTTCCTCTCCTCCCCCTCCATGCGACAAAAGAACTATCTCCTCCATAGCTAATTAGAGAACTTTTAAGCAGAATTTTTTGAAATTTGTTGAATCTAATATAAACTAAGCCCTATAAAAAACTAGAGGGGTAAATGAAAAAGGGTGTTCTTTATTGTGTAGCCACGCCCATTGGTAATTTGGAAGACCTTACCTTAAGGGCCTTAAGAATTCTTAAAGAAGTAGATATTATCGTGTGCGAAGATACCCGACGAACCCTTAAGCTTTTACGTCACTTCCAAATCCCCACCAAGCCCTTATTGAGTTATTTCAAAGGAAAAGAAAAAGAAAGATTGGAGGGCATTTTAAAACTTCTCAGGGAGGGAAAAAAAATTGCCCTTTGCTCTGAGGCAGGGACACCCTTAATTTCCGATCCTGGAGCCCGTCTCGTAAAAGAGGCCCTGAAGGAAGGGATAAAAGTGGAACCCATACCTGGCCCCTCCGCCCTTACTACGGCCCTTCAAGCAAGTGGGATAGACCTTAGCTCGGGATTTATCTTCCTTGGCTTTCTTCCCCGAAAAAATAAAAGAATTCAAGAAAAGTTAGGCTTTTTTAAGCTTGGACTTCCGGTAGTGCTTTATATCTCTCCCCATCGTTTCCACAAGGAAGTTTCTTTGTTATATGAAGAATTGGGAGATAGGACCTGTTTTTTAGCTCGCGAATTGACTAAAATCCATGAAGAATTGGGCTATTTCCGCCTTTCCGAACTTAAAGAAAGGAAGAAAGTAAAAGGAGAGATCACCCTTATTATTCTACCTGAAGTCTCTCCGGCTGTTCTTTAAGAAATCCTTCCAGTTCTTCTTTAAAGGCGGTGAGTAATTCCTCTTCCTTTACTTTGCGCAGGACCTTTCCTTCCTTAAATATAAGGCCTACGCCTTTACCTCCAGCGATCCCAAGGTCGGCAAAGCGGGCTTCCCCAGGGCCATTTACCACACAACCCATTACAGCAATCTTCAAATCCGCCTTAAGAGATCCCACAAGTTCCTCCACCTTCTTATAGAGGTTCATAAGATCTATTTCACACCTACCGCAGGTGGGACAGGCAATAATCTCAGGATATAACCTTCTTAAACCAAGGTTGCGAAGGATTTCATGGGCCACCCTTACTTCTTCAACCGGATCAGCAGTCAAAGAAACCCTAATAGTATCGCCAATCCCTTTGAGGAAAAGATAGCTTAGGGCCAAGGTGTTTTTAACCGTACCCGAAATAAGACCCCCCGCCTCTGTTACCCCCACATGAAGGGGAAAATCTGACCTTTTGGCAAAAAGCTCATAGGCCTTTGCAGTATGCCACCAGTTGGATGATTTTAGAGAAACCTTAAGATTGTAGAAATCATGCTTTTCTACCAAATAAGCCACCCAGCGCAGGGCACTCTCCACCATGGCCTTGGGCGTAGGATACCGGTATTTCTTAAGGAGATCAGGCTCAAGGCTCCCTGCGTTAATCCCTATCCGAAGGCAGACCCCTCTCTCCTTGCAAGCCCGCACTAAATCATCAAGGGTCTTCTTATCCTTCAAGGTCCCAGGATTAATCCGCAACCCCTGAACTCCCATTCCTAGAGCCCGAAGCCCAAGCTTACCCGCAAAATGAAGATCCGCAATCACCGGAAGACAACTCTCTTTCACAATCTCCTTCAAAGCCATAACCGACCTTTCGTCAGGTATAGCCACTCTCACTATCTCACATCCCGCTTCCTGCAACCTCCTAATCTGCTCCAGGGTCTCTTTTATCTTCCAGGTAGGTATAGAGGTCATGCTTTGAACCCGAATAGGATTATCCCCACCGATACCAACCTTCCCTACCCAAACTACTCTGGTCTTTCTTCTCTTAATCTTAGGATAGATTTCTTGTTGGCTTCCCATGCTCTATATTTTAATTTAAAATTAAAAGCATGCCTACCTTCCTTTGCTTTGCTAAAACAGGAATAGAAATTCCCGAACCCTTGTTCATACTTCAAAAAAAGGGATTTATCTCCTTAGTAAAGAAAGAAGAGCTAAGCTTAAATCCAAACTTGACCGCCAGTTTGGAGGGGATCCTTGTCTTAGGAGGGGATGGCACCCTCCTTAGGGCTGTTCCTTGGGCGTACAAGCTTGATCTTCCAATTTTAGGCATAAACTTAGGTAAATTTGGCTTCCTCACCAAATTTTCCTTAACTGAAGCCTTAACCCTTTTAGAAAATTGGAAGGATATAGAAATAACCTATGAAGAAAGGGACCTTTTAGAGGTTTTTTATCAAGAGCTAACCTATCAGGCCTTAAACGAAGGGGCTATTTTAAAAGGGCCCACAGGAAGAAGTATTAAGCTTAAGATTTATGTCAAAGAAGATGTTTTTTGGGAAATGGCCTATGAGGTCTATGGAGATGGATTGCTCATTTCAACTCCTACGGGGTCAACCGCCTATAACCTATCTGCTGGTGGCCCAATCGTTCATCCTAAAACTAAGGCCTTCATTATCACACCCATCTGTGCTTTTAAACCTCAAATCAGACCAATTGTCATTCCTTTAGATTTCCAAATTAAAATAGAATTGGACGAAACAATGGATGAGGTTCATTTACTAATGGATGGTCACCAAAATATCCTACTTGAACAAGGTTCAAGCCTACTTTTTAGACAGGCACCAAAAAAATTGAAATTAATAAAAAACCATCAAAAAACCTACTTCTCCCTTCTAAGGGAGAAGTTTAGCTGGGAGGAAATCTCTTAAACAGTTTCTTCTTTTTTAAAGAGTTTTTCTTCCAATTCCTCTCTTTTTTCTTTGATAGCTTCTTTTGCCTTTTCTACGGTTTCAGCTAAATAGGATTTCTTCTCTGAGATAACCTCTTTAGCTTTAGAGGTCAATTCCTCTACCTTCTCTTCGGCTTTGTCTTTTAGGGAAGAGACTTTTTCTTTGAGCGTTCCCATTTCATCTTTAATCTTACTCAGTTTGTCTTCAGCCTCTTCCTTAATCTTTCTCCTAATCTCTTCTCCGCTGGAGGGCGCTAAAAGTAGCCCTACAACTCCTCCAACTACTAACCCGGCTAAAAAAGCCACCAAAAAGCTACCCTTTTGTCCTGACATACTTTACCTCCCTTTCCCAAACTATAAATTAAACTATTGTTTAGGTGCTGGGGTATTTATTACCGCCTTTTCAGGCAAGCTCAGCCCCAGCTGGCGGTATTAGAGCCTGCCAAACTCTAAGCTCACTGAGCCTAAATTTTAAACTCTAAAAGCTCCTTAAATCATAGATTAAAATCCTTCCTTTGTTTGCCTTTTGGTATAAATTTTTCAACAACTTTTACCTTTACATAAATTTACCTAATAGGCCTTAGAACCAAAACCTGTTCTTTATCTTCAAGATTAATTGACTTTTTAAAATCTTTAGTAAATCGCTCAATTCCTCCTTTAAGACTGCTTTTTCCCAAAAAGTCTTTTTATCCCCCAAATAATTTCCTTAGCCCCGGCAGTTAGGGCTGACACCTCTACATAAAGCCCCTTAAACTTCTGGTTATAAGTTGAAAGTAAAAGATTAGTGGTATCCACTGTTTCCTTTACACTTCTAATTAAAGGATCTATGCTCTGAGTAAGGGTTTCCGCTCTTTTTCTCGTTTCGGATGTTACAGCCTTAAGATCAGAAATAACTTCTTTAGTTTCAGCCAGAGTAAAGTGAAGATCATCCTTTACCGTCTCTACTTGATTTTTTAAAAATCCTTCAAAATCTTTGATAGACTCTCCAATCTCCGAGACAACCCGAGGAACAATTTGTAATTCGTCAATTAATCGGTTAAGATGCTCCAAACTAACTTTCACAGTCTCTAAGGTTTCATTGATCCTCGCTGAATTTTCTTGCAGACCATTAATTAAAGGCGTGAGATTTGACAAGGTTTGATTGATTTTCTTAGTGCTGTTAACAACGCTTAAGACTAACCAAAAAAAGAGAATTATAAAAAGACCAGCAAAAATACCTAAAATTAAGGGTATTGGTTCTATTTCCATATCCCGAAACCCCTTGATTTTTTTAATATTATAAGCCTTTACTTAAATTTTTCTACCCATACCATTTAATAAGCTCTGGGTAAGCTTTTCTGATAAGGTTATTGGCGGGCAGTGCTCGGATGGCCATTTTTCTTAAACCGTGGCCAAGAAGATTAAACTTTAGGGTATATTTTCCAATCCCTCCTTCAAGGCCCATAAATTCAAAAGGCATAGTGAGGAATTCATGCATTTCATCCTTTCCTTCAAATTCTCTCAGACATATAAGCTCTATAGTAAGCAAAGAGGGATCAATTCCCCCTAAATCTATTTTAGCTACTACCTCTATCTCCGTGTCTTCGTATATTTCTTCTGAAGACAAGTTATCATATACTTGGACAAAACTTATCTTTGGCCAGAGCTCCTTTAAAAGTTGAGCTTGTTTAGCAAGCTCCTTGAGCATCCCTGCGTCCTCACGGGTTAAAAATTCATAATTTTTTAAGATGGGAGCATAAAAATTCCTTATATATTCGGCCAAAACACGGTTTAAGCTAAAATAACGACATGCGGTATAGATGGCATTCTTCATCCTTTTAATCCAGTTCCTGGGCAAGCCATCTTCGTCCCTTTCATAAAATAGCTCTCTTATTTCTCCCTCCAAAAGGTTGTAAAGTTGATTAGCTTCATAATAGTTATAAGGAGGTAGCCCCTCCTTAGGATAAATAGCCCAGCCATTCTGACCGTTGTAGCCCTCAACCCACCACCCGTCAAGCACGCTTAAATTTAAAACCCCGTTAAGGCTTGCCTTCATCCCAGAAGTTCCGCTGGCTTCCATCGGTCTATAAGGAACATTAAGCCAAAGGTCAGATCCCCAAACTAAATACCTTGCTAAATGAAGATCATAGTTTTCCAAAAAGAAAAATCGGTCGTATAAACGATAGGAATCTATGAATTGTACAATCTCTTGGATCATTTTTTTACCTTCCACATCCTTGGGATGGGACTTTCCCGCAAAAACAAAGATTACGGGTTTTTGGGTGTCTTGGATAATCCGTAAAAGTCTTTCCTTATCAAAAAGCAACAGGGTATTTCTTTTATATCCTGTGACCCTTCTTGCACAACCAACGATTAAAGTAAATCTTTTAATAGGAGTAAATTCTCCAGCTTTAATGGGTTCTCTCCGAAGGACCTCTTCCTCTAAATGTTTATTTAAAAGGTTGACTAAGCGTTGTTTGTTCTTTTTGTGTGCTTCCCAGAGATCCTCATCAGGAAGATTTAACACCTCTTCCCAAGCTTTATCTTCAGGGGTCAAATATTTAAACTCCTCCCCTAAATGACTACGCAATAATTGATAAATGGGTTCGCTTAACCAACGCCAATGAACCCCGTTTGTCACATAATCTATCGGAATTTCTTCCGCTAAATAATCCTGAAATAAAGGTGACCACATCCTTTTCGTAACAACCTGATGAAGACGAGAAACTGCATTGACATAATTAGAATGTCTAATGGCAAAGACCGGAAGCCAGAAAAATTTCCTTTCGTTAGGTAAACAACCGCATTTAAAAAATTCTTCTATGTTTATACCAAGGGATGAAATTTCTGGTTCTAAATACTTTAGGACAAGACTTGAATCAAAATGTTCATTGCCAGCAATAACTGGAGTATGGGTAGTAAAAACGGTAGTTTCTTTGATCAAAAACTTAGCTTCCTCATAGGTTAACCCTTGCGAAAGAAGATCCTTTAACCTGGAAAGGACAACAAAGGCTGAATGACCCTCATTGAGATGATAAATTTTAGGATTTAATCCAAGGCTTTTTAAGGCTAAGTATCCTCCCATTCCTAAAAGAATTTCTTGCTTGATCCTTACCTCTGGGTCAGGATGGTAAAGTTTATTCCCCAAGGCTCTAATTTCGGGAGGATTTTCTGGGATATCTGTATCCAAAAGTAGGCATAAAACTTTTCCAATCTCTATCTTCCAGACCTTAGCTTTGATATGTAAGCCATTCTGTAAAATTAAATCAATCACTAAAGGTCTTCCGTCAGGTAGTTTTACCTCCCGAATTATATTTAAAAACCTATCAAAGGTGTCGTCTTCTTCCACCTGCAACCCCATTTGGTCTATTCTCTGTCTAAAGTATCCTTTACTATAAAGCAAACCCACACCTACCATTGGAAGGGCAAAGTCTGAAGCTCCCATCAATATATCTCCAGCTAAAACCCCAAGTCCCCCTGCATAAATGGGTAATGCCTCATGAATAGCAAATTCCATACAAAAATAGGCTATTCTGTCTTCATCCCGAAATCCTGCCTCTTCTACCACGGGATGACGATGAACTTTATATTCTTCAAATTTTTCCCAAAGGCTTTGGAGCTCAAGTAAAAAACGTCTATCATTAATTAATTCTTGAATCTTTTCCTTGGGCAAAAGATGAATGAATTTAATGGGATTGTGCTTAGTTTGACGGAAAAGGTCGGCATCAATCCGATAAAAAAGATTTAAAGCGTCAAAATCAAAGGTAAACCAAAGATTGTAAGAAATAGTTACGAGCTTTTCGATGGGTTCGGGAAATTTAGGGAACACAAAAAATTTTTTGAATTCCATCTCCTAACCTCAAGCTTCTAATTTTTCTTCTAAATCTGCTAAGATATTCAAAAAGTAACGATATGCAACCTCAGGTGAAGGGTAGGGAGAAAAATACTTATGGACATCACCATCTTGATAGTATTTGATGCACATGTAATAAAAATGATCGGAGGTGGTTAGTTTTCTGATAGTAGGCACTAAATCCCATCTTTCCTTTTCTTTAGCTAAGCGTAACAAATCAAAGACCGTTTTCATGGCATTCCACTGTAAGGAATTGGAAAGCCAAGCAGAGAGATCTCTTTCCGTATCCGCCCAGGAGGTAGGATTGGGCACCGGTAAAACCTTGGGAGAATAATTTAAACTTTTAGGTACCTCCGAAGGAAAAAGAAATTCAATATCAGGCTCTTTAAGAAGCTCAGTAATTAAAGATTTTATAAATTCAAAAATTCCGCTTTCAGCCCACTGGTGCTCCCCAAAGGTTTCGTAATCCATGAACAAACCAAGATAAAGATTTTTCCCCTCCCTTTCCGCCAAAAAAAGCTCTTTAACCCAGCGTACATATTTTTCGGCCGTTAACGGCCACTCCGGCCAAGACCTATCGGAAAATCTGAAGGCTATGTCATCGGATAGGCGATAATGTTTCAATAATAATAAATGGACATGATTGGCTGACCTCCGAGGATAAAGAGGTAAATCTCCCCTCAAAATATGGTCTGCCCCTTCAATTAAGATACTTTGTAAATTGGGAAAGTTTAACAACACATCGCTAAGTTTATCAAAGTAAATAAGCTCAGTGTTCCGGAAAACTGTAGGCTCAAAACCAAGTTCTCTTTTTAAAAGTTGATAATGTTCCTCTACTTGTTCTACAAACTCTTCAAGGTCAAAGATACTTGCTAAGGAATGATAATAGGTTTCCGCTAAGAATTCTACCCCACCAGTCTGCCAAAGCTCTAAAAAACTATCCCAAACTTCGGGAGCATACAATTTGGCTTGTTCAATAAAAGTGCCCGTAAGACTATAGGAAATTTTAAAGCGACCTTCACTTACTAAAATAAGCTCCTTAAAAAGTTGATTAGTGGGAAGATAACATCGCCTGGCTACTTTTTGCATAATAGAACGGTTTAGCTCTTCATCAAAATAGTTTTTTCTTGTACCTACATCAAAGAAACTAAAGGGCGCAATACGAAAGGGTTGGTGCACTTGAAAGTAAAAAATTATGTAAAGCTTCATCTTAATAGCTCTTGATAAATGCTAAGAACCTGCTTTGCCCTTTCTTCCCAAGTAATACTTTTGACTTCTTCCATGGCCTCTTTTTGCTTAGCTTTTAGAAGTTCTGGATTGTTGATCAAGTCAACCACTATGTCCACCATTTTGTCCACATCCCAAAAATCAACCACATAGGCGCTCTTCACTACCTCTGAAACTCCCGATTGTTTAGAAATTATTAAAGCGCACCCAAAATGCATAGCTTCTAAGGCAACAATACCAAACGGTTCAGAGGGTGAAGGCATAATCACAATATCAGCAAGGGTTAAGGCCTTCTCTACCTCCTCCCTTTTTAAAAAACCCGTAAATAGAATATGGGCTCCATAGCCCAAAGAACTAGCCCAGAGCATTAGCTCCCGTTCCATTTCTCCAGCCCCTGCCACAAGAAAACGCACTTTCCTTGTCCTTTCCAAAACCTTTTTAGCAAGCTCTAAAAAAATGGTAGGTCCCTTCTGAGGGGTAAGCCTTCCCAAAAAAAGAACTACTGGTTCCTTAAATTTTTTTACTTTTTGAGGTTCTTTGATCTGGGCAAAATAGGCATTATGCACCACCCTTGTCTTTTCTAACGGGACCTTATAATGTTCCCTAATAACCCCGGCGGTATAATGAGAAACAGCG
This sequence comes from Caldimicrobium sp., assembly GCA_037443245.1. Taxonomy (GTDB): domain Bacteria; phylum Desulfobacterota; class Thermodesulfobacteria; order Thermodesulfobacteriales; family Thermodesulfobacteriaceae; genus WYEG01. The sequence continues at coordinate 132,032 of JBBIOT010000003.1, forward strand.
ATCACTCTATCCGCAAAATTTAACCCCAAATATTCCAACTCGTGGATTACTGGATGACCAAAGCCAAGGGCTCGATCAAATTCTGTAGCATGAATATGACTAATTAAAGGCTTATTTAAATATTTCTTCAAAAAAAGACCAGCAGGAAAGGTCAACCAATCATGGGCATGCACAAGATCAAACTTAATTCGGGAAGCTATTTGCAAGACCTTCTCGGTATAATGCAGGACCCTACTAATCATATGATTCCAATGTGAAAGTAATTCTTTTAAACGATAAACAACCTCTTCAGGGACCTCTGCTAAGTTCTGCCCAGGATGAATTAGGGATATGGATATTTTTTCTTTTATTTCCTCTAATATCCTCACATAAACTCCTTCTTCAGGAAGGGTGTAAAAAACTTCCATAAAGTTAAGATTCTTCCCGTCCAATTCCTCTCCATTTTCTTTCTTGATCTTTGGATGATCGGCTTCTTCAGGTTTGGTTATTTCAAAAAAGACATCTTCTTGAACGGGTAAAATAAAATCTACTGTCACTTTTAGGCTGGCAAGAGCCCTAAAAAGTCCATAACAGGCCATCCCCAACCCGCCAACAATAAAAGGAGGATACTCCCAAGTAAGCATCAAAACCTTCATCTCTCTTCCTCCCCGCCCAAAATTCCAATAAATTTTAAAGCTCCTTAATTAATAGATAAACCGCTGCTGTTGACCAAAACTGCGCAGGAGCTCCCTTAGGATAGTATGGATCCATCCCGTCATAAAGCTCGGGAAAACTAGCTAGTTTCCCGGTGCGTAAAAGCTGAAGGAAAGGATTTTTTAGCCTTAAAAGCTCGGACCGATACTCCTCCTCTGGCAAAACCTTCTTAAGAAGTTGAGCATAGGGATAAATTAACCAAACCCAAACAGTACCATTATGATAGGCCAAATCCCGTTGATAGGGGGTGCCAAAATATTTCCTCTTAAAATGAGCATGACGAGGAGATAAAGACCTTAGCCCATAAGGAGTCAAGAGTTCTTGCTGGGCAATCCCAATTGCCTTCACCAATGCCTCCTGGCTAAGCGGGACATAGGGCAAAGATAAAGCGATCACAAAGTTTGGCCTTACTTCATAGATAGGCTCGCCCCCGCAGATAGTATCCGCAAACAACTCACCGTTATAATACCGGCCCAAGTTGGCTTCAACTTTGGCCCTTAATTTTTCTATAGAAAGATTTTCTTTAGCCTTAGGTGAAAACCATCGCTCAGAAAATTTTAAGAGGTTATACCAGAGGAATTGAATTTCTATTGGTTTTTCATACCTTGGAGTAAGAGGCTTCCCATCTAGCATCACATCCATCCAAGTTAAGGCCAAATTCACATCCTTAGGGATGGTGATTAAGCCATCAACTAAATCAACATAAAAGGGGTGACCTTCAGGAAGAAGGTATCCTCTGATAACTTCTTCCGCCAGGAAGAGAAGTTTTTTAACCTCTTCTTGGTCAAGCCCTTGGGCAAACCGTTCTAAAAACTGAAAGATCCTCAGGGCATACCATAGACTAGCATCTACCGAATGATAATTAGTTTCACCTGGGTCTCCCACAACGTTGGGTATCATTCCTCCTTTCATCAACTTTCCATAGTGGAGGAAAAGGGAATAACAAATCCCCTTCGCCTCAGGGAAATTAAAGAAGGCTGGAAGACCAATAAAGGTATCTCTTCCCCAGGCATAAAACCAGGGATACCCAGCGCAAACATCCTCTTTTAACAAGAAGGAAGCCACCATTTCTTTTAAGATTGGTTCATAGGAGGTTTCTTCTAAATAGGGTTGAGAAAGAATTGGGAAAGGCTTTCCTTCATATCTTGCTTTTATCTCTGCCACGATCGTTTCCACGGAAGATAGGGGCTCATCAGAAAACAAAAGCTCTAAGGATGTTCGCGGGCTCAACTCCATCTCAATCTTAAAGGGGGAAAAATAATCTTCATAAGCGGGATAACCTCTCAAATTCTCTAAGGGATAGTAAACCTGATAATAAAAAATTGGGTCTTCCTTAAAGGAAGGTTGGTTGGCATAGACAAAAAGGGCTAACTGATCCTTAGCTACAAAGGATGTTTGCGGAGTGAGGTCAACTTCTCTAAACTCCCAAGCTTTTGCTGAGGAAAGATCATGATGATTTCTAAAGGTTAACTTTGGCCGAAGAGAAAGCAGGAAGGGATAACTACTAATGTTTTCATAAGTGAGGAGCAAAATGTTTTTATCGGGATGGAATCTCAGGCTTTTTTTCAAAAAAAGACCTGCCTCAGTTTTCGGACAATAGTAATAAAAAGTGGGATAGGGGAAATAAAAATACTCTTTTATATATCTATAACCCTCGGGATAGATTGCTTCCCGATAAAAATTAGTATCAAGGAAGTATTCAAGACCCGAAGGAAAGCTCACCCTTTCTTCAAATCCAGCTAAAAGATGGTATCTTCGGCCAAATTCTTTTCCGGCTATGAGTAAACCATGATATTTGCGAAGGTTAGCTAAGAAGGCCGAACCCAGGGCATAACCGCCTCTCCGATTAGTTAACAACCATTCGTAGGGTGTAAAGGCCCGGTATAAATGACTTAACATTAATGTTTATTATAAGAATTTCTCCCAAAAACTACAAGAAAAATTTAATATACCTACCCCAAGGGCTGAATTCTATCTCTATATAATAGAATAAAAATTGTTGGATAAGTCTTAAGAGCTTGTCATTCACTTCAGGCCCCTTAGTTATTTCCTCAATCCTTTTGAGGGAAAGATAACTTTGTAAGCACTTTATTTCTTCAATTGAAAGAGGGATAACCTTTTCTGAACGGCAATTATAACAAAGAAGCCCTCCTTCCTCTACAGAAAAATAGAAGATCCGAATTGGTTTTTTTCCACAACGTACACATAGTTCAATCTGAGGAGCATACCCCAGATGTTGCAATAGTTTAAGGTTTAACAAAAGCCATTCCTTGGCCGTTGGTTCCCCTTCGTCTATCCACTTGATAAATCCTATCCAAAAATTAAAAATCACTTCCCCTAAAGGAGTACTCCCTAAAAAACGCAAAAGTTCAGCCAAAAAACTAAAAAGGTAGAACTTTCTTAAATCTTCCCAGGGACTTTTAACCTGATAGATTAAATCCGCAGAATCTAAGATAGGGAATAGAGTATATTGTCCCCTTCTCAAATTAACCCGAAGAATGTTTAAATCAACTAAAAGATTAAGAAACCTCTTTCTACTTTTTTGGCCTCCCTTAGCTAAAACCCATTGTTTTCCAGCTGGGGTTAAAAGCTCAACTTTTAAATCAATTTCTTGGATAGGTTCACTCTTTAGGACTATGGCAGGTAATTTTTTAATTCTCAAAGTTAAAGGTTAAAGATTGACTTTGATATATTTGGTTTCTTTGAGTTCTTTAATCCACCTTTCTAAATATTCCTTGGCCTTTTTTTGAAAAAGTTCATCGTAGAGTTGAGTTTTGATTTCTTCAAACTTTGGAGGCTCTCCCACTATCCTCTTAATAAGCCTAATGATTTGCCAGGACTTATCTTTCTGCAAGGGTTTAGTAACTTCGCCCTCCTGCAAATCTTTAAGAAGCAAAAGCACATTCTTATCTAACTCATCTTCCTTAAAGGTTTCCTTAAAGCTTAGGAGTTTACCTGGGTAACGATTTATAAGCTCTGAAAAGGACTTTCCTTTAAGGATAGCATCAAAGATCGCTGGGACAATAGATTCTTCGTTGATCACTAAAACTTCAAGCACATACCTTGGAGATGGATCATGCTTTTTGACCTTTTCTTGATAATATTTTCTCAATTCCTCCTCAGGAATAGCAATTTTAGTCCCTACCATAAGTTGAATAAATTTCATTTTAAGCAATCTTTCCCTGAGATCCCTTTTAAACTCCTCCAGGGTTTGGCCCTCTTCTTTAAGAAGTCCCTTTAATTTTTCCTCACCCCCCAAGCGCCCAACCTCAACTTGATAAAACTTAGTAAACTCTTCTTCGCTAATCCTTATTCCGTATTTTTTCGCTTCCAGGCCTATAACCGTATCTTCAATCCATTGCTCCAAAACCTCTTTCCGCAGATATTCCTTGATCCTTGTTTTTTCCTCCTCGGACATTTCCGGCCTAACCATCTTTTGATAGATCGGTTGCACAAGATTATCAAGCTCGTACAAAGTTAAAACCTCGCTTCCCACCACGGCCACAATTTTATTGATTACCTTTGCCTGAAGATTAAAGGTAAAAAAAAGCAAAAAAAGGATAAGTAAAAAGGGCATCTTAGTCTAAAGAAAGGGTAAGATAGAACCTCCCACGGCTTGTTCTTATCCCCAACAAGACTTTTCGTTTTTCTCCAGAGGGCCTAAAGGCCTCGTAAAATTCGGAAAGATTGGTGACCTTTCTTTTGTTTACTTCATCAATCACCATTCCTGGTCTTAAATCGGCATAATCTGCCGGAGAACTGGGATATACCTCAATGATAACCACACCCTTAACTTCGCTCGGGATACCAAATCTGCGCCTCACCTCTGGCGAAAGATTGGCCACGTTAAAACCAAATTCTTCAAGAAGGGATTGAAGTTCCTCCATTTCTGCTTTACTGGTTAACATACCTCTCTTGGGTGGTTCAATGGTGACCTTAATTTTTCTTTTTTCTTCACCCCGAAGGATTTCTATCTCAACGGTTGTTCCAGGTTTAGTTTGAAGGACCAAGCTTCTTAGTTCGGCCGCATTTTTTACCCCTCGGCCATTAAAAGAAAAGATAACATCATTCTCTTTAAGACCTGCCTTAGAAGCTGGAGAATTTGGCACTACTTCCGTAATCAAAACTCCCTCAGAAGCCTTAAGCCCCAATTCCTTAGCTAATTCGGGTGTTAAATCTTGGATCACCACACCCAGCCAACCACGCTCTACCTTACCTTTGGTTTTGAGCTGCTCCACAATGTTTTTTACAAGGTTGATAGGAATAGCAAACCCAATCCCCATATAACCACCGGAGCGCGTAAAAATGGCCGAATTCACCCCTATTACCTCTCCTTTAAGATTTAAAAGTGGGCCCCCAGAATTACCAGGATTTATGGCCGCATCGGTCTGAATAAAGTCTTCCACATCGGTAATCCCAATACCTGACCTCCCTTTAGCACTAATAACTCCTACAGTGACCGTATGGGTTAAGCCAAAGGGATTGCCGATAGCCATAACCCATTCTCCTACCCTTAACATGTCTGAATTGCCTAAAGGCAGAGGAGTAAGGTTTTTCGCTGGAATCTTAAGCAAAGCAATATCCGAAAATGGATCCTTGCCCACCACTTCACCTTTAAAGGTCCTTCCATCAAGAAGTTTTACGGTAATCTTTTGTGCACCCTCAATAACATGGTTATTCGTCACAATGTATCCATCAGGAGAGATGATGAACCCCGATCCCGCTCCTCTTTCCCTATACCTTGGAGGAGAAAAGAAATGTTTAAAAAATTCGTCACCAAAAAAGTCAAAGGGAGTAGACGGCCGGGAAAGAACCCTTTCGGTCTCAATATAAACTACCGATGGAGCTGACTTTTCGGCTATCTCCGAAAAGGCCTGGGATAACTTCTGGGCGGTCTGTAAAGCTTCACTGGTTATCTTTTTACCATCCTCAGCCACAAGATTGGGAATTGAAAGATGATGGATCTCTTCCCATACCTCCCGCGCCAAAAGTCCTACCATAAAAAAGAAGATTAATAGAAATATAAGTCTATGTTTAGAAATTCTCTCCATTCTACCCTCCTAAATGACTTCTTTTTTTCTTACGAAAATTGATTTCCAATAGGCGCTCCATAATCTTTTTTAAGTTTACTACATCCTCCTTATTGTAAAGGATTAACTGACGTAAGGCATCTCTATCTTTCAACTCTTCCCATCTTCGCCAAAGCTTAACCGCATCAAAGCCATTCATTCCTTCAGTTTGCCGAAAAATCCCCAAATCCTTTTCAATCTTTTTTAAGCCCCCCTTCAAACCAAATAATCCGCTAAGTTGATATAGATCTATATGAACCTCTGGCATGCAAAGGTCAGGAAACTTCCTCTTGACAAAAGGAAGGTCAAACATCTCTCCATTAAAGGTTATCCAGATAGGAACTTGGGCTAAAAAAGCGTAAGCCTTGGTCAAGTTTAAGCCCTTGATAAAGGCTCGGTAAGCTCCACGGTAAAAAATGCCTATTACGGTAATATCATTTTTCTCCTTAGATATTCCCTCTGTTTCAATGTCTAAAAATAGGCTTTGATCGGACCTATTTAAATAACAATTCAACAGCCATTCTTTATTTAGCACTTCCGGTTTGAGCTCCATGGTAAACCTTTGGTTGATACTTTTGTTTTAGACTTTCTAAAAGTTTACTTAAAACTTCTCTTTCCTTTTCTTTTAAATAATCTTCCTCTACTTGCTTCTTTACTTCCTCATAGGTTTTAAGCTTGGCGGGGATCTTTTTTTCTACCTTCACTATGTGGTATCCGTAAGGAGAAGAAATGGGCTCGCTAATTTGTCCTTCCTTTAAGGCAAAAACCTTGTTTTCAAATTCAGGAATAGTCTGCCCCCGCTGGATGATCCCTAAATCGCCCCCTTTACCCTTGGAGTTTAGATCATCCGAATATTTTTGAGCCATTTCTTCAAACTTGGCCCCCCTTAAAATCTCCATTCTAATCTTCTTAGCTTTGGTAAAGGCCTTTTCCCGGGTGGTCTTATCCGCCTCTTCCGGCACCCCAATTAAAATATGTTTTACCTTTATTTTCTCTGGCTGAGTATAAAACTCCTTATTCCTTTCGTAAAATTTCTTCAATTCTTCCTCTGAGGGCTTAAGTCCTGAGAGCTCCCTCTGTAAAACCTCCTCAGCTAGCATAAACTTTTCTACTTCCGTTAACTTTTTTCGGAAGGCAGGCTCTTTATCTAAGCCTTTCTCCTTACCATAAAGATAAAGAAGGGTAATGTTAAGCCAACGATCTATCACAAGCTTTTTTATCTGATCCTTCAATTCTGGCTTTTGTTTGATCAACTCTTTTATTTGCGGATCTGTTTCCAACAGGATTTGCACATCCTCCGAGGTAAGCCTTTGTTCTAAAATTTCGGCAAGGACCTCTCCTTGAGAGGCATAAGCCAAACCTATCCTTCCCAAACCCCCCCAAAGGATCATCAAATAGAGCCCGCCCACCAGGATTACCAAACTCCAAGATTTAAACATTATCCAACCCCCTTTTAGTTTTTAACCTTACTCCCTGGAGGAATAAAGCCAGGTCCTGCTGTCACCCCTGGCCAAAGGAAAGAACCTTTCCCTACCAAAGTGCCAGGTTGAAGAACCGCATTACAACCCGTTTGGACTTTATCTCCAAGGATGGCCCCAAATTTTTTAAGCCCGGTAGAATATATAGTCTCCCCGACTTTTATTTTTATTTCCTTTTTAAGAAAAGTAAGATTGGCTAGCTTTGTCCCCGCTCCGAGATTGACCCCAGTGCCTAAAATGGAATCACCCACATAGGCAAAATGGGAAGCCTTGGCCTGAGAGAAAAGGATGCTATTTTTTACCTCCGTAGTATGACCAATCACCGCGCCCCTTTCCGCATAAACACTCCCACGAACGTAAGCCCCATGCCTTATTTCCACGTCCTCCCCAAAATACCCCGGCTCTTTAAGGAGGGCAAAAGGTTCAACTACCACACCCCTCCCGAAAAAAAAGCGCCTACCTATTAGACAAACTCCTGCTCTAAGAATAGCCCCTTCAAGTTTCTCTCCTTTAAGATAATAATCATTCCCCTCTTCTTCTAAAAGGGAAATTTCAATTACCTCACCTTCAACAGTCAAGAAATAGCTTTGGGGAAGAGGAGTATGGATAAGGACCTTCTTGGGCAATTCGGGCAAAGTCTCATACAAAAAATCTTTTAACCCCTTTAGAGCCTCCCAAGGATAGCCCTCTTGAAATAAGGGCTTTAACTGTTCAGGGATTTCAGAGAAAAAAAGAGAAAAAAAGGGTTCCTCCATAAGCCTCATTATATCTCAGAAAGACACCTTGTCAAAAGAGAAGTTTTCATTATAATATTTTATATTAAAAATAAGCCCCTGTAGCTCAACAGGATAGAGCAGCGGACTTCTAATCCGCAGGTTGGGGGTTCGAGTCCCTCCGGGGGCGCTTCTTTCTAACCTCTTACCGCCCTATTCCCTTACCCTTGAACTTTTAAAAAATTCATTCTATCCTGATAATAAAATTATTCGGGAAAATAGGGTGCGGCTTCAAATATCATTCAAAGTAAATAAACTCTCCTTAATTTATCGTTTCCTAAAGAATCCTTTATTTACTTTTTGGTCAGTTCTTTAGGCCAAGAGTTTATCATTGACCTTTACCACGGACTTCTTACTTTAAATGAGTTTGACTTTGGAGAAGGGATTAAACTTAACTATCAAAGAACTAAGCTTATCCAAGAAAAAATTCTTTCAGATCGTGAAGTAATATTTAAAAAAATTTCTCCCATCTTAATTGAAGATATAGAAGAAAAGCCTTTACTCCCCGTTGATGAAAACTTGATTCATTTTAATAGGCATTTTAAAGAGATTCATAAAAGGATTTTTAAAAATCAAATTGGCAGAGAACCTTGGGATGAGCTTTATTTAAAACCATTATAGACTAAAACATACTTTAAAGGATTTTCGAGAAAAGACAGGAAAATCGTATTCTGATTTATCTATAAATTTCTATACATTGCTTTTTCATTAGTTTTTTGATAGGTACTCTAAAGACAATTTTTTTAGACAATTTTTTTATTGATGATTTTTATAAGAAATTAGGCTGTGCGAAAAAGAGGAATATTCAAATTTGGGACTATGGGCCGCGGAGGACTCGAACCTCCAACCTATGGATTAAGAGTCCATTGCTCTACCACTTGAGCTAGCGGCCCAATTAAAAAACAATTTTAATCACTAATCCTCCTTTCGTCAAGGGCCACAGGAAGGCCCTAACCTTCAACTCAAAATTTCTTCTAACCTACTCAAGTTTTTCTTTGGGCCAATGACGATTAAGATATCCCCTCCCAGGATAGGCGTTTCCGACCCTGGATTGAATTCTATTTCTCCCGTTTCCCTAACAATACCTATCACGATAACTCCAAAGTCCTTAGAAATCCTACTCTCGCTTAATGTTTTACCTACCAAAGGAGACGTAGGGTGAACTTTTAACTCCTCTAATTGAATTTCAAAACGATGAAAACTAGTAGCTATCTCAAGAAAATCAACCACCTTAGGCCTTAAGGCAATATTGGCCATCCGAATAGCCCCTGTAATGTAAGGAGAAACTACTTTGTTAGCTCCAGCTCTTTTTAACTTCACTTCAGCCTCTTTTTCCACAGCCCGCGTGATGATAAAAAGGTTAGGGTTTAAACTACGCGCACTTAAGACCACATAAAGATTTTCTGCATCCGTTGGGAGAACAGATATCAACCCCTTGGCCCTTTCAATCCCAGCTTCCTTGAGTATCTCATCGCTTGTAGCATCACCTTCTATTAAAAAAAGGCCCTCTTCTTCCCCTTCAAAGCGATTTTTTTCAATGACTACTACGGGTATGCCAGCGTTAATTAACTCCTTAGTAATTAACCTTCCCATCCTCCCAAATCCACAAATAATATAGTGTTGAGAAAGTTTTTGTAGGTTCTTCTTCATCCTTCTTTTAACAAAAACCCTTTTTAACTCCCCCTCAAGGAGAATTTGGGCCCCAACCGTCAAAGAGTAAGTAAAGATACCAAAGCCTACTAAGATTAAAAATATCGTATATGTTTTCCCCAAATCGTCAAGCTCCTTAACCTCCTTGAAACCAACAGTAGCAAGGGTAATAACGGTCATATAAAGGGCATCAAGAAAATTTATATCTAAAATAACCATGTATCCTAAGGTTCCAAAAAGAAGCACTGCGACAAGTAAAAAAAAGAGAAAAAGGATCTTTTTTTGGTAATCCATCCTTTCCACGTAGCTACTCCTATTTTATGATAACTTCCTAAAACTTGCAAAAGCTTTTTCCTAACTTCTTCTCCTAATATGCCAAAAAATTTGGCAAGAAAATGAAATTTGTTCAATTTTTTGACATCTTTACATATCGCATTATAATATTTTTGTTATGGAATATTTGATGGTCACCAAAAATCCTAAAATGGCCGAAGTTTTCACTTTAGCCCGGAAGGTGGCGAAATCCTCCAGCACGGTTTTAATCCTTGGGGAATCAGGCACGGGGAAAGAAGTTTTGGCTAAATATATCCATCATTTGAGCCAAAGGAAGGGGCCTTTTTTGGCCATAAACTGTGCAGCCATACCGGAGGAATTACTTGAAGCCGAGTTATTTGGTTATGAAAAGGGGGCTTTTACTGGAGCCACAAAAACTAAACCAGGAAAGTTTGAATTAGCCCATCAAGGGACCATCTTTCTTGATGAAATAGGTGACCTTTCTCTTAAACTCCAAGCTAAACTTCTTAGAGTTATTCAAGAAAAAACCATAGAGCGTCTGGGCGGAGAAAAGCCAATTAAAGTAGCTACAAGAATTATCGCGGCAACTAATCAAGACTTAGAAAAAATGGTCCAGGAAAGGCGCTTTAGGGAAGACCTCTTTTACCGGCTTAACGTTTTTCCCATCTACATTCCCCCTTTAAGGGAACGACGGGAAGACATCCCTGATCTTTGTGAATTTTTCTTAAAAATGGTTTGTAAAAGGGAAGACATACCAAAGAAAAAACTAAACCCTGAAGTTTTGGCCCTCTTCTTAGAATATGATTTTCCTGGCAATGTGCGAGAATTAGAAAACATGATTGAAAGGCTCGTCATCCTCTCTGAGGGTGAAGAAATAACCCTCCAAGACTTACCCCACCCCCTTTTAGATAAGATTCAAAGTTCCAAGCCTAAAAAAAATATCATAATCTCAAAGAAGGTTACTCTACCCCAGCCTGAAGAAAAAATTGTTGAAGAGCGCTTTTTTTTAACTGCTCCTTTGCCTTTAAACGACCCCTTCTCGCCTGATTTCAATCTAAATGAATACTTACGAGAAATGGAGATTTTTTACCTGAAAAAGGCCCTTGAACTTGCTCAGGGGGTCAAAAGTAAAGCGGCTAAACTTTTGGGACTAAATAGAACTACCTTCTTAGAAAAGCTTAAACGCTATGGACTTATTGATCAGAATATGGCATAAAATTTGTTTAATGACCCTTAAATGAAGGGCCTAAAATTTTTAATTCCCTGCTTAGGGATTTTCGTCCTTTATCTATCCTATGCTTTAGCTGAAAAAGAAGACTTAAGAAAGTCTATCCAAGAAAGGCTTAAGGGACTGGAAAGGGGTGAAGAAACCAAAATATTTCATCCTCCCGAAGAATTGCTCCAGAAGATTATCAATCAATATAAGATAAAAAATTATGAAGAAGTTGCTCGCTTAGAAAAGCGTCTTCCCAAACTTGCTGAACTTAGCCCCGAGGAAATGAGAATCTTGGCGGAAAGTCTTCTTAAGGCTGGAGAACCAGAAAGGGCCATAGAATGGGGCAAACGAATAGCCAGCTTGAAAAGAGGAACAAAAGAGGAATGTGAAGCAAACTTCATTATCTTGCAAGCCCTTTACTTACTTGACAAGGTAGCTCAAGCCAAGGAATACAAAGAAAAACTTCAAGAAGACCTATGTCAAAAAGAACTGGCTGTGCCTTTAACCATCTTTTCCTACCTTTATGAAAAGGCAAAACTTTCTGGAGATTCGCAAAGGCTTATCAAGGCCTTTGCCGAGGTATCCTATCCAAGGATTAGTTATTTTTTAGCCAAAGGCAAGCTTGATTTAGCCGAGAAGGAAATCTACACTTACCTATCCCTTACGGGTAACTACCGCCAGGGAGGAGAACTTTTTCTTAAGTTAGCCGAAGCCTATTTTAGGCTTGGTCATACCGCCAAGGCTAAAGTTTTCTATCAGTTGGTGATCAGCGAATGGGATCTAACCCAAGAAGCCTTTATCGCTAAATATAGACTTTATCAAATCGCTTATCTTTCTGCTAAAGATAAAAGACTTCTTCCTGCTAAAACCATAGAAGATCTCCTGGGATACCTTAAACAACTAAAGACAAAGTATGAAGGGACCAAATTGGCAGAGGAGGCCGATCTCCTTGAAGGAGAAATTTACTATAACCAGAAAAATTGGAGGATGGCCAGATCATCTTTAAAAGATTTCCTCCAAAAGTATCAAGATAGTCCGAGTTATAACCAAACTAAAGATCGCTTTTGTGAGGTAGAAAAATTATTGCAAAGGTCCTTAATAGAAAAAGGAAAAATTTCCGAACCTAAAAAGCTCTTAGCTGAGGATGAACCTTTATTGCGAGAATTCAAATGTGGAGACCCTTTTTTACCCTTAGCTAACTTTTACTTTGATAACTACGCCTATACCGCAAGCTTAGAATACTTTACCAAGGCCCTAATTTATGGCCTTTCCAGTGGGGAGAAAAAAGATACCTTAGAAAAAATTTCCTTCGTTAGCCAGACCCTAAGAGAAACTGAATTAGCTAACGAGATCCTTGCTTATCTGGGAAAAAATTTCAAGAAAGAGTCTGAGCCTTCTCCCTATCTTCTCTATCTCAAAACTTTAGAACTCCTGAAAAAGGACCCCCAGGCGGCCTTTAATAATTTTACAAAGTTAAGAGCTACAAACCTCCCATCTTACCTCAAAGCAAATCTTTTAAACCGCATCTTTCTTAGCTCTATAGAAAAAGAAAATCTCTCCTTGGCCTATCAAATCTTAACTCACCCCGTATATAATCCCTCCGAAGACGATTTTATTCTCTTTCTTGCTTTAGTCTTGAAAAGAAATCTAAAACTTTTTTCTGAGGTTTATCCTCTGGCCAAAAAAAAGTTTCCTTCAAGTCCAAGGCTTCTTTTTCTCTCTGCCCTATATCAAGAAAAGATTGGCCGTTTGAAGGAGAGTGAAAAAAACTGGAAAGAACTTTCTTCCCAAAGCAATAACCTTGCCATTTTGGGTGAAGCCCAAAAAAAGATTGAAGAGCTTTTTGATAATTCAAGAGGTCTGGTTTATTAAACATGAAGGGACATATCATCCTTTCCGGCAATTCCTTAGAATTAAAACTTCTTCGGGAGAGCTTGGCCGAAAGAGGGTTAAAGGTTGAACTAAAAACTTGGGAAGAAATTAAAGAATTAACTAAGGAGAAAGCTCCTGATCTCTTGGTTATAGAATACAGAAAAGGAGAAAGTAACATAGAACTTGAAGACCTGCATCGGATCATCAAGAAATTTCCCGGAAATCTGGTAGTGCTTGCTGAAGAAATATCCGTGGAAAGAGCGGTAGAACTCATTAAAGTAGGGGCTTATGATCTAAAGCTACTTTCCAGCCCCCTGGAAGTTTTGGAAAAATCCATCCTTTTAGCTTTAGAAGACAAGAGGCTTCTTTTAGACGAGGAGCGTTTCCTTACGCAGGATCCCAAACTTCTAAACATCTTAAGGAAGCTTGAGGAAATTGGCCCAACCGATGCACCTATCCTTCTTGTGGGCGAGTCTGGGACGGGAAAAGAACTTTTGGCCAAATATATCCATAGCAGGAGTAAAAGAAAGTTTGGGCCCTTTATAGCGATAAACTGTGCAGCCCTTCCCGAAACCTTATTGGAATCGGAACTCTTTGGATTTGAAAAAGGGGCTTTTTCCGGGGCCACCTTCCGTAAAAAGGGAAAATTTGAGCTTGCCCACGATGGCACCATCTTTCTTGATGAAATCACTGAAACCAGCTTGTCCTTTCAAAGCAAACTTTTAAGGGTGATCCAAGAAAAGGAAGTAGATCGGTTGGGAGGCTATTTTCCTGTCAAAGTGGATTTTCGCCTGATTTCCAGCACCAACCAAGATATAGAAAAGGCTGTGGCCGAAGGCCGTTTTAGACAAGACTTATACTTTCGTATTAACGTTATTACGGTAAAAATTCCTCCCCTAAGGGAAAGAAAAGAAGATGTCAAATTATTGACTAAATATTTTTTGGAAAAATTTTCCGGTCTTTACCGAAAAAAAGTGGAAGATTTGACCGAAGAGGCTTGGAAATTCCTTCTTAATTATTCCTTCCCTGGGAACGTTCGGGAACTTAAAAACATGATTGAAAGAGGGGTGCTTGCCAGCGAAGGGAATCTGATTGAACTAAAAGACCTTTTAGATCCTTTAGCCCCCGAAGTTCAACTACCCCATCCGGAATCAACTTTTGGCACGAAATTTGATTTGATTAATGTTGAAGAGATAATACCTTTGGAACGATTGGAAATGGAGGCTATCTTTAAGGCTTTGCAAAAAACGCAAGGAAATAAGGCCAAGGCGGCTGAACTTCTTGGTATTACAGTGAGGACTTTAAGAAACAAGCTTAAACAGTATGAAGAGTTAGGATTGATAAAAAAGGAGGTTTAGCGGATGTGGGGGTCCTTAGGAAAAATCTTTAACCTTGGCGAGATTGCTTTAAGACTGAGAAGTCTAAAACACAATCTGATATCTTCCAACATAGCAAATGTGGATACTCAGGGTTATAGGAGGCAAGATTTACCCTTTGAAAAAATTATGCAGACCTACCTCTCCCAAGAAAGGAGATTGAAAACCTCTCGGCCCAACCACAGACCCTTTAGGGAAAGTAGGCTTGGGGAGGTCATTTCAGCCTATCAACCCAAAGACTTTGGTACTCCTAACAATGTTTCCTATGAAGAAGAGCAAACCGCTTTAATAGAGAACCAACTCCTTTATGAGGCCACCCTTCAGGCCTTAGCGAAAGAATTGGAAAGGTTAAAGGAAATCCTAAATGAAGGAGGTAGGTAATTATGAATCTTCTTGATGCGGGCAAGATTGCTCGGTCTGGTCTTATAGCTCAAAGGACCAGGCTTAACGTAAGTGCTGCAAACATTGCTAATGCACATGTCACCAAGACTTTGCAAGGCGGACCATACAGGGCCAAAAATGTTATTCTCCGAGCTGTCCCTCTTAAATCAGGCAGCCCACTACAAACAGTTAAGATAGAAGGAATTAAGGATGATCCTTCCCCATTTCGGGAGGTTTACGATCCTAATCATCCTGATGCGGACCCAAGAGGGATAGTTCGCTATCCGAACGTGGATGTGATAACTGAAATGGTTGAACTACTTTCTGCGGGTAGGGCCTATGAAGCTAATCTTAATGTCCTTTCAACCACTAAAAGCATGTTTCTTAAAACCTTAGAGCTAATTAAATAGCAAGGGGGATAAGATGAAGGTTGAGAGTTTGGGAGCCAAAAATTTCTTAACGGTGGAGTCAAAAACAAGGGGTAAAGAAGATTTCTGGCAATTTCTTTGGAAAGAAATCAAAGAGGTAGATAAAAAGGAGAAGGAAGCGGAATCAGCCTTACTGGATATGATTACAGGAAAGGAAGTTGACCCTGTGGAGCTTTCTATGAGAATTTCTCAAGCTGATGTAAGCATGAAGCTTCTTTTAAGGATTAGAAATAAAGTACTTGAGGCTTATCAAGAAATTATGCGGATGCAAATCTAAAGAGGGGTTATTTAAAAGATGCCTCCCTTTAACACTCTAAGAAAAATCTTAGAACCTATCAAAAAATTTTGGGATACACTTAGTTCTAAGCAGAAGATCCTTTTTGTGGGAGGCTTGGCTGGCCTTTCTATTCTTTTAAGTGTTGGTTTTTGGCTTCTAGCTAAGCCTAATTGGGGACTTTTATATAGAGAACTTGATGAGGCCACCACTGGGCAGATTGTTCAGTATTTAAAGGAAAATAAAATCCCCTATAAAGTTTCACCCGGTGGGGCTATTTATGTACCCGAAGAAAAGGTCCCAGAGCTACGGATGGAGATAGCAAGTAAAGGTCTTCTGGGACCTGGAGGTCCTGGTTTTGAATTGTTTGATAGGGATAAACTCACGATGACCGAGTTTCAAGAAAAAATTACCTATCAACGAGCCCTTGAAGGAGAACTTGCTCGGACCATTATGGGAATAAAAGGAGTGAAAAATGTTCGGGTGCATCTTGCCATGCCCAAGGAAAGCCTCTTTGTGGAAGAAGAAAAACCAGCTAAAGCAAGCGTGCTCTTAGAATTAAAACCAGGACAAAGTTTAAGTAAGGAAAGTATTAAAGGAATTGTCAACTTAGTTAGCGGAGCTGTCCCTGGATTAGACCCACAGAACGTAGCTATCATAGATGCACTAACTGGTAAAAATCTTTACCTACCACCTGATGAAGAACAATTAACCCTTTCCCAGTTATCTTATAAAAGGAAAGTAGAGGCTGATTTGAAAAATAAAGTGGAAGAGCTACTTAACTCTGCTCTTGGCTATGGGAAAGCTCAAGCGCAAGTATCTGTGGACATGAGCTTTGATAAAGAAAATATTAAGGAAGAAATATACGACCCTGAGGGAACAGCTGTAGTATCGGAGGATGTAGAGGAAGAAACCAAACAAACAAATCAACCAGTTGAAGGGGGGGTCCCTGGAGTTAAAGGTGCTCTAACCGAGAAATTTGAAGCTACCGAAACGCCAAAAACACAGAGTGAATCCTATGCTCGTAAAAGAATGGTACGAAACTTTGAGGTTAGTAAAAAAGTTAGAACCCTTGAAATTACTCCTGGAGTGATTAAAAAAATAAGTGTAGCGGTAGTGGTTGATAAGCGTGCATTGGGAGAAAATGCTACCAATAGGATTGAATGGATTGAGAATTTAGTAAAAGGAGCCGTTGGTTACAACGCCGAACGGGGTGATGAAGTTAAGGTTGAGGCTAAGGAATTTCCAGCACCTAAGGTTGTCAAGCCAGGCCTTATGGAATACTTAGCTAAGTTTGCTACTCCAATTGCCATTATAATAGGTCTAATCTTCGTTTATTTTCTTGTACTTAGGCCGGTTCTTAGAGGACTAAAACCCATACCAACTACTCCAGAGGTTGCCGAGGTTGCCGAAGTTCCTCCGACCATTCTACCTGAAGAGGAGGAACTCTTACCCAAGGAGATCGCCATAGGTATTATCAGAAGCCAACCCGAAAGGGCGGCTGCCTTAGTAAAAAAATGGCTCTTAGAGGAGAGCTTAGAAGAAAGGAAAAAAGCCTTAGCCGAAGCAAAATAGACAGATGGCCAAGCTAGATCCAGAAAAATTAACTGGCCCTCAGAAGGCAGCTATTTTTCTTATGCTCATGGGGGATGATTTTGCTTCGGAAGTCTATAAATTTTTAGATGAAGAGGATATAAAAAGGATTGGCGTAGAGATGGCCAAAATTGAATATATTCCTTCAGAGGTGGCTAAAAGAGTCTTAGAGGAAGCTAACATTGAGGCCAAGGACCTTCTCTCTAACATCAATATCTCACCGGATGAGTTTCTTAAGAAAAGTCTAATTGAGGCCTACGGAGAAAAGGGAAAATCTCTTTATGAAGAAATTAAAAAAGAGATTGGCCCTGATACCTTTAAGAAGCTTAAAAAGCTTGACCCCAAAACTATTGCCAGTTTCTTAGCTAGCGAACATCCACAAACCATTGCTATCATTCTGGTCCATTTAGAACCCGAACAAAGCGGGCAGGTCCTTCAACTGCTTCCGGATAAGGTTAGGGGAGAAGTCCTCTTAAGGATTGCCCTTTTAGATAAGGTTGATCCGGAGATTGTCAAGGAAATAAGCGATGCTTTAGAAGAGGAGTTAAAATCTGTGGGTGGGGCACTAGGAAAAAAATTTGGCGGACCAGAAAAGGCAGCGGAAATCCTCTCTCATGCAGGCAGAGAATTAGAGGATGAACTTCTTTCGGAAGTGGAAGATGAAAACCCAACTCTGGCCGAAGAAATTCGTAAATATCTCTTTACCTTTGAGGACTTCCTCAACGTGGATGATTTTGCAATCCAAACACTACTGCGGGAAATTTCTACTGATGATCTAAAGCTTGCTTTGAAAGGCGCCCCCCCTGAGCTAAGGGAAAAATTCTTCCGTAATATGAGTAAACGAGCTGCCGACTTGATAAAAGAAGAGCTAGAAATGATGGGGCCTGTCCGGATCACGGAAGTAGAAAAGGCTCAAGTAAACATCATCCGTATTGCCAAGAAACTTGAACAAGAAGGTAAAATTATCCTATCCCGAGGAGAAGAAGAATTTGTCTAATAGAATTTTAAAGGCCTCCACCATCAATTATTCTTCCTTTCCCTTAAAAGATTTTTTGACCCCTTCTTTACCCTTATCCAAGGAAATTTCCTCTTCCGAAGAGGAAATATTAGAAAAGGGAACAAAAAATGAAAAAAAGATCCTAGAAGAAGATAAAATTACCTCCGAACAAATTAAAATTAGGGCCTACGAAGAGGGATTTAGGGAGGGATTTGCTGAAGGCCAAAAGCATGGTTATGCGGAGGGTTTAAAAAAAGGAATGGAGGAAGGGATAGAAAGGGGTTACCAAGAAGGCTTAAAAAAAGCTAAGGAAGAGATTGAGGCCTTAAAAGAAAAATTGACACAAGACTTAAATAAAGAAGTAGATGCCCTGCGATCTTTTCTTCTTAAGCTTGATGAGGAGGCTAAGAAGCTTATCCTAAATCTTGACCAAGAGGTTTTAACCTTCGCCCTTAGCCTTGTGGAAAGCCTCTTTTTTAAAAAACCCCCAATTGATGAAGAAATGCTCCTCCATCTCATCCGCCAAGCCTTAAAGTATATAGCTGAAGGCCTAAAAGTAGAAATAAGGATCCATCCTGAAGATTTAGCCTTACTCCAGAGGAATTTAAATGGACTTCCACCAACCCACCAATTTGAATTTAAAGAAGATCCTACTTTAAGCCGTGGAGGAATAATCCTAACTTCAACTGCGGGAGTGGTGGATGCTACCTTAGAGACCCGCCTAAAAACCCTTTTTTCTCACTTTGCAAATGAAAGTTAAAGATCTTTCCGCTTTATCAATTAAGCTCCGCCATTTTATTCCCTTTGAAGTATATGGTTTTACCACTAAAGTACTGGGTTTAACTATTGAATCTACAGGACCTTATTTGCGAATAGGTGATCTTTGTCTCATTAAAGGGAAAAATGCTGAAATTTTGGCAGAGGTCGTAGGCTTCAGCGAAGGAAAGCTCATTCTTACCCCTTTGGGAGACGTAAGAGGTCTTGAAGTTGGGGCAAGGGTATATCCCTTAGGGGAAAGGGGAGTACCGGTCGGGGAAGCTTTTCTTGGGAGGGTAGTTTCAGCCTTGGGTACTGCTATTGATAATGGTCCTAATCCAGAACCTTCAGACTTTTATGACCTCCATAACGAGCCCCTCAAACCCCTGGAAAGGGGAAAGATTGACACCATCCTTGATGTAGGGATTAAAGCCATAAATGCCCTCTTGACCGTCGGACGAGGCCAGAGAGTAGCTATAATGGCTGGATCAGGAGTTGGGAAAAGCACCCTCTTAGGCATGATTGCTCGCTATACTAAAGCCGATGTAAATGTCATAGCTCTGATCGGCGAAAGAGGAAGAGAGGTAAGAGAATTTTTAGAAAGGGATCTTGGAGAGGAGGGGCTAAAGAGGTCGGTAGTGGTCGTCTCTACTTCCGATGAACCTCCCTCTCTACGTATAAGAGCCGCTTTTTATGCTACCGCTCTTGCCGAATATTTTCGCGATCAAGGATTGCATGTCCTTTTACTCATGGATTCCTTGACCAGGTTTTGTATGGCAGGAAGAGAAATAGGCTTAGCCAGCGGAGAACCTCCAACCGCCCGGGGCTACACCCCCTCGGTTTTCGCTCTTCTACCCAAACTTTTAGAACGAGCAGGCCCAAAATTAGATTCCGGTAGTATTACCGGGATTTATACCGTTTTGGTGGAAGGTGATGATATGAACGATCCCATAGCCGATGCCGTGCGAAGCATAGTAGATGGTCATATCGTCCTCTCAAGAGAGCTTGCTCACCAAGGCCATTATCCAGCCATAGATATACTGGCAAGTGTCTCAAGATTGATGAAAGATTTAGTAACCAAAGAACATTTAGACCTTTATTTTAAAACTCTTCACATCCTATCTACTTACCGTAGAGCGGAAGATCTAATAAATATAGGAGCCTATGTGAAAGGTAGTAATCCAGACATTGATTTAGCTTTAACCTTAATCAACAATCTTAAAAAATTTCTCCGCCAAAGTATTGATGAATCTTACGATTTTCAAACCTCTTTTAACCTTCTCTATTCAGTTTTGAGCCATGCAAATTAAGCTTTTAGACCTCCTCTTAAGGATAAAAAAAATTCAAGAAGATCAAGGAATTATTAATAGGGAACGGATTACAAATCTTTTAAAAACCACCCAAAAAGAACTTGAAGGGCTCAGGGAAGAAAGGGCGGAGCTCTCGGCTTTTATGGAAAAAAGAATCCTCTTTAAAGCTGATGAACTAAAGGATCTTCTTATTTTAAGGGAGCACCTTTTAGAAATGCAAAAATTTGCCGAAAATAAATTAAAAAGCCAAAAGGAAGAATTGAACAAGGTCGTAGAAGAGCTAAACAAAACTCATAAAGAAAGGCGGTTATATGAAAGATTTCGGGAAAGAGTGCTTTCACGTCAAAAGATGGAGGAGCAGTTAAAATTTTATAAGGAGCTTGATGAATTGGTTTTTTTACGAAAAACTAAAGGATTAGGGAGATGAAAAAGGCAGAAAAATGGTTTTTAATCTTGCTTTGTTTAATTATCCTCAAGATCGCTTTAATTTCTTTTTATGCTGGAGCTGAAATGCACACAAGTGGTGCCACTCGTGAAGAAACTAGTACCAGTGATTGTGCCGAAGAATTAAAGTTAGCTTTAATTAAGGAAAAGGAAAAACTTGAAAAAGAAAAGGCCGCACTTTTAGCGAAAAAGGAAGAACTATCTTTTACGGAAAAGAAAATAGAAGAGCAAATGACCGCCTTGCGCGAGCTTATCAAAAACGCTGAAGCCAAGCTTCAAGAACTTAAGGCAATCCAAGATGAAAGGTTCAAGCTACTCATTAAAACTTATTCTGAGATGAGACCGGCCAAAGCTGCCCAGCTTTTGATGAACATGGATAAAGAGATGGCAGTAAAAATTCTCAGTCAATTAAAAAGCTCCCAGGTTGCTAGCATCCTCTCTTCCATGCCTCCGGATAAAGCGGCCTCTTTAGCCGAGGCCATGACCGGCTACCCTCCAAAGGAATATTAACAAAAGGAATATTAAAACTCTATCCCTTAATCTTTGGCTTTCTTTCTATCATCCTTGAAAGGATAAGGCCCAATTCAAAAAGAAAATAAAGGGGTATAGATAAGAGGCTCATATTTACTGCATCAGGAGTAGGAGTAATTACTGCAGAAAACACAACAATCCCAAAAAAAATCTCTTTACGATATCGTCTTAGATGGTTAGGTGATAAAATCCTCATAAGGGTCAAAAAAATCATGATTAAAGGGAGCTCAAAAATTAGACCAAATAATAAAAGAAAAAAACTAAAAAAGTTGGAGAAATGTTGTAAACTTATTGCAGGTTTTACTTCCTCCGTTTGAAAGGAAAGAAGGAAATTCACGCCATAGGGAAGGATGATAAAGTAAGCAAAAAATACACCAACATAAAAAAGGATAAGACCTAAAAAATAGAAAAATAAAAATTTTTTTTTTGCAAGCAAAATAAAAGAGTTAAGAAGAGATAAAACCCCAAGCCAGACCAAAGGGAAAAGGAGAATAATTAGACAAGTAAGACTAAATTTTACCATCGCCATAAATGGTTCTGTTAGATTAAAAAATACAAATTTTTGGTTAAACCTGTTTTGAAGATAATTTAAAAAGATGGGTGAAAACCAAAAAATCAGAAAAAAAAGTAGGGCACATAGGAAGATTAAGGAGATTCCCCAAGGGGATTTTAGGAATCCTTGGGCTTTTTTTATTTTTTTGGCTAAAGATTTATAGAAGATTGTTTCTGACCCAATGGACGGCATTTTGAAAGATTAAGAGACCTTGAGCAATTTTTTCCCTTATGGCTGTCCAACGGGGATGGTTGGTGTAATGATTGAAGGCTTCGGGATGGGGCATAAGACCAAAAATCCGACCGGTGGGATCGCAGATGCCAGCTACTCCTAAAGGAGAACCATTAGGATTATAAGGATATTCTAAGGTAGGCTCGCCAGTTTGAGGGTGGATATACCTTAAAGCAAGCTGTTTTGAAACTTCCAATTTTTTTAATATCTCTTCCTCCTTTACCAAAAATTTTCCTTCTCCGTGCCTTACGGGTAAATAAAGTTCCTCAATTCCAGTTAAAAAGATGCAGGGAGTATTTTTTTCTACTCTTAAGTTTACCCAACGGTCCTCAAACCTTCCGGAATCATTATAAGTAAGGGTGGCTACCCTTTGTCCCAGATATTCCCCCCCTGGTAAAAGGCCCATTTTCACTAAAAGTTGAAAGCCATTACAAATACCTAAGATTAAACCTCCTTGTTCCAAAAATTTCATCAAATCATCCCAAAGGGTATTTTTCCTTTTAATCTTTAAATACTTAAAACGATGGGCACAGGCCTGAGCCGCACCCAAATGATCCCCATCAAGAAAACCACCAGGAAACACTAAAATATGATAATCCAGAAGTTTTTTTTCACCTGAAAAAAGCTCGGAGAGGTGAACAATCTCCGGTTCCGCACCAGAGAGTTTAAAAACATAAGCTGTCTCAACTTCACAATTTATCCCATATCCCCAAAGAACTAAAACCTTTACTTTTTTCATCCTCCACCAGTAGTTGGCAAGTGGGTTAAAGAAAAGTATAATCTTTCTGTGCTTCATTATAAACATCTATTGAAGATTTGCCATATCCTTTTTTGGCTCCTCTTTTTTCAATTCCCATTTGCCTTAAGGACTGATTTTTCCTTGGCTAATCAATTTCCTATAAGTAAATATGAAATTGCTTTAAACCCTGAGAAAAGATCTCTTTCCGGAAAGGCAATTTTCCTACTTCCCCCTAAAAAAATCTATTATATCAAACTCCCTCAAGTTAAGCTTGAAGAAATATCAGTTAAAAATAGTCTTCATCATCTGCAAGAGTTAGGCAAAGGTGATCATAAAGAAGCCCTGCTTAACGTCTATCCTCTTCACTCGGAGGGATTAGTTGAATTAAGATTTACTAAAGAATTTTCCCTTAAGGCCCTTTTTGAGGGAGAATACCTCCTTAATCCCTTCCCATTCATTTCCAATCACGCTTTTATGTATGAGGTGCAGATAAATCTTTCTTCATCACCGAAACTTAAAATTTTTATGCCCTCAGATGTTTTTAGTAGAAAAGAAGAGGAAGGGGGCCAGAAATATCGCTTTACCTCAAAGAACCCAACTAAATGGCTACCCCCTTTAATTGTTGGCCCCTTCACCCAGGAGGATTTCTCTGTTTCTAATCTAAATCTTTATCTGTTGTTCCCGCCCAAGCTAAAAAACCAAGCGAAACATTTAAGTGAAGAGTTGGCAACAAAGCTTGATAAATTAAGCTTTGCCTATTTTAGCTTTAAGAATCTTTGCCTTACCTTTGGTTTGGAAGAAGCTATTTCCCCGGGTCTTATTACTCTATCAGTCAAGGAGCCTTATGCAGTCCCTAGGGTTATCTCCCTTATTTGGCAACACGAACTAACCTTTGGGAAGGAAATTCCTTCTCCCTTCCTTATTCTTGGTTTATCACAATACCTTGGGGAATACGAATTTGCAAAAAATAAAAAGGATTTTAGAAAAACATTACTCCTCTCCCCTAATCTTAAGGCCTATTCTTTTTTCAAGATCTATGAAATAGCTCAAAATATGGGTGAAGAAATCTTCAAATTAAATCTTATGGAAAGCTTATCCAACCCTCATTTTGAGGAAAATTTTTATAAAATTTTGAAAAAATTAAATTTGGAGGAGCTTTTAAAATCGGAAATAATAAATCCCTCTCCAAGATCCTTCCAAGTCCTATTAAAAACCTTTCCCGAAGAGAATAAAAAGAAAGGACAGCTGGTAATATCGGGTAAGCCCTTTTTTGGCCCTATAGAACTGGAACTTCTTTTAGAAACCGAGGAAGGCTTCCTTTCTCATACAGTTAAGCTTAAAGGGCCTGAAGAAAGGATATCTTTAGAATTGCCTACTTCTTTTAAAAGCCTCAGAATAGATCCCGAGTATAAAATTTACCGAACCCTTAATCCAGAGGAAATCCCTAGAAACCTTGAGACCTTTCAAGCCTCTTCTTTTCAAATTCTTTTGCCAGATCGTAAATATTTACCACTCTATCAACCCCTTCTTAACCTTCTTCGCGACTTGGGAGGCAAATTAATAGAAATTTCAGCCTCTCAATCCTTGCCTTTGGATAATCCTGCTAATCTTTTTGTCCTTCATACTCCGCCTGGAGACTATTACTTAGTGCCTCCTAAGAAGGGTTTCTACTTGAAATTTTTACCCCATCCTAAGGATCCTTCTAAGACCATTGCCTTTTGTCGTGCCCATACTTTGAGCGATACCGAAAATGCCTTCAAGGAGCTCAAAAAATGGTGGCAGGCGGAAGAGGTCTTTATGATCAAGGGTAAAATTGAAAATTTAAAACTTGCCAAAAATATTGATGGAATATTAATCAAGGAAGAAGCTCAATTTGGAATAAAGCCAAAGAAATTAACCTCCTTTGCCGAACTTTTAAGCAATCTCCTTTCGGCAAGGATTATTCTTATCGGAGAAGAACACACTAAATATGAACATCATCTCTTTCAGCTGGAAATCCTTAAAGAGGTCTATCGTTACTTTCCCAAAGTAGTGGTGGGACTGGAAATGATCCAAAGACCCTTTCAATCCCTCTTAGATGATTTCATCGCAAAAAAGATATCCGAAAAGGAATTTTTAAAGAAAATAGAATACTTTGATCGTTGGGGTTATGACTGGAATTTATACCGCGATATCTTTCTATGGTTGCAAAAAAATAAAGTAAAAGCTTTAGCTTTGGATCTACCTAAGGAACTGGTAAAAAAAATCCTATATAAAGGATTAGAAAGTCTTGAGGATAATGAAAAATTTATTCTCCCTGAGACAGATTTTCATCAATCCGAAATCTATTATCAGTATTTAAAGCAGATCTATCTTCAACATAACATGACCACCAATGCTACCTTTAAAAACTTTGCTCAAGCCCAAATTCTTCGGGAAGAAGCCATGGCCGAAACCTTAGCCACCTTTCTCCAAAAAAATCCAGAATACAGAGCCATAGTGTTGGTGGGTAAGGGCCACATAATCAACCGCTGGGGATTGTACCAGGCCTTACAAAGGAGAATTAAATCCCCTATCATTTCCATCATCCTAGGCGACCTATCTGAATTAAATCCACTGATAGGAGACTTTCTATTTAATCCCCAAGAAGCTAACTTTCCTAAATCACCTCAACTGGGAATTATTTTAGAGGAAGAAAAAGATGGGCTAAAAATAAAAAGGATTGAAAAGACCTCTCTAGCTGAGAAAATAGGTCTTCAGCCCCAAGATCTAATCCTTTCTCTAAATGGAGAAAGGGTCAAAAAAATAAACGATCTGAAATTAATCCTTACCTTCCTTAAAAAAGGTGATCCATTGAGAATAATTTTAAAGAGAGAAACAAAAATTTTGGAACTTCAAGGGAAAATAGAATAGACGATTCTGTTTAAGAAACCCGGGGCCCTTTACGCCCCAGGATTTACTCTTTCTGAATTTAAGACTTGTGAATTTAAGACTTGGCAGCTGCTTCTTCAAGTTTTTTTCCAGGAATAAACTTAGGAACCTTTTTGGCAGGGATTTTAAGAGGTTCACCTGTTTTGGGATTTCTACCTTCCCTTTCCGCTCTTTTGACTACCTGAAAGCTTCCAAACCCAACTAGGACAACTTTATCACCCTTGGCCAAGGCTTCTTCAACTGCCTGCATAAAAGCGTCAAGAAGTTTCTCAGCATTGACTTTCGTAGTTCCAGCAATCTCAGCCATCCTCTTTACTAAGTCTGCCTTGTTCATAGGTAGCTACCTCCTTTCTTTATTGATTATGTTTAACTTTTTTAATGGATTTGCCTGGTTTGTCAAGGGTATTTTTTCTTTTTCTTATTCTTTGATTATGCTTACTTTTAAACCCTTTACAAGGGTCAAGGGAGGTTTGAGTTTCAGGTAATCTTTTTTGGTAGATTTTCATTTTTTTGGCACTATAATTTTTACTGATGAAAATAGCCATTCATATTACCCATGAAGCCCTTTATAAAATAGGGGGAATAGGTGAAGTCTTAAATGGCCTAACCACAAGTCCCAGTTATCAACACTTTTTTGATAAAACCCTCTTTTACGGCCCCCTTTTTGAACCACATAGCCCTCCAACCACGGCCCTTGGCCATGATGGAGTGGTTCTTTACGACCGAAGACATCATTATGATGCTGGTTCTTTTGAGAAAATTTTTTCTTCTCTCTGCGAAAAATACCAAATTAACATAGTTTTTGGCAAACGCCGGATTGGACATCCCTTTCACCCTGAAAGATTAGCCACCGTTGATGTCTTGCTGGTGGACATAACCTCTATGCCAAGTCATATTATAAATCATCATAAATATTTACTCTGGGAAGCCTATGGTTTAACCTCTGACCATTATGATCAGGACTGGGATTATGAACAATATCTGCGGATAGGTCTTCCTTATGCAGAATTAATTTTAGCCCTTTATCCACAAGCTCAAGTCTACTATCACTTCAGCCACGAATACATGGGTATTCCCTCACTCTTATCTCTTAAAATTTCCCCTTATTATGATCCTGAAAAGCATAAATTAATCTTTTATGCCCATGAGGTTGCACCAGTCAGACGTATCGTAGAAAGCCTTCCTGGTAAGGACCTTACCTTCTATCCTATTTTGGAAAAGGGTCTGAACCAAAGAAAAAGTTTAGAAGAGATCTTTGGCTCCCAGATGGATTGGGGTCGTACAGCCTTAGTTAAGCTTGCCAAAAATTTTGATCGGATCTTCGCGGTAAGCGATCTTGTGGCCAAAGAGTACCTTTTCCTGGCTCCAGATACTCCTGAAGAAAATATCCGTATTGTCTATAACGGTATTGCCGTAGACCATGGGATATCTCCTAAAATTTTCCAAGCTAAAGAAAAGCTCCACCGTTGTCTAGGCGACAAACTTTGTGAACCCATAGATCTCCTTTTTACGCACGTTTGCCGTTTAGTAAAAAGTAAAGGGATCTGGCGAGATTTTATTCTTCTCCATTACTTAGATCCTTTATTGGCAAAGGCTAATCTTAAAGCCATCTACCTTCTTTTAGCCACCGAGCTACCCCGTGGACGACCATCCGAACTTATCAATAAAATGGTTGAAGAATATAATTGGCCCTTTAATCATCAGGTCGGTTATCCAGATTTGGTGGGTTATGAAATAGAAATCTACCGTTTAGTTACAGAGTTTAACAAGAAGGCTAAAGCCATTAGGGCTGTCTTTGTTAATCAATTTGGCATTTCCAAAAGAAAATGCGGAGTAAATTTTCCGGAAGATATAACTACTCTTGATCTAAGGTTAGCAAGTAATGCCGAGTTCGGTATGTCCGTTTATGAACCCTTTGGCATTTCCCACATTGAAACCCTCCCGGGCGGTGGTTTTTCTATCCTCTCCACCTCTTGCGGAGTTTACTATTTCCTCCAAAAAATTTTTCCCGAAGAAAAACCCTTTCATGGTATTAATTTTTGGGAAATGGCAAAGGATCTACCTATGGAATTTCTTTTAAATCTTTCTGAAGATCAAAGAGCGGTTTTAGAAAATATCACCCTTGCTAAGGAAGCAAAAAATATCTTCCAGCTAATCCCAAAAAATCAAGAGGAAAAAGAAGCTCTCTACCGAAGGATAGAAGCACATTTGACTAAGCTTGATTGGGATTATATTGTTAAGACCTTTTTCCTTCCATCCCTAACCTAGGATATATTAAATCACTTGATAGGGTTGATGAATCTCTGCCCACCCAGTAAAAAAGGCCTCTTCTAATTTGGCGCACAATTTCTCGTATAAATCCGGAGTTATTTTAGCTCCCTTTAAGCCTCCCTTAAGATTTATTTCCGAAAGATAGGGCCCCTTTCCATCTATATAAGCCAGATCAAGATGGGCTTGAGGAAAACCGCCTCTTTTCATTATCCGCCGACAAAAATCCAATTCCTCAGAACTTAATTGATAGGGGAAGCTTTTCCCTCCAAAAAAAAGATTTTGCCTAAAGTTTTGGGAATTTTCCCTATGATAGGCCTCCCAATAAAAGTCGCCAAGGATGATCACCCGCAAATCAAACCATTCTTGGAAAAAGGGCTGAATAACAAAAGGAAAATCTAAAACTGGGGTCCCAGCAAAATTAAAAACCTCTTCAAGATCTCGAAAAAGATGAATACCAAGGCCACAATTAGCCCTGTTTTTCTTTACCACTATCCCTTTAAAGGAATCTAGCTCTTCCATGTACCTTAAGAGATCAACCTTAGCTCGGATTACTTTCGTAAAAGGTGGCATAAATTCCTTTAAAATTTCAGCTTGTAAACACTTGGATTGACTAAGAAGCTGCGAAAGAAAACTGGGATAAGCTATTACTCCTCTTTGGGTTAAATCTAAAAAAAGGCCTGTATCCTGATCCTTTAAAGGAACCCTCATTAAGATTAAATCTTCTGCTTTAAGCTTATGGTAATAGGACCAAAAACCTTTAAGGGATTTTACTACGTAATAGACCTGCATTTAAGATTTATGCCGGAGAAAGGTAAGGTCAGCATGGCACTTGCCACAATAAAACTTGGTGGGCCCATAAACTTCCATCTCTTCCTCCACAGGGTCAAGCTCTCCTTCCTTGGTTTGAAGATAATAAACATAGAGGGACACGTTTTCTGCTACTTCATAGAATTCGTCCTTATTTTTGCAATAAGGACAGACAAAGATCTCTAAATAGGGGACTTTAAAGGGTTTCTTAACCTTTATTTGATAGGTTTTTTTCATTTTTTCTTCCATACCCCTCCTACCTACCAAAATATACAGTAAGCTTGGCACTAGCGATTAGATTTGGTTTGATCACCGAAAGAACTTCTTCATATTTTGGTTTATCTGGAAGATTGATTCTTTCGGTGGATAGGGCGTAGAGTTCAAAGATGTAGGGATGTTTGCCTGTTCCTGGTGGAGGTTGGGGGCCACCATAGCCCACAAATCCATAGGAATTTTTAAGCTCTTTGGCTGGAGGTGGAATTTTTTTGGTTGAAGCTCCTTCTTGAAGCTCTCCATCTTGAGGAGAAAGGTTGATTACTAACCAATGGACCCAATTTTTAGCCACAGGGTGAGGGTCGTAACAAATTAGGAGTAAGGATTTTGCGGTAGATGGAACACCCTCCCACTTCAAGGGCGGTGATATATTTTGTCCTCCAGCAGCGGGCATGACGTATTTAAGTGGTATAGTGTCTCCTTCTTTGAAGGCTGGTGAAGATAGTCGCATCTTCATACCTCCTGCCAAAGTCTCTTCATAAAATAAAATTAAAACACAATAAAGAAAGAAAAAAATTTTTCCTAAGATTTTTAAATTACTTTTTCTTTTCATAGGCTTTTACCTTTTCTTCAGCTTCTTTATACATTTTAGTCTCCTTTGGCAGGAAGGAAAGCGATTTTTTATAATGATAAATGGCTACACGAAAATCCCCTGTAAGCTCAAAATGTCTAGCAAAATAATAATGGGCCTCACCTAGCTTATCCAACCGAGAACAAAGAAGGCCAAAATTATACAAATAAGATGGATCTTGATTGATTATTTCATCTGACTTAAGTTCTTCAAAAAGAAGATAAGCCTGGGAAAGATCTCCGATCTCACTAAGGCTCCTTGCTAAAAGATATTTTTGTTTGTTTTGCAGAATAATTGTCAAAACATCTCCTTCCGAAAGGTGAAAATTTTTGAGCCAATAAAGGGCCTGGGAATAATTTCCCATTAGGTAGTACATCTCGGCCAGATCTAAGAGAAAGTAAGGTCTTTGGGGTAGATTATTTAAAGCCTGGATTAATTCTTCTAGAGCGGCTCTAAAAAAACGAGCCTTACCCAAAGCTAAGGCATAGGTATATCTTAGATAGGGATCATCTTTGGCCTTTAATTCTTCCCTTAATTTTACTAAAAGATCCGATGGATCTTCACTCAAAGCCTTGAGACGAGCCTTAATTCGTTTAAAGTAAATTTCATCGTGGGAGAGGGCGTAGCTATCCTTTATAGGGATCTTAGCCAGCCTTTCGGTTAAGTGTTTTACATAAACAAACCTTTCCTCAGGTAGGGGATGGGTCAAAAGATAACGATAGTTTAAGGTGATAGCAAAGTTGGAAAGTTTGATCATCCTTTCCATTAGCCGAAGCATAGCCTGGGGATTATATCCTGCTTTGAGTAAGATCTCAAATCCTAAGCGATCAGCCTCTTCTTCATCTTGACGACTATAGGAAAGGAGTTTTGTTTGAGCTAAGGCTGTACTTGTTATGCTGGCTATTTCTCCGGCCTTTGCACCCCCAAGGATTAATGCCGCAAGGGTTGCGGCTGTGGAAGATATCTGCATCTTTTTTATGGTTTCAATTCTTTTAGCCACATGCCGCGCCAGATTATGGGCCATTTCATGGGCTAGGACACTTGCCAGCTCATCCTCGCTTTCCAAGGGTTCAAGTAACCCTGAATTTATAAATATATACCCTCCTGGCACGGAAAAGGCGTTAAAAGAAGAATCCTTAATCCAAAAGAATTTAAATTGAAATGGGCTAAAATTGACACCTCTTTTCTTAAGATGCTTACCAAGAAGATTTAAATAATATTGAAGTTCAAGGTCCAACAAGAGTTCGGTATTCTTAGAGATCTCTTGCAGGATTTCTTGCCCTATCTTTTCTTCTTCTCCCAAAGAAAGAAGGGAATAGGATTTTTGAGGAAGAAGAGTAAAAAAGAGGATTAGGGAAAATAGAAAAGACAAAAAAGATTTTAGCATCGATCTTTATGGCGGAGGCGTATGGGAATTGAACCCACCCACCCCTTTTGGGGGTGCACCGGGTTTGAAGCCCGGGAGGGGCACCAGCCCCCTCACGCCTCCTCTTTAATTTTATTCAACTTTTAGGCTAAAAGGGCTGCGCTAAGGGACGTGCAGCACCCGGAGAGCCTGGCTACCGTTGCTCCCTTTCGGGCCTGGCGGGGTTCACCAGGATCCGTCGCACACGCCCTCAGCGCAGCTTAATTTAATAATATAATCCCTCTTAGCCCTTTTACCAATAATTTAATTGCAAGAGATCTTCAATCTCTAAAGGGGAAACGTTTAACCCTCTAAGTACAAAATTGCCATCCAAAAAATTAACTACTACCATAGCCCGAAGATGAAGGACCTCTACACTAAAAAAAAAGCCCTGCTCCAAACCAAAGAGCTCTCCATAAAGTGCTCTTAAAAAACCACCGTGAGTAAAAATAACCCAAACCCCTTCTTCCTTTTTTGTTTTTAATTTTTCCCAAAAAAGCCTGGCCCTAAGCCTTAATTCCCTTAAACACTCCCCCTTTGGAGGAGCTAAATTCTCATCCTGTAATCTTTGCCAAAACAAGGGTTCCTGCATTACTTCTTCACGTTTTTTGCCGGCCCATATCCCATAATTAATCTCCATCAAAAGAGGATCAATCTCTAGGACTAACCCTGTCTTTTCCGAAAGAAGTTTGGCAGGATAAAGGGCCCTCTGCAAAGGGCTGCTATAAACACCAGCTAAACCCTTGATCCGTAATAAATGTTCTACCGCCTCTTCGGATTTACTCTTTCCTTCCTCAGAAAGAGGGATATCTAATTGACCGTAAAATTTGTCGCGCCAGTCTGGAGCTATGGGCCCATGGCGAAAAAAGAGAAAAACAGGCATCGCCTTAATATAACTCTTTTTCTTTTTTTGAAAATACTATTAGAAGAAACTAAGGCAAGGATAAGTAAAATTAAAAATTGCTATAAAAAAAGGCGGGAGAACCCGCCTTGCAAGGTGAAGATGAAGGAGAGGCTCTGGGTAGGGGGTTTAATAGGCTATATCTTTTTCTGTAACTTTGTATGAGAAAGTCTTGTAAGCCCAGAAGGTATAAGCAAGTACTATGGGCACAAAGATTATCGCCACGATGGTCATAATCTTTAAAGTAAGCTCACTTGAAGAACTATTCATGAGCGTAAGACTATAGGCTGGATCAATAGATGAAGGAAGGATGTTCGGAAAGAGCCCTGCGATACCCCAGGCGGTAAAAGAGACTATAGTTAAAGCCGAAGCTACCCAGGCCTTAAAATAGGCTTTCTTTTGCAAAAGGGCTGGTACCGCAAGGTAGCACACCACTGCCAAAGCGGGAAAGACAAAAAGGATTGGATTGTTTATATAATTTTGCCAGAGCTTAGTTGCACTAAAAGAGTAGGCCCAGAAGAGAATAACCAAAATTAAAGTGACAACCCAGAGCCTTTTAGCTATATTTCCCGCCCTTTTCGCTAAAGGATCGGAGGTTTTAAAAGCAACCCAGATGGCTCCATGGGTGGCAAAGCAGAAAACAAAGAGAAGTCCACCAAGAAGCCCATAGGGATTTAAAAGGTGAAATAGGGTTTCTCTAAAAATACCATTCTGATCGATGGCCACACCCTTAAATATGTTTGCAAAGGCCACACCAAGAAGTAAAGCTGGAAGGAGGCTTCCCAAAAAGAAGAGAAAATCCCAAGCTTTACGCCAGGTTAAGCTATCATATTTATTCCTGTACTCAATAGCTACTCCCCGTATAATAAGGCTAAAGAGGAGAAGAAGCAAGGCTGAATAAAGAGCGCTAAACATGACCGCATAGGCCTTAGGAAAAGCGGCAAAAGTAGCTCCTCCTGCCGTAATAAGCCAGACCTCATTGCCATCCCAGAAGGGTCCTAAACTTTGATAGATAGTCCGTCGCTCCTTCTCGTCCTTTCCTAAAATATAAAGCAAACTCCCACCCCCAAGGTCAAACCCATCAAGAGTAAAATAAACCGCCCAAAGCACTCCCCAGAGAATATACCAAATTACCTGAAAAACGTTCATCTCCATCGTATCACCTCCTTAAGAAAGTTTTGCTTCTAAAGTTGAAGTAACGGTTTCAACCGGTTCAGGGCCTTTCCGAGCATGATAAGCCATAAGCCAGAAACAGATAATCCCTAGGATTCCATAGACAATAATGAAAGCGGGGAAACTCAGTCCAATTTGCACGGAGGAAAGGGGTGATACGGCATCCTTGGTCTTCATTAGCCCGTAGACGATCCAGGGCTGTCTACCCACTTCAGCAACTATCCAACCAGCCTGGGCGGCAATGTATGGTAAGGGAATGTTCCAAATAAGAATCCTTAAAAGACCTGGCGAATCTTCGGGATTATGCCTCTTGATAAAGGCCAAAAGGGAGAGCAAGCCAAAAAGCATTCCCAAAGCTACCATAATCCTAAAGGAGAAGAAGGTTAAAGCCACTGGAGGACGCTCTTCCTTGGGCCAGGCTTTAAGTCCCTTGACTTCAGCCTCGGGATCATGAAAAGCAAGCAAAGAAAGCACCTTAGGAATTCTTATGATTTCTAGCGAATTCCTTTCCCCTTCCTCATCGGGAATGGCCAAAAGGACCCAACCAGCACCTCTTTCCTGTTCCCAGAGGGATTCCATAGCGGCAAGTTTAGTGGGCTGTTTGTCTGCCACTTCCGCCCCATGAATATGCCCTTCCACAATCAAATAGAGACTAAAAACTACCGTCCAGATGGCTGCCACCCGAAAACTTTTCTTGAATAGGGAAAGCTCGTTTTTTCTCAAGATGTGCCAAGCAGAGACACCAAGAACAAAAAATCCTGAAAGTACATAGGCTGCAGGCACAGTGTGAAGAAACTCCCACCAAGCAAAAGAGTTGGTTAAGACAGCCGTAAAGCTCTCAAGCTCTGCCCGGCCGTTCCTCAAAACATAACCCACTGGGTGCTGCATCCAGCCATTAGCTATTAGAATCCAAAGAGCGGAGATATTGGAAGCAATAGCGGTCAACCAAATGGCTAAGGTATTAATCTTGGGGCTAATCCTATTCCAACCAAACCACCAGACCGCAATAAAGGTGGACTCAAGAAAAAAAGCCAAAGTGGCCTCAATGGCTAACAAAGATCCAAATACATCTCCCACATACTCGGAATAAAAACGCCAGTTCGTACCAAACTGAAATTCTAACGTTATCCCCGTAACCACCCCTAAACCAAAATTAATAAGAAAAAGCTTCCCCCAGAACCTAGCAGCTCGCTTATAATCTTCATCTCCAGTTTTGAGCCAAAGGGTCTGAAAAATGGCCGTAAGAAAGGATAAACCCAGGGTCAAGGGAACAAATAGGAAATGAAATATCGCTGCCGCGGCAAATTGCAAACGTGAAGCCATTAAGACATCCATAGCTCCACCTCCTCTTTTAATTTATTTGGTTGCTGTTCTTTGTAATTTAGCTCTTTTCTTATTACCTCTCTCCAAAAGCATTTTAAATGTATAATTTTTAAGCAATTCCTTAAATTTTTGATTAATCTCTAACCAAACCTCATGAACCGGACAAAAGGGTGCCCTTGCACAAAAACCAGAAGAGTCCACACACCGATTTAAATAAATTTTTCCCTTTATGGCTTCTATCACGTCAAGAAGAGTGATTTCTTCTGGAGATTTTTTTAACCTATAACCACCAAATCTCCCTCTTGCTATATAAATAAGCCCTGCCACTTCTAACTTGTTACAGATCATGGCAAGGACACTCAGCGGTACATCCGTTGCCTTACTGAGCTCTGAGCGCGAGATTATTTCTCCTTCTCTTTCTCCTAAATAAAGAATTACTCTTACCGCATAATCCTCTAAAAGCCCTATTTCCATCTCCTTGACACCCTCTTTTATCTATAAAATTTTCCGTAATTAAATAAAAATTATCATCATAAGCTTACTTTTATAAGTATTATATAAACTTTTTTTTGTCAAGTCTTTTTTGTTTAAAAAAATTCCTTAGATTTACCTGGCCTTATTAGTTTTGAGGAATATGAAATTTATAAAAAATCTTTCCCTTTTAGGAGAAGCTTCTGATAGAGAGATTCTCCATCATCCGAACTTTCCACTTCAATTTCTACTATTTTGGTCCCTTTTTTTTGAAAAAATGTTATCAAAGGTAAAGTTCTTTCTTTAAACCAAGCTAATTTTTTAGCAATTAGCTCAGGAGTATCGTCATCCCTACCCTTCCGATCCCCAGCAGGATCCTTCCAAAGTCTCTCCAAGATAGTTTCCGGAGTAGAGGAAAGATATAAAATCCCTTTAACATCTACAATTTTTTCAGCAAAGAGCGCTTGTTTAAGATCTCGAGGAAATCCATTAAGTAACAAAATAGCATTGGATTTAAACACCCTTCTTCCCATAAAGCCTCCGACACATTCCTTAAAGATGAAATACTCCTCTTCTCTTAACAATCTCCCCTCAGAAAGAATACTTTTTACTAATTCTCTGAGATTGTCCTCTACCAAATTTTCTCCGGAGGCAATTTTTCTTAGTTCGGCACCAAAATCAAAATGGAAGAACTGATAATCATAAAGCCCCCTTTCCTCAAGAATATCGCCAAGGGGGGTCTTTCCTGCTCCAGTTGGGCCTAACAAAAGGAATGATTTAATTTTCATTGGGTAGGATAGCTTGGACAAAGGCATCACGAGAAAAAGGTAGAAGATCTTCCGGCTTTTCACCAAGACCAATAAACCTTATGGGTAAGGAAAATTTATGGGAAACCGCAAAGGCAATCCCTCCTTTAGCTGTCCCATCCAATTTGGTTAAAATGACACTGTGCACAGGAATAGCTTTAGTAAAGTGTTCAGCTTGCGAGA
The DNA here is from genome assembly GCA_037443245.1 of Caldimicrobium sp. Classification (GTDB taxonomy): domain Bacteria; phylum Desulfobacterota; class Thermodesulfobacteria; order Thermodesulfobacteriales; family Thermodesulfobacteriaceae; genus WYEG01. The sequence goes on from JBBIOT010000003.1 coordinate 167,784, forward strand.
GGGCATTCTGCCCAGTGTTTGCATCAAGCACAAGAATATTCTCAATAGCTTCTTGAGGAATAAGCTTTTCCATTACCCTAACCATTTTTTTTAACTCTTCCATTAGATTGTATTTAGTGTGCAATCTTCCCGCCGTGTCCACTAAAACTAACTCATAGTTTTCTTTTATAGCCTTTTCTATTCCTTGATAGATGACTGCCGAGGGATCTGCCCCCTCTTTGAGGGAAAAGACTACAATCCCTAATTTTTCCCCCCATTTTTGCAGTTGCTCTATGGCACCCGCCCTGAAGGTGTCGCCAGCGATCATCATCACCTTATAAGCGCCATCCTTAAAATTTTTAGCTAGCTTGGCAATGGTTGTGGTTTTGCCTACTCCATTGATCCCTAAAAAAAACAAAACCGCAGGTTTTCCTAATGGTGGAAAGGGTCTTTTTGGTTCCACAAGTAGTTGATAAAGGGATTCTTTGATCTTTCTTTTGACTTCCGAAGCGGTTAGGGTCTTGTTAAGCCTTAATTCCCTTCGCAAAGGTTCAAGGATTTTAAAAGTTGTTTCTACACCTAAATCTGCAAGAATAAATTTTTCTTCAAGCTCTTCTAAATCAGCTGGAGTGATGATTTTATCAACCTGAATGAGGCTCTCTAAAGCCTGGGACAACTTTTCTTTGGTCTTATTTAGACCCTCTTTGAAACGAGAAAAAAGGGTCCTTTTCTCTTCTTCTAAAAAAAGCTTTTCCTCATGTTGTAACTCTTCCTCAAGTAGTACCTCTTTATCTGGAACTAAAGAGTCCTTTTTCTCTTTTTTACGGCGAAAGATATTAAACATAAGGTAATAGAAAATTAAATTTTTACGGAGGGGGAGGGATTCGAACCCCCGGAGGGAGAGCAAGCTCCCTCAACGGCTTTCAAGGCCGCCCCCTTCGTCCACTCGGGCACCCCTCCTGCTATCTTCTACCTAAAATATAACCAACCCTTATAATTCTTCAATGCTAAATAAAAAAAGCTTTAATTAGTTAAAAATTCCTCCTAATTTTCCTGTGTAAAAAAATTATCTTTTGCTCCTTGTTTTGCACATTTATTTACAATAAGTTTTGTACATGCTTTGCACAAAAATTTAAATCCTCAAAGGGTTTATCATTCCTACCCCCAAAGACTTAGCATTATTAAAACAAAATCTTGCTTATTTTCTTTACTATTTTTTTTTCTAAGACTAAAATATAAATAAAAGAAAACCATGTATAGTCGGTTACAAAAAATCTTTCAAAACAATTTTAAATATCCAGAAGAACTTCTTAAAGAAAAAATTCTTCTTGCTGAAGAAATAAAACTTAATTATGGCGATTATTTTTTTAAAAACGAGGAGTTTAGGTATTTAATAAAAAAATATGAAGAGGCTATTTGGGAGGCCAATCATCTTTTGGAGACCTTTAAAAGTTATGCTGAATGTTTCAAATGTACAGTTATTGAGGGGAAGGGGTGTTGCAAAGCTGGTTTGGAGAATGAGGCCTCAGTTGCTATTGTTTTACTAAACCTATTTTTGGAAAAAAATATTCCCAGGACACGCGAATTTCCTGGTAAGTGTTTTTTTGTTGGAGAAAGGGGATGTAGAATCTTTGCCCGCCCTTCACTTTGTCGAGAATTTTTTTGTAAAAGGCTTCTCAATGGTTTTACACAAGAAGAATATGTAAAAATTTCACAGGCCATTGCGGAAGAATTAACTTTACAGGACTTATTAGTTAGGTATATTAAAAAGGAACTTCAATTTTTGACCGGAGACTTTTGGTTTGAAATTGACCTTACCGGTTATTAAAATAAATAGAATAAACAAAGTTGAATAAAAAAATTTTGGGGGAAAAAAATGAAATATTTATTAATTTTTTTATTATTTTTACTCTTTAATCTCTCAGGTTGTGCGAAAAAAGAGGTTCCACCACTCATTACAACGCAACCGGTTTCTCCCCCCGCTCCAAAAATAGAAACCCCAGCACCAAAGGAGGAAGCAAAAGAAGAAAAAAAAGTTAGCTTAGAAGATCTTCTTAAAGCTCAAGACAAAAAAGAAGAAGGTAAAATAGATTTAGAAACCATAAAACTTTACGGGAGAGGAACTCCACCCCTCTTGGCCATATTTTTTGATTTTGATGATTTTTCTATTAGGTCGGACATGTGGGATCGGATTAAAACTAACGTAAAATATCTGCTTGAAAGAAAGGAAGTTCAGATTATTTTAGAGGGAAATTGTGATGAGAGAGGAACAAACGAGTACAATCTTGCCTTAGGAATGAAACGAGCGTTAGAAGTTAAAAAGGCCCTAGTTCGGCTTGGTGTAGAGGAAAATCGTATTGAGGTTGTAAGTTTTGGGGAAGAAAAACCGGTCTGTTTTGAACAAGACGAAAATTGTTTTACCCTAAACCGAAGGGTAGATTTTGTTATAAAAACAAAACAAAATTAGGAGGAGAAAGATGACGCCTTTTTCTTTCCTTTTGGTCTTCCTTTTGGCCATTTTTTTTACCAGCGAAGTATGGGCGCAAAGTGATCTTAAAATAGCAGTAATTGATATTAAGAGAGTAGTAAATACTTCTAAGTATGGGCAAGAGGTAATGGAAAAACTGCAAAAAAAATACGAAGAATTACAGGCAAAAATTGATGCTAAGGCAAAGGAACTTGAGGCCCTGCGGGAAGAAATAGAAAAAAAGAGCGCTTTGTGGACCCAAGAAGTTAGGGAAAAAAAACAGAATGAATTCCAAAGAAAATTGAGAGAATTTAGGGTTTTACAAGAGGATTCTCAAGTAGAAATGCAGGAATTAGAAAAAAAACTCCTTGATCCTGTTTTTAAAGAATTAGAAGGGATTATTAAAGAGTATGTAGAAAAGGAAAAGCTTGATTTAGTTTTGGAAAAAAACCAACCAGGTATATATTATGCGAGCTTTAAGATTGATATTTCACCCAAAATTGTAGAACTTTTTAACGCCTACTACGAAAAAAATAAAGGCTTAAAAGATTCGACCCCGAAAAAGGACGTACCAGGTAGCAAAAAAGAAGAATCTAAGGTTAAATCTGGTAAATAAAAATAGTAAGCATTGATTAGTTAGACGATCTTTGCAACCCTTTATTCTTGCTGACATAGGTGGTACTAATTCGCGTTTTTTAATTTTTCAAGGAAAATTCTTATTTCACAAGGTTTATCAATACGCAAGTCAAAATTATCCTGATTTCTATTCGCTTTTAGAAAATTTTCTGAAAGAATCAAAAAATTACCGTGAAAAATTAGGGCTCATCCTTGCGGTTGCTGGCCCGGTGGTGGGGAATAAGGCTAAGTTAACCAACCTTGGCTGGGAGATTGAGCTTCCCAAACTACGAAAAAAGTTCCCCCTCTTGAGACCCATCCTTTTAGTTAACGATCTATATGCCGGCGCTGGGGCATTGACCAAACTATCTCCAAAAGATCTGTTCATATTAAAACCAGGCCTAAAAAGCAGAGGCCCTAAGGCGGCTATTTTTTGTGGCACTGGATTGGGAGTTGGCTTAAATTTAGGTCATAAACCTCTTAAAATTTTGGCATCTGAAGCTGGGCATAGTTTATTTACGCCCCTTACTGGAGAGGAAAAGGAAATACTTTTTTTTCTAAAAGATAAAGGTCAAGAATTGAGCTTTGAAGAAGTACTTTCGGGAAGGGGCCTAACAAATCTTTACGAAACTTTTTTCAGACAAAGAAAAAAGCCTCCGGAAATAGTGGATGAGGCCCGTAGTGATGGTGAAAGGGCTTTAAAGGTTATCCATCTCTATGCCGAAATTTTGGGAAGGTTTCTTTATCAAGTGGCGGTTTTTTATCTCCCCTTAGGGGGTATTTACCTTGGGGGTGGACTTCTTCTAGGGTTAAAGGAGTTTTTCCTCAAGGAGAATTTCCAGGAAGAAATTTTAAAGCAATTTTTAGGAGTAAAGAAGCTAAGCATTTTCTTAGAAAAAATACCTATTTATCTTGTTAATCATCCCTATCCAGTTCTTTTAGGATGTGTAGCCATTCTTGAGGACCTTCTAAGGTGATTTTTCTTACCTCTTCGGATACATACTCCAAGGTAATTCGGAGGGGTTTAACCTCGGGAGGAAGGTAAGAAAGCCTATTCGCCCATTCCACTACGACGATCCCTTCCTTTAAGGCTTCCCAAAGACCAAGCTCCCAGGCTTCTTCTTCACTTAACCGATAGAGGTCAACATGAAAGATCTGGTACCTGCCTTCATAGATGTTAACCAATGAAAAGGTGGGGCTAACCACAAGGGTATCCTCAGGCACACCAAGACCCTCGCAGAGTCCCTTGATAAAGGTTGTCTTTCCTGAACCAAGCTCTCCGTATAAGAGAAGAAGGTCCCCAGGCTTTAAAAATCTTGCAAGCCCTTTGGCAAAGAGAATGGTTTCTTCCGGTCTTTTAGTGAGAATTTCCACCTATTTATCAGGTCCTAAAATATAAAGATAGGCCCGATCAGGTCGTAAATAATCCTTGATAAGGCCTTTTATTTTCTCTGGCGTTACCTGTTTTACTAAGCTTTCAAGTCTTTCAGAGTAATTCCAACCAAGACCCAACACCTGGTTTATTGCCATATCTTCCGCCTTGGCAAGGTTGCTCTGGCGGGAAAGACGATAACGCCCAAGAAGTCTTTTTTTAGCCCTCGCCAATTCAACCTCCGTAAGTCCTTCTTTTTGAAGAGTTTCCAGGATTTCGTAAAAACCCCTTATGGCTTCTTCTTTCTTTTCGGGTGAGCAGGACAGATAAAAGATTAGAAGCGACGCCTTGGGATAGAGAACCAAAAAGGAAGATACTGCGTAAGCTAAGGATCTTTCATCTCTTAAAATGCGAAAGAGTCGGCTTTCCATTCCTGAAAGGGCGCTGTTTAATACCTCTATGCCCACCCTTTCTTCGCTTAACAAACCCGGTAAAGGAAAGGCAAGAAGGATTTGAGTTTGAAAGGTCTTTTTATTTTTAATTTTTTTAAAGGCCTGAGGGAGGTTAGGGGCCTTTTCCTCATCAACCTCATAGGGTGCCCCTATCCAATTTTCCAGATACTTTTTAAGCTTTAATTTCATTTCCTGGGTATTAAAATTGCCTACCACTACCAATGTTCCAACTTTAGGGTTCACATATCTTTGGTAGGCACCCAAGAGATCCTGGGAGGAAAACTTCTGGTAAAAGTCCTGACTACCTGCTTGATTTCTACCGTAAGAATGGTCTGGAAAGATTAATTCCAACAACTCCTTTATGGCTAAGGCAAAGGGCTGATCCTCTTGGCGATAAAGAAGGGAAAAAAGTTCGGGTCGGGCCTTATCGCATTCTTCTTGAGAAAAGGTAGGCTCAAGTAGGATCTCAGAAAAGATCTCTAAGGTCTTATCCAGATTTTCCGTGAGGGTGAGAACCTTAAGGCCAAAGGTGTTTCGGCCAGTAAATCCCACCACTTTTGCCCCAAGGTCTTCCAAAATCTTAACGATCTCTTCGGCACTTCTCTTCTTGGTGCCCCGAGTCCAAAGAAGACTTAAGGCCTGAAAAAGGCCGTTTGTTTCTTTAGTCTCAAACCTGGTTCCTCCTGGAAAGATCAGGGCAAACCCAATGGTGGGTAAATCCCTCTGAGGATAAAGAATAACCTTCAGCCCATTTTGAAGTTTAAATTTTTCAACCTCCTCCAAGTTTAGCTCGGCAAGAATTTTGTTCAGTTCTTCCTCAGAAAAAAGAGATTTTTCCGAAAGGAAGACCGCGGTAAGCCTGTTAAGATGAAGGGTTTTTTTGGCGTACTCCATAATATCATCAGGGGTGGTCTCTTTTATCTTCTTGAGATACCAGTTTAGGTCCTCAAAACTCCCTCGGGTAAGTTCAAAGCTAGCTATGGTTCGAGCAAGGCCATCCGCTGTCTCCTGTGTATATACCAAATCCGAAAAAATTTTATTTTTGACCCGCTCAAGCTCTTCCTTGCTAACACCAAACTTTTTTAATCGTAGGAGCTCCATTAGGGTCTCTCGGAGAATAGCCTTAAAGTTTTGCGGTTCTGCAAGCCCTATAATTTCTATTAGTCCAGGCCCAGCGGGAGTAAAGGCGTCTGCAGAAATGGATTTAACCAGGTTTAACTCTCTCTTCAGCCGTTGGTAAAGCCGTGAAGACTGTCCCCCACCAAGAATTCCAGTTAATAAATCAGCTAAAGGGGCATCTTCATCCTTGATAGAAGGACCGGGCAGAGAAAAGGCAAAATATCCCTCCTTTAAGGGTCTTTCTACCCAGACCAGTTTAGGTGTACTCCTGTAAGGTTCCTCAGGAAAGGATACCTGTTTTAGCTTTCTTTCAGGTAGATTTTGAAAATACCTCTCACAACCCTTGAGAACCTCCGCTTCAGTTAGGTTTCCAACGATAATAAGGACCATGTTTTTAGACGTGTAAAAATGGTTAACAAAGTAAAAAAGGTCGTCTCTCGTTAGGCTTCTTACCGATTGCTCATAACCGATGATTAACCTCCGATAGGGATAGACGGTATAGGAGTTCTTCATGAGTTCTTCATAGAGAAGGATAAAGGGATTATCAAGGCGCATCTTCATTTCTTCTACTACCACTTCCTTTTCCCTTTCTAGCTCAAGGGGGTCAAAAAGGGGATGAAAGACCGCTTCAGATAAAACCTTAAGGGCGGTATCAAATACCTCTGTAGGCCCTGACACATAATAGCAGGTGTAGTCATAAGAAGTGTAAGCATTGATATAGCCCCCCGCAGCCTCCACCGCCCCAGAAATGTCTTCAGGTTTTAGATTTTCCGTTCCCTTAAAAATCATGTGCTCAATTAGGTGCGTAATACCAGCTACCTCTTCCCACTCATAGTTACTCCCTACCTTAACGCATATCTTAACCGTCACTACCCTTTCCCTTGAGAAAGGATAAAAAAGGACCTTTAGCCCCGAAGGAAGTTGATAGGTCTTAATCTCACTTAAGAAATTAATATTTTCTTTAGCTTGTAGATTTTCCAACCCTGAAGAGAATATCATCATCCCTACTCCTAAAAGAAAAATTAGTAGGCTTAAGAAGGTATTCTTCATATCCTAAAATTAAAACTATACCTTAAAACTATTTGGATTTCAAATCTTCGTTTATCCTATTGACTACCTAAAATTTTCTTCTTAAAAGTATGATTTCAGAGTACCCTTCCTTTAGCAAAGGTTCTTAAGGATTGAAACAAGCAGAAAAAGGTCCCAGACATTTAACCTTACGCTGCTTTTTTATAATTATTAATAATGGCCAAAAAGAGCTGGGCTCTCTATACGAAAGTATCTGCCTTACCTTATCAAATCCGATCTTTGGAGGAATGAAATGGTAAGCCCAGTAAGAATTGGCAAAAATTAACGAGTTTGTTTTTCTTCTTTCTTTTTCTCTATTCTCTCTTGGTGAACCCTAATCCTCGTTTTATCCCGAGCCTTTTCTCGGACGGTTTGGCCAAAGCCTTTCTTCTCTTCTCCCTTAAGCTCTTTGGTTGCGTTGCTCACTTCTTTGCCAATTCCTGCCCCATAATAGGGTTTGACCTCACCCTTTTTTCCTTCTGGCCCCTTGGCATAACCAACCGAAAAAATAAAAAAGGAAATTCCAACCAAAATCAAAGCCCCCTTTTTCATAACTTACCTCCCATATTTTTTATAGATTATTTAACCTTAATTTTTAATAATACCAAGTCCGATCTTAAATTTTATTTGAAAGGGGATCGGTCCTTAGGGAAAATTTTACTCTAAAGGAACATACCAAATTAAAATTGGCCCTTGCTTAGGATCAAAGATGCAAAACTTAAGCTGTTCCTCTGGAAAGGGGACTTAACTCAGATGGACAAATTTCATTAACCACCTTTGCAGTGTCTTGCTTTTTTATCCTCTTCATATTATCATCTAGGATATTTTATTTATAATATTGCACAATTTATAAATTCGTGATACAATCTAAAAGAAAATTTCTTTGTGCCTTTAACTTGACAATTTTTTAGATATGGCCCAATTTTGAAATTGTGTTGCAATTCCAAAATTAATTTTAACAGGTTGCAAGATCAAACCAAGTAGAGGAGGTAAATTATGGTAAAAAAGGTTTTAGGTTCAAAGATTGTAGCCTCTTTTTCCATCGGGCTTTTTGTTTTTGGTGTAACCAAGCAGTCTGGTGCTTACGAGATTAACGAAAAACTCTCCATTGAGGCCAACCTCACGGGTGTTTATCAATGGTTAGACCAGAGGAAGGGAAATTTTAAGGATGAAGACCGAGGTTCTGAAGTAGTAGATGGGAAGATAATTTTTAAACCAACGGCTAAGGATGAATTTTCCTTGAGGGCAAGTTTTGCCAAAGGGAATGGATTAAAGAAGCTCAGTCCATTCAAGCTTTCACCTAATGCAGATGATCTAAGAGATGATCTACACGATATCAATAATCGGGCAAGGGACCATCTGCAGGAGCTCTGGTATGCTCATACCTTCAACCTACCCGCAAATTCTACTCTTAAAACCACTTTGGGGATCATAGATTCCACTGCCTATGTTGATCAGAACCGGTTTGCTAACGATGAAATCACCCAGTTTATGAATGAAGCCCTGGTGAATAATCCCCTTGCCAACCTCATAAGCTATGACTACGGAATAGCCGTAGAATGGAGTAAAGGATCATTAGGGTTGACCTTTGTAGGGATGCAAAGTAAGATGGAGGAGCACGAAGACCCAAGATTTAGCAAAAAACTCTATAACTACTACACGGCTCAGATAAGCTATCATTTAGAAACGCCTCTTGGAGAGGGAAACTACCGCATTTTTACCTTTACTACTAATAAGCGCTTCCCCGATTGGGAGAACGAAAAGAAAAAGACCCTAAGAGGTTGTGGCGTTTCCTTAGATCAAGATCTAATTAAAGATAAGCTTGGTTTATTTGCCCGAGTGGGATTTCAGGATGACGACGCCCAAATAGACTACAAAAGTATGTATTCTTTAGGGTTAAATTATAGGTTCTTTTTTTTCGGGGGAAAAAAGTTGGAATTAGGCGTGGGCTACTCCTTTCTTAAGGCCCCTTCCAAAAATGAAGAGCTTAAAGACACAAGGGCTCTTGAAGCCTATCTTTCTATTCCCCTTTATGAAAAGGAAAAACTTTTCGCTACCCACTTGACCTTTGATTGGCAATGGATGAAAGATAAGCTAAGGGATGAAGAAAATCCTGAGAACAAAGGGCATATTTTTGGAGTGAGGTTGAATTTTGGCTTTTAGGTTTTCTAGGGGCAGGCATCCATCTAACATAGGAGCCTGCCCTATTGTAAGTGATCTCCCTATTAAATCTTCCCTACCAATTTACCCTTCCACAACTTAAACGTAAGCAAGATAAATTAACTTTGTTGGCTATTTTGGGTGTCAAGTGAGAAATTCCCATTATCTGAAAATGACAAATTTTTAGCTAGAAAGTATTTTTTTGGAGAAAATGGATAGGAAGAGAGGTTAAGGTTTCTTTTTAACTAAAGCTTAGCCACGATCGCAAAACAGTAAGAGCTTAGAGAGTCTCTACTTTCTATGGTTAGATCCCCTCTTTGCAAAAGGCTAAGGACTTCTTCCTCAGCGTAGACTTCTTCTGGTGGAGGTCCCATGTCTCGGGGTTCCTTTTTCCAGTCAATAATAACCATTTTCCCTTCCTTCCGACAGAGGACCTTTAAATTTTTCAGAAATTTTATAGGATCAAGAAGCTCATGAAAAACAAAGATTAAAAAGGCAAAGTCCACCGAGCTTTCCGGTAAGGGGATAAAATTTTCCTCCGAAAGGAGGAGTTCTACGTTTTTTAGCCCAAGATTAGAGACCTTTTTTTGCGCGTACTCAAGAAACTTTGGTTCTATATCTACCCCATAAACCTTTCCCTTCTCACCCACTACCTCCGCTAAATAGGGCAAGTAAAAGCCTGTGCCTGTTCCCACATCAATAACGGTCATCCCTTCCCTCAAGCCAAGCTTTTGAAAAGTTTCCTTGGGAGGGAAGAGATTTAAACGGGCCGAGTTTTCAAGAAGGGCTATCTTCGTGGGATCAAACTTGTGGGCCATCTCAGACCTCCCATCTAATATTCAATGTTCCACGTGGAACATAATAAAGTTTTATTCTCCTTAGTGTTCCACGTGGAACATTTTAAATAAGATAGCTTCCATCGCAATTTTTACTCTTAAATTCAAAAAGACCTTCCCGGCAAAGTCCAAAGCTTTTCCCAGCCTTTTTTACTTCCTGAATTAAAGGACTAAGGAGTGCTATCCTCCTGGCCCTCGGTAAATACCAACTTCCGTTCATCACTTCTCCTTCCTCAAAATAGATTTTGGCGTAATCCCTTACTATTTTGGGAAATCTCTCGCCAAGAAACCTGAATATGGGCTTTTTTATTTTAAGAGTAGAGAAGACGAAATGATCCGCATAAGGAATTAAGGTCTTAGTAAGCTCCAAAGCCTCCTCCTCGGTTAAAAGAGGAAAAATAGGGTCAATCCTAGCAATAACTTTTAGGCCTAACTTTTTCAATTCCTTGATGACGAACAGGCGCTCTTCAGTTGGTGGGGCCTTAGGCTCTAAAAGGGTGGCCAGACTGAAACTCGTAAGGGTAAGAGAAACCGCCGAGGGAAGTTCTTTCAGAAGATCTATATCCCTTAACACAAGCGTTGATTTGGTAAGCACCAAGAGGCGATGTGAGGTATCCAAAAGAAGCTCCAAGAAAGAGCGGGTTAAATAATGCTTATCTTCCAGGGGTTGGTAAGGGTCAGAGGAGTTAGAAAGGCTGATCAAACTACCTGGAGGTAGTTTTTTCAGGTCCCTTGCCACCCTCTTAAGAAAATCCTTTTTGATCCTTGGTTGATGAAAATCCTTCACATAGGTTTGGGCGTAACAATAAAGACAGGCATGAGCACAGCCAGTGTAGGGCTGAAGGCTAAACTTTGGAGGACAAGTGCAAAGCCTTGAGCCCCAGGGGTCAAAGGGCCGAAGATAGGACATCCCCCAAGCTTATCCCCTTAAAGCCCTTTCTAAGGCTTCCAAATTAAGTAGCACAAGCTTTTTATGCTCTTTCGTAAGAATACCCTCTTCTTTATATTTTTGAAGCAACCGGGAGAGGGTTTCAGGGGTAATTCCTAAGAGAAGGGCTAATTGGGATTTGGGGATGGGGATTTCTATGGTTGATTTTTTTCCGCTTTCGGATAATTCCCAGAGATAGCTTAGAAGCCTTTCCCCAGCTTCTTTTAAGGTTAAGTTTTCTATGGTTTTTAGAAGATTTTTCAAGCGAATACACAAAAGACCGATCAAGCGAAGGCCTAATTCAGGGTTGTCCTTCACAAAGCTTAAAAGGTCTCTTTTGGGAAAAAGGGCTAATTGAGTTTCGGTCAGGGCTTGGGCGTTTACAGGATAGGTTTCTTGCCCAGCCAGAGTTATTTCCGCAAAGATTTCCCCTGGGCCAAAGATATGAATTACACTCTCCTTGCCTTTAGGAGAAAGCTTGTAAAGTTTCATCATCCCATCTATGATCAAATAAAAACCTACAGCCCTTTCCCCTTCTAAAAAGAGATGCTCCCCTTTGGCTAACTTTTTGGGTAGGGCAATTTCCGATAGACGAGAGAGAATGTCATTAGGAAGACCTTGAAAGTAGGGGCTTTCGCTTAAGGCCTTAACAATCGTTGAGGCGGTAGCCATTAAATTAACTTGTAAGTTTCTCGGAGAACCTTTTTTAAGGTATTTAAAGAAGCCTCGGTAAGCTGAGAAAGGGGAAGTCTTACTTCAGGAGAATTGATCATCCCCATAAGGTAGAGGGCCTCTTTAGCGGGAACAGGATTGGTTTCAATGAAAAGGACCTTAAAAAGAGGATAAAGATAAAGATGAAGGTCCTTGGCCCTTTGTACGTTTCCTTTTAGGCTTTCCTCCATAAGTTCCGCCATCTCCTTAGGCATTACATTGGCGGCAACAGAGATAACTCCTTTGCCTCCTGTTATTACCGTGTGAAAGGCAGTATAATCGTCCCCGGAAAGGACAATGAAATCTTCTGGGCACTGTAGTTTTAGCTCGGAGACCTGTTTTAAGTCCCCACAGGCTTCTTTAATGGCTACGATGTTAGGGAAATCTTTAGCTAAGCTAGCGGTGGTGGTAGGAGCCAAGTTTACGCCCGTTCGACCAGGCACGTTGTAGAGAATGATGGGGATGTTGGTACGCTTGGCAATGTATTGGTAATGTTGGTAAAGGCCCTGTTGGGTGGGTTTGTTGTAATAGGGGGTAACGATTAGGGCTGCATCTACCCCCATTTCTTCAGCCATTTTGGTTAACTCTAAGGTCTGGGCCGTGTTGTTGGTTCCTGTACCGGCAATGACTGGGACCTTCCCTTTGGCCATCTCTAGGGCAATTTCAAAAAGCCTCTTTTTCTCTTCTTTAGTTAGAGTGGCAGATTCTCCCGTAGTTCCGGAAACAAGGATCCCATGCGTACCATTTTCTAAATGCCACTTGATCAAGTTTCGGAAGGATTCTTCATCAATTTTTCCATGGTTAAAAGGAGTAATAAGGGCCACAATAGAGCCTTTTAAAGGCGAATTTTCTCCCCGCATGATCTTACCTCCTTATAAGCTAAATTGAATTTAGCGTAGGGCATCTTCATGGATTTTAAAATGGAAGAGATATTTAGTATCTCCCTCTAAGAAAAGGGCTTCCTCTTCGGATAGGGTGATGGTTAGCCATTCCCCACCGCTCGTAAGCACGGGAACTTCTTTGTCTACAAGGCCAAGTTTGATAGCGATATAAGCCGAGGCGCTCGCTCCAGTACCGCAGGCGTAGGTTTCGCCTTCCACTCCCCGCTCGTAGGTACGAACCTTTAAGTATTTTTTCCCATCCTCCTCGCAAAGTTGTACGAAGTTTACATTGGTGCCGGCTGGGGCAAAAAGTTCATGATAACGAAGAACTGGCCCAAGCTTGGTTAAGGGGGCCTGGGAAACGTCTTCCCAAAAGAGAACCAGGTGAGGAACCCCAGTATTCACAAAGTGGCCTAAATAAAGGTCATAGTTGGTTTTGATAGTCAGGTTTAGTTTAAGGTCTTTCGGCTTGGTAAGTTTAACTTTTACACGCTTTCCTTTGATTTCCGCGAAGATGAGTCCGGCCCTAGTTTGGAAAACAACTGAACTTCTCTCAAGAAGACCAAGCTCGGAGAGCAAGCGCACATAACACCTTGCCCCGTTCCCGCACATCTCGGCTTCGCTACCATCGGAGTTAAAAAAACGCCAGCTCCAAAGTTCTGGTTTTTCCTGAGATCTTTCCACAAGGATTAAACCATCCGCAGAGACGGAAAATTTTGGCCGACAAAGAAGGCGGGCTAAAAGAGGTCCCTCAGCATCGGCCTTGATTTTTCCATCCAGATTGAGGAGAAAAATAAAGTCGTTCCCTGAGGCAGAAAGCTTGTAAAAGGTTTCTTCTTTTACCTTTTCCCAGAGCACTCTAACTTTTTCGTCCATATATTTTTTACTTTAATAAATTTTACCAGTTTTGCCAAGTTTAGGATTTCTATAAGGTTTGTGTCAGTGCCAATTTAAGGGCCGAAAATGGCGGGTTTTCATAGAAAACATACTGGCCCAAATCCTTAAGAAGGACCATAGTGAGTTTCCCTTTCCATACTTTTTTATCCCTTTGAATCAAGGTAAAAATAGCCTCGGGTTCTGGGTTTAGGTCGAGCTCGGAAATCTTAGTTGGAAGGCCAAAAGTTTGAAGAAGGGCTACTATCTTCTGGCTTAAGCCAGCTTGAGCCAAATTTAAGTTCTCCGAAAGACGGGCCGAAACTACCATCCCCACCGCCACGCAAAAGCCATGGGGTTTTTGGTAGTTTGCCAAGGCCTCTAAGGCATGGCCAATGGTATGGCCAAAGTTAAGCACTCGCCGAAGTCCACTTTCCTTCTCATCCCTTGAGACTACCCAAGCTTTAGCCTGACAGCTTTCAGAAATGATCCATTGTAAAGCCCTTTCTTCACAGGCTAAGATTTTTGCAGAGTTCCGGGCTAAATAGCTAAAGAGCCTGGGTTTTAGCGTACAAGCATACTTTATGACTTCCGCAAGACCGTTTTTTAACTCCACAGAAGGAAGGGTTTTTAAGACTTCAGGATCAATGTAGACCCTTACGGGCTGGTAGAAAGTGCCAAGAAGGTTTTTACCTTCGGGAAGGTCAACCCCAGTTTTTCCTCCAACGGATGAGTCCACTTGGGCAAGAAGGGTGGTTGGGACTTGTACGAAGGGAATACCGCGTAGATAAATACTCGCAAGAAAACCTGCCACATCACCAACTACGCCTCCCCCAAGGGCAAGGATAAGGTCTTTCCGGTCAAAGTTAGCCTGTACAAGACTTCGGGCAAGATCTTGCACAGTAAAAATGTGCTTTGAGGCTTCTCCAGCGGGAAAAGAAAAAAGCTGAGCAGAGATGTTTTGTCTTTGAAGGTTTTCCAGAACAGTTTTTCCATAGAGTTTTTCTACTGTACTATCCGTGATGATGGCCACCTTTCCAAAGGAGAGGTGTTGGGCTAAATCCTGACTTAAATTCTGAAGTAATCCATTCTGAATAAGGATTTGGTAAGGGGGCTTGGTGCGAACCTTAATAATTTTGGGGTTCATTAGGGGTTCATAAGTTTTTGAAGGAAGGTTTTGATGGTTTGGGGGGCTTTCTTGGGATTTTCTTCAATGAGCCTTACAAGGGCGCTTCCCACGACCAAGGCATCGGTATAAGGAAGGAGCATGGCCACATGTTCAGGTTTAGAGATCCCAAAACCTACCGCTACAGGCTCAGGAGAAAGGGTTTTTATTATCTTTAGTCTTTCCACAAGATCAACGGGCAAGCTCTCTCGGGCCCCGGTTATTCCCGTAAGGGAAACATAGTAAAGAAAGCCCCTTGTGGCCCGGGCTATTTTGGCAATCCTTTCCGGGCTGGAAGTTGGAGCGCAAAGCATCACTAAGGCTAAGGGACTACCTTTAAGACGTCTCCTTAAGGGCCCAGCCTCTTCCAGAGGGAGGTCAGGGACGATAAAGCCGTCAAGCCCTGCGGAGGAGGCTTCCGATAGGAGTCTATCCAAACCAAAGCGATAGAGAATGTTATAATAGGTCATGCATAGAATGGGAATGGAAAATCCCTTATCACGAAGGGAATGGACAAGTTCCAAATATTCCTCAAAGGTAGGGGAGTTATTTAGGGCTCGCACCATGGCTTTTTGAATGGTTGGACCATCAGCCACGGGATCGGAAAAAGGAAAACCAAGCTCAAGGCAGGGAGGATCAACCTCGGCAAGCTCAAGAAGGATGCTTTTTGTGGTCTCGCGGTCCGGATCAAAGGCGGTAAGATAGGGAATAAGAGGAGCTCTATGGTTTTTTTTCTGGGAAAGAATGCGCTTCCGAATAAGCCTTGCCCCTTTTAACATGTCTTCCTCTTAGGCCTGACTCCTCACTTTAATTCTTAAGGTTGGATTTTCTTCCAGATAATTTTTAACGCTTGCCACATCCTTATCTCCCCGTCCAGAGAGGTTAACTACCACGATAGAGCCCTTAGGAAGGTGCTTAGCGATTTGGCTGAGGTAAGCCACTGCATGAGCGGATTCCAAGGCCGGAATAATTCCTTCCAGTTCAGAAAGCATCTGGAAGGCCTCAAGGGCAGAAGAATCATCTACCGCCACATAGGTAGCCCGCCCGATTTGTTTAAAATAACTGTGCTCCGGGCCAACGCCTGGATAGTCAAGCCCTGGGGCTATGGAATGGGCACCTTTAATTTGTCCCACCCGGTCTTGCAGGAGGTAGGTAAGCATACCATGAAGAATCCCTGGTTCTCCTTGGCAAAGGGTTGCAGAATGATGGTCCGTCTCAAGACCTTGGCCTGCTGCTTCAACCCCAATTAGCTTCACTTCTCGGTGTTTGGCAAAGGGGTAAAAAATACCCATGGCGTTTGAACCCCCGCCTACACAAGCTATAACATAATCAGGCAAGCGCCCTTCTTTTTTCAGGATTTGCCTTTTTGTTTCCTCTCCGATGATGGATTGAAAGTCCCTTACCATCATGGGGTAGGGATGGGGCCCCACGACAGAGCCGATAACATAAAGGGTGTTATGCACGTTGGTTACCCAGTCGCGCAAGGCTTCATTAATGGCATCCTTAAGGGTTTGGGTGCCAGAAGTGACCGGAACCACAGTAGCCCCAAGTAAGTTCATCCTAAAGACATTTAGGGCCTGTCTTTCCACATCCTTGGCCCCCATATAGACTACGCATTCTAGCCCCAGGAGGGCGCAGGCCGTAGCGGTAGCTACCCCGTGCTGGCCTGCTCCCGTCTCCGCAATGATCCGGCTTCTGCCCATGCGTTTGGCTAAAAACACCTGCCCAATAGTGTTATTCAACTTGTGAGCCCCAGTGTGAAGAAGGTCTTCCCTCTTGAAGTAGACCTTAAGGTGACCTCCAAGATAAGCAGAAAGGTTAGGGGCATAGTAAAGAGGGGTTGGTCGGCCCGCATATTCGGAAAGAAGCTCCCTCCACTCCCGCCAAAAGGAGGGATCCTTTTTGATCTTTGTGTAGAATTCTGTGAGCTCTAAAAGGAGGGGGATTAGGGTTTCAGGGACAAATCGCCCTCCAAAAGGACCAAAATAGCCACGGCTGTTAGGAAGTTTCATCATCTACTCCTAATTTTTTTAATTTAAGCCCATTATAGAGCTTTGGCAAGCCTTAAAAAGATTTAAATAAGACTTCCAACAAAGAAAATGACTTTTCTAATAATTTAAACTTTAAAAAATATATGTTATAATATTTGAAAAGAGATGAACAGCCAGAAACTTTCTAAAGAGTATACCTTAACGGTATGTCCCCATTACACTGGTAAAGGCCTTGCCAAATGGGAAAGTTATTGTCAAAGGCTTTCTCAGCTCTTAGGGGAAAAGATAGTCTTCATGCCTTTTAGCTCCTTTACCGAAGAGCTAAAAAAGCTTTCTCAAGAAGAGTTTGATCTATACTATGCCAGCCCAAGGGTTTTAAGACCTCTTTTGGAAAAAGGCTATGTCCCCATTGCCAAGTTGAAAGAAGAAAGGGAAAAGCTTTTGCTGGTAACTTTAAAGGGCCTAAAAGAGCGATATAAAATTGTCATGGTAGATCTCCCTCAGGTGTATCTAATCTCTTTCTTGTATCTTCCCCTTAGCAAAGATTTCCTGTTTGTGAATACCTTTGATGAGGTCATAGAATGCCTTTTGGAGGAAAAGGGGCATTTAGGCTTAGTTTACGAGGAATTTTATGAAGAGCTATCTGAGGAGGTGAAAAAGAGGCTTGAAGTTCTTACAACCTTTGAGTATGAGGTAAGACACCTCCTTCTTGGGAAACCAGACATAGCGAAAAAGGTAAAAGAGGTAATTTTTCAACTTGAGGCCTTTTCTGAGGTAACCCCTGAAGATTTCCAAAAGGCTGAGTCCCTAATCAAGAGTTTCCAACTCTTGGAAAGGATAATAAAATCCATTGAATATGCTTTAGAGATTCTTAAGTCTGACCTTATTGGAGTTATAGCTTATCAAGACCGTATTTTATATATGAACGAGTATGCCCAAAGGCTTACCGGCTATGAAGAGGATTATCCCGATCCTAAAGACCTAATTAGGGGTAACCATCTCCTAAATAGAAATGGAGTGAGGATCTACGTTCTTGGAAAAGAAATAACCTTCTTTTCACCAATCTTTGGGAAGGACCTTGTCAAGCTCTTCATTTTTGTGGATATAACCAAAAAGATAAGGATAGAAAAGGCTTATACCATTTTAAAAGAGGTCAATCAGCTAATCATTTCCGTGAAGACGGAGGAAGAGTTATTCCAAAAAATAACGGAAGTTCTTGTGGAGAAGGGTTTGGCGATCTTTGCTTGGGTTGGGATTGTAGGAGATGATGGATGGGTTGTTCCTTTAGCTAAACATGGGTATGAAGAGGGGTATTTGGAGAAAGTTAAAATTTCTATTAATCCTCAGCACCTTGAAGGTCGAGGGCCAACTGGGACAAGTCTAAGAGAAGGAAGGATTGTTATCAATCCGGACACAAGGAATAATCCTTTGGTTGGCCCTTGGAGAAACGAGATGCTTCAGCGCAGATATCTTTCTTCGGTGGCTATCCCTTTGCTTAAGGAAGGAAAGGTTTTTGCAACGTTAAATCTTTATGCGGATGAGCCTTATTTTTTTGAAGAGGAAAACAGAGAAATATTGGAGGAGCTTAAACGGGATCTTTCCTTTGCTTTGAGTCGGTTTGAAGAAATAAGGAAAGCTCAGATACTTTATACTGCTTTAGATAATTCCTACGATTGGGTCCTTATTACGGACGAAAAGGGAATGATTACCTATGTGAATAAGGGAGTAGAAAGGATCAGCAAATATTCTAAAGAAGAGCTTTTAGGGAAAAATCCAAGGATTTTCAAATCGGGAAGGCATCCTAAGGAGTTTTATGCCAACCTCTGGAGGACTATTACCCAGGGCAAAGTGTTTCAAGGAACCATTGTAAACCGGGCCAAGGATGGCTCTTTGATTTTCATAGAACAAACCATAATTCCTTTGGTTTTGCTTGGGAATATAAAAAGATATATTTCCATTGGCAAGGATCTAACCAGGGAAAAAATTTTAGAGGAAGAGTTGTCTAAGACTAAGTATTATGATGCTTTAACTGGGCTTTATAATTTAGAGGGCCTACGCCTTGCTTTAATGGAGGAACTGAAAAGGGAGACCAAATATGGGCTCTTAATCCTTCTTGATGTGTTAAACATGCACCAAATTAACACCATCTATGGCTATGAGGTAGGATCTCAGCTTTTAAGGTCTCTTGCGGAAAGGTTGAAAAGGCATGGCAAACTTGTAGGTCGGGTGGGAGGAGATGAATTCTGCCTCTACGTAGGAGGGCTTGAACCTGAAAAGATCCCCTCCTTTTTGGAAAATCTTTATCAAACGCTGATTTACGAAGAATTTTTGCTAGGAAAAGGGAGAATCCCCTTTGATCTAAGCCTCGGCGTTTCCGTTTATCCCAAAGATGGGACAAATTTAATCACCCTCTATGAGAAGGCAAAGCTTGCCATTTCCAAAGCTAGAAAGGAGAAAAAGTCAGCTTTGGTCCTTTACAACGAGGAATTAAGGGTTAAGGTTCACAAAGAACATACCCTTTACCAGTTAGTTAAAGAGGCTATCCTTGAGGATAGGTTCTTTTTCCTTTATCAGCCCTATATTTCTGCCGAAACGCTGGAAGTAGCAGGATTGGAGAGTTTAATCAGACTTCAAAAGAAAGATGGCGAAATCATTTCTCCGGGCGAATTTATAGAATATTTAGAATTATTATCAGACGAGCTAAATCTTGAAGAAAGAAGTCTCAAAAAGGTGGTAGAACAAATCAAAAAATGGAGGATCCCTATAGCTTTAAACATAACGGCCAGGGCTTTAGAAAGAGAAAGCTTTGTTGACACCATCTTAGCTCTGGAGGACCTACCCGCCAATTTAATTTTGGAGATTACGGAAAGAAATTTTGTGACGAACAGAGAAAGGATTATAGAGATCATGAAAATTTTTAACCAAAGAGGCCTTAAAGTAGCACTTGCTATTGATGATTTTGGCACGGGATATTCGGCCCTTAACTATCTTCCGGACATTCCCGCTAAGTATTTAAAGATAGATTTATCTTTTGTGAAAAGGATTGAGGAAGATGCCAAGATAGTTCAGATGGTTTCGGCTATTGTGAGATTGGTGAACATTTTTGGCATGCAGGCTATCGCGGAAGGTGTGGAAACCGCAAGACAAGTTGAGATTTTAAAAGGGCTTGGATGTCATTATCTTCAAGGATTTTATTTTGCCCGTCCTCTCCCACGGGAGGAGATAGAGAGGGTCTATCTTAGTCATAACTAAGGGTTGTTAAGGCCCTGGTCTTGGAATAGAATTTAAGAGCTATGAAAGCCTGGGTCATTAATCGGCTTGGTCCATTTTCGGAAGATTCTTTAACCTTGGTGGAATGGCCGGAGCCGGAGATTTCTGAAGAGGAGATTTTGCTTAAAGTTCAGGCCTGCGGGGTTTGCCACACCGAGCTTGATGAATTAGAGGGCCGGGCTAGGCCAAGCTTTCTTCCTATTATCCCTGGGCATCAGGTCGTGGGGGAAGTGGTAAAGGTTGGCCCAAAGGTGAACAGATTTCGTTTAGGCGATAAGGTAGGGGCTGGTTGGATTTACAGCTCCTGCCAGCGCTGCGAATACTGTAAGGAAGGCTTGGAGAACCTATGTTCTCAGTTTAAGGGAACGGGCAAGGATGCTCATGGTGGTTATGCGGAATACTTTAAAATTAAGGAGGATTATGCCTTTTTCCTTCCCCAAGGCCTTTCTCCAGTTGAGGCTCCGCCCCTTTTTTGTGCGGGTGCCATTGGGTACCGAGCTTTAAAACTAACCAACCTTAAAGGAGTGAAAGGGGAAGTTTTAGCCCTATCTGGTTTTGGGGCGTCCAATCATTTAGTGCTCAAGCTAGTAAAAAGGCTTTGGCCTGAAGTAAAAGTTTTTGTTTTTGCCCGCAATCCGGCAGAACGGGAGCAGGCCTTAACCCTTTCGGCGGACTGGGCAGGGGCCTTTGAAGAAACCCCTCCGGAAAAGGTTAATGCCATCCTGGATACTACCCCGGTTTGGGGACCGTCCTTTAGTCTTCTAAAATACTTAAAACCCATGGGAAGGCTTGTCATCAACGCCATCAGAAAGGAAGATTACGACAAGGAAAGGCTTCTTCAGCTTGATTACGCTCGGGACCTCTGGTTAGAAAGGGAGATAAAGTCAGTAGCTAACATTACTCGTAAAGACCTGGAAGAGTTTTTAGCCCTGGCGGAGAGGTTTAAGCTAAAGCCCGAAGTAATGATTTACCCCTTTGCCGAGGCCCCAAAGGCTTTGCAGGATCTTAAAGAAGGAAAGATCAAAGGGGCCAAGGTATTAGTCTTAGAGTGAAAAGCTTACTTCACAGTTAAAAAATGCTCTGGGTCCTCTTTTCTGTTTTAGCAGGTTTTTTTGTAGCTTTAAGCGATGCCTTAAATAAGAAATTTTTGGCTCATGAAGGCCCTTACGCTATGCTCATAGCTCGTACTTTGGGAAGTTTCCCCTTTCTTTTTCCTTTGTTTTTATATTTTATTCTTGCCCAGGGATTTAGTTATTTCAGCCTAAAATTTTTTTTGGTTGTAACCATTCTTCTTTTTCTTGAGCTTCTTGCTACGATCTTTTACATGAAGGGGATCAAAGTTGCCCCCCTTTCTGCAACCCTACCCTTTCTTTCCTTTACCCCGGTTTTTGTGGTGCTAACTGGCTATATTTTATTAGGAGAAAGGGTAAGTTATTTAGGTGTTTTGGGAATTTTTTTGGTGGTGTTCGGGAGCTACTTTATCTATCTTCCGGAGAGGGCAAACTTTTTTGATCCTTTTTTTAAAATCTTTAAGGAGAAAGGAAGTCGGTTTCTTCTTTACACGGCTTTCATCTATGGTGTAACTTCTGTTCTTGGTAAAAAGGGCTTATTACTTTCGGACCCAGTTTTCTTTGCCAGTTTTTATTTTTCTGTCTTGGGGTTAGCGGGAGGATTTTTAGGAAAACTGGTTGGAAAGATTTCCCTTGAGGAGGTTTGGCAAAGAAAGGGGAGGGCCATGGTTTTGGTGGGGGGAACTCAGGCTTTGATGTGCCTTTGTCACATGCTCGCCCTAAGTCAGGTAGAGACCGCCTACATGATTGCCCTTAAACGAACGAGCATCCTTTTTGGAGTGCTTTTTGGTTATCTTTACTTCAAAGAAAGATATATCTTTTTTCGGTTGAGCGGGGCCTTGCTTATGCTCCTTGGCATACTAGTGATAACCTTTGGAAAATAGAGGAGGGAAAGATGATAGTACGCACGTCTTATCGGATTATTTATGGGGATACGGACTGTGGTGGGGTGATGTATTACGGAAATTATCTTCGCCTCTTAGAGATAGGGAGGACTGAGTGGGTAAGAGCTTTAGGTTTGGCCTATAAAGAGATTGAAGAAACTTATGGGATTATTCTTCCGGTGGTGGAAGTCTACCTGCGGTATAAGAGTCCAGCCTTTTATGACGATCTGCTGATTATTGATACGGAGCTTGCCGAGCTTAAACCCTTAAAACTTAAATTTAATTATCGGATATTAAAGGGAGAAATTCATCTTGCGGAGGGCTACACCGTGCATGTGCCGGTAGGAAAAGAAATGAAACCCAAGAGATTACCCGAGGAGGTATACCAGCTCTTGGAAAAGGGGTTTAAAAAGGATTAAAGGAAAAGAATGGTCAAGAATAGGAAATGGGGCTTATGCGGAGATAAGTTTGCAAGCTTTTTTTGAATATAAGGTTTCATTCTGGGTGCTTTCTTAAAATTTAATCCTTAGGTGTGTATTTTGTCATGGAAAAAGGATTTAAGTGAAGTCAAGGTTTGGCTTTAGGTAGTTGATAAGGGGAGAGTTGAGAAATAAAGAAAAAGGGAAGCAGGAAGAGGGATAAATAAGGGATAAATATATAAAGAAGATCATGTGGTAGATAAAATAACATTCCTTAAAGAAATAGAGTTTGGTTGGCAAAATCTTTGAGTTTTGGGAAGGGGAAAGCTTAGGGGTTTATTGCTTATAAAACTTGACTTTTAGCCAAATTTAAGTTATAAATTCCTTTTAAAAAAGGGAAAAAATATTCGTCATGAAATTTCTTTCTTTTTTTGTTCTTTTTTTTTCTTTTTTCTTATTTGGTTTATCAGGTCAAATTAAGCAGGTTTGGGCAGAGAAATCATTTGTTCAAGCCAAAAAATCCAAACCTAAAATCTTAAAGAAGAATTTAGGCCTAAAAAGGACTAAAAAGGTCCAAAGCAATTCCAAAGTTGTTACTGAGAAGGAGGTCTATCGGGTAAAGAAAGGAGAAAATCTTTATCGGATAGCTAAGAAGTTTGGATTATCAGTGGAAGAGCTGATGAAGGCCAATCAACTTTCCGGTCCAGACCTTAAGGTCGGGCAGAAACTCATCATCCCAAGGAAAAAGCAAGTTGCCCAGCGGGAATTCTCACTAAGAGCAGAAAATCCCAAACTTGGTGTTCCCACTCCTGAGAACACTAAGACCGAAGAGAGGATTGCCCAACCTTTGGACAATAAAGAGTTCCCTAATTATATAGAGCATAGGGTAGCCAAAGGAGAAACGCTCTTTAGCATTGCCCAAAAATATGGAGTATCAGTAGGAGAGATTCTTACCGTCAATGGGCTTGAAAATCTAACTCTGGCTGAGGGGATGGTCATCAAAATTCCGCTTCCACCTTCGGCGGAGGGTTTTGGCAAAGAGAGAGCCTTAGAAAAATCGGAAAAGATAGAAAAATACAAGCCAAAAGAAGAAAAAGCAAAGCAAGAAGAACCTTCCCAAGAAATTCCTAAGAAGGAACCCGCAAAGATGGAGAAGACCTCTTACGAACCAAGTGAAAAAAGGATATATCATACAGTAAAAAAAGGAGAAACGTTAAATAAAATTGCCAAACTTTATCAAACTACCCCTGAAGAAATCAAACGGCTTAACCATCTTAAAAATTCAAGATTAAAACCTGGGAAAAGGCTTTTAGTAAAAATTGAGAGAGGAGGAGAAGTAAAGATAAGCTTTCTTAATCCTTCCTATTCTTTTTCTTCTTCCGAATCCTCCTCAACCTTCTATCTAATTCATCAAGTTAAGGAAGGGGAAACGCTTTACCGTCTTTCTTTAATTTATGGTGTGCCCATAGAGGAGATTAAGAGAATTAACGGTTTACAAGATAATATTCTTTTGGTAGGACAGACACTAAAAATTCCCGTGGAAAGGGAAGGGTCTATTCCTCAAGGGTTAGTCAGCCCAAAAGAAATCTACAAGACAGAAGAAGAGCCTTTACCGAAAAAATTTTCTACCTTTACCTTGGGAAAGGAAGTCAAAAATGCCCTAAAGGAGAAATTTTTAGAAATTAGCCAACAATTTGTAGGGACACGTTATCGCTTCGGAGGGAATGGGGAAGCCGGGCTTGATTGCTCGGCCTTTGTGCAGAGGGTCTACGGTGAATTTGGTATCAAGTTGCCAAGGAGTTCCTACGAGCAGTATAAGGTTGGCAAGGAGGTAGATCTTTCGGAGCTTATCCCCGGAGATTTGGTTTTTTTTAAGACCTCAAGGAGGGCGCCTATTACTCACGTAGGAATTTATCTTGGAGAGAATCAGTTTGTGCATGTTTCCTCTCGTAGGAAAGGGTTAGCCATAGACTCCTTGGATGACCCCTATTTTAGGGCTCGTTTTGTTGGGGCAAAAAGGGTGCTTAATGGAGAGATAATAAGGTATTTTGTGGAATATAGACAGAATAAGGAAAAGGAGTGGGAGGCCAAGGTAGGGAAGGAAAAATCTCCTCCAACTCCGGCCAGGCCAATTTTATTAGAAGAACAAATCCCAGAGACTATTCACTAATTTTTCGTAATTCTGCTAAAAAGTTTTCCCAACCGAGCCTTTCTATAATGGCGCCTAATCTCTCTCCTTTCAGATTATGAGCTTTGTAAACCCTTAGAACTTTTTTTAATACGGGGAGGATTTCTTCTTGGGAGAAGTAGCCAAGGGATGTCGCTAAGCGGGGATGGCGTCCGAGCTTTCCTCCCAGATAAACCTTATAGCCCTTAAATTCTACGCCTATAGCCCCTTCTGGGCAAACCTTTACGCAATGGCCACATCCTACGCAAAGCACCTCCTTGAGAAAAGGACCAAAGTCAGTAAGTTCTATAGCTCCTTCTTCGCAAACAGCAACACAGCTTCCGCAAAAGGAGCAAGCCTTAGGATTAATATTAAGTCTAACCACGCCATGCAAAGCAAAATCACAAATATGAATCTGAGAACAGGCATTGGGACATTCAGATATTCCAACTTTAAACTTATGATGGGCTTTAAGCTTCTTTCCTACCTTTTCTTGGAGAAAGGCCGTAAGCTTTTCCTGTTCTAAAAATTTTTCTATTTCAGAAAGAAGGATGCCTGAGCAAGTAATGGCGTTTGGGCAGGAATCAAGCCCAAAGCAACCAGAGACTTCATAACCCCTTTCCGCTTCCGACATCTTGCCAAGAAGGACCTCTTTCGCTTCAAGGAGGTCGTGAAGGGTAATCTCTTTTTTTCCTTTAGAAGCTACATACTTTTCTACCTCGGTTTTTACTTTTTTCCTAACGAAAGAAGGGACCTTTTTTAGGTAAGCCTCGGCTTCTGGTTGCCAATGCATCATCTTTCCTCTGTTTTTAGAATGTCTCCTTTAATGCCTATGGTGTGCACCTTAAATTTTATATCCCTTTTAGCAATTTTGCGAGCTTCTTCTAAGATAAACAGCAGGCCTCGGCAGCAAGGAACTTCCATTATGGCAACCTCAACGGATTCTAAAGGCACATTAGAGAAGAGATCGGCAAATTTTTCCACATAGAGATCGGCAGGGTCAAATTTTGGACATCCAATCATAATCTTTTTCTCAGGCAGAAGCTTGAGATGGAGTTCTGGATAGGCTACCGGTACGCAGTCGGCACAGATCAGAAGTTTAGCGTTCTTGAGGAAGGGAGCATGAGCAGGGACTAATCTGATTTGGACGGGCCAATGGGTAAGAGCAGAAGGAATTTCTTCATGGGTTTCAGGGGCCGAAGGTTCCCTTTCTATTTCTTGGAGCTGGGTTGAGGGGCATCCACAGGCTAAGTTTAAAGTTTGCTCTTTGAGTTTGTGGAGGTGTTCTTCTACCGCTTTTTCATCAAAAGGTTCAGCTTCCCGTTCTACAATCCGTAGAGCACCAGTTGGGCATTCTCCTAAGCAAGCTCCAAACCCATCGCAGAGGATTTCGCTAATGAGCTTTGCCTTACCATCAATGATCGCTAAGGCCCCTTCCTGACAGGCCATTACACATTTCCCGCAGCCATTGCAAAGCTCTTCATCAATCTCAATGATCTTCCGTAAAACTTTGGCCATAGTTTTGTCCCTCCTGATTAGTTTTTATTTAAGGTATTAAAAAGGGCCTCAGGCGTAAGCCCGCAAGGCAAATTTTTAAGTTTTAACTCTATTTCCTGGATAACTTGCTCGGGTATCCGGGCCTTTTGTATAACCTCTTCCTTGGCCTGCGTAGGGAGAAAGTAAAAATAGAGAAGGAGAAGCTTAAGCCCAGGGGATGTACCCTTAGCCCGAGCTTGTTCATCAAGCTCCCTGGCTTTGTTTCTTATTTCCTGATAAAGCTCCGCAGGTAAATAGTCTCTTATCGTTTGGGTTAGGCGCTCCTTTAAAAGCTCAGCCCTTTCTTGGAGGACCTCCTTGGGAAGTTCTCCTAAACAGAGCTCCGCATACTGACAGTAAAGGGCACAGCCAAAATCCATCTTTGGGTTGACAAGTCTTGCATGGCAATTGGGACATTTCCGGCTTACGTCATCCTTGAAGAATTCCACTAGATAGCCACAATGTGGACAAGGCACCTCAAAAATTGCCTCTTCGTTCCAATAGCGGGGATCCTGACCCGGGCAACGCATGGTCTTCTCCTTTTTACATTCTTTATAAAAAAAATAATAAAAAGACCGATCTTTGGCCTTGATTTACATCAATAAAATTTGTAAAGGAGGGATTTTTAGCCGAAACGGCCGGTGATGTAATCTTCGGTGAGCTTCTTTTCGGGGCGGGTAAAAATTTTTTCTGTGGGGCCAAATTCTACAAGTTCACCTAAATACATGAAGGCTGTGAAGTCCGAAACACGGGCTGCTTGTTGCATGTTATGAGTAACGATGACGATGGTAATCTTTTCTTTTAGCTGAACAATAAGGTCTTCAATCTTGCCCGTGGAAATGGGGTCAAGGGCGGAGGTTGGCTCATCAAAGAGGAGCACTTCAGGTTCCACAGCGATGGCTCGAGCTATGCAGAGCCTTTGCTGTTGCCCCCCTGAGAGGGAAAGCCCGCTCTCTTTTAGCTTGTCCTTCACCTCGTCCCAGAGGGCGGCTTCTTTTAAAGCCTTCTCCACCCTTTCCTCCAGTTCTTTTTTGTTCTTTATACCCCTTAGGCGTAAGCCATAGGCCACATTGTCAAAAATACTCATGGGAAAAGGAGTTGGTTTCTGAAAGACCATGCCAATTTTTGTGCGGATTTGAATAAGGTCCACATCTTTAGCCAAAATATTCTGTCCTTTAAAGAGGATTTCTCCTTCGTAGCGATTGCCAGGGTAGAGGTCATGCATGCGGTTCAAACAACGAAGAAGAGTGGTTTTTCCGCATCCACTTGGCCCAATTAGAGCAGTTACTTTGTGGCGATAGATGGTAAGATTGTTGTTTTTTAAGGTGGGCTTTTCTGAATGGGCGTAATAGAAGTAGAGATTTTTTATCTCTATTTCTATGTTCAACGGGGCCTCCTCCTTTTAAGGATTAGACGAGCGGTGAGATTAAGAAGCAAGATGCCCAAGGTGATGACAAGGGCAGCACCCCAGGCTTGGGCATGCCAGTATTCATAAGGGCCCATGGCATAAACAAAAATGGTCACCGTAAGTGAAGCTATAGGACCTTTCATATCCAGCGAAAAGAAGTTGTTATTGAAGGAGGTAAAAAGAAGGGGAGCTGCTTCTCCAGAAACTCGGGCTATAGCTAAAAGAATTCCGGTAAAAAGACCTGTCTTAACGGAGGGATAGACTACTTGCCAGATGACTTTATGGTAAGGGGCCCCAAGGGCAAAGGCTGCTTCCCGAATAGTCCAGGGCACTAATTTTAGCATTTGTTCGGTGGTGCGCACGATGACTGGGAACATAATGATAGCCAAAGCTACCCCTCCTGCCCATCCACTAAAATGCCCAAGCGGTTTAACTAAAACAGCGTAGACAAAGGCCCCAACTAAAATGGCCGGAACGCTCATCATAGTATCCGCAAGGAAACTAATATAACCAGAAATCTTCCAATTTCGCCCATATTCAGCAAGAAAGGTCCCTCCCAGGATTCCCAAGGGTACACCTAAAAGAATGGCTATTAGATTGATAAGAAGGTGCCCCACGAAGGCATGCCGAAGGCCTCCTCCTTCTTCGCCGGGCGGGGTGGGATCAGCCAAAAAAAGTGTAAGTGATAGGGCACTTAAGCCATGACGTAGAACATCAAAAAGGATAAAAAAAAGCCAAAAAAGCCCCCAAGAGGCAGAAATTATAGTGAAAAGTAAGGCCAAATAATTAAAGAATTTTCGCCTTAGAATATGCTTTTCCATCATTTTTTTTGTACTCTATATATAAAGTATTTAGAACCTGCAATGACTAAAAGACTAAGCAAGTAAAGAAGGAACCCCAAGTAAAAAAGAGCAGAAAGATGAAGGTCTTTGTCGGCCTCAGTAAATTCATTAGCTAGCTTTACGGTGACCGTGGTGGTTGGAGAAAAGAGAGAAATAGGAAAGAGATTAATATTCCCGAGGACGAAAGCTACGGCCATGGTCTCTCCAAGGGCCCTGCCTAAGGAAAGCCCTATCCCACCCAGAATTCCGATTTTGCAGTAGGGAAAAATTACATCCTTGATAACTTCCCACTTAGTCGCCCCAATCCCATAGGCCGATTCTTTTAATACTGGGGGCACAAGATAAAAAGATTCAATGGCTACGGAAGCAGTAAAGGGGATGATCATAATACTGAGCATGACGCTTGCGGTAAAAAGGTCAATGCCAAGAGGGGTACCCTGAAAAAGAAATCCCACGATGGGTAATGGGGAAAAGACCTTTTGCAAGAAGGGTTCCACATAGCGGGCCATGAGAGGGGCTAAGGTAAAAAGGCCCCACATCCCATAAACAATGCTTGGAATGGCTGCTAAAAGTTCCACTGCGAGGCGAATTAGGTCCTGTAACCGAGCTGGACAAACTTCGGTCACGAAAAGCGCAACTCCCAGGGCAAAAGGGACCGCAATTAGAAGGGATAAGGTAGCCACGATCATGGTCCCTGTTAAGGGAACGGCAGCGCCAAACTTTTCAAAAACAGGATCCCATTCCGCAGAAGCAATAAATTGAAAGAAGCCAAACTTTCCAAGGGCTAAGCTAGCCTCTTTAAGAAAGATGAAGAGAATGCCAAAAAGGAGAAGCGGGGCCAGAAAGGCCCCAAGAAAGGTAAGAAAGGCAAAAAGGCGGTTAGTAAATTCCATTCTGCTTCCAATAGGCTCGAACCTTATTCTTCACGGCCTTGGGTAAAGGAACATACCCAAGCTTTCGGGCCATGTTGTCCCCATTATTAAACACCCAATCAAAGAATTTGACAACGGCCTTGTTTACCTCAGGTTTAGCCTTAGCAAGGAGAACAAACACAGCTCCGGTTATAGGATAGGCATTCTTACCAGGGGCGTTAGTCAACCAGGCGTAAAAATGTTTCCCAGGGTCAAACTGGGCTGTAGCAGCTGCTTCTTGGAAAGTGGAGTCATCAGCCTTTACCACATTGCCAGCCGAATTTTTGAGTAAGGCAGCAGGGAGCCTATTCTGTATAGCATAAGTATACTCAATATAACCAATGCTGTAGAGCGTTCTTTTGACGTAGTTTGCTACCCCTTCATTACCCTTACCACTTAAACCAACCCTGAAATTCACGGTGGTGCCATAACCAATCTCTTTGGCCCAATCTTGACATACCTGCGATAGATAGTGAGTGAAAACCGCAGTAGTGCCGGAACCATCTGAACGAAAGACAGGAGTTATCGGCTTTGCGGGAAGATTTAGCCCTGGATTTAGGGCCACTATCGCAGGGTCATTCCAGTTTTTGATCTTCCCCAAATATATTTTACATATAATGTCCCCGCTTAAAACAAGATTTTTTCCTTTGAGCTCCGGAAGATTGTAGGACAAAACTACCCCACCGATCACCACAGGAAACTGTAAAAGATTGGCCTGAGAGAGTTTTTCAGGGGTTAAGGCCATGTCTGATGCCCCGAAATCAACTGTCCTTTCCGTGATCTGCCTTATGCCTCCACCTGAGCCTATGGATTGATAATTTACTTTAACATTAGTTGCCTTTTGATACTCATAGGCCCACTTAGAGAGGATAGGATAGACAAAGGTTGATCCTGCCCCATTGAGATTATCCTTTGCCCAAACGGAAAAAATAAAAAATACAAATAAGAAACAAACTGCCACTAAACCTCGCCAAAGGCTCATTATCATAGTCCACCTCCAATTTTTTAATTTTTACTCAAAAAAATAAGAAAAATTTTTCCTAAAAAAAGGATTTTTCCATTTTTCTCACATCCTTTTGCAAATTTAGAAAGGTATGGTTTACTAAAATTTTACCCATTCCGCTTAGTTTTGCCTGCCCCAAGAAGGATGGCCAAAATCGGCCCTGCAGGCGTCTGCAAAATTCATGAAAAAATTTGAGCTCCTGGGGATACTTCTTTTGGTCATTTTTCTTGCTCTGAATTTTTCCTTTCGGAGCTGGGAAAATCTTTTCAGGAAGGGGCCTCTCAAAAGGCAGGACATTCCGGTCTTGACTACGGGCCAACCGGAGGGTTGTCTTTTCTGTCATGAAGAGCGCATTCAAGAGAAGGCTCATGCGGTAGAGGTAGTAGGCTGTTCTGGCTGTCATTTGGGGAACCCTCTAACCGTAGACTTCAGGGCAAGCCATCAGGGAGTGGTGAAAAATCCCGGTGATTTACGGGTTGTAGCTCGGACCTGCGGTAACCCAAACTGTCATCCCAACGATGTTATGAAGGTTAAGTATAGCCTTATGGCCACCAACCACGGTATCATCACCCGCCTTCTGGAAGTTTTTGGGGAGAAAGATCTCCTGCAGAGGCATCCCAACCTGAAAGTGGAAGACTTAGGGCAAAAATCCTTCCAGAGCTATGCCCTTGATTATTTTAAGAAACTCTGCGGTTCTTGCCATCTTTATTTAGAAAAAGGAAGGCTTCCTGATTTTTTGTCCGAAAAAGGAGGGGGATGCACTGCCTGCCATGGCATAGGACGGAAAGAAGACCTAAAGGATAAAAAGCTTCATCCTCAGCTTACCGCAAAGATCCCTTTGGAAAAATGTGTAAAGTGTCACAACCGTAGTGGAAGGATCGGCCTAACCTATCAAGGCCTCTATGAGGATGAACAGAGCGGATCGGCTGACCTTTACCTTCCTGACGGAAGAAAGCTAAAAAGGATTGAGCCAGATGTCCATTATAAGGCGGGACTTCTTTGTATTGATTGTCATACGAAAAATGAAGTAATGGGAAATGGCACCTTCTACCGAAGGATTGAGGAGGCCCTGGAAGTAGATTGTGAGACCTGTCATGTTAGGAAGGGAGAAACTAAAAAAGGGACAAGGCTAGCCAATCTCCTGCAAAAGGAGGGGAAGCTTTTTTTGAAAGGGAAAGGAACAAATAAGCTCCATCTCCTTAATTCTCCTTTACCAGCCTGCCAGGAGAGGTATCATCAAAGATTGAGTTGTACAAGTTGTCATGCCCAATATGTTCCTCAATGCTATGGATGTCATGTAAGGTATGATCCAAGGGAGAAGCACCTTGATAAAATCTTGGGGAAAGAAACCTTAGGCCTTTGGGAAGAACATGAAAGTTATCGCCGGATAGATAAGCCTCCATTGGCGGTAAGAAAGGATAAAGTGGTGGTAATTACCCCAGGTTGACAGGACTTTGTTTCCCTCCTAGGTAAGGAGGGAAAACTAGCGCGGTATTTTGAAAGCCAAACCTTTGCCCAGATTGAGCCTCATTCTACCCAAAGGAAAGGAAGAGACTGCGAAGAATGCCACCAAGATCTCAAGGTGCTTGGTTTGGGATTTATCGCGGAAGCTCCCTTTGGGAAGCTTAATCAGGTTAAACTTTCCCAGATTGCTACCAAAGAGGGAAAGGCTCTGGTTAAGTTTAATCGGGAAGGGTTACGGCCCTTTACCACTGAGGAACTCAAACGGATCTTGAAGGTTGGTTTGTGTTTAAGTTGTCATCAGAGTAAAGATAGGATATTCAAGAATTGGCGGAGGGATCTTAAATGTCCCAATTATATCTTACCAAACCTACCCTGAAGGAATGCTCAAGGCCTGCTTTTCAAGAGGTGGGAAGGGTGTATGGCTGTGGGGCCTTAAATTGGGATCTTTTTTATGAGATTCCGGAGCTTGCCCAACTTAGAGAGCTTTTTTCAGGGGATTTTGAGGTGTGGCCAGGGGGAGAAGTAGCCCTTTGCCGAGACAAATTTTTAAGGGTCTTGGAAAGGGTGGAAGGGTTTGGGAAAAGGGTTTATGCCTGCGGAGGAGGGTCCGCTGCCAATACAATTTACGCCTTAGCCAAGCTTGGGATAAAGTGCGGGTTTTTTGGAGCAGTGGGAGAGGATGAATTCGGCAAGGAGGTTCTTTCGGAGCTTTCTTCTATAGGGGTAGAGCTTAGCCATGTGGTGAGGGAGGGCGAGACGAGTTTAGCCTTGATCCTCCTTGATAGTGCCAGGGATAGATTTATCATTGTTAGCCCGGGGACGGCGGAAAGGGCTCTTGCCAGTGAGGAGTATGTGGAAAAGGTTAAAAAGACCCTCCTTGAGGAAGGAAGTTTTTTTCTTCATCTTTCCTCTCTTGCAAGTCAGGAAGGACAGGCATTCCAGCATCAACTTGTAGAAGCCTTAGCGGAGGAGAAAGAAAAACGCAAGATTTTTCTCTCCCTTGATCCAGGCCAGATTTATGCAGAAAAGGGGCTTTCTTTTTTAAGCTTTTTTTTGGCAAGGGTGGACCTTCTTTTTATGACCGAGGGTGAGCTTGCCAGTCTTGGTCTTTCTCCAAGGGATTTATTTTCTGGG
This sequence comes from Caldimicrobium sp., assembly GCA_037443245.1. GTDB lineage: Bacteria > Desulfobacterota > Thermodesulfobacteria > Thermodesulfobacteriales > Thermodesulfobacteriaceae > WYEG01. Next base: position 200,509 of record JBBIOT010000003.1, read on the forward strand.
CCTTTAAACTTTAATCTCTTTGCCCTATTTCTAAAAATGGGAAAAAAAGGGGCCAAGGTTATCACAAAGGATTTAGAGCTTTTGGAGGAGGCTAAAGAAATAAAGTTGGTGGTGGATAACACGGGGGCGGGAGATTATTTTAATGCAGGGGTGATAGCCTGCCTACTGCAGGGAGGAGATTTGGCAACCGCCTTACGCTCTGGAAACGAACTTGCAAGCCTTAGCTTAAAGGACTATGGAAGAAGGCCCTTTCTTTCCTAAGTGGAAAAATTAGGTAAAATGAAAATAGTATGGGCTCTTGTAGCATTTCCCTTAAATTTGCAGACCTTTATTTTGAAGAGAAGGAAAGTCTTCAGCTTGTTCTTGAACCGAAGGGGGTAGATGATTTTTCTTGGGGCAAAGAAGAAGGCCTGAGCTTAAGGAAGATTAATGAAGATTTAACTATAGAATTTATCTATCAAACCGGGAGGGAAAAATTTCCCCTTCTTCTTGAGGAGGCCAAAAAAATCTTCCCTTCATCCCATTTAGAGGGGTTCAAGGAAGGGATTGGAAGGTCTGATAAATTTTCAACCATTGACCTTTCCCTTCTTCTTTCACGTTTTACCGAGATCGGAAAAGTCTCGCGGGTTTCCCCTTTTATCAACCACTATCGGCTTATTTTTAGCACCGTTAGAAAGACAGTGGGGATCCTAACCAGTGAGGAAAGGCTCCTTTTTGAGGAACGGAATTATACGCGTTTAACTGTTTTTTGTGTAGCCGAAAGGGATGGTAAGCTTGAGAGGGGATATGAGGTACTCGCTTATTCCCTTCCACCCGAAGAAATAGATGAAGAAAGGTTTTACCAAGTGGCAAAGAAGGCTGGGGAAAGGGCGGTGCTAATGCTTTCGGCAAGGAGGGTTAAGGCCGGGGTGATGCCTGTCATCCTTGCTGGCGAGGCAGGGGGGACCATGATCCACGAAGCGGTGGGTCACGGCCTTGAAGCCGATCATGCCGAGGAAGGACTTTCTGTATATTCCGGAAGGCTTGGGGAAAGGGTAGCAAGCCCACTAATCACTGTGATAGATGATCCCACCCTTTCTTCTCTTTATGGTTCCTTTAAGTTTGATGATGAGGGAACAAAAGCTCAGCCCGTGCTATTAATAGAAAAGGGTATTTTGCGCAATTTCCTCTACGATCAGTATCAAGCACTTAAACATGGCAAGCCTTCTAACGGGAGGGGAAGGAGGGAATCCTTCCGACATATACCTATCCCGAGAATGTCTAACACTTACATAGCCAAGGGGGAAACACCCGCGGAGGAATGCCTAAAAAATCTGGAGCGAGGTTTGTTAGTTAAGAAAATGGGAGGGGGCGAAGTAAATCCCCTAACGGGTGATTTTGTGTTTGAGGTAAGAGAGGGATATTATGTGGAAAAGGGAGAAGTCTGTTTTCCCGTGAAAGGAGCTACTTTGGTGGGGAATGGGCCTAAGGTCCTTGAGATGATAGATTTAGTAGGAGACGATCTTCATTTTGATCCGGGAACCTGCGGAAAGGACGGACAAGGAGTACCTGTTTCGGATGGTCAGCCAACCCTTAGGATACCAGAACTAACCGTGGGGGGCGAATAAGGGGGGAAGGCCAATGTGCGGAGTTATTGGAGTCTATGGCGTGCCTGAAGCCGCTAAATTTACCTTCTTTGGGCTTTATTCTTTGCAGCACCGCGGTCAGGAGAGCGCAGGCATTGCGGTCTTTGACGGCAAAATGGTTAAGCATTACCGGGGTATGGGTTTAGTTGCGGAAGTGTTTGACGAAAGGATCCTTAAGGAATTGACCGGCGAGATAGCTATTGGGCATGTAAGGTATTCTACCGCTGGGTCTTCCAGTCTTCTCAATGCCCAGCCCTTTTGTGTGAACTATGCGCATAAAACAATCGCCCTTGCCCACAACGGAAATTTAGTAAATGCCTTTGCCCTTCGTTGCCAACTTGAAGAACAGGGCCACATCTTCCAGACGACCATGGATAGCGAAGTGATGGTCCACCTTATTGTGAAAAATTTACGCAAGGGTATGGTTGAGGCCATTGCGGAGACGATGGGGCGTATTGTTGGTGCCTATTCGGTGGTTATGCTCCTTGATGGAGTGTTGGTTGCCTTTCGGGATCCATTGGGATTTCGGCCTTTATCTCTTGGGATGTTAAACGGAGGATACATCATCGCTTCGGAAACTTGCGCCTTTGATCTTCTTTCTGCGGAGTATCTTCGGGACATTGCACCAGGGGAAATCTTGGTGATAGATGAAAACGGACCCCAGTCCTATTTCCCCTTTGGCGAGCCCAAAAGATTTGCCCATTGTATTTTTGAATTTATCTATTTTGCTCGACCGGATAGCATCATCTTTGGCAAAAATGTTTACTTAGTAAGGAAAAGACTGGGTTATAATCTTTATCAGGAATGCCCATTATCGGCAGATTTTGTGATGCCCTTTCCCGATTCCGGAAATTATGCAGCCCTTGGTTATGCGGAGAGAGGAAGGCTTTCTTTTGAGTTTGGGGTCATTCGTAACCACTACATCGGGCGAACCTTCATTCAGCCTTCCGAGAGATTACGGGGCATTTCGGTGCGGATGAAGTTAAATCCTGTAAAGGAACTTATACGAGGCAAGGAAGTAATCGTGGTGGACGATTCTTTGGTTAGGGGGACGACGAGCAAGAATCGGATCAAGGGGATCAAGCTGGCTGGAGCTAAGGTAGTGCATTTTTTGATCTCCTGCCCGCCATTACGGTTTCCTTGTTTTTTTGGTATTGATTTCCCAAGCAAACAAGAATTGATCGCCGCTAAACATTCCATAGAAGAAATTCGCAAATTTTTGGATATTGACACGCTTTATTATTTGAGTCTTGAGGGGATGCTTTTAGCGGTAGAAGATCTGGCCGATAGGGTATGTACTGCCTGCTTTACAGGAAATTATCCTGTGGAAATTGATTTTTCCTTTAAAAAAGACTTTTTTGAGGTTAGGTGATGCGGGCCTATCGGGATTTGCAGGAATTTCTGGGGGAGCTTGAAAAACAGGGGGAGCTTTTGCGGATTAAGGAAGAAGTTTCCACCTATCTTGAGATTACCGAGATTACCGATCGGGTGGTAAAAAGAAAGGGGCCTGCCCTTTTCTTTACGAAGGTGAAGGAATGTAAGATCCCGGTAATTACCAACCTTTTCGGTAGTGAAAAGAGAATTTGTTTAGCCCTTGGGGTAAATTCTCTTGAGGAGCTGGCCAAAAGGCTTTTAGAATTTTTACAGATAAGGCCAGGGGAAGGGCTTTTTGGTAAACTTAAGCTTTTGCCCAAGCTTTTCCAAGCCAAGAACTTTTTCCCCAAGCTTGTGGAGAAGGCCCCCTGCCAGGAAATCATCCTTCAGGGAAAGGCGGTAGACCTCTTTAAGTTACCCATTATTCATTGTTGGCCCGAGGATGCAGGAAGGTTTATCACCCTTCCTTGCGTAATTACCAAGGATCCGGAAACTGGAATTAGAAACGTTGGTATGTATCGGATGCAGGTTTTTGGTCCTAATCAAACGGGCATGCATTGGCAGATGCACAAAGTTGGAGCCAAGCACTATCAGAAGGCCGAAAGGCTTGGGCAGAGGCTTCCGGTGGCCGTGGCCCTTGGCCCAGACCCTGCGGTAATTTATTCTGCTACTGCCCCCTTGCCAGAAGAGGTGGATGAATATTTATTAGCGGGGTTTTTGAGGGGAAAGCCAGTGGAACTTGTCAAGTGTCTGACCGTCCCTTTGGAGGTGCCAGCCAACTCACAAATCGTCCTTGAGGGCTATGTTGAGCCCTTTGCCAGAAGAATTGAAGGTCCCTTTGGAGATCATACGGGTTTTTACACCGAACCTGCACCTTTCCCTGTCTTTACGGTTCAGCTCATCACTATGCGGAAGGATGCCATCTACCCTGCTACCATCGTGGGTAAACCTCCTCAGGAAGATGCCTATCTTGGGAAGGCCACCGAGAGGCTCTTTTTACCCTTGATCAGGATGGTTTTGCCTGAGGTGGTAGACATCAACCTTCCGGTGGAAGGGGTATTTCATAACTTCTGTTTTATATCTATAGACAAGAGGTATCCAGGACAGGCCTTTAAAGTAGCACAGGCCATCTGGGGTCTTGGTCAGCTCATGTTCAGTAAGTTTGTGATCCTCTTTGATAAACATGTGAACGTCCATGATTTAGCAGAGGTACTATTTTACCTTGGTGCTAACGTGGACCCCAGCAGGGATATTCTCATCGTCAAAGGACCGGTAGATGAGTTAGATCATGCTGTTTCCACCGTTGGATTTGGTGGAAAGGTTTGTATCGATGCCACTACCAAGATGAAAGAAGAGGGTTATACCAGAACCTGGCCTAAAGAGGTGACCATGAGTCCGGAGGTAAAAAGGAAGATTGATAAAATCTGGGAAAAGATCTGGAGGGAAAGACCATGAAAGTTGCCATTATGAGCGATTCCCACGACAGAATAGATCATTTGGAATGGGCTTTAGAAGTCTGCCAAGAAAAGAAAGTAGAAAGGGTTTTTCATTGTGGCGACTTGATCTCTCCTTTTATGGTGTTAACCTTGGCCAAGTTCCCAGGAGAAAGTGATTTAATCTTAGGGAACAATCAGGGGGATGTGGCCCTGCTCTGCGCCCTACTTAAAGATTATCCCCAAATAAGGCTTCATGGGGAATTTGCTTACCTTGAGGTCCAGGGGAAAAGGATTGCCATGGTGCATTACCCTAAGCTAGCCTATTCCCTGGCCAGATCTCAGGAATTTGTCTATGTCTTTTGCGGGCATACTCACAAATTGGAGGTAAAGGAGTTTGGGGGGACGCTAGTTATCAACCCTGGGGAACTTATGGGAAAGGAAGGTCCTCCAAGTTTTGTGATCCTTGACTTAGAGACCGGGCAATGGGAAAAGATTACCTATCAACCTTGAAAAGAGGGGTATGGAGATGAGGCTTTCCCGCTATTTGTTGCCTACTTTAAGAGAGGATCCAGCGGAAGCGGAAACCATAAGCCATAAGTTTTTGCTACGCGCTGGTCTGATAAGGAAGGTGGCCTCGGGGATTTATAATTTTTTACCCTTGGGACTTAAGGCCCTGCGCAACATTGAAAACATTGTACGCCGGGAGATGGACAAGGCAGGGGCTCTGGAGGTGCTCCTTCCTCTCGTTCAGCCAGCTGAGCTCTGGCAAGAAACAGGGAGATGGCAAGCTTATGGGAAAGAGCTTTTGCGTTTTAAGGATCGGAAGGATCATGATTTTTGTCTTGGTCCCACCCATGAAGAAGTAATAACCGACCTTGTCCGTCGCACGGTGAAAAGCTATCGTCAGCTACCTATTATCCTCTATCAGATTGCGCCCAAATTTCGGGATGAGATTAGGCCTCGTTTTGGTCTCATGCGGGCCCGGGAATTCATCATGAAGGATGCCTATTCTTTTGATGCAGATGAAGAAGGACTGGAAAAGTCCTATCAACTGATGTATGAAACCTACGTTAAGATTTTTAGGGCCTGTGGCCTTAAATTTAAGGCGGTTCAGGCCCATACCGGAGCCATAGGAGGGGAGGTTTCCCACGAATTCATGGTCCTTGCGGACACTGGTGAGGATACCATCGCAGTCTGTCCTAACTGTGGCTACGCTTCTAATGTGGAGCTAACACCCGCCATACTTTCCGAGGTCTACGAGTCAGAGCAAGCTATGCCTCTGGAGAAGGTTCATACTCCAAAGGTGCGAAGCGCAAAGGAAGTGGCCGATTTTTTGGGTTTTCCCTTAAAGAAGATCACTAAAACCCTTATTTATTTGGTAAAAGATAAGGATCTGGTAGCGGTGTGCTTACGGGGCGATCACGAAGTCAACGAAGTAAAGCTGGAAAAAATTTTCAAGCATGGAGAATTTCGCTTGGCTACCGAGGAAGAAATCCTTAATCACCTTGGGGTGCATCCGGGCTTTATTGGACCCAAGGATTTGAAAGTGTCCATGATTATTGCGGATCGCGCTTTGGTAAACTTTCCCAATTTTGTGATCGGCGCAAATGAAGATGAATACCATTATTTAAATGCTAACTTGAACGATACTTTTGTGCCTGATCTGGTAGCGGATGTGCGCAAGGCCACAGAAGGGGACCTTTGCCCTGAATGCGGAGCACCTTTACAATTCTTGAAGGGCATAGAGGTGGGACATATCTTCAAGCTTGGCACCAAGTATAGCGAGCCTATGAAGGCCTATTTTCAAGACAAGAATGGATTAGAGAGGCCCTTGGTGATGGGATGTTATGGAATAGGGGTTAGCCGAGTCCTATCCGCTACCATTGAACAAAATCATGATGAGAAGGGTATCATCTTCCCTTGGTCCATTGCACCTTTTAAGGTGGGTATTCTTTATTTAAAGAATGAGCTGGCTAAGGAAGCGGTGGCCCTCTATCAGGAGCTTTCTTCTGGGTTAGAGGTCCTTCTTGATGATCGTCCAGAAAGTCCTGGGGTAAAATTTAAGGACCTGGATTTAATAGGTCTTCCCTTGCAGATCATCTTCGGAAAAACCTACGAGGAAACTGGAAAGGTGGAGGTAAAGATCCGTAAAACAGGAGAAAGGCTTCATCTTTTTTCATCAGAGGTAAAAAACTTCGTTTTTAGCTACGGAGAAAGGGCAAGTGAAGAAGTTTAAAAAGAAGTTTAAACTATCCGAGCTTGCAAAGTACATTTCAGGAAGGTTAATTGGAGAAGATTTGGAGGTAAGGGGACTAAACGCTATATCACTGGCTAAGGAAGGGGACTTAATCTTTGTGGATTCCTTGGCTAGGTTAGAGCAGGCGAGACAATCAAATGCCCGGGCTTGTGTAGCCAAAGTTGGCTTAGCCGAAAGGCTTCCCTGCTCTGGAATTATTGAGGTAGAGGATGTAAGATTAGCTCTGGCCAAGCTTAGCGCTTTATTTGTAGAGGAAAAAGGAAAAACAGGAATAAGTCCGCAAGCCTATGTGGATGAAACAGCAAAAATTAGCAAGGATGCCCTTATCATGGCCTTTGCTTATGTAGGGGCAAGGGCTAAGATCGGCGCGCGGGTGGTGATCTATCCCTATTGTTATGTGGGAGAGGATTGCGAGATCGGGGAAGGAACAATCCTTTATCCCCGGGTTACCCTTTATCCTGGGACTATCATTGGGAAAAGATGTATTATTCATGCGGGAGCAGTGATAGGCGCGGACGGCTTTGGTTTTGCGCAGGAAAAAACTGCTGAAGGGTTTAAAAATGTGAAAATTTACCACTTTGGCAGGGTAAAAATTGAGGATGAGGTTGAAATCGGGGCCAATACTTGCATAGACCGTGCAACCTTTGGAGAAACGTTTATTGGAGAAGGGACGAAGATTGATAATCTGGTGCAGGTTGGCCATAATGTAAGGATTGGGAGACACTGCATATTGGTGGCGCAGGTTGGCCTGGGTGGAAGCGTGGAACTGGGAGATAATACCATGTTGGGCGGTCAGGTAGGAGTGGCTCCTGCAAGTAAAATTGGAAGGTTGGCTAAGGTAGCAGCAAAATCAGGAGTTTCGGGTAAGGTGGAAGAAGGAGAAGAGGTAGCCGGGATTCCTGCTATCAAGGCCAGCCTCTGGCGCAAGGTAGTGGTAATCTTAGCCAAACTCCCTGAGCTTTATCAAAAGCTAAAATCCCTTCCTTAGGCTATTTTGATGTCCCACCTTCTTGTTCGTATTTACTTTACCGAGGAGGAGGAAAGAATTTTTCTTAAACTTTTGTTAGAGTTGAAGAAAAGAGGAGTGGGAGGGGCAACCCTCCTCAAGGGGATTGCTGGTTATGGAAAAAGGGGGCTTCATGATGCAGGAGTAGAGGTCTTTTCTTATAGCCTACCTGTGGTTTTAGAAATTGTAGAGGAAGAAGAAAAGATAAAAGAGGTCTTGGAAGGGTTAAAAAACCTTTTGCAGGGAAGACTTATTACTACAGAAAAGGCAGAGTTATGTTAGAATTAGTCTTATGGATAGCCATAGGTGGAGCCCTGGGGTCGGTTTTTCGCTATCTTTTTTCCTATTTCATTCAAGCTTGGTTTGGGCTTAGTTTCCCTCTGGGTACCCTTTTGGTGAACCTGTTGGGGTCCTTTTTAATTGGTTTTTTCTTTTCCTTTTTAGTGGAAAAGCATTTAATGGCCCCGCAGATTAGGGCTTTTTTAATTACCGGGTGTTTAGGGGGCTTTACCACCCTTTCTACTTTTGCCATAGAAAGCCTAAACCTTTGGCAAGAAGGCCTGTGGGCAAATTTTGGCCTTTATTTTTTTCTCACACCTATTGGGTCTTTGTTTTTGGCCTTTTTGGGATATAGCCTTGGGAAGCTATTATGAACTGTAAGGAAGCTATCCTCTTGCGGATCTTCGTGGGAGAGGACTATAAGTATGAAGGTAAACCCCTTTACAGGTATTTAGTGGAACGATGCCGAGAACAAAGGATAGCTGGGGTGACAGTTTTACGTGGAGTTTTGGGATATGGGAAATCCTCCCTCCTTAGACAGGCCAAACCTTTTAAGCTATCTTCAGACCTCCCCTTAGTGATAGAAATTATTGACTGTGAAGAGAAGATTAAAGAGCTTTTACCCGAGATCAAGAAGATGGTCAAAGGGGGGCTTATTACCTTAGAAAAGGTAAAGGTCCTTTTTTATGATTAAGCCTCAGTAGGTAATTTAGGGATAGGCCCTTTCTTCCCTATTATATTATTTTTGGTTGAATTAGTTTACTTGCGGATTTATTAAACCTTATCCAAATTATATTTTCCTTTTTAGGAAAATTTATATAATATATTCAGGAGGTATTTTAGCATGGAATTGAAAAAGTTACGAAAGATTAATGATTATGTATGGGAGATTCCCAAAGCAGGGGCTATGCGAGTTCCGGGGCGAATTTTTGCCACGCAAGAGTTGGTGGAAGAAATGGATGAAAAGGTTTACGAGCAATTGAGTAACGTGGCAGAGCTTCCAGGCATTGTGAAGGCAGCCATTGCCATGCCTGATGCCCATTGGGGTTATGGGTTCCCTATTGGAGGAGTGGCCGCCTTTGAACCTGATGCGGGTGGGATAATTTCTGTTGGAGGGGTAGGCTATGATATTTCTTGCGGGGTTAGGACCCTTCTTTCGCCTTTGACCAAAGAAGAGTTAAGGCCTTATCTGGAAGATCTTGTGCGGGAACTTTTTGAAATGGTTCCTTCGGGTGTAGGTTCCGAGGGAGAGATTAAGCTCAGTCCAACCCAGCTTGATGAGGTGCTGGTTGGGGGGGCAAAGTGGGCGGTAGAAAGAGGATATGGAGAGCCCGAAGATTTAGAATATATAGAAGAAAAGGGGTGCATGCCTGGGGCGGACCCTTCCTACGTCTCTATGGAGGCAAAAAAAAGACAACACCGTCAGGTAGGGACGCTCGGCTCGGGTAATCATTATTTAGAAGTGCAATATGTGGCAGAAATCTACGATTCTAAGGTAGCCTCTGCCTTTGGTCTTTTTCTTGACCAAATTGTGGTTAGTATTCATTGCGGATCAAGGGCCCTTGGCCATCAAATAGCCACGGATTATCTTCCTGTTTTAGCTAAGGCGGCCAAAAAATACGGAATTCCTATTAAGGAAAAGGAGCTTGTTTGTGCTCCCATTAATTCTGAAGAAGGGCAAAGGTATTTTAAGGCCATGTGCTGTGGTATTAATTGTGCCCTTGCCAATCGCCAGGTGATCACCCATCTTGTACGGCAGGTTTTTAAAGATTTCTTTCCGGGAGTACATTTAAAACTGCTTTATGATGTTAGCCACAACACCTGCAAAGTGGAATATCATGAGGTTGATGGGAAGAGAATGAAATTATACGTGCATCGCAAAGGGGCAACCCGGGCTTGGGGACCTGGACGAAAGGAATTGCCGGAAAAATATCGGGAAGTCGGACAACCAGTGATCATAGGTGGTTCCATGGGCACTGCTTCCTATATTTTGGTTGGTACTAAAGAGGGAGAAGAGAAGGCCTTTGGTTCTTGCTGTCATGGAGCAGGAAGAACTATGAGCCGAAACCAGGCCATAAAAAGTTTTCGGGCCGATGAGATTGTTGAGACATTAAGAAAAAGGGGTATTATTGTGATGGGGAAATCCAAAAAAGGCTTAGCCGAGGAAGCACCCGAAGCTTATAAGGATGTGGGGAAGGTAATAGAAGCTACATGCAAAGCAGGCCTAACTAAGAAAGTAGCCAAATTATTACCTCTTGGTTGTATAAAAGGTTAAAATAATTCAAAAAGGGAGGTGGCGCCATGGGGAGCAAAGTTAAGCTTTTCAGTTTGCTTGCCGGTTTGGTTTTTCTTTATGCCTGTGAATGTCAGGTTCCTAAGGTTGCAGAAAAGGAGGCCCAAGCTGCTCCGGCCAAAACTGAGGTCCAAGCTGAGCCCGATTGTTGCAAGAAGTTAGAGAATGAGCTTAATGCCCTGCGCTTAGAAGTGAATGCCCTAAAGAGCCAGCTTGAGGCCCTCAAAGTAGATGCCAAGGAAGCCAAAGAGGCGGTTAAAGAGGCCGTAGAGAAGGCTCAAAGTGCCGCCAATCGGGCCGAAGAAGCGGCGAAAAAGGCTGAGGCTTCGGCTATGAAGGCAGAAAGGATCTTTGAGAAAGGCCTTAAAAAGTAGAACTTCCCATGCTAAAACCCTTTGCTAAGCTTGCCGAAATTTATGGGATAAAGCCTTCTCAGGAATTTATTCCCCCTGAGAAGGCCCCTCTTTATCAATCCTTTAAAGCCACAGAGTGGGAGGGATTAGCAAAAGTAATTAAACCTATTTCTAAGGAAGATATTTTGCCCTACGAGCCACCAAAGATTAAAGAAGTCCTTAATCTTATCAAAAAAAGGAAAAAGGTTACTCAACAATCTTGGCCTCCCAAATCTCTTCAGATATGCCTTCCCCTTACTTCGGAGTACATAGAAGGAAAGAAAGAAAGCGTCAGCTTAGAAACATTGAGAAAACTTAGGGAAGGTTTTTTTTCGGTGAAGGCGGTCCTTAATTTAAGAGGACTGACAGCTGAAGAGGCCTTGGTAGCTCTTGAAGAATTTTTTTCCCGGGCCATTATGCTTGATTATTCCTGTGTCTTAGTAATTCATGGAAGAGGGCTTTCTTCTCCAAATGGCCAACCGGTTTTGAAGCCCCTTTTTCAAAATTGGCTTGAGCGAGGTCCCTATAGGCGGTATGTGCTCGCCTATACTACCTCACGCCCTTGCGACGGCGGCTTGGGTGCTACCTACGTCCTCCTTAGTCAAAGGCCAGTCAAAAAATAATGCGTCTTTTTTCCTTTCGTCAAGGATTGCTGATCACCGGACAACCTGGCACCGGAAAAACTACTCTTTTAAAATTCCTAGTGGAAAACCTTATACAGAATTTTCCGAAAATAAAGTTTATTGGTTTTATCACGGAAGAAGTAAGAGTTTCTGACCAGAGGATTGGTTTTGATTTAAAGCCCATCGGAGAAACTGCTAAAAAAAGTCCAATCTCTTTACCTTTAGCTCGGAAGAGCAAGAGAAGGTCCAAAAAATCACTCCCCATGGTTGGTTCTTATGAGGTTTATCTCGCTAATTTAGAGAAGCTTCTTTATTTTCTCTGGGAGGAGTTAAAAGAAGACGGATGCATGAAGGTTTTGGTCCTTGACGAAATCGGGAAGATGGAAGTTAAAAGTTCCAAGTTTTGTCAGTTTTGGGAAGAGGTTTTAGCCCGCAAAGTTTCCTTTTTGGCGACCTGTGGGATGGGCAATCACCCTTTCTTAAAAAGCATGAGAGAATTGGAAGGTCTACTTTATTGTGAGGTCAACCTAGAGAACAGGGATTTTTTGCGGGAAAGACTCCTAATCGAATTTAATCGGCCGGGAAGGCTTTTTGTGCTTGAAGGAATAGACGGAGCTGGGAAAACTACGCTCCATCACCTCCTCAAAGAGATTTTTAAGGAGCATAAGCCTTTGGGGAGACCTTTTCTTTTTTCACAGGAGCCCACTCAATCCTCCTTTGGGCAAAGGATAAGAACCGCCCTAGCTAAAGGAGATCTTTCCACCCAGGAGCTTCTTAACCTTTTCCTGCAAGATAGGTACTGGCATGTAAAAGAGGTCATACTTCCGGCCCTAAAGGAAGGCCAAACGGTTATACTTGATCGTTATTATCTTTCTACAGTGGCCTATCAAGGCCTTTCGGAAGAATTTTCCTTGCCACAGCTTTTGCGTCTCAACGAAAACTTTGCCCCTACGCCCGATTTGGTGATTTATCTTGACCTCTCTCCTGAGGAGGCCCTAAGGAGAATAAAAAAGAGGGCTGAGGATCTTTCCTTTTTTGAAAAAAAGGAGCTTCTTAATAAAATTTATCAAAATTATCAGTGGTTGCTTAGATTTTTCCCTCTGGTTCGGATTTCTGCCCAGCAGGACCCGGAAGAAATCGCTAAGGAGGTGCAGAAGCTAATTTGGAAGGAGGTTTCAAGGGTATGAGAATTTGTGTTATTGGAGGAGGTTCCTGGGGTACAGCCTTAGCCAAAATTCTTGGCGAAAAGGGATTACTTGTAACCCTTTTCGTGAGGAGAGAGGAGCTAGCCTTTTATATCAACAAAAGAAAGGAAAATCCAGATTATCTACCAGGTGTGATCCTTCCTCCAACCTTAAGAGCAGAACTTGAGCTTTTATCCGCTCTTGATGAGGCTAAGGCCGTAGTCTGGACCATTCCTTCTGGGGCTTTAAGGCCTTTTTTGGAAAATCTCTCTGAAACCGAATTAGAAGCTTTAAGAAGGGTGCGATATCATCTACTGGGGATTAAGGGTATTGATTTAGAAACCAAAAAATGGCCAAGGAAAATTTTGCAAGAGTGGCTTCCTGAAGGGTTAATAACTATTCTTGGGGGACCTTCCTTTGCTAAGGAGGTTGCCCGTGGCTTACCTACGGCGGTAGTATTAGCTGGGGAAAGAAATCCTGAAGGGATAGAGGAGCTTAAATTTCTGCAAAAGCTTCTCGCTCATAAATATTTTCGGGTTTATCTTAATTACGATCCTGCGGGTGTGGAATGCGCGGGTGCTTTGAAAAATGTTATCGCCATTGCTGGAGGGATCTGCGACGGACTTGAGCTTGGAGCTAACGCAAGGGCAAGCCTCATTACCCGTGGCCTGCTGGAGCTTATTCGGGTTGGTGAAATCTTTCAGGCCCAAAGAGAAACCTTCTATGGCCTTGCCGGCGTGGGTGATTTAGTCTTAACCTGCACTTCTGCCCTTTCGCGCAATTACCGGATTGGCTATTTGCTAGCCAAAGGCCACAATTTAGAAGAGGCTTTAAAAGAGATAAGAGAGGTAGCAGAAGGCGTAAAAACAGTTAAAGTAGTTAAAGAATGGGCAGAAGAATATCCCCTTAATTTGCCCATAAGTCTTGAAGTTTATCGCACCCTTTATGAAGGAATCTCTCCCCAAGAGGCCTTACAGCGCCTTCTTTCTCGCAGCTTAAAGGAAGAATTCTAAAAAATCACTAAAATTCTAGCTTGAGCTCTAACAGTTTTTACACTTTTGAAATCCTTCCTTGAAGTTCTTTAGTAAAATATTACAATATTATTAAAAAAATTTAGGAGGAAGGAAAAGATGGCGGGAAATAAACTTCTTATGCATGTGCCCGATTCTTCTCGTTTTGAACCAGCTTTGAAACAGGGCAGAAATTTTGCAGTAGCTATGGGAAATAAGCCATATGAAGTAAGAATTTTAGTAAACTTTGAAGGGATAACCGTTCTTAATGATTTGACACCCTATCAAGAGCTGTTAAAGGAAGCTTTTAATTATAAGATAAAAATTTATTTTTGCGAAAATGCCATGAAGGCCTTTAACGTAAGTCCAGAAAAGGTTCCCGCTGGGACTAATACCATTCCTGCTGGTATCGTTGCCTTAGTAGAATGGCAAGAAGAGGGGTTTAAATACGTAAGGCCTTAATTTATTTTTTTATTTAAAGATTAAGCCAACCAATTAGTTTCCTTTCAAGGAAAAAATAATCAGTCCTCTCTAACAAAATTAATCTAAAAGTTTATTTTTTAAGTTATATTTTCATAAATCCATTTTTCTTATATTTTTTTTCTTATATTTTAACAAATTTTTTACAAATTTTTAAGCAAAATTATCAAGGATTTTCTGTATAATCTTAGCTAAAAAAGGCTAAATTTTAAACTTAATTATGGGGGGTGAGTTATGGATAAAAAATTTTTAAAGTTTGGGGTTGTTGGGGCCCTTGGGACACTTAGCTTGATCGCTGGGATATCTACTGCGGAATCAGCGAAGACCCAGGGAAAAGCAGGGAAGTCTAAGGAGGTAGCGCCGGTCCAAACTTGCTATAGCTGTCATAGTGAAATTAAGGATTTTCACACCCGGGGCAAGCACAAGGGGTTGAACTGTGGTCTGTGTCATGAAAATCTTCAAGCACACATGAGTGATCCTGCGGAAAAGAAACCCTTAACTCGGCTTGAGCATGCGGTTTGTGGCCAGTGCCACAAGGATCAGTATGAAAGCTTTGTAAGTGTGAATTTGTCATCTCCGGCCAAAATTGAGAAGGCTACAAGCACCAGTAGGTCACCTCTTTTTGACAACCTCATGAGACCCCACGGGTTTACCCGGGAGCATGCTGAGCCAAGAAGCCACATCTTTGCTTTGGTGGATCATTTGGTAGTGGATAGGGCCTATGGTGGAAGGTTCCAACTTAAGGATTGGACTAAGCTTATGGATGCCAAAGCGGCAGAAAAGAGTGCTTGGGAGGTGTTGGTAGATAAAGATCCAGCATCTAACGAGAAAAAGATCTTTCCACCTTTTACCCCGCGAACCGCAGCCAATGCGGCCAATCCTGTTTGCTTACAATGTAAGACCACCGATTATATATTGAGCTGGGCCTATATGGGAGACAAGCATCCCAAAGCCAAGTGGGACAGAACTTCCAACGTGGTGGAAATGGCAAGGGCAGCTCACAGAACCTTTGCCTGTGTTCACTGTCATGATCCCCATAGTGCGGAGCCAAGGGTTGTAAGGGATGCTCTCATAGAGGCTGTCGTAGATAGAGGAAAAGGGACCTATCCTTATGATCCTGAAAAGAGCAAAAAAATAGTGCTAAAGAAGGTGGTCTTTCGTGATTTTAGGGCTATAGGAATACTTAACAAGCCTGATGCAACCCTAAGGTGCGCTCAATGTCATGTAGAGTATAACTGCAATCCTGGGATTGATACCAGCAAGCCCGATGGAAAGGTAACCATGGCTGACCGGAGGGCTAACTTCTTCCCCTGGGTTAACGTTTTGGACTATGCCAAAGTAATGGGTGAAATAACGTTTAGGGATTTTAAACACGAGGTTACTGGGGCAAGGCTCCTTAAGCTTCAACATCCCGAGACGGAAACTTTTTGGAACAGCAAGCATGAACGGGCTGGTCTAACATGTGCGGATTGTCATATGCCCAAGGTCAAAAATAAGCAAGGTAAGGTCTATACTTTCCATGGCCAAAGAAGTGTTAAATATGTTCCCGGAAGGACAGCGGTTTGTGTCAATTGTCATAAAAATTGGACCCCTGAGCAAGCCGAATACGTGATCCAGGGCATCCAGAACTACATCAGAGGAAAGATGAGGAAGGCCGAATTTTGGATTTCTAAGTTAGTGGACACCTATGCCCAGGCCAAAGCTGTCGGGGTGTCTGAAGATATTCTGGCAAAAGCTCGGGAAAAGCATGAAATAGCCCATCCCTATTGGGAATGGTGGACCGCTGAGAATTCTGATGGCTTCCACAACCCTGAATTAGCCATCAAATCTCTTAATCTCGCCATTCAAAATGCGGTAGAAGGCGTAACTCTCTTGGAGAAGGCTATTAAAGAAAAGGTTGGAAAGTAAAATTTTGAAATCTGTGAAGTTATAAGGGGGCCTATTTAGGCTCCCTTTTTTATGAAAAATTAAAATTAGGAGGATTTTATGAAAAAGAGGATCCAAATTGGGTGGAAAAATTTATTAGTCCTATTTCCTTTTTTTCTTTTCCTAGGTTTTTTTGGTTTTACTCCTTCAGGGTTTGGCAAAAAGAAACATCCTAAAATAGAGGCTGAAATGATTACGGAGGATCCTCAAGTTTGCGTTAGCTGTCATGCAGAGCAACATAGGGATTGGGAAAAGAGTTTGCATGGGCTAAACCAGGTGCGCTGTTTTATTTGTCATGGTGATTTGGAAAAGCGCTTTGAGCGCATAGCATCAGCCTCCAATTGTGTGGCCTGTCACAGTGATAAGGTTGAAGACCTGGAGAAAACCAAGTATAAAAGCTGTTTTGCCTGTCATGCAGCTCATACGTTAGATGTTAAATCAGGTTCTAAGAACATTCACAGGAAATAAAAATTTAAAGGAGGTGATAAACGATGAAGTGTGATAGAAGAGAATTTTTGAAATGGAGTGCCTTAGTTAGTGCCGCAAGCGTCCTGGGAATTGATCTGGAAGTACCAGAAAGTTTGGCTGTAGAAACTCCTGATCGTTGGGTAAAAAGCGTGTGTCGTTATTGCGGAGCCGGATGCGGGGTCTATATTGGCGTTAAGGGTGGAAAGGTGGTAGCGATTAAAGGGGATGATAAAAACTGGAATAGAGGATTTGTTTGCGTGAAGGGATCCTATTTGCCTAAGATTCTTTATGCGGAGGATCGACTAAAATTTCCCATGGTCAAGGAGGGCGGAAGGTGGAAGAGGATTTCTTGGGATGAGGCCATAAACCTAATGGTCTCCAAGTTTGCTGAGGCTATAAAAAGGTATGGGTCTCAGGCAGTTGGTTTTTATGGTTCTGGGCAATCTTTTTCTGAAGAATCCTATTTAGCTAACAAGCTTTTCAAAGGGGCCTTAGGGACGAACAACATCGATGGTAATCCCCGTCTTTGTATGGCCTCAGCCGCGGTAGGATATGTTACCTCCTTTGGTAAGGATGAACCTATGGGTTGTTATGACGATATTTATCATGCGGACTGTTTTTTTATCATCGGTTCCAACATGAGCGAAGCCCATCCCGTCATCTTTCGTTTGGTGATGGAGCAGAAAAGAAGGAGGAACGTCAAAATAATCGTTGCTGATCCCAGAAAAACTCTTACCGCTCGGAATGCGGATCTTTATCTTTCTTTTGTGCCGGGAACGGACCTTTTTATCCTCCATGCCATGGCTCATGTGATTATTAAGGAAAAACTTTATAATAAGCAGTTCATTGATGAGCATGTGGTGTTTAAGAAAGCTACTCCAGGGGGAAAGATAGAAAAGGTTAGCTTTGATGATTATGTGAAGTTCATTGAGGAATATACGCCAGAGCTTGCGGAGCAAAAGTCTGGTTGTCCAAAGGATAAGATCATTCAAGCGGCAAGGTGGTTTGCCACTTCTAATGGTACAATGAGTTTCTGGTGTATGGGTATAAATCAGAGGACAAGAGGGGTTTGGGCTAATAATCTCATCCACAACCTGCATCTATTAACTGGGCATATTTGCCGGCCTGGAGCCACGCCATTTTCTTTAACAGGTCAGCCCAATGCCTGTGGTGGTATTCGGGATGTGGGATTGTTATCCCATCTTTTGCCCTATGGAAGGCTGGTAGCTAATGAAAAACATCGGGAAGAGATAGAACATTTTTGGGGTTTGCCTAAGGGCAGAATTTATCCTAAGCCTGGTCCAACGGCGGTGGAGCTTTTTCGGAAGTTTGCGGAAGGGGAGATCAAATGTCTCTGGATAGTTTGTACCAATCCCGGACAAAGCTTACCCAATCTGGAAAAATACCGAAAAGGAATGGCCAGGGAAGATACATTCTTAGTAGTTAGTGAAGCCTATCACCCCTCTCGGACTTCAGAACTTGCGGATTTGGTATTACCCGCTGCCCTATGGTGTGAAAAGGATGGGACCTATGGGCAATCGGAAAGGCGCTATCAATA
The DNA here is from genome assembly GCA_037443245.1 of Caldimicrobium sp. Taxonomy (GTDB): domain Bacteria; phylum Desulfobacterota; class Thermodesulfobacteria; order Thermodesulfobacteriales; family Thermodesulfobacteriaceae; genus WYEG01. The sequence continues at coordinate 218,420 of JBBIOT010000003.1, forward strand.
CCTCCCTCAGGTTATTAAACCTGTGGGCGAGGCTAAGTCAGACTTTGAAGTAATTTTGACCTTTGCCCGAAAGCTCCTTTCCGCACTTGGTAGGGAAGAGGAGGCAAAGAGACTTTTCCCCTACAAAACTACTGAAGATGTTTGGAATGAAATGCGGGCCTGTTCTAAGAACACAGTTTATAACTTCTGGGGGATGACAAGGGCTAGGCTCATCAAAGAGCATGGCATGCTTTGGCCCGTTCCTGAAGAAAATTATCCTGCCCCTGGCACATTAAGAAGGTATACTGCTAAATATGGAGATCCCTTGGTAAAGAAGTTAGATCCTAAGGCCAAGGACATTTCCTTCTATGGCAATCCTGCAGATGGGAACAGGGCTGTAATTTGGTTGAGGCCAGCGGTTGGGCCAGCTGAACCTGCGGACAAGGAATATCCTTTTGTCCTCACAACAGGAAGGGTAATTGAGCACTGGCATACCGGTACCATGACTATGAAGGTTCCTGAGTTGAGAAGGGCTGCCCCTCAGGCCTTTGTGGAGATAAATCCTGTTGATGCTCAGAAACTTGGGATCAAAACAGGGGATAAGGTGAAAATAACCTCTCGGCGTGGAAGTATCATACTTCCCGCTAAAGTAATAGATATTCCGAGGCCAGGGGTGGTATTTGTCCCCTTCCATTACCCAGATAAATTAATTAATGCCTTGGTGACGGATGCCTTTGATGCTATGTCCAAACAACCCGAATTCAAGATTTCGGCAGTGAGAATTGAAAGGGCTTAGAAAGGATTTTAAATGTTCTACCTTGGGGTTCAGGTTGACATAGAGGGAGAGGGGGCTGAAGAAGCCCTCTCTCAACTTCCTTTTTTCACCCTTTATAAAGTTTTGGATGGCTTTCTTTTAGGGGTTATAGAACTAAAGGATCCCGAGGAATGGTCCGAGGTTCAAGAGCTCGTTGAAACCATCCCCGGGGTAAAATCTCTAACTATCCTATCTTCAGTTTTTGACGAGAGTTAAGGGAAGGGATGTTCAAGTTTAAAGGCTATTTGCGCCCTCCTGGGGCTATAAAGGAAGAGGAGTTTATTAAGAGGTGTATCCGCTGCGGAAAGTGTCAGCAGGTTTGCCCTTACAATAGCATCATCCTTACCTCTTGGGAAAACCCCTTTTACTTTGGCTTACCCTACATCTTGGCCCGAAAAAAGCCCTGTTATCTCTGCATGAAATGTCCTCCTGTTTGTCCGACTGGGGCTTTAGATCGGACTTTACTGGATAAAGAAAAAGTTAGGATGGGGGTCGCCAAGATTAATCGGGAGACCTGTTGGGCCTATCAAGGGAGTTTTTGTCGGGCCTGTTATCTCAATTGTCCTATCTTTGACAAGGCTCTTAAAATGACGGATGAGCTTTTGCCCGTGGTGATTGAAAAATATTGCGTAGGATGTGGGGTTTGTGAGTATGTTTGTCCAACTGAACCTTCTTCCATTATCATCTATCCACCATAACTGATCTTATTCAGAAATTTATTCGGGAGGAAGACCCTTATGTCACTTCCAAAAAAGAAACTATGGACCTTAACTTTATACCGGCGGGCCTTGCAAGTAGGAGTATTTCTTTTTTTCTTCCTTGTCTATTACACCTCGCACAAGCAAAGTTTTTTTCTTGGTACCTTTTATTCCTTCAAGATCGGCCCTATTCATATAGTAGATCCTTATATATATCTAACCTATTTTTTTCGAAACCTTCCCACGCCAAAGATCTATTTGGACACTTTAATAGGTTTTTTAATTCCTGTTTTACTCGCTTTTTTTTTAGGGAGGGTTTTTTGCAGTTGGGTATGTCCTTATAATTTTTTTTATGAAGTCCTAAATAGCCTCAAGGTGCGATTATTTAAGAGGCACGAGATCCATTATTTTTGTCCTCATACTTCAAAACATAGATTTGGGATACTGTTAATTCTATTAATTGCCGGGGCAGTTTTTCCTTTTTTGGCCTATCTTGTCGTTTTACCTGGTCTGCTTTCTACCTTTTTACATCAGATAATCTTAAGAGCAATGAATTTCCTAAGTTTTACCCTTTTATTTTTGGGAGTAATCTTTGTACTAGATTTTTTCTTTAAAAAGAGGATTTGGTGTAACCTTCTTTGCCCTACAGGTATTCTTTTACAACTTTTTTCGTGGCGGAGGGGTCTGCGGGTAGAAAAGATAGATGAGGAGAGATGTGGTCAATGTGCCCTTTGTAGCTTTTCCTGTCCCTTAGGTTTAACTCCTCATTTAAACAATCATCAAGACCTATGTTTCAATTGTGGGAAGTGTGTTGAGATTTGCGAAAGGTTAAGGATGAAGGATCCGCCATTAAGGTTTAAGTTCTTTTGAGTAGGTAACCAAATCCGTGAACGGTCGTGATAATTTTGGGATCAGCTGGATCATCCTCAAGTTTTTCTCTAAGATGTTTAATATGCACATCTAAAACCCTGCTCCAATCATAAACCCGTTTGTGCTGCCAGATTTCTTTGCGTAGTTCCTCTCTGGAAACCACTTCATCGGCCTTTTTGATTAAAAGGGTTAGGATCTTCCATTCGGTAGGAGTTAGTTTTACTTCCTTTTCCCCTTTGAAAATTCGTTTTCCTTCTAAGTCAATGATTAAATTTCTGATTTTAATCTTTCTTTCTTGGAAAGGACTAAACATCTCTTTTTTTCTTAAAAGGGCTTTACAGCGGGCTAAAAGTTCTAAGGGTTCAAAGGGTTTGGTAAGGTAATCATCTGCACCGAGCTCAAAGCCTAAGACTTTATCCGAAACCGAGCTCTTAGCGGTAAGGAGAAGAACGGGTAAGGATGGATTGACCAACTTTAATTCTCTAAGCCAATCTAAGCCGTTTTCCTCGGGGAGCATAATGTCCAAGATGACAAGATCTGGTATTTCTTTGCTATAAATAGTCTTTGCTTCTTTTAGATTGAGGGCGGTTTTTACCTCAAATCCTTCAAGTTCTAAGAAGGCTGAAACTACTTTTAAAATATCAGGGTCATCGTCAACCACAAGGATTCTTTTTTTCATAGGCCAACTCTAATTTTTGGGCAGATAAAAATAAAAAATAGCCCCCTTAGGGCCGTTTTTAGCTCCTATAATCCCTTGATGAGCTTCCACATAGGCTTTGGCGATGGTTAGACCAAGCCCAAATCCTTCTTGATTGGTCCCTTTATAAAACTTTTCAAAAATCCTTGGAGATAAATCCTTTAAGCCCTTCCCCTCATCCTCAATTTCAAAAAGTACGCTCCCATTCTCTTCTTTTACGCGCATACTAATTGTTCCATGGGAAGGGGAATGCTTGATAGCATTACTCAAAAGGTTGAGTACTACCGTTAATATTTTTTCATAATCAGCTTTAATAATAAGGTCCTCAGGGGCCTCAATTTTAAGGCTCAAATTTTTTTCTTTAAGATTATTTTCTAACATTAAAATTACTTCTTGCAATAATTCAAGGGGAGAAAATTCAATTAATTCCAACTCTAAAAGCTTAGTTTCCGCTCTTTCAATTTCAATTAAAGCGGTAAGTAGTTTTATTAGTCTTTCGCTATTTCGCTGAGCAACCTGAATAAAGTCATCCATTCGCTCTTTGAGTGACAAAGGTAAATTGGTTTCATTTTGAGAAAGAAGGAATTTTAAATATTCCAAGCTACCTTTTATGGAGGTTAGAGGGGTTTTAATTTCGTGGGCCATGTTGCAAAGTAAAAAGCTTTTCTTCTCTATAAGGTCTTCTAATATTTTATTTTTCTGCTGAAGCTCATTCGTTACCTGGCGAATTTTCTCTTCTAACATATCTTCATAGTTATTTATTTCCTTAACAAAGTCGTTGATAGCCTTCACTATTTGCTGCCACTCATTTATCGGCGAGGGCCTTAGAGGAGCCTTTTCATCAGAAGATTTTGGATAATGTAGCTTACGTAAGATTTTAAGCAGCCTAATCAAGCATTGAAGAGGATAAAAGATAAAACGATAACTTAAGAAAAAAATGATGCTATTTATGGTTAAAAAGCCAAAAATAAAAATGGTAATGGCTATTTTTTTATAACTCGCAAGCCTTCTTAAGGTATCTTCTACTGGAATAAAGATGCTGATGGCTCCTCTCACATCACCTATTTTATAGCCTTGTTTTTCATGACATCGCAAACAACTTTCTTCCGTCACTAAGGGTTTAATGTAACGATAAACAAAGGTTCCTTCAATTTTTTCAATCTTTTGGTAAACAGTAGCCTTTTTTAAGGCAAAGGATTGCAAGGCCTCAGATTCTGTGTCATCTGGCTTATTCAAGGGGTTTAAATATTTTAAACTGGTAATCTTAAACCAGTAATAAAGATTTTTTTTTGAATATTCGGAAAGTTGCCTGGTTACCAAAGCGGGATTTTCTTTAATAAGAATTTTCCCTTCCTTAGAAAGGATATAGCTTTTTTCTCCGACCAATTCCAAGTAAGGATTTGGTTTTACCCAGGGGAGCTTTTCTACATAGATCCCACCATGGTCGGCAATCCACTTTCTCGTGATGATTATTTGTTGAAAAATACTTTCTGCCTGTTTATTTAGGTTTTCAAAAACGAGCTTTTCAAATTTTTGTAAAATTAAGAAAAATAGAAGAAGTAAAAAGACTATAAAAAAAAGATTAAGATAAATAAGAAATTTTTGGGCAACTTTAAGCTTTAAAACCGAAAACATTAAAATTTACAAACATACTTTTTTAAGAAGATTAATAAAATTTTCGGCCCTTTCAAGGGTCTCAAATTCCAAAATAAAAAGAGTTTTCTTTTGCTTTTTTTTAACCTCTACAGGGGTCCCTAAAAGTTTGCTGAGTTCTTCAGAAAGGGAAAGAAGATCCGGATCTGGTTGTTTAAGGATTTTTTTTCTTTCTTTTTTGCCTTCCAGATAGGCTTTGACCAATTCTTCGGTTTGGCGCACAGAGATCCCTTTACGGAGGATGATTTCTCTAATCGCTAGCATGGTTGCTTTATCTGGTAAAGATAAAAGGGCCTTAGCATGTCCCATGGTCAGACGGTGGTTCAGTAGGTCTTCTTTTATTTCTTCAGGTAGTTTGAGGAGTCTTAGGAAATTGGCCACAGTGGCTCGGTCTTTTCCTACCCTTTCGGCCACCTCTTCTTGGGTAAAACCAAACTTTTCCATCAGATTTTGATAAGCTATCGCTGTTTCTATGGGATTTAGGTCCTTTCTTTGCAGGTTTTCAATAAGGGCGATGAGATAGGCAGAGCGATCATTGAGTTCTTTAACAATGGCTGGCACTTCATGCCAGCCAAGCTTTTTAACTGCCCTAAGCCTTCTTTCTCCTGCCACACATTCGTAGACTCCTCCTCCCAGGGGACGAACCAAGATGGGCTGAAGTAACCCCTCTTTCTCTATGGAGCTAACAAGCTCCCAAAACTCTTCATCCTCTTTAAATGTAAACCTGGGCTGGAAAGAAGAATAAAGAATGCTCTCAACCGGTAGATATTGAAGATTAGAGGATTGGGTGAGTTCAGGTATGAGTTCTGATAATCCTCGGCCAAGCCGGTTCTTTTTCATACTTCCTTAATCAGAGGAGGAATATTAGTTAAGCTTAGGGCCTTTTCCAGCTGATAAGCTAAAGTCAAGACCAAATCATCCTTGAAGTGGGCTCCAATGATTTGTAAACCTAAGGGTAATCCAGTTTGCGTATATCCACTTGGCAAGCTTAAGCCAGGTAGCCCAGCTAAATTTACGGGGATGGTAAAGATGTCCGAAAGATACATCTGCAAGGGGTCAGCGGTTTTTTCTCCGAGCTTAAAGGGTGGAGTAGGAGAAACGGGTGTAACCAGCAAATCTACTTCTTTGAAGGCTTCTAAGAAATCCTGCTTGATAAGGGTTCTCACCTTGCTAGCTTTGAGATAGAAGGCTTCGTAGTAGCCTGCGGAGAGGGCATAGGTGCCAAGCATAATCCTTCTTTTAACTTCTCGGCCGAAGCCATGAGCCCGGCTCTTTTTATACATTTCTAAAAGGTTTCTTCCCTCTACTCTAAGACCGTACTTTACCCCATCGTACCGGGCGAGGTTTGAAGCAGCCTCCGCTGGCGCAATGATATAATAAACCGCCACCGCATATTTGGTGTGGGGTAAGCTTATTTCTTTTACTTGATGACCAAGCTTTATCAAAAGGGAAAGCATTTCTTTAAAGTTTTGCTCAACCTCAGGGTGAAGACCATCCAGGAGATATTCCTTAGGAACACCGATTTTGAATTTTACCTTTTTCCCTTCCTTAAGGCGCTGAGTAAAAGAGGGCATATCAACTTTAGCGGAAGTAGAATCATAGGTATCGTGTCCTGCTATCACTTCTAAAAGCAAGGCGGTATCTTCCACCGTCAAGCCAAAGGGACCAATCTGATCTAAAGAAGAGGCAAAGGCAACTAGCCCAAAACGGGAAACCAAGCCGTAAGTGGGTTTCATGCCTACTACTCCGCAAAAACTTGCGGGCTGTCTGATGGAACCTCCAGTATCCGAACCAAGAGAACCAAGGCCCATACGGCAGACCGTGGCTGCAGCCGAACCACCTGAAGAACCCCCAGGTACTCTTTCCAAATCCCAGGGATTTTTTGTTGGAAAAAAGCCAGAATTCTCGGTAGATGACCCCATAGCAAATTCATCTAAATTGGTTTTGCCAAGAAAAATCGCACCTTCCTTTTTTAACTTAGTTATTACATAGGCATCATAAGGAGCTAAGTAGTTTTGCAAAATTTTGGAGGCACAAGTAGTGGGGTGTCCTTTAATTAGGATATTATCTTTAATTGAAAGGGGAATGCCTAAGAGTCTACCTCTTTCCCCGTTTTTTCTCTTTTCATCAGCTTCCTTGGCCTGGGAAAGGGTCCATTCCTCATTTACATAGAGAAAGGCTTTAATCTTGGGATCTAATTTTTTAATCCTTTCTAAAAGGGCTTGGGCTAGTTCATAAGAAGTGACTTTACCCTCTTCCAAAAGATTAAAGGCCTTGGCAATGGTGAGCTCATTAACGTCAAAGGAATAGGTACTCATTTACACCTCCTTTTCCATAGCTAACTACCCTGGGGAGCTTTCACCACCTTTGGCACCACAAACATTCCTTCCCAAAGCTCGGGAGCATTCTTTAAGATCTCCTCTCTATCAGCAAAAGGCTTTACTTCATCTTCCCTAAATGGTGTGTCCCAGGTTAAGGGATGAAAGGTTGGAGGAATTTGAGAGGTTTCAACTTCATTAAGCATACTAAAGTAATCAAGTATTTTAGAAAGTTCAGCTGAATAAGTGATCCCTTCGTTTTCAGAAAGTTCAAGTCTTGCCAAGTGAGCAATCTTATAAACTTCCTTGATGTCTATCCCCATTTTTGAAAACCTCCTTGGAGGAGAATTGGGCTTTATTCTAAATATACTGGAATTTTATTAAAAAACCATCTATTTCCCTCTGGCGTAAGGGAAAACTAGCCCCTTTGAAGGGTGAATTTTCTACTTCAAGAGAGTATGACCGGTGCTGATAAAAAGAAAGTAAAAGCGTGTTTTAAGGTGCCAAATCTTAGTTTTAATTCCTCTCTTTGGGCTTTAAGCTCAATGGCAACCTTTTCAGACCGGGCGTTAGTTTCTTCTCTTTGGGTAGGAAGCTCAGGCCGATCGACCAGTCCTAAGACCAACTTCTCATAAAGAGCGAACGCCTGTCTACCTCCGAAAAAGTATTGGAAAGTTCCGGGAAAAGAAAACTTGAAATCTCTCTTTAAAGCCCAGGCTAAATTTTATAAAGTCCTTTAAAATTTAATTTTTAACTTAGGGTTCTTAGGTACTAAAATTCTGATTAATAGCTCTTTACTTTGTGGACAGTTTCAGCGTTAACAGGCCAAGGCTATAGCATTTAAGACCATTTCAGGAATCATTTCAAGAAAAATCCAAAAGTCAGGAATACTTCACCTTTGAAATTTTTTAAGGTAAAGAGAGTTTTAGTCCATCATAAGCTGAGATTACCTTTAAATTTAGCTCGGCGCTCAAGTCTTGAGCCACCTTAAAGGGATTTGCTTTTAGCATGGTCATACCAAAATGAGTTAAAATGGCAAGCTTTGGTTTTAGTCTGGTTAGAAGCCTTTTCGTATCCTTCACCGAAAGGTGTAAGACCCCTTCTTTGGATTCAAAACGCACCACATTCAAGATGAGATAAGAACAATCTTTTAAATCCTCAACTAACTCTTCAAAATAGGCGGTGTCGGTAAGAAAGGCTAATTTTTCGTTGTTTTCTAGCGTAAAGATAAAGCCGTAATTTTCAGCCCTATGAAATAGTTTTCTGGTAGTAGAAAAATAAAAAGGACCAGAGGAATAGCTCTTTTTTTCATCTAAGAGCACCAATTCTTCCAAGGACTTTTGCAGGTAGGGAAGAAGCAGTCCTTCTTCTAAGGCTTCACGAGGAAGGAATAGCCTTCCCTGGCGTTTTAATGTTCCTTCGGTTATGGCATCAATGAGGATGTTTAAGTCTGAGCTATGGTCAAGGTGCTTGTGGGAAAGAAGGACGGTTTTTATTTTTTCTACGGAGATTTTGTGTTTTGCCAGATAAACTAAGGTCCCTGGCCCAGGATCAAGAAGGAGAAATTCATTCTTCTCTTCCAGAACCGTTCCTGCTGAGGCCTTAAGCTGTTTGGCTACTACATACCGCCCACCTGCGGTGCCAAGGATGTAAATTTTCATGTTTTAACCGTGGGGAAAGCTACCCAGAGGTAATAGGATAATTATAGACTATACGATTTCTACCTTGCTCCTTAGCTAAATACAAGCAATTATCGGCACTTTTAATCATGGTTTCAAAATTTTCCTTGAGGGTTAATTCCACCCCTGCAGAAAAGGTATAGCTAATGTAGTTTTTCCCCCATTTAATTTTACTTTGGGCAATCTTTTCCCGAAAATTTTCTAAATGCTTGAGGAATTGCTCTGGATTTTCATAACAACAAAAAAGACAGAATTCTTCTCCACCAAAGCGACAAAGGAGGTCTGTATTCCGGCGAAAGTAATTCTTAAGAGCCTGGGCAAAGTTTTGCAAAACGGCATCTCCTGCTTGATGGCCAAAAGTATCGTTTAATTTTTTAAAATAGTCCAAATCGAAAAGTACCACCGCTACTTTTAACTTATTTCTTTTGGCCATTGAAAACAGCTGCCAGGCATAGGCAAAAAAAGCCCTACGGTTTAAAAGACCAGTAAGAGGATCATGGTAGGCTAAAAAGCTGAGTTCTTTAAAGGAATCTAAAAAGTCAAGGAGGTTATTTATTCTAACCTTTAATTCTTCCTCCAAGAATGGTTTTCGCAAAAAGTCATTGGCCCCAGCTTTTAATAATTGAGGGACAAAAATGTTGTTGACATAAGCCGAAATTATAATTATCCCTAATTTATTCTTTGGAAATTTTTTCCTAATTTCCAAGAGCAGTTCCATGGCCTCGGTTTCTAAGTAATAATCAAGAAGGATGCATCTAATTTCCTCTTTATATTTGTTAAAAATTTCTCTTGCTTTGGATGCAGAATCGGCCTCCAAAACGTTAAGTCCTATATTTTGAAGAATTTTGCTGGTGAATTTAAGAAAGGTAGGAGAATCGTCCACAATTAAAACCTTAATGGTTAAGTTTTTTAGGATTCTTATTACCGAAGTTATAATAAGCTCTGAAAGATTAGGAAGATTTTTCAAAAGCACATCAGCCACGCCGGCGTTAATACAAAACTCTCTGGTTTGGGGTTCATAACTACCAGTCAAGGCAATGGTAGGAATGTTGTTTTTCCTAAGAAAAAGAATAGCCTCTCCAGTTTCCGCATCAGGAAGGTGAAAATCACAAATCGCAAGATGAAAATTTTCTTGGGAAATTATTTTTTTTACCTCTGAAAGGGTTTTCACTCCCCTAAGGATTATTTCTGGAGGAAGGTTCTTTGCAAATAGTTTAGTAAATGCTTTGTGGAAAAAGGGGTCATCATCTACTAATAGGACTTTACGGGGTTCGGGAAAATATTGAGAATAGGGTGAAAGTTTAAAAGAGAATTCATTTTTTAGGTCATACATTTTCAATCTCTTTAAGCGGGCATTTACTGCATTGGGGATTTTTTAGTTTACAATAATTCTTTCCACAGGCAACAAGCAAGGCATGATATTCTTTAAAAAGCTCTATATCTTCTGGCAAATTAGCCATAAAAAGTTCTTGCATTTCTTCATAGGTTGTTTCTTCGGGAAGCAGATGATGGCGGGACATAATCCTATAAGTATAGGCGTCCACAACAAAAATGGGGTAATCTAAGGCATAAAGAAGAATGGAGTCTACAGTTTCTTTACCAAGGCCTGAGATAGAAAGTAATTTTTTTCTTATTTCTGTAAGTTCTTCTTTTTTTAAAGCCTCAAGATCTCCATGGTAGTTGTCAATTAAAAATTTAAGAAAATTTTTTAATCTTTTCGCCTTAACATTGTAATATCCACAGGGTTTGAGAAGTCTTGCCAGCTCTTCATTTGAGATCTTGGCTAAGGCAAAGGGATTCAATAGATCCCTTGCTTTTAAATTTTTAATAGTACTTTCTACATTTTTCCAACTTGTGCCTTGAGTAAGAATAGCTCCAACGCAGACCTCAAAGGGTGTTTCTGCGGGCCACCATCCTTGGGGACCAAAATGTTCATAAAGAAGTTCATAGGCCCGACGTAAAATTTCAGATTTCATATTTAAATTGTAAGACCTGCGTTCCAGAAGGAAGGTCATACACTTTAAAGCCTAAGGATTGCAAAAGCTCTCTTATTTGGTCGGCGGTTTGATAATCTCCAACCACTTTTGCTTCATCCCTTTTCTGACAAAGTTTTATAGCCTCTTCATTCTCAACTTCCAGGGGGAAGGCCAAAATTTTGAAAATTTTATTGAACTTTCTGACCGCATCAAAGAAGGCAGTTTTGAAGCCAATGGGGAAGCCTAAGGATGCCATTTGGTACACAGTTTTGGTAAAAGTTATCAATTCGGAGATGGCTAAGGGGGAATTTAGGTCTTCCTGCAGGGCCTTTTGCCAATTTTTTTCAAAATCTTCCAGTTTTTGCCAAAAATCCTCTTTTTCTGTCTCAGAAAGATTTTTTTCTTCAGCTAAATAAATTCTTCCAAGTTGAGTTTCCAATCGTTCTAATAGTTTTTTTGCTTGGTATAAAGAACTCCAGGAAAAATTTAATTTGCTTCGGTAGTGAGCCTGAAGAAAAAGAAGGCGAAGGTGTCTTCCTGAAAAGCCTTTTTCCAAAAGATCTTGCAGAGTAATTCTCTTCTCGGTAGAAATTTTTTCCCCTTCAAAATAGGTAAGCCCAGTTGCTATGTAGTATTGGGCTAATTCTTTTCCCGTATAAGCTTTAGCCACAGCCCGGGTGTTTTCTAAATGAGGAAAAATTAGGTCTTCTCCGCTAACAAAGATGTCAAAGGATTCCCCAAGAAATTTTAGGGCCAAGCAGGCACAGTGAATATGCCAGGTAGGCCTGACCCTTCCATAGGGAGTTTCCACAAAATAGCCATGCTTCATCTCCAAAATATGGCCTCTTTTTAAAAGGGCAAAATCTGCTGGTTCTTCCTTTTCGTATTCTTCTATATCTTTGGGAGCAAATTTTTCCACTTCCTTTAAATTTAGTCCTGTAAACTTTCCATAATCTGGGAAGCGAGAGACATCAAAGTAGATGGCTGAGTATTTTTCATAGGCTTTCCCTATTTCCAATAGTTTTAGTGCTAAAGATTTCATATCTTCCAGATGGGCGCTAACCCTGGGTGTGGCATCGGGCTTGTTTATGGCTAAATCCTCCAGATCTTTCCAAAAGGTTTTTTCTACTTCCATTGTCAATTCTTCCAGAGGAAGGCTCCGACTTAAAGCTTCGCCTATGGTTTTATCATCAAAATCCGTAAGGTTCATCACCAAGTAGACTTCATAACCCTTTGTTTGTAAATATCCCCTAAGGAGGTCCGCAGTAAGCAGCCTTCGGTAGAAGCCTAAGTGGGGTGAAAGATTAAGAGTTGGTCCACAAACATAGATTTTAACTTTATTCGGTTCTAGAGGAATAAACGGCTTTTTTTTGTGTTGAAGAAGGTCATAGATGATAAGGTCAGCTTTTTTTTGAAAATTTTCTAAAGACCAAAGAGGGGTAGAAAGATAGCGCTCTCCGGAATCAGGAAAAATAACTACGATCAACCCCTCATCAATTGTTTCCGCAAGTTTTAAGGCTCCAGCCAAGGCACATCCAGAACTCATCCCCACAAAGATGCCCTCTTTCTTGGCAAGGAGCCTGGCCATTTCATAGGCTTCTTCATCCGAGACGTTGATAATCCTTTCAAGGATCTTCCGATCAAAGATCCCTGGAGGAAAAGACTCTTTCATATTTTTTAGGCCTTGAATCTTATGACCGGGGTAGGGTTCAATACCTACTACCTTAAAAGGCAAATTATGATCCTTAGCAAACCTAGCTATGCCCATGGCTGTCCCTGTGGTGCCAAGCCCCGCAACTACATAACTTACCCTTCCTTCCGTTTGAGCCCAAATTTCCGGTCCCGTTCCCCGATAATGGGCTAGCCAGTTTGCAGGATTGTTAAACTGATCAGGGCAAAAAAATTGATTAGGGTTCTCTCTTACTAAATCATAAACAAATTCTATAGCCCCATCGGTTCCTTTTTTGGCGGGCGTTAGCATAATTTCAGCCCCGAAGGCCTGCATAATCTTTCTTCTCTCAATTGAGGCGGACTCAGGCATGGCAATCATGCACCGGTATCCCTTGACCGCGCAAACCAAAGATAGTCCAATACCCGTGTTTCCGCTTGAGGCCTCAACCACTACCTTTTCTTTAGTTAGAAGCCCTTTAGTCTCGGCATTCTCAATCATGGAAAGGGCAATCCGATCCTTTACTGATCCTCCAGGGTTTAAGGCCTCAATCTTACCCCAAATCTCTACTGAAGGCTTGACTTTAATATGGTTCAATCTTACAATGGGGGTATTCCCAATCCTATGAAGGATACTTGTAAATTTCATTTTTTGTTCCTTTTGTTCCTTTTTTGTTCTTGTTTATTTTATCCTCTTAAAGTATTTTGCCAAGAAAAAAACTACTTCTTACCCTTCCTTTCGGATAAGGCCCTTTATCTTACTCCTAAATCATACGTTATAAAAGATAAAGAAACCCTGGTGGATTTGGCTGTTCAGTTTGAGGTGGGTTATTTTCACTTGGTTAGGGCTAACCAGGGGATAGATCCCTGGGTTCCGCCTCCTGGACAATCCATCGTCCTTCCTTATCAAGTGTTAATTCCGCAAGAATTTTTATATCCCGAAAAAACCTATCTTCTTATCAATATTCCGGAAATGCGTTTATACTTTTTCCGCGGTAACGAAGTGGCCATTTTCCCTATTGGTATTGCTGATGAAAATAAAACCTATCCTCTGGGAACTTATACCGTGGTTAGGAAACAAGAAAAACCAATCTGGTATCCTCCGCCATCCATCCTGGCTGAAGATCCAACCCTCCCCAAAGCAGTTCTTCCAGGGCCTGATAATCCGCTGGGAGAATATGCCCTCTACTTGGACCGGGGCAACTACCTTATCCACGGTACAAATAAAGAGGAATCAGTCGGCCGAAGGACCACCCATGGCTGTTTTCGCCTTTATAAACCCCATATCGCTTTCCTATTTAAGCAGGTGGCCTTAGGGACTAAGGTCTTCATTATCTACGAACCTCTGAAGATTGCGGTAGAAAATGATAAAATCTATCTCCAAGTTTTTCCTGATTTTGAGAATAAGGTTAAGGATCAATTTCTTTGGGTTATGGAAAAAGTTACTCAGCTTGCCCGAATGAAAAAGGCAGATTTTAGCCTTAATCTCTTCAAGCTTGAGGAGGCCTTAAGCCGAGCAGATGGATTGGTGTATGAAATAGGAATCCTTAAGCCCTACACCGCCCCTTCCGTTGCCAAAGAAAAAAAGTAAGGGACCTTGGTACTACTTCTTCCAAAAGTCCAGAAGCCCAAAGGGTGCGTATGGCCTCTACATGAAGCTTGTGGGTAGAATATTCAGCCTCAACATCAGCCCTAAGTTTTTTCCCCAGGATATAAAGATCTCCTATGAGATCTAAGGCTTTGTGTCTCACAAACTCATCGGCACATCGTAAGCCCTCGGGATTTATTATCCCCTCCTCATCTAAAACAATAGCGTTCGTTAAATCACCTCCCTTTAGGATCCCTTCCCTTTTCCTTTCCTCTAATAAAGCTTTAAACCCAAAAGTTCTGGCAAAGGAGACTTCGGATAAAAAGTTAGCTGGAGTCAAGGTTAGAGAAAAGCGTTGTTCGCCAATCAAAGGATGGGGAAAATGAATCTTAACAGAAATTTTGGTTTGCAAGGAGGGCCTAAATCTAATACAGCCAACCCCATTTTTTACCTCAAGCTCTTTTTTAAGATAAAAACTTGTACAAGGTTTAGAGAGGATCCGATAGCCAGCGAGTCGTAGGGCCTTAACAAAAGGTAAGGCGGAACCATCAAAAAGAGGGATTTCTTCCCCGTAAACCTTAATTATAGCGGAATCTATGCCCAGACCATGCAGGGCAGAAAGTAAATGTTCTATGAGATAGATAGAGTGCTCTCCATCGCTTATCGCTGTTGCCCCTTCAAGACCAATGACCTTATCAGGGTGAAGAGGAATAGGAACCTCCGGGTTTAAGTCAGCCCGCACAAATATTATCCCTTCTCCCTCTAAATTAGGGAGAATTTCAACCCTCACCTTTTGCCCAGAAAAAACCCCTACCCCTTCTAAAGAGACCTTTTGATATAGTGTGCGTAAAAATTCCATAATAACCCCTTTTAGATTAGTTAAAAAATTAATGCAAAAATGATGCCATTTTCGCAAAACAAAGAAAACCTTGGGAAGGCGAGTTTTTAGATTTTTGCCGAGTGTGTATTTTTAGTTTCACTGTGTAAAAAAAGTTACAGACTAAAAAAAGATAATCCTTTCTTTGAGGATTACTTGAAGAACTTTTCCTTTGAGGGTTTTCCCTAGGAGAGGTGTATTTTTACTTTTGCTTCGGATGGTTTCAGGAGTAACAAGATTGTCTTTTTCGGGGTCAAAGAGGATTATTTCGGCAGGCGAGCCAGGTTTTAGGCTTGGGGGAGGTATTTGGATGACCTTTGCGGGGTTGGTGATAAGGAGTTCGGCCAGTCTAAGAGGACTTAAAACTCCTTCTTTTTCCAAGTGGGCACTTAAGGGAAGAAGAAATTCAAGGCCGATCATCCCAGGGCTGGCTAAAGCAAATTCCACCTCCTTTTCCAAAGAGCTATGAGGGGCGTGGTCGCTCGCTATAACTTCAATTAGCCCTTCTTTGAGGGCCTGCTTGATGGCCTCCACATCTTCTTGTGTCCTTAAAGGAGGGTTTACCTTGGCCAAGGTATTGTAATTATCGCAGAGGTCTTCCGTAAAATGGAAATAGTGAGGGCAGGTTTCGGCAGTAAAATTGATGCCTTCTTCTTTGGCCCAGCGCAAAAAGGGAAGGTTTTCTTTAACTGAGAGATGAGCTAGGTGAAGCCTTCCTTTGGTTTCCTTAGCTAGAAGGAGGTCCCTTACTACAGCACAAGTTTCGGCGGTAAAAGGAATACCTTTAAAGCCAAGCTTAGCAGAAATCTCTCCCAAATTTACTTCGCCATGGGCACTAAGCTTAGGGTCTTCCGGATGAGAAATGATGGGGAGTTCAAAGGCTTGAGCATAGAGCAAGGCCTTACGCATGAGCTCTGCATCTTCTACCCATTTGCCATCATCGGAAAGGGCTACCGCGCCGGCCTCTTTGAGACGCCCAAATTCGGTTAGCTCTTTTCCTGCTTGGGCCTTGGTTATGCAAGCAATAGGATAAACTTTCACATGAGCCCGGCGTTTGGCTTCTTTTAAAATATAGGCGGTTACCTCAGGAGAATCATTAGGAGGTTTGGTATTGGGCATGCAAGCTACTCTAAGGACCCCACCATAAAGGGCCGAAAGGGTGCCTGTCTCTAAGTCTTCTTTCCACTCCTCCCCGGGCTCACGAAGGTGGACATGTATGTCTACCAATCCCGGCATAACCCAGAGGCCATGAGCAGGAATAATTTCATCCGCCTCAGCTTCTATATTAGCTTCCAGACCAGCTATCTTCCCATCCACTACATAGATATCTCCCACCAAATCTAACTGCAGGCTTGGTTCAATAATCCTTCCTTTTTTGATAAGAATGCGCATCCCTTAAGCCCCGCTCAATAGCGTTAGAAGAACAGCCATTCTTATGGCTACACCATTTTCCACTTGCTCAAGGATAACCTGAAAAGGATACTTCTCAAGGGAAGGATCAAGCTCTATCCCCCAGTTAATTGGCCCAGGATGGAGAAGTAAAGCCCCTTCCTTTAAGAGCTCTAAATGGTTCCAGCGCAGACCAAAGCAGAGATGATATTCCCTTTCACTGGGAAGAAGAGGGCTTTGATGCCTTTCTTTTTGAACCCTAAGGGCTATTAGCACATCTGCCCCTTTTAAAGCCTCTTTTAGGGAGTAGCAAACCTTAAATCCACCAGATCTTAATTTAAAATATTCTGCTTCGCTTGGAGTGGGTAAAAGATGCGCAGGCCCTACTACAATCACGCTACTTCCCATCTTCTGGAAGGCTAAGATGTCAGAGTGGGCAACACGACTGTGCTTAATATCCCCCACAATAACTACCCTTAGGTCTGTAAGGGTTCCCAGTTTTTCTTTCACCGTAAGAAGATCTAAGAGGGCCTGCGTTGGATGTTCGTGGATGCCGTCTCCAGCGTTAACGATGGGTAGATCAAGGTGTTTAGCCAAAAAATGGGGTGTTCCTGAGAGATTATGTCTGATTACGATGAGGTTAATTCCTAAGGCTTTAAGATTTTTAACCGTGTCAAGCAGGCTTTCACCTTTTTCTAAACTACTTCCCTTAGCTTGAAAACTCATAATATCGGCAGAAAGGATTTTACAGGCCCTTTCAAAGGAAAATTTCGTCCTGGTTGAGGGTTCATAAAAAAGAAGGAGAACTAGCTTTCCCCTCAAGGTTGGTACTTTGGGGATAGGCCGATGTAAAACCTCTTTAAGGTTTTCAGCTAAGGTCAGATAATGCTCTATCTCTTGGGGGCTAAGACTATGGATATCCAAAAGATGGGTCATGGCTTAAATCCAAAGCTTTTCTTTGATGTAAGCTACAATTTCTTCTGGCTCATTTAGGATTTTAAAAATTTCCAGGTCCTGGGGGGTTATTTTCTGTTCTGTGAGAAGGGTTTTGGAAAGCCAGCTCACCAGAGGTTTCCAGAACATTTTATTTACTAAAACAATGGGAACGGGGCGAATTTTTTTGGTTTGGACAAGGGTCAAGATTTCAAACATTTCATCCATGGTGCCATAGCCACCCGGGAAAAAGACAAAGGCTACCGAATATTTAGCAAGCATGACCTTGCGCACAAAAAAATAGCGAAACTCAAGCTTTACGTTAGCGTAAGGATTAGGTTCTTGCTCCATGGGAAGTTTGATGTTAAGACCAACCGAATAGCCTCCTGCCTGAGCCGCCCCTTTATTGGCCGCCTCCATAATGCCAGGCCCACCCCCTGTGATCACGGAAAAGCCAGCTTTTACTAACAGCTCGGCAAGTTTTTCTGCCCTTTGGTATTCTTCGTCTTCGGGTTTACTTCGGGCGGAACCAAAGATGGTTACTCCTGGATAAACCTTTGGTAAAACCTCAAAGCCTTCCACAAATTCCGCTAAAATGCGAAAGAGCCTCCAAGACTCCTTAGCTTGAAGATTATCTAAGACGTATTGACGCTCTTCAAGAAATTTATTCTTTATGTCGTCGGGCATGTTATCCCCTAAATTTTAGTTTCATCACCTTTTTTGGTCAAGCAGTGCTTTCCACCTCTTTTTATCAGTAACCAGAAAGCCCTAAAGAAGAGTTTGAAATTTTTTGGGAAATTGCTTGGAAAATTATTACTTATTGGTTATTATTAGGCTTTAAAAATTGGAGGAGGCCACTGTGAAAAGAAAGTTAATGCTTGGAGCTGAGGCCATAGCCAGAGGGGCCTATGAGGCGGGTATAGCCTATGCCACTTCCTATCCTGGCACGCCTGCAACCCACATCCTTGAAAGTATCATCCATCAGACAGATGTTCCCTGTGAATGGAGTATCAACGAAAAGGTAGCGTTAGAGGTGGCCTATGGAGTTTCTTTGACGGGAAGAAGGGTCCTCTGCTCCATGAAGCATGTTGGCCTAAACGTAGCCGCTGACCCCTTGATGACCATGAGCTATCTTGGGGTTAGAGGTGGATTAGTTATCGCTATGGGTGATGATCCTGGGGCTTATTCCTCTCAGAACGAGCAGGATTCTCGCTATTTTGCTCAATATGCTAAGATCCCCTGCTTAGAGCCCTATGATGGCGAGACTGCTAAAGAATATACCAAACAGGCCTTTGAACTCTCGGAGACCTTTAAAATACCAGTTATGCTCCGTACCCAGACCAGGCTTCTTCATTGTCTTTTCCCTGTCACCCTGGGTGAACCCCTATCTCCCAGGGAACCAAGCCTGGTTAAAGATCCGGATAATCTTTTGCCCCTTCCCAAAAATGTGTTGCGGCTGCATCGGGAATTAAACGCTAAGCAAAAACTTATTACCAATTGGCTTGCGGGGAGAGATTTTAATCAGATCCTTCCTGGAAAGGGAAAGGTCGGTCTTATTGCTTGCGGGATAAGCGTAAACTACGCCCTGGAATTTTCCAGAGAGCTTCCCATTCTTAAAATTACTGCCTATCCTGTGAATCAGTCCTTGCTTGCTGAGTTTGTGAGCCCTCTTGAAGAGGTCCTCGTTTTGGAAGATGGTTATCCGCTGATAGAACCGATGGTGAGATGTCTTCATCCCCGAGTTAAGGGAAAGTTAACCGGGGAGGTGCCTGCTGAGGGCGAGCTTACTCCAGAGGTGGTTTTAAAACTTCTTGGGAAGGAGGTTTCGGTTTCGCCTGAAGTTGTTCCACCAAGGCCTCCAGTTCTTTGTCCAGGGTGTCCCCATCGGGAATTTTTTAAGGCCTTGGTTGAGGCTGGCCCAAATTACATTACCGGCGATATTGGATGCTACACCCTTGGGGCTTTGCCTCCTCTAAACGCCATGGATACCTGCCTTTGCATGGGGGCAAGCATAAGCAAGGCCATAGGCATAGCCAAACAGGGTTTAAGGCGGGTTGCCGCTGTGATTGGGGATTCTACCTTCCTTCATTCCGGAATGACCGCTTTACTTGATGCGGTTTACAACCAAGCCAACATCCTTGTATGCATCCTTGACAATTCAGCGGTAGCCATGACAGGACATCAGCCAACCCCTATCATTGGTGTCGGTGCAAGGGGAGAAAAAACTAAGAGCCTTAATCTGGTTGAGCTTTGTAAGGCCCTTGGGGTAGATTCGGTGCTAGAAATTGATCCCTTAAAGAGGGAGGAAATGGTAAAGGCCCTAAAAGAAGGCCTTGAAAAGGAAGGAGTTCACGTGGTTATTTCTAAAAGGCCCTGCGTCCTTATTGCAGGAAAGCTTAAAAAAGGCTAAAGATCTTTTTTAAAGGGTGGCCACTTTTTCTTCGCTAAGAAGGGTAACTCCCTTGGCCTTCAGTACATCTATAGTTTTTTCCAGGTTATTGGTGCGCAAAACCACTACCGCCTTCTCACCCGATTTCTCTACAAAAGCATAGACATACTCTACATTAAGGTCCGCTTCGTAGAGGATTTTTAAAATTTCCGCAAGGCCACCCGGCCTATCCTCTACCTCCACAGCCAGAACGGGTGTAATTTTTGCTGTAAAGCCCTCTGCTTCCAGAGCAGATTTAGCCTTTTCAGGATCTTTTACGATCAAACGAAGGATGCCAAATTCAGAGGTATCGGCAATGGCCAGAGCCCTGATGTTAATTCCAGCCCGAGCCAGAATGGAGAGGGCTTCGTAAAGGCGGCCTTTCTTATTTTCCAGAAAAAGGGAAATCTGTCTGACCTTCATTTTTGTCCCCCTAATCAGGTTTTAAGTCAAATTTCTCTTATCTATGACCCTTTTGGCCTTGCCTTCACTTCGGGGGATGCTCTTTGGTTCAACCAGAGTTACTTTTACCCTAATGCCTGTTATTTCTTCAATCCGTTTTTCCAGTTTTTTTCGCAAGTCTTCAATAGCCTTTATCTCATCGGAGAAGGTTTCTTTTGACATCTCAACCTGCACTTCAATTTCATCAAGATGATGAGGTCTCGTGAGGATGATCTGATAATGAGGCTCCACTCCTTGCACCTCAAGGATAGCCTGTTCAATCTGATAGGGAAAGAGCATTACGCCTCGGACCTTGATCATGTCATCGGTGCGTCCTTTGATACGGGAGATACGTCTGGTCGTCCTGCCACATGGACATTCTCCGGGAACAAAGCTTGTAATGTCTCTGGTGCGAAAACGGATCATAGGTACGCCCTCTTTGGTGAGGGTAGTTAAAACAAGCTCTCCTTCTTCGCCTTCTGGCACGGGTTCTCCTGTCTCCGGATTGATGATCTCCGCTAAAAAGTGATCTTCCATAAGATGAAGACCTGTCTGAGCCTCGCATTCGTGAGCAACCCCTGGCCCAATAATCTCGGTTAGCCCATAAACATTGTAGGCCCTAATCCCAAAACGTTTCTCAATTTCCTTTCGCATTTCCTCAGTCCACATCTCTGCCCCGAAGGATCCCACTTTTAGTTTCAGGGAAGAAGGGTCAATCCCCATTTCATCCTTAGCGTATTCCGCAAGGTAAAGGGCATAGGAAGGTGTACAGGCAAGGACGGTCGTCCCAAAGTCTTGCATGAGGGTGATTTGTCTTCTGGTGTTCCCCGCTGAGGCAGGTACAATGGTGGCGCCAATCTTTAAGGCCCCATAGTGAAAGCCAAGGCCCCCAGTAAATAATCCATATCCGTAGGCAATTTGAATGATATCCTTTGAGGTAACCCCAATCATGGTTAGGGCTCGGGCCATAACCTCTCCCCAGACCTCAAGGTCATGCCTGGTGTAGCCTATTACCACAGGTTTTCCGGTAGTTCCGCTTGAAGAGTGGATCTCCACTACCTCGGAAAGGGGTACCGCAAACATGCCAAAGGGGTAAGCCTCTCTAAGATCTGCCTTGCTAAGGAAAGGGAGGTATTTTAGGTCTTCAAGAGAGTGAAGGTCTTCGGGTTTTACACCCGCGGAATTGAACCTTTCTCGGTAAAAGGGCACCCTTTCGTAGGCCCTCTTTATTACCTCCTTTAGCCTCTGAAACTGAAGCTTTCCCAACTCTTCCCGAGGCATGGTTTCAATTTCTTTATTCCAGAACATGGCACCTCCTTAAGAGAAAGTTTGAGAAATAGTTCTCTTAATAGATTTTATATATCATCTTTACAGGATAAAGCAAGAATAGAGGAAAATTTTTGGTCAAGGAGAAAGAGAGGGGCTTTTAGCCCCTCTCTTAAAAAGTTTAGACCTTAGGGTGTTTTGTCAAGGAAGTAAACGAGGGCTACAACTTGATCGTTAGCGTTGTCGTCAGGCCAAACTGGAAAAGTAGATCCAGAGGCACCATCAAGCCTTCTTACTTTACCAATGGTTCCGTTGGCAGTACCGTCAATAGAGGTATCAATCATCTTTGCTGCCCAGGCCGGAATTCCATAAGCAGCTATTGCGTTAAAATAGTGGGTACCATTATTATAGGAACCAATGGCAAAGAATTGACTGAAGGTGTGCTTGGCCACTACCGTGTTTGGCGAGTTGGTAGGAAGGATCCTCTGCACTCTCAAGTCAAACCAGGAATCATCCTGATCTTCACCGCTACAACTTCCAGGAGTTGGCGAAGTGTCGTAACTTATCGCTGGCGTAGCGCTAGTAGTATCAAATAGATATCCGATCACTCCATCGTTATTA
>JBBIOT010000004.1:0-210785 GCA_037443245.1 Caldimicrobium sp.
ATTAGTCAAAAAAAGTTTATTGTTTTTAAAAATATATTAATTTTTATTATTTCATTTTTTGGTTGTTTTAAGGTTTGGGGGTTTGAGATCCCTATTTTTACTTTTGAGAAGTTACCCTTTGCGGA
Source organism: Caldimicrobium sp. (assembly GCA_037443245.1). Classification (GTDB taxonomy): domain Bacteria; phylum Desulfobacterota; class Thermodesulfobacteria; order Thermodesulfobacteriales; family Thermodesulfobacteriaceae; genus WYEG01. The sequence continues at coordinate 126 of JBBIOT010000004.1, forward strand.
TTTTAGACCGGTAGATAAAGCTAAAATCTGTGAGGAAAAAAGGCTGGTAGTCTATGGGCTCAGGGCTTATAAGGAAATAAAGGATATAGTATGTCCAGGACAAGTTCGGATTGTAGGTGGTATTCTTTATATTTCTCCCGTTTATAATCCTAAGGATGTCTATGTCTCTCCTCTCCCCCATCCTCTAAAATTTAGGGAATTTGGTGATAGTTTCGTTGTGTTTTACTCTTCTTTTCTGTCCTTTTATTGGGAAGACCTACGGAAGTATCTTTCTGTTAAAGGGGTGCGGATAGGAAGCATTTATGAGCTTGAGAGGGAACTTCACAATCTTTTATCCTATTATAAAGTCTACCTCCTTCTTCCTGATCCTCTAATCTATGATGAGAGGGCCCTTTCCATTCTTAGGTACTGGTTTAAAAAGCACCCTGAAGTAAGGGTGATAGACCTTGCCCAGGTTGATTTAGCTGGGATTTCTAAGATCAGGGTGAACGTCTCCAGAGGGAGGTATCTTCAAATTTTGCGTAAAGTGGCTACCCAGGAGGATCTTGTTAGGGGGAGAATTTACTATGTGGAGGATTAGTCTTTTTCTGCTGGTATTCCTTTTTTTGGGGATAAGGGATCTTTTAGCGGGGACAGAGGAAGAGTACATTCCTTATCATACCTTGGCTCAGGAAGAACTTTTTCTCTCTAAAGAATTTTTCTTAAGAGAAATGCCCTATACGGAAAGCCCTGTTTCTGTTTTCTTTTATGAACGGGAGTATTTGGAAAGGTTTGGCTTTAAAAATCTTCGTAATTTTTTTAACTATTTGCCTTCTTTTCATTTGAAGCCAATTTTTGGGGAAAGAAGCCTTACCTATCGCGGTTTTAGAAGTATTACTTCCGCGAGCGTTCTTTTTTTGGAGGATGGCTTTCGGATGACTTCACCTGATTATGAAAGCATTGTCTTTGATTGGGCCTATCCTTTGGAGGATGTGGAGCGGGTAGAGGTAATGCAGGGTGCGGGTGGTAGTATTTATGGTGCGGGCTCTTTCAGTGGGGTAATTAACCTTAAAAGAATTTCAGAGGAGGAGAGAAAAATTTCCCTTCGGGTAGGGGAGCTAGGAGAGAGGGGGTTTTTAGTAAAGCTTTCCCAGGGGCCATTTATGATTTCTGCTCAGGAGGTTAGGCGCAGGGCTGAAGAAAGACAAGGGATAAGGGATTATGATGTTCCTGAGGCCAGAACCCTTTCCGCAAGGCTTTCCTTGAAAAGGACTGAGGTCACCTTTTTTGCTTCCCGGGAGGTTACCAAGCTTGAGCGAAGGATAGATGGCTTGCCAATCCCGGAGGAACTCAAAGGTTTAGTGGGGGATAAGCTCAAAGTTAATTTCTACTTTCTGGGCTTGAAGAGGGAAGGTGTTCTTGGTTCCTGGAGATGGACTATCAAGCCCTCCTTCACCTTAATGGAGGCCTGGCTGCCAAATTATACCTCCTTGACCGTCTTCCCTGCCTTCAAGAACCTTCTTAAGCCCCAGAGGTTTGACCTCATGGCTTATCTTTCGGGAAATCTCGCCGGGGGAGAGGCCACTTTCGGGACGGAATGGCAGGTTCGCCGCTACAAGAATTATGAAAGTAATTTTTACTTAAGCCCATTCCCCGGAAGTGTTCTCTCCTTTTCTTACCGGTATCCTCAAGATGAAGATGTTCTCTATGCCTTTTTCTTTTCTTACGGTAAGCCCTTTGGGAGATGGCACCTTCATTTAGGCGGAAGGCTTGAGCATGTGGAAGGCTATTTCACCAAATTCCTTCCTCGCTTTGGCCTTACCTACAAATTAACCCCTAAATTTTCCCTTCTTTTTAGCTATACCCAGGGGATGAACGTTCCTTCCTTTTATCATAAGAAGGATAGAACCATTCTCCTTGGTCCTTATTCTTATCCTTTTTTCAAGCTTTCGCCGGAGGAAGAAAGGACTAAACAGGTTTCCCTTCTTTATGCTTCAGGCGAAGCAACCTATTTCCGAGGAACCCTCTTTTTCCAGGAACAGAAAAACCGTATTTGGTTTGACCCCAAGGTAAGAAGTGAGGTTAATCTTCCTACCTTCAAGGTTCGGGGGCTGGAGCTTGAGTTTAAGCATAAGGCCGATCCTTGGCTAACCTTCCTTAATCTTACCCTTTTTGACTTAAGAAATGGAAAGAACCTCCCCTTTGTTTACGAAGGAAAATACCTGGAAGGGATTCCGCTTTTTATGCTAAAGGGTGGAATAAGCTTTAAGATCCCGGTGGCCAGGGAGACCTACCTTTCTTCTGCTTTTAGACTGATCGGTGAGACCAGGGGAAGAGAGGGGGTAAAGATCCCCGGGTATGGGGTGGTTGATTTTTACTTTTTGACCCGACCTCATCCCCGGTGGGAAATAGGCCTTAAGGTGGAGAACCTTTTAGACAAAGATTACACCTGGGGTGGTGGGGAAAAGGCCCTCATTCTCGGGGAAGGAAGGAGGTTTAGGCTTGACATCCTCTGGAAGTTTTGATAATCAATTGAAAAATTATGCTCTGTTGCCTTTTTGCCGATAAAAAATAATAAAAGGCCTTATAGGAGCGGGAGGTGAGGGAGATGATACTGCTAGAGAGGATGATGGTGAAGAAGGAGCATAAGCCTGTTAAGGTTATTCCTTTGCAGGTTTGTGTGGAGGAGAAGGATCTTTTAAATGGAGTTGGTAAGAATTATTGTTGCCAAGCCTTGCGGGAGGTTGGAGTTAAGGAGTTTAAGGGACAGATGATTATTTCTCCCTCAAGGATTATTTACCTTACCGAAAGTGGCCCTTATTCCTATCGGGTGGAGATTTATTATAACCATTTAGGCACGGAGGGGCCTAACTGGTAATAATTGCTCCTCCTACTAAGAATTCTCCCTGATAGAAGGCGCAAACTTGCCCCGGTGTGATGGCAAAAGCCATTTTTTCTAACTTTACTTCAAAGCCAACGTTTATTTTTGCAATTTCTTGGACTTTGATTTTTTCGGTCCGGTATCTAATTTGCACCAAAAGGTTCTGCCATAATTCCAGCGGGAGATGGGTGTTGAGCTCTTTTAGGTAAAGGGTATCCTGAAAAAGCTCTTCCTTTTCCCCTAAATAGATCCTATTTTCTTCGGAAGAAATTTTTTTCACATAAAGGGGTTTTCCAGCTCTAACTTGTAATCCTTTTCTTTGCCCGAGGGTATAAAAGTAATAACCTTCATGCCAGCCAATTGACCTTCCTTGGTAAAGAATTTCCCCCTTTTTTTTAGGAAAAAATTGAGAAAGGTATTCTCTCAAGGTTTTCCCTTGAAAGAAACAAACTTCTTGTGATTCTGGGGTTTCTTCCCAATGTTTTAGCCCAGCTTGGGCTAAAGCTTCCTTGGCTTTTTCTTTTTCTTCCACCTCTCCCAGAGGGAAAATAAGGTGAGGTAGTTTGTCCGAGTTGATCAAAGCTAAAAAATAGGTTTGATCCTTTTTAAGATTTTTAGGAATTTTAAGAAGAGGGAAGCCCTGGAAGGTATCAAGCTTGGCATAGTGTCCGGTAGCGTAATAATTGGCCCTGGTTTCTTTCAGGGCCAGGTCCATGGCCAGGCCAAATTTGATTTCCCGATTGCAGAAGGCGCAGGGATTAGGGGTTAGGCCGGAGCGATAACCCTCAAGAAAGGGCTTTATGACTAAATTCTTAAAGGCTTCTTCCAGAGGGAGAGTAAAATGGGGGATCTTTAGGGCCTTAGCTACTTCCTTTGCCCTTTCTATCCCGCTTTGTCCAGGATAAAGGATAAAGCTTACCCCAATCACCTGAAAGCCGCGGGACTTTAACCACAAGGCGGAATAGGAACTATCTATCCCACCGCTCATGGCTACTACAACTTTTTCCATAAGGCATCTTGCGAAAATTGTATTTGGGAATAAATTTATTATTTACTCAAAAAATAAATGGAGGAACGGGAATGTCAAGGAGCGATTTTAGACATTTTTATCAATCATCGCGTAAAATAACAGCGGATAAGGCCCTTTTACCTGAGGAGACGGTGGCTTTGGTTGAGAATAGATTAAAGGGCCTTGGGATGAGGGTCTATAAGGGGTTGAAAAGAATAGATAAAGGAAGGCTTGGCCTTCCGGTTTATTTGAGCCTTTATGATGTGGAGGGGACAAGGATTACCGGGAATTATAAGCAGATGGGAAAAGGGGCTTCGGATATTTTGGCTCGGGCCAGTGCTTTGGTGGAGCTTGTGGAGAGGTTTTCTCTTTTTTCTTATTATCAGGGCGTAAAGGAGAAGGCTAAAGTAGCAAGTTTTGCAGAGCTTGGGGAGAAGGCTATCCCTTGGGAGGTCTTTCTTTCCTCTTTAGAAGATGAGGAGAATCCAAAGGTAAAGGCTTTGGCCCAAGGTTTGCTCAAAAAATTTCCTTTTTACTTTGTTCCGGCCTTAGAGGTGAGAACCAGAGAGGTTAAGTATCTTCCTTTTCACTGGTTTTGGATGCTCTATGAATACAATGGGTCCGCAGGGGGGAATACCTATCCGGAGGCGAGCGTGCAGGCCCTGTGTGAGCTGATAGAAAGACATACTAACGCCCTTTCAATAAGAATAAACAAACCAATGCCTGAGATAAAAAGGGAGAGCATCAAAGGGGAAGCTGAGGAGGTTTTGCGTTTATTTGAGAGATTGAACCTTAGGGTTTGGATACGGGATATGACCTTTGGGATGCCTGTTCCTACCATAGCGGTAATGGCCATGGACCCTTCTACCTATCCTCACAGGAGCGAGATCGTCTATGCGGCTGGTACAGGGACATCTCCTCAACGGGCCTTAATTAGGGCCTTAACCGAGGTGGCTCAACTTGCGGGCGATTTTGATACCGAAGGTAAATACGTGGAAAGCGGACTTCCTAAATTTGCTACGCTAGAAGAGGCTAAGGTGGTTACGGAAAAGGCGGGAGAAATTTCTTTGGAGAGATTACCCAATCTTTATAGGGAGGACCATGTGGAAGAGCTTATGGCCATAGCTCAAGGATTAAAGGATAGAGGATTTGAGCCCTATCTTTTAGATATTACCAACGAAGGGCTCAATCTTCCTGCGATTTATGCCATTATCCCTGGTATTCTTTTTCGGGATCGCACCAAGATTTCCTTTCTTTTCCATTTAGCAAGGGTGAGTTATTTTTATCATCCACCAGAGATTACCGAGCGATTGCTTTCGGAAGCCTTAGAACAAGTTAAGGATAGGTATTATCTTTGGGCTTTCTATGGAAATTTGCTTAAGGATAGAGGAAATGTAGAGGGCGCCATTTCTTGTTACGAAAGGGCCTTAAGCCTTGATGTTCCTGAACCAGATCGGCTTGCCATCTTGACCCATCTTGCGGATGCTTATTTGAAAAAGGAGGATTTTCTTAAGGCCTTAAGTAGTTTAGAAGAAGCCTTACACCTTGGGGAGGGCCCAGAAATTTATAATTTGATGGGTAGGGCCTATTATCGTCTCAAGGATTATCCTAAGGCTTTTCAAAGCTTTCTTCGTGCAACCGAGCTTGATCCAAGCTCAGCCCTTGACTATGCCAACGCAGGCTATAGTTTAAAATCTTTGGCTGAGGAGTTGACAACTGAAGAGGCTAAAAAATTTTTCTTGTCCCAGGCTAAGGTTTTTTTTCTCAAAGCCTTGGAGCTAAACCCAGAATTGAACATGGCCCAAAGGGGCCTTAACCTTTGTGAAGCCATGGCTCCTGAGCAAAATTAGTCTCTCCCTAAATTTGCTTTACACCCCCCTGGGATCTTTTTTTCCAGGGGTGTCCTCCTTTTCGTTTCCCTCTCTTGGTTTTTCTCAGCAAAAAGTTTATAATGTAGAGTGTTTTTGGAAGAAATTTTGGGTAGGCCTTTAAATCAGGGAGGAGAAGATGAGAGTGGTGGTTGTTGGGGCTAATGCTTGTGGAGCTAAGGCGGGTTGTCGGATAAAGAGGCTTCTTCCTTACGCGGAAGTAATTATGGTGGATAAGGATGAGTATATTTCCTACGGAGCCTGCGGTATCCCTTATTATGTTTCCGGGGATGTGGCTACGGAGGATGCCCTTCGGGAAACATCCTTTCATGTGGTGAGGAATGAGCGATTTTTTAAGGACGCCAAAGGAATTGAAGTCCTTACCAAAACCTTGGCGGAGGAGATAGATCGGGAGAAAAAGGTTTTGCGCGTCCGGTACTTAGAGAGCGGGAAAAGGGATGAAATCCCCTATGATAAGCTAGTTCTTGCCACTGGGTCTGTACCTAAGGTTTTATCTCTACCTGGGGTAGATTTGGATGGTGTTTATATCCTTTCCAGCTTAAAAAAAGCAATAGAGATCAAGGAACGGATTGCTCGGGGTGAGGTGGAAAAGGTGGTGATTATTGGGGCGGGGTTTATTGGTCTTGAAATGGCCGAGGCCTTTGCCGATCTTTGGGGTCTTGATACAACTATCCTTGAGTATTTTCCTCAGATTTTACCTCAGAGCCTTGATTACTTTACCGCACGCATTGTGGAACAGCATCTGCGGGAAAAGGGGGTGAAGCTTAGGCTTAATGCCCGTATCAAGGAGATTAAGGGTGAGGATGGTCGAGTAGTGGGCGTGGAGACAGAGGAGGGTTTTTATCCGGCGGACCTGGTGCTAATGGCAGTAGGGGTCAAACCCAACAGCGAGCTTGCCAAAAAAGCGGGTCTCCTTGTTTCTCCTTTGACTGGGGGAATTGTGGTGAATGAAAAGCTACAGACCTCTGATCCTGATATTTATGCTGGAGGGGATTGTATAGAAATAACCCACCTTCTTACGGGGAAGAAGGTAGTGATGCCCCTTGGCAGTTTAGCCAACCGGCAGGGCAGAGTGATAGGGACGAACATAGCTGGAGGGGTGGCAATCTTTAAAGGGACAGTTGGTGCCTTTATCATGAAGTGTTTTGATCTTGCAGTAGGTGGGGTAGGTTTAACCTTGAAACAGGCCCTAGCAGAGGGATTTTCCGCTGATTATACCTTGAACAACCAGACAGAAAGAAGTCATTTTTATCCCGACGCCAAGTATGCCTATTATGCCTTGATTTTTGATAAAAAGACCACCCAGGTTTTAGGTTTTCAGGCGGTTGGTCCTATGACAGATGGTACCATGGCTAGGATCCATGCCCTCTCAAGCATTCTTCCCCAAAGACCCCTGGTAGAAGATTTGATCAACCTTGAGTTAGCTTACGCCCCACCCTTTAATTCGGCCCTTGATCCCATCCATGATACCGCACAGGTTGCTGAAAATTTAATCAACGGGCTTTTTACCAAGATTGAATGGGATGAAGTATTAAGGAGGATGAAAGAAGGGGATGAGAAGACGGTCATCATTGACCTTCGTCATCCCAAGGAAGCTTCCTATTTGGTTGAGCGTTATCCCAATTGCCGACACATCCTTTATCAAGAGTTTAGAAAACATCTGGAGGAAGTTCCCCGGGACAAGGAGATTATCCTTGTCTGTAACTCCTCAAGAAGGGCTTATGAAGTGGCTCGGATTTTAAAGTATAAAGGGTTCACCAAGGTTTATGTCCCCCTTGGGGGAATAAGCTTCCCACGCCTTTGGGGAGAAGAGGTCAGATGAAGTTTCAGGCAGTTCGCGGTTTTAAAGATTGGTCACCGGAGGATTTTAAGGTATATCATTTTCTTATCCAGCTTGCCCGAGAAATTTTACTCCTCTATGGATTTCAGGAAGTGAAAACTCCCATCCTTGAGAAGACGGAGCTTTTTGTGAGGTCTATTGGGGAGGTTACGGATATCGTGCAGAAGGAAACCTATACTTTTCAAGATCGGAATGGAGAATCTTTAACCCTTCGGCCTGAGGTTACCGCAGGTATTTGTCGGATGGTAATAGAGAAGGCCCTACATACGAAATATTCCCCTTTGCGGCTTTTTACCATTGGGCCTATGTTTCGGCATGAAAGACCACAAAAGGGTAGGTTACGGGAATTTCATCAGATTGATGTGGAATATTTAGGAGACATTAATCCTTATGTGGAAGCGGAATTGATTATTCTTGCCTGGCATATCCTTACGGAGCCAGAAAAAAGACATCACTCCTTTGAGCATCCCTTACGATTGGAGATAAATTCCTTGGGATGTCGGAGCTGTCGTCCAAGCTATCGTGAATATTTGGTTTCGCAGTTGAAGAAGAGGGTTGAAGGCCTTTGTCCAACTTGCCAGGGGAGGCTTGAAAGAAATCCATTGCGAGTCCTTGATTGCAAGGAAGAGCGCTGTCAGACTTTAATAAGATCTTTACGTGATATTAGCGAGTTCTGGTGTGAGGGATGCAATATTCATTTTCAGGAACTTACCAGCCTTTTATCGGAATTACACCTTGCCTACCAGCACAATCCTTATTTGGTAAGAGGTCTTGACTATTATGTTAGGACTATCTTTGAGATTAAGGCTGATTGGGGTTCAAGCCAGGATACCGTTTGCGCAGGAGGGCGCTTTGACTATTTGGTGGAGGAGCTTGGTGGACCTAAGCTTCCTGGTCTTGGATTTGCTATCGGGCTTGAAAGATGGGCCTTAGCCCTTTGGGGGGAGAAAAGGGTTTTTCCCTTGGAGCATGGTAAAATATATCTTGCGGCACTTGGCAAGAGGGCTAACGTGGAAGCCCTAAAACTGGCGCAATATCTCCGGAAAAATGGTATTTCCACCTTAGTTTGTTATTCAGAGAGGAGCCTTAAAGCGAAGCTTAAATCGGCTGATAAATTTAAGGCAAGGTTTGCCCTAATTTTGGGCGAGGAAGAATTAAAAAAGGGAGAAATCATTTTGCGCGATATGAAGAGAAGCATGCAGGAGATTTTATCTTTGCAGGCCAAAGAGGATATGGTAAAAAGGCTTAAGGAAGCTTTGGCCAAGAGTTGAGGATAGAGAATGAAGATCTTCCCATCAAAGCCTGAATTTTTACAGCTTTCCGAAAGTTATAATTTAATTCCCCTTTGTTTGGAAATGCCTTCGGACCTTGAAACCCCTATTTCAATCTTTTACAAACTCTATGATAATGAGCAATGCCTCTTTCTTTTAGAAAGCATGGAAGGGCCGGAGAAGTGGGCCCGTTATGGGTTTATAGGGGCAAATCCCCTTCTTCTTTTTAAGGCCAAGGGAAATAGGATCCTCATAATAGAGGAGGACTTAAAGGAGCTTACTTCTTCGGACCCCCTTTTAGAATTAAAAAAGATTTGGCAGACCTTTAAGGTTCCTCAATTTCCCCAGCTTCCCAGGTTCTTTGGAGGTTTAGTAGGGTATGCCTCTTATGAAATGGCTACTTTTTTTGAAAGGAAGGTAAAACGAGGCAAGGAAGTTCTTGGTTTTCAGGATTTACATTTCATCATTCCCGAAAAACTTATCGTTTACGATAGGTTAAAGCATACCCATTTATTGATAAGGTTGGTAAGCCTCAAAAATGGTGAGGTTAAGGAGCTTTATGAGAAGGCTTCTGAAGAACTTTGGCAATTAAAAAATTTACTTCTTACCCAGAGAGTAAATCCCCCTTCTTTTAAGAAATCCTTAAAACTACATCCCGAGCTGGATCGAGAAAATTTTGAAAAAAAGGTGAGAAGGGCCAAGGAATATATTCAGGCGGGGGATGTGGTTCAGGTGGTTTTATCTCAAAGGTTCCAGACGGAAGATGAAAGCTTGCTCAATCCTCATACCCCCTTTTATCTTTATCGGGCTTTACGGAAAATTAATCCCTCTCCTTACATGTTTTTCCTGAAGTATGATGATGAATTTCTGATTGGGTCTTCTCCAGAGATCCTGGTTAGGGCTGAAGGAAGAAGGGCTGAGACTCGCCCCATTGCGGGGACTAGGAAAAGAGGAGAGACCGAAGAGGAAGACCATTTACTGGAGCTGGAGTTAAGAAATGATGAGAAGGAGCTTGCCGAGCATATTATGCTGGTTGACCTGGGGCGGAATGACCTTGGTCGGGTTTGTGAATATGGGAGTGTTCAGGTTTATGATTTGATGGTGGTAGAAAGGTATTCTCATGTGATGCATTTAGTCTCAGGGGTGAAAGGGATCTTAAAAGATGGGGAGGATATGTTTAGTCTTTTTCGGGCTTGTTTTCCTGCGGGTACGGTAAGTGGAGCTCCTAAGGTACGGGCCATGGAAATCATTGCCGAGCTTGAGGAAGAGGAAAGAGGTCCTTATGCTGGGGCGGTTGGTTATTTTGGGTTCAATGGCTGTATGGATTTTTGTATTACCATACGAAGCTTTTTCCAAAAGGGAAAAAGGCTCTATCTTCAGGCTGGAGCGGGTATTGTGGCTGATTCTAATCCACGGAAGGAATATGAAGAAACGCTAAACAAGGCTAAAGCCTTAGAAAAGGCTTTAGAGCTTGTGGCCAAAGGGTATTTTTTATAAGCTTGGTGGAGCGGATGGTAAAACGGGTATTAGTTATTGATAATTATGATTCCTTTACCTATAATTTGGTCCAGATTGTGGGCATAATGATCAAAAAACTTTGGTGGGGGGAGGTTTTAGTCTTTCGGAATGATGAATTAAGTTTGGAAGAGGTTTCTAAGCTAAACGCTACGCATATTATTATTTCTCCGGGGCCTTGCACCCCAAGGGAGGCTGGTATTTCTGTGGAATTGATTAGACAATACGGAGGGGAGATCCCTATCCTTGGGGTGTGTTTAGGCCATCAAGCCATAGGAGTTGCCTTTGGAGGAAGGGTGGTAAGGGCCAAAAGGCTTATGCACGGTAAAACTTCGACCATCTATCATGATGAGAAGGGGGTCTTTACAGGGTTACCTCAACCTTTTTTGGCCATGCGTTATCATTCTTTAGCTCTGGATGATAAAAGCCTTCCCGCATATTTAGAAATTACCGCTCGCTCCGAAGATGGTGAAATCATGGGGATTCGGCATAAGTACTATCCCATTGAAGGGGTTCAATTTCATCCCGAATCTATTGGGACTTCCTTAGAAAGATGGATGAAGTGGAAAAATCCTTTAAATGAATGGGATTTTGAGCGCGATGATCTTCCAGAGGGAGTAATCCTCCTTCGGAATTTCTTGCATCTTTATTGAGCCCAAATGACAGGATTTTTGAAGAATCTATTTAAAAACTTTTTAATTTACCTTTATGTGATCTTAACCGTTCCCCCAATGGGCTTGTTAGCTTGTTTAATAAGGAAAAAGGTTTTAGCCTGGCTTTGGTGTGAAGGGCTTTTAAGGTTTGCGGGGATTAGAATTAGGATTTTAGGAAAGGGATTACCTCCTTTTGGACAGTACATTTTTATGAGTAATCATCAAAGTCAGCTGGATATCCCAGTCTTAGAAAGTTTGCTTAGGGATTATGATATTCGCTTCTTAGCGAAGCAAAGCCTCTTTAAGATCCCCTTCTTTGGATGGGGGCTTTCCGCACTGGGGTATTTTCCAGTGGAGCGAGAGGATCCTAAGGAGGGATTAAAAAGCATCCTTGCCTGTGTGGAAGCCCTTAAAAAAGGAATCAGCCTGGTGATATTTCCGGAAGGGACAAGGAGCAAAACCGGAGAGCTTTTGCCTTTTAAAAAAGGGGGTATGCTTATTCCTCTAAAGGCCCAGGTAGCGGTTTGTCCTATTGCCATTTGGGGAACAAAGGACCTTCTCCCTAAGGGGAGTCTAAGATTTTTTTTCCCTAAGGGTAAGGCCTGGGTATATGTTTATGTAGGGGAAATAATTAAAACAAAGGGCCTTAACTTGCGGGATAAGGAGAGCCTATTACAACGGGTTAGAGAGGAAATTAGTCTGGGGCTTGAGACCTGCAAAAAATTTAAAGAAGAAGAGGAGAGGCTATGGGAGAGATCTTGGAGGTAGCTTTAGAAGAGGAGCTTAAGGAAAGTTATTTAGACTATGCTATGAGTGTTATTGTAGGCCGAGCCCTTCCAGATGTGAGGGATGGGCTAAAGCCTGTGCAAAGGCGGATTCTCTATGCCATGTATGAGGCAGGAAATGACTGGAACAAGCCATACAAGAAGAGCGCCAGAATTGTAGGAGAGGTGATAGGTAAGTATCATCCTCATGGAGATATGCCTGTTTATGAAGCATTAGTTCGCATGGCTCAAGATTTTACCATGCGCTATCCCTTGGTTGATGGCCAGGGAAATTTTGGCTCCATTGATGGTGATCCCCCTGCGGCCATGCGTTATACCGAGGTCCGATTAACTAAAATAGCCCATGAAATGCTCGCCGATATGGAAAAGGAAACGGTAGAATTTATGCCAAATTATGATAATTCTTTGCAGGAGCCGGTAGTTCTTCCAGCTAAGATCCCTAATCTTTTGATAAATGGAGCTTCTGGTATTGCGGTGGGTATGGCTACCTCTATTCCTCCGCATAATCTTAGAGAAGTGATCTCAGCCCTGATAGCCCTTCTACGAAATCCCGATCTGAATACTACCGAGCTTATGTCCTATATCAAGGGGCCTGACTTTCCTACAGGGGCTTACATCATAGGAAAAGAAAGCATTCTAAGAGCCTATGAATCTGGAAAAGGGACAATTAAGCTCCGGGCTAAGTATATGGTGGAAACGGAGAAGAACCGGGTTAGGTTGGTTTTTACTGAGGTCCCCTATCAAGTGAACAAGGCGGCTGTGGTAGAGAGGATAGCCAAGCTTGTCAAGGAAAAAAAGCTTGAGGCGGCAACCGAGGTCAGGGATGAATCGGATCGCCAGGGAATAAGAATTGTGGTGGAATTGAAAAAGGAATGGGCCAAGGCCCCTCACCGTGTAGCTAAGGAAATCTTTGCCCATACTCCCCTTGAGACTAACTTTGCTATCAATCTTTTAGCCTTAGTAGAAGGTAGGCCCCGAGTCCTAACCCTTAAGGAAATTCTCCAACAATTTTTGGCTTGGCGAAGAAGGGTTGTTATTCGTCGGACCCAATACGATTTACAGAAAACCCGCGAACGAGCCCATATTTTAGAAGGTTTCCTCAAGGCTTTAGAACATTTAGATGAGATCATAGAGCTTATTAAGGCCTCTGATACTCCTAAAACCGCTAAGGATCGTTTAATCGCTCGCTTTGGTTTTACCGAAATTCAAGCTCAGGAGATTCTAAATCTCAGACTGCAGAGATTAACTGCTTTGGAAAGGGAAAAAATTCTCCTTGAATATGAAGAAGCAAAGCGGACTATTGAACGGTTAGAAAAAATTTTGAACCATGAGCCTACCCTAATTGCTACCATTGAAGAGGAATTGCAAAAGTTGAAGGAAGAGTATGGAGATGAAAGAAAAACGGAAATTTTAGAAGAAGAGCAACCCGAGGAAATATCCGAGGAAAAACCAGAGGTTCCAGTAGTAGTAATCTTTAGTGAAGAAGGCTTTATCAGGAAGATAACCCCGGAGGAATTTACTCTCCAAAAGAGAGGAGGAAGAGGGGCCTCTTCATTTTATGGTGAAGAAAGGATTGGACAAGCCCTCTTTACCGAATCCGAGAAAGAGGTGCTTATTTTTACTGAAGACGGAAAGGTCTTCCCTTTGAGCCTAAAGGGAATTCCTTTGGTGAGTAAGTCTGTTAAAGGGGTTCATCTTCGTAATTATTTACCAAATTTAAACAGTAAACCTATTGCTATCATTCCTTTTATAGAAGGGGGATTTGTGTTCCTGACTACCCGTAAGGGGGTAGTAAAGAAGATTCCCTTTGAAGAGTTTTTAAATTTAAGAAAGACGGGAAGTTTGGCTATCCTCCTTAGGGAGAAGGATAGTTTACAATCTGCCATAGCCTTAGAAAAGGAAGGGAAATTACTTTTGGCTACTAAAAACGGACAGGCCCTGCATTTTTCTTCCGAAGATTTACGAGCTATGGGAAGAAGGTCCGAAGGAGTTCTTGGTTTACGATTGGAAGAAGGGGATGAGGTAATAAGTCTTATTTCCACGGTGGAGGGCTCCTATGTGTTTACCTTAACTGAAAGAGGTTATGGTAAAAAAACTAAAGTTACTGAATTTAGAGTGCAAAGGAGAGGAGGTTTAGGTGTAACTTGTCATAAATTAACTTCTAAAACGGGGAGACTAGTTAAAGCCTTACCTTTGGATGAGGAAGATGAAATTATCCTTTTTGCTTCTAGTGGAAAAGCAATAAGGATAAGCAGTAAGGAGATCCCTCTTTCTAGTCGGAGTACGCAGGGGTCAAGGATTATTAGTCTTTTACCTGGCGAAGGAGTAGTGAGTGCCTTAAAGATTTTTAATTTTGCTAAGAAAATATAGGTTTAAACCTTGAAGATTTGTGGTAATTTTGGAGAGAGAAATTTTAAGGGGGCAAAGGGATGTCTAAGACTGTGCGCCTGGCTATTGTAGGCGTTGGAAATTGTGCAAGCTCCTTAGTCCAAGGAATTTTCTACTATCGGGCTAAAGATAAGTCAAGCTACGAAGGTCTTATGATTCCTGATATTGGAGGATATAGCCCGGGAGATATAGAAATCGTAGCAGCTTGGGATATTGATGAACGAAAGGTTGGAAAAGACGTGAGCGATGCTATTTTTTCAGCTCCCAATTGTACGACCGTTTTTTTTCGTGATGTCCCCAAGCTTGGGGTCAAAGTAAGAATGGGAAAAATCTTGGATGGTTATGCCAAACATTTAAGTTATTATTCTCCGCACTTAAGCTTTGTGCCTGCCAAGATTAAAGAAGACGATTTGTCTGACGTAGTAGCTTGTTTAAAGGAGACGGGAGCTGATGTTTTAATAAATTATGTGCCCGTAGGTTCCGAAGAGGCGGCAAGGTTTTATGCCCAAGCCTGTTTAGAAGCGGGAGTAGCCTTTGTTAATGCCATGCCCACTTTTATTGTTTCCGATCCTGTTTGGGGGGCAAGATTTACCGAGCTTGGCATTCCCGCGGTGGGAGATGATATCAAATCTCAACTTGGAGCGACCATTCTTCATCGGGCTTTGGTCCAGCTCTTTGTAGATAGGGGGATTCCTGTCCGGAGAACTTATCAGTTAAATTTCGGTGGGAATACCGATTTTCTCAATATGTTAGAGAGGGAGCGGCTTAAGACAAAGAAGATTTCTAAAACTGAAGCGGTAACCAGCCTTCTTCCTTATGATTTGGGAGAGGAAAATATTCATATTGGGCCTTCGGATTGGGTTCCCTGGTTGAAGGATAAAAAAATAGCTTACATCCGTCTGGAGGGAGAGCATTTTGGTGGGGTACCCATGTCCGTTGAAGTGAAGCTTGAAGTGGAAGATTCTCCCAATTCAGCTGGATCAGCCATTGACGCCATAAGATGTGCTAAGCTTGCTATGGATCGGGGTATTGGCGGGCCTTTGATTTCCATTTCGGCCTATACTATGAAACATCCACCTCAGCAATTTCCAGATTACGTGGCCAAGCAAATGGTCTTAGAGTTTATTGAAGGAAAAAGGGAAAGATAGGAGGAAGGATCATGGATATGGATTTTGCCGATCGGTTAAAAAGAGTTCCTCCATATCTCTTTGTGGAGATAGATAGACTAAAACAGGAAAAACTCAAAGAAGGCAAGGATGTAATAGACCTTGGGATAGGGGATCCCGATCTTCCAACTCCTAAGGAAATAGTGGAATGTGTACAAAAGGCCTTAGAAGAGCCTTCATATCATCGCTATCCTTCCTCTTCAGGTAGTCTTTTTTTCCGGCAGGCATGTGTTAATTACCTGAAAAGACGCTTTGGAGTGGAATTTGACCCCGAAACAGAAGTGGTAGCTTTGATTGGTTCTAAAGAAGGGATTGCCCATTTTCCCTTAGCCTTTGTGAACCCCGGGGAGGTGGTACTTTGTCCAGATCCAGCCTATCCTGTTTACCATTTGGGGACTATTTTTGCGGGTGGTGAGCCCTATTATCTTCCTTTAACTTGGGAGAGAGAGTTTTATCCTGATCTTTCGGCCATCCTCCCTGATATTTTGAAAAAGGCCAAAATTCTTTGGCTTAATTACCCGAACAACCCTACGGGTAGCACAGCAACTAAGGAATTTTTTGCGGAGGCCGTAGCTTTTGCTAAGAAGCATAATTTGATCTTAGCTCATGATGCAGCCTATGTGGAGATGTATTTTGAAGAGCCCCCTTTAAGTATTTTTGAAGTTGAAGGGGCTAAGGAAGTGGCCATAGAGTTTCATAGCCTTTCCAAGACTTTTTGTATGACCGGTTGGAGAATAGGTTTTGCGGTAGGAAAAAGGGAATTAATTGCAGGCTTAGCCAAGATTAAAAGTAACGTAGATTCCGGGGTATTTACCGCTATCCAGGTAGGAGGAGCTTTCGCCCTTGATAATTTAGATAGGCTCGTCCCTCCTTTGCGTAGGGTTTTTCAAGAAAGGCGAGATTTTATGGTGGAAAATTTGTCTAAGCTTGGTTTTGAATTAAAGGTACCCAAGGCTACTTTTTATCTTTGGGTGAGGGTCCCAAAGGGATATACTTCCTCAAAGTTTTGTCGAAAACTCCTTGAGGATTTAGACTTAGTGGTGACCCCAGGGAATGGGTTTGGTTCAAGTGGCGAAGGCTATTTTCGGATAGCTTTAACTGTGGGGGTTGAAAGATTAAAAGAAGCTGTGGAGAGACTATCTACCCTGCACCTTTAAACCTGGCTTACCTCTCCTTGGGTAGTAATCTTGGCAATCGGGTTCAGAATCTATTTTCAGCCTTGGCCAAACTACAAAGTAGGGGGATTCATCTTTTAGCGATCTCTAAACTTTATGAATCTCCACCCCTTGGCTTCAAAAGTTCTAATTTTTTCTTAAATCTGGTGGCTAAGATAAGGACATCCCTTTCTCCTCAAGCCCTTCTTTTTGAAGCTAAAAAGGTGGAATGGGAGTTAGGAAGAAAGCCCACTTCTAAAACTTCCAATTATACCGATCGTCCCATAGATATAGATATTATCTTTTATGAAGATCTTATCCTTAAAACTAAAACCCTTGAAATTCCCCATCCTAAGGCTAAAGATAGAGGCTTTGTCCTTTTTCCTCTTTTAGAACTTGATCCCAACATGGTTTATCCAGGTCTTAAAAAAACAATAAAAGAAATTTTAGCCGAGAAAAAGAAAATAATGCAGAGACAAAGGGTGAAGTGCTTTTCTTGATTTAAGGAAAGGGATAATGAAATATCTTTTTCTTTTCTTGCTCTTGGTTATAATTTATTTTTATTATAAAAAAAGAAAGGTACAGCCAAAGCGAAGGGGAGAAATTGAAGAGTTAGTCCTTGATAAAAATTGTGGTCTTTATTTAAGCAAAGAAGAGGCCTTGAAGTTAAATTTGGGCCATAAAGAACTTTACTTTTGTTCCGAAAAATGTAAAGAAGAATATTTAAAGAAGGTAAAGGATGGGGTATTTTTTGTTTAATTTTTTAGTGATTTTGATGTTTTTTTTCTTAGGGATGGCCAATTCCTACGGGGGAGAAAAGTTAAAAAGTAAAAGGTCTAAGCTTTGGGCAACGACGGCAAAGGAAAGGGTGGTGACAACCAAAATTTATGTCTATGAAGATCCGGAAACTGGGGAAAGGATTTTTTCCAATTTACCTATGAACCAGGAGTATAAACCTTTCATGGTTATCGCTACGCGAAGGCCTGTGGCTAAAATTATCACTGGAGGGGGTTTCCCAGGGATAGAAGAAAATGGGCTGGTGTCTTTCAATTTTTCTTCCAAGTTTGAAGATATTTTTCGGGAAGTGGCCCAAAAATATCAACTTGATCCCAAGCTTCTTTATGCGATTGCGAAGGTGGAGTCCAATTTTAATCCACAGGCTGTATCTCCCAAAGGGGCCTTGGGAGTGATGCAACTCATTCCCAGCACAGCCAAGCTTGTGGGAGTAGAAAATCCTTTTGATCCGGCCGAGAATATTCATGGAGGTGCGAAGTATTTAAAATATTTATTAGAAAGGTTTGGGGATTTAAGGTTAGCCCTTGCGGCTTATAATGCTGGGCCAAAGGCGGTTGAAGCCTATAGAGGTATTCCTCCTTATCAAGAGACTCAGAGGTATGTAGACCTAGTTTTAGCTTTATACCAAAAATTGAAAGGAGAAGGAAATTAGGTTTAAACGCTTATCATAACGTCTTTGAGGACATCCAAATGGTCTAAGGCTTTTCCCGCTCCCAAGGCTACGCAAAGCATGGGATCATCGGCAATGGAAACTTTTAAGCCTGTCTCTTGTGCGATTAGGCGGTCTAAATTTCTAAGGAGCGCTCCTCCTCCAGTTAACATTAGGCCCCGATCCACTAAATCGGCTGCGAGTTCGGGTGGGGTGCTTTCTAAAACTAGTTTAATGGCTTGGATGATAAGATCAACGGGTTCGCGGATAGCTTCTTGCACTTCCTTGGCATTAATGCGGATCGTTTTAGGTATACCGGTGATAAGGTCTCTTCCTTTAATTTCCATTTCTTCGTAAGGTTCTTCAGGCAGAACGTTACCAATTTTAATTTTAACTTGTTCAGCAGTAGATTCACCAATAAGAAGATTATAACGACGTTTGATATAGTGAACGATGGCTTCATCAATTTTATCCCCAGCTACTTTGATGGAATGACTGACCACAATCCCTCCGAGAGAAATGACAGCTACCTCGGTGGTTCCTCCTCCGATGTCCACCACCATGCTGGCCACGGGTTCACTTATCGGAAGGCCTGCCCCGATTGCCGCGGCCATAGGCTCCTCAATAAGATACACCTCTCGTGCCCCTGCGCTTTCAGCACTCTCCTTGACTGCCCTTCTTTCCACCTGGGTTGTCCCCGAAGGAACACTAATAATAATCCTTGGCTTGACAAAATAGGTCCGGTTATGGGTCTTTTGAATAAAGTACTTGATCATAGCCTCCGTAACCTCAAAATCGGCAATTACCCCCTCGCGAAGAGGTCTAATCGCTTTGATAGTACCTGGAGTTTTTCCTAACATTTTCTTAGCCTCTTCTCCAATGGCTACGACCTTTTTATACCTTCCCTCTTCCTTAACGGCTACCACTGAAGGTTCCTTGAGGATAATCCCCTTTCCTTCAAGATAGATTAAAGTATTGGCTGTCCCAAGATCAATAGCCATATCTTTGGAAAATAACTTAATGAGCCACGAAAACATATTCTTCCTCCCTGATTGAATATTTTCTAATTTTACTTTACCTTGGAAAATTTGAAACTCACCCTAAATTACAAGATTATGTATGGTAAAAATTGTTTTGGCGATTACTCCTTAAAACTTTTACAAGGAGTAAAAAGGCCTTCTCGTTATTTAGGAAAAGAGCCATTTTATCTCCTGAAGGATTGGGATAAGGTAAGTTTACGTATCTGTTTTATCTATCCTGACCTTTACGAAGTGGGAAGGTCTCATTTAGGAATAAAAGTTTTAACTGCCCTTATCAATGCCCATAGGAACTATCTTTGCGATTTAGCTTTCGCTCTTGCCCCAGATATGGAAGAGGCCTTAAGCTCAGCTGGGCTTCCCCTTCTTTCAACAAACTATCGCCGACCTCTGGGTCACTTTGATGTCCTTGGTTTTTCCTTAGCTTACGAGCTCTTAGCAACCAATGTTTTACAAATCCTTGCCCTCTCTAATCTTCCTTTTAAGGCCGAGGACCGAGATAAAAATTTTCCAGTTATTTTGGGAGGTGGGCCTGCGGTTGGTAATCCCGAACCTCTCGCTGAGGTCTTTGATGCTATCCTAATTGGAGAGGGTGAGGAGGCTATTCTTGAAATTCTTGACGTAATCTCAGCTTGGAAAAAGGAAGGTCAGGATAAACAGGAATTATATAAAGAGCTTGTCCGAATTCCTGGCGTTTACGTGCCCCTTTTAAAAAATTTTGTCCAACGGCGAATCTTTACGGGCGTTAGTGAACTTAAAATTCCTATTTTAAAAGGGATACCCACTATAGAGCTTTCTCATGATAGGCTCTCGGTAGAGATTGCCAGGGGTTGTACCCGGGGATGTCGTTTTTGTGAAGCTGGGTTTTACTACCGGCCTGTACGAGAAAAGCCCCCTGAACTCATCTTGCAGGAAATCTTAGAGGGTTTTAGGGAGACAGGATATCGTGAAGCTTCTTTAATGTCGCTATCCGCTGGGGATTATACGCAACTTGAAGAGCTCGTTTTTCTTCTTGATAAAACTTTTTATCCCAAAGAAAGAGGGGAATATGCCTTTTCATTACCCTCTTTGCGGGTGGGAAGTTTAACCAGAAACCTTTTACGTTTTTTAAAAAAAGGAAGAACTACAACCCTTACCTTTGCGATAGAAGCTGGTTCAGAAAGATTACGAAGGGTGATTAACAAGGATATAAATTTAGAAGAGTTTTTTCAGGACTTAGCCTTAGCCCAAAGATATGGTTTCCGGAGAATTAAGGTCTACTTTATGATAGGCCTTCCCACGGAAAGGGAAGAAGATTTAGCGGAAATGGTTAAGCTTTACCAAGAAATTAAAAAGATCTTTCCATCTTATGATTTGACCTTTTCTGCCTCCATCTTCATCCCCAAACCTCATACGCCCTTTCAGTGGGTTCCCCAGCTAAGTTTGTGGGAGGCCAAAGAAAGATTAGCCTACCTAAAGGGAAAGCTTAAAAGGGGGTTCCGCCATCATGATCCTGAACAGTCCTTTTTAGAGGGGGTATTAGCCAGGGGTGGAAGGGAGCTTTTTTCGCTTATCCACCGGGTTTTTCAAAAAGGGGCAAGATTAGACCCTTGGTCAGACTATTTTTCTTTTAATCTTTGGCAAGAGGCCTCGGAAGAACTTGGGTTAAACCTTGAAGATTATCTTCGAGAAAGAGCTTTTTCTGATCCTCTTCCCTGGGACCATATAGATCTTAGAGTGAAGAAAGAATTTCTTTGGCAGGAGTTAGAAAGAGCCAAAAAAGGTAAAATAACCAAGGATTGCCGGTTCCATCGCTGCGTAAAATGTGGGGTCTGCAAAGGTGAGGTGAAGAATCAATTGGCAAGCCAAGGTTTGGTAAAGGAAAGGCCTATTCCTTTACCAGAAACTTCACCTAATTATAAAGGGGAGTTTTGGTATCTTTTGCGATATACCAAGTTAGAAAGGGCTGTCTATCTTTCTCAACTTGAGGTTTTAAGGTTGTTTGAATTAGTTTTAAGAAGGTATGGTTTTCCTCTTTCTTATACCCAAGGTTTTAACCCCAGGCCAAAGTTTATAACTACCTCGGCTTTACCCGTGGGTGTTGCTTCAACCTGTGAAGTTTTGGCGGTTTGTTTGTTAGGGCCTAATTGGGCCAAAAAACTCTTAGGCCGGGAAATTTATGAGGGACTAAGGATAGATGATATTCTTGGTGTTTCCCAAGAACGGCCAAAGCTTAAGATTACCGAGGTACGTTATAGGCTTAAACCTTTAAAAGGAGGGCTTGAGTTGGTCCCCTTGGAAAGGGAAGAAGTGAAATGTCAGCAGGTTAATGGAGATTGGCTTTTAGTTGTGAAGAAACCAGATTTTAGTTTACTTAAATTTTTAAAGGATCTTCTTAAAGAGGAAGAAGTTTTAAAAAAATTGATGGTCTTGAAGGAATGGCAACAGATAGGGTAAAATACAAAACTTTGAGCGGTAGATGAAGAAAATAAATAGAGAGGGTGGGTATGAAAGAAAATTTAATCAAAAAGGTTTTAGTGGCTAATCGTGGGGTTCCAGCGGTAAGGATTATGCATACCTGCCGAGATAAGATGATCAAGACTGTGGCTATTTACAGTACGCCCGATCGTTTAGCCTACCATGTTTTTCTCGCTGATGAAGCGGTTCAGGTAGGAGAGGCTCCCCCTCATGATTCTTACCTGAATATGGAAAAAATCATTAGGTTAGCAAAAGAGCGTGGGTGTCAGGCTATCCATCCAGGATGGGGGTTTTTGGCGGAGAACGCCTCTTTTGCGGAAATGGTGGAAAGGGAAGGTTTAATTTGGGTGGGTCCTCCCCCTAAGGTCATTAAGTTGATGGGCGATAAAATAAGAGCCAAAAAAATCGCGCAAAGAGCCAGTGTCCCCACCATTCCTGGTCTGTTCAACGTGAAAAAAGCTAAGGAAGTTTTGGATTGGATGAAAGAGGAAGAGGTAGATTTTCCTATTATGATTAAAGCGGCAGCGGGCGGGGGTGGAAAGGGAATGGTTAGAGTGGATAGGCCGGAAGACCTACCTGTAGCCTTGGAGAAAGCAGGAAGTGAAGCTAAAAAAGCCTTTGGTGATGATACTCTCTTAGTAGAAAAATACATTGAAAAGGGAAGGCATATAGAGGTTCAGATCCTTGGAGATAAGTATGGGAACGTGGTTCATCTCTATGAGAGGGAATGCACCATCCAGCGTAGGAATCAGAAAATCTTAGAGGAAGCCCCTTCTCCTAGTATTGATGATAATTTAAGGGCGGAGATGTGTTTTGTGGCTGTAAGATTAGCTCGGGAGTTAGGTTATTATTCCGCAGGGACGATTGAGTTTCTACTTGATCCTAAGACAAAAAGATTCTATTTTTTGGAGGTTAATACCAGGCTTCAAGTTGAGCATGGAGTTACTGAACTAATCACTGGCCTTGATATTGTTAGCTTGATGTTTGATATTGCCGAAGGGAAGCCCCTACCTTTTACCCAAGAGGATATTACCCCTAACCGACATGCCATTGAGGTGCGGATTAATGCCGAAGACCCACGGACCTTTAACCCCTCTTTTGGCCGGATTACTCGTTTAGAAATACCTCAAGGCCCTGGTATCCGAGTAGCCTCAGGGGTTTATGAAGGGGCGGAAGTCCCACCCTATTATGATTCGTTGCTTATGCTGGTGATGTCAGCGGGTGCGGACCGTTATGAGGCCATAAGGGTGATGGATAGGGCCCTATCTCGTGGTTTAAGAGTGGAAGGGGTAAAGACCATTGCCCCCCTTCTTCTGAGTATTATCCGCCATCCAGATTTTATCCAGGGGAACTTTTCTACTCGCTTCATAGAAGAAAAATACGAAGAATTAGTTAAGGCCTTTAGGGAAAAGACAGCGGACGACGAAGTGTTAAAAATAGCTCAATACATAGCAGAGATCTCGGCCCTAGGCCCCCAACCTTGGATGTAATTTAAAATAACCCCAGTAAAGCTTTGGAGGTGAAGGGATGTCCTACCCTTTTGTAACACCCGGTATGTCTCCTCGGGAAATAGTAAGGAAAGTTAGAGAACTTCAAGGAGTAGCCTTTGTTTCGGTTGGGATGAGGGATGCGGGGCAGTCAGATTATAAAAACCGTTTACGTATTTATGATTTAAAAACTTTAGCCCCCTATTATAACGAAATGGGGCTTTTTGCGGCCGAATGCCATGGTGGAGCGAGATGGCATGTAGGACTTATGAACCGCAGGGAAAGCCCCTTTGAAGAGATAGCCATCCTTAGAGAACTCATGCCTAATGTACTTTTGCAGACCCTCATCCGGGAAACTAACATGTGGGGCTATCGGCCCTACCCAAAGAACATCATTGAGTATGTAGTAGAAAAAGTAGATATAGATGTTTGGCGTTGTTTTTCCTTTCTCAACGATGTCCGGAACATGCGCACTGTGGCCGAAGTGGTAATGAAAAGGGGTAGGCTTTTTGAACCAGCTATTTCCTATACTGTAGCCCCTTGGTTTGATACTAAATATTATTTAAAGGTAGTTGATGAAATTGTGGATCTCTGCGGAGGAGTGGACGAGATCATCCTTTGTATAAAGGATATGGCTGGTGTAGGGACCGTGAAGTCTGTTTCCGAACTAATCTCTGCTATCAAGGATAGGTATCCAGATTTGGTAATAAATTATCATCGCCATATCACCGATGGGCTTGCTTTACCCGTTTTGATTGCGGCGGTTAAGGCGGGAGCAAAGATTTTGGATGTGCAGGAAGATACGCTTTGCCGTTTTTATGGACATTCCCCTATTTTAGCAGTGGAAGCTGCTTTGCGGGGAGAGGGGATTCCAGTGCATCTAAATAGAAAGTTTGCTGAACGAGCGGTAGAAAAGGTAAGGGAATGGATCCGGGATTATGAATGGGCGGAATCCCCCTTTAAAGGCTTTGATCATATGGTTACGAAGCACAAGATGCCTGGAGGGGCCTTTCCTAGCTCCTTTGAACAGGCCGAAAAGGGAGGTTTTCTCCATCTTATGCCCTCCATTCTTAAGGTCATGAGCCTTTACAATCAGATAGTAAAGTATTTTGATGTGACCCCAGGCTCACAGATCACCTGGGTTACCTGTAGTGGTATTGTGAACCGCTATTATAAAGAATATGGAGAAGAGGGAGTAAAACGGGTTATCAGTCTTCTGGAAAAGTTTGTGGAAGAAAAGGGGCAAGATTTTTCGGCCATGAGCCCTGAAGAGCAGGAGGAATTGCTGAAGCTTTTTAGTCAAGCCCCTGGTGATTTTAAGAATCTAATTTTAGGGCACTATGGTAGATTGCCCGTCGGTTGGCCTGATGAATGGGTCTATAGGAGTGCCTTTGGAGAGGCTTGGCAGGAGAAAATAAAAGAAAGGAGGGATGATTCCCCCCTTGAAAGCCTTCCTGATGAAGATCTTTCAGCCCTACGAAAGCAACTTGAAGAGGAAATTGGTCGTCCAGCCTCGGAAGAAGAATTTATTCTCTATTTAATGCATCCCAAGGATGCTATTGATTTCATTAAGTTTAGAGAAAAATATGGGTTTGCGCCTTTAGTTTTACCTACAAAGGTTTGGCGGGAAGGGCTAAAAAAGCCCGGTGATAAAGTAGATTTTGAACTTGAAGGCAAGCCATACACCATTGAGCTTGCCTCAATTGGAACGGAAACAGATGGGGTTATTCATGTGGTATTGAAGGTGAACAACAAAACCAGGGTCTTTGAAGTGGCCACGCCAAGGGCTAAAAAGGCAGAAGTTAAAAAGGCTACCAAACCTAATGAAATTGGGGCACCCATAAGCGGAACAGTGTGGAGAATTGGAAATCCTAAAAGAGGGGCGATCAAAGTAGGAGATATTGTGCATAAGGGAGAAGAAATTGCTAACTTAGAATCCATGAAGATGGAAAACCCCATATTGGCTCCCTTTGATGCTCAGATTGTGGAAATATGCGTAAAGTTAAACCAGATGGTAGAAGAGGGCCAGCTTTTGTTTGTTCTAAAACCTTTATCGGAAGCTTGACAACGACAAAAAATGAGCTTAAATTAGGGCCATCACTCAGTAAAGTTTTAGGGAGGAAGTAAAAATGTCTAGTCCATTAACTAAACAAACACCTTGGGTAAAAAAAGAGGAGGTTCAGCGTAATTGGTATCTAATAGATGCGAAGGATCAAATTTTGGGAAGGCTTGCCTCTAAGCTTGCTTATATGCTTCAGGGAAAGCATCTTCCCGAGTATACACCCCATGTGGATCAAGCTGATTTTTATGTAATCATTAATGCGGATAAGATCAAACTTACTGGAAAAAAACTTGACCAAAAGGTTTACTGGAGACATTCTGGCTATATAGGAGGTCTTAAGCTTGAGACCGCCCGGAGACTTTTAGAGAGAAAACCAGAAATGTTGATTTACCTTGCTGTAAAAAGAATGCTCCCGCGTAATCTTTTAAGACCTAAACTTTTAAAAAAGTTAAAGATTTATGCTGGGAAACAGCATCCTCATGTAGCCCAAAATCCTAAACAATTAGCCATTTAAAGGAGGTTTTGAAAAATGGAGCGTATCTATGCCACTGGTAAAAGGAAAACAGCGGTAGCTCGGGTATGGATTCAACCAGGTCCAGGTAAGGTTGTGGTCAATAATAGGGATCTTAAAGAATACTTCCAAGATAATTATGTAGCTGAAGATGTGATAAATGCTCCTTTTAAGGTAACCAATCTTCTTGGCAAGTTTGATGTATTGGCCACCGTTTCTGGTGGAGGTAAATCAGCTCAAGCGGAAGCCATAAGACATGGGATAGCACGGGCTCTTATCCTCTATTCTCCAGATTTGAAACCCCTTTTAAAGAAGGCTGGTTTTGTGACTCGGGATCCAAGGGAAAAGGAAAGGAAAAAATACGGTCTCCACGGAGCAAGAAGAGGACAACAATACTCCAAACGTTAGTTTCCCTTTTCCAGTGATCAAAGTTGGCATTGTAGGTGCATCAGGTTATACAGGCTTAGAATTATTAAGGCTTTTGACTAATCATCCCGTCTTTCAAGTGGAGATTATAACTTCACGCGAATTAGCGGGAAAGAGTTTAAAGGAAGTTTATGGCTTCCCTTCTCCGATAGGGGACCTTCTTTTTGCCGAACCTAACCCCGAAGAAATAGGGAAAAGAGTTTCCGCGGTCTTTCTTTGTTTACCTTCCGGAAGTTCTGCCCAAATGGCAAAAATTTTCTTAGATCAAGGCGTGAAGGTAGTAGATCTTTCCGCAGATTTTCGGTTTAAGGACCTAAATCTTTATGAAGCTACCTATAAAACATTCCATCCCCATCCGGAGTTAATAGAAAGAGCTGTTTATGGTTTAACCGAAATTTATTATCGTGAGATTGCGGAAGCAGATTTAGTAGGAAATCCAGGTTGTTATCCTACCTCCATTCTTCTCCCCCTTATTCCGCTCCTACGAGAAGGGTTGATTGAAAAAGACCTGATCATTGCTGATGCGAAAAGTGGAACCTCAGGAGCTGGCCGAAAGGCTGAAAACTACTACAGTTTTTGCGAAGTTAATGAAGATTTTAAACCCTATAAGATTGCAAACCATAGGCATACTCCAGAAATGGAAGAAAAACTTAGTCTTGAAAGTAAATCTTCCATAAAGTTAATCTTTACACCTCATCTTCTTCCCCTCAATAGAGGGATAATTTCTACAATTTACGTGCGTTATCGGGTCCCTTTAGATAGGGTTCATCAATATCTAACCAATTTCTATAAGGAAAGTTATTTCGTTAAGGTTTTGCCTTTAGGTACTATCCCAAGATTAGCCCAGGTTAGGGGGACCAATTCTTGTGAGATTGGGCTTTTTGAGGATAAAGGCCGTGGGATGGGGATTATCATTGCCGCCCTTGATAATTTGCTCAAAGGGGCAAGTGGGCAGGCCATTCAAAATTTAAATCTAATGTTTGGCCTACCCGAAGAAATGGGTTTAACTTTTAGTCCCTTCTTTGTTTAAGTTCTAAATATGGCTGATTCTTCACTCCAAGTAGAACCAAGGATCCGGAATATTAGACTTTTTTTAGCCTATGATGGAACACACTATCTTGGCTGGCAGGTACAACCCAAAGGACCAACCATTCAAGGTATTTTAGAAGAAATTCTTACTAAGATTTTGGGGCATAAGGTAAAATTAAAGGGTGCAGGAAGGACCGATGCAGGAGTGCATGCCCTTTGTCAAGTGGCTAATTTTTTTACCACCTCTGATAAATCGGTGGAAGTGATCTATCGTGCTTTAAATGGGCTTCTACCTAAGGATATATCCGTTTATAAAGTAGAGGATGTTTCCCTAAAATTTCATGCCCAAAAATCAGCCCTAAAAAAAACCTATGTCTACTACATTTATAATTCAACAGTACGCCATCCCCTATGGCGCCTCTTTTCCTTTCACGTTAAGGAAAAGCTTAACGTAGAGAAGATGCGAGAATGCTTAATCTATATTATTGGGACCCATGATTTTGCTAGCTTCCGCAAGGCAGGAAGTGATATAAAAACTACAGTCCGTACCATCTTTTCGGCTAATTTGCGATGGTCAAGGAGGGCAAAACATCTCCTGGAATTTGAGATAACCGGCCGGGGTTTTATGCGCTACATGGTAAGAAATATAGTTGGGGCCTTGATAGAGGTAGGAAGAGGTAAGCTAACACCCTTAGATTTTAAGAATATATTGGAAGCTAAAGATAGGAGCTTAGCCCCACCTCCTGCACCTCCTTATGGACTTATGCTGAAAAACATAGAATATGAAAAGGTAGAAGTTTTTGCTAGTTTTCCAAAGGGAAAAGTAGAATTGGGATTTTAATTTAATTTTTAGATTATGACCTAAACGAATTTAGCCCAATCTTTAAAGCTAGGTCTTAAATTCCACAGGATTATTAAGTTTTTTTTCGGGAAGTTAAATGGCTCACTCATCTTTTGTTACCTTTTCTCTTGACGTAAAAATTTATAAGATTAAATTCAATAAGATTAAATTCAATAGAACTAAAAACCTTGGAGGAGAGAATGGTTCAACTTTCCGAAAGGGTTAAGCTGTTAAAACCTTCAGCTACCCTTGCGGTTGATGCCAAGGCTAAGTCTTTGTTGGAAGAGGGATTCCCTATTCTTAATCTTTCCGCTGGGGAACCGGATTTTGATACACCCGAACACATTAAAGAAGCCTGTATGTCTGCCCTGCGAACAGGGTTTACCAAATACGTGGCTACGCCCGGAATAATAAGTTTGCGTAAGGCCATATGTGCTCAAGTTGAAAGAGATTATGGATTGACCTATTCTGTGGAAGAGGTAATTGTTTGTTCTGGAGCAAAGCAGGCTATTTTTAATCTTCTTTTAGCTTTAGTCAATCCCGGTGATGAAGTGATTATCCTTGCTCCCTATTGGGTTTCTTACCCTCCCATGGTTGAAATTGCTGGAGGTATTCCTAAGGTTGTCCCATCTGATTTTAATTCTCGGTTTCAACCATCTTTGGATGATTTAGCCAGGACAATTACCACCAAGACCAAAGGGATTATTCTTAACAGCCCCTCAAATCCTACTGGTCTCATTTATACTAAGGATTTTTATGTTGGAGTAGCTGAACTTGTTAAAGAAAAGGGCTTGTGGGTGATTAGTGATGATATTTATGATCGCCTACGTTTTGATGGGCAAAAACCGGAGAATATCCTTAGCTTTGCTCCACATCTGAGAGATCAAGTTTTTATGGTCAACGGTGTTTCCAAGACTTATGCCATGACAGGATGGAGGATTGGTTGGGCCATAGGACCGAAAGATGTAATAAAGGCCTGTGCTAACCTTCAGGGGCAAAGTACTTCCCATGCTACGTCCTTTGCCCAGAAAGGTGCTGAAGCTGCCCTTCTTGGTCCTCAGGATATAGTGACACAAATGGTAAAGGCCTTTGCGGAACGCGCCCAAATTCTCACCAAAGCCTTAATGGCAATTTCGGGACTTAAATTTCATGAACCTCAAGGGGCCTTTTATGTCTTTGCGGACTTTTCTGCTTACTATGGAAGAAAAACCAAAGAAGGAAAGGAGATAAAGAATTCGGTAGAAATGGCCAACTATCTCCTTGAAGAGGCTAAGGTAGCTTTAGTTCCAGGGGTAGCCTTTGGGGATGATAATTGTCTCCGATTCTCTTTTGCTACTTCTGAGGAAAACCTTAAAAAAGCGGCAAGCCAAATCGTTATAGCGTTACAAAATTTAAGATAAAATAAATTTTATTTTTGGGGGCAAATCAATTTCTTTTCTTCTTTTACTAATTTTCCGTATTCATAATACTGGACATTGACCCATTCACAATTCTTTTCGGATTTGAGGGGTTTAGCATACACCTTTTGGACCCGATCTTCGCTTACGTATTCCACGGGTTTTTTAGTGGTAGCTGCTTCATGGGCCGCTCGGTCCATAATGGTAGCTGCAGTCCCTCCAATAAGAGCTCCAATTGCCGCTCCTAAGACCGCACCCCGCCAACGGTTATTCTTATCTAAAAGGGCTCCCAAAGCCCCACCAGTAATAGCTCCGATCGTGGCTCCTTCCTTAGTTTTCTGCTGAAGTTCTACACAAGAAGTTAGAGTGGTGGATAGGAAAACAAAGACTAAAAGGCTAACTAAAAATTTGTAAAGCCTTATCATAGGCAAGCCTCCTTTTAATTTATTTTAACATCCTTAGGAGGGTTAAATCTAAAAATTTTATCTGGGGTATTTTGATTATATTCCACTTTTTTAAAAGTAATTATAAGTTTTTCTCCGCTTTGATGCCAGATGGAAAACCTTTTTACTTCACCTGTAGCAAGATCCACGATTAAGTTTATTTTCTCAATCTGATTCTCCTGTGCAAGGGGGAGAAAGCTTATTTCCCATAAACCACCGGAGAGCACTTGATAGGACTCCACTTTAAGGTCCTTTCTAATATCACCCCTTCCACTCATAAATCCAAGGGCAAGTTGGGAAGAGATAACTTTGCCTGTGGGATAGACGTAGGCCCTTTTTTCCTCTGGATAGTAAACATAAAGCTTGGTTCCGTCAGAGATGATGAGGAATTTTTCTGGGTGCAAATATTCCCAACGAAAGAGCCCAGGTTTTTTAATCCAAAATCGTCCCTCTTGGAACTCTTTTTTCTGATTTGGGAAAAGGGTTTCCTGAACAAATTCGCCACGAATGGTAGAAATGTTTTCATAAAAGTTTTGGACAAGATCTAAAACTTGATTGATAGATTGGGCAAAGCTAAACCAGGGGTTTGCGAGGAGAAAGAACAGGGCGAGGGCGAACCCCATCGCTCGGACCCACAATCCCTTCTCTTTCCATCCTCTCCACCAGCCTAGCCGCACGGTTATAACCAATCCTTAGCCTCCGCTGAAGCATGGATGTTGAAATCTTACCATACTGATAGGCTATCTTCAACGCCTCTTGATAAAGGGCTTCCTCTTCATCAAGGTCTTCTTTTAAAGTGTCTTCTTCCTCTTCTACTAAAACTTCGTTTAAGTCCGCAAGATATTGAGGTGGTTTAGCCTTTTTTAGGTACTCCACCACCCTTTTTACTTCTTCATCCGAGACATAGGGGGCATGAATTCTTTGTAGATGGGAGGACCCAGGAGGAAGAAAGAGCATATCCCCTGCCCCAAGGAGCCTTTCGGCTCCTTGAATGTCAAGGATAGTTCTGGAATCCACCTTGGAGGTGACCTGAAAGGATATACGAGCGGGAAAGTTGGCCTTAATTAACCCAGTTATAACATCTACTGAAGGCCTTTGGGTAGCTACCAAGAGATGAATGCCCGCTGCCCTTGCCATTTGAGCCAGTCTGGTTAGAAGGGTTTCCACTTCCTTAGAGGAGACCACCATAAGGTCCGCCAGTTCATCAATGATGATTACCAGATAGGGTAATTTTTCAGGGAATTGCTGATTGTAAATTTCTAAATTCCTGACCGAGCTTTCTTCAAAAAGGGTGTATCTTCTTTCCATTTCTTGGACCGCCCAACGTAAGGCTTGCGTGGCAAGCTTTGGTTCTAACACTACCGGATGAACTAAATAAGGAATATTTTCATAGATAGACAGCTCTATCCTTTTAGGATCTATCATTAAAAACCTAACTTGATCTGGAGTTGTTTTGTAGATAAGACTTAGGATTACACAATGTAAGAAGATGCTTTTTCCAGAGCCAGTGCTACCTGCAATCAAAAGATGGGGCATTTTGCGTAAATCATCACACACCGGATTTCCAGAAATATCCTTCCCCAGAGCAATAGTAAGGGGCGATTTTTGTTTTTGAAAGGCTTCGCTCTGAAGGATCTCTTTTAAATAAACCCATTCCCGTAGGGGATTAGAAATCTCTATTCCGATAACATTTTTCCCAGGGATGGGGGCTACAATGCGCACACTTTTGGCGGAAAGTCCTAAGGCTAAATCATCTACCAAGCTCATAATTCGACTAAGCTTAATCCCAGGGGCGGGCTTAAATTCAAAGACAGTAATTACTGGGCCAGGGTTGATATGGACTACCTCTCCGTCAACCCCAAATTCCCGAAGTTTGGCAAGTAGTAAAAGGGCCCTTTCCCTAAGTTCTTCTCCTCTAACCTTTGGACTAATTCCCCTGGGATCTTCAAGTAAATCAAGGGGCGGAGGCAAGGTAATTTCTCTTCCTTCCTCCTCTTGGCTCTTCTTTTCTTCCCTTTTCTTTTTTGAAAAGGTTCGGCTTGTTTTTATTTTTTCTGTTTCTGGTAAATCGACTTTTTTATCCTCAGAAATATTAATGTCGGAAATATTAAGGGAGGTTAAATCAGAAGTTCTTTCTTTTAGGTCATTCTTTTTTTCTTTTTTAGATACAGGTTTGATCTTTGCATAAAAAAGATAGCATCCTACCGCAAGGAGGATAATAATCAACAGAAAAAGGCCCGGAACACCTATGGCGGAAAGACAAAAATCTAATATCCCACTCAAGATCCCGCAATTAAGGGGGAATCTGTCAAAAAGTAGGAAGGATTCCAAGTTAGCTATTCTAAAAAGATAGCCCAGGGATAGGGTGAGAGAAAGGAAAAAAAGAAAAGAGAGAAAAAAAATTTTTAAGAGATGGAAGTTAAATAACCTTAAGAGAAAGGCCAATATTAAAAAGGGGGGAAGGAGGAGGGCTGAAAAGCCAAAGAGTATAAAAAAGAGAGAGGATAAATAGGCTCCAACAAGGCCTGCTAAATTATTCACTTCTTTAGCCCCAACCACTCCAAAGCCAGGGTCCAAGGGATGGTATGAATATATGGAGATTCCAAGAAAGACTACTAGGGCCAGATAAAATAAATAGAAAAGCCTCTTTCTGGAGGAAAAGATAGTAACCATTTATAAAAAAATTTTACCCGTCCTTACGAATTTTTCATCCTATAGGATTTCATCATTTTTGACCGAAGGGATAAAACAATTTTGTCGAGTTTATTTTAGACATTTAAGGTTTTAATAATATTTTGGATAGGACTTTTTGGTATGACTTTTGCATTTATTATTAGAAAAAATTTTAAAAGGAGGAGGTGTAGTCATGAAGAAGCTTTTAGGATTATTAGTTGCTCTTGGTTTAGCTGTTAGCCCGGTAATGGCGGCGGCTGAAAAGGGTGATCAAGGCCAAGCCGGAGCCCCTGCTGCCGAACAAAAGGCTGAACAGAAGGCTGAAAAGAAGGCTACTAAGAAGAAAGCTAAGAAGGCAACCAAAAAGGAAGAAATGAAGGAAGAAAAGAAGGAAGAAAAGAAGGGCCAGTAATTTAGCTTTTTACCTTTGGATTATTGGTGCCCCTATCCCCTCAGGGATAGGGGTTTTTTTAGTTTTGACCTTACTTAACCTACAATTTTCAGCTGAAGCAAGAATAATCTATATTATCTTTAAAAAATTCTAAATAAGCTCTAAAGAAGCTTTAAATTTGTTTAATTTTTTTCCTTGACAAAAAAAAGATTTTTACTAACTTTAATCACATCATTAGTTTGAAATTGAAAGATGGCTGTAATAAAAATTTTAAAAAAGTTTTTTGGAGGAATAACTTATGAGGTTTCAATCCATTTCTGCAAGGCTACTTCTTATAATTGTGATCATGATAGTGATTGTTTCTTTGGTTACCTTTGCTATTCTAAGTATCAATACCTATCATCAATTTAAAAAGACGCTAGTAATTGGGGCTGAAGGGCTTTTAATTCAAGGGGAAAATGTGCGGAAAAATTTTGGAAGGATCCATGAAACTGGAATTTTTACAGAAACCATAAAATCTCTTAAAGAAAAAGCTTTAGAGGCTAAGGCCAAAGGAGATGAGGCCACTTATAAAAAGGTAATCTCAGATTTTTTAAATATTGTGCCAGTCGTGCAATCTATGGTAACTCTAAAGATTGGGGAAAAGGAGGGAGGATATATCTTTCGCGCCCCCAAAGAGTATCCCCGCAACCCGGTTAACAGTCCTGATCCTTTAGAAAAGAAGGTACTTCAGCTTTATCAAGAGGGAAAGATAAAAGGGACTTACTTTGTGGAGGATAAATATAAAGATCCGGTTACAGGTAAGGAAAGAAAGGCCCTACGGGTATTTAGACCTGTTATATTAACGGAAGATTGTCTTATCTGCCATGGAGATCCAGCAAAATCTTATGAACTTTGGGGGAATAAAGAAGGAAAGGATTTGACTGGTGGACCCATGGAGGGTTGGAAGGCTGGAGAGATTCATGGAGCCTTTGAAATTATCTATTTCCTTGATACCCATTTAAATAGGCTTTATTTAGTCTTAGGTGTTTCTGCTTTACTTACTTTTACTTTGATTTTAATTGCCTTAGCCATTACCAAAAGGTTTATGACTCAGAATTTGCAAAAGCCTTTAAATGATGCTATTGCGGTAGCTAAGGAGCTTTCGGCAGGTAATTTATCTATCAGATTTCTCTACGATAAAAAGGATGAAGTAGGTGAACTTATTTCTGCGCTTGAAGGAATGAGGCAAGGTTTAGTAAACTTAATTAATACCTTGCTTGAGGCCATCAATAAAGTTTTTCCTATTACCTTGAACATTAAGGACAAATCAAAGGAGGTGGACGGGTCAGCCAACAATTTAGCAGTGGTCACGGAAGTGGTTAATCAAAAGATCGTGGAAATTAATACCAGTTTGTCGGAAGTAGCCCATTCTTTTGAACAAATGAACTTAGCTATTCAAGAGATCACCAAGAGTGTTTTCAAGACTACCGAAATGACTAAGGAGGCAAAAGAGAGAACCGAGCTTGCCCATCAAATTGTAGAAAAGCTTATGGAGAACAGCCAAAAGATTGGAGAGATTATTACCCTTATTAATAACATTGCCGAGGCTACCAATCTTCTTGCCTTGAATGCTTCTATTGAGGCTGCAAGGGCTGGGGAAGCAGGCAAAGGGTTTGCGGTGGTAGCTAATGAGGTTAAAGAACTTGCTCGCCAAACCCAACAGGCAACAAAAACCATTGAAGATATGATCCTTACCATTCAAGAAAATGTGAAGGAGACAATCTCCGCTATTGATTCTATCAAAGAAGGCGTAACCCAGATTAATGATGCCGCTAACGTCATTGCTAGTGCCACTGAGGAGCAAACTATTACCATAGGAGAGATGAACAGCCATCTTCAGGATAGCTCACGTTCAACCGGAGAAATAGGGGAAACCATTGAAGAGTTGGTAAAGGCGGTGGATAGATTAAAATCTATGGCCGAAGAGAATACCCAAATCGCTCAATCTTTAGAAGAAGTGGTAAGGGAGCTCAAGGCTGTAGCGGATCGTTTTAAGGTTTAGGATTTTTTAAAATGGCATTAATTTCAAAGGTTTGGGAAACAAAAGAAACGAGGATAGAATTGGTGCTTGATCTTCGGGGTGAATACTTAGAAGGTACCCATGTGCAAACGGGAATAGGGTTTTTTGACCATCTTCTGGAAACCTTTAGTTTCCACTCAGGGATCCTTTGGGAGCTAAAAGCAGAGGGAGATTTAGAGGTGGATCAGCATCATACGGTAGAAGATGTTGGAATTGTCCTCGGGATGGCTTTAGACGAAGCCTTAGGGGATAGAAAAGAGATTGCTCGCTTTGGCGAGGCTACTATCCCTATGGATGAAGCCTTAAGCCAGGCTGTGGTTGATTTGGTAAGAAGACCTTATTTACAGTATGAGGTTACCTTTCCTGTCCCCTACCTAATTAATTTTGATCTCCAGCTCTTGGAGGAATTCTTCCGAGCATTAGTAAATAATGCCCATTTTACCCTGCATCTTCGCAATCTGTATGGAAAAAACGCTCATCATATAGCTGAGAGTATGTTCAAAGCCTTTGCCCATGCCTTTAAAAGGGCTATCAACCCTGCGGAAAAACTTATTTTTTCTCTTAAAGGAACCCTATAAAAAAATTTCATTAGGGTATTAATTCCCGGGGGATTTCTTGCAGTTTTCTTGTTTTTTGAATGAATTCTATCCAATCTTTAGGAAAAAGCATTTTGGTCCAAATTAAGGTGGTTCTTACTAAGGGATAAGTAAAAGCCCTCTCTATTTGGCCTTTCTCAGTAGGCATGGTTAGAATTAAAAGTAAATAAATAAAAGTGATAAAAAGAAGCCCTTTGATAAACCCAAGCATAGCGCCCAAAACCCGGTCGGCAAGACTTAAATTCAAACCCTTGAGAATTTTAAAAATCAAAAAACCCATCAAAACAAAAGTAAAATAAATGATGATAAAAGCTAAAATATAGCTGAGAAAAAAAATCCCTTTAGGATGGTGAATAAATTTTCCCACTTGGGGTTGTAGTTTTAAGGAAAACCATCCAGAATATAGAAAGGCTACGATCATTCCTACTAAGGGGAAAAGAGCCCTAAGAAGGCCCCGAAAAAGGCCTCTAATCACAAAGTAGGTTAAGACAGATAGACTTAGGAAATCAAACCAATTCATAAGATCCTTAAAGCATTATTCAACATACCAAAAGGTGCCTTGCGGATAATCCTTGAGAACAATCCGATGGGCCGTTAGCTTCTCCCGCAGACGATCAGCTAAGGCATAATCTTTGCCTTGTCGGGCAAGATTTCTCCTTTGGATTAGCTCTTCCACATAGGCTAATTCTAAATTTTGTTGGGAAAGTTTTCTTTTTCTTTCTGCCAGCCAAAATTCTACCGGATCCTCTTCGGCTATGCCTAAGAGTCTCCCTACCAACTTTTGAAGTTGGGTTACAATTTTCTTTAAACGATAAGCGTCTTCTTGCGAGAGTTTTTTGGCTCCTTTGGTGATTACTTCGTGGAGTTTATTTTCCAACTGAAAAAGATAGCCCAGGGCCAATGCGGTGTTTAAGTCTTCCAGAAGGGCCTCCAAAAATTTGTTTTTAAAAACGGTAAAATTTTCTTCCACTTCCTTTACTTGAGGATAATGGCTGTCTAATCTTTCAGTAGAAAAGGTTTTAATAAGATATAGGGTTTCGTAAAGATGATAAAGGGCTTTCTCCGTGTCCTTTAAAGATTTATCCGTATAGTCTAAAGGTGAGGAATAATGCTGGGAAAGGACAAAGCATCTTATGACCTCAGGGTGATAGTTTTGTAAAAGATGGGCAGTGGTAACAAAGTTACCAAGGCTTTTACTCATTTTTTCTCCCGCCACAGTAATAAGCCCATGGTGAAGGAAAAAACGAACAAAGGGTTTGCCAGTTGCGGCCTCACTTTGGGCAATTTCATTTTCATGGTGGGGAAATTTTAGATCCATTCCTCCGCCATGAATATCAAGGGTCTCCCCTAAATATTTCTGGCTCATGGCTGAGCATTCAATGTGCCAGCCTGGTCTACCCTTACCCCAAGGACTTTCCCACCAAGGTTCCCCGGGTTTAGCACTTTTCCACAGGGCAAAATCTAAAGGAAATCTTTTCTTTTCCGATGGGTCAACCCTGGCTCCGGCTATTAGTTCGTCAATTTTTCTCCCTGAGAGCTTCCCATAGGTGGGAAATTTTTCCACCGCAAAGTATACATCCCCATTGCTGAGATAGGCGAAGCCCTTAGCAAGCAAAATTTCAATGAGTCGAATGATTTCAGGAATGTGATCGCTGGCGCGTGGTTCAAAGGCTGGCTTTAGTACTTTGAGCCTTGCCATCTCTTCTTGATATTCTTTGGTGTATCTCTCGGCAATTTCCTTCCAGGATACCTTTTCTGCTTGGCTACGCTTGATAATTTTATCGTCTACATCCGTGATATTTCTTACATAGAGGACTTTATATCCTAAGTAAGTAAGTAGTCTATAAATCACGTCAAAAATGATGGCTGAGCGGGCATGTCCAAGATGGCTGGAATCATACGCCGTAATTCCGCAGACATACATTCTAACTTCGGGAGGGTTTAACGGAACGAATTCTTCAACCTTTCGGGATAGGGAGTTATAAAATTTTAATTTCATGAAAGTTTTAGCTTGTCCCAAGTGGCAAAGGCTTTTTCTTTTAGGATAGAATTCTGCCAAGAGAAGACAGGTGTTCTTGTCACTTCATATTTTAAGACCTGAGGATCTTCGGGCAAGAAAGCTAAAAGGTTAAGCCCATGCTTTTGAGCGACCTCTTCGGCATAGGCTATTAATTCAGGAGGTTCAGGAGCAGGGCAACGGTTAACAATAAGCCAAAGGTTTTCCACATTAACATTTAGACCTTTGAGAAGGTCCGCTATACGACCAGCAGTCATAATCCCCCGCATGCTGGCATCAGAAACTACTATGAGATGTTCCATTTCTAAAAGATTGAGCCGAGAAAGATGTTCCATCCCTGCCTCGTTATCAATTACTAAATACCGATAAGATTTCATTAGCTTATCAATGGCTTGAGAAAGAAAGGAATGGGCCGCGCAATAACAACCTGGACCTTCCGGCTGACCCATCACAATTAGGTCAAATCCATTTCCTTCTATTATCGCTTGGTGAAGCCTCATTTCCACGTAGTCGTACCTGGCCATGGAATCAGGTACACTTTTACGTAATTCCTCCTTAATTTCTCCTAGGGTTATCAAAACCTCTTCCCCTAAGAGTTCATTTAGGTTAGCGTTCGGATCTGCATCAACGGCAAGGATAGGCTTAAGACCCTTTTCTACTAAGTAGGCAATGAGGAGGGCCGAGAGAGTGCTTTTTCCCGTTCCACCTTTACCAGCAAAGGATATCCTAAGGGGCTTCAACTCTGAACTCCTTTTAATTTTTTATCAAGAAAGAGTTTATAAGTGTAAGAATCAACCAAGGCCTTACAGCTGGCTTCTAAAATATCCGTGGAGACTCCTAAGGTACCCCATTTTCTTCCTTTACTCTTAGAAAGAATAAATACTCTAACCTTAGAGGATGTACCAGGAAGCCCTGGTAAGACACGTACTTTATAATCTTCAAGCTCCATTTCTTTAATTTGGGGATAAAAACGGACTAAAGCCTTGCGAAGGGCATTATCAAGGGCATTCACCGGTCCGTTTCCCAAAGCGGCAGTGTGCTCTACTTCTCCCACCCCTGGAGGAACTCTCACGATTACTGTAGCTTCAGCTTTCATGGAACGATTGTCATGAACATCCAATACGCGGTAGCTTAGAAGTTCAAAATATTGCTTAGGCTCCCCTAAAAGTTTATAAATGAGAAGCTCCAAAGAGGCCTCCGCAGCCTCAAATTCATAACCTTCGGCCTCAAGTTTTTTAATTTCTTCCACAATCTTCGGCACTAAAGGATTATCAGGTTCAAGTTCAATTCCTAATTCTTTAGCTTTATAGATGATATTACTTTTCCCTGAAAGGTCGCTCACCAGTACTCTTCGTTCATTTCCTACTAAGGCTGGGTCAATATGTTCATAAGTTCTGGGTTGTTTAAGGACTGCTGAAACATGGACTCCGCCTTTATGAGCAAAGGCGGATCTCCCCACATAAGGAAGTTTGCTCGGATGAGGGAGATTAGCAATTTCAAAGACAAAGCGCGAGACCTCAGTTAGCTTGTGTAAGGTAGACTTACAGGAAAGCTCATAGTTCATCTTTAAGAGAAGATTGGGGATAATAGAACAAAGATTAGCATTTCCACATCTTTCGCCAATGCCATTAATGGTCCCTTGGACTTGTTTGGCTCCTAAGGTTACCGCAAGAAGGGAATTGGCCACCGCACATTCACTATCATTATGCGCATGAATACCTAGAGGGATCTCCTTACCAAGACGTTTTTTTACCTCCTTAATAATGCTTTCTACTTCATATGGAAGGGTGCCACCATTAGTATCGCATAACACTATACAGTCCGCACCTGCTTGCCAAGCTCTTTTGATCGTTTCTACGGCGTAGTCAGGATCCTCTTTAAATCCGTCAAAAAAATGCTCCGCATCGTAAAAAACCAGGGGAATTTTTTTCTTAAGATAGGCTACCGAATTGGCAATGATTTCTAAATTATGCTCTAAGGTAGTGTTTAAGGCTGTTTTGACATGAATGGTCCAGGTTTTACCAAAAATGGTCGCTGCCTCTACCCCAACGTGAAGTAAACTTTGGAAAATTTCGTCGCTTTCAGGGGTCTTCTTAGGATGATGGGTACTTCCGAAGGCTACAATCTTAGCGTGTTTTAATTGATAATTCTTGATCTCCTTGAAGAACTGATAATCCTTAGGGTTGGACCCAGGCCACCCCCCTTCAATGTAGTCAATCTTAAATTCATCAAGCTTTAGGGCAATTCTAATCTTATCTTCAACCGAAAAATTAACCTCTTCAGCTTGGGCCCCATCTCTAAGAGTGGTATCATAGATTTCTATTTTTTTCATTATTTTTGTTCCTCCCTAACTTCACCTTCAAGTTGAAAGGCCTCATGAAGAGCCCTGACGGCTAATTCTGTATATTTTTCATCTATAACACAAGAAATTTTTATTTCCGAGGTAGAAATCATCATAATATTTATCCCGTGCTTAGCTAAGGTTTCAAACATTTTGGTTGCCACTCCGGAATGAGTTCGCATGCCTGCTCCAATGATGGAAACTTTGGCAATCCTATCATCTCCTTCCACTCGTTCAGCCTTTAACTCTTGAGCAATCTTATTAACTATTTCTAAAGCTTGCTTAAAATCTGTACGGGGGACGGTGAAGGTAAGGTCCGCTTTTCCGTCGGGGCGTCCGGTTTGGATGATCATATCTACCACAATCCCTGCCGCCCCAATGGGTCCAAAGATTTTGGCAGCTACCCCAGGTACATCTGGAACACCATAAAGACTAATCCTTGCCTCGTTGCGATTATAGGTAAGACCCGAGACTAAAACTTTTTCCATCTCTTCATCCTCCTCAGTAATAAGCGTTCCTTCAGTATGATTGAAACTGGAACGCACTACTAAAGGAACTTTATAAATCATAGCCAGCTCAACGGAACGCATCTCTAAAACTTTAGCTCCTGAGCTGGCCATTTCTAACATCTCCTCATAGGACACCTTCGGAAGTTTTCGGGCTTGAGGGACAATCCGAGGATCGGCCGTATAAACCCCTTCCACATCAGTATAAATTTCACAAAGGTCTGCCTTGAGTGCTGCCGCTAAGGCTACGGCGGTGGTATCCGATCCACCCCTACCTAAGGTGGTAATGTCCCCTTCTTCAGTTACCCCTTGAAAACCAGCCACCACCACTATTTCCCCTTGATTAAGGGCTGTCCTTATTTTCTCAACCCTAATTTCTTTGATCCGGGCTTTAGTAAAAAGGTTGGATGTATAAATAGGAATTTGGTATCCCAAAAAGGCTCTCGCCTTATACCCCATGGCATGTAAAGTTATAGCTAAAAGAGAAGAAGTAATCTGCTCGCCAGTGGAGACAAGCATATCAAGTTCTCTCAATGGAGGAGCCTCAGTGATGGAACGGGCTAAATTTAATAATCTATCCGTTTCTCCAGCCATTGCCGAAACAACCACTACTACATCGTGGCCAGCTTGCTTGGCTTCAATTACTCTTTCGGCAACCTTTCTAATTCTTTCTAAATTAGCAACCGAGGTCCCTCCATACTTTTGCACAATAAGCATCTTTAGCTCCCTTTTTCTTCTTGATTAAATTTTCCCCATACGGGATCTTCTCCAAAGTGTTGGAACCACCATTCCGTAGGGTCAAAAGGATTATCTAAAGGCTTGAATTCAATGGGGAAATTATCACAATAATTAATTAAGAGTTCATAGGCTGAGTTTAACTCTTTCATCTTTTCCGGATCCCCTCCATGATCGGGATGGTACTTTTTGGCCAATTCATGATAGCGTTCAATTATCTCTTTCCTGGTAGTTTTAATGGGTAAACCGAAGAGTTTTCTTGCTCTTTCAAGCTTGGCCCATTTTTCTTGGGGAGTTTCTTGCATAGGCCCATTTTAAAACAATTTTAACGTTTTACAAGTTTCTAAGTGGGCTTCGTCAAAGATTTGACAGGTAAAGATATATAACTTAACCTTTGGGTCTTGATAACAATCTTCAGATAATCCAGCCTTTAGACAGCCATAGCGAAGGAAGGTCTCCCGATCAAGGTTATGTTCCGTAGCCACTTGAGGTAAAAGGACTCCCTTATTAAGGCCCTTTACAAGGTAGATGCCGTGTTTTCCTACTTCTACTTCCCATGGTTGGGCAGGCTTTAAGGGACTAAGGATGGAAATTTCTATAGTTATCTCCGGTAACTCTTCCTCCCTGAGGGGCGAGAATCTTGGATCTTTAAAGGCTGAGGCTAAAGCAAGCTCAGGAATAAGTTGGTAAAGAGGTTTATCCCCTTCTAAACTTCCGATACAGCCTCGTAAAAGGTCCCCTTTTTTTAAGGTAACGAAGGCCCCATGTTTCTGGTAAAGATTTGCCAAGTCTGGAGGAGGAGAGGTTAACTTAAAATCTTTCTTTTGAAAATAGGACTCTAAAGTTTTTCGGGCTAAATGAAGTAAAAATTCCCCTTCCTTGACGGATAACATTAAAAGTTTAAATTCCTAATTTTTGTAAAAAGACCTCCTTAGGTAAGACCCCTGATTTTGTCTCGCCATCAGGGAAGACAAAAGTAGGGGTCCCTCTTACGCCTAAGCTCAAGATAAAGTTTTGCGATTTTTCTACAAGCTTTTTTCCTTCTTCACATTGATTATTACTTTTATAACCTCTTTTTAATTCCTCAAAGCCCTTTTTATCACAAATTATAGAAATGGCCTTAGCTTTAGCCTCAGGATGAATTTTCTCCAAAGGGAAAAAGAGTACCTTTACGCTTAACTTTCTGGCTTTAACAAGTTCATCTAAGACCTCTTCAGCCCTTTTGCAAAAGGGACAATCTGGATCAGTAATATAATAGACATATTTTTTAGCATTGCCATGAACAAAAGCCACAAGCCTTTCTAAGGTAGCTAACTCCTGAGCATTTAAAACTATACGGTTTAAAGCTTGTAACTTTTCTTGCGTTAGGTTCCTTTTGCTAGCAATTTCTATAATATTTCCGCTAACAAAATACTTTCCTTTAGTATCAAGATAAACCAGCCCTTTTTCCCTTTCACCAAGTTTGATGATTACTGAGCAGAGATTATTAATTGAGGAAGGTTCAACTTTTTCCACCGTCAAACCCTTTTGAAGATTATCAAAGATTTTTTGGACCTCCTCCACCTTCGGACATGCTTCATTAGTAGAAGCAGCTTTACAAGAAGCCAAAAGAAAAAGACTAATCAAGGTTAGTTTTTTTAAGCCTTGGAATTTCATCCTTTCCTCCTGAATAGTATTTTTTATAAATATAACTACAATTCTTTGAGGATAAAAGTGGAAAGCGGGTTTCTTCCAGACCTTTTTGAGTGATCGTCAGGATAGCCTAAACTAATAACCGCACAAAGTTCATAGGCTTGGGGTGTTAACCCGAGGGCTAATTTTACTTCCTCTTCCCGATTTAAAATTTCTCCCAGCCAGCAGGTTCCAAGTCCAGAAGCGGTGGCTAAAAGGAGAATGTTTTGGATCAAAGCCCCGGCCGATTGATGGTCCTTGATTTGATGGTACATCCTCTTTTTATCCAAAAGGACCACAATCAAAACTGGAGCGGACTTTACGATCCCACCATACTTGGTGAGTTGGGCTAGCCTATCTTTGATTTCTTCCGACCATACGAGAACAAACCGCCAGGGTTGATTATTTAGCCCCGAGGGGGCCCAGATGGCTGTATCAAGGATCTTATAAATAAGCTCTTTGGCGGGGACCTCTTTTTTATATCTTCTTACGCTTCTTCGTACTTTAACTAGATCAAAAAAAGAGAAAGCCCTATCTTCCATCAAGACTTTAGGCTTCCTCTTCTAAGGCTTCAAGCCAGAATTTGGGCAGGGCAAAACTTGCCTGGTGGACCTGGAGAGTATAGTAATAAACATCGCTTGGTGGGAGACCTTTAGGAAGCTCAGGATTTTTAAAGGGGCAACGCATGAGAAAAGCGTTATCGCTTCCAAAAGAAGGGATATTGGCACGATACACGTAGACCTCCTTAGGACCATAAATCTCTTGAAAGGTTTTATAAGTTTTAACTAAGATGTTTTTCATGGTAAAAGGAGTCCCGCATTGCTGAACTATAATACCTTCCGGACAAATTTTCTTGAGCATGGAATGAAAATTTTTCCCAAAAAGAGCATGGGAAAGTTCTTGGATTTTTTCTTCCTCCCCAAGGTCTGGATCGGTAGAATCTATGACTACCAAATCAAAGGTTTTACCTTCCTTTAAAAAGGTAGCTACTGTTTCATAGGCATCGGCGGTGATAAATTTTAAGCGCTTATCCTTAGGATCGGAGGGCAAAAGCTCCGGGAAATATTCTTCCACAATTTTTGGAATAGCTGGGTCAATGTCCACTATCACTACTTCTTCCACTTGATTATACTTTAAAAGCTCTCGCGCACACCCGAAATCTCCTCCTCCACAAATGAGAGCTCTTCTAATAAATCCCTCAGGGGCCGATTGGAAGGGAATATGGACTAAGGCCTCATGATAGATAAACTCATCCCTAGAAGTAAATTGAAGGTTGTTGTTGATAAAAAGGAGCTTCCCCCAAAACTTGTGTTCTAAGACATAAACATTCTGGAGGCCAGAAGATCCATAGATAATTCGGCCTATGTAAGTAAAGAGATAATCCTGATTAACAAATTCCCCAAATAGGACTTTAACTCCTTTTCCTTCCGAAGTTAATGCTGATGACATTATCTCTTTAGGCATGCGGAACCACCCTGAAAGGGGAATAAGATTAACTTTAATACAATTTAAAAATTTAACCCCCTTCTTTGAATTGTCAACTTTCAAATATGTGGCTGTGATTACAATTTTAAAATACCACCCCTAATTCCTATTTTAAGATCTCACCTATTTGATAGGCTCCTTCCCAAGAAGATTATTTGGGGAATTGAATATGAAAAAGCTATTCTGTGACGGGGAATATAAAAGTTATTATCTCTGAGAAATGGGGAAAGAAAAATCAATCAGCCTCAAAAAGCATCAGAACTACTTGGTTTGAGTTACAGACAGGCTCTCCGTCTAAAGAAAAAGTTCCTCCTTCATGGCCTAGAAGGCCTCAGGTATATTCCAAAATAGGAATAATGAATAACCTCACTTTAGGAATAACACCTCAAAACTGGGCTTACATCCCACAAGGCAGAGAACAAAGACATAGTACCCTATCCATGAAGAAAATCAATTTGAATCTTTTGTGTATAGACCTAATCCTACCTGGAATATAAACTCATGCCCATAAAATGGAAAAAATTGACAGTAACCTAGT
This sequence comes from Caldimicrobium sp., assembly GCA_037443245.1. Classification (GTDB taxonomy): domain Bacteria; phylum Desulfobacterota; class Thermodesulfobacteria; order Thermodesulfobacteriales; family Thermodesulfobacteriaceae; genus WYEG01. Next base: position 44,805 of record JBBIOT010000004.1, read on the forward strand.
AATCAACTTAGGACAAAACCATTCCTCAGAGAAATACCTCTAAAGAGATGATTCCTTTTTATGAATTAATTTTACGTATCAGGGTGAGGTTTTACGATAATTAATAATAAAAAGTAACTGAAAGTGACAAGAAAGGGTGGTAAAAAGTATTTCCGTAATCCTTTCTAAAAATGGAGGCCTTTCCTTATATAAAATTTGATGCAATGATGGAGATTTTCGGTAGATGATGGGTGCGCATCGGTACTCATGTTGATAATTTTTTTGTAAGCTTAATATGTAATTTAATTTTTTTATAGAATTTAATTTTTCGCGATTTCTATATTTAAATTTCTTGGTCTGGAAGTTTTTCTATCCTTTCTTATTATAGTCTTATTTAATATCAATTTTTGTTCACTAAAATTACTTAACTAAAGTTTTTTAGCATATTAAGTGTTCAATAGTTTTATTAATAGATTTACTCTATAATTTACATTTGTTTTAATTAGAAAAAACTATTTGACATAAAGGTATCTTGTTTTATTTTTTGGAATTGACCATATCAATAGCTCAATGAAATAGGATTAGATGGAAATGATAAAAAAAGCGGCTATTTGGTATATGGATACACTTTTTACCAGATTTTTATTGTCTAAGCCACGGATGGGATTTGGCGCTTTTTTTAGGGAAAAGGCTCAATCTTTGAGCAAAAGTTTCTTTTTTGAGCTGGCAAAGCTATCTTGGCTATAAAATGTCTTATAGAGAGTAAAGCAAATGGAAGGTTTGTGGGAAAAACAAGAGATTAGAAAAGTAGGGCTTCAAACCATTCAGATAAATCTTGGCAATAGGTGTAATCAAAGATGTTTACATTGCCATATTGGTGCCTCTCCGGAAGGCAATAAGAATATGGATAGGGAAACCGCAAGCCTCATTCTTCAAAAACTCCTTTCCCTTAGTCCAGAATTAGTTGAATTTACAGGTGGAGCTCCGGAGTTAAATCCAAATTTGAAGATGTTTATTGAAAAACTATCAAAGCGTGGCATCAATACCACAGTGAGGACCAATCTTACGGTTCTTAACATGAAGGAATATTCATACTTGATTGATTTTTTTGCTAAACATAAGGTCAAGCTGATAGCATCCCTTCCAAGTTGTTTTAAATATGATACAGACAGACAGCGAGGAGAAGGAGTTTTTGAGAAAAGTATCAGAGTCCTTAAGAGACTTAATTCCATTGGTTATGGTAAGGGTGATCTCAATTTAGACCTTGTTTATAATCCTACAGATGGTTATCTTCCTGAAAATATCTATGGGATTGAAAAGAATTATAGAAAGATTCTTAAAGATACTTATGGAATAGATTTTAATCAACTTATTGCAATTACAAACGTTCCAATAGGACGATTTAAGAGATATCTTTTAGAGAAAGGTCAATACGATAATTATTTGAAGCTTCTTAAGTATAATTTTAATGCTGATACTCTTGAGTATATAATGTGTAGACGTCTCATATCAGTAGATTACCAAGGATATGTTTATGACTGTGATTTTAATCTCGCCCTTGGTATAAGGATAAATGGTTATGAGAATTTAAGGTTTTGGGAAATAGATTTTAATAATTTTGCTCCAAAAATTAGCTTTAGAGAACACTGTTATGCTTGTACCGCAGCCTCTGGAAGCAGTTGTCAAGGTGTGTTGCTTAAAGACAAAAAGGTGTTTGATTTCTACACTACCCTGAAAAAATACTATGGTACAGAACTTAAAGGGTCAACAGATTTGAAAACAGGTGTTTGCTGTAGTATTGAGTCCCATCCATCCTATATGAGAGACATCTTATTTTATATACCTGAGGAGATAAAACAGAAGTATTATGGTTGTGGATCTCCCATTCCGCTTGTGCTTAAAGGATTGAAGGTCCTTGACATAGGATGTGGTACGGGTAGGGATTGTTATGTCCTTTCCAAGCTAGTTGGAGGGGATGGTTTTGTGTACGGTATTGATATGACAGAAAACCAGATAGCCATCGCCAATAAATATTTGGATGAAATGATGCAGAGGTTTGGCTACCAAAAGCCAAATGTAAAGTTTATCCATGACTATGTGGAAAATATTAGAGAATATTTGCCAGAGAAATCCCTTGACCTTGTGATATCAAACTGCGTTATAAACCTGATTAAAGATAAAGAGGACATTCTAAAAAAAATATATGACCTTTTGAAAGATGGAGGGGAGTTTTACTTCTCGGATATTTATGCAGACAGGCGTCTGCCAGCGGAATTAAGAACCAATCCAATCCTTTATGCGGAATGTCTTGGTGGAGCTCTCTACTATAGAGACTTTGAAAGGATGGCTAAGAAGGTAGGTTTCTACGATCCAAGAATTGTTTCTATAAAGCCTGTAAGAATAAATAACGAAGAGATTAAAGCCCTTATCGGTAATATAAAGTTTTATTCCATCACCTACAGATTGTGGAAGATTCAAGGGCTTGAGGATGCCTGCGAGGACTATGGTCATATAGCCATATACAAGGGAGGGATTCCCGAATCTCCTGATAATTTTGTCTTAGATAGCCAACATGTCTTTGAAAAAGACAGGCCAGAAAGGGTCTGTGGGAATACTGCGCTAATGCTTTCAAAAACAAGATTTAAAGAGTATTTCATTGTAATAGGGAATTTTGAAAAACATTTTGGTGCTTTCCAGGGTTGTGCAACCAAAAAAGTATCAGATTATGAGGAAATATCTTCTAACGGATCTTGTTGTTAAATAGGAAAGGTAATGGAGAGGTCCTTTATAATGCGTAGAGAAAAAAATAGGATTTTAGCAAGTGGAAATCCGTTCAAAGGATAAGATTTAATATTATAGTTGAAGGTCCAAGGGAGTAAAAAAGAAGCCTATGGGAAATGGATAATCGGTTAAAAAATAAAAAAAAGGGGGTGGTGTTATGAAAAAGCTATTTGTATTAACAACTCTATTAGTATTTCTATTAAAATCTCTTGCCTTTGCGCAAAACATGGTGAAGCCAGAGGTATTTAAGCAATGGCTTGAGAGCAAAAAACCGTTGATTATTGTTGACATCCAGCCACCAGATGAATTTGCCAAACACCATTTTGTAGGTTCTATTGAAACAAATGCTTTTCCTGTAAAGACTGACGAGGAAAAGGCAAGATTGAACAAGGCTGTGGAGAAGATTAAGGCCTCAAACGCTGATGTGGTAATTGTTTGTCCCCGAGGAAGAAGTGGTGCAAAAAATGCCTATGAATACCTCAAGTCAAAGGGGATTGATGAAAGAAGACTTTATATTCTTGAAGGTGGTATAGCTGGCTGGCCCTACAAGGAGATATTAAAAAAGGGTAGATAATACTTATAGTTGTGCAATTATCAGTGATAATTCCTACATTAAATGAAGAGGCTAACATAGGAACGTGTATAGATTCCGTTAAAAGACTTAACCCATTTGAGATTATAGTAGTAGACGGTGGAAGCACTGACCAAACCTGCGAGATTGCCTCAAGACATGGGGCAAAAGTCATTCAATCATCAAAAGGAAGGGGCACCCAGATGAATAGGGGTGCCTCTCTTGCTAAAGGAGAAATGCTTTTATTTTTGCATGCCGATAGTGTGTTTGACCCCTCCATTTCTCCTGAAGTGTTAAAGCTTGATGATTATATAGCTGGGTTCTTTACCTTAAGGTTCAATGATAAATCCATTTCCATTAGATTGGTAGAGATATTGGCCAATCTTAGGGCAAAACTTTTTTCCCTTCCCTATGGGGATCAGGCCTTGTTTATAAAAAAGGAGGTCTTTAATTCTATTGGTGGTTTCAAAGATTATCCTTTTCTTGAAGATCTGGATCTTGTGTTAAGATTGAGAAAACTGGGGAAACTTAAAGGTTTGCCCTATAAAGTTATTGTATCTCCAAGAAGGCTAAAAAAGGGTTATCCCTTTTCACCAATTATAATCAGCCTAAGAAATGTTTTAATAGCCCTGCTTTTCATCCTTGGGGTAAGTCCTCATAAATTATTAAGACTATATTTTTAGCTATGGGAACCCCTGCAGAACTCTACACCTTTTTAGAGAATTGTGCGTCTTGCGGGGCCTGTACAAGGGCCTGTCCTTTTTTAGAAAAATTTGGCCCTCCAGATAGGATTATTTCTTCTAAGTCCGAGGATGTGTTTCTCTGTGCAAACTGCAAGGCCTGTGACAGGCTCTGCCCTTTTGGCCTGGCACCATCCGAAGCATTACTTAGTCTAAAACAATGGCTAATAAAGACCAACAATGTTTCTGATAAGATTAGAAACCTTATTCAGTCATCCCGTGCCTTTGCTATGAGAGGGCATAGATTTCCATTTGTCTACTACTCGTCATGCGAAATAGCCTTTTGGCCAGGTTGTTCATTAGCTGGGACAAGCCCTAGGTTGGTAAAAAAGATTCTTAGTCTGTTAAAGAGTGGCTTTGGTAAAATTGGGCTTGTTCTTGATTGCTGTTTTGACCCCCTTTTTCATCAAGGAGACTTTGAGGCAGTAAAAGCCGCATCAGAACAAATTAAAGAGAGGCTTAAAAGATATGGAATTAAAAGGCTTATTCTCGGTTGCACTAATTGTAGGAAGATTTTTTCTTTGTATAACCCCGAAATAGAAACTGTACATATTCTTGAAGTCCTTGAAGATAAAGTTAACCCTAATCCCTCTTTACGATTTGGAGAAATCTATCTACACCATCCCTGTCCTTCCTTTAGATTTGATGAAGTAAAACAAAGGGCAAGTAGTCTGATTTCCGACATGACTAGCATTAGCCATCAATCAACTAAACCAAATTGTTGTGGACTTGGTGGGGGCTCTCATGCCCTATCAGAAAGTCTTTCCAAAAGTTTTACTCATAGGGTGATAGAGGATGCCAAAGGGAAACCAATAGTAACCTATTGCATGGGATGTAAAAATAGATTTCTCAAAAAAGGTAAAGAGGCCTATCACATCCTTGAAACAATAACCGATGTAAAGCCTTTAAAAAGGCCAGTCTCAGGAAAACGAAAGTGGCTAAACCGATTCATTCTTGCCACGGGTCAAAGATTAAAAAGCAAGAGATTTTTGTTAGGTTTAGTATTAATCATCACAATTATGATTGCCACATATTTGAGGAAGATTGGCTACATCTCAGGAGAATCCCTTCTTGAATTCATTAAAAAATATAAATACCTTGGTCCAGCCTTGTTTATTGCTATTTATACCATAGGTCCAAGTATATTCATACCGAGCCTTCCCCTCACCCTTGGTGCTGGAGTTCTTTGGGGGCCCTTCTGGGGGGTAGTATTTTCTATAACCGGAGCTACCATGGGTGCCTCCTTGTCTTTTCTAATCGCTCGATATATTGTTGGTGATGTGATTAAAGAAAAATTTAGTAACACTAGAGGGAAATGGTTAAAGGAATTGGTTGAAAAACACGGCTGGAAGGCGGTGGCATTCGCAAGAATTGTCCCAATATTTCCTTTCCCTGTACTCAATTACCTCTTTGGCATTACACCAATACCATTTTTCCATTATGTCTGGAGTTCTTTTGTATTTATGCTTCCGGCCTGTATTGCCTATGTGGCATTTGGGACTTCTATGGGTGAGCTAATCCTCAAGGGAAATATAAAAGGACTACTAATTGGGATATTAATAGCAAGTATGGCTATGCTATTGCCACTTATCGTGAAATCAAAATTAAAAAAGATCCTCCAGGATAAAAATGAACTATAACTCTGCATTAGGCATAATGTTCAGAATACCCCAATTGGGCAAGGTAAAAAAGAGGCTTGCCGCTCAGATTGGAGACGAGATGACCCTTAAAATATATAATATGATGCTGCAAAAGACTATAAAGAATGTCTCAAGATTATCCAACATAGCCCTATATGGCTTTTATAAAGGTACCTTGTCAGCAAATCTGAATATCCTCAAAACAGTCCAGAACATCCCCCAAAGGGGTAAAGATCTCGGAGAAAGGATGCTAAATGCCTTTAAATGGCTTTTTAACCAGGGTTATAAAAAGGTTATCCTGATAGGTTCGGACTCTCCGGATATTCCCCTTTCCTACATAAAGGAGGCCTTTTCACGCTTGGATACCAGGGAGCTTGTCTTAGGTCCAGCAGAAGACGGTGGTTATTATCTTATTGGATTAAAGGCCCCTATAGATAGTCTATTTAAAAATATAAGATGGGGTAGCAGTCAAGTACTGAGGGATACAATTAAGATTGCGGAAATAGAGGGGATTACCTACTCCCTGCTTCCCCAATGGTACGACATTGACGATGTGGAAAGCCTAAAGCGATGGATGCCTCAGCTCATTCAATTCTGACTTTCATAAACCACAAAAAAATATTAGGGCTAGATAACAAACTCCTCGTATAGGAAGGCATTGATACTTTTCTTGGGGTTGAAGATAAAAGTCTATTTATACCTGCCTTTGGATGGGATGGCTGGGAATAGAGAAAGGTTTAGTCATACAGAGTGCTAAAGGGGATTTGAAAGCAGAACAGATACTTATAGGGGAACCATTCTTTATAGATGATAAAAGGGTCTTCTAGGATAATGAAGACCTGTAATACAGCAACTTTTCAGAGCTAAGGAATTCTATAAAATTTTATTAAGGGCCTCCGCAAGGGTTTTATTTTTTTATAAATCTTCTAAGTTTGGATATACTTGCAGAAATACTTTTTGGTCTTGGCCGGAACTCAACTCCTTCTATTTCCCGCATTTCTCTGCCCTTTTCTACGGCAAGGGATGCAGATTTTTCCATTGCTAAAATCTGACTTGGATAAACGCTTCTGTGCCCAGTCATTAGAAAACTGATTATGCAGGCCACGGCTGCATAGGTTCCAACTTGGGGGCCAAAAAGTTCCACAGCCATTATGCTAGCGGAAATGGGGGTGTTGGCCGCACCTGCTAGAAGACCAACCATCCCAATAGCGGCAAATAGTGATCTGTCAAGACCAAACAGGCTGCCAAATGTACTTCCTGCTGTGGAGCCCACAAAAAATATAGGCGTAACAATACCTCCGCTACCTCCGAAGGTGAGGGTAATGGAGGTGAAAAGCATCTTTAAAATAAAGGCTAAGGGATTTACTCTCTCACCTTCAATAGCTTTTTTAATCGTCTCAAGGCCAAGACCTAAATAGTCTTCAGAGAATATAAATGCTAAGATTACAAGAACCAAGCCACCTATGATGGCTTTGTAAATCCTATTGAGCTTTATGTGTCTGCTCGTTTTCTCAAAAAAGCGAAGCATCTCTATAAAAATAAAGGAGCATAGACCGAAAAATAACCCACTCATACAGATCTTTATAAACAGGTCGCTTCCGAAGACCGGGACAAACTTCAGTGGTTTATGGAAATATGTAACGCCAAGGGAGGATGAGACCTGATAGCCCACAATACCTGCCACAAAGGAAGGCAGGAGCACATCATAAAGCATGGTGCCCACGAACAATACTTCAACGCCGAAGATTGCTCCTGCAATGGGCGTTCCGAATACAGTGGCAAACCCTGCACTTATGCCGCATATCACCAATTTTTTTCTATCTCTGTTGTCCAAATTCAATAAATCCGAAAAGACGGAACACAATCCTGCACCTATTTGGGCAGCAGGACCTTCTTTGCCTGCCGAGCCTCCCATAGATATTGTAATAATTGTGGCAACCAGCTTTACCGGAACTACGAGTGGATTTATCCTCCCAGAGTATTTGTGAACTGCCTCAATCACCTTCTCTGTCCCATGTCCTTCGGCTTGGGGAGCAAGATACTTTACCATAAGGGTACTTAGCAGTAGGCCTATGGGGAGAAGAAGATAGTAATAGGGCAGTCTCTTAGCAAAGCCAATTCCTATATCTAAGGCTTTTAGAAATAAAGCGGTGGATATGCCTACCAATATCCCAACACAGGCTGCAAGGAACAGCCATTTCACAATGCTTATAAAAAGTATGGAGCTTTCCAGAATCTTCTTTTTCATTTGTTCAGTCATTCCTATGGCCTCATAGGGAATTCCTTTACTTTCCCCTAGTTTTAGATCCAATCCCCATTAGCGCTCACTGCCTATAGAAATGGACAGCCCTTATTGTTTAAATTCTGTATAAATTCTGTATGCATCTACCTTTATGGTGTGGTCACCTATATTATTAACAGGAAAGCTGTGTATTTCCATATATCTCTATTATCCATAATAACCCATAATAGAAATCTTTTTTGGAGCATATAAAAAACTTTTTCCCCTACTATAATACCTCTGAAATCCTCCTCATAAAATCTCGTGGATCTGATAGACCCTAACACATTCCTGAAGGCACACTTGTGGAAAACAACCATAGGTGGTAAAGTCTAGCCATATTTTATGAATGTTAGGCGACCTATTGGAGATCATTATCCGAATGACACCTCCATATCCATTTGCCCGATTCCCTGAACTCAATCAACTGTGTTGGTTGTGGGTCGTGTATAAAAACCACATCAGCCTCTAAATTGAGTCTTTCGGCATTTTTTATATTTATTTTACTTCATAATCATACTGCCACATATCTTCAGTAATATTCTCAAAATTCTTCTGGAGAGAATTGTGGATTTTTTTTGGTTATATTAAAAAATCTTTCGTGCCCTTCTATTACTTCCCATTTTGCATTTATACTAAGGTCATTAAGTATTGGTATCATCCTATGCAGTATCTCAGCAACTCCACCACCAGCTCGGGTGGAGTTTATGTGAAGAAAAGACGTACCTTTCAGCTTTTCAGCGAGCCTTTGAATAATTATTAAATCTCCTTTTGGTGATATCCCTGCATATTGGGAAATCATAACTGGACAATCGCCTCCAAGTCTTTTCTCACCTCTTCTTCAACCAACTTTTGCTATAAGTTGTCTTATTTCTTCTATATACTATGCATAAACGTATCAATGGCCCTTATCTTTCTTCCTAGTTCCGCCTTATTAAGGACATCTTCAACCAACCTTGAAAAGTCGTCCATTCCCCCGGCAAATCGCATTCTCGCCTCATACGCCTCATAGAAATGATAGTAGATGACTTCAGCATCTAAATACTTGATAGCTATTAGAAACTTTGCGAGGTTCCTGACCCTTATACCAACAGGGAATATAAGGGTTATAGTTTCACAGAAATAAAATTCATTGCCTCTCATTGCCTCCCTTGGCTCTGGGGAGTTTTCAAGATAACTGTCTATTACATTGAGCAGTTTCTGCCTCAGTTTATCAATGCTATTAAAAGCATAAGGGTCTATTTTGGAGAGATGCTCTGCTAGGGCCCTTTCTTTGAGGTTTTCTCCTGCCCAATGGGCAAAGTCATTGGTATATTCAAGGCCGTATCCCTTCAAAAAATACTGGTATGTGTGATGGAATATGGATTCTTCGCTTATAACAGCTATTGCATCCCTCAATTCACGCAGATTTTTAGCTTTTTTGCCGGTGGACTAAACAATATAGATGCACTGTTTAAACTCTCAAAGGGTTCCTTTACTTCCATCATTCTTTTTTCTTCCTTTAATATATTGTCCTGTAAGGGAGTGGAGTTTTTTAAAGATCCTCATCCTCAACTTGTGTTGTAGAAGATACTGGTCAACGAAATCCTGGACCTGATATACCAGGCTAAGATTCATTTCCTTCCCATCCCCAGACCACTTACCTGCAAAGGCCGAAAACTGGCAGTGATGTGAAAGTGAGTCCGGCATCTATCGGCATCCTAAAATTGCTGGGATACAGCCATTAATCTCTTTTAATATATAAATATACGCCCTGATGCGGCTTCTAACTAAATGGGATAACCGGCTATTTTTAATCCTCATTTCATGGTGAAGATGAGGCCCCGTAGCAAGCCCGATTAAGCCTAAGTACCCGATTACTGCCCCTGCTAAACTTTGGGCGCTTAATAATTAATTCTATAATGGGCCTTTAAATCTTCAATACCGGATGGAAACGGCTGTGGTTTATAATTTTAAAATGTCACCCCTTTTTAAGATGTCACCTATTTGAGAGGCTCCTTTCCAAGAAGGTTATCTTGGAAAGGTTTGAATATGCAAAAGCTATTTGAATATGAAAAAGCTATTCTGTGACGGGGAAGATATAAAAGTTATTATCTCTGAGAAATGGGGAAAGAAAAATCAATCAGCCTCAAAAAGCATCAGAACTGCTTAGTTTGAGTTTTAGATAAGCTCTCTGCCTAAAAAGTTCCTCCTATGGCTTAGAAGGCTTCATGGGACATTTCAAAGTAGCAATAAAGAGTGGCTTAACTTTAGGAATGACATGGTTGGAAAAAAGGTCCTTTGCTAAGAGAATGCCTTTGGCTAGATTTTCTATTTATTGTGGGATAAATTTTCAAAAATAGCCAAACTAAGATGTTAAGTAAATTGGCAAATTACCAGATTACCCGAAGGAAGAACTTGTGAAGGAGGGGCTTTTGGCTCTCTCTAAAGGTGGAGAAGGAAGGTTAAAGGTAGAGACATAGTTTCCTTTCAAGGATTTAGTCTTAGATTAGGCCCCTTGTCTTAGTAAAGAAAGATTGTATAATAAAAATTAATGGGGGATCGTCTAATCGGCAGGACAGTGGACTCTGGATCCACGAGTGGAGGTTCGAGTCCTCCTCCCCCAGCCATCCTTTAAAAATTTCTCTAGTTTGCTCCAAATCAATTCTTCCTTTGGTGAGATGAAGCTCTTCTAATAGATTGGTTGTGTTATGCTTAAGGTTTAGTAAAATTTAATTTGCCAATTTTTAGAAGGGAGCACAAAAACTGGTGAGGTGAGGTTATGATCCCAAGATATACGCGTGAGGAAATGAAGAAGCTATGGAGTGAGGAAGAAAAGTTACGGAGTTGGCTACTTGTGGAGTTTTACGCTATGGAGGCTTGGCACAAGCTGGGAAAAGTTCCTAAAGAAGATTACGAGATTCTAAGGGCTAAGCTTACTCCATACTTGGAAAAGGGGTTCTCCTCAAGGGATGTACAAAGGGTTGAAGAAATAGAAAAAGAGACAAAGCATGATGTTATAGCCTTTTTAACCTATCTTGCTGAGATTGTAGGTCCTTCGGCCCGCTACTTACATTTGGGTATGACCTCTTCGGATATGTTAGATACGGCCATGGCCTATCGTTTAAAGAGGGCCATGGAGATTATTATTAATGACCTAGAAGAGCTTCTCCAAACCCTTAAGGAGAAGGCCTATCAATATAAAGACACAGTGATGATAGGACGCACTCACGGCATCCATGCCGAACCCATTACCTTTGGGTTGAAGTTTGCCCTTTGGTACGCCGAAATGGAAAGGAATAAAAAAAGGCTACTTTCTGCGCTGGAGACCATTTCGGTAGGAAAGATTTCTGGTGCGGTGGGGACCTTTGCCCATCTTAAGCCTGAAGTAGAAATCTACACCTGTGAAAAGCTTGGATTAAAACCCGATCCCATTTCCAACCAGATCGTGCAGAGGGATCGTTATGCCGAGTACCTGGCAAGCCTTGCCATTTTAGCAAGCTCTATAGAAAAGATAGCCACCGAAATTAGACATCTCCAAAGGACTGAGGTTTTAGAAGCCGAAGAACCTTTTACAGTTGGCCAAAAGGGTTCTTCCGCTATGCCCCATAAGAGAAATCCTATCCTCTGTGAGAATCTTTGTGGATTGGCTCGCACCATTAGGGCCTATCTGATCCCTGCGTTAGAAAATATGGTCCTTTGGCATGAAAGAGATATCAGCCACTCCTCGGCCGAGCGCATGATCTTTCCCTCCGCAACCACTCTTACCGATTTTGCCTTGGCCAGGCTTAATTATGTGCTTAGGAATTTAGCGGTTTATCCCCAACGTATGGTAAGAAATTTAAACCTATTGCGGGGTTTAATCTTTTCTCAGCAGGTTCTTCTAGTCCTTATAGAGAAAGGTCTAATGCGAGAAGAAGCTTATGCCATTGTTCAGGAAAAGGCCATGCAGGTTTGGCAAAGGGAAGACCTTAACTTTAAAGACTTACTCCTTCAGGATGAAAGGGTTACTAGCAAGCTTTCTCCTACGGAAATTGAAAACCTTTTTAATGTAAATAATTACATAAAGTACGTTGATTTTATTTTTAACCGTGTGTTTGCCTCTTCCTAAGCCTTTTTAGGAAATGATTCCCTGTTCCTAAGGCCAATTGGTGGTTAATGGGAATTTTCAGAAAAAAGAAAGGTTTTTTAACCTTGGCTGGGTGCTAAAGTTTGCCTCCGCGGAGGCTTTTCTTTTTTGGCGAAAGTCATGAGATAGAAAGTGAGATGGAAGGAGGAGAACCAAGATCTCTTCTTATCCTTTTAGCTAAATCTTTTATGCTTTGAATGAGGTGCCAATCTGGATTGGGTAAAGCGGGGAAGATGCTTTTGTTATGAAAAATTGGGTCTTCTTTAAGGGGATAGCGGGATGTTTTTTGACAAAGTTCAAAAAATTTAGTTCCGGGAACAGGAGAAAATTCGGCAAGATAGGGATTAATCTCTAATTGATGAAGAAATTTTAAGGTTCTTTCTACCCCCTTAAAGTCCTCATCGGGGATTCCAAAGATCACATAGGCCCCTAAGTTTTCCTTTTTAAAACCAGCCTTTTTTAAGGCCCTTACTGCTCCCACGAATTCCTCTTTGCTGACCTTAGCGTCAAAACGATTATCTATTCGTTCTAAACCAAGCCTTATGGTGGTGAAGTTAGCCATCTTAAGAAGGGTAGCTACTTCTTCGTTGAGAAAACGAGCGTGGAGGGCATTAGGAGTATGGAATCTAATCTTTAGCCTCAGGTCTATAACCCTTTCCAAGATATGTTTTAAATGACTGGAAAAATTGTAGAGTAAGGCATCGTCATAAAAGGCAAAATCTTCTACTTTAAAATGGAAATACCAATATTTTATTTCTTCCAAAACTTTTTCGGGGGATTGTCTTTCAAAAGTTGGGTAGAGGGTCTTGCTGGCACAATAAGGACAGTGGTAGGGGCATCCCTTTGAGGTGAGTAGGATTATATAAGGGATTTTTCTCTGTCTATCAAAGATGGGATAATCCGTTGGATGTGGTTTTCCCGAAGGTTGAACCAAGGCTTTGACCAACTCAATGGCTCTTTCGTAATCAGTGACGATCTGGATGCCTTCAAGCCTTTCCTTGGTTAAGAAGTCTTCTAAATGTTCTTTAGCAAGCCTTGCATAAAGTCCACCAACAAGGATGGGGATCTCAGGAAAGAGGCTCCTTAGGGTTTTAAGAAGGAGAAATAACCCAGGATACCAATAGGTCATTGTAGTAGAAGTAAGAATAAGCTTGGGTTTAACTTTTTGAAGCTCCCTTAAAGCCAAATCATAGGGTAAGCCATAACGAAAATACCGTCTTGGTACATCCAGGAGTGAGCTGGGCTTGGGAAACACCTCGCGGTAGAAGTGTCCTGTGCCAAAGGGTTTTCTTTTAGGAGGTCGGGGAAGGTCAGGGTGAAAAGGATCTACCAGATCAAGATAATGCAGACTGTATCCGAGGTGCCTAAGAAGGCCACCGAGTTTGAGAAGGCCATAGGGTTTTAACCAGAAGTCAAAGGCTGAAAAATCGTATATCCAGGGATGAACCAAAAGAAGATCAACTTCAACCAAGATACCTTCAAAGCAAGCGCCCCCAACGGGATTCGAACCCGTGTCTCTGGCGTGAGAGGCCAGTATCCTAGGCCACTAGACGATGGGGGCACTTTTTCAAAAAAATATACTCTTAAAAATCAGAAACTGCAAGCAGTTTTTACCTTCTCTTGCGGCTCTTTTTTTCTATTTTTTTCTCTCCCTTAGGGAAGACATACACCCAGAGATGAGTGGAAAGTTCAAAAGGATAATTTTGATTACCATAAGTTGCGGTGCCTCTTGGCATAGAAAAACTGACTACCCACCATCCCTCCTCCTCAAAATTGACAATAAAGGTACCATCAATTTTTAATTTGGTAGTCCTTATGAAAATGGGGAGATTTGGTTCCTCGGTTGAAGCCTTGGGGAGTTTTTCTAAGGGTTTGATGCGCAGACGTTCCACGCTTACCATACCCTCGCTAACGGGCTGGCCTAAATATAATACCTGCCCCCAAAGTATCCCTCCGACAACCAACCCATATGGTCTGGTAAAAGGGAGGATTTCAAGATCAAACCCGCATTCTTTATCCCACCCACCCTCTTTGTCAGCATGAATGACCATTTTGGTAAAATGCTTGGTGATCCTTTTATTATCAGTTAAGAGATTTTTGCTTTCCAGGCAAAAAAGGAGATCTCCGCCGTAGGTTCCATTGATTAAGGTAGAATAAGCGATCCTGGGCTTGTTAAACCAAGGGTCAAATAGTTCTTTCCTAATTAAAGTTAATCCTACCGTTCCATTAGCTGTTTTTATAAAGATCTTTTCTGGAGGTAAAAAATCATAAAAATTAGCAAAGGCAGGATATCCAAGGGCAATAAAAAATTCTTTCCCTTTTGTTGCCTTCACATAGGGGTCGTTATTCGTAAAAATGATGGGCTTTTGAGCTAAAGATAAATCTTGTAGAAAAAGAAAAAAGAAAAGGCTTAAAAATAAAAACATTAAGGAACTAAGTATATCGGTTCATAATCCAAGAGATAATCCCACTTTTTAGGCGCAACTCCTGTTCTTCGTCCAAACTTCCCAACCAGTAATTTATCCATTTTTGTAATCTGTTAAGATGGATCTTAGGGGGTTTATCGCCATAAACCAATTCTAAAGCCCGCAAATACCAAGCAAAGATTGCTTGAAGGGGCATAAACCGATATTCTAAAGTAATGGGATAGAGGGCCTCATAAAAGGCCCTGGTGGCAAATTTTTTATCCTCCTCCGAATGGATTTTCCTTATGGAAAGTTTTATGCCTGTGGGTTCTCCTTTTTCCTCCAGTTCGCGCAAATACTCTAAATTTTTTTGAAGCTGAACAAACTTAGGCTGGTTCAACTTAACAATTTCGTCATACAGGGCTAAGGCAGCAAGTGGGTTTTCCCTGTCTTTGTAGTATTTAGCAAGTTTTTGCTTTAACTGAGATTTTCTTGATCTTCCTCCCATAAAATTACCCTAAGTTTTTTTATAAACATTATAACTCCTTTTGCATTTTTCATCAAGCTTTTTAAAATGGATTTATTATTTTTATTTTTAGGGTCGTATCTTGAAAAATTCTAAATATAGATTATATTTTGATTAAAAATTTTTTAAGGAGGGATTGGATATGTGTATAAGACCAGGATTGCCAGCTCCAGAGTTTAAGGCTCAAGCTTATTTCCCCAATGGTGAGATTAAAGACCTTTCCTTAGCGGATTACAAGGGAAAGTGGGTTATGCTTTTTTTCTATCCTGCTGATTTTACTTTTGTGTGCCCCACCGAGTTGGTAGATGTGGCTAAATATAAAGAGGAATTGGAGAAGTTAAACGTGCAGGTCATTGCCATCAGTATTGACACTGTTTTTGTGCACAAGGTTTGGCAAGAAACGGAACTTTCCAAGCTAATTCCTGGTGGTTTTCCCTATCCTATGGCTTCTGACCTGGGTGGAAAAATTGGTACCCTCTATGGGGTTTACGATGAGGGGACAGGGCTTAACCTTAGGGGAACCTTTGTGATTGATCCCGATGGAGTCCTTCAATTCTCCATTGTGAATTATCTCCCTATTGGGAGAAACATGGAGGAAATTGTAAGGCTTATTCAAGCCTGTCAACACGTGAGAGCTACGGGTGGTGTTGAGGCCTGCCCCGCTTCCTGGAAACCTGGCAAAAAAACTTTAAAGCCAAGCCCAGAACTTGCGGGCAAGGTTTATGAGGTCTGGAAACCTTCCGAATTAGATAATTAAATTTTTTATTTTTAATCATCCCGCTAAGGGGGCTTTGCCCCCTATCCCTATTTTAAAGATCCCTAAATTTCCCTTGTCTTTTTTTTAGTTTCTTGGTTATAATAAAAAACTTGATGGCTCCGATTAAACCTATCATTATTAAACCCCAAAAAAAGAAGAAAAAAAAAGTTAGAAGGATTCTTATATTAGTTTTGCTCTTTCTAACTTTTTTTGCTTTTACTCTTTATCTGTTTCTTTCTTGGAGGATAAAAAAGGAAATAGGCGAAATTGAAAGTTATCGCCTCCTCAATGAACAATTAAGGCAGGAGCTAAAATCGCTCCAGGGTGATGAAAGATATTATGAGGATTTAATTCGGAGAAGACTTGGATATCTTAAAGAAGGAGAAAAGATTTTAATTTACTTCGAACCTCAGAAGGAGAATAGGGGGAGGTAGGATATGGCAACTTGTCAATTTTATGAAGGTTATTTTGATGGTAAAGGGCTTAAAATTGGGATTGTGGTAAGCAGGTTTAATGTTTTTATTACCCAGCGGCTTTTGGAGGGGGCTTTAGATGTTTTAAGAAGGCATCAAGTGGCGGAGGAGGATATCCATGTGGTTTGGGTCCCTGGTGCTTTTGAAATTCCTTTAATAGCTAAGAAACTTAGCATCTCGCGTAAGTTTGATGCGGTGATTTGTTTAGGGGCTATCATCAGGGGTGCTACCCCTCATTTTGAGTACATCTCAGCCGAAGCTTCCAAGGGAATAGCTCAGGTGATGCTGGAAACGGAGGTCCCAGTCATCTTTGGTATCTTAACTACGGACACCATTGAACAAGCCATTGAAAGAGCTGGAACTAAGGCCGGCAACAAAGGAGCGGAAGCGGCTCTTGCAGCCTTAGAATTGGCCAATCTCTTAAAAAGGCTTACTAATTTATAAGAAGGAGGGGCTCCATGAAATCCTTTCGTGAGCTTGAATTAAGAGGAAAAAGGGTTTTCATCAGGGTTGACTTTAACGTCCCTTTAGAGGATGGAAAGATAGCCGATGATACTCGGATTGTGGAAAGTCTTCCCACCATTGACTATGCTATCAAAGCGGGGGCCAAAGTGCTCCTTTGTTCTCATCTTGGACGACCCAAGGGGAAAAGAGTTCCAGAGTTATCCTTAAGACCTGTTTATGAATATTTAAAAAGTGTTTTGAAGACTCAAGTTTATTTCTTAGAGGGATATGAGGGAGAGGAAGCGGAAAGAGCTCTTTCTCAGCTTAAAGATGGGGAGGTTCTTCTTTTAGAAAATGTTAGATTTTACGAGGGTGAAACGAAGAATGATCCAGAATTCGTAAAATTATTGGCCCGTATGGCTGATGTCTATGTTAATGATGCCTTTTCCGTTTGTCATCGGGCCCATGCTTCGGTGGTAGGTTTACCACGCTTAATAAAAGAAAAAGGCATAGGATTTCAGTTGGAAAAGGAACTCAAGTATCTTTCCAGAATTGTGGGCAAGCCTGAGCGGCCACTTTATGCCGTCATAGGAGGAAGTAAAGTATCCACCAAAATAGGTATCCTAAAAAATCTCCTTCCCCGGATTGATAAACTTCTTATTGGCGGTGCTATGGCTAACACTTTTCTTGCGGCTTTAGGTTATAAGGTTGGAGCAAGTCTGGTGGAGGAAGAATATAAGGAGGTTGCAAAAGAGGTCCTAAGGTTAGCTAAAGATGTAGAAGTAAAGATTTATTTGCCCGTAGATGTGGTAGTAGAGAGAAATGGGGAGATTTATGAAGTTGACCTTGGGCAAGTAATGGATGGGGATGTAATTTATGACCTTGGCGAAGAAACCATAGAGCTCTTTGCCTCCGCTTTGGAGGGAGCCCATACCATTATTTGGAACGGACCTCTTGGCTACTTTGAAAAGGAGGAATTTTCTTTGGGAACCATTGCCATCGCACGTAAAATAGCTAGCCTTCCAGCCCTGACCATTGCGGGCGGAGGAGATACCATTGCTGCCTTGAGAAAGGCTGGAGTTATAACAGCTCTATCCTATGTGTCTACAGCGGGAGGAGCCTTTCTAGAATACCTTGAGGGAAAAGTTCTCCCTGGGTTAGAAGTCTTAGAAACATAAAAAAATGAAAAAAAGGGGTATACATGAGAAAGAGGCTTTATTTTGTTGGTAATTGGAAGATGAACCATGGCCTAGCTGAGACCAGGGCTTATTTTACCAAATTTTTGTCTCTTTGCGATAAGATTGATTGGGATAGAAAGTCTGTAGCTATTGCTCCTCCTTTTACAAGTTTAGTTTTTGCCAGTCAATTAATCAATGGCACACAATTAAAGCTTTGTGCTCAGAATGCGGGCTTTGCGGAAAAAGGGGCCTTCACGGGGGAGGTTTCTCCGGTAATGCTTAAAGAAATAGGGGTAGAAATGGTTATCCTCGGGCATTCGGAAAGAAGACACATCTTTGGCGAAAAAGACGAACTTATCGCCAAAAGAGTTAAGGCGGTTTATGAGGCAGGGTTAAGACCTATTCTCTGCGTTGGGGAAACCTTAGAGGAGAGAAATTTAGGAAAAACTTCTTACGTCGTAAGAGAGCAATTAATAAAGGGCCTTTCTGCTTTAGCCAACGTAGAAGATGGTAGGCTAATCATAGCCTATGAACCGGTATGGGCTATTGGCACGGGTATTAATGCTACCCCTGTCCAGGCGGAGGAAGTCCATTCCTTTCTTAGAAGTTCTTTAGAAAGCCTATATGGTTTAGATCTTGCTCAAAGGATACCCATTCTTTATGGAGGATCGGTGACCCCTGATAATGTAAAAGAGCTTATTTCTCAACCCAACGTTGATGGGGTTTTAGTTGGGGGAGCATCCCTTGATCCCGAGAAATTTTGGCAAATAATCCAGAATGGAGGTGTTTAGGTTGATTTCCCTGGAATGTCCCATCCCGGATTATACCCAAATCCCTTTGGAAATTTTAGAAATACCTCTTAAGTTAAAGCGGTTGATTATCGTAGGGGCTAGTCCTAAGCCAGATCGTCCAAGCCATGTCGTAATGGATTATCTATTAAAAAAGGGCTTTACCATCATTCCTGTTAATCCAACTGCCGAAGAAATTCTGGGTATTAAAGCTGTAAAAAGACTTTCGGAAGTCCCTCCGGATTATCATCCTGAGGTTATTATTATTTTTCGTAAATCTTCTGAAGTCTTACCCATTGTGGAAGAAGCCATCAAGCTTAAGCCTAAGGTTATTTGGATGCAGGAAGGGATTGCCAATGAGGAGGCCAAGGCCCTTGCTGAAAAGGAGGGTATTCAAGTAGTAATGAACCTTTGTTTTAAAAAGGTCCATGCCCTTGCTCAAAGAGCTTGAAAAGTTAAAGACCACCGCTCCTTATAAACCCCAGGCCAATCTTTTAAGTCTTCATCTATCAACCCTACTTGAGAACCTTATCAAGGATTATCAGGCCCAATTTCCTTCCATAGCTAACCTGATCTTTCTTGAAACCCTAATCCTAATCTCACAGGTTCTCTATCGTAAAAGCCAGCTTATTCTTAAAACCTATTTCTATTTTGAAGAGGAAGAGGAAAAGATAACCGAAGAATTTTGGGATAGGGATAAGGAGGATCAATTAAGCCTCCCTTTATCTTGTCTTTCCCTGCCTATGGATAGGATTTTAGGAGAAAGGGTTTTTCTCCCTAAGGTAGATGGAATTACTTTTTCACCGGAAAGAAAGGATTTTGGAATTTTGCTTGAAGTTTTAATCAATCTTATGATCCAAAAAAAAGCAAATCTTCACGTCTTAGAGGTCTCTTCACCAGGGATTGGTTCTTTTCTGACAAAGACGGTAGAGCTCCTTCGTATTGCTAAAAGAATTACCTTTTCAGAACTTCTGGAAAACTTTTCTCTTTCCCGTCTCACTTTGGTCTATCTTTTTCTAACCCTTCTTTTTCTAGCCTTTGAAGGGAAGGTTTATCTTTTTCCGCAAGAAAAGGATCTGACCATATATTATCGTGAAGGTTAATAATTTCTAATTTTAAACTAAGGAAAATTTCTCCAAAAAAATGAGGAAAATTCTCCAAAAAATGCTAAAAATTGATTTTATTTGATCTTGACAGAAAATGAGTAAACACTTAAAAAAGGTAGCATGGTTTATACAATAGTTCATTATGTGGAAAAATGTACCGGCTGTGAAGAATGTGTCAAAGCCTGTGCCGAGGGGCATGATGATCTTGCTAATTGTAGGATTTTTAAAGTGGGCGATAAATTTGCTTATTTTATCTGTCTTCAATGCAAAAAACCTCAATGTGCAGCTGCTTGTCCAGTAGGGGCCTTGCTTAGGAAGGGAGAGATTGTTGCTTTTTATCAGAATGTTTGTGTGGGATGTAAAAATTGTATGGAGGCCTGTCCTTGGGGAGTTCCAAGGTTTAATTTTAAGGTTGGGACGATTGGGAAGTGTGATCTTTGTTGGCAAAGAGTTGAGGCGGGGGAAAGGCCTTTTTGTGTAGCGTCCTGTCCTAATCAAGCCTTGGAATTAAAAGAGCTAAAAGGAGGGGGTTAAATAGGATGGGAATGCTTTTTCCACTTCTTCTCTCGGCTTTGATATTGCTTGTCCTTGGCTCAATAATGCTCTTGATCAATCGTATTTTAGCCCCAAGAAGGCCAGATCCTAAAAAATACATCCCCTATGAGTGCGGAATAGATCCTTCAGGCCCGGGTTGGGTGCCCTTTCATGTGAGATTTTATCTTATAGCTTTGGTCTTTCTAGTTTTTGATGTGGAAGTTGTCTTTTTGTATCCTTGGGCGGTGGTTTTTGAAGAGCTTTCCTGGTTTGGCTTAGGAGAGGTGTTAGTGTTTGTGGTAATGTTACTTTTAGCTTACTTTTATGCCTTAAGTGAGGGTGCCTTGCAATGGGAATAACTGGAGTGGTTGAAGTTGGTGAAGGGGTAAAACAAATTTCAGGAACACCTGTCTTCATTACCCCTCTTGATAAAGTTTTTAATTGGGCCCGAGCTGGGTCTTTATGGCCTTTAACCTTTGGCTTAGCCTGTTGTGCTATAGAAATGATGGCCACGGGTGCCAGTCATTTTGATTTGGATAGATTTGGTATAATCTTTAGGGCCTCGCCCAGACAAGCCGACGTTATAATCATTGCCGGAACGGTCACTAAAAAGATGGCACCTATGGTCAGGAGGGTCTATGATCAGATGCCTGAGCCCAAATATGTCATAGCTATGGGAAGCTGTGCCTGTTCTGGGGGTGTTTTCAGAACCTATGCCACAGTTCAAGGGGCGGACGAGTTTTTACCCGTTGATGTCTATATTCCTGGCTGTCCACCCAGGCCTGAAGCTTTGATTTATGGTCTACTTCAACTTCAGGAAAAAATAAAGAATGAAAAGGGCCGGTGGGGTTTTTGGAGATAAAGCATGGAGAAACTTTTAACCGAATTAAAAGAGCTTTTTTCTAATTTTATCTTAGAACAAAAAGAAAAGGATGTGCCTACTATAGTTTGTCAAAGAGAAGGATTCCTTAAAGTGGTTTCATTCTTAAAAGAAAGGGGATTTAAGCATTTGATAGATCTTTGTGGAGTAGACTATCAGGGCTATAAAGCGGAAAAGATTTCTGAAAGGTTTGGGGTGGTTTATCATTTTTATAATCTGGAAGAAAGATTACTCCTTAGAGTTAAGGTTCCCGTTCCGGAAGATGATCCCTGGCAATATTCCCTAACTTCCCTTTGGAAAACCGCAAATTGGTTTGAGCGGGAATGTTATGATATGTTTGGCATCCTTTTTAAGGGGCATCCAGATTTACGTCGAATTTTAATGCCTGAGGATTGGGAAGGTTATCCTTTGCGGAAGGATTATCCTTTATTTTTATCCCCCGAAGAGGAGTGGAAAGGGTATAAAGAGTTTCTTAAACAGGTCAGGGGTGAAAGATGAGCCTTTGTGTAGAAGTGTCTAAAAAGGGTCAAGATGGACGGGAAGAATTATTTACCATTAATATGGGTCCACATCACCCCTCTACTCACGGGGTGCTTCGGCTTTTTCTGGAACTGGATGGAGAAACAATTATTAAATGCGAGCCCATTATTGGTTATCTCCATCGGGGAGTAGAAAAACTTTCGGAAAATTTAGGTTATCCCCAAACCTTAGTCCTTTCTGATCGTCTGGACTATATAGCCTCAGCGGCTAATAACGTGGCCTTTTGTTTGGCCTTTGAAAAACTCCTTTCCTTGAAAGTTCCTAGGAGGGCAAGGCTTATTAGGACTATTGTTGGTGAGATGGCAAGAATTTCTAGTCACTTGCTCTGGCTTGCCACTCATGCCTTAGATATAGGGGCCATGACGGTTTTCTTATATTGTTTTAGGGATAGGGAGTGGCTCCTTTCAATCTTTGAAAAAATCTGTGGAGCAAGGCTTACGCATACCTATGTGCGCATTGGAGGGGTAAGGCTTGATTTTACTGAGGAAATAATTGAGGAATTGAAGAAATTTACAGAGGTATTTCCTGAACGGATCTTAGAGTATGAAACATTAATTGATGTTAACAGAATTTGGCTTAAAAGAACTAAAGGGATTGCGGTAGTAGATCCTGAAACAGCTCTCAACCTGGGGTTGACCGGGCCAGTTTTGAGGGGATCGGGCATCCCTTATGATGTCCGGAAGTTTAGGCCTTACGATGCTTATGACGAAGTAGAGTTTGAAGTGCCGGTCGGGAAGAATGGGGATACCTACGATCGTTATCGGGTTAGAATGTTAGAACTCCGACAGTCCAACCGAATCATTAAACAATGTTTGGAAAAGCTTAGAGAGACCGAAGGTGAACCTATTTTGGCCGAAGAGGCCCCGGATCTTTTACTTCCGACAAAAGTTAGAGAGCCTGAGCCAAAACCTCATCCCAAGAAGGGTTTTATTTTTACAGGAAAGGAAGTTCCAGTTATCCCTCCTGGAGAGGCTTTTGCTAGCATAGAATCACCTAAGGGTGAGCTTGCGGTTTATGTAATTAGCGACGGAGGAACCAATCCTTGGAGGTTAAGGATAAGGACGCCATCTTTTGTGCATATTTCAGCTATGGGTGAGTTAGCTAAAGGCCACATGGTGGCAGATTTGATTGCCATTATAGGGACTTTGGATTTGGTCCTTGGAGATTGTGATAGATAATTGAAGTTTTTGTTTAAGTTTGGGGGAGGATAGGAGGGGGATGAGCGACTTTATTACTCAAATACCATATCCATTATTAATATTTTTGGTGGCATTTATTCTACTTAATCTAACTTTGCTCAATGTAGCCTACCTAACCTATGCTGAGAGAAAGTTAATAGCCAGGATGCAACAGCGTTTAGGTCCTAATCGGGTTGGTCCAAGGGGATTGCTCCAACCCATTGCCGATGTGGTAAAACTTTTGCAAAAGGAAGATATTATCCCTTATGGTGTGGATAGATCAATCTTTAAAATTGCCCCTCTTATTTCCTTAGTTTGTGCAGGGTCAGGTATTGCCTTAATACCCCTTTGGGAAAGGTTTGTGC
Source organism: Caldimicrobium sp. (assembly GCA_037443245.1). Classification (GTDB taxonomy): domain Bacteria; phylum Desulfobacterota; class Thermodesulfobacteria; order Thermodesulfobacteriales; family Thermodesulfobacteriaceae; genus WYEG01. The sequence goes on from JBBIOT010000004.1 coordinate 68,079, forward strand.
TTAGTAATCTTAATGTAGGGCTCCTATTTATTCTTGCTTTGAGTTCTTTGAGTGCTTATGGGGTTATCCTTTCGGGATGGGCCTCAAACTCGAGGTACGCTTTGCTTGGTGGTTTACGGGCTAGCGCACAAGTTATAAGTTATGAAATTGCCATGTCTTTAGCTCTCCTTTCGGTGGTATTGATGGCTGGATCTTTTAATCTTCAAGATATCGTTAAGGCTCAAGTTTCTTCTCCTTTTAAGATATATTTAATTCCCCAGTTAGTTGCTTTTTTTGTGTTTATGGTCTCAGCCTTAGCGGAGACGAACCGAGTACCCTTTGATCTTCCTGAGGCTGAGACTGAGCTTGTGGCTGGATATTTTGTAGAGTATAGCGGAATAAGGTTTGCTCTTTTTTATTTAGCCGAATATTTCGGAATGGTGGTAATGAGTGCCTTAGCGGTGACTTGTTTTTTGGGTGGTTATAAAGGGCCTTTTACCATACCGGGCGTACCTTTTTTCTGGTTTTTATTAAAACTTTACCTTTTGCTTTTCTTTTATATTTGGGTTAGAGCAACTCTTCCCCGTTATAGGTATGATCAGTTGATGGGGCTTGGATGGAAGGTATTAATCCCTTTAGCTTTAATTAATCTATTTTTTACTGCTTTTTTAAAGCTCTATTTGAATTAGGCGAGGATAGGGGAATGATATGAGCTTACTAAAAAAGCTCCTCTTAATTGAGATTTGGAAGGGATTGTTATTAACTTTAAAGAAGCTACTTTTGGATCCTTTTGTGACTATCCAATATCCGGAAAAAGATAAAGTTATTCCTGCTCCTGGTTTTAGGGGGAGACATGCCTTAGTAAGGGATCCCCAAACTGGGGATACTCTTTGTATTGCCTGTATGCGTTGTGTTAGGGTATGCCCCTCCCAATGTATTAAAGTTGAATATGAAATTGATAGTGAAACCAAGAAGCGAAAGGTGATAAAGTATGAAATAGAAGCTTTAAGATGTGTGTATTGTGGTTATTGTGAAGAGGTCTGCCCGGTTAATGCCATAGTACTTACTGAGTTTTTTGAATACGTAGGATTTGCACGGGAGGACCTTTATTTTGATAAAGAAAGGCTTCTTAGTAATTGGGATGAATTTTCAAGTCAAGTCAAGAGACCTTATCTTAATCCTTTTTGGAAGCCAAGAGGTATTCCTGAAAAATTCCTACCAATAAAGAAGAGGAACTTTGCTGGGGTATAGCGATGACTGGGAATGATTTAGCCTTTTTTTATTTAGCATTAATGATGATCCTCAGTAGTTTATTTACGGTTGTTAGTAGAAATCCAGTTCATGCCATTCTTTCTCTTTTGGTATTGGTTCTTCATCAGGCTTTTATGCTTTATTTACTTGGATCAGAATTTTTAACCGCCGTACAGATCATTGTTTATGCAGGTGCCGTGGTAGTCTTATTTTTGTTTGTTGTTTACCTTATTAATTTGTCAGCTGAGCAACGCTTCAGAGTTTTTGTTAAAAAAACTTCTTTATTTATGATTTTCTTTCTTCTGTTTGTCTTCTTTTTCTTTAAGAATTTTGGCTTAATTTTAGCTTTAAATCCTCAGCTTCAATCTCTTTTACCTATTGATTCCTCAGCTAATCATTTAAAGATGTTAGCTCGTTATCTTTTCATGGAATATCTCTTTCAATTTGAGTTGATTGGGATCATTCTCTTGGTAGTCGTTTTGGGTTCAGTTTTTTTGTTAAGAAAATTAAAGGAGGAGAAGAGTGGTTAGCTTATTATTTTATTTGTATTTATCTATCATTCTTTTTTTAATTGGACTTTTTGGTTTTGTTTTTCGTAGGAACTTAATCATACTTCTTGCTTCTGTTGAGATTATGATGAATGCTCTTATCATTTTTTTTGCCAGTATTAGTCATTTTAGACATGATGCCACTGGTTATATAATTGTTTTTTTTATAATTGCAATGGCTGCTGCTGAAGCAGCCGTTGGATTAAGTTTAGTCGTAGGTTTGTATAAGAGGTTAAAGAACATTTATACCGAAGAATTAAATCTTTTTAGGGGTTAGGGATGGTAGAAAAGTCCTTTTTAGTTATAACCGAGTTTGATTTGTCTGTTTTTTTAGTTCCTATTCTTCCTTTCGTTGCCAGTATTATAACTTTGATATTTGGGAAAAGCTATTTCAAAGATAAATCTCATTACTTACCTGTTTTAAGTTTATTTTTAAGCTTTTTACTATCTTTAAAGGTTTTGTATGAAGTACTTCAAGGAAAAGTTTATAATTTTGATTTATATACTTGGGTAATCGCTGGTTCTTTTTCGGTTGGGTTAGGATTTCAAGTTGATCCTTTATCTGCCATGATGTGTGCTATGGTTACTTCTCTTGCTTTTTTAATTCATGTTTATTCCATAGGTTATATGCATGGTGATCCAGGGTACTATAGATTTTTCTCTTATATTTCTCTTTTTACCTTTAGTATGTTAATGCTTGTCCTTTCTAATAACTTAGTGCAACTTTACCTTGGTTGGGAATTGGTAGGACTTTGTTCGTATTTTTTAATCGGTTTTTGGTATGAGAAGAAAAGCGCGGCCAATGCGGCCATAAAGGCCTTTGTGGTTAACAGAATTGGTGATTTTGGCTTTGGTTTGGGGATCTTTATGGTTTTCTACTTTTTAGGGACCGTTTATTATCAGGAAATTTTTGCTCGTTTGCCCCAAATTAAAGAGGCCTATTTACCCATTTTGGGCTATGAAATTCATGTTCCTTTTCTGATGGCTTTTCTACTTTTTTGTGGGGCTATGGGCAAGAGTGCCCAATTTCCACTCCACGTCTGGTTACCCGATGCTATGGAAGGTCCAACCCCGGTTTCAGCCTTAATTCATGCCGCAACAATGGTGACAGCCGGGGTATTTATGGTTTCTCGCTTAAGTCCCCTTTATGTAATGTCTAATGAGGCCATGGCTTTGGTGGCCTTTGTAGGTGCCTTTACCTGTTTTCTGGCCGCAACTATTGCACCTACTCAATTTGATATCAAGAGGGTTATTGCTTACTCAACTCTTTCGCAATTAGGATATATGTTCATGGCCTGTGGGGTAGGGGCCTTTTCGGCTGGCATGTTCCATCTTTTTACGCATGCCTATTTTAAGGCTTTGCTCTTTCTAGGAGCGGGAAGTGTTATTCATGCTATGCATCATGCCCCTGATCCAAACGATATAAGGTACATGGGTGGTTTAAAACGTTACATGCCTATAACCTACGTTACCATGCTAATAGCCTCTCTCTCAATTTCCGGGATCCCTGGCTTAGCTGGTTTCTTTAGTAAGGATGAAATTTTAGCGATGGCCTTTTTTTCACCCTATCCGTGGGGGAAAATAATCTGGGCTATTGGACTTTTTGTGGCTTCTCTGACCGCTTTTTATACCTTCCGAGTATTTTTTAAGGCCTTTCATGGAGAATTTAGAGGGTTAGTGGTTTTGCATGGAAAGGAGCCTCATGAATCTCCTAAGGTTATGACTATTCCTTTAATTTTAATAGCCGTAGGGGCCATTTTCTCAGGTTGGCTTGGTATTCCTGAAGCCTTGGGTGGTGGTGCTAATTTCCAAAGATTTTTGGAACAAGTTGTCTATCATACCGAAATTACTATACCTAACCATTCCTTAGAATATACTTTGATGGTACTTTCTGTTTTGGCTGGTCTTATTGGAATAAGCGTGGCCTATATAATCTATGTCAAGAGACCCAATCTTGAAAGGCTTTTCTCTGCGAATTTTAGATCCCTTTATCAGTTTTTATATCGTAAATGGTATTTTGATGAGATTTATCATTATATGTTTGTGGTCCCTACCTTCTTTTTGGCAAGAACTGTTGTTAATTTAATCCTTGATACTTTTATAATTGACCATACTGTTAATGGAGCCGCAAAAACCACCCTTTCTTTTGGCACTCTCTTAAGAAAGGTCCATGTGGGAATAGTTAATTATTATCTGATTAGTATAGTTATAGGGCTTATTATATATTTTGCTATTTTATATTATCTTTATTAGTGGTAGGAGGTAGAAAGTGGGAGCGGATTTTGGTCTTTTGTCTTTGATTTTATGGTTCCCTTTAATCGGAATTATTTTATTATTTTTTATTGATAGAAAAAAGAATATTACTATAAAAACTATCGCTTTGATCGTTACATTAATAGATTTTTTTCTTTCTTTATATCTTTTGTATTTTTTTAATCCTAACGTTCCCAGTTTCCAATTTGTGGAGAAAAAAAATTGGATACCATTTCTTAACTCCTATTATCATTTGGGTGTTGATGGTATTAGTATTTTGTTTATCCCCTTAGCCACCCTAACCACTTTATTGTGTATTTTGATTTCTTGGTATTCTATTAAAGAGAAGGTTAAAGAGTTTTATTTAGCTTTACTTTTTACAAATATTGCTATGGTTGGTGTTTTTTTAGCTCTTGATCTCTTGTTGTTTTATTTCTTCTGGGAAGCAATTTTAATTCCTATGTATTTAATAATAGGGATTTGGGGTGGTCCTCGGCGTATTTATTCAACTTTAAAGTTCTTTTTGTATACCTTTTTTGGTTCTGTTTTTTTGTTAATTGCGATCATTTATATTTATCATCTCCATGGGACCTTTGATTATCAACTCTTAATTAGTAAGAATTATTCCTTTGCTGTGGAAAAGCTTCTCTTCTTGGGATTTTTGTTGGCCTTTGCCGTTAAGGTTCCTATGTGGCCTGTTCATACTTGGTTGCCTGATGCCCACACTGAAGCACCAACGGCCGGGTCTGTAATTTTAGCTGGGATTTTAATCAAGATGGGTGGTTATGGTATGGTTCGTTTCTTGCTACCTCTTTTTCCCAATGCCTCTCAGTATTTTATCCCTTTAATTCTTATTTTATCGGTGATTGCCATAGTTTATGCGGGATTAGCCTGTCTTTGGCAGGATGACTTAAAGAGGCTCATAGCCTATAGTTCAGTCAGCCATATGGGATTTGTGACCTTAGGTATTTTTTCCTTAAACCCTGTAGCCATAAAAGGGGCCATTCTCCAGATGATCAATCATGGAATTGTTACTGGGGCCTTGTTTATGTGTGTAGGGGTAATTTATGACAGGACCCATACGCGTGCCATAAACTATTATGGAGGATTAGCTAGTACCTTTCCCTTGTATGCGGCTTTTTTCATGGTTTTTACCTTAGCTAGTATTGGTTTACCTGGTACTAACGGTTTTATTGGGGAATTCTTAATTCTTCTTGGCACCTTTTTATCTAATAAGGTTATGGCAGCTCTTGCGGCAAGTGGAGTTATTATTGGAGCTGCCTATATGCTTTATCTTTACAAGCGAGTATTTTTTGAGAAGCCAAAGTCCCATCTTTATGGCCTTGAACCAATGAAACTAGCTGAATTAGCAGCAATTATCCCCATGGTTTTCTTCGTTTTTCTCATTGGACTCTATCCAAAATATTTCTTAGATCTTATGACCTCTTCGGTGAATCAAGTTTTATTATATTTTCAATAGGGAGGAGAGGATGTTTCTCCAATTGAACTTTCAGCAGATATTTTCCGAAATTTTTATCATAATCGGGGCCTCTTTATTATTCCTTATAGATAGATTCGTTAAATTTAGAAGTTATGCCTTTATTTTTACTCTTTTTCTCCTTCTATTTTTGATTGTGGCTTTATTTCTTACGCCCTTTGGAAAATTTACCAATTCCTTTAGTGTAGATTTTTATTCGGCTACCATTAAGCTTTTTCTATATGTTGGGACTTTATTTATAGTTTTTGTTTTTTATCATTTTCTTAAAAATCATCCACCCTTAAACTATGGAGAAATTTATGGATTAGTCTTATTTTCCCTTCTTGGGGCCATTATAGCGGTTTCGGCTTTAGATTTAGTAACCATGTATCTTGGAATTGAACTTTTGAGTATTCCGGTCTATTTTTTGATTGCCGCGAATGGTCGGTATCTCAAAGCCTCTCCCGAAGGGGCCTTGAAGTATTTTATTGTAGGTTGTCTATCCTCCGTCTTTTTTTGGCTGGCCATTGGAGTATTTTATTACTTGTTTGGGACCTTTGATTTAAAAAATATTTTTTTAAATCTGAATACGGTTTCCCAAAAAGGAATTTTATTGTTTGGCCTTTTAGCTCTGTTAACCGCCTTTTCTATCAAAATGGCCCTTGTCCCCTTCCATATGTGGGGTCCTGATGCCTATCAAGCTGCACCTATACCGGTTACTGCTTTTCTTGCTGGCATCGTCAAGCTTGCCGCTTTATCCGCCTTGGTTAAGGTCTTAGTAATTGCTTTTAGTCCTTTGCGTTTTGATCTACCTAATTTTCTTATCCCTATTGTTCTTCTTACCATTCTTATTGGTAATGTTTTAGCTATTAAGCAGGATGATTTGATTAGAATGTTGGCTTATTCCTCTATAGCTCATGCAGGCTATGCCTTTCTGGGTATTCTATCAGCTGAATTCTACGGCTATGCCTTCGCAATTTATTATATGGTAGTTTATTTGTTTACCATTACTGGGACCTTTGCCATTCTCTCTTATTTTTGTCAAGTAAATAGGGCCTACCTTTCTATTCCCAATCTTTCTGGCTTGAGCAAAGCCTTACCTTCCATTAGCTTATTTTTATTAATCTTTCTCTTTTCCTTAGCCGGTGTGCCACCGACCGCGGGATTTATGGCTAAATTTTATGTTTTCCTTTCTCTGGTGAAGGGGCAACAAGTGTTAGTGGGCATCTTAGCCTTGTTATTCTCCGTCATTGGAGCTTATCCTTATTTACGGGTTTTAAAAATAATGTACATGGATCCTCTTCCTCAGACCCCCCGTAAGGCCTCTTACGGGCTTAGTTTTATAATTCCTACTTACTTTACCGTATTCATAGTCATAATTCTAGGTTTGTTCCCCAATCTTATCGCTGAATTTATCCAAAAAACTCTTTTTCTTTATTTAAGCTTACTCTATTTCCATTTTTAAGGTCTACCAGGAAATTTTTTCATCTGGTAGGGAATTTTTTTCTTTCTTCTTGCTTTTGCTTCAGACGGGGAGCCCCCATCATTTATAACCCCCCTTTTTAAGGGCTTAAAAATCAATCATTTCTGGTAATCTCTAAATTCTAAGCCAAAGGCTAAAATTGGCACACTGCTTGTTATTATTCTTTAGAGAAAAATAAAAGTTATGCATAAAAGGAGGATAGGATGAGGGTTGAAAATTTAGCCATCTCTGAGCCATCTTTAACTGGGGTAACGGGTCTGATGGGGCAAGGTTCTAATAGTCAAGGCTTTGATTTTTTGTTTCTCCTTTTTTTACAGTTAGTCCAGATTAATTTTCAAGATAATTTTGGCGATGGAATGAAGGAAGAAGGAAGGTCACAGGCTGATTTATCCCCGGGAAGGGATTTAAAAAAGGCTTGGGAACTTTTTAACCAAGATGAAGAGATAAGGAAGTCCTTTTTTGAGGCCTTAGAATTTCTGTCTTTACTATCTTTTAGTGTGCAAGAAATTAATAATGGTTCCCCAACTTCTCAGCCTTCCTTAACTTCTGAGCTTTTGCCCCTGCCCTTCGGACAAAGAATGAAGGCTTTGCCATTTTTTGATAATTCTTTTTCCTTAAAAGCTGAATTAGAAGGAATAGTTTCCCAGGTAAAGGATAGCCAAAAGGAAATAAAGGAAAACGCCAAGATCCTTGGTTTACCCTCAGATTTAGACGCCATGCTCTTTTGGCAGGGGTCCTCTTTGGCAGGAAAAGAAACCTCAAAACAAGTAGCCTCCCCCCTTAGAATTGAGGAGCTTAAGGAGCTATCCAATTTTATTGGAAAGCTTTGGCAGGATTTTAGGGCTTTAAAGAAGGTGTCAACTGCAGAAGAGGTTAAATCCTCTGATTATGAGGTTTTTAAAGAAAGCTTTAGGCAAAGGTGGCAAGGGTTAAGCGAAGGGGCCAAAGCCTATCTTAAGGAAATTTTTTCCCAATCCCAAGGTCAGGAGTTAAAGGTCCAAGCAAAAGACAATAAAGGAGGCCAAGAGCCCTCGCCAGCGATAACTATTGATACTTCTGAAGGTCTAAGAGAAGGGTCCCCTAAAGAAATCAAAAATACCTTGCAAAGAGCTTTTTTGGAGGAAGAAAGTTTAAGGGAGGGCGTTTTCACTAATCTGGTTAAAAGGGTCACTCTTATGAAAGATAAGCCCATGACTGAAAAGAAGGGTAAGGGCTTAGAAAAGGTAGATTTTGTTTTTACTTTTACCTTGGAAGACAATCCCTGGATAAAAGGGCCTTATTCTTTAAAGGATACCCGAGGGAAAGAAGTTTTTGTGCCTTCATTTCCGTCAGATACAATTGGCCTTCACCAAGTGTCGGATTTTTTAAAATCCTTAGTGATTGAGACCTATCCTGAGGGAGAGCAAAGGGCTCGTATCCAGCTTGAACCACCTGAATTAGGGCATCTTGACGTGGAAATCAAGGTAAAGGACGGAGAGGTTTCTTTGCGGGTCAAAGTAGAAAATCCAGAGGCCTATCAGCAAATTGCTAAAGAAGTGGAAACCATTAGGACCCATCTGGAAGAGATGGGCTTAAGAGTAAAGGATTTAGTGTTTACCCTCCTTTCCGGGGGGAATAATCCTGCTTTCGCAGGACAGCGAGATGCCAAGGATCAACAGGAAGAAAGAGGCCCTATGCAGGTAAAGGGTTACCAAAAAGAAGCCCTCCCGGAAAATAACCTGCAAAACCTAAAAGGGCGTTATTATTATCTTGCCTAGGGGGTGGGTAATGGTAAACAAGGTTAACCAAAAGGTGGATCAACCAGCCAATCTCACCAGGACACCTAAGAAGACCCTGGAAAGGGAAGATTTTATGAAGCTTTTTATTACTCAGTTGCAGTATCAAGATCCTATGAAACCCATTGAAAACCATGAGATGGCTTTGCAGCTTGCCGCTTTTAATCAAGTAGATCAATTAAGTAAGCTTAACGATTCTTTTAATAGCCTTTTAAGTTTTGTTAGGGCCCAGGAATTTGGTTATGCAGGGAACATAGTGGGCAAACTGGTTAAGGTGCCAGGCAATGTGGGACGGGTGGAAAATGGAGAATTTTTGGGGGCAAGCTTTGTCCTTGAGGAACCAGCTAATCAAGTCACCATAACCATCAGGGACGCCTCGGGAAGGATAGTGAAGAGCTTTACCATGGAAAATCTTGCCCAGGGTGAGCATATCCTAACCTGGGATGGAACTAACAATGCTGGAGAAAAGGTTCCTGATGGGAACTATCGCTTAACCATTACGGTGGGTTCTGGAGATAGCACTAAGTCTATAACGCCTACGGTGGTCGGGCGGGTAACCTCGGTAATCTTTGCCGATGGTAAGGCCAAGTTGAAGGTAAATGAGGATTTGAGCCTTTCTTTAGAGGATTTAAAAGAAATTACTTGGAGGTAAAGGTTATGGGTATTTTTGGGACCATGTTTATTGGATATGCGGGTCTCTTTTCCGATTCTCAGGCCATGAATGTATCCGCTGACAACATTACCAATCTAAATACTACAGGGTTTAAGGCTGGTAGGTTTGAATTTTCTGATGTGATTAGGAGGGCGGTTGGTGAGGTTTTCACCAGGGGGGCTGGTTATGGAAGTAATATCAAGTCCACCAGGTGGCTTTTTAGTCAGGGAGGTTTACAAACTACCGATGTACCAACTGATTTAGCCATCTCCGGAAGGGGCTTTTTTGTTGTTTCCGATGGCAAGGGTAATCTTTTTTTTACTCGGGATGGACAATTTATGATCAATGAAGCCGATGAAAGGAACTTCGCTTTGCAAAATACTTTGGGTCTTTATCTTTTAGGTTCTGATCCTAACGTGGAAGCAACTAATTTAGGGGATCTTAAAAATCATCTTATTCCAAAGATTATGGCCGCTAAACCTACCAGTCTTATTTCGGCCCAGCTCCTTTTGAACGCTAACCGACCTACTAACACCGAGCTCCTTACGGATAAATACGACTATACCGCTAATCCCGGGAAACCCTTAGAGGATGGTAAATATGATTGGGTTTTTGATTGGGAAATTTACGATTCCCTTGGCCAAAAGACCATCCTTAAAGCTTATGTAGATAGGGGAGAAAACACAAACACCTACGAAATTTTAGTTGCCTTAGGCGATCCTACTAAGGATCTTAGGGGGGATGGGAAGCTCAAAGGGGCCTTTCTCTATGGCACTTTAACCTTTGGTGGCTCTGGGGATATAGTAGGGGCTGATTTTTATCAAATTGCCGATCCCAATGGAACCTTAGTCCCCCTCGATCTGACCACCCTATCCCAGCCAAAGTTTACCATGAATATTGAAGGTAGGACCCAAGAAATAACCTTAGATCTTGGTTTTAAGGTCGAGCCTGATGGAAGCATAACCCGGCTTAGCAATGCTACACGGCTTAGTGCCTCACCCTTTTCTCAGCTCCTCTTTAGTCAAGATGGATATGAAGAAGGGGTCTTTGATAGGATTGAGGTGATAACCGAAGAGGGTCTGATTAGGGCTTGGTACACCAATGGACGAGATTTACCCGTGGCTAAGCTTTATTTAGCTGATTTTAACGGTTATGAGGAAAGTTTAGAAAAGGTAGGGAATAACCTATTTAGGGCCAAGCTTGGGTCTACCCCCTTTATCTTTTCTCCGGGGATAGGTGAGCGAGGAAGGATTATTTCTGGGGCTTTGGAGACCTCTAATACTGATTTGGCCCAGGAAATGATACATCTTATCCTTTTGCAAAGGGCCTTCCAAAGCAACTCAAGAGTGATAACGGCCGCAGACCAGATGTTGGAGGATTTTATCCGCCAGCGCTAAGAAGTTTAAGTAAGATTAAAAAAAAACCGATAAAATAAAAATTAGGAGGTGAGATTATGGGTTTGACGGATGCCTTATTTACGGGGACAGGAGGTTTAAGGGCTCTTGGTCATGGTATGAGTGTTATTGGTGATAATGTTTCTAATTTGAATACCACCGCCTTTAAAGGAGCAAGGATTACCTTTAGCGACATCATGGCCCAAAGTATTAACACCGCTGCTGGTTCAGGCCAGCTTGGCCGTGGGGCCTCCATTCAGGCCCTTTTCCAGCAGTTTACCCAGGGAGCCTTTGAATCAACGGGCAATCCAACGGATATGGCCATTGCGGGAGCTGGCTTTTTTATGGTTAAAAACCCCCAAAGCTCTGGTGGGGTCTTTTATACCCGTGATGGGCAGTTTATGGTGGATAAGGATGGTTACCTCGTTAATCCCCAGGGACTAAGGGTTCAGGGCTGGAAAATTGATGAGATTACCAATGACATTACTGGGGCCTTAACGGATATCCGGATTGAGCGAAGCTCTCCACCCGTAAAGACTACTAAAATTGATATGATCACCAACCTTGATGCCAGGACCGAGACCAGGGTGAAGGTTATTAACTTGAGCGGAAATATTTATGATCCAACTGGAGGAGGCCCGACGTCAGAAAATACCATTTTTGTGATCAGGGATATAGATGGAAGTGACAACAAAATTAGGGTCACTTTAAGCTATGATACGGATACTCAAAAATGGAGTTATACTATAGAAAATGCTGTTACCTCTGAGATCTTAGCCCAGGGGACCAACGTCACCACTACTAGGACTTTCATTACCCTTCCTTCAACGGGGGAAAAGGTTTATATTGATTGGGGCAATATTACTCATGATTCTGCAGCCAGCAATGCGATAAGTATACCTGGACGGGATGGAAGGATTGAAATAACAGGAACTATCGTAGTAGACAGTTGGGCTAACATGGATTTAAGCATCACCGATGCCAACGGGACGACAAGAAATCTTAGGGTTTGGCTTAGATATAATTCTGCAAGTAGTAGGTGGGATTATTATGTTTTTGAAAATCCTACCTCCGGAGCTACTAGTCCTAATGACGATGAAACCAGTGGTGCAACCTTGCTCGCCAAAGGAGAACTTTCTAATGAAACAAACATTTATTTTTTCTTAGATGGCACAACCCAAAGGGTGAATTTAGATTGGGATGGGGTTACGACCGGTGGATCAACTTCCTTGTCTTCAAATTTAGATAAATTAGAAGAAATTAGCACTATGTTTGACGCATGGGATGCCAGGCAAGAAACTCCCCTTCCGTCCACTGCCTATGCCTATCGTTCAACCATGTTTGTTTATGATTCCTTAGGCACACCCCATGAAATAACTATTTATTATAATCCTACGACTACCGACAACACTTGGGAATTTTTAGTAGCTACCAATCCAAATGAAGACCAAAGGGATTTTTTAAGGGATGAGAACCCTATGCAATGGCAATATGAAGAAGGGACTTATACTCAAAAAGTATCCATAAATTCTGGTAAAATCTTTACCCAAAGTAAAAGAGGAGTTCTGGCTTATGGGAGGTTGGAGTTTGACAATCAGGGTAACGTAAAAAAGTTCTATCAAACCTATCGCCTGGATGCTAACACGGGTGCGTTGGTGAAAATTGTGGATCAAAATGGTTCGCCGGTTTCTTTACCTGAGGATAAATATTCCTCTCTTGGAGCTAATGGGTATCCTCTTTTTGTGGCAGATTTTTTGGGCATTGATCTGAAGTATGATATTTATCCCCCCAATGATCCTAATCAGGGTGCCCAAAGGAACGATCTTCAGCAAATTGAACTAAATTTTGGGTATTTTTATAAGGATAGTTGGCGGGCAGAATCCGTGAGGACCACCCAATACGCCACTTCTAACGCCACTTTGTTTTACGACCAGAATGGCTTTGGCCCTGGGGCCTTAGAAACCATCACCGTGGATAATGAAGGAAGGATTACGGGTGTTTATTCTAACGGAAGGGTCATTCCACTCTGGATGGTGGGCTTGGCTAATTTTAACGCGCCAGAAAGATTGCAAAAAGTAGGAAGCAACCTCTTCCGAGAGACTACCCATTCCGGCCCTCCGGTTACCGGAAAACCTGGCACTAACGGGCTTGGAACCATTGCCCCAAACTCTCTTGAACAGTCCAACGTAGACCTGGGGGAGCAATTTGTAAAAATGATCATTTTCCAGCGGGGCTTCCAGGCAGACTCCCGAATCATAACAGTCTCTGATACTATGTTGGAAGAGTTGATCAATCTCAAGAGATAGAAAAGTCTAAAGGGGTAGGGATTTTTCCCTACCCCTTTTATTATTAAGTAGGCCTACCACCTGAGGAGAGCTCCGGCAAAAGTAAACCCTCCGCCAAAAGCTACAAGGAGTACCCAATCTCCCCGCTTGAGTTTCCCTTCCATGGTTGCTTCATGCAAAGCAATAGGAATGCTTGCTGCGGAGGTGTTTCCGTATTTATGAATATTAACTAGTACTTTTTCTTTGGATAGCTCAAGCCTTTCTCTTAGGTACTCAATAATTCTTAAATTGGCTTGATGCGGAATAAGAAGAGAAAGGTCTTGAGGTTTAAGGTTATTTCTTTCTAAAAGTTCAACCGCAACCTTTTCCATCATTCTTACGGCCACCTTAAACACTTCCCGTCCTTGCATCCTAATGAAGTAGTCTTCTTTAGGTAACCTTTCGTCAAAGGGAAAATAGGCTGAACCTCCGCCTTTTAAGGTAAGCAAAGGCCAATTTGAGCCGTCAGCTCCGAGGATAAAATCCACAATCCCAGAGTTAGGGGCTTCTTCATTTTTACCCACAAGCACTGCCCCAGCCCCATCTCCAAAGAGGACACAGGTTGAGCGATCTTGCCAATTAGTTTTCCTGCTAAGGGCTTCCGCTCCGATAACCAAAACCTTCCACTCCGGTCTTGTTAGAACTATGGCATTAGCTATGCTCAAGGCGTAAAGAAAGCCGGAGCAGGTGGCAGAAAGGTCAAAGGCCCCAGCTTGCCAGGCTTGAATTCCTTTCTGTACCAAAATAGCTAAAGAAGGCATAAGAAAATCAGGTGTTAAAGTAGCGCAGATGATAAGGTTAACCTCTTCGGGAGAGACCTGCGCCCTGCTTAAGCATTCTTGAGCAGCCCTAATCGCATGGCTGCTAATTACTTCTCCTTCAGAGAGGATGTGCCTTTCTTTAATACCCGTTCTTTCGGTTATCCATTCATCGCTTGTTTCTACCATTTTTTCTAAATCCTGATTAGTAAGTACCTTTGAGGGAACGCTCATACCCGTAGAAATAAGGTAAGCCTGAAAGCTATGCTTCACTGTTTTCCTCCTCCGGAGGTATGGCTAGGATTGCTTCTTCCAGCCTTTGCCAGAGATTGATTTGGGCAAATTTGTAGGCCTGAAGTATGGCATTCTTAATGGCCAGGGCATCCGATTTCCCATGGGCGATGATCACATTTCCCTTAACTCCAAGGAGAGGTGCCCCACCATACTCTCGCCAATCTGTTTTTTTCTTAAAGTTTTTTAAGGCCGATTTAGCCAGATAGAGCCCAAGGAGAGAACAGAAAGATTTCTTAACTTCTTCCCTTAGCATCAGCAGGATAGTTTCGGCAAGACCCTCGGATAACTTAAGACAAATATTTCCGATAAAACCATCGCAAACTACCACATCTACATTCCCAAGATAAATATCTCTTCCTTCAATATTTCCTACATAATTTAATGAAGATTTTAAAAAAAGTTGATGGGCTCTCTTAACTAACTGATTACCTTTACCCTCTTCCTCCCCGATGGAAAGGAGGGCAATTTTCGGATTTTTTCTTCCCCAAATCTTTTCTAAAAAGAGGCTTGCCATGTGGCCAAACTGATAGAGATCATAGGGTTTAGAGTCCACATTAGCTCCAGCGTCAATGAGTACCATAGGTTTTTTAAGGGTGGGAAGAAGGGTAGCTATGGCTGGACGGCGCACCCCCTTCAACCTTCCTAAAAGAAAGATACTTCCAGCTACTACTGCGCCTGAATTTCCGGCGGAAACATAACTCTGAGCCTTACCTTCTCGTAAAAGGTCAAGCCCTAAAAATAAACTTGCTCGGCGTTTCTTTTTTAAGCTTTCATGGGGGCTGTCTTCCATCCTCACTACTTCTTCAGTGGAAATAACTTTTACTCGTTCATGAGATGCTAAACTTTGACATATCTCTTGAGGTCCTACCGCGTAGATTTGACAATCAGGTAGAGCTTGAAGAGATAACTCTATTCCTTTCAAAACCGAAGAGGGGGCATAATCACCCCCCATGACATCAACCGCAATCTTAATCATTTAAAAGAAACTTTAAAGAACTAACCTATTCATCTTTTTCTATAAAGGCTTTACCTTTGTAATAGCCACAACTGGGACAAACCCGATGGGGAAGTTTAAAAGACCTACATCTGGGACAGGTACTTCCACTAGAGATTTTTAAGGCCTGATGAGCCCTCCTCATCCCTCTGCGGGAACGTGAAGTTTTTCGCTTTGGAACAGCCATTTCTTAACCCCCTTGGGAAACTTTAGTGTTAGAAAGTAAGTCCTTAAGTATAGCAAAGGGTGAAGATTTTTTAAAGCCCTTACATCCACAAACTTCTTGGTTTAAATTCTTTCCGCAAGAAGGACAAAGGCCTTTACAATCTGGTTGGCAAAGGGATTTAAAGGGTAGGGCAAGAAGAATTTCTTCTCTTAAAATATCCTCAAAGGAGATGAAATCGTTTTCATAAAAGCTTACTTCAAGCTCTTCCGAGGTTAATTCTTTCTTCTCCTCCACATTAAGAGAAGCTTTGGGCATAAGAGAAAGGTTAAATAAATGATGAATAGGAAATTCATAGGGATTTAAACAACGGTCACAATTAAGGACAAGCACCCCCTTTAATTCTCCCCTTACTAATACCTCTATCCCCTTTTTGTCAATCTTGAGATATCCAGAAAAGGGCTGTAAGACTTTATATTCTGAGGGTATATCAATAAATTCTTCAAAGTTTATCAATAACCCTTCAGGTGGGATTTCTTCTAAAAAAACACCCCAAGAATTAATTTTTTCGGTCTTCATAAAATTCTCTTTTTATTGTTTAGTTGGTATGTGTTTAAGATAATGCTTAAAGGGGATCTTGTCAAATTTTTAGACTGGGAAGGAGAAAATAATAAATTTTAAGGTTTAAATTTTCAGGTTTAAAATTTAGAAGTGCCGAGGGCGGGAGTCGAACCCGCACGGGGCGAGGACCCCAGTGGATTTTGAGTCCACCGCGTCTTCCTGTTCCGCCACCTCGGCAATTTTATGGAGTAAGTTCATTTTACCTTCCAAATTTAAAAGGGTCAAGGGCCCACAAAAATCTAACTCAAAGTAGCAATTATCCTTTCTAATTGGTCGGAGGCTAATTGTTTTTTATAAGGTTGGAGCTATAATTTTATCTATTCTATGAATTCCACCCTAAAAATTATTGGGCTATTTGCCTTAAGTTTTTTTATCTTTCTTGGTCTCCTTATCCTTATCTTTTTTATTTATTTAAAAGTCAGTCTACCCAGTATTGCCAAACTTAAGAACTACCAACCGGTGCAAACCAATTTGGTGGTTGATCATCAGGAGAGGATAATAGGATATTTAGGACCGGAGAGGAGGATTTATATTCCCATCTCCAAATTACCTCCTCATGTCATTAAGGCTTTTCTTGCGGCTGAGGATGCCAATTTCTATAAGCATAAAGGTATAGATTTTATTAGTCTAATGCGAGCCATGATTAAAAACCTTATTTCTGGCAAAATTGTCCAAGGTGGGAGTACGATTACCCAGCAAGTAGCCAAATCTCTTCTCCTTTCTCCTGAGAGAACTATTTCCCGTAAGCTTAAGGAGATGTTTTTAGCCTGGCAAATGGAAAAATACCTAACAAAGGATGAAATTTTAAACATCTATCTAAACCACATTTATCTTGGCGAGGGTGCCTATGGCGTGGAGGCAGCGGCTTTAACCTACTTTGGGAAACATGCCTGGGAATTGACCATTCCAGAGGCCGCTACTTTGGCTGGTATTCCCCCAGCTCCTTCCAGATATAATCCCTTGAACAATCTCAAGGCTGCTTTAGAAAGACGTAATTACGTTTTGAGGAGGATGGCAGAAGTAGGGTTTATCACGGAAGATCAGTTGAAGCAATTTCTTAATCAACCCATTCTTTTAAATCCTAAGAACGTTAACATCCCTATTCATTCAGGATATTTTCTTGACATGGTGAAGGCCGAGCTATCCAATATTTTTCCTCTTGAGGTATTAGAGCGTGGAGGCTTGCGCATTAAGGTTACCCTCAACGTAGATTGGCAGAGAGCAGGTTATCTAAATTTTATCAACAAGTTAAAACAACTTTATCCGAAAGAAAATCCTCCCGAGATTGCGGCGGTTTGTTTAGATAACCAAGAAGGAGGAATAAGGTTTTTAATTGGCGGTAGGGATTATGCTAATTCCACTTATAATAGGGCTTACTTAGGGAAAAGACAGCCTGGTTCTTCTTTTAAGCCTTTTATTTGGGCCCAGGCTTTGGAGACAGGGGTAGTTCCTCCGGATGCGATTATCCCTGATGAACCAATTTCTTTGCCGGGGGCAGATGCAGGTAAGGATTGGACTCCAGGCAACTATGATGGGAAATACCTCGGGCCAATTAGTTTAAAAGAGGCTCTGGCTCAATCACGCAATACCGTTGCGGTGCGGTTGGCCGTAATGCTTGGCACGGATCGTTTATTAGATTTGGTGCAAAAGATGGAATTTAAGTTCCCCATGCCCATTAATTTAAGCATCGCCCTTGGGACTTATGAGCTTACACCCCTTGAGCTTACTGCAGCCTATACTATTTTCCCTACCTTAGGATTTAAGGTGAAGCCAAGGATAATTGAAGCTGTCTATGATCAGATTTATGGTGGGAAGGTCATCTATCAGACTCAGATGGAAGCTAAGCCTGTTTTTAGTCCTCAAACGATGAGCATTATGAATGATTATTTGCAAGAAGTGGTACGCTCCGGAACAGGAAGATGTGCTTCCGCCCTTGGGGTACCTGTTGGTGGGAAAACCGGTACAACCCAAGAATTTCGCGATGCCTGGTTTATTGGGTTTACCGCCAAATATACTTGCGGAGTTTGGGTAGGTTATGATAAAGCGGTCACCCTGGGAAGAGGAGAAACAGGGGGACGTATAGCCTGCCCTTTATGGTTAAGCCTAATGCAAGCTATAAGGCACGAACCTAAGGGATTGCCAGTCTATATACCTCCGCAAGAACCTTTACCGGAGGAAGGGTCTCAATCCTCTCTCTGAAGGGTTGGCTTGCGAGGAAGTTTCTGCACATCTTCCTCTTTATGATAAAGGAAAATAAATTTCTCTTTAATCTCGGAAAGTAAAGCAGATAAAATTTCAGGCTCTGGTTTGGCAAAGCGTAAAAAAAGGTAGCGTGCCTTCTTTTCATCTATTTTTTGCCATACCTCTCCTTCCACGGGGAAGGCCATCTCTTCTTTCCAAGTAAGTAAGCTATAGATCGTAAGGTCGTGTTTAGTAAAAATGGATATTACTTCTGTCAAATCTTCTACCGAGTTTAAGATTAAGGCCAGCTGTTCTTGACTATGATAGATGCCCGTAATTTTTACAAAAAGCTTAAAAATGTCCGTTTGAGTAATTATGCCCACTACACGCCAATTCTTATCAACCACTGGAAGTCCAGATATCTTATTTTCTAACATCAAAACCGCTGCATACTCTACCGTGTCCTCCGGGAAGACTGTTATGGGGTCTTTGGTCATAATATCCTTAAGTTTTAATTCCGAGAGTAAATAATATTGCTCGTGAACCTCCATTGTGCTAATCTTGGAAGGCCCTACCTCCTTTAAATCCCGATCTGTGACGATCCCTACAAGTTTCCCTCCCCTTGTTACTGGTACTCTTCTTATTTTGTGTTCTTTAAAAACTTGTAACGCCTTTATGATAGAAGTATTTTCATCAAGGGTAATTACATGCTCCGACATCCAGTCCTTAACTAACATGAAAATGCCCTCCTTTTAGACAAGTTATTTTGAATTCTTTAATTTAATCCTCCATAACTATGAAGACCAGAGAGGAGAAAATTAACGCCAAAGTAGGTAAAAAGAACGGAAATAAACCCAATGATATTTAACCAGGCTATTTTTTTCCCTGTCCATCCCCGAATAATCCTAGCATGAATACCTCCTCCATATATTAGCCAGGTGATAAAAGACCAGGTCTCTTTGGGATCCCAACTCCAATAATTACCCCAAGCTTGATCAGCCCAAATTGCTCCAGTAATAATTCCTAAAGAGAGCCAAAAGAAACCAAAAAGCATGCTCCGATAGATAAAACTTTCTAAGGTAGCTCTATCAGGAAGATAATGTTTAATGCCCTCATAGTGACTAAGTAGATAAAAGATTGCTACCCCAAAGGCTACTGCAAAGGCTCCATAACCCAAAAAACAGGTGATCACATGAGCAATGAGCCAATTACTTTTTAAAGCAGGGATGAGCGGTTTGATGTTGGAGTCAGCCTTTAAGGTGGCAAAGGCCAGAATGAGGGCATTGAGGATAAAAATTATGCTTCCGAAAATTTTTCTTTTTAACCTTAACTCCCAGAAAAGATAAAAACCAGCAATACATAGGGCAAAGAAGACTAAAGATTCATAAAGGTTGGAAAGAGGAACATAGCCATATCCAGTTTGATGGGTTTGTAGCCAGCGGATTAAAAATCCGTAAATGTTGGCCAAGAAGCCAGCCCAACCAAGGCTTGAGCCTATTAAACCTCCTATTTCCCATCCAAAGATCCAATAAACTAAATATATCCCCCCAGCTATAAAATAAAGAGCGGTTACTACGTTAAAAATTAGGACATTATCTGGTAAAAGGGAAGCTTCTTTAAAGGCTAAAAAGAGGTATAATGCTAAGGATAGAGCTAATCCAAGCAGGACTTCTTTATAGTTTTTCATTCGCTATCCCCCTTTAAACATTATTAATTTAATCTAATTCAATTTAAGCTAAAACTCTTTATTGGTCAAGCAAAATTAAAATAAAAGATTATTTAAGGGATAATTTTGCCTTCTTTAAGAAGGGGAAGAAGGGTAAAGCAAATTTCATCCCAAGAAATCAATCCTTCTTCAACTTTATCCATAAATTCTTCAAGTTTTCTCGTAAATTCTTCGGAGACGTAGTTATGGTATCTTTCCACGAGGTAGGAGTAAATTTTTTTCCCCAGAGAAGTAGGAACTAATCCTCCGTTTTTCAATTCTATTACATACCCTCTGGCTAGTAAGGTAGATACAATCTCGGCATAGGTTGAAGGCCTACCAAGGTCTCTTCTTTTCATCTCCTGGATAAGGGTACCCTGATTAAATAGGTAAACTTTGGGTAGTTTCTGCTTTTCTATGGCTTCAACCTTCAACTTTTCTTTAATTTCTAGAGGGACAACCTTAAGCTTGTTTAAAATCAGATCAAAACCCTTCTTTTTAATATTGGTGACTATTTCTTCCGTCCATTGGTGGGATAAAAGTTTAAATCTTAATATACTTTTTTCCACTACTGCTTTTTCCATTTGGCTGGCCATAAACCTGCGGAATATTAAATCATATAGCCTAAAGGAATCTTTTGGTTGTTTAAGGCTTATTAATCCATGAGCTACCCTAAGTTTTAGTTCTCCCACATCCCAGGGATTAGTGGGGCGAATACCCTCATGGGCTCCTGGGGATGGCCATTCGCGAGGTAAAAAGTATTCTTCTCCGAAATTTTGGGTAATATAAGGTTTGGCAACTTTATATCTACCCACTTCCGAAATCCTAGTCGAGTCCGTTCGGTGATAGGTAATTAGCCCTGCTTCAAAGAGCTCTTGCAAAAGGTTCATCGTATGGGCTGAACTAAACTTAAAGTATTGATAAGCCTCTTCTAAAACAGCATCGGTAGTGAAAGGAGGTGGTGGAGAAACCTCTTCTTCTATAGTCTTTTCTATCTCTAAAGAGAGGTGTTCAGGGAGTTCGGAGTATACCTTCTCAGCTAATTCTTCATCTTCCAGGTCCAAGGAAAATTTGTGCCCCTGCAGTTGGAAGATAATCCGATATTTATTCTCTTTAGCCTCTTCGGCCCTTTTTATTACCCAACCCAGAACAGGTGTTTGGACCCGTCCTGCCGAGAGGGTTTGCCTATGAAAAGCCTTCCATAATTCTTGAGAAAGGGTGAATCCAACCCAACGATCAGCAACTCTTCGAGCAAGTTGAGCACAAACCCGATTGAGATTGAATTCTTGAGGGTTTTTTAAAGCCTCTCTAAGGGCTTTGGGCGTTATCTCATGAAATTCAAGCCTTTTGATCCAGCTTTGGAAAGGACGTAGGCTGATAAATAGATCGTAAGCTATCTTTTCTCCCTCCGCATCAGGATCAGAGGCAATGAAAACTCCATCAACGCAGTAAGACATCCTACGGAGGTCCTCAATTATCTGCCATTTATCAAAAATCTCTTCACTATTTTCTATATCATCATCTACTAAAGCCTCCCCCTCTTTTTTCGTTAATTTTATGCTGTCAAAAATGGGATAAAAGTGGCCATTTTCTTGCTTGACACCAAAAATCCCCCTTTTTTTCACTAAATTAAAAACATGTCCTAAGGATGCACACACCGAAAGAAGAGAATTTTCTAAAGGAATTTCATAGACCCAGAGAGAATTTAATCTTCTGAGGCTTGGGCGTCCAAAAAAAGAAGCTATGGTTTTAGCTTTGTGGGGGGATTCTACAACTAAAAGATAATTTTTGAAATCTTCAGTCCTTCTTTTTAAAGAGGCCCTTTCTTCTTGAATTTTTTTCAATATTTGAGGGGCTTCCTCTATGGTAATAGCTCTAAAACCCTCCGCTTCTTCACCCAAATAAAATTTGAGCCTCCTTTCCAAACTCCTTAAGGCTTTAAAACTATCAACTAAGATAATAGATAGTCCTGGCAAGAGTCCATTAACGGTAAGCCGTGAAACACGGCCTGAGCCTTGTAAATAAACCTGAGCATTCCCCACGACGATATAATATTTTCCTTCCTGATCCACATATAAATACACATCCTCCCGCTGGTTTAAAACCTCCATGAAGGATGGAGATCTAAGCTTTTCTTCAAGAAAAGCTTTAATGCTTAAAATTTTTTGATGAAGGCCTTCATATTGAGGGAGTATTTCGGCTTTCATCGTAAGAAAGCGCTTCAAATAGTTAAGGTAAGATAAAACCTTGATCCTTTCTTCATCGGTAAAAAGGGGCAAAAGGTTGAGGAGAAGGTGGTAGAGATTGGCTGGGGTTTCATCAAGGGCTATTTCCCCCTTTTCTTTACTTAGAGGAAAAAGATTTTTAGGGACTCCTACAAAAATGACATATTTTAAAACAAAGGGAAGATCTATGCCCCGAAGAAGAGGGTTTGAGAGATGAGAAAGCCCTAAGGCTATATCTATTTTCCCTTCTTTTAAGGCCTCCAGAAGTTCTTCCTCGTTTAAGGAAAGGTAGGAAGCACAATTTATTCCCCTATTTTGCAGTAATTTTTCTGCCTCTAAAACCCCTTCTCTACCAAAACTTTCTTCTAAAAAAAGAAGTCCTCCTTTACCCAACCGTAAACAAAGTTCAGCCGCTAAGTCTAAACATTCCTCCTTGGATCTTTCCTTTTGCTTTCCCTCTTCCTCAACAAGATAAGTATCCTCTACCTTGCGTAGGGAGGAAACAAATCTTGTTACTTCAAAACCAAGAAGATTTTGGAAGAGGATGACCCGATTAGTTTTGGGCCGTAAGGTGGCTGAGGAAAGGATTAGTTGTTTGTGGACCTTGGCATGTTTGTTGCGGATGATCTGTAATTCCTTATAATCCTCCTCTTCTTTGTCCCTTTTCAAGGCTAAAGCAATCTCTTCCTCCGTAAACCCAAGGAGTTTAAAAAGTTGGTCCACGTTTTTCCCACTTTTAAGCAGGGAATCTACGTCATCAATGAAAACAAGGCTAAAATCTAAAGAATTCAAAAGTTCAAAGTTGCGATGAAAAAAGTTGATGGTCCCTATGAGAATATCAAATTTTCCTTCCGAGATAAGATTCTTTTCTTTTTTTGTACCTTGATAGGCCAGAATTTCTTTTTTCCTAATTTGGCGATCCTTAGTTTTATCTCTAAAGTTTATTAGCTTTTCCAAGGCCTGGGTTACTAACATCTTTGTGGGAAGAATGACCAAGGCCCGGCCTCTTGTTAACAGACAGGCAAGTAGCCCAAAGGTAGTTTTTCCTGTGCCCGTAGGAGCTAAAATAGCAAAGGATTCCCCTAAAAAGAAGCGTTTCGCCCAGTTAATTTGGAGAGAAGAGGGGGAATTTTGGAAAATTTCTTTAAAAATTTTTTGGAATCTGTTAACCCTCTCTTCTACCTCAAGGTAGATTTTAAGGTCTTTGAGAGTGTTTAAGGCCTTCAGCTCATTTAAGAGCCTTTTAAACTTAGGTAGCTCCTTTTCTTCAGGCAGACAAAGGGGACAAGGAAGGCCTTTAGCCAGTCTTTGGTCTGAGATGATATCCCCACAATTAGGGCAACCGCGAGCAAGATAAAAAAGCATAACATATAAAAATAAAGAAAAAAAAAGTCTTGCCAAGGGGGAATATATTTTTTTACAATTTTTAAAGGAAAGCTTAAGTTGGAAAACGTTAAAAGGTGAGGTATGATAAAAGTATTATCAAAAAAGCTAAGAAAGGCTTTTGATCATGCTTGAGCTAAAACAATTCATGGGGACCACAGTTATTGCGGTAAAAAAAAATGGGAAGGTAGCTTTGGGAGGTGATGGACAGGTTACCTTTGGTTCTACCATTCTTAAGCATCGGGCAAGGAAGATAAGGCGGCTTTATAAAGGACAAGTATTGGTTGGTTTTGCGGGAGCAACCGCCGATGCCTTAACGCTTTTTGAAAGACTTGAAAAAAAGCTCGAAACCTATAGCGGACAACTCTTGCGGGCTGCAGTAGAGCTCTCTAAGGACTGGCGCACTGACAAAATTTTAAGAAGGCTTGAGGCCTTTCTCATTGCTTGTGACAAAGATCATCTTCTTCTTATTTCCGGAGCTGGAGATGTGGTGGAGCCAGATGAGGATGTGATAGCCATTGGTTCAGGAGCTCCCATGGCCTTATCAGCCGCTAAGGCCCTCCTTAGGTTTACGGACCTTTCTGCTCGGGAAATAGTGGAACAGGCCCTACGGATAGCCTCTGAAATTTGTATCTACACCAATCAGGAAATTCTTATAGAGGAGTTATAAACTTTATGGAAGAGGAAAGGAGAGTGTCAAAGAAGGAAAGGGAATTAACGCCCCGAGAGATAGTAGCCGAACTTAATCGTTATATTATTGGTCAAGAGAAGGCCAAACGAGCAGTCGCTATCGCCATGCGAAATCGCTGGAGAAGGATGAAGCTTAAAGATCCGATCAAGGAAGAGATTTATCCCAAGAATATCCTAATGATTGGACCAACCGGAGTGGGCAAAACAGAAATTGCCCGTAGGCTTGCCAAGCTTACCGAATCGCCTTTTATCAAGGTTGAAGCTACGAAATTTACTGAAGTAGGTTATGTAGGAAGGGATGTGGAGTCTATCATTCGCGATTTGGTGCATGTGGCTGTGCAAATGGTTAAGGCGAAGGAAGAAAAAAAAGTGTTAAAAAAAGCAAGGGAAAATGCAGAAGAAAAACTGGTGGACCTTCTTTTACCTAAAACCTCTGATCGCATTGAATACGACCCTTTGACCCGAGAGAAATTTTTAAAAATGTTAAGAAGCGGGGAGCTGGATGAGAGAATAGTAGAAATTGAAATTGAGACTAAGCCTTTCCATCCTAATGTAGAAATTCTTGCGGCAAGCGGTTTAGAGGAATTAGAAATCCAGCTAAGGGAAATGTTTTCCTCCTTTTTACCTTTTAGAGGTAAAAAAAGAAAAGTTAAGGTTCGCGAGGCTTTAGAAATCTTAACTAAAGAGGAAGCAGAAAGGCTCATCGATATGGATAGGGTCATCAGAGAGGCCATTCATCTAACGGAAACCACGGGTATTGTCTTTATAGATGAAATAGATAAGATAGCTAGCCGAGGCGAGACCTCTGGGCCTGATGTCTCTAGAGAGGGAGTGCAGAGGGATCTTCTTCCATTAGTGGAGGGCACCACGGTTAACACTCGTTATGGCATGATCCGTACCGATTACATCCTTTTCATCGCAAGCGGAGCCTTTCATGTTTCCAAACCTTCTGACCTCATCCCAGAACTCCAAGGTCGTTTTCCAATTAGGGTTGAACTTTCTCCCCTTACTAAGGAGGACTTTGTGCGCATCCTTACTGAGCCTGAAAATGCTTTAATCAAACAGTATCAAGCCCTCCTGAGGGTAGAAGGGGTTGAGTTGGAATTTACTCCCCCTGCCATTGAAGAAATTGCCCAAGTAGCTACAGAATTGAATCAACGTTTAGAAAACATCGGGGCAAGAAGGCTTTATACAGTTTTGGAAAAGGTGTTGGAGGAAATTTCCTTTTCTGCCCCAGACCTCGCACCTACCAAAGTAGTAATTACTCCAGAGTACATTAGGGAAAGGATTGGAGAAATTGTTTCCCAGGAAGAACTGGCTAAATTCATTCTTTAAAACTTTATTTAACCTTAGCCAGAAAGGAATGGCCTCAAGACAGAGTAAACTTCTTTTAGCTACCGGTTTTATTGGTAATGTGCTGGAGTGGTATGATTTTGCCATCTATGGGTATATAGCCCAGATTTTTGCTAAACAGTTTTTCCCCAATGTAGATCCTATTCTGTCTTTGCTCTTGAGTTTTTTAACCTTTGCGGTGGGATTTTTAGCCCGTCCCATTGGGGCCTTGCTTATCGGTTATGTTGCCGATCGGAAGGGCCGTAAGCCAGCCTTAGTCTTATCCATCTACCTCATGGCCATTCCTTCCCTTTTAATCATTATTCTTCCTACCTACGCTACCATTG
This sequence comes from Caldimicrobium sp., assembly GCA_037443245.1. Lineage (GTDB taxonomy): Bacteria > Desulfobacterota > Thermodesulfobacteria > Thermodesulfobacteriales > Thermodesulfobacteriaceae > WYEG01. The sequence goes on from JBBIOT010000004.1 coordinate 93,908, forward strand.
GTCTTGCAGCCCCAATAATCCTTGCCATCCTAAGATTGCTGCAAGGCCTCTCAACAGGAGGTGAATACACCACCTCAGTAACTTTCCTTCTTGAGCATAGTCATCCCGAACGCCGAGCCTTTTATGCCAGTATTAACCTCATGGGGGCCATTTTTGGTATCCTGTTGGGGTCTTTTGCGGCTAGCCTTTTTTATTATATCTTTAATCCCCAAGCCATGGAGGCTTATGGGTGGCGGCTACTCTATTTACCTTCTCTCCTCCTTGCTTACCTCGGGATAGTTATAAGACAAAGGACCTATGAGACACCTCAATTTGTAAAAGAGGCCCTTTCCCCAAGGAAAGGGTTTCCCCTCTTGGAGGCCTTTAAACATTACAAGAGATCCCTTTTTTTGGCCCTGATCCTTTCTTCCGTCCAAGGAGTGGCTTTTTTTACCCTTTTTGTTTATATTTCTACCTATTATCAGAGAATTTTAAAACTTCCTTCCGATCAATCTTTGTTGATTAATACCATAGCCATGTTGATCCTTGATCTTCTTATCCCTGTGATAGCTCTTCTCTCAGATCGCTACGGGCGAAGACCCTTTTTTCTTTTTTCTTTAGGCCTCTATGCCTTGCTTTCTTATTTTCTCGTCCGGATGATGCCTTTTAGCTCTACCTACGGGATTTTAGGCCTCCATATCGTCTTTGCCCTTATTTCCTCCCTGTTCATGAGCATTCTTCCGGCTGCCTTGGCCGAACTTTTTCCTGTTCGGATCCGTGGAACTTCTTTCTCAGTTTTTTATAATACTTCTCTTGCTATCTTTGGAGGGACAGCTCCCATGGTTTGTACTTATTTTGTAGAAAAAAAGGGCCTTCTAACTTTTCCAGGTCTTTATCTATCTGTCATTGCGGGTTTGGCCCTTTTGGTTAGTTTCTTTTTCTTACCGGAGACTTTAAAGAAGCCCTCTGTCACATCCTAAACGTCTGGTGTGGCTAAGACATCATAGATTTTGACCTTTTCTATCTTAACCTTGATCAATTCTCCTGGTAGAAGATAACTTTGTTTTTTCAGGGATGTTTGTATGTAAGTGACACCGTCTATTTCTGGGGCTTGAAAGGTGGCTAAACCAATGAGTTTGCGAGGAGATACCTCTTCAAGGACTAAGACTTCATCAACGCTACCTATTCTGGCCTGAAGTCTTTTTTTCGTAATCTCCTGCTGAAGTTTTAAAACCTCCCTTTTTCTTCGCCTTTTTTCTTGATAAGAAACTTTGGGTTCCAAGTTGGCAGCCAGCGTGCCTTCTTCAGGATAGAAAGGAAAAACCCCTAAATAATCAAACTTTGCTGCCTTTAAAAATTCTAAAAGGAAGGAGAATTCCTCCTCTTCTTCCCCTGGAAAGCCTAACATGACTGTGGTCCTAAAACTTACCTTGGGATTAAGCTTTCTTGCCCATTCCATTAATTTTAGAACCCTTTCAGGAGTATAGTGGCGGTTCATGGCCTTTAGGATTTTCGGATGGGCATGTTGGATAGGAAGGTCAAAGTAGGGAACCACCTTAGGAAGACTTAAAAGCTCCGTAAAGATTTTTTCATGAAGGTGCTGAGGATGGAGATAGAGAATTCTTATCCGAAAAGAATAGGGAAGATTGGTAAGCTCTGCTAAAAGCTCTAAAAGGCCCTCTTTTTTCCCAAGATCTCGTCCATAAAGGGTGGTGTCCTGTCCAACTAAGATTAGCTCCCTTACTCCTTTGGCTAGGAGGTTTTGTGCTTCCAGCAGAAGTAATTCCTTGGGTCGGCTCCGATAGGGACCTCTGATCTGAGGAATGGTGCAATAGCTACAACGGTGGGAGCATCCTTCGGTAATCTTAAGATAACCGTAAAAAGGATTTTGAGTAAGGAGACGGGAAGTAGGCTCCAAATCTTTTGGAGGACACAAAAATTTATAGGGCTCAATCCCTAAAAATTCATCTACCTCTGGCAAGAGGTCTTTAAGTTTTTCTTGGCCATATCTTGCGGTAAGGCATCCCGAAACAATAAGCCTTTTCTCTTTATTTTTTTTGTATTCCGCAAGCTCAAGGATGGTATCAATGGCTTCTTGGACCGCCGGACGAATAAAAGCACAGGTGTTTACCCAAAGAAGGTCTGCCTCTTCTGGATTGAGAGTAATTTCATAGCCTTGCTCTATAAGAAGTGAGAGGGTTTTCTCAAAGTCTACTCTGTTTTTTGGACAGCCTAAACTTACCGTAAAGACCTTTGGTGAGCCTAAGGAAGACAAAACTATCTCTCCTATTTACTTGAGTTTAGTTGCGGTGATTTCGTTTTTTTCATTGAGATATAGAAGCCTTGTTTTGTAATGTGGGAGGGCTTCCTCAGAAACCCAGGCGAAGGCTACGATGATTAATTTATCTCCCACTTCCCCAAGCCTTGCTGCCGCGCCGTTTAAGATGATTTCTCCTTTACTTCCTTCAATGACGTAAGTTTCAAACCTTTCCCCATTATTAAGGTTATATACCCAAACTGCTTCAAAGGGACGAAGCCCAGCCTTTTCCATGATTTCTCTGTCAATGGTAATACTTCCCTCGTAGTGCAAATTTTTATTCGTAACTGTGGCTTGATGAATTTTAGCCTTAACCAGCTTTATATACATCCTGACCCCTCCTTTTAAAGGGAAATTAATCGGTTATCAATTAATCTTGCTTTCCCTACATAAACCGCAAGGGCTATTAAAATCCTTTCGGAGATATACTCCACCTCTTCCAATGTTTCGGGATGGACTATTTCTATATATTGAACCTTAGTAAAAGGGAAGCCTTCTATAAAAAGCTTTAGGCGTTCCTTAAGTCTGCGAGCTGACCTTTCTCCACTTTTGATTAATTCTTCAGCTAAGGCTAAGGCTTGCGATAAGGCTAAGGCTGAAGGCCTTTCCTCGGGAGTTAAATAGGTATTCCGAGAACTCATGGCTAAACCATCAGCTTCTCTTACCGTAGGATGGGGGATAATGGTTACGTCTAAGTTCAAATCTTTAACCATCCTTTCAATAATCTTAAACTGTTGATAATCCTTCTCGCCAAAGATAGCAAAATCGGGATTAACTATGTTAAACAGTTTGAGGACTACAGTGGCTACTCCTACAAAATGGCCAGGCCTGAACTTTCCACAAAGCCCCTGAGATAATTCTCGCACTTCCACAAAGGTTTGATAGCCCGGAGGATACATCTCTTCTGCAGAAGGCAAAAAAAGGGCATCTATTCCTTCCTTTTTAAGAAGTCCCTTATCCCTTTCAAAATCTCGTGGATAGTCTTGATAATCTTCCTTTGGGCCAAATTGAAGAGGATTAACAAAGATGCTAACTACCACCTTATCAGCAAGCTCCCTTGCCTTCCGCACTAAGGCCAAGTGTCCTTCATGTAAAAAACCCATGGTGGGAACAAAACCAATGGTTAACCCTTGAGCTTTCCAACTTCGGGTAACTTCTTTCATCCTTTTTATTTTTTCTATTATTTCCATTCTTGCACTACCCTTTCCGGAAAAGGATCTTCCAAGCTCGAAAGTGAAGAAATAAAAATTTTTTTAAGCTCCTCTTCTAAAGGTGGAGCAAATCTTCCGTTTTTTTCGCTTTCCAATTTTTTATCAAGCCTTCCTCTTATCCATTTTTCCACAAGGATATATTTCCTTCCATTTTTTTCTTCCCGGAGGTAAAAATAAAAAAGGGTATATTCATTTGTTTTTAAATATAAACCACCTTCCCAGAAAGCTAAAGGTTTAACTTTTCTAGGAAAGGCAAATTTTTTGACTAAATCAAAAAGGGATCTTTGCGAATTAAGTAGATAAACTTTAGTTCTTGGTTTGAAATAGGGTAAAACCTCTCTTAAGTCTTCGTTATCAAGGGCAAGGCATCCTTTAGTCCAATTATAATTTTTTTGCTTTTTCTCTATTTTAAAACTTCCACCGCCATGAATACCCACTTCACTCCCTAAAATAGCCTTGATTTCGGAGAGATATTCTTTTTTTTCTAAGTATCCCCGTAGTATTTCCCAATCTATAACCCCATAAAAATAGGCCCAGCTAAGATCATTAAGGTTTGGATAGTCTAATTCCGCAAAATAAAGATAACTTTTACTGGGGCGAACTTCTTTAATGTAATAAAGGCCCTCGGGTGTAAAGAAATCATTCTTTCTCTCCTTAGGGATTGGTCCTTCAAGACCATAGCCAGCTAAGGTGGAAAAAAGGACCCTTTCTTGCTCTTTAACTAAAAAATTGTAAGTTCCTTTATCGTAAAGGATATAAGGGTCAGCAAGGACTAAGGATGAATTTAAGAGGCCAATAAAAAAACACCAGAAAAGAAGCATTATCCTTCAAAGGCCAAACATCCTTCGGAGCATATTTTGCATCTTTCCTTGACCTTTTATTTGCTTCATTAGTTTTAACATTTCCTCATATTGACGAAGAAGTTTATTCACATCCTGTACAGTGGTTCCACTTCCTTTGGCAATCCTCCTTTTGCGACTGGCATTTATGATCCGAGGATTTTTTCTTTCTTCTTTGGTCATGGAATTGATAATGGCTTCAATCTTTAAGATCTCTTTCTCATCAAAAGGCACTTGGTTAATCTTGGGCCCAATGCCTGGCAGAAGGCTTAGCACATCGCGAATTGATCCCATCCTTTTGAATTGTCTGAGTTGTTCCCGCAAATCCTCCAAATCAAACTCTAATTTTTTAATCTTTTTTTCTAATTCTCTGGCCTTTCGAAGATCAAAAACGTCTTGAGCTTTTTCGATTAGTGTTAAAAGGTCTCCCATGCCCAGGATACGGCTAGCAAGCCTTTCGGGATGGAAGACCTCTAAGGCTTCAACTTTTTCTCCCACCCCAAGAAATTTGATGGGGACACCAGTAACCTCTCGGATGGAAAGGGCTGCTCCCCCACGAGCATCTCCTTCTATTTTGGTTAGAATTATGCCCGTCAATCCTACCTTTTCCTTAAAAGTTTGGGCCATATTTACGGCCTCTTGTCCCATCATCGCATCCGCAACAAGAAGTATTTCTTGTGGGGTAAGATGATTTTTCAATTCCACTAATTCTTCCATCAGGGCTTCGTCAATATGGAGCCTTCCTGCGGTATCAAGAATTACCACATCCCTTCCCAGCTCTTTAGAAGCTTTAAGGGCCTCTTGCGCGATAGTAAAGGGTTTTTCCTGAGGATTAGCATTATAAAAAGGTACACTAATCTTTTCGGCTAGGGTGCGTAGTTGATCTATCGCCGCAGGGCGATAGACATCAACCGACACCAGTAAAGGATTATGCCCTTTCTTTTTGAGATAGAGGGCCAGCTTGGCACAGGTTGTTGTCTTCCCAGACCCCTGCAGACCAACTAACATTACCACCGATGGACGACCGATTAAATTTAATCCTACCGCTTTCTGGCCAAGGGTTTCCACCAGCTCTTCGTAAACGATTTTTACCAATTGTTGGAAGGGAGTAAGACTATCCAAGACTTCAGCGGAAGTGGCCCGGTTTTCTACCCTTTCTAAAAAGGATTTGACGACCCGATAGTTAACATCAGCTTCAAGCAGGGCAAGCTTTATTTCTCGCAATCCCCTTTTAACATCCTCGGTACTGAGCTTACCCTTGTCCTTAATACTCTTTAAAGCCTTCTCCAGTCTTTCTGTTAAGTTCTCAAACATCTTACCCTCACTCAAGTCTTTTTAATAGGAAAAAAGGAACCGCTTAAGGTATCCTTCCTTTTCTCTCCAACCTTCTAAGGTTTTTACCCAAAGATCAAGATATATTTTTTTTTGCAAGAGAAATTCCAGTTCCTCTCGGGCTAAAGTGCCAATTTTTTTAAGCATCTTTCCCCCTTTACCTATGAGAATACTCTTTTGAGAATCTCTTTCGCAAAAGATGGTAGCCCTGATGTATAATAAATCTTTTTCTTTCTCTTCCCTGATTTCGTTAACCTCTACCGCAACGCTGTATGGTACCTCCTGAAAAGTATGAAGAAAAATCTTCTCCCGGATAATTTCCGCTACAAAGAGCTTTAAGGGTAAATCGGTAGCCATCTCGGGAGGATATAGGAATTCACCCTCCGGTAAGAGTTTAAAAAGTTCTTTTTCAATTTCCTCAATTCCATCCCTCTCTAAGGCGGAAACAGGAATGATGGCTTTGAAATCATGCAATTTAGCAAAAAGGTCTATAATGGGCAGGAGGTCTCTTTTATTTTTGATAAGATCGATCTTGTTAAGCACAAGGATGGTTGGTTTATTAGCCTCCTTTATCAGTTGGCAAAGGTGCTCCTCCTCTTTGGGAGACCTATGGGCCAAATCTAATACCCAAAGGAGAGCATCCACCTCTTTTAAAGTAGATAGAGCTTCTTCTACCATAAGTCTGTTGAACAAGGATTTAGCTTCATGGATTCCAGGGGTGTCTACAAAGATAATTTGATAATCATTCCGGGTTAAGACTCCACGGATGTTAAACCGAGTAGTTTGTGGTTTTGAACTGACAATAGAGACTTTCGTCCCTAAAAGTTGGTTTAAAAGGGTAGATTTCCCTGCATTAGGAAGTCCCAAAATGGCCACTATCCCGCATCTTTTCTTTTCAAACCTTTCTGGCATAATCGCCTATAAGGTAAGCCTAATTTTAATTTTTATCAAGTAGTTAGATTTTTTAAGATTTTTCCTTTTGCATAATCCTAAGAGCTATATTAGCCGCTCTATTTTCAGCCTCTTTGCGTGATCTACCCTTGGCTTTGGCTACCATTTCTCCATTTAGAATGACTCCAACTTCAAAAATAGGCCGATGGGATGGCCCACTAATCGAGAGAACCTCATAGGTAGGGATAACCCCACTTTTCTTTTGCAAAAATTCTTGAAGTTTAGTTTTATAATCTACAATCCTCCTTAGGCTTAATCCCCTCAGATAGGGCTTAAACCAACTTTCAAGAAGGGTAAAGGTTTTGGCAAAGCCAAATTCAAGAAAGATAGCCCCAATAAGGGCTTCAAGGCTTCTTGCCGAAATATTCTTTAGGCTCCTTTCGTCAAGTTTTTTTTCTCGCGGACCAAGGAATAAATAATTCTTGAGGTTAATTTTTTCGGCAATCTTATTCAGCCTTTCCTTGCAGACCAAATAGGCCCTTTTTCGCGTTAAAACCCCCTCTTGATCTTCAGGAAATCTTTGATAAAGCATTAAAGATACGCTAAGGTTTAAGACCGCATCACCCAGAAACTCAAGACGTTCATTATCTTTAATTTCAGGATCTTTCTTGCTTAAACGATAGGAACTATGTGTTAAAGCTTGGATAAGCACATCTTTATTTTTAAAGCTTAAGTTGAGCTGTTTTTCAAGCTCTTCAAGGTTGGGGGTAGACAATTTATTTAGCTACCAAAAAACCGCTTCTAAATCTTTCTTTTTTTAACTTTTCAGCGTTTTTATAAGCGGAAATAAGGTCAAATCCTAAAAAGATTTGCACCCGATAAATTTTTCCCAGTGTAGGATGATCATAAGGGACAATTTCCACCCGATCATAATATCTTTCTAATTCATCTTTGAAATTGAGGGCATTGGTGTAGCTTTTGAAAGCCCCAACTTGAAGATAAAACTCGTTAAAACGAAAATTCTGGATATTACGGTAGACGTATTCACCGTTCATAACTTCGGCTTCACTCAAAGCTACGATCTTTACTCGGGCTAACCCTTTTCCCACCAATCCTAAAGCTAAAGCGGAAGCATAGCTTAGATCTAAGCATCTATCACCGACAAAGGGACCGCGATCGTTAATGCGAACTACCAATTCCTTTCCATTGTCTAAATTTTTTACCAACACATAGGTTCCAATGGGCAATATCTTATGGGCTGCAGTATATTCATACATATTGTAAATTTCTCCACTTGCCGCTTGCCTTCCATGAAAGCCCGGTCCATACCAGGAGGCTATGCATACTTCTTCATAGCCTTCCGCACTGGGTAAAGGATAATAAATCTTTCCGTCAACAACATAAGGCTTGAGCCACCCCGGGACCCTTTGGGGGGTATTATTTTCCTTAGGAGGAACGGAAACCTCTGGGGATGCCGGAGCTACAAGAGAGAGATCCCGTGGTGGTTTAGCACAGGAGGCCAAAATTAGGCTTAGAAATAAAAACAATATCCCCGCAGGCCTCATCTTTTTAAGAGTTGGGCCGCTTTTTTAGCAAAATAGCTAATGATTAAATCGGCCCCAGCCCTTTTTATGGCTTGCAAACTTTCTAAAATAACTCGGTCTTCATCCAAGTAATTAAGTTGACTTGCCGCTTTGATCATGGCATATTCTCCACTGACTTGATAGGCTGCTATGGGATGGTAAAAATTGTCTCTCAACATTCTAATCACATCCAGATAGGGCATAGCTGGTTTCACCATTATTATATCGGCACCTTCTTGAATGTCTAAAGTAGCTTCTCTAAAAGCTTCTATAAAGTTCCCTGGATCCATCTGATAGCTTCGCCTATCGCCAAATTTAGGAGCCGAGTCAGCCGCCTCCCGAAAGGGTCCGTAAAAACTGGAACAATACTTCACTGTATAACTCATGATGGCTGTTTCCGTATACCCAGCCTCATCCAAAGCCTCTCTGATCCTTGCTACCATCCCATCCATCATCCCGGAAGGGGCTACAATATCCGCCCCAGCCTCGGCATGAGATAGGGCAACTTTAGCAATTACCTCCAGGGTTTCATCGTTATCTATTTCAACCTTACCCCCTCTGGTTTTGTGTAAAATCCCACAATGTCCATGGCTAGTATATTCGCAGAGGCAGACATCGGTGATTACAATAAGGTCAGGGAATTTATTTTTTATGGTCCGAAGAGCCCTCTGAATTATTCCTTCCTTGAGGAAGGCGGAAGTACCAATATTATTCTTTTGGTCAGGAATGCCAAATAAAAGAATTGCTTTAATCCCAAGCTCTATGGCTTCTTTGATGTCCTCCAGGGCTATGTCAAGGGAAAACCTGTAAACACCAGGCATGGATTTTATTTCTTGTTTAATATTTTTTCCTTCACAGAGGAAAAGGGGATAGATAAAGTCATCGGTGGTAAGGGTAGTTTCCCGAACCAAATCTCTTATAGCCTGATTTTTTCTTAATCTCCTTGGTCGATATTCTGGGAACATCATCGCCCTTCCTCCTTAGCTCTCTAAAGCTTTTTTGATTAATTCGTAGAGCTTTTTTAAGTCTTCTTTATAGTTTTGGGAAAGGTGAATAAGGATTACGGGCTTTTTAACCTCTTCTAAAGCCTTAAAATCACCGCAAGCCTGCGCAAACATTTGATCCCAAAAGGTATATCCTTCTCCCGGAATAATTTGTTCTTCCTTTCTCCCTCTATAGGTTAGGATGATAAACCTGCTTAAGGGAGGTCCACCTTTAAAGAGCTGGCCTGTGGAATGGAGATAACGTGGACCAAAGCCAAAGACGGTGGCGCAATTTTTCTTCTCCCTGATTAAAGTTCTTATATCCCTGATGAGTTCTTCTACCTCATCCTCCATAGGCAAGAAGGCTAAAAGACCTACAAAAATCCAGGGGGCAAATTCGGAAAATAGCTTCTTGAGAAGGGCTGAAAGTCTTGGATATTCAATGCTTACAGTTTTTTCATAATAGAAGGCAAGTCCTGTGGCCTCATCCAAATAAAGATCAACCCCAAAATCTTGGGTTTTTTTGAAATTTTCTAATAATTCTTTTGTTTTTTGTTTGGTGAGCACCACATCAGGCTCATCAAAGGGATTCACCGTCAGGAGGTGTCCACAGATGGCAGTGGCTACCATCCACCGATAGGCCTCACCAAAGATTTCATACCGATCCTCAAGGATGATTGTTTTGATAGGGAAACCTTCTTCTTTTAAGTCTTGGATTAACCTCTGATAGATCCTTTCACGGCTTCTTAAAGTTAAATAAATAAAAGCCCGATCGGTAGCATAAACGGTGGGGGATCCTGGGGATTCGCCAACTATGGGGATAATCCCTGTTCCTTCCTTACCTAAGGATTCGGCAATAAGTTGCTCAAGCCACAAGACAAAAGATTTAAGGATAGGATCTACAATAAAGGTTAATTTATCCTCACCACGAATATAATGCTCTATGAGGAATTCGGCCAAGGTGCTAGCCAAATTGTATTCCCAAGGGATAGCCTTTTCACAGGCAGAATACATTTCTTGCGCATAGAATAAGGCCTTTTCTAAGTCAAGCCCCATGAGGGCTGCCGGTAAGAATCCAACTTCCGTGAGAGCTGCATAGCGACCTCCTACATCAGGAGGGTGATGGAATACTCGCCGAAAGGAAAGTTCACGGGCCAATTTTTCTAAAGGTGAGCCAGGATCAGTTAAAGCTACAAAATGCTTCCCAGGGTCGGAGGTAGATTCTTCGGCAAGCTTCCAGAAGTATTTAAAATGCGCAAGGGTTTCAATGGTGGTGCCAGATTTGGAAACGATCACATAGAGGGTCTCCTTAGGGTCAAGTTGGGAAGCCTGAGCTATATTTTCAGGAGCATTGGTATCAAGGACAAACAGATGTGGATAGCCCTCTTGCAAGGCAAACATTTGGGTAAGAACGTACGGGAAAAGGGCTGATCCTCCCATCCCACACCATAAAACATTCTTAAAATTTGCCCGTACCTCTCGGGCAAAGGCTTTAAACTCCCCTAACTTGGGTTTAAGGTAGTGATAACCATCCACCCAGCCCAAACGATTCTTAATTTTTTCTACAACCTCTGGTGAATAGCTAAAAAGGGTAGGGTCTTTGGCGAAAAGTTTATCCAGGATGTTTTGTTTTTCTTCTTCGGAAAGCTTTCTTGGTCTTTTAATCAGTCCCTTCTCTTCATAAACTTTGACAATCTTGGGGAAAGAGGACTCCATGTTTTTCTCCTTAAAAGGGATTAAACATAATTATAACCTATTAAACTACCTTGACAAAGGCAAATTTAAGTATTATTTTGACTGAAAATCAGTTGCAAAATTATGGGAAGGGGTCTTTAAGATGGAAGATTTGCTCAAAAGGTTCAAGAACTTTATTAAAGGAAAAGGCTTGAAGTACACATCCGAAAGGGAAGAGATACTGCAAGAGATTTTAAACTTCCAGGGGCATTTTGATGTGGAGGAGCTTTTTCTTCGTCTTCAAGAGAAAAAGAAAAAAATTTCTAAAGCTTCAATCTATAGAAGCATTCCTCTTTTCATTGAGGCTGGGTTAATCCAAGAGGTCTATAGACAGGATGGACATGCCCATTATGAACTGACCGTCAACCGTGTACCCCATCTCCATTTTTTATGCATGAAATGCGGTAAGGTTGTAGAGGTTGAAGACCCAGTATTGGAAAAGATTATTAGGGAAAAGGAAAAAGAAAGGGGCTTTAAGCTTCTTTCCCATCATCTGGAATCCATAGGGATTTGTGACGCCTGCCAAAGAGAGGATATCCTAACGCTTGATAAAGTGGAAAAAGGTTCCTTGGTAGAAGTGCTTGATTTCCCTGATAATTCAATTTGTCAGAAACTTTCAGCCATGGGATTAGTAAAGGGTTCCAAATTTAAGGTAATTCAAATTTGTGGGAGGACCATGCTTCTTGAAAGAGAAAATATTCGAATTGCTCTAAGTAAGGAAGTGGCAAGTCAAATCTTCGTGCGTTTAATAGAAGTAGGAGAAATGGACCAACAAGAGGAAATCTCCTGCCACATCTTAGAGGGACAGAAAGCAACCTCCCTCTGTCCTTTCTTCAAAACTATGAAGGAAATTCCCTATTCTAATTCTTCAGAGGAGCAATAGGAGATGAAAAAAATTACGGCCCTTTTAATCGGCTGTCCTAATGTAGGTAAAACCAGTCTTCTCAATCATCTTGCAGGATCAACCTTCCGCGTAGGAAATTTCCCCGGGGTGACGGTGGAGAAAAGGGAAGGTAAGGCCTTTTATGGGGATTACGAAATTCATTTGATTGATTTGCCGGGTATTTATACTACCCAATTTTATACCTCTGAGGATGAGAGGATTGCTGTTGAATTTTTAAAGTCAAGAGAATATGACCTAGTCATTAATGTGGTGGAAACTCCCAAGTTAGAAAGGGATTTGCATCTTACCTTGGAGTTAACTAAATTGCAAAAGCCTATGGTTGTGGCCCTTAACATGATGGATGAAGCTAAAAATTTAGGCTTTATGATAGATTTACTTAGACTTAGAGAAATTTTTAATATCCCGGTGGTGGGAACCAATGGTCGCACCGGGGAAGGAAAGGAAAAGTTATTGGAGGCTATTATTGAGGTTAATGAAAGAGGGATAAGTCCTCAGCTCAACATTCATCCTTCCCAACTTTTTACTTCAGAAGATAGCAAAAATTATGAACTGGATTCTTTATCTTTAGTTCAAGGTATTGCAAGAGAAGTTCTAAGGAAAAAAATTGCCACGAAAAAAAATTTGACCTCCCTTTTTGATACTCTTTTTTTACATCCCTATTTTGGTCTTTTGTTTTTATTCTTAATTTTCTATTTTTTGTTTAAGTTTGTTTTTGATCTGTCCAGTCCCTTAGTGGACTTTTTGGATGGCTTTATTAATGATTTTCTAGGGAAAGGCTTAGGGATTTTTTTGGCCTACCTTGGAGCCCCAGATTTTTTGGTGGAATTTTTGCGAAGCGCCGTGATAGGTGGGGTGGGGACAGTTTTAACCCTTACCCCTGTTTTAATTTTTATGTTCTTTTTTCTTACCCTACTTGAGGCTTCTGGCTATTTGCCTCGGGTGGCCTTTCTTATGGATCGTTTTACCCATAGGTTGGGACTTCATGGACATAGTGTTATCCCTTTACTTCTTGGTTTTGGTTGTAATGTGCCCGCTATTATGGCTTTACGGGTTCTTTCCGACCCTAAGGATAAATTAATTGTCATGGCCATGATTCCTTTTATGTCCTGCAGTGCAAGATTGGTGATATTTGCTTTTTTTGCGAGCCTCTTTTTTGCTAATCCCTTCTTAGTTATTTTTTCTCTCTATCTTTTAGGTCTCTTTTTATCGGTGCTAACTGGCCTTTTTTTAAGCAAAAAGGTTTATCATAAGGATCTTTCTCATTTCGTCATGGATCTACCGCCCTACCGTCTACCTTCCCTTAAGTTTCTGCTGAAGATGGTTTGGGTCCATCTGAAAAGGTTTTTAGTGAGGGCAGGAACGATAATCTTTGTTGTTTCCGTGGTTTTATGGTTTCTTTTAAATTTACCTTGGGGAGTAAAGAATTTAGAAGATTCCTATGCGGGCCGCGTGGGGAAGGTTATCGCTCCGGTGTTTGACCCTTTAGGGCTTTCGGATTGGCGGGTGGCAACCAGCATGATCCCAGCCCTTTTAGCCCGCGAAGCCATAATCTCTAACTTGGCGGTGATTGTTGAAGAGGAAGAAAAGGAAAAGTTATTTTCAGAGAAGGAGAAGGGGTCTCCAGAGTTCTTATTGGTGGAAGAGCTTAAAAAACAAGGGGAAAATTTAGGGGAAGCGGGCAAAAAAGCCTTTTTTTCCCTAATTAACCCCTGGCCTTCATTCTGGGAAGAGGATGAAGAGATATCTTCAGCGAAACAAAAGATCCGTAAAATTTTCACACCTGCGCAAGCAGTCTCCTTTTTAGTTTTTGTTCTTATTAATACTTCTTGTTTAGCAACCATAGTAACGATGGCTAAAGAGGGAGGAAGAAAAATAGCCTTTCTTTTCTTCTTTTATAGTTTTGGGTTGGGTTGGGTTCTGGCAAGCTTAACCTATCAGATAGCTAAACTATTTTGGAGTTAAGGGGCTACTAATGGGAGTACTCCCTAATCCGCCTAACCCAATTAGATTGATCATAAAATGAAATTTTGTATCCCTTGGGGTAGAACTAACCCCGAGCCCCAAAAGATAACAATCATGCAGATAGAGGACCTCAAGCTTTAGTTCCGAAGTCTCCTCTATCCTAAGATTTCGACTAAGATGAAAATTAAGAGCTATTTTTTGCCAAAGGATATGTCGGAAATCTAAGTTTAGCTGTTTTACGTTCCAAGCTACATCTTCTTGATATTGAAGCCCTATCTGATCTAGGCCAATGGATTGTAAAGCAGCTGTAAAAATATGTTTCCCCCACCCAAGACCGTAAAAATTATAAGCTGTATCATATCTTAAGTTTAATCTACCTCCTTGTAGGATAAATTGGAGATATAGGTCCGAGAAGGCCCTTTCCTCTGGAGAAAAGGCGGTCAAGCTTCTTTTTTTCTTCTCTAAATCATAAATTTGATAAGCCTTGATAATGAAGAAATTCCGGCGATTGGGGAGATGGAAAAATTGCCAAGCTCCATATTCCAAGGCCAAAGTTTTCACCCGTATTTCATCTTCTTCCACAAAAATCGGGATTTCTGTTTTTGTTGGCTTAGTCTGATAGGTCAAAAGGGCATAGGGCTTGATGATATGCTCAAATTGTAAAGGGAAGCGCCCCAAAGGAAATTCATAATTTCTTTTGAGGAGGGTATAGGTGAGAAATTTTCCCATCAAGATAAAACGAGAAAAAGATTGGTCCGTGAAGTTTCCCTTTTCTGCTAAATAATAAAGGTCTTGGATCAAAGAAAGTTTGAGAAGATTTTTAAACCCGTAGAGGTAAAAAGGTAGGTTGGCCTCAAGAGAAGGGCTAAGCCTATGACCATAATAATCTTTTGGCCGATAAAAATAGTTATAATCTATCGCCAAGGCCGGGAAAAAGAATTTAAGTGGCACCGGGAGGAGCTGAAGATTAAGGTTGGCTAAAGGTTGAAGGATGGTCTTTTCATCTTTATCCCCATGATAGTCGTAGTAACTGCTAGAAAATCTTGTGGTAAAGCTTCCTTTATAGCCTTTTAGCCAAAAGGTTGAGGTACGATAATCCTGGTATTTGTCATCCAAATCCCTTTTAAAGACTTGAAGAAAGTTATTCTTTAAACGGTCAAAACCTCCCTCCCCCACGTTAAACTCTTCTAAGAAGGCCTTGTCTGAAACCAGGTCTACATCTAAATGAAGGTCAAGGTAATCTTTAAGGCCAAGATCTGCTTTACCCACAATCCACCATCTTTTAGATGGGGTTTTAGGGGCCTTTGGTTCATATTCTCCCCTGTTGGTGTCTTCAAGATAACGGTAATTGAGGGTAGATTGAACGTCTTCCGTTAGTTTTATTCTATTTTCTACATCAAAGAGAAGACCTCTTTTGGTAAAATAAAAAGGGGAAAGGGTAAGGTCAATCTGATCCGTGAGAGGAAGGAAAAAAGGTAATTGAAAGCCCGTGCCTAAACGATTTCCTTGGGATAGATTTGGTAGTAAAAAGCCCCTTTTTCTTTCTTGCAGAACTGGAACATTGAGCTTGGGCATAAGGACAGATTTGGGGCTATAAAAGATTGGAACTTTCTTAATCCGAAAAAGAGAGGCCTCAGCCGTAGAAAGTTCATCAGGCCCAAAAGTGAAATTGCGAACCTCAAAGCTCCAAGGCGGGAATTCTTCTCGGTCACAGTCAAGTTCACAGGTGCTAACAATAGCCCTTTCTGCTTGATATTCATTTAAGGCATTTTTTTGGAAATTAAAGGCCTTAATTTTGACACCACTTTTCTTGATAAAAAGAAAAACTTGATTGGCAAAGAATTGATGGTGACGCAAGTCAAGGGTTGCCCAATCACCTCTAAGGGAAGAATTTTGAGTAAAATCAAAGATTTGAAAATTTTTAAGGTGTAGGAGTTCCAATTTTGCTTCATAGAGGATTTGTTTGGCCAGAATTAAGGTACTTTCTGTTTCTACAAAGACGTCCCCATCGGCAAGGATTTTTTCTCCTTGACCAAGGACTTCCAGTTTTTCCGCTGTAATTTCAACCTTTTGAGATTTAGGTAGGGCAGAAGAAATGTTGGGTACGAGTAAAATAAAGATAAATAAAAAGAGAAAAAAAGGATTCCTAAATAGCAAGGAAGTTGATAGGATTATTCCTCTTCTTCGAATTCTTCCAGGATTTCTTGTACTTCCTCTTTTCCGGCCTCCAATTCGGCTTCCTGTTCTTCATCCGCATTCAATAAAAGGGCCATAAACTCGCCCACATGGGTTTTTTCCTCGCGGGCTATATCTAAAAGGATGGTGCGAATGTTATCATCCTCCGTCAGACTTGCCAGCTGTTCATAAAGGTTAATGGCATCAAGCTCCGCCATGATAGCTATTCGAAGGATCTGTTTATCCAGATCTTCCTCTTCAATCCGCTCTAAGTCAAAGGGGATTTTGGAAAGCATGATTTTCCTCCTTTTGGGTCTTTGTCTTTTATTCTAATAAAACTTATCTTCCGGGTCAAGCCTTTCTTGTCAATGTTGGAAAATCTTCCTTAGGGATAGATGGAGAGGCTCCTCAGAGAAGAGGATTAATTTTTAAGCCCCTTGACAAAAGATTCAAATTTATTAAAGTAAGTGCTTACTTACATAAAGGAAAGGATGAGCCTTGGCTAATAAGGATCGAAAAGAAAGGACAAAAGAAAGGATTTTGCTTACCGCCCTTCAACTTTTCTCGGAAAAGGGTTATCTTGGCACGACCACAAAGGAGATTTCCGCTAAGGCTGGAGTGGCCGAGGTAACCCTTTTTCGCTATTTTGTTACCAAAGAGCAACTCTTTGAAGAGGTTTTAAAGCGCTTTTCCTTTCTGCAAAAAATTAAAGAAATCCTTCCGCAGGTTGAGGGCTTGCCTCCAGAAGAGGCCCTTTTTTTAATTGCCCAGGCTTTTTTAGAAAGATTGCGGGAAAGAAAACCCTTAATCCTGATCCTCCATTCGGAGTTAAACCTTTATCCGGAAAAGGTAAAGGACATTTTAAAAGGGGTAATCCTTTCCATTAGAGGGGAATTTATTCAATACTTGCAAACCTTAAGGAAGAGAGGATTTCTTAAGGAAGAAGTGGATCTACCAGTTTGTGCCCAGGCCTTCTTGGGAATGATCTTTTCCTACTTTTACCTGAAAGATATTAAGGGCCTTTCCCTTGAGGATGAGCTTTCCGAAGAGCTAACTCTTCGCAGTTTTGTAAAAATTTTCTTAGAGGGAGTTAAGGCATGAACCTGAGGTTCTTTTTTCTTTTTTTGCTGGTTTTTAACCTCCTTTCTTGTGAAGGAGGGAAAGAAAAATTGGCTAAAGGCCCAAGCCAGGAGAGGGCAACCCCTACCAGTCTTCAAGCTAATATGACCATCCCTCTTTCGGTTTATACCCTTGAGGAAAGGAACTATGAGGTCAAAGTGGAGCTTCCGGGGAAGACGAAGAGTAGAGAGCAGGTGATGGCGGTGGCTAGGGTGACAGGAATTTTGAAGGCCATGCTTGCTAAAGAAGGTACCTTTGTCAAAAAAGGACAACCTCTTTTTCAGATAGAAAGGGATATTTATGAAGCCGAGTATGAGTCGGCCAAGGCTGCGGTACAAAAGGCTAAGGCTGATTTAGAGAAAGCCTCCGCAGATTGGAAAAGGGTTTCTTCCGCCTATCAGGCTAAGCTAGTTAGTGACTCTGAAAAGGATCAAGCCTATTCTGCCTATCAAGTTTCCTTAGCCAATCTTGCCCAAGCCAAGGCCAGATTTAGGCAGGCCGAAATCAATCTTAATTATACAGTGGTAAGGGCAGAAATTTCTGGTTACTTAGGGAAAAGACTGGTAGACCCTGGTAACCTCGTTCAGCCTGGTAAAGAATTGATAACTATTTATTCTCTCTCCCCTCTTGAGGTGGAGTTTGCCATCCCTGAGAGGGATTTGGAAAAGCTTGGTCTTTTGGGGAATTATGGCCGAGTTAAGAATTGGCCCGTAGAGGTTAAAAAGGAGGAAATTTCCTATGTCGAAAAAGGAAAAATAGAGTTTGCCGAGGCTAAGCTTGATGAGACTGCAAGCCTTAAGGTTCGGGCCCTCATCCCCAATAACAAACTAAAATTTCTACCCGAACAGTTTGTTAAGGTCATCCTGACAGAAAGGAAAAGTGGGCTTCTTCTCCCTCAAAGGTCTGTGCTTTTTACCCCCAAGGGGCCTATAGTTTATGTGATAGAGAATGGTTTAGCTAATCCCAGGGAAGTATCTATAGAAGAGGTGAATAAAGAATATTTTGTAGTGAAGTCTGGGCTTAAACCAGGGGAAGTGGTAGCCCTGGATAATCTTCTTCGCCTGAGACCGGGTGTAAAGGTTAAACCACTTGCAGGAGAAAAGCGGTGATTTCTGCCTTTTTTATTCGTCGGCCAAGGGTAGCTATAGTCTCGGCCCTGGCTATAGTTCTTTTGGGGCTTCTTGCTCTTGCCGTTTTACCTGTAAAGGAATATCCCGCCCTTACCCCTCCCCAAATTGTGGTCATTGCTCGTTATCCCGGGGCGGATGCGGAAACCATTACTAAAACCATTGCCGCTCCTCTGGAAGAGGCCATCAACGGCGTTGACGGGATGCTTTACATGCTTTCTTCTTCCACCTCCGCCGGAATTTATACCCTGAACGTCTACTTTCAAGTAGGTTGGGACCCTAATATAGCCAAAATGGATGTGAACAACCGGGTTCAGCTGGCCCTACCACGACTTCCTGAGGAGGTCAGACGCTTTGGCATAGAAGTCCGGGAAAGAAGCCCGGACATGGTGAAGGTGGTGGCCTTTTATTCGGAAGGGGGTCAAAGAAGCCCGGTTGAGCTTGCTAACTTTATTAGCATTAATGTAATTGATGAGCTTAAACGTATTCCTGGGGTGGGAGATGCCATCCTCGTTGACCCTAAGCAGTATGCCATCAGGGTCTGGCTAAAACCCGATAAGCTTTATCTATATCGTTTAACTCCCCTTGAAGTTTATCAAGCCATCCAGAGGCAAAACCAGCAATTTACCGCTGGGGCCTTAGCTAACTCTCCCCAGCCCGATAGACCCTACTTTACCTATGTTTTGAAAGGGGCAGATAGGTTTCATAGTATAAAGGAGTTTTCTGAGATCATCTTGAAAACCCTTCCCAATGGGTCTTCTCTCAGGCTAAAGGATGTGGCCACTATTGAGCTTACGGCAGAACAATTTAACCGAAATAGTTTTTTCCAAGGACAAAAGGTACTTCCAGTGCCTATTTTTCTTACCAGTAGGGCTAATGCCCTTGAGGTTTCAAGACTGATTGATGAAAAGTTGAAACAATTAAGTAAGGCCTGGCCTCCCGATCTCAAATATTTTTTCCCTTATAATCCTAGCGTTTTTGTAGAGGAAACCATAAAGGAGGTTTGGATTACCTTTGGCTTGGCCATCCTTTTTGTGGTCCTTGTTACTCTTTTCTTCCTTGGACGCATGACTCCAACCCTTATTCCCACCTTGGCCATACCGGTTTCTATTTTGGGGGCCTTTGTGGTGATGTATCTTTTAGGTTATTCCCTAAATCTTTTGACCCTTTTTGGTTTAATCCTGGCCATTGGTCTTGTGGTGGATGATGCCATTATCGTGGTAGAAAACGTGGAACGGCATGTAGAGGATGGACTTTCTCCTAAAGAGGCGACCCTTAAAGCTATGGCCGAGTTAACTTCTCCTTTGGTCGCCATTGTGCTCGTTCTATCTGCGGTTTTTGTCCCCGCAAGCTTTATGGGTGGTTTTTTGGGGAGGTTTTATCAACAGTTTGCGGTGGCCATTGGGAGTTCGGTCATCCTCTCTGGTTTCGTAGCCCTAATCTTAAGCCCTGTCCTTTGTAACTTTTTTATCCGGAAGAGCCAAAAAAGACCCTTCTTACCTATTGATCTTTTCCAAAGGCTCTTCAATAGGGGGAGGGATTTTTATGTGGCCACCTTAAAGGTGGTGATCCGAAAGGCTTGGGTTTTTTTTGCCCTGTTTTTACTAATTTTTCCAGTCCTTTATTTTCTCTATCAAAAACTTCCTACCGGTCTTGTGCCAATGGAGGATAAAGGGGCCCTTTTCTTGATTGGTAGTTTACCCCCTGGTAGTTCCTTAGAACGCACGGAAGAAGTTTTGGCCAAAGTGGAAGAGAAGATTAGAAAAAATCCTTATGTGAGTAAATACGTTCTGATTTCTGGGTTTGATTTCCAGGGGTTTACCTATGCTACCGATGCTATGGGAGGGTTTATCAACCTTATTGATTGGGGAAAAAGAAAGGCCAAGGAAGAGTCTTCCTTTGTGCTGGCCCAGAGGATCACCAAGGAGTTAGCTCAAATAAGAGATGCTCTGCTTATACTAGTTAGTCCCCCGGCTCTTATGGGTTTTGGCCGGGTAGGGGGATTTGACTTTTATTTGGAAGATCGGACAGGTGGAGATCTGCGAAAAAGCTTCCAAGTGGCTCAGGCCTTTTTGCAAAAATTGAAAGAAAGAAAGGAACTAACCTTAGTGAGGACTACCTTTAATCCCTCTGCGCCCTATTTTGAGGTATTGGTAGACCGAGAAAAGGCCTTAGCCTATGGTGTGGAGATAGAGGATGTCTATCGGGTGCTCAGCATGACCCTTGGGGCAAGCTATGTTAACGACTTTAACCTTTTCAATAGGGTTTACCGGGTTTATCTTCAGGCAGAAGCCTCCTATCGGGAGGCCTTTGCTAATTTAAGCCAAATTTTTATTAAAAATAGACAGGGCCAGCTTATCCCGGTAGCTAATTTAGTAAAAATTGAATATCAGAGTAAACCCCAACTTGTGGAAAGGCACAACCAGTTTTTAGGGATAAGAATTCTTGGCGAGCCAGCCCCTGGCTATACTACCGGGCAGGCCATTAAGGTGGTGGAAGAGGTGGCAAAAAAGACCTTGCCTCCGGGTTATACCATTGGGTGGGTTGGTCAGAGCTTACAGGAGGTTTTGACCCAGGCAAAGGGGGTCCAAACCCTTCTTTTAGCGGTCTTATTTGTGTATTTGATCCTGGTAGCCCTTTATGAAAGCTGGCTTGCTCCTTTCGCAGTCATTCTTTCGGTACCCTTTGCCATCTTTGGAGCAAGTTTGACCTTGCTTATCCTTGGTTTGCCTAACAATGTATATTTTCAAGTGGGCCTGGTCACTTTGGTTGGCCTTTCGGCAAAAAATGCCATTCTGCTGGTAGAGTTTGCGGAGGAGAGGATTAGGCAAGGGATGGAGATTGTTTCAGCAGTTTTAGAATCGGCAAGACTTAGGTTTCGTCCCATCGTAATGACCTCTTTTGCCTTCATCGCGGGCTCCATACCCTTAGCCCTAAGTAGCGGAGCAGGAGCCATAAGTAGACACATCATCGGATGGACTGTAGTGGGGGGCATGACCTTTGCTACCTTCTTTGGTACCCTTTTTATCCCTATCATTTATTATGTGATAAAAAGCCTGGCCCTTAAGGTTCTGAAAAGAGGTTAAACCCTATGATGAAATTTTGGCCGATCCTAATTCTATCCCTCATCCTCTGGCAATGTAGCTCCAAGGTTATGGTGGAAACACCTTCCCTAGCCCTTCCCCAGAGTATTAACTCCACTTCCCTCAAGAGTAATATTAAGGATCGGGAAGTTCTTTTGCCAGAAAAATTTTGGACCGCCTATGAGGATCCTCTTTTGAACGAGCTCGTAGAGTCGGCTTTAAAGAACAACGAAGATATGCTTATCGCTGAGGCCCGGATTGAGCAGGCTAGAGAAATGGTAAAGTTTGTGTGGGCGGAGAGGTTCCCTTTTTTGGGCTATGGGGTAAGTATTAACCGTCAGAGAACTTCGGAACAAGCTTTAAATCCCAGACCAGGCCTTACTTACACTACCTATCAGCTCAACCTCAACGTGCAGTATGAACTTGATCTTTTTGGAAGATTGTCAAGCAGTGAATTAGCAAGTATTCATCGCTATAATGCTACCCTTTGGCAGAAAGAGGCCCTAAAGCTCACTTTAGTGTCCTTGGTGATGAATACTTACTTTGAGCTTATCAGTAAGGAGAGACAAATAGAAATCGCTAAAGAGCAAGTTAAGACCCTCTGGGGTATCTATGAGCAACGAAAAATGGAGTATGAACTTGGTTTAAGGGATAATCAAGCAATGCTTCAGGCCAAGGCTGAGCTTGAGGGCTATCAGCAAACTGTAGAGGGTCTGAATCAGGAAAGGGGGCTTTTAGCTAATCTTCTTGCCTTGCTTTCCGGAAAAAGCCCAGAGGAAATGTTTCTTTCTCGGATCAAAACCAGCCCAACCTATCCTAAACCTTTGCAACTTCCTGCCTTGCTCTCCTCTGAGGTTTTAGAAAGAAGGCCTGACCTTAAGGCTTCCATGGAAGAGCTAAGGGCCACAGCCTATGAAGTAGCTCAAGCCAAAGCAGACTATTTTCCAAGAATTAACCTTACGGGAAATTTGGGCTATCAAAGCGTGGAACTGGCCAACCTCTTCAAAGGAGGGGCGACTTTTTGGAATTTAGCTGGGCTTTTGGCTGGCCCCATTCTTGATTTTGGGAAAAGGGAAAGCCAAGTAAAGATGCGGGAAGCCAAACAAAGAGAGGCTTTGCTTAATTATGTGAAGACTGTAAGAACCGCCTTCAAAGAGGTCTATGATGCCCTTATCCAGCTTGAAATATTAGAAAAGCGGATGGCCGAGCTGAAAAGGCGAATAGCCACTTTAAAGGAGCTATTAGAAGTAGTAGAGGCCCGCTACCAGCTTGGCTTAGTGAGATATCTTGAAGTCCTTGATGCCCAAAGGGCCTACTTATCCGCCCAGCTTGACTTAGAAAAACTCAGAAGCGACTTCTTTAAAGCCCAGGTATACTTTATCAAAGCCATCGGCGGGGGATTTACCCAAAATTCGTAAAAATTTGTCCTTCTGGGGCCCTCCATCTAAGAGCGGATTTGCCCTCTCTACCCTTCCCTCAAGTCCCAATTTTCCTGTGTAAAAAAATTCCCCTTGACATTTAGATTTAACTTTTTAAGCTTAGTGGTATAAAGTGGTATAAAGTGGAAAATGTTTAGGGGAAAATTTTTTCACACTCTGGATGAGAAGGGGAGGGTAAGTTTGCCAGCCAAATTTCGTGAGGTTTTGCGGGTGAAGTATGGTTCGGAAAATTTAGTGATCACTAATTTTCCTGAGTGTTTAGTGGTTTATCCCGTAGAGGAATGGGAAAAGCTTGAGCAAAGGCTCCTTGGCATTCCTTGGAGCTTTCCTCAGGGCCGGGAGTTTATTCGCTATTTTTTAGGCTCCGCTGAGGAGTGTGCACCTGACAAACAGGGAAGGGTTCTTATTCCTCAGCACCTCCGGGAGGAGTATGGCTTGGAGCGGGAGGTTTATCTAATTGGGATGCTGACCTATTTTGAAATTTGGCCCAAGGAGAGGCTGGTTGAGCGCTTCCAGGCCATCAAGCAAAACTTTTATGAGATCCTTGATAAGGTAAACCCCTATCTTGCTGGAGACAGCTAAGGCCTATCATGAGCCTGTTTTATTACAAGAAGTTTTGGCTTATTTGGTTCCAAGGCCAAAGGGGATTTATGTGGATGGAACGGTGGGGCTTGCTGGCCATAGCAGGGCAATCCTTGAGGCTTCAGCTCCTGATGGCTTTCTTTATGGCTTTGAATGGAATGAAGATACCTATTTATTAGCTTTAGAGCGTCTTAAACCCTATGAAGGTAGGTTTAAGATTTTTAGGGAAAATTTTGTAAACATCCCTCAAAGATTAAGAGAAGAGGGGGTTTTGGCGGATGGAGTTTTGCTGGACCTTGGGCTTTCTTCCTTCTTGCTTGAAGGTTCAGGAAGGGGATTTACCTACAAAAAAAATGAACCTTTAGATATGAGAATGAACTTAAGCTTAAAGCTTACCGCCAAGGACGTGCTAAACAGCTATAGCTTTCCAGAGTTATGTAGGGTTTTTGCTTCAGGAGAGGTGCCAAAGGCAAGGACCTTGGCCAAAGCAATCTGCGAATACCGGAAAAGGAATTCCTTAGAGATGACGGTTGATTTGATTGATGTGGTAAAAGCTCTTTATAAGGGTAAGAGAGAATTAAAGGACCTTTTAGCAGTTATTTTTCAGAGCTTGAGGTTAGAGGTGAACCGGGAGCTAGAAAACCTGGCTCAAGCCCTCCGAGAGATTCCGGAGATCCTAAAGCCAGGTGGTAGATTGGCAATAATTAGCTTTCATTCCTTAGAGGATAGATTGGTGAAGCAGGCCTTTAAAAATGAGCCAAGGCTTAGGGTTTTAACCAAAAAACCAGTCATACCTACTAAAGAAGAGATAAATAAGAACCCCCGGGCAAGAAGTGCTAAATTAAGAGTAGCTGAGAGGGTTTAGCCATGGGTGGAAAGATTTATACTGTTAAACCCACGACAGCTTTCTCAAACCAGTCTATTTCTCTCCCTAAAGGGAGAGAACAAGCAGAAAAAGGAGATTTAAAAGAATCCCTTGTTGATTATTTAGAAAGGGGTCTTCTTTTGGGACTTTTGGTCCTTTTTTTGGTGCTTTCGGTTTTTTTAGCCCGTAAAGTCTATCAGTACTTTCTTTATCATGCCGAAAAAAGGAGGCTTGCCGAGGAAAATAGAGTCTTGACCTCGGAAATTTCTCGTCTTACCTCTAAGGAAGCCTTAGAGGAAAAGGCAAAGAAGCTTGGTCTTAGACCACCAAAACCTCAGGAAATTATTAGGTTGCCCTAAATGATCGGGTCAAGGACTGGGTTAGGCCTTCTAAGTTTGCTTATTTTTTTAGGACTAACCCTTCTTTACATTACCTCGGTGAAAAGTAGTCCTGTCAAATCCTTCCCCGTTAAACGTGGTTATGTCCTGGATCGGGAAGGTAACCCTTTGATCCTCACTAAGGAATCTTACCGAGCCTATCTTCTATTAAACGGTAAATCTTTCCTTGGAGATGATCTATCACCAACGATCAGGAAATATCTAAAACATGGAATAAATCTTCCTAACAGGGGTTTAATCTTGCTGGGTGAAGATTTGTCTTTGGAGGAAATAAAGATATTGAAGGAAGAAAAAAACGTGATTATTGAACGTGGATTGGAAAGGAAGGCTGTATACCAAGAGTTAATTCCCCTTTTGGGAAGGGTTTACCATAAAGAAGGAATTAGTGGATTAGAAAAGGTCTTTGACGATTATTTAAGGGACGGGCACTCCCTTAAAACCACCCTTGATCCAACCCTTTTAAAAAGGGTTTTTACCTTTGCCAAAAAGACTAGAGAAGTAGAAGAAGTTTTGGTAGTTAACAATGAAGGAGAGATCTTAGCCTTTTATTCCCTCCATGAAAATCCGTTTTTTGAAAAGACTTTTCTTATTTCGCCAGAACTATTTCCTTATGAGATAAAGGAATTAGTGTGGGACTTGGGATGGCTCAAAGTGGAAAGGGAAAATAATTATCTAAGAATAACGCCCCTTCATCTGGTTTACGGTGAGCTTAGGCGAAAGTTTGGGAATACCTCTAAGCTAACACTTATTTTTAAAGCATCCTCGCCTGAGACCCCTCAAATTCGTACAGCCAAGGAGGATCTTAAGAAAGAATATCCTCTTAAAGAAGATATCCTAACTCTTCCCTCCTATGGCCGAAATTTGCATCTAATCTCTGGAAAAGATAAAATTATATTATTAGTGAGTAATTCTTCGGAAGGGGAAAAATATCTGTCTGAAATTAAGACTTATGGACTACTCCCATGAAACCATTAAAAATCCTTCTTAAACCAGAAGAAGTAGAAGGGTCCTTTCTAGTAGATTGGGATCTACCCGTGGGAGGTATTACCGATCATTCCGAAAAGGTTAACCAAGGCTATATCTTTGTGGTAAGAAAGGGGGCAAGTAGAGATGGTAAAGATTTTATCCCCAGGGCTTTACAAAAGGGAGCAGTTCTTTTGTTGAGGGAGGATGAGATAGAGACCGATTTACCTGTTGCGCAGATAAAGGTTTCCAATGTAAAGGAAGGTATTTTTAGAATATTATCTCGTTATTATGATGAGCCACAGAAGAAATTAACCTTTGTAGGCATAACTGGGACCAATGGGAAGACATCAGCTACCTTTTTTATTAAAGAGCTAAGTAAGGAGCTTGGCGTACCTGCTTGTTATATAGGGACCCTTTATTATGAGATAGGGGAGATAAGGCCGTCCCAGGAGACCACACCTTCCCTTTTTACCCTTATGCCTTTGTGGAAAGAAGCCGTGGGAAAGGGGATAAAACTTTGTGCCATGGAAGTCTCTTCTCATGCCCTTCATCAGGACCGAATTTACGGGATGAGCTTTGATGTCTGTGGTTTTACCAATCTTTCTCGGGATCATCTGGACTATCATGAGAGTATGGATGCCTACTACGAAAGCAAAAAAAGACTTTTTACCTTTTATTTAAAAAGTAACGGCAAGGCGGTTATTTCCTTAGAATCGGATTTCGGAAAGAGGCTTGTGCAGGAATTGAAGGGGGTGCTTCCATCGGGATCCCTTTTTTTGGTTAATGACGGAAATTTACAAGTAAGGATCATCGAAAGGGATCCCTTTCTTAAACTAAGTGTCCTTCTGAAGAATAAGGGCGAGTATGTACTTGATACTAAGCTTGTTGGCGATTTCCAGGCTAAGAACCTGGCTTTAGCTTTAGGAGTGATGTATAGCCTTGGTTTTCCCTGGGAAGAAATTTTATCTTGTGTTGAAGGCCTTACCAATCCTCCCGGAAGGCTTGAGCTTGCTGCTTCTCAAGAGGGGTGGTTGGTTTTTGTGGATTATGCTCATACTCCTGAGGCTTTAAAATCAGCCTTAGAAAGTTTGAGGCCTTTGAAAAAGGGTCGTTTGCTCGTCCTTTTTGGCTGTGGAGGAAATAGGGATCCAGGGAAACGCCCCTTAATGGGAAAGGTGGCCGAGGAGATTGCCGATTTTCTCATTCTTACTTCTGATAATCCTCGCTTTGAGGATCCAAGGAAGATCCTTGAAGACATAGAAAAGGGTCTTGAAGGGAAAAAGCCCTATCTACTTATAGTGGATAGAGAAAAGGCTATTTCTCAGGCTTTGAGCCTACTTCAACCTGGAGATATTCTTCTTATAGCTGGTAAAGGACATGAAGATTATCAAGAAATCCAGGGCCAAAGGATCCCCTTTTCCGATCGGGAGGTGGTAAAGAAGCTTGTCGCTAAAATGGACGGAGGAAAAATATGCGCGTCTCAAGGACTTTAAGCACGGAAGAGATTGTAAGGGCTGTTTCGGGGATCCTTCTTAATGGTGATATGGGCCTTGTGGTTGAGGGGATCTGTACCGATTCCCGGGAAATCCAGGAAGGAGATCTTTTTATAGCCCTTAAAGGAAGAAATTTTGACGGACATAATTTCCTAAAAGAAGTAATTAACAAAGGGGCCAAGGGGGCGTTAGTGGCCAGGGTGCCCGAAAATCTCTCTTGGCAAGAACTTCCCCGAGAGTTTTCTCTCGTTCTAGTCAAGGATACCCTTTATGCCTTGGGGGAACTCGCGAAAAAGGTAAGGGAGAGGGCCTCCTATAAAGTTTGTGCTATTACTGGCTCCTGTGGAAAAACTTCAACTAAAGAGATGACCTTTCAAATTTTGCAAAAATTTTTTCGGCTGGGAAAGAATGAGGCTAACTACAACAACCTTATTGGCATGCCCATGAGCCTTCTTGGCCTACCCGAAGACTTAGATTGGGTGATTCTTGAGCTTGGTACCAATTCTCCGGGGGAGATTGCTCGTCTTGGGGAGATTGCAGGTCCAGATTTGGGGGTGATTACCTGTGTGGCTAAGGCCCATCTGGAAGGTTTGGGAAGCTTGGAAGGGGTTTTAAGGGAGAAGATTTCCCTTTTTAGCAAGGTCAAAGAGGAGGGAAAGCTTGTCTATTTTTATGATCAGGAAGAGCTTAGAGAAGCGGTGCAGAAATTTCCTCAGAGGAAGCTTGGTTTTGGTTTTACGGAAGGGGCGGATTTACGGATAAAGAAATGGCAAGCGAGCGGGAAGGAAAGTCTTATTCTTTTTCAACATAATGGTAAAGAGGAAGAGGTGGCACTAAGGATTACTGGAAAACCCCAGGTCCTCAATTTAGCCTGTGCTTTAGCCATTGGCTTAGCGGTAGGCCTAGATTTTACGTCCCTTTTATCGGCAGTCCGAGAAATTGAGAAATTTTATTCCAGACTTAAGGTTTTATTAACTAAAGACCTTACCATCCTTGATGACACTTATAATGCTAATCCGACTTCCATGGTTATGGCTTTAGAATATTTGGATAGTTTTACCGAGGAAGGGAAAAAAAAGGGAGTTATCCTTGGAGATATGAAGGAACTCGGGGACATGGCTAAGGAGGAGCACGAAAGGATTGGCAGGATGGCCAGGGAGATAGTGGAATTGGCTATCTTTATCGGTGATTATGCTCAAGCCTATCAAAAGGGGTATGGAAAGGAAAACTCATTTCTCTTTGCTTCTACTGAGGAATGTGTGGAAGCTATAAAAAAAGGAGAAGTACCGCTTAGTCATATGGTAGTATTAGTTAAAGGGTCAAGGAGCATGAGGCTTGAGAAGATTGTAGAAGCTTTGCTAAAGGAGAGGGGGTAGGATGTTTTATCATTTGCTCTATCCCTTAGCAGAATGGTTTTCTTTTTTTAATGTCTTTAAATACATCACTTTTAGAATGATCTATGGATCCATTTTGGCCTTCTTGATAGTCTATTTTCTTATGCCAAAGTTTATTCGTTTTATGAGAGAAAAACAATTTGGTCAGGTGGTGAGAGAAGAGGGGCCTGCCCACCATCAGGTAAAGACTGGCACCCCCACGATGGGAGGTTTGATAATCCTTTTGGCGGTGGTGATTTCCGTCTTGCTGTGGTGCAATCTCACTAATCCCTTTGTTTGGTTAGCCCTTTTTGTGTTTGTTTGGTTTGGAGCCATTGGTTTTGCAGATGATTTTCTTAAGATCAAACGGAAGAAAAATTTGGGGCTAACGGGGAAGCAAAAGCTTCTCTTTCAGTCCTTAGGAGTACTTATATTTTATGTCTTGCTTTTTAAAGTTTTAAACTTTAGCTCCAGTCTGAATTTTCCTTTTTTTAAAAAGGTGATGATAGATTTAGGCGTCTTTTATTTAATTTTTGCTCTGGCAGTTATTCTTGGTAGTTCTAATGCTGTTAATTTAACGGATGGGCTAGATGGTTTAGCTATTGGGCCCTTTTGTGTGGTAGCGGGAGTTTATTTAATATTTGCTTATGTTTCGGGTCACATTAAGTTTGCCCAATATTTATTTTTGCCTTACATTCCCTATGCCGGAGAGCTGGCTATAGTTTGTGCAATCTTAGGAGGAGCGGGACTGGGTTTTCTTTGGTATAATTCCTATCCCTCAGAAATCTTCATGGGTGATGTAGGGGCTTTATCGTTGGGTGGGATTTTAGGTGCTATAGCCATAATGGTTAAACAGGAATTTATGCTCCTTTTAGCGGGAGGAGTTTTTGTGGTTGAGGCCCTCTCGGTTATCCTTCAGGTAGGGTATTTTAAATTAACGGGCGGTAAAAGGATTTTTCGTATGGCTCCTCTTCATCATCACTTTGAACTACTTGGCTGGAAGGAAAATAAGGTGGTAGTTAGATTTTGGATCCTCTCCATAATTTGTGGTTTATTAGCTTTGAGTACTTTGAAAATAAGGTAGGAAAAGATGGAGCTCAGAGGGAAAAGGGTTGCGGTAATAGGGTTTGGCCGAAGTGGCCAAGCGGCGGTAAGGCTCCTTTTGGTAATGGGAGCTCAGGTAGTGGTGAGCGATAGCCGGAGCCGAAGTGAACTTCCACCTTCTCTTCTTTCTTCTTTAGAGGTAGAGGGGGTTATTTTTGAGACCGGTGGTCATAAGGAAGAAACCTTAAAAACCGTTGATCTGGTGGTTGTTAGTCCTGGTGTGCCGCCAGAGGTCTATTTACCAGCTCTACGAGCCTCCATCCCTGTAATTAGCGAACTTGAGCTTTCCTTTTCCTTCTTAAGCCCTGAAGAAAGAGATAGGACAATAGCCATCACTGGCACGAACGGCAAAACTACGACTACCGCTATGATTTCTGATCTCTTTAAATTAGCCGGAGAAAGAGTATTTACTGGAGGTAATTATGGGATTCCTCTCTCAGAATATATCTTGAGCGGGACCAAGGTTGAGCGTATCGTTCTTGAAGTTTCTAGTTTTCAATTAGAAAGGATAGAAAGCTTTTCGCCTAAAGTGGGAGTACTTCTTAACATAACTCCTGATCATTTGGAGCGCTACCGTGATTTAAAGGAGTATGCCTACTATAAGTATAGGCTTTTTGAAAAGCAAAGATCAGGAGACATAGCTATTCTTTTTAAGGATTTGCCTTATTTTGAAGACTTTAAACCCTTAATCAAAGGTCGGTCTTACTTTTTTGGGGAAGGAGTTTCCGAGGGGGTTTCAGCTTATTTAAAAAATGGTTCGGCCATTCTGAGGCTAGAGGAAGAAGAAATGTATCCTTTATATTCCTTTAAGCTCCTTGGCCTTCACAACAGGTTAAATCTTCTTTCCGCCCTCCTTGTGGGGCGGCTTCTCGGGGTAAAAAGGGAGATCTGTCAAAGATTAATTGAGACTTTTGTAGGTTTTCCTCATCGGATTGAATTTATCGGGACCTTTGGGGGAGTAAATTTCATCAACGATTCTAAGGCAACGAATGTAGATGCTACCCTTCAGGCTTTGAAGGGTTTATCTGGGCCGATCATCCTTATCTTAGGGGGAAGACATAAAGGAGGAAGTTATCTGCCCTTGAGTAAAGTGATTCAAGAAAAGGTTAAGATATTAATTCTGATGGGGGAAGCAAGGTGGATTATCGCAAAGGAAATAGGTCATTTAGTGGAGACCTATGTGGTGGAAGATTTAACTGAGGCCTTGGCTATCGCTTTTAAAGTGGCTTGTCCTGGCGATACGGTATTACTTTCCCCTGCCTGTTCAAGTTTTGATCAGTTCAAGGATTATGCAGAGCGAGGGGAGGCTTTTAGGAATTTAGTTTTAGAGTATGCTCCAAAGTATTTAGGAAATTCTGAAAGAGGAGCGGTTTATCATTGAAGTGGATGATCATTGCGGGTGGAACGGGAGGTCATATCATGCCCGGGCTGGCCCTGGCGGAGGTTTTGCTGGAAAAAGGTAGAGAGGTAATATTTGTTGCCGGAAATAGACCCATAGAAAAAATGATCCTTAGGGATACACCCTTTAGGGTGTTTCATTTACCTGCTGAAGGAATTGTGGGACGAGCCCTTATTAGAAAAATAATTGCCTTAGGGAAACTTCTGGTGGCCTTCGGGCAATCCTTAATCCTTCTCAGGAGGATTAATCCCTCCATCGTTTTTGCGGAGGGCTCTTATGTAGCGGTGCCGGTAGTTTTGGCTGCTTATATTTTACGGAAAAAAATTGGTCTTCACGAGCAAAACCTCATCCCAGGTAAGGCTAACCTTTTATTAGCAAGATTTGCTGATAGAATTTTTCTTTCCTTTCTGGGAAGCAAAAACTATTTTCCTCCAGGGAAAACCTTGGTGTGCGGAAATTTTGTTCGAAAATCCCTTTGGCAAGAGTATCCGAGGGAACATGAAGGGCTTGGGCTTTTAATTCTTGGTGGAAGTCTTGGGGCGAGATTTATTAACGATTTGGCTGTAGCGCTCCTTCCCCAACTTTTAAAAGAATATCCCCAGCTATATGTAATTTGGCAAACAGGAGTTGATGACTTTGATAGGATGCAAAAAAAGAGTAAAGATCTTTTCTTAGGAGAGAGGGTTAAGATTTTTCCCTTTATTGAGAGGATGGGGTGGGCATATCGGCAGGCTGATTTTGTGATTAGTCGGGCTGGTGCGAGCACGCTTGCTGAGCTCTGCGCTTTAGGTATACCGGCCTTGCTTATACCCTTTCCTTACGCAACCCATCAGCACCAAGAAAAAAATGCTCAAGCTTTAAGTTTAGCCGGTGGGGCGGTGATGCTTAAACAAGAAGAGGCTACTCCAGACCGGGTATTAAATGTTTTGCGAGAAATTTTTAGGCATGAAGAAAAGCGAAAACAAATGGCCTTAGCTATGAAAAGGTTCTATTACCCTCAGGCTGAGGCTAGGGTTATTTCGGAGATGGAATCTTTAGTGAGGAGTTAAGCCATGCTAGAACGCCAAAGGAGGATTCATTTCGTTGGTGTAGGCGGAGTGGGGATGAGCGGTTTAGCCATCATCCTTAAATACATGGGGCATGAGGTTACAGGGTGTGATCTTGCGGAGAGTAAATATTTAGAGAAGGTTCGTGCCGCAGGCATTGAGGTTTTCCTTGGGCATGATCCGGCCCATTTAAAAGGAATGGAGATTGTGGTTTATTCTTCTGCTGTTTCTTTAGATCATCCTGAATTAGCTCAGGCCAAAGAGTTAGGTCTTTGGGTGGTCCCCCGGGCTAAGATGCTTGCCGAGGTAATGGGCCAATATCCTAAAAGCATCGTTGTGGCTGGTTCCCACGGGAAGACTACTACCACCTCCATGCTGGCTGAGCTCCTTTGCAAACTTGGTCTTAAACCCACGGTGGTAGTTGGGGGTATCGTGAATAATCTGCAAAGTCATTCTCTCCTTGGTGAAGGGACCTATCTTGTGGCTGAGGCCGATGAGAGCGATGGTTCTTTTCTTTACTATAGTCCTTATCTTACGGTCATCACTAACATTGATCGTGAGCATCTTGATTTTTATGCTGATTTTTCGGCTATTAAAAAGGCTTTTCAAAACTTCATTTTACGAACTAACCCTGAAGGAAGGGTCATCCTTTGCGGTGATGATCCAGGTATACGTGAGACCGTCTCCGAGCTTTCCTTGCCCTTTCTTTTCTATGGGTTGGGTGAAGGGAATGAAGTCAGGGCAAGGGTGATTTCTGAAGGAGCCTATCCTCAGGCTGAAGTTTATTATCAAAAGAAATTCTTAGGGAGGTTAGCGCTTAAAGTTCCTGGGCTTCACAATTTGACGAACGCTTTGGGAGTAATAGCGGTAGCCCTTGTTCTGGGACTTCCTATGGATAAAGTCTTGTCAATTCTATCTGAATTTAAGGGAGTTAAGAGACGGCTTGAATTTAAGGGTATTTATCAGGGGGCTTTAGTTTATGACGATTATGCCCATCATCCGCGGGAGATAGAAGTAACTCTTAAGGCCCTAAGGGGCAAGCACCCTGAAAGAAGACTTGTCCTCTTATTTCAGCCTCACCGCTATACCAGAACTAAGGCTTTATGGGAGGATTTTCTTTTTGTTCTTAAGGAACCAGAAATCCTTATCCTTACCGATATTTATCCTGCCAGTGAGAAACCCATTCCGGGTATTACTGGTGAAACCTTTTACGAGGCTTTAAAAAAACTAAGAAAGGATAAACCTACCTTTTTCGAAAAAGAAGAAAGGGATCTTTTGGCTATGCTTAAGAAAGTTCTTGCTCCGCGGGATGTCTTTGTAACTATGGGTGCTGGGAATGTTTATAAAGTTGCTGAAAAAATAATTACCTTGGATGAGGAGAATGAGGGAACGCTTAGAGTTTGCAGTCATTGAAAAATTCCTAAGAAATAGGGCTATAGAATACTCAAAGGAAGAGTCTTTGGCCTATTACACTACTATTAGGATTGGTGGCCGGGCAAGTATAATAGCCTTTCCTTCCCATGAAGAAGAGGTAGTGGAGCTTATCTTACAGGCTGAGGCCCTATCAGTGCCTTGGTATGTAGTGGGTGGAGGAAGTAATCTTCTTTGTGCTGATGAAGGGTTTCAGGGTCTTGTTCTATCTTTTAAAGAACTACGGGGGATAAAAGTTTTAGAAGAGAGTGAACTTTTGCGTATAGAGGTTCTTTCGGGTACTAAAATAGCTGAACTTTTAAGTTTTTTGCGTCGTAAAGGATATACAGGGCTTGAATTTTTGGCTGGGGTTCCGGCAACGGTTGGAGGTGCCATAAGAATGAACGCTGGGGCTTATGGAAGAACCTTTTCCCTTTTGGTAAAGAGAATAAGGATGCTCCAAGGTCAGGAAGTGGTGGACTATGCCCCTGCGGATACCGATTGGACTTATCGGTCCTTTATTAAGCGTGGAATAATCCTGGCCGCAGAGCTGGTCTTCACCAAAGAGAATCCTGAAGAGGTAACCAATAAAATTAAAGAACTTTATCTAAGGCGAAAATCTGCTCAACCCCTTACCGCTAAGAGCTTTGGATCGGCTTTTAAAAATCCTCCCTGTTGTTATGCTGGGAAATTGATTGAAGAGTGTGGACTTAAAGGTTATAAGGTGGGTGGGGCTAAGATTTCGGAAAAGCATGCCAATTTTATTGTCAACGAAGGAAAGGCTACCGCTAAGGATGTTTTAGTCCTAATGAAAAGGGCCCAAGAAGAGGTCTATAAAAGATTTAGCATCTTCTTAGAACCGGAGGTAAAATTTTTAGGATGCAGTTTATAAAAGATTTTATCTCCCAACATAAGCGAAAATTCTCCTTCTTTGCTGGTTTTTTAGTATTTTTCGTAACTCTTTTTTCTTTAATCTATCTTCTCTATTTTGCCCCAATTTTTGTTTTAAAGGAGATAAAAATAGAAGGAAATTCTAAGATTACTCGTGAAGAAATTTTAAATCTTTTGCAATTAAGAGGTGGAGAAATTCTATATCGGTTAAACTTAGCCCATCTTGAAGAGAAACTCAAGAAACATCATTGGCTTGAAGAAGTAATCATAAAAAGACAGTTACCTTCTACCCTTTATATCAAGATAAAAGAAAGGACGCCTATTGCCATTTTAGTGAAAAACAATAAAGGATATTTAGTAGATAAAAATGGAGTATTGCTCTATGAATTCCATCCTAAA
The DNA here is from genome assembly GCA_037443245.1 of Caldimicrobium sp. GTDB lineage: Bacteria > Desulfobacterota > Thermodesulfobacteria > Thermodesulfobacteriales > Thermodesulfobacteriaceae > WYEG01. The sequence goes on from JBBIOT010000004.1 coordinate 128,512, forward strand.
GATTTATTATATTACCCCTTTCTTTTTATAGAAGATGAAGGAAATAAGGAACTTCTTTTTGATTTTTTAAATTGGTTGAAGGATAACAAAAAATATTTACCAGTATATGAAAATCTTTATAAAATAGTATTAACAAAAGAGAGGATTATAATAAATACCAAGAACAAAATAGAAATTTATTTGCCTATTGTGAGCCTTAATGAATTATATAAACTATATTATTATTTAGATAGAATAATGACTTATGTTTATGATAATAAGTTAGAAGAAAAGATTCATGTAATTAGGTTGGATTATCCTATGGGGATGGCATTACTTAAATAGTGAAGTTGATAAAATAAGAAATTACTTTGAGGGTTTACTATGGGTGGAGGAGCATATTTAGTTGTTGATGTAGGGACGACGAAGATTTGTGCCCTGGTTGGTGAGGTGAAAAATGACGAGTGTTGGGTTACGGGGATGGGGATAGTTCCTTCTGGAGGGATGCGAAAGGGCACCATAGTTAATTTAGAAGAAGCTACGCAGAGTATTAAGAGCGCCATTGAAAAGGCCTTAAATCAAGCCAAGCAAACTCCCGGAGTAGTTTTAACAAGTATTGCAGGAAGTCATGTGAAGACCTGGAATGGAATGGGCGTGGTGGTTTTGAGAAATCGGCAGGTAACTCAGGAAGATGTTGAGGAGGTCTTGCATGCTGCCCAATCCATTGATCTTCCTCAGGATCAAATGATCCTTCATGTGATCCCTCAGGAATTTGTGCTGGATAATATACGTGGGATTAGACAACCTGTGGGGATGAGTGGCGTGCGTCTTGAGGCGCACGTGCAACTGATTACCGCTCAGCGAGCTCAAGTGCAAAACCTTCTTAGATGTTTTGAAAACCTGGGATTGGAAGTTTCAGCGGTCCTTTACCAGGGATTAGCCTCAGCCGAAGCGGTTTTAACCCCTGAAGAAAAAGAGCTAGGGGTCCTTATTCTTGACATTGGCGGGGGAACTACTGATTTTGCTATAATCCAGGATAATGTGCTGAAATTAGTTGGCTCCATTCCGATTGGCGGAGAAAATTTGACCAACGATTTGGCCATAGGGTTAAGGACTACCAAGGCCGAAGCGGAACGTCTTAAAATAGAGAAGGGAGTTTGTTTAAGAGACTTAGTGGAAGATGGAGAGGAAGTAGAAGTCCCTGGAGTTGGGGCCAGACCTCCAAGAAGGGTAAGTCGCAAGATCCTTGCGGAGATCTTAGAGCTTCGTATGAAGGAGCTAATAGAATTGGTAGATGCCTCTCTCGTTAAACAGATTGATAAAAATCTCCTAACTGGTGGAGCAGTTTTAACTGGAGGGTCCGCTTTAATCCCGGGGCTAATTTATTTGACCGATCAAATTTTAGATCTTCCTACACGGATTGGCTATCCAATGAGACTTAAAGGCTTAGGAGAAGAGATCTCCCATCCACAATTTGCTACAGCGGTTGGGATGTTACTCTATGGGGCACAAAATTTTGAAATTGAGACCAAAGAAAGTAAAAAAAGGAGTTTTTGGCGAAGATTAGTAGATTTTGTTCGAGGGTTTTAAGAATGTACAACTATAGACAAAATTTTTAAAGGGGGATTAAAAATGGCCTTAGATTTTGAATTAGTGGAAAATGAGATAGCCTATCAGCCTATCATTAAGGTGGTTGGCGTTGGAGGCGCGGGTGGTAATGCGATAAATCATATGATTAAAAGAGGGATCTTTGGGGTAGAATTTGTGGCAGCTAATACGGACTTCAAGGTTCTCTCTCTTAATCAGGCTCCAGTCAAAATCCAGCTTGGGAAAAGTTTAACTAAGGGATTGGGTGCTGGTGGGAATCCGGAAGTTGGAAGAAAGGCCTGCGAAGAAAGTGAAAGAGAGATTAGAGAAGTACTAAAAGATGCGAACATGGTTTTTATTGCCGCAGGAATGGGTGGGGGAACGGGTACGGGAGCGGCCCCAGTAATAGCACGGATTTGTAAAGAGATGGATATTTTGACCGTAGCGGTAGTTACTAAACCTTTTACCTTTGAAGGTAAGGCAAGGCTAAGATCAGCCGAGGCAGGCCTTGAAGAATTAAGTAAATACGTCGATTCCCTAATAGTCATCCCTAACGATCGTTTACTTACTTTAGGGTCTCCCAACGATAAACTTTATGAGATGTTCAAAAGAGCTGATGATGTATTATACTATGCTGTAAAGGGAATTAGTGATCTTATTCTAACTCCGGGCTATATTAATTTAGATTTTGCCGATGTGAAGGCGGTCATGACGGAAAGTGGAGGATTAGCCCTTATGGGTATGGGTGAGGCCAGAGGGGATGATAGGGCTGAAATTGCGGTTAATATGGCTATCTCAAGCCCCTTGCTGGAAGACATAAGTTTAGCTGGTGCTAAGGGAGTATTACTTAACATCTCCGTCCATCCTGAAACTTTAACCCTCCATGAAGTACAACTTATTACTTCTACCGTGTTTAAAGAAATCAATCCCGAGGCCAAAATTTATCATGGCGTAATCTTTGACGAATCCTTGGAAGATCTTTTAAGAATCACTATTATTGGTACTGGCATTGATTTAAAGAATGAGAAAGAAAAGGAGGTAAAAGTTACTTCTATTAAAGAAGGATTGATCAAACGGGAGGAAAGATTAAGAAAAGCAGTAGGGGAGGAGTTAATAGAAGATGTTCTAGATATCCCTACCTTTTTAAGAAGAAGCGCCGATTAGGGTGTAGGAAGGTGGGGGTAGGATATGAAAGAAATAGCTACCTTTGAAGATCCCGTAAAAAAACAACCCCTTAAACTTGTCCTTTTTAAGCTAGATGAAATTCATATTCCTCCTTTTCAGAGGGACCTTTCGGAAAGTTTGCGTAAGAGCCTGGAGATGGCCATTGATAAACTTGGCTTTCTTACTCCGATTGTAGTTGCTCCTAAGGATGGCAAGTATTACGTGGTAGATGGTAGGCACCGGCTTGAGGCCATGAGGAGCCTTGGGGCTAAAGAAATTTTGGCCATCGTGGTAGATGAAAAGATGTATCATTATATCTTGGAGTTTAATACAGAAAAACCACCCAACGTAAAAGAGAAAGCAAAACAGACCTATCGTCTTTATATGGATTTTTATCAGGAAAATCCTAACTGGATTGAAGATGATCTCTATGTTTATTTAAAAGAGCCTATGCTTATTACCTTTGGCTTTGCCATTGAGGAATTTGATAAAAAGTTTCCCGCCAGTTTTTATGAAAGTTTTGTGGAAAAGATAGATGAATTTCTTAGAGTGCCTCTTTCAGAGGGAATTATTGAACGAAGGAATCGAGCTAAAGCTCTTCTGGAGTTGAATGAAATTGTTAATCAAAAGTATGCCGAGTTTGGCTGGGAAAATGCTTTGCTTAAGGGAGAGATTGTGCGTAAGGCTGTGCAAAAGGCCTACGGAGTACGGGTAAGAGTGATTGAAGATGATTTCTATTCCGCGATAGAAAGGGTAAAGGAAGCGGTGCAAAGTCTAACTGAGGCTGATTTTGGTTACGCCATGGAGCTGTAATGGATCCCCAATTTAAGCCTATTCTTCGGCATGTGGATGCCATCCCCGGTGTGATAAACAACCAGAGGGTTTTATTCTTGCGTGATCCGGTAGGCTTTGTGGATGAAATGATAAGCATTCCGCTGGAGGCAGCTTTTCTCTTGAGCCTTATGGATGGAGAACATGATCTTAGGGATTTACAGGTAGAGGCCTCAAGGCGTTTCGGACAACTTGTTCCCTATGAAGAAATTGAAAAATTTGTTCAGCTTCTTGATGATAAAGGCTATCTTTGGAGCCCTAAATTTGAAAAATTAAAAGAAAAGGCTTATCAGGAATGGTTCTCCTTACCAGTTCGACCTATGAGCTTTGCCGATCAAAGTTATCCTTCCCATCCTGAGCAAGCAAAGGCATTTATAGAAGAAATATTATCAAAAGAAAATGGAGGAGACCCAACGCCTAACATTCTTATAGCCCCACATATAGACCTTCGCATAGGGGCTCAAACTTATGCTTCCGCCTACTGCCGTGCTAAGTTTCCCTCTGGTTCAAGAATAATTATGCTTGGGGTAGGACATTATTTAGATTATCCTTTTTCAATCCTTACCAAGGATATATATACTCCCTTTGGTTTATTACGCTTTGATCGGGGAGGATTTTTCTATTTAGCCAATTCTAAGGGCATTGAACTTTTTCCTAACCATATTGTTCATCGGCGGGAACATTCCTTAGAATTTCAGGCCCTATTTCTAAACTATTTGTGCGGAGATGAAGTTGTAGCCCTGCCCATTCTTGTTGGTTCCCATCGCTTATTACAAGAAAACGAAGATTTATTGGATAAGTTAGTGGAAGGATTGGTAGAATTAATGGATGAAAAGACCTATTTCATCTTGGGAGTTGATTTTTGTCATTTAGGGTTACGTTATGGAGATCCCTTTGCGGTCAATGAAGAGCTATGTTCCATAGCTTTAAAGTTTGACCAAACTGTCATAGAATTATCCGCTAAAGGTGAAAGTGAGGCCCTGGCCGAAGAATTGAAAAAGAATGAAGAACTGAAGTGTTGTGGCTCGGGTTGTCTTTTTCTTGTTTCTAAGTTTATAGAGCGTTTAGGCGCATCGGCTCAACCCAAAATTTATCGTCAAGAAGCCCTTCCTTTTGGGGAAGGCTCTGCAGTCACCGTAGCCGGAGCAGGCTTCTATTTTTAACCCCTTGATTTTCGTCAAAAGAAATATATTTTATTACTAAAATAGTCAAAATTTGAAAGGAGGAGGGGTAAAGATGCCTTTGTACGAATTTAAATGTGACGATTGTGGGTATCTTTTTGAAAAGTTATGTTTTAAGCCAGAAGATGAAAGAGACGTTAAATGTTCCAGGTGTGGATCAAAAAAGGTGGTGAAAGTGCTTTCTTCTTTTTCTGGCTTTTTTAGTTCAAGAGGATTTGGTTATGGAGGGGCGAGCTCCTGCGGTGGTGGAAGAGGGTTTGGCTTTGGTTGAGCTTAAGGATTTAGGGGAGTAGTTACTCCTCTAAGAACCTGAAAAAGCTTAGCCATTTTTTCTGGATCCTTTTTACCTTTTTTTGCTTCTAAGCCAGAGGAGAGGTCAATTCCAAAGGGTTTGACCTCTTCAATGGCTTGAGCTATGTTTTCTGGATTAAGTCCTCCTGCTAAAAAAATTTTGTATCCTGCCTTGACGACCTCTTTAGCCACTTGCCAGTTAAAGGATTTACCAGTACCTCCATAGGTTCCTTCTACGTAGGTATCAAGAAGAAGGGCAAAGGCCTGAGAAAAGGGTTTGCAAAGCTCGAGTGAGAAGTTTTCTTTAATTCGGAAGGCCTTGATAACCTTTGCAAAGCCAATCTTTTGGGCAAAATTTGGCTCCTCCTCTCCGTGAAGCTGAACCAAATCGGCCCCTAAATCAAGGGCCCTTTTAACCTCCTCATAGGTGGGATTTACAAAAACCGCTACTTTTTGGGCCCTGGTCGGTATGGAGAGAACTTCCTTTAGCCTTTCTCCTATGAATCTTGGAGAGGGAGGATAAAGGATAAACCCTAGAAAATCAGCTCCTAAATTGTCTGCGAGTTTAAGGTCTTCTAAGTTGGTAATCCCACAAATTTTGACCTTTATCATTTTTTAAAACTTACGGTCAAAGTAAATGTTTTTCCCCTTCACGCTTAAAGGTATGCCGAGGATAACCTGGCCAGGCATAAGTCCCAATTGCTTTACTGCTACTCCTATAGTATACATTATCCGGTTATCAAGACAGAGGTCCTTAGCTTTGGATACCGCCGAGCCTACCGCAATTCCTAAGTCAAGCAAACGTATCGCACAAACGGGGCCTTCATAATCAAGGATTTTTCTTTCCACCTTTTTAATGGTGGAACAATCAAAACCACAGGCCCCGCAATTTACTCCTACCGGAGTTTTAAAATCAACGCTAATTAAGACCAGGGCTTCAGAATTTCTTAAATTTTCCGCATCCCTTTTAAAGAATTTGAAGACCTCGCTTCTTTCCGCAATCTTCTCCATCTCTTGTGCGATCAATTCCATCTCTTCCTTGTTGGTTATGAGGGCTAACTGTATTTCATCATGGCCTCGCGCTTTAGGAGCGGTTCTTGCCGCCACTAATAGTTCATAGGCAAGCTTTTCCACTACCTCTTTTTCGGGATTAAGCTTCATAAAAATCCCTCTCTCTTAAAATTTTTTGTTAATCTTAAAGAAAACCATGTTCATTTAAAAAATCTAAAGTGATTGTTCCAGGTTTATCCTTCTTCTCTTGGGTAGTTCCTTGGGAGGCGTAGGGCTTGGTAAACTGGTAAACCATCTTAGCAATGATATCCATCTCCACGTTCACTAAATCTCCTACTTTTCTTAAGCCAAGGGTAGTAACTTCAAAAGTATGGGGTATGATCATAAGGTGCAGGGTGTCTTCAAAAATTTCGTTGATAGTTAGGCTTATGCCATCAATGGCGATTGAGCCCTTGGGGACTGCATAACGGGAAAGCTCATGATGGATAGCCACTTCAAAGAGAAAATAATCTCCTTGTTTTTGGATTTTCTTTAGTGTTCCGACCCCATCTACATGCCCAGTAACAAGATGACCGCCCAGACGATCGCCAAATTTTAGAGCCCTTTCTAAATTAACGAAATCACCAGATTTTTTAACCTTAAAAGTGGTGCGAGAGATAGTCTCTGGGGAAAGATGGGCCTTAAAGATTTTCTCCCGAAGATAGACAACGGTAAGGCAAACCCCATCTACAGAAATGCTATCCCCAATTTTGCTATCCTGTAAACTAAAGGAGCTTTCTATGGTTATTTCAAACCCTTTACCCTTGGGGATAAGCTCAAGAATTCTTCCCTTCCCTTCTACAAGTCCGGTAAACATTCTGAAATAATTTTAATGAGAATTTAAGCTGAAACAAGGTGGAGAAGTATTAAAAACGCCTTTTCCCTTTCACAAGTAAATAGCGAAGGGGCAGAGGAAGGTGCCAGGTGCCTAAAGGGTGCGAAGAAGTACTTTTTTAGCTTATTATGAGAAATTGAAACACGGAAGAGGAAAGAGCTTGACTTCTTGAAAGATTAAAACCTATCGCTCAGAAAATACCTTTTTAGTTCTGGACTATGCTGATTTACCAAAAGAAACCGACCTTGCCTAAAAATTTCCTTTTCAAAGGGTTATTTTAAAGGAAGGGGTTCAAAAATTTTTCTTGACAAGCGGTAAAAGTTTATTAATTCTTAATTTAAAAGAAAAAGAAATTAAAGGGAGGAAGCAAAAATGGCAATTTATGTGATCCTTTCCAAACTTACGGAAAAGGGTAGGGAAACCATTAAGGAAAAGCCCCATCGTATTTTTGAGGTGAATCAAGAGCTTGAACAAATGGGGGTAAAAGTACTCCAACAATATGCGGTGCTGGGTCCTTATGATTTTGTCAATATTGTAGAAGCTCCGGATAATGAAACGGTTATGAAAATGTCTATAGAGCTTGGCTCCCGGGGCACGGTTGAGCTCATGTCCCTTCCGGCCCTGAGAGTAGACGATTTTCTTAGAATAATTAAGGCGTAAATTCTTACCCTCTAACTAACTGAATTTTGTCCCCACCTTTTTGTAAAATATTCCTTAAATATTTTTTTTCTTCGGGAAGGGCAAGGGTTAGAGCTATTCCTTTTTGCCCAGCTCGACCAGTTCGTCCAATGCGATGGATGTAGGAATCAGAATTACGGGGAACATGATAGTTAATGACCAATTCTACATCTTTGATATCAAGCCCTCTGGAAGCAACATCAGTAGCCACAAGAATGCTAAATTCTCCAGCCCGAAAGCCTCTTAGCACCGCTTCTCTCTTCTTTTGCGAATAATCTCCATGAAGAGCTTGGGCTAAAAAACCATCCTCCCTAAGGGTGGTTGATAGCGTTTCTGCCTCAAGCTTGGTGGCGGTAAAAATAATGGTTTTCATAGGCCTTTCCTTAAGGATGCTCTTTAATTTTTCGTACTTACCTGCGGGGGTGATTTGGTAAATTTTTTGCGCAATGTTATCTTTCATTATCTCCTGTGGCTTTATCCTGATAGTCTCAAAATCAGCAGAAAGAAAGCGTCTTGCTAATTCTATAATTACAGGGGAGATGGTGGCAGAAAAAAGAAGGGTTTGTCTTTCGGAAGGACATTTGGTAATAATTTCTTCTATGTCTTCAATGAAACCCATTTCCAGGAGCCGGTCCGCTTCATCCAGGACGAGAATTTTTAAATGGTGCAATTCTAAATGTCTTCTCCCCAATAAATCTTTTACTCTTCCTGGTGTGCCTACTACCACATCGCAAAGGCCCTTTTTTAAAAATTCTATTTGCCGGGATAGGGGCTTTCCTCCATAAAGGGTCAGGACGAAAAGTTTTCTAAATTTACTTAAAGCTCTTAATTCATCGCTAACCTGTAGAGCAAGCTCTCGGGTAGGAACGAGGATCAAAGCTTGTGGTTTTTTAGATCCTCCTTTAATCCTTTCCATAATGGGGATACCAAAGGCAGAGGTCTTCCCAGTCCCAGTTTGGGCTTGAGCAACCAGGTCTTTACCCCTAAGGGCTATCGGGATGGCCAATCTTTGGATTTCCGTGGGTGTTTCATACCTCAGAAGTTTAATGCCCTTTAGGGTGTAAGTAGATAAACCAAAATCGTGAAAATTTTGTAGCATAAAAAACTCCTCCTTTCTTTATAGCGGAAGATCCTTCCAAGAAAAATTAGGACCCTTTAAGGTGATAACCTTGGATGGATTTTCCTTTTTTTAAATAAATTAACTCAAATTTTTATGTTGACAAGGTTTTGATTCAAATTTTTTTTATTTATCAAAAATTGGGGAAAAATTCACCATTGACAAAAATAAAATCTTTTTTAAAAATGGGTTTTCGAAAAATTGCTTTGATGGGGAGATTTTCACCAAAATTATAAAGGGGTTTGAGGATGAATTTAGGAAGGCTTAATCGAAGAGAGTTTCTGAAGGTGTTGACCACGGTGGTAGCCACTATGGGACTACCCGCAAGTTTTGTGGAGCAGGTAGAAGCTACGGTACAAACCAAGAAAAGGCCCACGGTGATTTGGTTACACTTTATGGAATGTACGGGCTGTTCGGAAACTTTGCTTAGGGCCTCACATCCACCGTTGGCAAGATTTTTATTAGAAATAGTAAATCTGGAATACCATGAAACCTTGATGGCAGGGGCGGGGATGCAGGCTGAAGAAGCCTTAGAAAGGGCCATGAAAACCTATAACGGAGAATATCTTTTAGTAGTGGAAGGAGCAGTTTCCACCAAGGATGGAGGGATTTATTGTCAAATTGCGGGAAAACCAGCTCTGCAGATCCTGAAAGAAGTAAGCAAAGGAGCAAAGCTCATTATCGCCTATGGTACCTGTGCTACTTTCGGAGGGGTTCAGGCGGCTTACCCCAATCCTACAGGAGCCGTGGGTGTCCAGGAAGTGATCGGCAAGGATAGGCTTATCAATATTTCAGGGTGTCCGCCCAATCCTTATAATCTTTTGGCTACGGTTCTTTATATTTTAAATTTTGGCAAGCTTCCGGAACTTGATGAATACAAAAGGCCAAAATTTGCCTATGGGCGTAGGATACATGATCATTGCGAAAGAAGGGCTCATTTTGATGAAGGAAGGTTTGCCGAGGCTTTTGGTGATGAAGGCCATAAGGCGGGATATTGTCTTTACAAACTTGGATGCAAAGGACCGGTGACATATGCCAATTGTCCAGTCCTTAAATTTAATGATATGGGCGCTTGGCCTATTGGAGCTGGCCACCCTTGTATGGGATGTACCGAACCTAACTTTTGGGATAGAATGACACCCTTCTATCAGCATTTACCCTCACCCCCTGGCTTTATTGCTGATCCTGAAAGGATTGGAAAATTTGCTTTGCTTGGGGCAGGGGCAGCCATAGCGGTGCATGCGGGCACAGGAGTAATAAAAAGGGTCTTTAAAGGCAGAAAGGACAAAGAAGGAGAAGCAAAGGAAGACTAAATATAAAAGTCTCCCAAGGCACAAAATAAAACAAAAAGGAGAGCTGAGATGTCTAAAAGGATCACTATAGACCCTATTACCAGAATTGAAGGACATCTGCGCATAGACGTGGAAGTAGATGGAGGGAAAGTTGTAGATGCTTGGGCCTCAGCTCAGATGTGGCGAGGCATTGAAATCATACTCAAAGGAAGGGATCCGCGAGATGCTTGGGCCTTTACGCAAAGGATTTGTGGGGTTTGCACTACAGTGCATGCCATTGCCTCAGTCAGGGCAGTGGAGAACGCTCTAAACATGGAAATACCTTTAAATGCCCAGTATGTAAGAAACATCATCCTTTGTGCTCATGGGCTCCACGACCATATTGTTCATTTTTATCATCTTTCGGCTCTTGATTGGGTAGATGTGATTTCAGCTTTAAAAGCGGACCCTAAAAAAACTGCTGAGTTAGCACAGGCCATCTCTGATTGGGACGGCAATAGTGAAACCTATTTCAAACAGGTAAAAGAAGCTTTAGGACAATTTGTAAATTCAGGCCAGCTTGGGCCTTTTGGGTCAGGCTATTGGGGCCATCCAGCTATGAAGCTCCCCCCTGAAGTCAATCTTTTAGCAGTTGCTCATTATTTAAGTGCTTTAGATTATCAGCGGTATGCCAACCAAGTGGTAGCCATCTTTGGGTCTAAAACTCCCCATATTCAGACGGTCGTGGTGGGTGGAGTAGCCTTGGCCATAAACCCCGATCATGAGGCAACCCTAAATTTAGAAAGGATAGCCTTTGCTCGGGAGCTTCTTTTAAAGGTCAAGGAGTTTACCCAGAAGGTTTATCTGAATGATGCCATCGCCTTGTCCGCGTTATACAGTGATTGGTTGAAAATCGGAAGGGGTGTGGATAATTACCTTGCGGTACCCGATCTTCCGCTTGATACCAAAGGCACTCAGTTTGATTTACCAGGAGGGACAATTTTTAATGGCGTTCTATCTACTTACAAACCCATCTCCAGCTTTAATGATCCCTATTTCCGAGATAATGTAACAGAGACGGTAGTACATTCTTGGTATAAAAATATTGGAGTCAAGCATCCCTGGGAAGGTGATACCATTCCTGAATACACAAAATTTGACCCTAATGGAAAGTATAGCTGGGCCAAAGCCCCGCGGTTTAAAGGAGAGGTGATGCAGGTTGGGCCCCTTGCTCAGGTGTTGATGGGCTTAGCGTCAAAGCATGAACTTTTTACTAAATGGACTAACTATGCCTTGGAAAAATGTTCAGCCCTTGCCAAAACTCCAATCACAGTGGAACACCTTAGATCTACTATGGGAAGGCATCTGGCCAGGGCTATAAGAAGCGCCGTCCTTGCCGATCTGGCTTTAAAACATTTGGAGCTCCTGGAGCAGAATATGGCTAAGGGTGATTTAGAGATCTTTCCTTACCGGAGTGGTATTCAATTCCCTGCAAAAGAGATTAAGGGTTTTGGTTTCCACGAAGCTCCCCGAGGAACCCTTTCCCACTGGGTAGTGATTGAAAAAGGAAAGATTAAAAATTATCAGGCTATCGTCCCTTCTACCTGGAATGTAAGTCCCAGAGATGAAAAAAATAAAAGGGGACCTTACGAAGAGTCTTTACTTAACAATCCGGTGGCTATTCCGGAAAAGCCCCTTGAAGTATTGCGTACCATTCATTCCTTTGATCCTTGCATAGCCTGTGCGGTCCATTTGCTTGATGGTAGGGGTAAAGAAATAACCAGAGTTAAGGTCCTTTAAGGAGGAAACCGTGGATAGAGAAGTCCACCCTTATAAAAAGGTCAAGGTCTGGAGCTGGACCTTAAGGATTTCCCATTGGTCCTTTGCTTTATCCATCTTGATTTTAATCCTTTCCGGGCTCTACATTCATGAGCCCCTTCCTACTTGGATAGAATATAGACCCTCCTATTTTATGCTTACTATGCGATATTTACATTTTACAGCGGCTTTCTTTTTTATGGCCTCAGTAATCCTCCGTATCTATCTTCTCTTCTTTGGTAACAAATATGAAAAACCTACTTCCTTTTTGCCAATTAATCGCGCTAACTGGGAAACTCTTCGGCAGGAACTAAAGTTCAAATTTTATCTCACCGATCATTTAGAGCATCGGTTAGGCCATACTATTTTAGCAGGAATAACCTATTTTTTAATCTTATTAGCCAGTTTGCTTATGATCTTTAGTGGATTATATATGCTTTATCCTGAGAGTGGGGTTATCAAAGCTTTGGCCAAGTTCTTTTTTGGCACGCAGCAGTTAGCCCGTACTTGGCATTATATTTTCCTTTACTTTTTTGTCCTTTTTGTGTTGATCCACCTTTATATCCTCATTTGGACGGAACTTCGTCTGAAGGAACCTCTGGTTTCCAGCATGTTTTCCGGGTATAAAATAGCCGAAAAAAAGAGGAGAACTAAATAAGTTTATACTTGAAATAGGCTTGGCAGACCCCTTCGCCTGAGACCATACAAGGACCGATAGGATTTTTGGGAGTGCAGGCTTTACCAAAGAGCTTGCATTCCCAGGGTTTTGCTTTCCCTTGAAGGATATCTCCGCAGAGGCATCCTTTAGGGTTCTCTTCTTTAATTTCCCAGGGGAAGATTTGTTCGGCATCAAGAAAACACCATTCTTCTTTAAACTTGTAGGCGCTATTAGGAACAAGGCCAAAGCCACGCCAAGGGAAAGTTTCTCTTACTTGAAAAATTTCCTCTATAAGGCTTAAGGCCAAGGGATTTCCCTCAGGGCGTACTACACGGTCATATTGAAGGAGAACCGTAGGTGTTTCCTTTTCTATAGCATCAACCAACAGAAGAAGAGAAGTCAAAAGATCAAAGGGTTCAAAACCGGAGATTACAATGGGAAGGTGATATTTTTGGGCAATTTCCTCCCAGGGGCTCTGGCCAAGGATAGCTGAAACATGACCTGGAGCTATGATACCATCAAGGTGGATTCCTTTTTCTAAAAGATAAGCAAGGATGATGGGTGAAATTACATGATTGGAAACAAGGTAAAGGTTTTTTAGACCTTGCTGAGGAATTTGTTTAGCTAAAAAGGCAGTATGAGGGGTTGTGGTTTCAAAACCAATAGCAAAAAAGATGATCTTCCGATGTGGATAATCCTTAGCTAATTTTAAAGTGGCAAGGGAAGAATCAACCATTTTTACATCCCTACCCAGGGCTCTTAATTTTTGTAGAGTAAGCCCTTGGGAGCCTGGGATGCGCAACAAGTCTCCATAAGTTGCTAAAATAATATCTTCCTTTTCGGCTAAATTAAGGGCGTAATCAATTCGGCTTTGAGCTATAACACATACCGGACATCCTGGACCATGAACAAATTCAATAACTTCTGAAAGTGTTTCATCTATACCGTGGCGAAGAAGAACATGGGTGTGTCCCCCACAGAATTCCAGGATGCGTAACCTTCTTCCAAGTTTGAGACGAGAGATTTTCTGAGTTAGTCTTTGGGTTAGTCTTTTAAGCCTCTCAGGCTCGTCAAGTTGAGAAAAAAAATCAAGATTCGCTGAGTTGTTCATCCCAGAATTTTATGGTTTCTTGGGCTTGTTTTTCATCAATTTTAGCGATTGCAAAGCCAACGTGTACTAAAACCCAATCTCCCTCTTTTACCTTTTCTGGAAGAAGGGAAATATAAATTTCTTTTTTCACACCCTTTGCTTCGGCTAATGCGGTAAAAGGACTTCTAACTTCAAGAATCCTAAAGGGATATCCCAAACACATTTTGTTTTATTTTTTTATTTTTTTGAAGTTTGTTTAAAGACATACCAAATTCTTTGGAAGGCAGTTAAATGGGTAAAAACGGAAATGATTACTAAATAGAGGAAAATAGCATCTAAAAAAAGGGCGACAATAAGCATTAGGATCCGTTCAAACCTGGTAAGAAGGCCAACTTTGCATTTTAAGCCCAGGCCTTCAGCTCGGGCACGGGTATAGCTAACCATCAGGGACCCTGTTAAGGCCAAAAAAGCTAAGATTACTCCTGCTGGAGAATTTAACCAAAGATAAAACAAAACAAAGGCAAGAAAAATAAAGATCTCTCCATAGCGATCAAGGGTAGAGTCCAGGAAGGCCCCAAAGGTGGTTACCATATTACCATAGCGAGCAAGCATGCCATCTAAGGCATCAAAGGGAGAAAAAAGGAGTAAAATTAACCCAGCAATTAAAAAATTTCCCTGGGCAACAAAAACAGCAGCCACAGCAAAACCAAAAAGACAAGTAAGGGTAAGATGATTGGGTCTTATTTTTAGTTTTAGAAGAAGCTTTACTATGGGTAACAGAAGAGGTTCAGTGGTCAAGCGAACCTTGTCAGAGAATGTTAATTTTTCCATCTTGGAATTTAATTATAGTCCTAAAATTGAATTCTTAAAGATGATTTAGCCTTCGTAAAGTTTTTGTTCAAAACTCCTGTATTGGAAGGCCTCAAGAAGATGTCTTTTACTAATCTTTAGACTTTCTTCTAAATCAGCAATCGTGCGAGCTACTTTGAGGATTTTATGTATAGAGCGGGCGGAAAGGCTAAGTTTTTGGGCTAAGGTTTCTAACAAGCTCTCTAACCCAGTTTCTAAGGAACAGTATTTCTTAATCTCCCGGGGTTTAAGCTGGGAATTAGTCCTTGGACCCTGTCGTTGTTTTTGAATCTTTCGAGCCTTGATTACCCTTTCGCGAACCTCCGCTGAGGTTGGCCCAGATCCCTTCTTTTCTTCCAAAAGGTCCCTAATTTCTACTGGTGGGACCTCTAAATGTAGATCAATTCTATCCAAAATGGGACCGGAAAGTTTGCTTCTATATTTTTTGATCTCCTGGGGAGTACATTGACAGATCCTGGTAGGATGACCTAAATACCCGCAGCGACAAGGATTCATGGCACATACTAATTGAAATCTAGTTGGATAAGTAACCGTTAGGCTTGATCTTGTAATGACCACTACGCCATCTTCTAATGGTTGTCTTAAAGCTTCTATGGCATCTCGCCGGAATTCGGGGAATTCGTCCAAAAAAAGTACTCCATTATGGGCTAAGCTTACCTCACCAGGCTTTGGGGGATTACCACCTCCAATTAATCCTACCTCGGAGATGGAAAAATGGGGGTTCCTAAAGGGTCTAAAATTAATGATGGACCTTTCGGGATTAAGCTGGCCAGCTACGGAATATATCTTGGTAGTTTCTAAAATTTCTTCTTCGGTCATGGGTGGTAGAATAGTTGGGAGCCTTTGGGCAAGCATGGTCTTTCCAGCACCCGGTGGCCCAAGGATAAGTAGATTGTGGCCTCCTGAAGCAGTAATTTCTAAAGCTCTTTTGGCCATCTCCTGACCAACCACCTCGGCAAGGTCTATTTCATAATTTTCGACAAGCTGATAAGGGAAAACCTCTGGAGCTAAAATTCCCCCTTCTCCCTGCGTGAGATAGCTAAATACTTCTCTAAGATGAGAAAAACCAAGTACTTTAATTCCCCTTACTAAGGCTGCTTCGTTGATATTCTCGGCAGGAAGGATTATCTCTTCTATGGTTAACTCCTTAGCCTTTAGTACTGAAGGCAAGATCCCTCTTATTCCCTTTAAACTTCCATCCAATGAGAGCTCCCCTAAAAAAGCCTTCTTTTCCACTGCTTCCTTAGGAAGGATCCCTTCGGCCACCAGGATCCCTATCGCCATGGCTAAATCAAAATGGGAACCTTCTTTTTTTAGGTCCGCAGGGGCAAGATTGATCGTAATTTTTTGTAAACTTGGTTTAAAGCCAGAATTTTTAAGTGCCGAACGGAGCCTTTCCTTACTTTCTTTGATGCTACTGTCAGGAAGACCAACGATAGTTATTCCCGGTAATCCCTTAGAAAGGTCTACTTCTACTTCTACCGGAAAGGCTTCAATCCCAAAAATAACAAAGCTAACAATTTTACTTAACATAACAAATAAGGGATGGAGAGAAGATCTCCATCCCTTAAGTTTATAAGGTCAATAAAAGGTTTAACCGCCAAGGCCGATGAACTGAAGGAACTTGGGAACCACAGGGTTGGCATAAAGGAGGATCAAAGCAATAACCAGGGCGTAAATAACCTGGGTTTCAACCAGAGCGATACCTAAGATCATGGTCACTGTGAGCTTTCCGGAAAGCTCAGGGTTTCTTGCGATACCTTCACAGGCCCCGCGGGTAGCCTGACCGATACCAATACCACATCCAAGGGCTCCAAGCCCTACACCAATACCTGCCGCTAAAATGATGGCTGAATAAATACCAAATCCAGTTACCATTTTGTCCCCAGCTACCGCAGTCGCCTTGGCAGCCTCTTCAGCTAAGGCCGGCGAGACAAAAAGAACACCCAAAAACAAAGCTCCTAAAAGATACCAAAGCTTCCGCATAACCCACCTCCTTTTTTAAACTTTTAGATTTTTTATTTTTTCTATAGGAACAGAAGGTCTCATACCCCCTGTACCTTTCTGATTATTAGTGATGTTCCTCTACTGCTCCCGCAAAATAAACTAAGCTTAACAGGACAAAAATAAAGGTCTGAATAAAACCTACCGCCACCCCCAAAATCATCACCGGAAGAGGTGCTAAAAATTTCCCACCAAGCATGGTTAAGATCCCAAGAAGGATCTCCTTAGAAAGAAGGTTCCCAAACAACCGGAAGGAAAGAGATAGGATCCTGCCTACATGGCTAAAAATTTCAGCTGGTAACATAAGAGGAATGAGCCAAGGAATTGGCCCCAGAAAATCCTTAAAATAGGCAAATCCTTTATACTTTAAACCTAAGTAGTGGTAATAAACAATGGTAATCAAAGTTAAACCAAGGGTTACGTTAATGTTAGCTGTCGGGGACATAAAACCTGGAATTAATCCCAGGAGATTACAAAAAAGGATGTAAAGGGCATAGGTGGTTATTAAAGGAAAAATAGTGGGCATAAGTTCATCTACTTTATCGTGAGGTAGGTTTTGTTTACAAAAGTTATAGAGGCTTTCTACCACAATTTCTAAAAGATTTTGGGCCCCACTAGGAATGAATTCCTTCTTTCTCGTGCCAATATAAACAAAAAGGAGGATTAAAAGAATCACAAAATAACTGTGAACCATATGGGGAGCTAAAAGAATGGCTTGAATTCCATATTTTTCAGGATGGTCATAATAATGAAATCCCGAATAGAAACCTAATTTTTCTAACAGGAGGGTTAAGAATAAAATAGGATGTTCCATTGGTTGACCTCCTTCTTAGGCTATTTCTTTAATTTCCTCTCCTCTTTGCTTCAACTTTAAAAAGACTAAAAGAAAAATTAATCCATAACTCAAACTAAAACCAAAAAGAAGATAAAGGGGATGAAGTTTTATTTTGTCAATCAGAAAGTAAAAGATTATACCAAGGGCAAGAAGCCGTAAATAGATTTTGATAAGGAATAGGGTTCTTTCCTTTTGATAGGGTTTTTCGTGGCAAGCCATCACATTTTGATAAACCTTAGCGGAAAGGATCTTCCCATCTTCTTTCAAGGTGTAAAAATTCAGCAAACCAAGGAAAGCTCCCACCAAAAAGGCCAGAATCTTTAAAGAAGGGTAGCTAAGCAGGAGTAAACTGCTTGCTAGAAACAAAAATAAAAGAACCTTTAATCCTTTAAAAAAAACATCTACCTCGGAACTCTTCACTTTTCTTGATCCTTAAGCCTCTTTTTAGTAAAATAAATCAAGTTTTTTATCCCCCCTATAGCGCCAAAAATAATAAAAAGGGTGGTTAACCAAGGTGAAGTTTTCCCATGCAAAAGCTTTTCTTCAATAAACCATCCCGTTAGCGCCCCAGCAAGGATTGATCCCATAACCGCTAATCCAATAGCTACACTCTCTCCTAATACCGTTAAGAGAAACTTTAAATTACTTTCCTTTTTTTTATTCAATTTGCTAAATAATAGAAGAGAACTTTCATAACTTCAACTTGAAAAATGGCCTTCTTTTGGGCAAAAGTTTAACAAATCCCTTTTTCTAAAAATTTATTGCCAAATTTTGCATTTTTCCTTTACGTTTATGGTAAAAGAATTCCTTTACCTGTTCCACAAAGGCTTCAAGGCGCATCTTTGTTCCCAGAGATTTTTGCCCATCACAGGGTACCGTAAGAAAGGGTAATCTATCTCCCTCTTTATCCCTCATTCTTTTTAAGATAGCAGCTTGGACATTACCTGGCATGCAGGCAAAGGGGATAACATTAATCAGCCCTGATACCCCCTTTTGCAAATAATCCCTAGCTTTGCCCACAGAAAGCATAACTTCGCCACCTTCATAATCGGGATGCACGTATTCCTGGGCCAATTTTTCCAATTCTTCTATGGTTGGTTCATGAGGGAATTCTACTAAGTCCTCAATAAGTTTGATAAATTTTTCCTCCTCCTTCATTTGGAATTGATTCTCAAGGATAAATTTGAAAATAGTCCCCCACTTCCCTTCTCTTTTGGCCCATTTTTTGGAAATAAAATTGAGAAAATATATCCATTCTCCCACTGGTGGGAGGAGGACCTCAAGACCCATATTTTCTAAGGTGCGATAAAGATTCTCGTTGGCAAAGGCATTGTTCCTTACATAAATTTCTCCCACGATGCCTACCTTAGGTAATTCTTCTTCCCTCTTTTCTACTTGTTGAAATTTAGTCTTAATTTCTAATAAGGCGGATGTTAAATCCTCTTTTTTTTCTATCCTTTCTTCTATAAGGGCTAAGCCTTTTTGATAAATTTGATCCACTTTAACCTTATCAAGGGCATAGGGTCTTATACTCCGATACATTTTATCTAAGATATCAACAGCAACTACCCCTCGCCAGGCAATTTTAGTAAAATCTCTCCCAACAATACCCAGGTCATTGTAAAATTCAGCATCCTGTTGTGGAGAGTAAATAGCAAGGTTATCCAAGCCGATATCTCTTAAAATCTTTCTTTGTAGCCGGTTATATTGGCCAAAACGGCAGGGCCCAGAGCCATCGGGCATGAAATAAACAACCTTTTCAGGATCAAAATCCTTTCTTTGGACAAGTTTCAAAAGATCCCCTGTGGTTAAAACCGTGGGATAGCATTCCTTACCTGAGGTATAACGTCTTCCGAGCTCAAGCGATACTTCATCAGGTTCAGGTAAGACCTCAGCCTTTATTCCACAGGCTCTAAAGGCTGCGGCTAAAGCCCTGGCATGATCCGCCATATAAGGGATATAGACGGTACGGTCTTCAGAAGGTTTAATCTTTTGGGGCCGAAAGTTTATTTTTAATTCATATCTCCTCTTCTTCCCTTTAAGGCTATCCACAAAGGCTTCAAGACGAGTTACTACTCCAGCCTCGGCACTGTGTTCGTCTACCTCAAGTTCAAGATAGGGCTTTCCAGCCAGAAGTTCTTCAAAAAAATGCTGAATAAAAGAATCTGGTCCACAAGAAAAATTGGTAAAATAAATGGGAAAAAGATTGGGAGTTTCTCTTAAATAATGAGCGGCCAAAAGAAATCTTTGGCCGTATTCCCAGTACATACCCTCCAAGCCATCCAAAGTTTTTACCTTTTCCAGGGGGAGCATATCCACAGGTATCCCAAGAAGCCCCAGCTTCCTAATCTTAAAATGTAGACCAAGGTTGGCACCAGGATCACAGGAATTATAAGGCCTTCCAACAACAACTAAAACGGTATCATCCCTAAAGTCTTTAAGTAGTTCCTTTCCTCTTTTCTTTAAAAAACGATAAAATTCCTCTTGAGCTTCCTCCCCTAGCTTCCAAGCTTTTTTAACCTTTTCTATTGGTTCTTCAAGCATTTGGGCAAAATTTTTCAATTCCTCATTAAGAACGGCCCCAGCTCTTCCTAAATGGAAAACCGGTCTCAGTAATCGGACAGAATATTCTTGGAAATTAAAACTTGTTTCACTAATCCATGGGACACCCTGGACCCAAGGACAGATTTTTCCAAGTTTAAATTCCCTCTTTTCTGGCGGAAGATCGGTTATTTGAGGAAGAAATATATTTTTTACCCCTAAATTAAGGAGTTTTTTTAGGTGACCAAGGGCAATTTTTACAGGAAAGCAAGGCTCACCAGGGGCTAACTCACATCCAATCTTGATAATTTCTTTAGAGGTAGGAGGAGAAAGTAGGACCTTATAGCCTAATTCGTTAAAGAAGGTTGCAAAAAGAGGTAGCCATTCAAACATCTGAAGAGCTCGGGGGATTCCAATGACCCTTTCTTCCGATGGATCCCCTGTGAAGGGGGATACAAAAGAAAGAAGCCTCTCTTCTCTTTCTAAAATGGGGTTGGGTAGTCCTTCTTTAGTTTTTCGATGATCAAGCTCGTAACGGTCACATCTTCCTCCATAGAAGAAAACATTACCCCCATCTAAGGTTACCCTATGGATTTCACATTGATTGGGGCAGTGATGACATTCAAAGGTTGAAATAACATACTTTGTGTTTACCAGATCAAAGCCCTTGAACTTGCTTTCTCCTCTCATTTCTTCTTTGGCAAGAAGGGCAACTCCGATAGCTCCGGTAACTTCGTTATGGGGAGGAACAGTAATAGTCTGATTGAGCACCTTTTCAAAAGCCGCAAGCACCCCTTGGTTGCAGGCTACGGCCCCTTGAAAGAAAATCTTTCGGCCGATCTTACGGTCCTCTACTACTTTATTTAAATAGTTATAAACAATGGCATAACAAAGCCCCGCAACCAGGTCTTCCTTGGGCACGCCTTGCTGTTGGTAGTGAAGAAGGTCCGATTGCATGAAGACGGTGCATCTTTCTCCCATCTTAACTGGGGCTTGACTTTTCAAGGCATAATTACCAAACTCTTCAATGGGGAGGCCAAGCTTCACCGCCTGTTCCTGGAGAAAAGAACCGGTACCCGCTGCGCAGGCCTTATTCATGGTAAAGTCTGCAATGGTTTTTTGATCAAGATAAATATACTTGGAATCCTGGCCACCAATCTCAAAAATGGTATCCACTTCAGGATCAATATAGATAGCTCCATAGGCTTGAGCGGTTATTTCATTCCGAATAACATCCGCACCCACAAAATCACCAATGAGATATCTTCCGGAACCTGTAGCCCCCACTCCCCTTACCTTCACCTTTGCAGGAAGTTTACTTCTTAAATCTAAAAGCCCCTTTTTTACGCTCTCCAAGGGCTTTCCATGATGGAATAAATAGGTCTTAGCCAAAAGACGTCCCTTTTCATCAAGGGCTACAAGTTTCGTACTTACCGAGCCCACATCTATCCCTAAATAAACCTCCACCTCTTCCGATTGTTCTATAGGTTGGGACTGATAATTCCTTTTAAGTTTTTCAGAAATATTCAAGGATTGGGCTGGAAAAAGAACAGGATGCCGTGCAACCTCGTGCTTTCTTTCTTTGAGATAGCGATCAAGGATTTCGGAACCCCGATAGGGAGAACTTGCTTTACCTTCAAGACCGTAAAGGGCAGCCCCAATGGCCCCCATGATTTTAAAATGTTGAGGGATAACAAGCTCCTCATCCTTGAGGCCAAAGATCTCCTTGATGGCCCGTCTCACCCCAAGATTGGCAGCTACTCCTCCTTGAAAGACTAAGGGAGGAAGGATAGGCCTTCCTTTAGCTAGATTGCTCTTTAAATTTCTGATGATGGCAAAGCAAAGCCCGGCAATAATCTCTTCGTCAGGTACCGCCGCTTGTTGGAGATGGATCATGTCCGACTTGGCAAAGACCGTACAACGACCAGCAATGCGGGGAATATTTTTAGCAAGGGTGGCTTTATAACTAAATTCTTCAATGGTATAGCCTAAGCGTGCTGCTTGCTGTTCTAAGAAAGACCCCGTTCCTGCCGCACAAAGGGTGTTTAAGGCAAAGTCTTCTATCTCGGGTTGACCTCTTTCATGAGTAATAAAAACAAGTTTAGAGTCCTCTCCGCCAATATCAATAATGGTTTTAGCTTCAGGATGAAAAAAGGTAGCAGCCTTGGCATGGGCCATGACCTCATTGATAAAGGCAACCCCAAGAATTTGGGAAATGGTCTTCCCTGCCGTTCCCGTACAGGTAATTCCCGAAAGACCTTCAGGAAAAACCCTCTCAACTTCCTGAAGCAAGTCCCGGGCCTTTTCTATGGGCTGTCCATTGGTCCTTTCGTATTTAGAAAAAAGAACTTCTTTCTTTTCGTTCAAAACAACTGTTTTGGCCGTTCCTGAACCTACATCAAGCCCTACGTAAAGCACCAAACCCCTCCTTGAGCAAATTTTGAATAAGTTTTTTTAAGAATTTTTATTATTTTAATTAAAGGTTGATAGTTTTAAAGGGGGAATTTATGGACAATGGGAAGGATGTAGTCTAAGCCCAAGGTGGTTCTACAAATCTTTGGGCCCAAGGGAGCTTGTCGGCGTTTGAATTCCGATTTAACCAAAAGGTTTAAAGTCTTCTTTACGTATTCTTCAGGATAACCTTTAGCCACAAGTTCCTTGGGGGTGAGGCCTTTTTCTAAATAGTCTTGTAAGATGGCATCAAGATAAGGGTAGGGAAGGAGTTCATCCTCATCCCTTTGTCCTTCCCGAAGTTCGGCGGAAGGAGGTTTGGTGAAGACTCTTTCCGGGATGAGAACAGATTGTTCATTGCAATACCTTGCCAGTTCATAGACCCAGGTCTTATAGACATCCTTCAAGGGGGCATATCCCCCAGCTAAATCCCCGTAAAGGGTGCCATAGCCAGTTGCGGACTCACTTTTGTTAGTAGTGCAGAGGACAAGTAGGTTTTGCCGGTTGGCAAGGTAAAAGAGGAGGTTGGCCCTAATACGAGCCTGTAAATTCTCATCGGCCACCGTAAAATCCTCAATGCCCAAAATCGTTCTAAAATAGTTTCGGTAAGTGGAAAAAAGCTCTTGGATAGGTAATTCCTTAAGGCAAAGCCCTAAATTTTGGGCTAAGGTACGGGCATCTTCCCTTGAGGCTTGCGAGGTAAAGTCCGAGGGAAGAAAGACTGGATGAACCTTTTCCTTTCCCAAGGCGGACACAGCAAGGCAGGCTACTAAGGAAGAATCTATTCCTCCAGATAACCCAAAGAGTACCCCAGGGAACCCATTTTTTTCCACGTATTCCTTTAAAGCAAAGGTCAAAGCTTGATAGAGCTCGCCAAAGGTATCATCCTTAGATTGGAAGGTCTTAAAATTTTGTGAAGCTTCTTGAGGGATAGTAAGGGTAAGGGCCTCCTCCTTGAAGGCTTGAGCTTGATAAATAAGATCTCCCTTAGGGGAAAAAATAAGGCTCTTCCCTGGATAGATAAATTCATCTTGAGCGTAAGCATTCCGTAGAAACACTACAAAACTTTGGCTTTTCCTTGAGAGCTTTCCTATTTCCTCCTTTAACTCGCCCTCCCCTCCAAAGTAATAAGGTCTAAGGCTAAGAATAATCTTGAGATGGGAAAAATCTGTGTTCACATCCAAAGGTTTTTGGCTGTAGCTTGCGACAATCTTCCAGGAATTAAGGTTAAAGTTTAAGGAACTTAAGCCCAAAGATGGGCTTGTTTGTATTAAAACCCCCCCTTTTTTTACGAGAGAGAGGGCAAAACCTGAACGGTTAAGGTTTGAAAAAAGGATGGGTGGTTTTATTTCTTTAGAAAAAGAGAGAAATTCCTTACAAAATCTTTCCACTTCCTCCCAAAATTCCCTTCGCTGACCTAACCCATTAAGGGGGTAACCACTAAGAGGTAGAGGGGAAAGGAGGATTAGATCAGAGTTTTGAAGCTCTTTGAGGGCTAAAAAGAGTCTTTCTAAGTTTTTGCCAAGGTCTCCTGCGGTGGGGCTAAGCTGGGCTATACCTAATTTTAAGATGTTCATGATGCATCTCCATGATTAGATTTTTCTTGTAAATCGTCGCAAAAGAGGCCATTTTTTTCGCAGGTAGTTGTTTCCATTTGGAGGACAAAATGGGTTACCCCGAGATCACGCAATTTCTTTTCTAAGCCCTTTCTGATCTCGTCAGCGGAGCTTAAAGGTTGATCCTTTATCCTTATATGGGCGGTGAAGGCATAAACCCCATGTCCAATGCTCCAGTAGTGGACATCGTGTACATCCTTTACCCCTTCGTGGGATTTTAATTGATTAATTATCTGTTCAAGAGTATTGTAGGAGGGAGTTAGGTCAAGAAAGATCTTAAAAGAACTTCTAAGAACATTTATACCCCCAATGAAGAGCAAAAGAACGATAAAGAGGGAGGTAATCGTATCAAGGGAATAAAATCGAGTAAAATGGATGATGAACCCTGTTAAAAGGACAAAGATAGAAGATAGGGTATCCCCTAACACATGTAGCCAAGCACTTTTAATATGGAAATTTTGATGATGGCCGTGTAAAAGCTTGAGCATGGCCAAATTTCCTCCCAGTCCCAAAATGGCCACAGGAAGCATCACTCTAAGATCAATGGTCAGAGGTTTGTTCAATCTTTCATAAGCTTCCAAAAGAATAAACAAAGCACTAATTAGTAGTAAAAGGCCATTAAGAGCGGTAACTAGGACCCCAAGCTTTTGATAGCCAAAGGTTGCCTTAGGAGTTGGTGGACGTTTACTAACCCGTAGGGCAAAAAAAGATAAAATTAATGAAAAGTTGTCCGAAAACAAATGGAAAGAATCACTCAATAAGGCTAAAGAACCGCTTAAGAAGCCACCGATAAATTCAAGGAAAAACAGACTCAGAGAGAGAAGAAGGGCAAATTTAAGATGTCTTTCCATTATTCCTCCCTAGTGTCCCTTTTTATGAGATCAGAAAGTTTGATCCCCGAGAGAGATTCTTTAAGTTGAGCTATAGGCTTAACTTTTTCCTCTTCAAGGATGTTTTCTGGAAATTTTAAAATTTCCGCTAAACTAAGGGTACTCAAATCTTTGGCCGGAAGGATTTGTTCTTCAATGAAAATGACTAAACCCTCCTTTTCTAATTCAGTGAGAAGTTGATAAAATCTTTCCGGTGATATTTGTAATTTTTTTTCTAAGTCTACCATAGTAGCTTGATTTCCCAAGGCAAAATTCTCCCAAAGGTAATATAAGAGCTTAAGCCGATCCCAGGTACAAGGTATTTGAGAGGTTAGAAAGGCATCTTTTAAAGTAAGAAAAGAAGTAAGTTCTGCCCCTACCAAAAGGGTAATCCAGTTTAAATAAAGCCAAAGAAAGAAGAAAAAAATGGTAGAAAGACTTCCATAGATGGCAGAATAGGAAATGGCATGTTTAACGTACCAACTAAAGGAAATAGAGGTTAGCCACCAAATAAAGGTAGTGATAACCGCGCTTAAAAGAGTATACTTTTTAGGAATTTTACGTAAAGGAAAATAGGTGAAAAGTAAATAAAACAATAGGGTGATAAAGGGAAAAATAAGAAGATAGGCGCTTCTTAACTTGGGGCTCAAAAAAGTATGAAGTAAAAAAGGAAGAAGGAGGAGAAAAGGGGCCAGGGTAAGGGTAAGCCAAAAAAAACTAATCCTTTCCTGAAGAGATCTCTTTTTGGGAGAAAGAAAAATACGATTAAGACAACTTTCAAGTAGGAAGAGTAGCCCTATACTCATAGTAAAGTAAGTAAAAAGACTAAATTTTCCTAAAGGAAAATTTTTTATACGATCTAAAAAGTAGATCAGATTTTCAACCACAAACCCAGCAACTTCTGAAGGTAAGAGCTTGGCCAGAAATTCAAAACTTTTAATAATTATTGTATTTTCAGGGATTAAGGCCTTAGCTAAACTAAAAATTAAGCCTAAGAGGGGAATGGCACAAACAATGGTATTAAAGCTTAAAGCTCCAGCAAAAAGGAATACATCATCTTTTTCCAATTTTGAAAAGAAAGAGAGAAAATAACTTTTGCTATGATGAAAGAAATCTTGAAGGTTCATTCTTTGAGAGTCAATTTTATCATTCTTTTGGGGAAAAAAAAGAATTAACGATGATATGGATGTCCTTTAAGAAGGCTTAAGGTTCGAAAAAGGGTTTCTGCAAGCACAACTAAGGCCAATTCGTGGTTAAAAGTTAGTTGGGAAAGGCTAAGGATAAAATTTGCTTGCTCTTTTATCTTAAGAGATAAGCCCTCGGCTCCTCCGACGATAAACCATATTTCCTGAAAGTTGGTTAATAATTTTTGGAAAAGGTTGGCAAATTCTCCCGTAGTGCAGGATTTCCCCTTTTGATCTAAAGCTATGAGATAGCTTGAACTACCCTTTCGTGTTTCAATGGTCTTCAATAATATTTCTTCTTCCTTTTTTAGAACTTCGTTAGTTGTTAAAGATTTCCCTTTAGCTCTGGGTAAAAGAATTTCACAAGGAATATAATTAGCTATTAATTTATGGTAGTATTCTAAAGCTGAGGCATAGAATTTATGTTTTAAAGGACCAGGAGCAAGAATTTTTAAAGCCTTCATAAGAATCTTTTTTAACATTTTCTTATAGAGTAATCAAGTTAGATGAAAAAAAAACTTTCCATGCTAAAATAAATTTTTGTTCCTACTAAAAATTTTAATTTCTAAAAACAGGGGGAAGGGGATGAGGGTTTTGGTATCCGACTCTTTGTCTGAGGAAGGGCTGGAGATCCTGCGGAAGGCGGGATTAGAGGTAGTGTACAAGCCTGGTCTTTCGGTAGAGGAGTTAAAGAAAGAAATTGCGGAAGCTCGCGCTTTGATTATTAGAAGTGGAACAAAGGTAACAAAAGAAATTATTGAGTCTGCCAAGAATTTAAAGGTGATTGGGCGTGCGGGAACAGGGCTTGATAACGTGGATGTAGCGGTGGCTACGGAAAAAGGGATCGTGGTGATGAATGTGCCTGGAGGGAATACCCTTTCTGCGGCTGAGCATACCTTAGCCCTCCTTTTTTCTTTAGCCAGAAAGATCCCTCAAGCTAATGCCACGGTGAAAGCAGGTCTTTGGGATAGGAAAAAATTTATGGGGATGGAGTTGAACGGCAAGGTTTTGGGCATCATTGGCCTTGGGAGAATAGGAAACATAGTAGCCGAAAGAGCCCTTTGTTTACGGATGAAGGTTCTTGCCTACGATCCTTTTGTCTCACCTGAGCATGCCAAAGAAAAAGGTATTGATTTAGTAAGCCTTGATGAGCTCTTAGCAAGATCTGATTTTGTTACTATTCATACCCCCCTTACTAAAGAAACATACCATCTTCTTAACCGGGAACGACTGGCCAAGATGAAAAAAGGAGCCTATCTTATTAATTGTGCCCGAGGCGGGATAGTGGATGAAGAGGCCCTTTACGAAGCAATTATTTCGGGACATTTAGCAGGGGCAGCCCTTGATGTTTTTGAAAAGGAACCGGTTCCTCCTGACCATCCTTTATTGAAACTGGAGAACGTGATCGTTACTCCCCATCTTGGGGCTTCAACCGTGGAGGCTCAAAAAGTGGTAGCGGTAGAGATTGCTCAACAAGTGGTGGATTATTTGCTTTATGGAGTGATAAGAAACGCCATAAATGTCCCAGCTATAACTGGTGAAGCCCTTGAAGTTTTAAAACCACTCCTTAATTTAGCTGAAAAGATTGGCCTTTTAGCTTCTCAACTTATTGAAGGAGCCATAACCGAAGTTATCGTTACCTATTTAGGGGAAATTGCTAAGCTTGATCTTAAACCCGCTACCATATCGTTGATTAAAGGTTTACTAAGCCCCTACTTAAAGGAAGATGTGAATTATGTGAACGCCCTTTTGCGTGCCAAAGAAAGGAATATTAAAGTCTCAGAAATTAAAAGTGAGTCTGCTGAAGATTTTATTTCCCTTATTAGGTTGCAAATTAAATCTTCTAAGGACAGTCTTTTAGTTGAGGGTACTTTGTTTGGTAAAAGTGAACCAAGAATTGTTAAGATTAATGGCTTTAGACTTGATGCCCTTCCTGAAGGACATATGCTTTATATTTTTAATGAGGATAGGCCGGGAGTTATCGGGAAAATAGGTACTATTTTAGGGAAACATAACCTTAACATTGCCAGGATGTATGTAGGACAGGACCCTATGAAAGAAAGGAATATTATCCTCCTATCTCTGGATCAACCCCCTACCCAAGAGGCCCTTGCCGAACTTCTAAGGGAACCCACCGTCTATATGGTGAAAATCTTAGAGCTTTAACAGCAAAGGATGATCAACGCTCGTGGTTTAAGTTTAGAGGAGCTTACTAATTATCTATTGCTTTTAGGAGAGAAACCATACCGAGGGAAACAGGTTTATCATTGGATTCATGGCAGATGTGCTTTAAACTTTGAAGAAATGACTGATCTTCCCAAATCTTTACGGGCCAAGCTTAGTGAAATTTTCAGCCTTAGCCTTCCCCAAATTGTAGAGAAACAACAAGGAAAGGATGGGACAACTAAATTTGCTTTAAAGCTTGAGGATGAGGAGGTCATTGAGACGGTTCTTATCCCCGAAAGGGATCACTATACGCTTTGTCTTTCTACGCAGGTTGGATGCGCTATGGGATGTAAATTTTGTTTGACCGCTCGTTCTGGGTTCAAAAGAAATCTTGCTACCTGGGAGATAATCTCTCAAGTAATTATAGCCAAAAGGTGGCTTAAGGAAAGAAAAGAAGTCCTCCCTTTACGAAATATAGTTTTCATGGGCATGGGTGAACCCTTGGCCAATTATGAAAGGGTCCTTAAGGCCCTTAAGATCCTTGCGGATCCTGAAGGGTTTAATTTCAGTCGTAAGAGATTAACCCTATCTACCCTAGGGATTATACCTAAAATTTATGCCTTAGCTAAAGATTTCCCGGTTGCTTTAGCCATTTCTCTTCATACCGCCGATGAAACTTTACGGCAAGCTCTTATGCCAGCTACGAAAAGTTATCCCCTGGCTGATTTGCGCCGGGCTATGCAAGATTTTCCCAGGATTAAAAATGGGAGGACTACCATTGAGTACGTTCTTCTTAATGGGATTAATGATAGTTTAGAGCAAGCTGAGCTTTTGGCCCAATATTTAAAAGGTCTTAAGGTAAAAGTTAATCTAATCCCCTTTAATCCCCACCCAGAACTTCCATTTGCCAGACCGGATGAGGAAACTCTGTTAGCCTTTCAACGTTATCTTTTAGATCGGGGAATTTTGACTACAATCAGAAAGAGTAAAGGGCTTGATATTTCCGCTGCCTGTGGACAATTAAGAAGAAGAATGTTAAGACCAAACTCCCTCCAAGGAATAGCCACAGAAGGGACATGTTCCGCCATCCTTTAGTTTATTTTCTACCACGAAAAAACCATTCCTTTTGATGACTAAACTTTCGCATTTAGGACAGTAGGTATTTTCCGAATCATGCCCATAGACGTTACCTACATAGACGTAAAACAATCCCTCTTCTTTTCCAATGTAATAAGCTCGGTTTAGCGTTTCAAGGGGTGTGTAGGGTTTATCAAGCATGCGGTATTGAGGGAAAAAGCGGGAAATGTGCCAGGGTGTTTCCTGCCCAAGCTCTTCCTTGATGAATTTAGCTATATCTCTTAACTCTTGCGGGTCATCGTTCTCTCCTGGGATGACTAAAGTGGTAATTTCTACCCAGATCCCAATTTTTTTTAGATATTTTAAAGATTCTAAAACCGGAGAAAGCTTAGCCTTACAAATCTTAGCGTAAAAACTTTCTCGGAAAGACTTAAGATCAACGTTAATACCCTGGAGATAGGGTTTGATAAAGTCTATAGCTTCTTTGGTCATATAACCATTGGAAACGAAGACATTTTTGAGCCCCTTTTTGACCGCAAGCTTAGCTGTATCAAGGGCAAATTCAAAAAAAATGGTTGGCTCTGTGTAAGTATAGGAAAGGCTTTGGCAGTTAGTTTTAAGGGCTTCTTGCACAATCTCTTCTGGCGAGCGTAATTTCCCAGGAATGGCTCCTGGATAAAGGCGGGGATATTGAGAAATTTCAAAATTTTGACAAAAACTACACTGAAAATTACATCCCACCGTGGCCACTGAATAGGAATAGCTTCCCGGCAGAAAATGATAGAGAGGTTTCTTTTCTATGGGGTCTACATTTTCGGCAACGATTTTTCCATAAACTAAGGAAAAAAGGCTACCCCCTTGGTTTATTCTTACTTGACATAAGCCAGCCTTCCCTGGGGGAATGATACATCGGTGATTACAAAGATAGCATTTCACTTTTTCTTCTTCCAATCTTTCATAAAGGAGGGCAGGATGCATATAATTCCTCCGATTTCTTTTTTAATTATCATAAATCTTTTTTCACCCCCTACAATATCTAAAAAATTGTTTTCAAAAAGTATTATTTGAAATTATGATTGACAATTCTTGAAGTAGAGCCTATATTTTTCCATAGATCTTGTCTAAACTTTAGAATAGGAGGTAGACCATGGGGTTTATGGAATGGAATGAAAAGCTTGTAACCGGAGTTAAAGAGGCTGACGAGCAACACAAAAAATTGGTTAGGCTCATCAACGACCTTTATGATGCCATGAAACAGGGCAAGGGAAGAGAAGTTTTGGATAAGATGTTAGATGAGTTAGTTAAATATGCTGGTTATCATTTTTCTACAGAAGAAACGCTCATGAGTAAGTATGGTTATCCAGAGTTATCTCAACACAAAAGAGAGCATGAAGCTTTCAAAAATAAGATTAAAGAGTTTTTAGATAAAAAAGCTAAAGGTGAAGTTACTTTAACGGTTGAGTTGATGAGTTTTCTCAAAGATTGGTTGGTAAAACATATCATGGGAACGGACAAAAAATATGGGCCTTTCTTGGTAGAAAAGATGAAAAAATAAAGGTTTAAGACTAAAAGAATTAGTCCTAAATGGAGACTCTTTTGAAATTAAGGATTCTTTTTCTTTTCTTGTTAATTTTTATTTTTTTTTCCTGTTCTCCCCAAAGCGAATTCCAGTTAACCCCAAGGCAGGCTGAAAGTCTCAGGGTTGTTTTAGTTTGGCCAGTAGAAATTGCAAAAGAAGGACAGGGAGAGGTTATTTTTCTATCGCCCGTAAGGGGTATTATTACTGGGGAAGTTTCTCAGTTGGCCAAAGAAACGATGGAGAATCTACTTAGAGAGGGCCTTGAAAGATTTGCTGGTAAACATACTTTTGTCTTCCTTAAGGCTGCGGAAGCCCTTCTTTTGCAGGAAAAAATTCGCGAGTTAGGAAAAACTTCTCCCCATGAGGCTATAAGATTTATAGGGCAAGAAACAGAGGCTACATCTATTCTTTATTGTAAGGTCTTTAGATTTAGGGAGAGAAAAGGGCGAGGTGTAGGGGTTGAAGCGCCAGCCAGTGTAGCCTTTGCCCTACATCTTTACGATGCTTTAACGGGGACGCTCCTTTGGTATGATGTTTTTGATGAGACCCAAAAACCCCTTTCCGAAAATCTCCTAAACCTAAGTCTTTATAAATCCGTTAAGTGGTTAACCGCTAAAGAACTAGCCCGAAATGGTTTGGAAAAAATCCTAAATCGGTCCCCTTTAGCCAAATGATCCTTATCCCAGCCATTGACCTTCTGGGAGGAAAGGTAGTTCGCCTATTTCAAGGAGATTTTTCAAAAGAAAAGGTATATGGAACCGATCCCTTGTATTACGCTCAATACTTTATCTCCCAAGGAGCCCAGAGATTACACATCGTAGACCTTGAAGGGGCAAAATTAGGAAGACCTGTTCATCAGGAACTTATCCTATCCTTAGTCAAAAAAATTTCCGTCCCTGTTCAAGTAGGTGGAGGGATTAGGACTGAGGAGGATATAAGTACCTATCTAAAAGGTGGTGTATCGCAAGTAATTTTAGGGACCAAAGTTATAAAAGACATATCCTTTTTAGAAAGGATTACGAAGGCCTTTGCTCAAAGGATCATTGTAAGTGTGGATGTCAAGGGAGAAAAGGTTGCCCTTTCAGGGTGGACGGAAGTAAGTTCCCTTAATTATTTGGACTTCATCAAGGGCTTGAACCAGTTTCCTCTTTTTGCCATTATTTTAACCCTCATTGAAAGGGATGGAACGCAAGCCGGAGTAGAGGATGAAAGATTGCCCAAGGCCTTAGAAGTCTCCTCTCATTCTCTGATCTTGGCAGGAGGTGTTTCTTCCCTTGAAGACCTAATCAAGCTTAAACCCTATGCTCCTAAGGGGCTTTTTGGAGTTATTTCTGGTAGAGCTATCTACGAAGGGAGCCTTGATCTCAAAGAAGCCTTGTCAGTTTTAGGATCCTAGTTAAGTTATTTTAAGGTTATGGATCTTTCCCTCCTTAAAAATCAGGTTATTGATCTTTTTTATCGTGATAAAATCTCTACCGCCTTTGTGAAAGAGGTTAAAGGAAAAAGACTTTTGGTCCTCTTACCTACGGGTAAGGAAGAAGCTATATCTCACTCGGCTTTAGTTTCCTTAGGTTTAAAGGCCCCGGAAGGGTTAGACCTCTCTTCTATTTTAGAGCTTTTACGGGAAAAGAATAAATTAAGGGAGGAATTAAAAGCTACTTTTAATTTACAAGAACTTTGGGAGGTAGTGAAGGGAGAAATACATTTCTGTCCTCCCTCTTATCTTGCCGAGCTGTATCTCAATCGTAAGCCTACCGCCGATGAAGAATGCGCTTTTATCAGGGCCATCTTAGAAGAAAGGCTCTATTTCAGGTTTAAAACCTGGGAAGAGGTAGAAGTACTCTCTGAAGAGGAAGTAAAAGGCATTCTTCAGCAGAAGGAGAAAGAAAGGGAAAAAGAGCACCTTCGCGCAGAATTTCGTTATTTTATTTCTTATTTGTTAGAGGATAAGGCTTCAGGTCTTCCACCCGAGCGAGAAGCTATATTTTTGCAAATGTTAAGGGAATTTGTAGTCTTTGAGGAGGGAACAAGCTTAGGTAGGGATCTTCTTTCGGTACTTAATGAATTTAATTTGGCTTCCCCTTCCAAGGTTTTTGAAGTCCTCGTTCGGAGATGTTATCTAAGAGAAGATGAAAATTTAGAATTGGAAAGGTATGGTTTTCCCTTAAATTTTTCTTCTAAGGCCTTAAACCAAATGGAGGAAATTCTCGCCACTTCCTTAGAAGATCTGCCCTTTTTAGAAAGGTATGAAGATTTGACCCATCTTCAAACCTTTGCCGTAGATTCTGAAGAAACCCAAGATGTGGATGATGCCTTAAGTGTGGTAGAGAATGATGGGGAATGGATCATTTACGTTCATATTGCTGACGTGAGTAGCTTTATTCCTCCTCATTCTCCCCTTTTTGTTACTGCTTTAAAAAGGGCAGGGACCCTTTATTTGCCTGATGAAATCATACCCATGTTTCCGTTTGAACTCTCCCATGGTAGATTTAGTCTGTTAGAAGGAGAATTACGCAGCGCCTTAACCTTTAAAATCAGCCTTGGACTTCCCTTTACTCTAAGTTCTTTTGAGATTAAGCCTTCGCTAATTCGCGTCAAAAAAAGGTTTACCTATGAAGAAGTTGATGGATTTATTGCTCAAAGGGACCCCTTTTGGCATAGCCTCTATCTCCTTCTTATGGAACATAAGAAGAAGAGGGAAGAGCAAGGTGCCTTGGCCATAATTCTCCCTGAGGTGCAAGTTAAGGTCTCTAAGGATGGAAAGATAACCATCAAAAAAATTGAAATGACTCCTGCTCGAGATCTTATCTCTGAGCTGATGATTCTTACAAATCATCTTTCCGCTAAATTTTGTGCTCACCAAGGGATCCCTATTATTTATCGGAAGCAGAAGGAACCTTTTCAAATCTTCCCTGAAGCTAAGGATTCTTGGTATTTTCGGATCCTTCAGCTTAAAAATTTAGCCAAATCTGAACTTTCTTTGGACCCTGGGTTTCACTCGGGCTTGGGATTAGAATTTTATACTACCCTTACCTCTCCAATAAGAAGATGTTTAGATTTAATCATTCACTATCAGCTGATGAATTTTCTTTTGAAGCCTGAAGTTCCCTTTAAGGCTGAGGAATTACAGGGGTTAATCCCTGAGCTTGAGGAAAATTTAAAAAGGGTTCAGCTTATTAAAACCAAAAGAGTTAGATACTTTTTGTTAAAATATTTAGCTCAGAATTATCATAATATTCCCTTAGAAGGAGTGGTGATTGAAAAGAGAGAACGGTTGCTTAAGGTTTATCTCCCTGAGTTTAATCTTACGGGCGAGGTGCGGGGTAATTTTTCTCAGGTAGGACCTGGGGACTGGGTGAAGGTAAACCTGGTGAGGATTGATCCTCGGGCTGAACTTCTGCTGCTGGAAATTTGCTCATAGTTTCTGGATCTACTACAAAGCTATTGCCTGAGATTTTTTTAGCTTCATACATGGCCTGGTCAGCTCTGTTTATAAGGTCAGAAACAGATTTTTCTACCTCACCCCGATCAATTAACTGAGCCACTCCTATGGAAAGAGTTACAGGGTCAAAGGAGCTCTTTTCATATTGGGAAATGATTCTCTTAGTAATATTTACAGCCTTTACCCAATCAGTATGGGGAAGAATGATTATAAATTCGTCCCCTCCATAACGACAAACCTTATCAATCTTTATTCGTACGCATTCACAAAAAAGCAGAGCTACGCCCTGCAAGACCTTATCTCCCTCCGTATGTCCAAAGGTGTCATTATATTTCTTAAAGTTATCAAGATCGATCATGAGCAAAGATAAGGGAATGTTATACCTCAAAGCCCTTATAGCTTCTTCCCTAATGGCCGTTTCAAAATATCTCCGATTGTAAGCATAGGTTAAAGGATCTTCAGTTAAGAGCTGAAGCAACCTTTGTTCAAGATAATAGGTTCTTAGAACCTTTATAAAACGAGCTAGGAAGTCGCCAAGCCGAAAAGGTTTCTGCAGAACTTCATCAGCTCCGGCGAAGAATAAATCTCCTAAGTTGATTTCTTTTTCGTAGGGTATAATTAAGAAAATTTTTAAATTTGGAAAGAGGTTTTTTAATTGAGTAAGAAAAGTATAGACCTGTTGACCATTTTCAAAAACCTCATAATCATAAATCAAAATTGTGGGGGTCTCCTCCTGAAGTTGTTGAAAGAGGGCCCTTTCCTCGAAAAGGAAGCGGAAATTTTTTATTCCTTCATGAAGGAGACATTCTTTTAATAAATCATGAAGGGAAAGATCTTTTTCAAAGATTACAACACTTGGCTCCTCTTTGAGGTCCTTTTGAAATAGAGAAATAAGGTCTTTAAGCATGGGAAATTTTCTTCCTCAAGTAATCTTTGAGAATTTTTTCATGGTCAAAACAGAGTTTTTCCCAAGGGATTTCCTCTGGTGAAAAGAGAAAAACTTTTTTGGCGTCGTCACCAGCTTTGGGTGTTCCTAGGCCTTTGGCGACAAACACGGTGGTTATGGTATGAAATCTTGGGTCCCTTTTGGGGTCGGAATAACATCCAAGAAGCTGAAGATCTTTAATTAGGAGCCCCGTTTCTTCTTTGGCTTCTCTAATAGCGGTTTCTTCTAAAGTTTCTGCATACTCCACAAAGCCTCCAGGTAAGGCATACCCTAAAGGAGGGTTTTTTCTTTCAATCAGAACAATCTTATCCTGATATTCAATGATGATATCTACCGTGGGAAGGGGGTTGCGATAGGGTTTGACCTTTTCAGGATGGTATTTTTGCAATATTTCTACTAGTTTTTCATGAAGGTAAGGATTGGCACAAAGGATGGTATCAGAAGTTAGGCTATAGGGATTTCCAAAGTAATCGGTAGCCACTCCTCCGGCTTCCTCTACTAAACAAACCCCAGCTAAGGTATCCCAAGGGTTAAGATAGGGTTCATAAAAAGCATCATAACGCCCGCAGGCGGTGTAAGCAAGATCAAGAGTGGCCGCGCCAAAGCGTCTTACCCCCTGGGAATGTTTCAAAAATACTTTAAAAGGAGCAAGATAAGGATCGGGATTTTCTATAATCTTAGTTACTGGAAATCCGGTGCTTAA
This sequence comes from Caldimicrobium sp., assembly GCA_037443245.1. Classification (GTDB taxonomy): domain Bacteria; phylum Desulfobacterota; class Thermodesulfobacteria; order Thermodesulfobacteriales; family Thermodesulfobacteriaceae; genus WYEG01. The sequence continues at coordinate 164,345 of JBBIOT010000004.1, forward strand.
GAGGGCCTCTGAGAGTTCCTTGGTGGTGGAAACCCTAATAGAGCTATCGTTTAAAAAGGCCCCCTTACCTCTTTCCGCATAAAAGAACTCTTCCAGTGAGGGATGATAGATCACTCCAAAGATGGACTTTCCTTTCTCCACCAGGGCTATGCTTATAGCAAACCAGGGAAGACGATGAGAAAAATTAGTCGTCCCGTCCAGAGGGTCAACCACTAAAAAGGTATCTTCCGGAAGTTTACCAGTAAAACTTTCTTCCGCTACAATGGGTACACCGGGGAAAAATTCCTGGAGAAGACCCTTTAATCTCTCTTCAGAATAAAGATCCACATTAGTCACTAAATCAATAGGCCCTTTATGGTTTACGTTAAAATTACTTTTTTGAAGATTCAATAGTTCTTCTCCTAAGGATCTTAAACTTTTAAAGAACCTCTCCCTCTCACAGCCGTGAAACAGCATGATCTTTAAGTCCTTTTTTTAAGGAAACAAATATATTACAAGTTTAGCTATTTTGCAATCATTTATTTAAGTATGACCTGGGAAGAAGGTCTAACCTTGTTTTTTAACTAAAGATTAGTATAATTTCTTAAATAAGTTGCTAAATAAGCAGAAAAAGGGGGTTGTTTATGGGGTTGCAGAAATTGATTTCCACTTATATTCCTCAAGGAGTTTTTGTTGTAACTACCAATGATGGAGAAAAGATAAATGGTATGACCGCGGCATGGGTCTCTCAGGTTTCCTTCAAACCCAGACTTATTGGGGTGGCCATTGCTCCGGAGCGTTATACCTTTGAATTAATTCAAGCGGCAAAGACCTTTACTCTTAATGTACTTGGGGAAGGCCAAGTAGACCTTGCTAAACACTTTGGCTTTAAAAGCGGAAGAAAGTTTAATAAATTTGAAAATATAAATTATAAGCTTTCTCCGAAAGGGAATCCCATTCTTCTTGACGCCATAGCCTATTTTGAATGTGATCTTGTAAATATGTGCGAAACAGGGGATCACTTTTTTATAGTGGGTGAGGTTTTGGAGGCTAAGGTCCTCAAAGAAGGAGCAAGGCCTCTCCTCTTTAGATGGGATGATTATTTTGGAGGAGTTGAGGGCTAATGCTTGAAGAAGATAAACTTCTGCGCTTCCACGAAAAATTAAGAGAATTTTTGGAAAGACATTTAAATTTTTTCTTAAGTCTGGTGGCAATCTTTTTTGTCCTTATTTTTATAGGTTTTGGGTATAATTTCTATAAAAATCAAAAGGAAGAAAAAACTCTAAAAACATTCTTCAGTTTGCTTCACCAAGACGGATCGGAAAAAAACTTGATTAGTTTTGCCGAGAAAAATCTTTCTACTTCTGCAGGTAAGTTAGCTTTACTATATTTGTGGATGCAAGGATTGGAACAGGGGGATTTTAAAATATTAGAAAAAATAGCTCCTCAGCTTGAAAAGGCTTTAAATAGAAAAGGAAAGATATATGTAAATTATGTCAAAGGTAAGCTTGCGGAGGTAAATGGGGATTATCCTTCGGCTACTAAGTATTATGAGGCCTTAGTAGACGAGGATTCACCTTTTAAACAGTTAGCTCAGGTTGATTTAGTCCGGGTGTTAACCGCAAAGGGTGACAAGGCTCGAGCTGTGGAAATGGGAAGAAATTTTCTCAAAGAATTTGGAAATTCAACCCTTTCAGGATACATGAGCTATAAACTTCAAGAACTAAGTGGTTTATAGGAAGCCTATGCCCTTTACATTTTTTCGGATGCTAGCCGAGGAGAGAATCAGGGAAGCTATAGAAAGAGGTGAATTTACTTGCGAAAACTATAAAGGTAAACCATTAGAACTAAAAGAAGATCCCTTTGTCCCTGAAGATTTAAAGATAGTCTATCGGATCTTAAAAAATGCTGGTTTTCTTCCTAAGGAAGTAGAACTTCGCAAAGAGATTTATCAAACCCTTGAAACACTTCTTGATGAAGAGCATCAGGATTATTATCAGAAGCTTAGGAAATTGTCAGGCCTTCTTTTCCATTTAAACCAGATAAGAAATTCTCCTCTTAAAGTGGAGGAGGAATATTATGCTAAGATTTTAACAAAAATAAAAAGCAAGGCTTCTTATCCTAAAAGGCAAGCCCAAGAACCCACCCCCAAAAAAATAGATTTTGCCAAACTTCAAACCCTTTTATCCATAAAAAGTTTTTATCCCAAACCCTCCTTCAGGAAAAAATAGTTTTTTTGGCTCTTTATGTCTCTTAAGTCTGATGAATATTATATGAAATTAGCCCTCCGTGAGGCCTATCGCGGTCTCGGATATACTTCTCCCAATCCAGCAGTAGGGGCGGTGGTGGTTGATCCGCTGAGAGGTAGGGTTTTGTCTAAGGGCTATCATCTTGGTTATGGTAAAGCCCATGCCGAAGTTGAGGCCTTGCGCAAGCTTGAGGAAAAAGCAGAGGGCTGTTATCTGTATGTGACCTTGGAACCTTGCTGCCATTATGGGAAAACTCCTCCTTGTGTGGAGATAATCTTAAAAGCAGGCATAAAACGAGTTGTCTGCGGGATCCGTGATCCCAATCCCATTGCCTGTGGAGGTTTGGAATTTCTTAAAGCTAAAGGAATAGAAGTAAAAAGTGGGGTTTTAGCAGAGGAAGTAGCTTACTTAACCAGGTTTCATCTTAGCCGAGTAATAAGGCAAAGACCTTGGGTGATGATGAAGGTTGCCGCTACCCTGGATGGTAAAATAGCTACCTCCACTTATGATTCTAAATGGATAACTGACTTTCCAGCTCGCAGGTTTGCTCATCAGCTTCGGGCCTATGCGGATGCCATTTTGGTAGGAAAAAATACGGTAGAAAAGGATGATCCTGAGCTAACCGTTCGTTTAACCAAGGGCAAAAACCCCATTAGGCTTATCCTTGATGTGCAACTTAGCCTTTCTCCTGAATATAAGGTTTTTCAGGTGGATAAAGATAGACCAACCATCCTTTTTTGTGGTGAGGACGCAGAACAAACCAAAGAAAGGGTCTTTAAGGAAAGGGGAGTAGAAGTGGTTAGGCTACCCTATGCCCGACCTGGAGAGCTTGACCTCAAAGTCCTTCTGAATTTTTGTGATCAAAGGGGAATAACCTCCATTTTGGTAGAGGGAGGTAGTAAGGTCCACGGCAGTTTTTTTAGGGATGGGCTTTATGATGAAGTCTTCTTCTGTTATGGCCCACTTATCTTAGGAGACCCAGAAGGGATCCCTGCCCTTTCGGGTCCCAAAGTGGATACCCTCCAATCTGCCCTTAAGATTAAAATTTTAAAGACCAAAAAAATTGGAGAATCCGTGATCATTCATGCCCTAACCCCCGAAGGAGAATCCCTCTTGCAGAGGGCTATTTCCCTAAGTAAATAAACTCCATGCTTTGGTTTATTTCCCTCTTCTTTCTTTTTTATGGCTTGCTCCATTTTTATCTTTATCATCGTTTCTTTTGCCGGAAATTTTTTTTACCTTTATTGCTCTTTCTTTGGCTTTCTCCTTTTCTTTGGAGGCCACTTGATAATTATGGGCCCGAAAAATTGGCCTATGGATTTATCTTGGGAAGCCTTCTTTGGATGGGCTTTGCGGTTTATTTAGCCTTCTTTAGCCTTCTTTTAGAGGGTCTAAGTATTTTCCTTTGCTTCTTGAAAAATAAGGACACAAGAAATCCTTTGGCCCTGATATTAGCCATACTGTTTAGCCTTTATAGTTATACCGAATCTTTACGTCTTGAGGTAGAAAGGATTATCCTTAGTACCCCTAAGTTATCATCCCTTGAGAAGGAGATAAAAATTCTTCATCTTTCCGACGTACACTTTGGTCCAGTTTTACGGGAGGACAAATTAAAGCTGATCAAAGAGATTTGGCTCAGGGAAAAACCTGATCTTGTGGTTTCCACAGGGGATTTAGTGGATGGCAATGCGCAAAGGCTACTTTTTCTGGCCGAGGAATTAAGGAAATTAGAGGCTCCTTTAGGAAAGTTTGCGGTGCTGGGAAACCATGAATTTTATCGGGGTGTTTCGCAGTCCCTTTGGTTTATGGAAAGGGCAGGCTTTAAGGTTTTAAGAGGGGAATGGATAGACTTAGGGGATTTGGTGGTAGCGGGAGTGGATGATAAAGCTTGTTTAGCCTTCCAGGCTTGCCAGGGAGAGGTTGAGGAGAAAAGACTCCTTGCCAGTTTACCTTCAAATAGGTTTGTTATTTTTCTCAAACACCGGCCAGACCTTGAAGAGAACCTTTTTGATCGCCTAGATTTAATGCTTTCAGGACACCTTCATGGCGGTTTGTATAAGCCTGTAGGGCTAATTTTGAGGTACATTTACCTTAACGATCGGGGTTTTAAGAAAGTCCGTTCTGCCTATGTGCATGTTAGTAAGGGTATAGGCACAGGGGGCCCACCGATGAGGTTCCTTACTCCTCCAGATGTTGGTATAATTCTTTTAAAGCCTTCTTCACTTCCTCCTCCAAAGTAGGTAGATCCTTTTCCGTAAAAAAGATACGGTGAGCCCTTTTTTGTTTTTCAGATAGAGGTAGCTGATGGTTTAAAAAAAGGAGATGTTGAGGCGTTCCCCGCATTTCAAGCCTTTTTTTTAGGGTTTCTTCTTCACACATAGTAAGCCAAATTTCATCAAAATATTTTTCCCAGCCTACTTCAAATAACAAAGGAACCTCCACAAACACCACTTTTGTACCCTGTTTTTCATACTCTTTAAAAAGATTTTGCAATTTGCAGAGGACCAAGGGATGAAGAAGATTTTCTAAACTTTTTTTAAGGCCTGCATCTTGAGAAATCCTTTGAAGAATGACCTCTTTTTTCACCTTTCCTTCTTTGTCAAGGATGTCTGCTCCAAAGATCCTTGCTAGCTTAGCCTTTATTTCCTCCTCTTCGTAAAGTTGCGCTACCATAACATCACAGGAAAAAACTCTTTCCCCCAAGGAGGCTAAAATCTTGAGAAGAGTAGTTTTTCCCGTGGCTACGCCTCCGGTTATGGCAATTTTAAGCATCCCCTTTAGCCTTCTTTGGCTTCTAAGCTTTTGATGTATTCTGAAAAATCAGGGGGTGGATGGTAGGTAAAGGAAAGTTTTTCTCCCGTGCGGGGATGGAAAAAGCTTAAGCGATAGGCATGAAGCATAAGACGGGGTGGTCGGGGAAGGTCAGGTTTTAGCCCTCCATATAAGGGATCGCCAAGTATAGGATGACCAAGATGGCTAAAATGTACGCGGATTTGATGAGTCCTTCCAGTGATTGGTCTTGCCAGGATTAGGGTTGCCCTTTTAAAGTATCTTAGGACCTGATATTCCGTGATGGCTAATCTTCCCTCCTTGAGGATAGCCATTTTTTTCCTCTGAATGGGATGTCTACCAAGAAAGGTTTCTATTTTCCCTTTTTCCTTATTTAACCTTCCGTAAACCAAGGTAAGATATTCCTTTTCTATTTTTCTTTCTTTAAAATGGGTTGTGAGTTTTTTATGGGTCTCGTCGTTTTTAGCGATTAGCATTAATCCAGAAGTATCCTTATCCAGCCGATGCACAATCCCTGGCCTTAGGACCCCACCAATTCCGGAGAGGGATTTTAGCCGTAAAAGAAGACCATGGACGAGGGTCTTTTCCTGATGTCCTGGTGCCGGATGGACCACCACTCCAGATGGTTTAAAAATGACCGCTAAATCTTCATCTTCATAAAGGATCTCAAAGGGGACCATTTGTGGTTCTAGCGGATATTCCTTTTCCTTCGGAACATGAACAATAATTTTCTCTCCACCCCTAAGTTTAGTGGCAGGCTTGGCTTTTCGTCCATCAAGAAAAACAAATCCTTCTTCAATCAGACTCTGGATCCGACTTCGGCTAAATTCAGGAAGTTTTGTCTTTAAGTACTGGTCAAGCCTATATCCTGCATTCCCCTTTTCTACGTGAAAAGTAAGGGTTTCTTTTATTTCTGACATTCTGGGCAAAAGGTAGTGGTTCTTCCTCCTATGATCGTTTTTTTCAAAATGGTGCCACAGCGAGGGCAAGGTTTTCCATACTTCTGGTAGACAAGGTGTTTAGTTTGAAAAAGACCGCTCCTTCCCATCCCATCCACATAATCTTTTACCGAGGAGCCACGTAACTTAATGGCCTCTTTAAGGGTTTCTTGCATGACCTGATGAAGCCTTTGGATTTCGGAGAAGCTGAGGGTGTTAGCTTGCCGTTTTGGATTAATTTGGGTCCGAAAAAGGATCTCGTCAGCATAAATATTACCGATCCCAGCGATTGCCCTTTGGTCTAAAAGTAAAGCCTTTATGGGGATCCTTTTTTGGATAACCAGTTCCGCAAGCTCCTCTAAGCTGATCGCTAAGGCATCCTTGCCCAGGGGGCTCAAAAAATCATCCAGTTCTTTTTTTCCTTTAAGGAGATATACTCGCCCAAATCTTCTGGGATCAAAAAAATGTAGCCCGAAATCCTCAAATTCTAAATGTAAAATGAGATGTTTTAAAAGAAAAGAAGATCCTTCTCTTGAGTTAGAATCAAGGGAGGAATTGAAGGTTAAAATAAGAGATCCTGTTAAGCCTAAATGAAAACAGAGGACCCCTGTGGCCAAGTGGAAAAAAAGATATTTTCCTTGACGGGAGAGCTGAAAAAGGGTTTGCCCAAGGAGGGGGAAAAAATCCTTTTCTGAAAGTCTAGTTTTAGAAAGATATTCGGGTTTTAAACAGTAGAAATTTCTTAATTTTTTTCCTAAGAGAGCTTGAAGGTCGCTTTTTATTGTTTCAACTTCAGGTAATTCGGGCATTTTTAATCTAACTTAGAATTAGTTTCTTCTTGAGAATTTAAAATGGTTTGATAAATATCTAGTACCGAGAGGAAAAGCCCTAAAATCATGGGGCCTAAAAAAAGCCCAAGGAAGCCAAAAGAAATTATTCCGCCAAGGACGGAGAAAAATACTAATAGATTGTGAAGTTTAGCCCGGCCTCCGATAAAGAAAGGTTTTAAAAGATTGTCAATTTGCGCCACGGTTAAAGCACAAATTAGGAGAAAAAGAATTCCTTTCAGTAGCCCTGAGGTGAGGGCGATATAAAGGCCTACCGGGATCCAGATTAGAGTAGTACCAAGGACAGGGATAAAGCTTGCAATTCCAGTCAAAACCCCTAAAAGGAGATAGCTATGAACTCCAAAAAGAAAATAGATGAGTGTAGCTAAAGCCCCTTGGACAATTGCTGTAAGTAAAGAGCCATAAAGGACCGCTTTAAGGATAAAACTGACTCTAGAAATAATTTCTTCCTTTTTCTCGGCAGAGCCAGGGATTAACTTCTTTATAACCTCCACCAAACGATCTCCATCCGCTAAAAAATAGAATAAAGTAAATAAAGTTAGAACTACCTTAAAGACTATCTTAAAGGTGGCTTGGAGAAAATTTTTAAGGATAGAAAAGGTACTTTCTAAGAGCTTTGATAGTTGCTCGTAGATTTTGGCTTGGAAAGTGTCAAAGTTTAATTCAACTTTGGCCAAAAGTTTGGCTAATAGAGGGTGGTTTAAAAGATCATAGGCTTGATTAAGCCAGGCCTGGAGGAGATTTTGGTTTAGGCTATTCATAAGGTCTTCTGCTTGATAAATTATTTGAAGGATCAAAAGAAACAAGGGGGGCAAGAGAAATAGGATGATTAAAATAAGAAGGGTTCCTGCGGCTAAGATTTTGCGCCCTTTGAATAATCTGTTTAGTCTTTGGTAAAGGGGATAAAAGAAAAAGGCTAAAATACCCGCCCAGGCCATAACCGAAAGAAAGGGAAGTAAAAGGTATAAAAAAAGCCCTAAGATAAACAAGGATAAAAAAAGAATAATATACAGAGAAAGCTTCTCTTTATTTAAGTCCATAGCTATAAACTTAATTATAAATTTAAATGAAAGATAAAAGAAGGGGGCTAAAGGCCCCCTTAAGTATCTTAAGTATTTATCTTAAAAGAGAGTACCATTTTTGAGGCTAATTATTACCCCGATAAAGACCATTACTAAGATCCATCCCCAAAGGAGGATGACCGAAAGGCGTCCCAGGCCTTCGTAGCCTACCTCTTTGATCCCTTGGCCTGAGCGATAGGCCACAAGGGCGGTATATAGAAGGACAATAAGCCCGATCACAAAGGTTGCTAAAAAGAGGATTAAAGATCCATAGGAGGGATTAACTGGATAATCTGCCAGCCGATAGCCCGCCTTCGTAAAGTAATTCGTCCGTAATGCTTCTCTTGCCGCGCCCATGAGAAGAACGGTTAGTCCCAACAGAAAGGCACAAATCTTGGCAAAGCCAGAGGGATTACCCTGAGCCTTAAAAAGTACGCCCAATAAAACCAAGGCTGAAAGGAAAGCTAGAATAAAGAAGGGATTAGTGAAGAAACTGAATTCTGTTGGCAAGGTCAGAAGCCAGATAAACCCAACTACCGCCTGTCCTAAACTGGCATAGAGGGCTAATTTTGCCCCAAGCTTTGCCACATAGCTTAGATATTCCTCTGAATATTTACCCGTTCCCTTGAAGTAATTACCATAAAACATAAGCCAAACCCCAACTACTGCCAAGGAAGGAACTATAAAGTGAAGGAATCTAAATAATTCAAAGCCATGAAGGGAACTTCCTGAAGATTGATAGACCCCTTTGATGACCGCAAAACTTGGCCATTTTTCGGGATATAGTTGGGTAACCGCAAGGGAATGCATAATCACCCCAGCTAAAATCAGAAAGGCAAGGCTTAAAAGGACCCAGAGAGGAGAACCTTTCCCTTCATATCCTCCATTAAGATAAAAAACATAAGCCAAGACAAAACCAAGAATAATAAAGCCTAAGAAGCCAAGGGCCCACCAAGCTGAAAGAGTGTTGGCCGTGTACCAGAAGGGATCATAAATAACCTGCACAAAAAGAAGAGGGGCCACACCCAAGACAATGGCCCAGGAAATACTGTTTACCAATAAACGGGAAAGGGATTGAGAAAGCCTTTTGGCGTGCTCGTTGGCGCTAAACCTCCCGTATAAGATAAGAAGCGCCGAACCAAGCATTAGGTTTACTAAAAGGATATGCAAGGCAAAAGTTAAAACTAAAAAGAAATCAAAGACAAAGGCAGGGCTTGGAAGCCCAGCGGCATCTCTCATAGCATTCAAATAGGTTCCAATATTCATAGCTTTCCTCCTCCGTTTTTATTGAATCAACTTAAAAAGATATTCAGCTACAGCCTTTCTTTCTTCATCATTGCCAATAAAAGGTGGCATGTAAGGGAAACTTCCCAGAGCTGATAAGAAGGCATCAATGTCTTCAGGTGATTGGGGAGCTAATTTTTTAACCAGCACTGGGAGAGGCCTTACTCCCTTTGGGGTAAAGGAATGACAATTGGCGCAGTTGTGAAGGGCAATAATCCTCCCCACTTCAAGCCTATTTTCAGGTGTAATCTTTCTTAGATCTTCCGGTAGATAGCCAAGTCTAACAAGTAACCCTTCTCGCTGGATAGTTTCCACTTCAGCTTTAATCTTTTTAGCGGGCAAATCCCTGGCGATAGCTTGATGACTATACATAAAATCAAAAATAATATAAGGGCGTCTCACCCCTTCTCTAATTCCTTCCGCCGAGAGGATCCCCAAAAAAGTTAGAAGGATTAGCAAGAAGGAAAGGATAAAATGGTTAAGCTGAGGAAAGATAAAAGCCGTTAAAAAGAAATAGAGGGTCAATATCCCCCAGGCAAGAAGGGCTATTTTGCTTAAAATTTGCAGGTAGGGTAGTCCATTTATGAGCTCAAGAGCACTCTTAGGGAGTTTATGATAATACCAATAGCCAAAAATAAGACCAAGGATCATTCCTCCAAAGGCAAAACGGGAGATAATCTTTGTTATTTCATATTTTGCTTCATGCTTTAGAGTTGCTGCAATGAGAAGACCGTAAATTCCCGCAATTCCGAACATAAGGAAAGTCCTGGTAAAAAGCTGAGGAAAATAGGTGGGATTGAAAAAGCCATCAAAGAAATTTCCAGATTCTAACCATTTCCCAGGGGTTAGCATGAAGGCCAGGATGCCAGTGATGATAATCATGCTAATCCAGGCAGCGATCGCATAGATGTATCCCAGGCGGATATGGGTTTTGGGATCAACCTTACCAAGGGTGTAGTAATAAGCATAAATGGTAGCAATTTCAATCAAGAAAAAGACCCATTCGGTAGCCCATCCCCAAACATAGTTGTGAATAAGGGCGGAAATTCCCCTTGGAGAAGACACCGTGGCTGAATACCAAATCCCAATCCCCGAAAGGGAACCAAATATGAAACTAAATATTAAAAGTAGCAAAGTAAAACGCTTGACAAAGGCTAAATACTCAGGCCTATTCCTTTCCACTCCAAGCTTCTCAATAAAGACGGTTACCCACAAAGCTCCTACAGCGAGGTGAGAAGGTAAAACATGAAAAGAAGCAATAAGACCTATCACTAAGGCACTACTTAAATAAGGGACCTCCCAAATCGGATACATATCCCCCCTCCTTTTGAGGATTTACATTTAAAAATTATTTAAAATAAATAAAAGATGTCAAGGGAAAATTTTAAAATTTTGGATTACCTAAATTTTTCTTTATTTTTTTTCATAGAAGGGGGTTTTTCAAAGATTTTTATTAACTAAATAGTTAAATGGTAGAAAATCAGGAAAATTTTTTACCAATTTATCCTTCACGTAGGCTTTGGAGATTTATTAATATTTCTCAAATTCTATGGTAATCTCAGGAAGGCCAAGGGTTTGGTAAGCTGAGCCCTCAACCACGGCAATTTCTAAATAACCTTCACTTCCAAAAAGGGCCACAAGCTCCCCCCTTTTCCCTTCCCCATAGGTAGAAAGCAGTGGGATTTCCTTTCCCTTGATGAACACTTTAAAGGGCTGCTTGCAGTCTTCCTTGGAAAGGGCGGTAATAAGGTTTCCAAAATGATCTATGTCTAACACGGGCACACGTATTCCCTTTTCTGTGGTAGTTGGCTTAGGAAAGGGAATTTTTACCAGTTGGGATGGGTCCACCCTCTGGGCAAAATTTGCTGGTTCTTCTCCGATTAAAAGCTTAGCTACTACCGGGGCAAAAAGGTCTCGAGCATGAAAGGTGGTGCTGTAAGGAGGCGCAAGAATCTTTTCTACTTCTATTTCCCAGCAACTGGTCAGGCTTTCCCTCTGAAAAATCGGGGTAAAAAGTCCATTATCAGGTCCAACAAAGATATGCCTTTCGGTTGTTAGGATGATAGCCCTTCTTTTCGTTCCTACTCCGGGATCTACTACGCAGAGAAAGATGGTTCCGGAAGGAAAATAGGGGTAGGAAAAAAGAAGCTTGAGAGCTCCTCTACGAATATCTTGAGGGGGTATTTCATGGGTGATGTCTATGAAGTAGGGAGAAAATTTCCCCTTTAAGAAAGATAGAATCCTTCCTTTTACGACCCCAACATAATGATCCTTAACCCCAAAGTCAGTAAGCAGGGCTACTACCTTCATCCTTCATACTTTTAGGAGCTTTACCTCTTTCCCCTCCTCTAAGGCCCTTTTAGCCTTTTTGGCTCGAGAAAGGAGAAGACTTAAAAGAAATTCCTCTCCTGGCTCCCCATAAAGGATAGCCAAAACTGGGGAAGGTTCATTAAGGGTATAAAGAGGAAATTTGCCTAGGGAGAGTTTTATTATTTTTTTATTTTCCTCTTCATTCCTTCCAAGGACGGCCCAATAGTTGTTTGTCAGGTAATGACGGCCAAGGACGGTTAAGGGGGAGGTTTCTTTCGTCAAAGGAAGGTTTTTTCTTAAGATTTCCAGGATCCTATTCCCGATAACTGGGTCGGTGAGAAGACATCCTCCTGCTGGTGTGGGTATTTCTTCTGAAGAAAGCCCCAGAGATTTAGCAAGCCTAATTTGTTCGGTCCGTCTCCTACCTTTAATGTTTAGAAGCTTTTCTCGTTTTACCAAACCCTTGATTTCCGGTTCGGTAGGTGGAAGAAGCTTGGCTGAAAGCGGTCTAAGAAGGATCCCTTTCACCCCTCCTTCTTCTTCAATAATTCTTAAGGCTCGTTCATTTTGGCTCATGGGCCTTTCTCCCATAACCTCACCCGTGACTATAAAATCCGCCCCCATCCTGGGCAAAAGGTCTTTTGCCTTCTTAAGCATCAAAATCTTGCAATCAATACAGGGATTGGCCAAACAGCCATATCCATGTTTGGGTTTTTTTAGGATCTCAAGAAATTCTTCAGTTATATTAATGATAACTCCCTCCCCAAACCCTAATTTCTTTATCTTATCTTGAAAAGACCGAGGATTTTCCTTCAGATGATACCCAAAATAGGGAGTAATAAAGCGAACCGTCACTACTTCTACGCCTTGCTCTTTAAGAATTAAGCCCGCTAAAAGGCTATCCAAACCCTCGGAAAAAAGAAGAAGGGCTCTCACCATTTACTCTTACTCTTCTAAGTACTTTTGGGCCAGCTGAAGATCCTCAGGTTGGCCAAGCATCCTTGCCAATTCCTTGAGCCGCTCTTCCGGTGTTAGTTTTTTAATGAGAGTTTTCGTCTTCCCCTCGGTAAAATGTTTTTCTACCAGAAAATGTTGGTCCGCAAGCTTGGCAATCTGAGGAAGATGGGTAATACAGATGACTTGCTGTTTTTGGGAAAGCTCTTTTAGTTTTTCTCCTACCTTCTGAGCGATCGTCCCTCCAATGCCCACATCCACTTCATCAAAAATGAGCGTAGCTTGGGATGAGATTGGTAGAAGAGATTTTAAGATTAAATATATTCTGGAAAGCTCACCTCCCGAGGCTACCTTTTCTAAAGGCCTTTCATGTAGGCCAGGGTTAGCCTGAAAAAGAATTTCCAGTTCATCAAGGCCGAAAGAGGTTAAGCTTTCGGGCGAGGCAGACTTAACTTTGAAATTAAAGATCAACTGAGCCCCTTTCATTCCTAAATTTTCAAGTTCTTTCTTTAGGATCCTTTCTAATTTTGGTTTTTTTTCTCGCCGGGACCGACTTAAATCTTCCGCAAGCTTAAAAAGCCTTTTCAAAACCTCTTCCCTTTCTTCTTTCAATTTTTTTAATTCTTCTTCCCCAAGATCCAAGGTGGAGAGTTCTTTTTTTATTTCTTCCTTCAATTGAAGGAGCCCTTTTGTATCTCGTTGATATTTTCTCTGCAATTTTTCGTATTTAGCTAACCTTGTCTCAATTTCTTCAAGGCTTTCCGTGCCTTCCGGGAGTTCTCCAAGAAAGCTTCCAACCTCCCTCTCCACTTCCTGTAATTCGTAAAAGAGATTTTCTAAAGAGGTAGTCCGCTCCCTAAATTGGGGCTCAAAGTTGGAGATCTTTGTAAGGAAGGTTAAGGCTTGTTTAATCTGAGGTCCAGCGCTTTCTAAAGAGGCAAGAAGTTTTTCCCCAATTTCTTTGATGGTGGTAAGATTGCGGAGCCTTTCCCGATTTCGTTTTAGTTCCTCTTCTTCTGCGGGGTTGGGGGCTAATTCTTCCAGTTCGTGGAGTTGGAACTCTAGAAAATCTCTCTGGCGCAAAGCTTGCTGAAGCCGATTATCAAGCTCCCTAATCTTTTCGTTAAAATTTTTAAACTTTTCATATTCCTTTAAGTAGCTTTGGTGTATTCCTTTAGCCTCCGCAAGGAGGTCATAAAGAAGAAACTGATTTTTGCGATCAAAGAGAGAATAAAATTCGTGCTGACTTGTTATTTCTATAAGACCTGAAGTCAAGGCGGAAAGCTCGCTTAGGGATAGGGGCGAGCCATTGACGTAGACCCTTTGCCTGGAAGGCGTGATAATCCTCCTAAGGTGTACTTCTTCCTCTGGTTTTAGGCCAAGCTCTTCCATTCTTTGAGCTAAAATTTCTCCCCCGTAAATTAGGGCCTCAATTTCAGCCTCCTTAAAACGAGGATTTAAGTAATGAGCCCCACCTCTTTCCCCTAAAAGAAGAAAAATGGCCTTTAAAAGGACCGATTTTCCTGACCCTGTTTCCCCTGTGAAGACAATAAAACCTTCATCAAAGGTCAAATGGGCCTCTTCAATGGTTAAAAATCCTGCTACCTTCAACTCAAAGAGCATGGTGTTTAAATATTATAACACAATTATCTTCGTTTAAATGAATGAAAAGATAATCCTTCAAAAAGTCTTGAAAAAAGATCGGGGAAGTAGGCTTCTTTTGAGATCATGATCAAAAACTTCATCTAAAAGGGAATAAATTTTTGCCAATTTTTCTACTCTTTGGATATCAATGGATTTTTTTAATTTTAATATCTTTGTGCTGCTCTCAAGAGAGTTTTTTATTTTAGCGAATCATGGGGATAATTATGAAGATTTGTTAGAGCTTAAGCGCAGGGAGAAGGTTTCTCACTTGGGTCCTAGTCTTTTCCTTAACTTTTTGTCAAGGTTTAGTAAATAAAGAAGGCCCCCCGGAGGGGAGAGGGGGCCTAAGGAGGGGAACGAAGATAAAGATTTATTGAGCTGGGAAGAAGGTATAGCTAATCCAGATGAGAATAATTAAAAGGATGATGCCCAGGCCTACACACCATTTCACAAGCTTACTTTCCACCGGGAGCCACTCTTCATATTGCATGGTCTCAATTTCTCTGGCTATTTCTTCGGTCTTAACTTCTTGATTGGTCATAGCCTAAACCTCCTTAATTAAATTATTGAATAATCGGTGGTTTAACTCCTTTAAAGAAGATGTAAGAGATAAGAAGTCCAATCCAGATGATAAATCCAAAGAGGCTCACGAAGTAAACTATTGCAAGTTTACCGATCCCTTCAGCCCAGAGTTTCCTGAAGTTGGATACGGCTCCGATGGCAAAGAAGGTAATGAGAAAGAAGATTTGTCTTAGGGCGTCAAGCCCGCTGGTTGCTACCTTAGTTTGACTTATAACTTTGGCGGAATCCTTTATTTCTTCTTTTGAGGTTTGGATGAGGGCCTTTTGTTCTGATATTTGTTGGGTAAGCTTAGCAATCTGGGAGGGATCGGTAGTGGCATTTAGTTGTTGTTCCAAAATTTTAATCCTTGCTTCAATCTGTTTTACCTTTGCATCTACGGCCTGGACCTTAGGGGCATGGGGTGCGGAGATAAGGAGGAACACGACAAATCCCAGGGCATAGGCCAAAACAAATTTGGGGAATCTTTGCCAAATTTCTTTGGCTGAAACCTTTTCTCCAGGTTTGCATTCAATATAGGCACACCAAATATAAGCGAGCAAGAAGGCCCAGATACTGATGAAGATGTCAATAAAAAGCTTAGTGGTAGCGGTTGCCATAAGGATCCAGCCGGGTTCATATTTTATGCCTGCTAAGGCTTCAGTCTTGCCTCTGATTAAGGCATCGGTGATGGCCCCTGCCGCAAAGGCAGCTCCATCGGTTTTAACCGCAAGTCCCATCCAGGCCCCAGCTACCATAGGTTCCTGCCATAGAAAGGCCCTGGCTAAAAAGGGAAGAATAACTAATTCCACAACCGCAAAGATAACCACTAAAGAAGCAACCATGATGGGCACTACAGGCCTTGCCCTGATTGCTCCACCTGCGGCTATGGCTGCCGAAACTCCACAGATGGAAATCCCTGCTGCTAACGGTGCTGCCCATTCCTTACTAAATTTAAACCATCTTCGGGCAATAAAGTAAATTAGTCCCCAATAAATTAAATAAGCTTCTATAATGGCGCAAAGTCCACGGAAAAGCACCGCGGAAGCAAGCCCGAAAGCTGAGGCCGATTTTAAGCCTAAAACCGCACCCATAAGCCCTATGGCTGTTTTGATGTAAAATTCTGGTTTTAAAGCTTCTTCAAGGTAAGAGACAAATCCTCTAAAGAAATTGCCTATAATCAAGCCCAAAATCAAGGCCAGGATGTAGCCTCCTTCCCCGGTTAGCTTTAACGACCAGGTAATGTTGTGTTTGGCAGGATCAGTAGAGGCTAAATAGGCATAATGCCCAATAACCCAGCAAATCATGCTTAACCAGTAGACAAAAAAGAAACCTATAATAAAACGCTTTACATTTCCCCCAAGAAGGGAAACACCAATGGCTAAGATTATGGTTAAAATTACATAGGTTAGTACTAAGGAGAAACCTCCAGAGATAACCCCCTTATAGGCCTTACCAACCGGAGCTAAGGCCTTATCAAAGCTAAGCCACTCAGAGACCTTGATAACCCACCCTAAGGGATCAATCCCAACAAAGGAAAATAAAGATACCACTACAATTAAAATAGCCAGCCAAAAGGCTAACCAGTCCTCATTAAGTAAACCCTTTTTTTCCTTTTCAGCCATACCAACCCTCCAAGAAAAATTTTAAAAGGTCTACTAAACTTTTAATCTTAAATCATCAGCCTTTGCCAAACATTTTTTTCACCCCCTCTTTAATTTTTTTCATTTCTATATATTTAACACAAAAATTATGCCAATCTTTACCCCTTGATTTTGCAAGGAGAGAGAACCTTTGTGTCGCTTAATATAGACCTAAAAAATAAGTAATTTGTTACCATTCAGGGACAATCTTGATTTTTTTGGTAAATGATTTAATTTTATGTAAAATTTTGGGGGGTGGTTAGATGAAGCTTAGTCGGCGAGGTTTTTTTAAAGTATCAGCAGGGTTGTTAGGTTTATTGGCCCTACCCAAGGGTGGGGAGGCAAAACCAGGGAGGTATGCCACTTTAATTGACCTTACTAAATGCGATGGCTGTCAAGGGGAACCCATCCCTTTATGCATTAAGGCCTGCCGGGAAGAGAATTCTTCTCGCTATCCCAAACCTCAAAGACCTATCCCTAACTATTGGCCGAGGCCCTTTTATGAAGATTGGGAGCCTAAAAAAGATAAAATTGATACTCTAACCCCCTACAACTGGATCTTCGTCCAAAAGGTGGAGGTAGAAGGGGAGAAGCTTTTTATCCCCAGGAGATGTATGCACTGTGATAATCCACCTTGCGTTAGAGGTTGTCCTTTTGGGGCCTTAAGTAAACAGCCTGAAGGGAATACGATCATTGACCATAGTATTTGTTTCGGCGGGGCCAAGTGCAGAGATGTCTGCCCTTGGCATATTCCTCAACGTCAGGCTGGAGTAGGTATTTATCTTAAGCTAATGCCCAAGCTTGCAGGAGGTGGGGTTATGTATAAGTGTGATCTTTGTGATAGCCGGATCAAGGAAGGAAAAATCCCCGCTTGCGTTGAGGCCTGTCAAAAAAGGCTTGGGGAAAAAGCGCCTCTCCTTTTTGGAGAGCGTGAAAAAATTTTTACTTTGGCCCATAAATTAGCTCAAGAACAGGGGTTATATATTTATGGCGAAAAGGAAAATGGAGGTACCTCTACCCTTTATCTTTCTAAAATTCCCTTTGATAAAATTGATGCCCAGCTTAAACAGATGAAAGCCAGGTTTCAAATGCCAGTTAAGGTAGTAAATAGGCTGGAAAGGGAGGTTAATCCGGTTGGTAAGGTGGTACTAGGAGGAGCTGGTTTAGGGGCATTGGCCGGCTTAGTTCTGGGACTAATTTCTACTAATAAAAAAGAAGAAGAGGAGGTCTAAGCATGAAGGAAATAAAGAGATATTCTGGAATTGTCAGGTTTGAACACTGGATAATAGCTCTTTCAGGAATAGGACTTATTTTTACAGGGCTTGGATGTCTTCCTCTTTTTAAACGCTATTATCTAACTGAAATACCAGGATTAGCCTGGACTGCTGATTTTTATACTGTTACCAAGCTTCACTACCTTTTGGCTATCTTTTTTACCTTTGCTGTGTTCTTCCACTTCTTTTATCATTTAGTGAGAAAAGACTTTGGTCTCTTTCCAAAACGAGGAGATCTTATCAAAGCCTTCAAGACCATTTTGGCTTCCTTTGGTCTCGGAAAGGAGCCTCCCGCGGACAAATGGCTTCCTGAGCAAAGGTATGCCTATGTGGGAATAGCCTTTATCACCGCGATTGTAGCGATTACGGGCCTACTGAAAGTTCTTAAGAATTTGGAATGGATTGTCCTTTCTCCTAAAACAGAATCCACTTTAAACCTTATGCATACCCTTTTTGGTGGGGCCTTCATTTTAATCTTCTTTATACATGTTTTCTTTGTACTGGCCGTAAAATCCAATTGGCCCCTTCTTAAAGCCATGTTTACGGGTAAGGTTAGCTTAGAGTACGTCAAGGAAAGGCATCCTTTGTGGTATGAAAGGATTATGGCCAAAGCTAAGAATTTAAAAGAGGAGAATATTTCTTAAGTTTTTTCCAGAGCGTTTTTCGGCTTATTCCCAATTTTTGGGCCGCTAAGCTTATCTTTCCTTCGCACTCAGCCAGGGTGCGAAGGATCAATTCCTTTTCCAAGATCTCCAGGGTTTTTTTTATCTGAATCTTGCCTGAGGGGATTGATGAGGAAACTATCAGCTCAGAAAAACCACTTTGTACCTCCTCCGGAAGATGGTGAAGTTCAATACGTCCATTTTTAGCTAAAAGATAAGCCCTCTCCAGAAGGTGCTTTAATTCTCTTACGTTGCCTGGATAAGAATAGTTTAATAAGGCTAAAAAGGCCTGTTCGGAAACTTCGGGTTTGCCTTTGCCATATTTTTGGGCGAGCTGGTGCAAAAAATGCTGAATAAGCACGGGGAGATCTTCCTTTCTTTTTCTGAGAGGGGGAATTTTGAGTATAAAAGCGGAGAGGCGATAATAGAGGTCATCTCTAAACTGGCCTAACTCTACAAGTTTTTTAAGGTCCTTTGAAGTAGTAAAGAGGAAGCGTACGTTTACCTTTTTTTCCTTGGTTGATCCAAGGGGATAATAGGTTTTTTCTTCCAAAACTCGTAGAAGTTTAGGCTGGAGATGGAGAGAAAGATCCCCGATCTCATCAAAGAGAAGGGTTCCCCCTTGAGCTAATTCAATCTTCCCAATTTTATTATTGATGGCCCCAGTGAAAGCCCCTTTTACATACCCGAAAAGTTCGGCTTCAAAAAGGGTATCAGGAATGGCGGTGCAGTTAATTTTAATAAAGGGATAATCCCTTCGGGGGCTTATTTCATGGATAATTTGAGCAATAAGCTCCTTTCCAGTGCCTGATTCTCCAAGGATGAGTACCGAAAGGTCCGTTTCAGCAACCGTTTCCACATGGGCAAGCAATTCCTGCACTAACTTACTTTCTCCAACAAACTTCGTTAAAGCTTCTTGTGAGCTTAAGGTTTTTCTTAAGGTGGTAACTTCACTTCGCAGACTTCTAAATTGGAGAAATTTTTCAATGGTAAGAAGCAATTCATCTCCGTCAAAGGGCTTAATGAGATAATCAAAGGCTCCTTGCTTGATGGCAGAGACCACAGATTTTACCCCTGCATAGGCAGAAATTAAAATAATACCAATTTCAGGTTGAAACTCTTTAATTTTGGGAATCAATTCTAAACCGTTACCATCTGGAAGACTGATATCAAGAATAACTAAGTCAAAGGAATTTTTTTTCAATAATTCTAAAGCCTGACTCCCAGTCTCAGCTATTTCAACTTCGTAGTCTTTATCTTTAAGAAAATCCTCAAGAACTTCTCTTAAAATTTTTTCATCATCTACTAAGAGAATTTTAGCCTTCATAATTATTTAAGCTTTAGGCTTTCATCAAAAGAATGCCCAAGTGTTTAATAGGGTTGTTAAGAGAGTGCTCAAACCTGAGCCCGTTTCTTGTCCCAAATACTTGGAGTGAAGAAAAACTCAAAGACCCAATCCCTATCTCCTTCTTGATATCTCCCTCCTAATCGTTTAGGCTTAGGGAGGTGGATTGTGAGGCTTTTATGATGATAATATCAAAGGCAAAGGTATTTTCAAGTATTATTTTTTTTATAGATCTAATAAATTTTTTATAGATCTAATAAGAAAATACTTTTACAGGTTATGAGTTAGCTCCTTAAGGGTAAACTCATCGCACTTTGTAGATTGTATTTTTGTTAGAAATTCTTGCAAAGGAAGAGAAATTTTTTGAATTTCGGAAAAGACGCTTTTTATCATGCTAAAGTGGTAGAGTTGGTTCAGTTTTATTAAAAAAAGATTGAAAAGATGGGAATTAGGAAGAAGGGGAAAAGAAAACAAGAATTAAAAAAAGACAGGATGTAAATTTGTGGTAAAATTTAAGGAGAGCTAAAATTTTTCTGAGACATAGAGGAGGGAACATAATGGAATGGAAGGATACCTTGAAGCTTCCGAGGACTGAATTTCCGATGAAGGCCAATCTTACGGAAAGGGAACCTATTTTTATCAAATTTTGGCAGGAAAATAAAATTTATGAAAAAATTTTAGAGAAGAGAGAGGCGGCCCCCCTTTTTGTTTTACATGATGGGCCTCCCTATGCCAATGGGCATATTCATCTTGGCACTGCTTTGAACAAGGTTTTAAAGGATATAATTGTGAAAAGTAAATCCATGATGGGCTATCGAGTGCCATTTATACCGGGCTGGGATTGTCATGGCTTGCCCATAGAGTTAAAGGTGGAGCAAGAACTTGGTGTTAAGAGAGGAGAATTACCACCTTTGGTAATTAGGGATAACTGTCGGAGGTATGCGGAACGTTTTATCAATATTCAGCGAGAAGAATTTCTTAGGCTTGGGGTTTTTGCCCACTGGGGTGAGCCCTATTTAACCATGAGTCCGGAATATGAAGCTACCATAGCTCGGGAATTTCTTAAATTATTAACTTCTGGCCAAGTCTTCCGCCGGAAAAAACCGGTCTTCTGGTGTCCAACTTGTGTAACCGCTCTGGCAGAGGCTGAAGTTGAATATGAGGAAAAAATTTCCCCTTCCATTTATGTAAAGTTCCCTCTACCTGAAGAGACGCTGAAATACTTAAAAGAGGCCTTGGGGGTTAGCCTCCCGGAGAGGATTTCGGCTTTAATTTGGACGACCACACCTTGGACCTTACCCGCCAACTTAGCCTTGGCTTTGCATCCTGACTATGAGTATCTTTTGGTGCGTTGGCCTGGGGAGGAAGAGGCTTATCTCCTTGCGGAAGGTAGGCTTTTAGCTCTTTGTGCCCTTTTGGAAAGAGAGCTACCGGAGATCCTGGCTAAAATAGATCCTTCTCTTTTAGAAGGCAAATGGGCTAAGCATCCTTTTTATGAAGACCGAAGAAGTATTTTAGTGTTGGGAGATTTTGTAACCCTCCAAACGGGAACCGGGATCGTCCATATTGCCCCAGGTCATGGGGAGGAAGACTACCAGATAGGGCTTAAGTACGGATTGGAGATTTATGTGCCTGTAGATGAAGAAGGCCGTTTTTTTGACCATGTGGCTTTGGTGGGTGGCTTAGGGATTAATGATGCTAACAGGGTTATCTTGGAAGAGTTGAAGAAGAAAGGGAAGCTTCTTTTTTCGGAAAAAATAACCCATAGCTATCCCCATTGCTGGCGTTGTAAAAGGCCTGTAATTTTCCGGGCCGAGTATCAGTGGTTTATATCCATGGAGGCCAAAGGATTGAGATCAAAGGCCATTAAAGCCTTAGAACAAGTACGGTTTATTCCCCATTGGGGTAAAAATCGTCTCCTATCCATGTTAGAAGTTAGGCCAGATTGGTGTGTATCCCGGCAAAGAGTCTGGGGGGTTCCAATTACGGTGTTTAAATGTGAAAACTGTGGTGAATACTTAAAGGAAATGAAGTATTACGAAAAGGTCTTAGAAATTTTCGCTAAGGAGGGGTGTGATCCTTGGTTTATTGACCCTGCTGAAAAACTTCTTCCGGAAGGTACAACCTGTCCTTACTGCGGAGGGCAAAAATTTACTAAGGAAAAGGATATCCTTGATGTTTGGTTTGATTCTGGAGTTTCTTTTGCGGGGGTATTGGAAAAAAGGGGTGATTTGCGTTTTCCTGCGGATTTGTATTTAGAAGGTTCGGACCAACATCGGGGTTGGTTTCAAAGTTCGCTTATCTGCTCAGTGGGTACAAGGGAGGTGCCTCCTTATAAGGCCATCCTTACCCATGGCTTTGTGGTGGACGGTCAGGGAAGAAAAATGTCTAAAAGTCTTGGGAATGTAATCCATCCTCAGGATTTGATAAAAAAGTATGGTGCAGAAATCATTCGTCTTTGGGTTTCAGCCGAAGACTACCGGAACGATATTAAAATTTCTAAGGAAATAATAGATCGTCTTGTGGAAACCTATCGCAAGATTAGAAATACCTGTCGTTTTCTGCTCGGAAATCTTTTTGACTTTGATCCCCAAGAAAATCTTTTATCTTTTGAGGAGCTCCCTTCCCTTGAACGTTACGTGCTTCATCGTCTCTCTCGCCTGATAGAAAGAGTAAAGCGGGCTTACGAAGATTTTGATTTTCATTTGGTGACCTATGAGATCCATCTTTTTTGTGTGGAAGAGCTCTCCTCTCTCATTATAGATGTTAACCGAGATTTTCTCTATTGCGAGACTAAAAATAGCCTTAAAAGAAGGGCAACCCAGACCGTTTTTTATTACGCCTTAGAGGCTTTAGTAAAACTTATGGCCCCTATTCTTTCTTTTACTGCCGAAGAGATTTGGCAAAATCTTCCCTATAAAAAGTCTGAGATTTCTGTTTTTCTTACGGAATTTCCCGATTATAATTTTCGGCTTTCTAAGGAGGAGCTTGCTTGGTGGGAGAAGGTTTTGGCCCTAAGGAAGGAATTTCTAAAAGCCCTTGAGATAGCAAGACAGGAAAAAAAGATTATTGGCAACTCTCTTTCGGCAGAGTGTTATGTCCTTTCCCCTGAAGAATTAAAAACCTATTTCCAGGATAAAAGCTTTTGGGAATATCTCTTGATGATTGCTAAATTTGAGCTTTTGGATAAAGAAGTTGATGGTATGTCAGTTAGGTATTCCTCCGAGGATTTTCCGGGTCTTATTATTTCTGTGAAAGAAACTACCTATCAAAAATGTGAAAGATGCTGGCAAAGAAGACCAGAAGTAGGAAGTTTGCGGATAAAAGATCTCTGTGCCAGATGCCTTAGGGTGGTTGAAGAGGAATACGGGGTATGAGAAATTTTCATCTTCTCGCTTTCTCTACTTTTTTGGCGGATCGCTTGTCCAAATATTTGGTGCTTCAAGCAGATTTTAGGATAATTGAAATTTTACCCTTTTTTAGGATTATCAAAGTATGGAACAAAGGGATTGCCTTTGGTTTCTTTGGCTCTTTCTCTGTTGCAAATTTTGTTTTTACTTTGCTTACTATTTTGGCCTTAGGGATGATCTTTTTTTGGGCCAGGAAGGCTCAAGGGCTAACTCGCCTTGGTTTAGCCTTGGTCTTTGGAGGAGGCTTGGGGAACCTGCTTGACCGTATATTGTTTTCAGCTGTTCTTGATTTTATTGATCTTCACTTAGGGGATCTTCATTGGCCTGCCTTTAATGTAGCTGATTTAGCTATTACTATAGGGTTAGTTTTAATAATTTTAAAACAAAGTAAAACAAAGTAGATAGATTATGTTTTTGCGGTTCTTGCCCCATCAAAATTATGCTCGGCTTGTTTTTACCTATAGGGCAAGAAATCTATTAGAGTTACTCCCCCATCTTCTTGCGGAAGCCTTTTCCGCGGTTGAAACCAATCTTTATCAAATAAACGGGAAACTATCCAAGGTTAATGAGTTGTTATTTCAATATAAAGAGCATTTTCCGAAAGAATTAGGCTCTGCCCCACCTCCCTTTTCTTTACTTCTTCTAAAAGAAAAAACCTTTCCATCCCTCCATAAACCCTTACGACCGGGCAAAATTTACATTGAGCCATCTTTACGAGATGAAGTTGAGGATCTTTTAAAGAAGGCCAATATTTGGTTTAGTCTTTTGCCTTACGGAAATTTACTTGAGCTTGACTTTCCCGCAACGGTAGATTCTAAGCTTTATTTTCCGATGAAAGATCTCTTCCTTGTGCCCCATGAAAAGAGATGTTTCTTTTGTGGAAGTTATAGTCATCCTACACCCTCCTGCCCGGGGCTTACCGAAAGGGAACCAACGCGAATTTTTTACCATATGCTTACCCTATCCCCCTGGACCTTAGCGGAAAAATTGAATCAAGCTTTGGTTGAAGAAAAAGAGGATGAAGTGTCCTTGAAGTCCTTCTTTTGTCGTTATTTTTTTAATTTCCCAGCCTTTTTGCCCATTCTTTTTTATCGTTTTAACGAAATAAATTCTTTCATTCAAATTCCTTTAGAATTATCAACTCCGGTAAGAGGCGGGGATTTAGGCCTTGGGGTTGAAGACCTTATGGCTGGAAGGATTGAGCAGGCCGAGAAGAGGTTTCAAGAAGTGGAAGAGGGCGATTTTAGGCGTGAGCTTGGTTTAGCCATGGCCAAGATTCTAAAGGAAGATTTTACCAAAGCCATTTATTTCTTAGAATTGGCTTTGACCTTCACCAAAAATACTTTTCTCATAGGATATTTATTCTATTTAAAGGGAGCCATATATTTTCAACTAGGAGATAGGTCTTTAGCGGAGGAAAACTTTCAAAATTCATTAAAAGAGGATCCAACTTGTTATCCTGCGCTCTTTTTCCTATCTCTTTGTCATTATCTTATGGAAGAAAGCTTTGAAAAGGTAACCCCCTACTTTCACCATCCCTACGTTTTGTATCTTGCCTATCTTGAACCTTTATTTATTAGGTTAGAAAAGGAATTGGAAGAAACTCTGGATAATATTTTTCTATCCTTCAAGGAAGAGGCCATTTCCAGATTAAAAGAGGCTGAAGATAGATTTCATAGTTTAAAAGAGGTAATGCCTGAGGAGATTGCTAAGGATTATCAAGAGAGACTAAAAAGTCTTTCCCAAGACATTAACCAAGGTGGTTTAGCTTTGGTTGAACGGGCAAGTAAGGCTACGTTGGAGCTTGGGCTTGAATTGAGTGGCTATGTAATAGGCAGGACAAAAAAAATTAAAAAAGAATTAGATTCTCTTTATGTGCTTTATCAAAAACTATCCGATTTTTGGCAAAAGTATCCCTATAAATTAGAAGATAAAGCTTTTGGTCAGGATCTTAAGATTTCTGGAGACCTTATTCAAAGGATGGAACGAAGGCTCCGCCGTTCTGACCTAACCAAGGAATTAAAGTTTTTAGAAATAGAAATTAAGAAACTGCAAGACCTAATCAATAACCTCCTCAATTTGCAAAAAGAATTAGAAAAGAAATGGCAATTTAGGACAAGGCTCTACGGGTTTTTGAAACGATTTAGCTTAGCTGAAGGCTTTAACTTGGTCTTCCACAGTATCTTCTTATTTTTACCTGAGACTTTTATCCCCCATTTTCCTTCCTTAACAAGCTTTTTAGCAAGTTCCCTATTGATTACTATCCTTTGCCTCATAAGCGTGTTTATCTCCGACAATAGAATTATTTAGGTTATGGCTTTTTGGATCAATGCTAAAGACATCCCCTTTAAAGGTCTAAAACTTTATCCGGAGTCGGTTCTTTCTCTTCCTTCCCAAGGGATTTCTCGGAAAGATATCAAAGAATTTTTTTTTCATTTAGAGAAAAGGGTTAGCGCAGGCTTTTATGCCTTTGGTTTTTTGGCTTACGAACTTGGCTACTTATTGGAGCCAAAGCTTGAGGGCCTTTTTTGGGAACCCAACTCTCCTTTAGCCTATTTTGTTTTGGGCCGAAAGATTGAAGAGGTTGAAATTTGGCCGGAAGATCTCTCTCTAAGAGAGAAAGAGCCATTTTTATTAGAGGATCTACATTTTAATCTTAGTCTTTCCCAATATCAATCAGCTTTAGAAAAAATCAAGGCCTACATTGCCTCAGGGGATACCTACCAAGTTAATTTTACGGGTAAATTTCGTTTCAGCTTTTTTGGTAATCCCTTAGATCTATTTAAGATACTTCTTTTTTCGCAAAGATGTGAATATTCTGCTTTTCTTGAGGAAGAAGATTTTTTGGTTCTCTCCCTTTCCCCTGAGCTTTTCTTAGAAAAAAAGGGAACCCATTTACGCAGCTCTCCTATGAAAGGAACAGCTAAGAGAGCGATAGATTATTTTAGGGATAGGAAGATTAAAGAGAGATTTAGAAGAGGGCTCAAAAATCGTGCGGAAAATTTGATGATCCTTGACCTTTTACGCAATGACCTTGGGCGAGTTTGCGAAGCTGGGTCAGTCCGAGTAGAAGAGTACCTAAAAATTAAAACCTATCCCACCCTACATCAAATGGTTTCTACGGTGGGAGGGAAGCTTAAAGAAGGAATTAAACTATTCTCAATTGTAGAAAGTCTTTTCCCTTGTGGTTCGGTTACCGGAGCCCCTAAAATCAGAACTATGGAAATTATTAGAGAATTGGAGAACGAACCAAGAGGGGTTTATACGGGAGCGTTTGGGATTATTTTTCCCTCGGGAGATTTTATATTTAACGTAAGTATTAGGACTCTTTTTTTAAAAAGAAAACCCAACTACTATCAGGGGGAGTTGGGGGTTGGGGCTGGGATTGTGTGGGATAGTGACCCCAAAAGGGAATATGAAGAGACCCTTCTTAAGGCAGCTTTTATCACTTCTCCTATCTATCCTTTCTACCTTATTGAAACTTTTAACTATCCTGAAGAGGAAGAAAAACTTATCCTTCACTTTCAACGCTTGAAGAACTCAGCGAAATATTTTGCCTTTCCTTTCAGTTTTAAAGATTTTTCGGGATTTAAAAATTTTATAGAAAAAAATTTGCCCCAAGAAGGAGACGAGGGAAGAAGGGTTAGGTTAATCCTGTACCCTAGTGGTAAGGTGGAGGTAGAGTTTCACCCTAAGAAGAGTTGGCCTTCCATGTTAAAAGTTTTATGCAAAAGAAGAAAGACTAAAAAAACACTTTTTCATTTTCACAAGACAAGCCGGCGCGAGGAATACGACCGGGAGTTTAAAGAAGCCTTGGCTCAAGGTTTTTCGGAAGTAATCTTCTATGATGAAGAGGGTAGGGTCCTTGAAGGGGCTATTTCTAATTTTTTTGCCGAAAGGCAAAAAGAGCTAATTACCCCCCCTTTAGAATTAGGAATTTTACCGGGTGTTTTAAGGAAGATTCTTCTCGACAAGGGCCAGGCTAAGGAAGGCTTGATTAAGTTAGAAGATTTATCTACCTTTAGTGCTCTTTATGTGGGAAATTCCGCTCGAGGACTTGGTAAAATTTCTAAATGGTTTATAGTATAGAAATTTTAAAAGCTGGAAAGAAGGGGGGTAAGTAATGAGTGGAAAGACTTACAAGATAGCGGTTATCCCTGGAGATGGCACTGGCCCAGAAGTTATTAGAGAGGGTATTAAGGTCTTACAAGCAGTTGGAGAAAGGTTTAACCTAAATTTTCAGTTTAATTATTTTGATTGGGGTGGGGAAAGGTATTTAAAGACTGGAGAAACCATCCCCGAGGGAGGGATTGAAGAATTAAAGAAGCATGATGCCATATACTTAGGGGCTATTGGCCATCCTGAAGTAAAGCCTGGCATATTGGAGAAAGAGATTCTTCTGCGGATACGTTTTGAATTAGACCAATATGTAAATCTTAGACCGGTTAAGCTTTATCCTGGGGTTTGGACCCCTATTAAAGATAAAGGTCCCGAGGATATAGATTTTGTAGTGGTGAGGGAAAATACTGAAGGTCTTTACGCTGGGGGAGGAGGTTTTTTACGCAAAGGAACTCCCTACGAAGTTGCGGTACAAGAGTCTATCAATACCCGTTTTGGGGCAGAAAGATGTATACGTTTTGCCTTTGAATATTGTCGGAAGCGTAACAAAAAGAAAAAAGTGACCTTGGTAGGTAAGACCAATGTTTTGACCTACGCTTGGGATCTTTGGTGGAGGGTTTTTCAAGAGGTAGGGGAAGAATATCCAGATATTGAGAAAGATTATGCCCATGTGGATGCAACTTGTATGTGGTTTGTCAAGAACCCGGAGTGGTTTGATGTGATCGTAACCGACAATATGTTTGGTGATATTATTACCGACCTTGGGGCTATGATCCAGGGGGGAATGGGGATTGCTGCTGGAGGTAACATTAATCCTCAGGGAGTTTCTATGTTTGAACCCATCGGAGGTTCGGCGCCAAAATATACGGGCAAAAACGTGATCAATCCTTTGGCGGCCATTTGCGCTGGGATGATGATGTTGGAATGGCTTGGGGAAGAATCGGCAGCTCAGGCCATTGAAAAGGCAGTGATCAAAGTTTGCCGGGATCATTTGAAGAGTCTTTCTGCAGGGAAAATGGGCTATACCACCCAAGAAGTAGGTGATTTAGTGGCTAAATACGCTAAAGAAGGCGTAGAATTGTAATTTTTAATTTTTTAATAAGAGAGGGCTTTTCCTCTCTTCCTTTTTCTTTTCTTTCTCAGCTAGCCTTAAAAAAATCTTAAGATTTTGCCGTAAAATTTAAGCATTTATAAACCAAAATAAATAAATTGGTCAAAAAAATCTATTGGTTTTTGATTTTTTTAATCATTATAATCTTTTATAAAAACAGGAGGTGAAGATTATGCAGAAAAAATACTGGGTTGGGTGGTTGTTGGCCTCGGGGTTATTGTTGGGCACTTTAAGTTATAGAGATGTACTTTCAACTCAAGGGGCGCCTGGGCTAAAATCCATTCATCCCAGTTGTGGCTTAGCTGGTTGCCATCAAGCTTCTCCTAATACCTTAAGGGGAAGTTTAATCTCCGTTTCCATGAGGGCAGGATTAATTCAGATTGATACCGGGCAAAATCTTGATGTTTATTTTGATGATAACACTTCCATCGTGAATTGGAAGGAGAGTTTAGGGAAAATCTCTCGTGGAACCCCGGTAAAGATTGTTTATACCGATAGAGATGGAAAGAGATACGCCACTTTAATTAGTGTCAAACCTCCCATGTCCGTTCCTCCCGAGCAGAGAATAAGCTTTGAGGAGGTAAAAAAGTTATGGGAGAGCAAAGGGGCTCTGATTATAGATGTCCGACCTCCGGCGAAACATGCGGAAGGACATATTCCAAATACGATTAATATCCCCTTTCCGAAACTTGAAGAACAGCTACCCAAGGTAGCTCCGGATAAGAATCAACTTATAGTCTTTTACTGCGAGGGCCCAAGGTGAGCTCTCACCCCTGGGGCTGTCCGTAGGGCAGCCGCTCTCGGCTATACCAATATAAAGGGCTTTATTGATGGGTTCCCGAAGTGGAAAAAACAGGGAATGCCCGTTGCGGTTTCCCCAAAGCATCTTCTTTCTGAGCTGGAAAAGGAGATGCCCTTTGTGTTGATTGATGTTCGTCCAAGAGAGCTTGCAGAGAAAAAACATCTTCCAGGTGCTGTAAACATTCCACTTAACGAGCTTGAGAAGGCGGAGAAAGAATTTCCACCTAAGAAAAATGCCCCCATTTATGTATATTGCGCTAAGGATGAAAACGCGGTGAAGGCTACAAATATCATTCGCAATTGGGGGTATACAAATGTAGCCTACATCCCTGGTGGTGTGGAAGCCTGGAAGAAGGCTGGAGGAAAGGTTGAGAGCGGAAAATTAGCTAAAAAGATCGTCTACATACCTAAACCCAGACCAGGTACCTTCCCTGTGGAAGAATTTATTAAGATTGTTAAGGCTCCCACCATGCCTGATAAATACTTCATCCTGGATGTAAGAGAAAGAGATGAAGTGCAACAAGGGGCCTTTAAATATGCCAAGCATATTCCTTTGAGCGAATTAGAAAGTAGACTACAAGAGCTTCCTAAGAATTTGACCATTCTTATTCATTGCGCAACCGGAATAAGAGCAGAAATGGCCTACAACATTCTCAAAAAGGCGGGCTTTAAAGATGTATATTACATCAATGCTAATATAGAGTTTGAAGGCGAAAAGTTTAAGATAGAAGCCAAGGATTAAAGTTTAGCACTTTTAGAATACCTTTTGGTTCCAATTTTTGAATTCTAATCCTCCCCTTATTGGGGAGGATTTTTTATATCTCCTTATATCTTCCTAAAATTCTACCAAACCTTCACCAACTCTCTCAGAAGCTGGCTCAAAATTTTATAGGGTGAACTTAAAGGTTCCTTTACCGAGGATGTCATGAAGATGAAGGATGCCAACTAAACGTTCATCTTGGTTTATCACCGGAAGGACGGTAATAAGATGTTTTTCCATGGTTTCTAAGGCCTCAACAGCCAGACGGTTTTCCTCTATGATCTTTGGGTTCTTAGTCATTACTTCGTCTATGGCTACGTCGGGAAGAGATTTTTGGGAGGTAATTAAACGCCTAAGGTCTCCATCGGTGAAAATTCCCAACACGTGGTTCCCAGAATCTACTACTAATACCGCTCCCAAGCGTTTTTCATCAAGAATTTTTAAGGCCTCAACTAAAGGGGTGCCACTCTTCACTTTGGGGATAGCTTCTCCGGTAAGCATAATTTCTTTCACTTTTACTTTAAGCCTTTCTCCTAAGGCTCCTCCAGGATGGTTTCGCCGAAAATCTTCCGAGCTAAGCCCTCTGAGTTCAAAAAGGCAGATGGCCAACGCATCTCCTAAGGCTAAGGTAGCGGTTGTGCTTGTAGTTGGGGCAAGATTAAAAGGACAAGCCTCTCGGGGGACAGCCACATCTAAGACCACATCGGAGAGTTTAGCTAAAGGGCTATTTTTATTTCCGGTCAAAGATATAATCTTTAAACCCCTCTTCTTAACAATCTCTACAAGTTCACATATTTCTAAGGTGTTACCCGAGTAAGAGATGGCCAGCAAAAGATCATCCCTAGTTAAGGTTCCTAAATCGCCATGTAAAGCTTCAACAGGGTGTAAAAAAAAGGAGGGAGTTCCTAAAGAAGAAAGGGTAGCGGAGATTTTTCGACCTATAATCCCACTTTTTCCCACGCCGGAGACGGCTACTCTACCGCTTAAGTTATAAATTAAGTCAAGAGCCTCAAGAAAAGATTGGTCAAGTCTGGTTTCCACCGCTTCAATTCCCGCCCTTTCAAGGGCCAAAATTTCTTTAGCCCTTTCTAAAAAATTTTGGTGGGCCTTATTATAAATAAAAGACATGCCCGCTTTAGTGTAAAATTTTGGAATTTTCAGAGGAATTGATTTCTTCTAAAAAAGGGGCTTTTTGGTGATCTTTTTTTCCGGCCCAAATTTCTTCCATTAAGTCTAAAATTTTATAAACCATTTCATGGATTGTTTTTTCTCTGGCGACCAAAAAAGTTAGTTGTTTATGTACCTCTTCTAATTTTTCCTCCGAAAGTTCAGAAAATTTTAAATATTGCAGGAATTGAAAAATTGCCCGTCTTCTTTGCCCTCTGTTCTTTAACTCCAGCAAAAGATTAGGAGGATCGCTAAAAAAAAGATCCTTTAACTCTTCTCCCGTAAGGAAAGCAATATCTTCATCCTGCACTTTTTTATAAATTTCTAACCAATCATCTATGGTTAGCTCTTTATCCATGCAAAAAGGATACTTCAGAAAAGAAAATTTGCAAGAATATGCTAAAGTTAAAATATGAAGCTTGACCGAGGATTTGTTCATCTCTATACAGGCGATGGAAAAGGAAAAACTACTTGCGCCGTTGGATTAGCTATAAGAGC
The DNA here is from genome assembly GCA_037443245.1 of Caldimicrobium sp. Classification (GTDB taxonomy): domain Bacteria; phylum Desulfobacterota; class Thermodesulfobacteria; order Thermodesulfobacteriales; family Thermodesulfobacteriaceae; genus WYEG01. The sequence continues at coordinate 195,750 of JBBIOT010000004.1, forward strand.
CCTTGGGGCAGGGCTAAAAGTAGCCTTTATTCAGTTTTTTAAGCCCCATACTTCTTCAGAGGTTAAAATTCTAAAAAAATTTGCCCCCCAGCTTTTGTATCTCAATTTTCACACCGGCGGTTTTGTTTACAGTAAGCCAAGCCCTGAACTTGTCTCTATTATCAAAAAAGGCTGGCAGGAGGTTAAAAAGATAGCTTCTTCCGGAGAATTTGACCTTCTCATTCTGGATGAGCTAACCTACGCCCTAAATTGGAATATAATAAGCGAAGAGGAACTGATAGATTTTTTAAAGAATAAACCCCAGAAATTGGAAATTGTTATCACAGGCAGGAGGGCTCCCCAAAGCTTGCTTTCCGTAGTAGATTTAGCCACGGAAATGAAAGAAATTAAGCATTACTTCACCCAAGGAGTTATAGCCAGAGAGGGTATTGAAAAATGAAGGACCTTAAAGACCTTAAGGAAAAAATTTTAGCTGGGGGAAGACTAAACTTTGCGGAAGGGTTAAAACTCTTTTCTTTTCCTCTCCATGAGCTTGGGTGGTTAGCTAAGGCAGTTAGATTTCGTTTAAACCCGGAACCTATCGTCACCTACGTAGTAGATCGTAATATCAACTACACCAATGTTTGTCTTTCGGGATGTAAATTTTGTGCCTTTTATGTGGCTCCAAATTCTCCTTCAGGTTATCTTTTGCGTAAGGACGAACTTTGCCGCAAGATTGAAGAGACTTTATCCCTTGGGGGCTATCAGATCCTGCTTCAAGGAGGACTTCATCCTGAGCTTACCTTAGAGTATTTTGAAGACCTTTTTAGGTTTCTCAAAGAGCGTTATCCCATGATCCATCTTCATGCCCTTTCTCCTCCAGAGATTATTTATTTAAGTAAAACTTCGGGGCTTTCTGTAGAGGAAGTTTTGCAAAGGCTGATTGATGCTGGACTTGACTCTATCCCAGGGGGAGGTGCGGAAATTCTGGTTGACCGAGTAAGGCAAATCCTTTCACCCCGCAAGGCTACCGCGGAGGAATGGCTTCAGGTGATGGAATGTGCTCATCGGCTTGGCCTCAAGACCACCGCTACCATGATGTTTGGGCATGTGGAAACAGACGAAGAGATCCTTCTTCATCTGGAAAAAATAAGAAGTCTGCAAGACAAAACGGGAGGTTTTACCGCTTTTATACCCTGGACCTTTCAACCTGGAAATACCGCTCTCTCCCATTTACCTAAAGTGGGCCCTGCTCGTTATCTTCAAGTTCTTGCTACAAGCAGGATTTACCTTGACAATATCAAAAACATTCAGGTATCCTGGGTCACTCAAGGGGCAAAGATTGCCCAACTTGCTTTAGAATTTGGGGGAAATGACTTTGGAAGTACTATGATTGAGGAAAATGTGGTCTCCGCCACAGGGGTCAGTTTTCGTCTTTCTGAAGAGGAAATTCGTTCTTACATCCGACAGGCTGGGTACATCCCCAAAAGACGCAAGATGGACTATACTCTATTGGAGTAATTTTTTCTTTCAAGTTTTTCATGGATGAAATTAAAATCTATCCCCAGGAAACCTATCTTTTAAGGGCTAAAATCATTTTATCCCTGTCTTCCCCGCCTATTTTTGATGGTTGTGTAGAAATTAGGGATCAACGCATCGTTGGCATCTATCCTTTTAAAGCCTCCTCTGCCTCCAAAAGCAAAGCTAGATTTTTTGACTTAGAAGATTTGATCCTTTTTCCAGCCTTAAGCAACGTCCACACCCATCTTGAGCTTTCAGCCTTAAAATTTAGACTTCCCCCCACTGGTTCCTTTGTAAATTGGGTTAGAAACCTGTTAAAAAAAAGAGAGGAGTTATCTCCCCTTGAAATACAAGAAGGGGCTAATTTTGCCCTACAAGAACTTTGGAAAGAGGGTGTTTCGGTAGTTGGAGATGTAGGTAACACAGGGCTAACTCTATCTCTCCTTGTCCAATCCCCTTTTAAGGGATATTTCTTTCAGGAGATTTTGTGTTTTAAAGGAAAAGTTGAACTCATTCCCAGGGAAGATCTTAGCCCCAATCTTCGGACAACCTATTCAGCCCATTCGGCCTATACTGTGACACCTATCATGCTTCAGGCCATAAAGGCTTATTGCATTAAGAGAAAGGCTCCTTTTATGATCCACTGTGGGGAATCTCAGGAAGAAGTGGAATTCCTAAAAGAGGGTACGGGAGAGCTTGCTAAGCTTCTTCTTTCACGCAGACGCATAGATGAAAATTACGATCCTCCAGGGCTTAGTCCTATTGCCTATTTAGAAAGGATTGGTATCCTTGATGAACAAACCATTCTTGTGCATTGTGTCCATGTTAGCGAGGAGGATTGGGCGATCCTCAAGAAAAGAAGGCCTATAATTTGTGTTTGTCCAAAGAGCAATCTTTTTACGGGTGCAGGCTTTCCTCCTGTCCCAAGATTTTTAAAAGAGAACCTGCGGGTAGTAATTGGGACGGATTCTTTAGCTAGCGTAGACCGGCTTTCCATCTTTGAGGAAGTAAGGACCCTTCATTCCTTTTATCCGGAGATTCCAGCCCGAACCCTTCTTCTTATGGCAACAAAATGGGGGGCAGAGGCTCTGGGCTTTCCTACGGCTTGTGGGATGGAAATCAACAGCTTTGTTGACCTTCTGGGACTAAGAGTTAATTTTCCACTGACCCAAGATCCGGAAAAGGCCTTGATTGAATTTATTCAAGCCGAAAAAGAAGTGGTGGTAAGGGTCCATGCTTGAAATAGCCTTTCCCCTTTACTTAAATACCCTGCCTCTTCTTTATTATCTTCCCGAAATAGAGGGAGTAAAGACTTGTCTTGAAGTGCCTGCAAGAATCAACAAGTTAATAGCGGTGAAAAAAATTGCGGGTGGGCTTGCTTCCAGCATATTCTATGCCCGGACCTTTCAAAATTTGTTAATCCTTCCTGATGTTTCTATAAGTGCGGTGGGGAAAATAAAAAGTGTTTGCCTTTTCCACCGTGTTCCTCTGGAAGAGCTTAAGGGAAAGCTACTTGCCATCTCCCCGGAAACGGAAACCTCCTTAGCCCTCCTTCGCCTAATTTTAGAAAAGTTTAAAGGGGTTATTCCCCGCTATGTGGTGCTTCGCCAGCCCTGGTCGGAACTTTCTCAGGCCGAAAAAGAAGCTTTTTTTGGCTATTTGGCCATCGGAAATGAGGCCCTAACCTTCCTCAACCATACAGGATATTTTCCACTGGTTACGGATCTTGCAGAGATTTGGTTGGAAGAAACAGGCCTCCCTTTTGTGTTTGCCTTGCTTACCATAAGGGAAGAAGTTGCTGAAGCAAATAAAGAAATCCTTTCTTTTTTTGCGCAAAAGCTTTATCTTAGCCGTGCCCAGGCCCTCTCCTCTCTGGAAAGTTTGGTAAAAAACTACTCTTCTTCTCTCAGCAAAGATTTTCTTTTGCAATACCTCCATCATTTGGAATATGATTTTTCTGGCTTAAAACAAAAAGCTTTTTTATACTTTTGCCAACTTTTGCAAGAACTTGACCTTTTGCCGGAGATACCCAGGCTCAGATTTGTCAAAATTTAAGGAAAAAACTAAAGATATGACCGAAGAAAAAAATCTTCAGCATAAAATTTTCATGAAGGAAAAATTTGGTCGGATTACGAAGTATTATGATCTGGCTAACAGCCTTTGCAGTTTGCTTCAAGATCGGGGTTGGCGCTGGGAAGTGGCTCAATGTCTTAAAGATTGTGACGCCCCTTTGCTTGACCTTTGCTGTGGGCCCTATACCCTTACTTTAGAAATCCTCAAGCCTAACCCAAGAAAAGTCTTTGCTCTTGATTTAAGTCGGGAGATGCTCCTTTTTGGGTTAACTAAAAGAAATCCCCTTCTTTCCTATGTTTATCCCTTGTGCGGGGACGCAGAGATTCTGCCCTTTAAGGATGGGACCTTTGGCGGAGTAAGTATAGCCTTTGGCTTTAGAAATCTGGTTAACCGTAGGAAGGCCTTAGAAGAAATAAAACGGGTCCTTAAAAAGGGGGGTCTTCTTGCCATTCTTGAGTTTTCAAAGCCTAAAAACTTTCTAATAAAAAAACTTTATTTCCTTTATCTTAAAACGGTTGTGCCTTTTATCGGCTGGACTTTAACCAGAGACCTTCAAGCTTACCAGTATCTTGGTGCTTCCATAGAACGTTTTCCTTCCCAAGAAGAGGTTAGGCAAATGCTAATGGAAGTAGGCTTCAAAGAGCGCTTAATCAAAGAAATGACCCTTGGTGTAGTTACTCTGTATGTATTTTCAGCCTAATCCCTGTTTTGAAATGCCCCCTGATGCCATCTTTCACCCTTAAGATAAGCTTCTTGGGAAGGGGCATAACTCAAATAGGTGCTATCTTAAAAGATGAATTTAAAACTTTATTTATTATAATTTAAATAAAAAATAAAACTTGACAAAAATAAAAATTGTGACATAATAATAGTAACAAATTGCAAATTTAAATAAAAAAACTTTATAATAATTCCTAAAAGGAAAAAAATAAGAATAATTAAATAATTTTATGCGCCTTAAAATAGTATTTGGGGAAGAACCACAGGAGGTAAGGATTGATAGAGATTATAGAAAATATTTTTTATCCTTCGTAAAAAATGCCTTTACAAGTGGTGGTATTTTTTCGGAATTGTATTCTAAAAAGGAAGTAAAGCCCTTTACTTTCTCAATATTTCTTGGGAATACTTTTCAAGTACTTGATGATGAAGAAGGGGATAAATTAAAAGCCCATTTACCTTTTCATCTTTTATTTTCCACCGGTGATCCTATTATTTTTTCTCATTTTTATAATGGGGCTCTGGAAATTAAAAAGAACAAAAAAGGGATAAGCCTTCCAGGTGGTAAAATTTTTCCTATTAAAGAAATTTATTTATTAAAGAATAAGAATATAAAAACTTCCCGATGTATATTTAAGACTGTTGGGGTATGTGTTTTAACAGATCCAGAACAAGATGCAAAAGATTTTGAAAAGTGGTTTTGTATTCCTTGTGAAGAAGATTTTGAAAGGTTTAATAAAGTTCTTGAAAAAAGGATGATTGAAAAGTATGAAAGAATAAAAGGAGAAAAAATTGATACAAAGATAAAATTTACTCCTGTTTCAGAAAAAGAGATAGAAATATTTATAAGACATGGGAAATTAAATCCTTGTTTTGGACCAAAACCAATAAAAGAGATAATAGTCAAACATTATAATGGGTTTATAAAAGGATTTAAAGGTGTTTTCTATCTTGAATCCCATCCAAAGATGCTCCAGTTTATTTATGATTATGGACTTGGTGTAAAAACTGGGCAGGGATTTGGGTTAGTTGATGTAATAGCCGAGAAATGATAGGAAACAAAATAATCTTATATCCTTCCAATTGGCTATATAATGCAGGGGTTATAGGGTTTTTGAGGGTCTTACAGGAATGCGGGGAAAAGGTGGAGAATTTTTTGGGTGAAGATGGAGGGGTGGAGATTCAAGAAAATATTTTTTATACTGAAAAGTTAAACGATAAAATTGAGGTTCCCAAATGCTTGAAATATCTAATTAAATATATTCTAAAGGATGAGGATATCAACGAATGGAAAAATAAAAGAATACAAGATTTACAGAAAAAACTAAGAACAGAAAGTTCCAAAAAAGGAAAGATTGATAAAATAAATGAAGAGTTGGAAAATTTAAAGTTATCTTTCATGCCAGAATTTTATAGAAGTTGGGGTAAACTTTTTGGTTCAAATAAACCTTTTCAAAATCTTGTTCAACGGGAAGAATGGAATAAATTAGAGTTTGCAAATTTAATTTCAAAAATACCTTCTCTTATAAAAGAAAAGGGGGATAGTAATCAAGTATGTGCCTTATGTGGTAACTATAAAGTTATTAATGTTGCGGGAAGTAAGTTAGAAGAAAGATTATCAAAGCTACAAATTACACATCTTGAAGACTTAGGTGCATCAATTGGAGAATTTCCAAATGCTTTTTGGTTTAATCAACATTCAACTTATATTTGTTTTCTTTGTTCTTATTTAATTCTTCATTATAGAGAAAGCCTTACAAAACTCTCCGACAACTCCGAAATTTTTATTAACGCTCCTTCTTTCAAGGTTATGTGGTATCTTAATAAATATGCCAGAGAAATTGTAGAGAAACAAAAAGTAAAAGAAGTCAAGGAAATTCTTGGAATATCTTTAATTGAGATGTCAAGAAGGCTTTATGTCCAACTTGGAATTTGGACAACTATGAATATTGAGGTAGTGAGTAAATACAAGGTGAAGAGAGATAATAAGTGGGAAGATAAAATTGAATTCTTTTCCTTGCCTTATGAAATTGTAAGACTTGTTTCTGATAATGAAATTGCAAGCACTTTAAATGAGATTGGAGAATTTAAAATTTTGAATATGGTTCTTGATGGTAGATTCGACAAAGTCCTTGAGATGGGAGAAAGGATTTTTAGGATTTCCATTCTTCCTGAAGAAGAATTTGAGAAAATGAATAAAAACAGAAAAAATGATTCAAGAGCTAAATTTATAGATGAAAATATTTATTTACTTTGGAATAAAGAAAAGAACGAAAAGTTAAACAAAAAAGCATTGATTTCCTTCTCTCAAAAACTTTTCAAACTTTATGCTTTAATAAACCAAAAAATAAAAAGGGAGGTGTCTTATGGATTTTGAAGAATGGAAAGGTGCACTACTAAGTTATCTTCAAGAAAAAATAAAGAATAACCAGATAAACTATGAAGAATTTAAAAAAGCGGTGGATGAGTATAGGAAACTAGGCTTTGATATTGAAAAAATTCTTGAAGTTGCAGCAAAAAATTCAAATGGTGAGCAAAAAGAAAAAATTTGGAATTTGTATAATGATTTTTCAAGGAAAAATATAGCTGAAATAAATGATAGTCTCAATAAACTTGGATATAAACTGAGAAAAAACAAGGAATACCAAAATGTTGTGGCTACCATTCAGGATCAATCTTTCAGGATAATGGAAAAGGTAAGACATGCATTGAGAAGCGAAGTGGAGTATATGCTGATGAGGATATTTATTGCTAATAAGAAGGAAATACCCATTCAACTTGCAAAATCCTTTAACCCAATTTATCCTGACGAAATCTTTAAAACTTTTATATATTCCTTTTTAGGCGGAATTTTAGGGGAAACAGAAGAAATATAACAAGGAGGTATATTATGAAACAAAACAACAAGGACCAAGAAATGAACCCCATAACAATCACAATGATATTTGAAGGTTCGGCATTAAACAGGGATGAAAAAATTGGGGGAAATATCTTATCAATCAAGAAACTGGGAAGGGGAAATAGAACAGTTAGTTTCATAGGAAAGCCTGCTATAAGGCATTATCTGTTTGAAACATTAAAGAGAGCCTATGGATGGAAAGAAACCGAAGTCACTCCTCAAGGAGAAGTGGTGCAGTTTGATATTACAAAAGATGATATTATCACAAGCCCTGAATTAGATGCTTTTGGGTATATGTATACTTTAGGGGGGCAACAGCAAGCTTCTATAACAAGAAAATCACCCGTAGGAATCACAAAAGCAGTAGGTCTTGACCCTTATGAAGGAGATATGGCTTTTTATGCAAATCATGACCTTGTCCAGAGAGCTATTAAATCTGGTCAAGATGCGACACCAAATCCATACAGCAAGGAAGAACATATTTCATTTTACAAAGTTAGTTTCACAATTGATGTGGATATGCTGGGCAAAGATGAGTGGATTGTTGAAGATGCAAATTATAGAGAAAACGAGAAAAAACTTTATTTAACTATCAAAAAACCGCAAGAGGCGACTCTTAAAGATGTAGAGAAAACTACAGATGAGGAGGGCAATAAAGTTTATAAGGTAGGTGATAAAGATATTTACATAGATGGCAGGGAAATTAGAGTCCACAAAAGCCTTATGGAAGAAGAAAAAGGAAAGGGTAAGAAAAAGGCTCAAGAAGAAAAGAAAGTGATAAAATTCAAAAATGAATGTCTTGCGGGTGCCGAAAAAGAAGAAAAAACTAAGGAAGAAAGCGAGAAGAAAGGTAAAAAAGAATCAAAGCCAAACATAAAATTAGAAGAAGGGAGTTATTCAGAGGAGGAAGATTACTATGTATTTAACTTATCTAGTGAACCTGAGTATAATGAAAAAAATAAGACGCTGAATTTAAAAGTAGGTCTACAAAAAGTTATAGAGAACGTAAACCAAAGCAAGGATAATCAAAATCTCTTTGAAGTCTTCAATGCACAAAATCAAAAAATAGGAGAGATAAAGCGTGAAAAAATAGGAAACAAGTACAAAGTTGTCTTCCAGCTTGACGAATCTGAAAAGCAAAAACGCATATGTGATATCATAAATGCAATAAAGAATGGTTTATATGCTCAATCAAGCAATGAGGCAAACACAATAGTTCCGTTATTTTTAATCGCTGCACCTGTTAAAGTTCCTTCACCTATTTTCCATCCTTACATAGAGATTATTCCTATTGATGGAAAAGTTCATCAAGTTGTAGGTATAAATGATGTTCTAAAAAATGACTGGATTGATAATAACGATAAAGTCTACATACAAGAGAGCTGGAGGATAAAAGTTGATTGGAGTGCTCTTAATGCTAATAAATACATCAAAGATTGGGGGGACTTTTTAGAAGCTATAAAAATTAAATGTGATCAAACAACTTCACAAAATCAACAACAAAGTAATTAAGAGGGACAAAAAGAGTAAGAAATAAAAAATGAAAACCGTAGGGAAAGTAGAACGTGTGAAAATCCAATACACAGAGAAAGTTGAGATACCTAAGGAATTAAAAAGATACTTCTGGGATTGTCCAGAGGGCAAAACTTACCTTGAAAAATTTATTCTAAGAATTCTTACTTATGGAAGTTTTGAAGAGATAAAATGGATTTACGAGAAATACCCAAAAGAAACATATCATATTGCATTTAAATATCCAGAAATAAGAAGGGGAGTTAAGTTTTGGATAAAGTTTTGGAAGAAAGAGTTGTAAGAATAAAAAAACTTGTGAGGGAAATTCAGAAAAATTTTAAAGGATTTTATCTCGCTGGCGGGACAGCACTTATGCTTAAACACCGCCACAGAATAAGTGAAGATATTGATTTGTTTAAAAAAGAATCTTTTTCATTTACAAGACTTGCTTCTAAATTAAGAAAATTATTTAAAGTTGAAAGAGAAGAACAATTTACAGACAATATTGACTTTATAATAGAAGGCATAAAAGTATCTTTTATTTTTTTCCCATTTGAAAATATAAAACCTCTTGAAGTATTTGAAGAAATAAAAATGGCGTCTGATTATGATATTTTTTTGAACAAAATATATTCAGCAGGAAGAAGGATAGAAAACAAAGATGTGATAGATTTTGCTTTTCTATATGAAAAATATAGATGGAAAAAAGAGGAGGTAAAAAGGGACTTTGAAAAGAAATTTCCCAATCAGAGTTTTGAAATTTATCTTGGGGCAATACTTTCCATTGAAGATTACCCAGATTTAGATAGTAAAACTATAAAAATTATAGATGAAATAAAAAGAGAATGGATAGAATGAAAGCTTTAAAAATTAAAATCTATCAGCCACAGGCTCATTATAGAACGCCTTTTACTTATCAAAGAAGACACACCTATCCAATTCCACCATATTCAACGGTTATTGGTCTACTATGCAATGTGCTTGGAATTAGAAATTATAAAAATGACGGTGAACCGTGCGAAAATCAAAACTGTAGTTGCAATTATCATAAACTTAAAGAAATAAAAATCTCAATATGTGGAACATTTGAAAGTAAAACAACAGAATATATATGGTTTAGGAATTTATCTGTGGAATCCCATAATCAGAGGTTTGGATACGCGGAAAATAGATATGTAGGAGGACATATTGAACATATAGGAGGACAGCAACCAGTGTTAATAGATATTTTAAACGGTGTTAAATTATGGATTTATCTTTCTCATGATGATGAAAATTTTTTAAAAGAAATAAAAAATTCTATTGAAAATCCAAATAATAGAATTTATCCATTACACCTTGGAAGGGCAGAAGATTGGGTCGTGATAGAATTTTGTGATTTTGTTGAATTAATAAAAGAAAAACCAGTGGGGAATTATGAAAAATTCTTTTGGATACCGAAAGAAATTTCCAATGCAAAGGTGCTTGGACTTGTCTATAAAATACCTTCATTTTATAAACTAGAAAATGGTATAAGAAATTTTGAATACATTGATGTTTATTTAAATGAAGGAATTTTTGATGGAACAATTGATGCTTATTTAGATGATAAAGATAAAGAAAACAACGAGAAAAAAGGTATACCAGTGTTTTTTTGCTAATTTAACAAAGGAAAGCTAAAAATGGCTCGGATATTGGCAAAAAGTATCAAAAAAACAAACCAAGAAATTTATCTAAAAAAACATATTGAAGATACAAAAAATGCGTTTAAGGAATTAAATAAAAAATTAAATCTTGATTCTAATCTCTCAAAAGTTATTGAGTTTTGTATAGAAAAGCATGACCTTGGGAAAGTCCTTCCAGCCTTTCAAATAAAACAATTGGGCAATAGGAATTATGAACCCTGGGATATTCTACTTGACATACCTCATTCCTTGTTTTCTGTTTTTTGGATAAGTGATGAAGAAGTTAATGAATTTGATGAAGATATAAAAAGGTTTATTTTTTCAGCAGTTGCTTATCATCATTGGAGAGAAAATTTTCAAAAAATTATTACGGGAGATTATGAATTAAGGAATTTTGCTAAACAATTGCTTGGCAACGAAAAATTTGTTCAAAAGCTTAAGGAAAACTTAAATAAAGAGTTAGGGAAAAATATTGAAATCAATCAAAGAATTATAAAAGGAATAGCCAATGGCTTAGATTTTTCAAAATTTGCTAATCCATTTTGTGGTAATCCATCCTTTCCCTATTTTATTGATTTACCAGAAGATAAAAAGAAAAAATGGATTTTGATTTCGGGATTTTTACAAAGATGTGACCACTTTGCTTCATTTTGTGAGGAAGAAAATGAGAGTTTGGATAAAGTGGAAATAGATACACAGAGTTTTGATAAGGTAAAAGATGTTATAAAGAAAAAAATTGGTATTGATGATGAAAATCAAATTTGGCAAATACAAAAAGCAAAAGATAATAAAGAAAATGCTATTCTTATAGCACCAACTGGATACGGAAAAACGGAATTTGCTTTCCTTTGGGCAGAAGATAAAAAGTTTATATACACCTTACCACTTCGTTCAGCAGTAAATCAGATTTTTGAAAGAGCTTTGAGTATATTTGGCAATGATAAATCTGGAATTCTTCACTCCGATGCCGATGTCTATCTTTTAGAAAAATCAAAAGATATAGGAGATGACACAAGAACCTATGAACTAGCAAGAAATCTTTCCTATCCTGTTATTATTTCCACAGGAGATCAATTTTTCCCTTATGCCTTAAAACCACCTGGATATGAAAAAATCTATTCTTTATTCTCTTACGCAAACCTTGTTATTGATGAAGTTCAAGCATATAACCCAAAGGCCTGTGCGATAATAGTTAAATTTATTGAAGATGTAGTCAAAATGGGTGGCAAATTTTTACTTATGACTGCTACACTACCAGACTTTGTTAAACAAGCAATAGAAGAGAGGATAGGGAAGAATTTCAAATTAATTAATATCTATGAAGATTATCAAAATGCTTTTCAAAAAATCATCAAGCATAAGATAAAAATTGAACTGATTGATAACGCTCAAGGGGATGGGGAACTCAAATTTGATATTCCGGATGAGAAAATTAATGAAATTAAAAATATCGCCAGTGGTGGGAAAAGAGTTTTGGTTATTCTAAACACAATTCGGCAGGCCCAAAAAGTTTATGAAAAATTGAAGAGCATCTTTGAAAAAGTTTTTCTAATACATTCAAGATTTACACTTGAAGATAGAAGGAAAAAAGAAATTGAACTGATAGAAAAGGAATTTAAAAATCCAAAACCTCAAAATGAAAAGGAAGGTAAAATTCTTGTTGCAACACAGGTTGTTGAGGCATCCCTTGATATAGATGCAGATGTTTTATTTACCGAGATGTGCCCTCTTGACGCACTTGTCCAAAGAATGGGAAGAATTTTAAGAAGATATTTTTATAGAAATGGAAGGGTTATAAATAAGGCAGATAGTAGTGAGTATGATCTAAGTAATTCTTTTTTTAATGCTTGTAGTAATGAACCAAATGTCTACATCTGGATTTTCAGTAACGGGCTTGAATCAGGCAATGGAAAAGTTTATCAAAAAGAGTTATTGGAATTATCAAGGGAATGTCTAATGGAAAAATCAAAGAAAAAGATACTTCAAGATATTACAGTTGAAATAAGCGAATACGAGAAATATAAAATTGTTGAATTATTTTACAAATCTTTGAAAGAAGATGGAGATTATCTAAAAGATTTTTATTTAACCCTTGAAGTTCTTGATGCTGGTTGGATGTCTGAGAAAAAGGCGGAAGCAGAAAGGATATTTAGGGAGATTTTGGATATTCAAATAATACCAAACAATAAAATTGAAGAATTTATTCAAGAATTAAATAAATTTGATTTTGAAAACAAAAACTTTACACATTTCAAAAAAGAAATTTTATCAAAATTTGTTGTTTCCTGTCCAATTTCTTCATTCCAAGAATATATTCCTTTAATTGATAAACTAATGGAAGAAGATTGGGGGTATGAAAAACTTAAAGGATGGTTAAAACTCAAAAGATGGTTAAAAGGGATATATCTTATCTCTGAGAAAAGGGGAGAAAAAATTAAGTATGACGAAAACCTTGGGTTGTCAAGGGAGAGGAAAAAGGGAAAAGATGAAAAAGAGAAAGTGGCTGAAAATATTTTATGATTGAACTTTTGGAATCTAAAATAACAGGCACTCAGATTGCCTACTACATCGTCTGCAAAAGAAAGCTCTGGCTTTTTTCTCACCAGATAGAAATGGAAAAATATTCAGATTATGTGGCTATTGGAAAGCTTATTTCGGAAGAGAGTTTCAAAAGAGAGAAGTTCAAAGAAGTCGCTATAGGAGATACATTAAAGATAGATTTTCTTAAAATAGGCGATGAAATAATAGTTCATGAGGTAAAGAAATCAAAGAAACTTGAAGATGCTCATATTTGGCAAGTGAAATTTTACATTTATTCCCTCAAAAAATTAGGTGTAAGATGTAGTTCTGGTGTAATTCATTATCCTAAATTAATGAGGAAGTTAGAAGTAAAATTGAGTAATGAGGATATTGAGATGATAGAAAAAATAATTAAGGATTTAAAAACAATCCTAAAAGGAAATGTCCCCCCTCCAATAAAAGTTCCATATTGCAAAAAATGTGCTTATTATCAATTTTGTTATTTATAAAAAATGGGTAAAAGTTTCTATATTTTCTCATCTGGACAACTTGAAAGAAAAGAAAACACCCTCTGTTTCAACTCTGAAAATGGAAAGAGATTTATTCCAGTAAATGAAGTGGAGCAAATTTTTCTTTTGGGTGAGAACACTTTTAATACAAAACTAATAGACTTTCTCTCCCAAAATGGGATTATTCTCCATTTCTTTAACTATTATGGTTACTACACAGGGAGTTTTTACCCCAGAGAGAAAAGTATCTCAGGAAGTCTTATCCTCAAACAGGTTGAACATTACCAGAATCCAGAAAAAAGAATTTTAATTGCAAAAGAGATAGTTGAAAGTGCTATTCATAATCTTCACAGAATTTTAGAAAAAAGAGGATTTGAAGAGGAAGTTGAGAAAATAAAAGAGTATGAAAAAAAGGTAAAAGGTTGTAGTAAAATTGAAGAACTTATGCTTGTTGAAGCTAAAGCGAGAAAAATTTATTATTCAACATTTGAAAGAATTACTGGATGGGAATTTGGAGGAAGGAGCATTCAGCCACCACAGAATCCATTGAATGCAATGATTTCTTTTGGTAATTCCCTTTTATATGCAAACATACTAAAGGAAATCTATCATACTCCACTTCATCCTGCAATAAGCTATCTTCATGAACCAGGGGAGAGAAGATTTTCGCTTGCCCTTGACATTGCTGAAGTCTTCAAGCCAGTATTTGTAGACCGATTGATTTTTAGGTTGATAAATCTCAAAGTGATAAAAGAAGAACATTTCTTAAGGGAACTAAACTTTTCTTATCTTAATGAAGAAGGAAGGAAGATTTTTGTTAAGGAATTTGATGCACTTTTAGAGGAAACAATCCTTCACAGAAATCTCAGAAGAAAAATAAAATATAGGAATTTGATAAGACTTGAACTTTTCAAACTCATCAAACACCTTCTTGGAGAGAAGAAATACAATGGACTGAAGGTTTGGTGGTAAATGAAAATAATACTTGTATATGACATTGAACTAAAGGAACGACAGGATCAAAAAAGGCTTAACTGGGCAAAAAAGATAGCGAGGAAATATCTTCATCATGTTCAGAAATCAGTATTTGAAGGAGATATTACTCTTTCACAGTTGGCGAGATTGCAAAATGAGATTTTAAAGGTGGTGGATACTAAAAGGGATAGCGTAATAATTTATAAAATGCCAGACACTGTGCAGTGGGAAAGAATTATTCTTACAGAAAAAGAGCCTAAGACGGGAAATATAATATAAAATTTTATTTGTTTGCAAATTTTTACTTGATACAAGCTAATTTTTAATAATTTGTTATGGTAAAAGCAATCTTGATCTTTGACAATTTGGATAGGACTGCAAAACTGGAAGTTTGACGCAAAAAATAAATGTAAAGTACTTAAGATACCTTATAAATAGCGGAAATAACCTCAGGTTTCAATCTGCCAATGAGGAATTTAAACTTAACTAAATTAACAGCACATTTAGGAATAAATGGAAGTTTCAATCTGCCAATGAGGAATTTAAACAAAGATGTTGTTGGATACAGAATTGTTGAAACTAAGTTTCAATCTGCCAATGAGGAATTTAAACATGGATGTTACTATCACTGAATGGTCTCTTGTTCAAGTTTCAATCTGCCAATGAG
>JBBIOT010000005.1:0-126282 GCA_037443245.1 Caldimicrobium sp.
GGGAGTTAAAGGGCACATCAGAAGAGTTTCAATCTGCCAATGAGGAATTTAAACTCAAAGAGTATGACTTCTTTGCCATCAGATAGCGTCGTTTCAATCTGCCAATGAGGAATTTAAACTCCTTCATGAGGGTAATTTTTAACTGCGTTGACGCGTTTCAATCTGCCAATGAGGAATTTAAATCTCTAATTCCTAAAACCAAGGCCCATTTTCTCCCTGTTTTGAAATGCCCCTTATGCCATCTTTCACCCTCAAGATAAGCTTCTTGGGAAGGGGCATAACTCAAATAGGTGCTATCTTAAAAGAGTGATTAGGGGTGATATTTTAAAATTGTAACTACACATGGCTCCGGCTTGTTTTTAAAAATTGATGTGTTATAATTAAAAAAAATTTTAGCCTATGGCGGAAGGAGGAGGGAAAGGTGCCAGTCAGGATTCGCTTAATGAGATTTGGTCGTAAAAAAAGGCCCTTTTATCGGGTCGTAGTTGCGGATTCAAGATCCCCAAGAGAGGGAAGATTTATTGAAGTCCTCGGGTACTATGATCCCTTGAAGGAACCTTATGAGTTCAAAGTCAAAGAAGATAAAGTAAAACTTTGGTTAGAAAGAGGGGCTCAACCTACAGAGACCGTTAGGGCTCTTTTAAAACGTGCCGGAATCCAAGTTTAAATCCAACTTTCCTTAGGAGGATGAAGATGAGCAAGCTTAAGGATCTGGTAGAACAAATTGCCAAAGTTTTAGTAGACAAACCCGAGGCTGTAATCATTAACGAGATTGAAGGAGAACAAACCACAGTTATTGAACTAAAGGTAGCGAAAGAGGATTTGGGCAAGGTTATCGGTAAAGAAGGAAAAACCGCTAAAGCCATTCGCACCATTCTTGGTGCGGCAGGCAGTAAACTTAAAAAACGGGTAGTCTTAGAAATCCTTGAATAATTAAATTGTCCAATTCTAAACCAATTCCTATCCTGCGGATCATTACAACCCATGGGTTAAAGGGGGAGCTAAAGGCCCTCCCCCTTACCAATGACTTTTCACTTATTCCTAAAATAAAAAATTTTTTTATAAATCCTGATCTTTCTTCTCCTCTGGAAGTTGAATCCATTAGGCCGGGTCCGGGTGAGGGAATTTTTCTTATCAAATTTAAGAATATTTCTTTCGCCGAGGCCCAGAATTTACTGCATAGGCTCCTTTATATCCCTACCTCTGAACTACCTTCACCTGAGGAGGAAGAAATTTATCTTTATCAACTTGAAGGATTGAGGGTAGAGGATAAAGAGGGCTTTTTTTTAGGGAAAGTCTCTTTAGTTATTCCAACTCTTGATTACTTCCTTCTTTTGGTAAAAGGTAAAGAATACGAATTCTACTTGCCCCTTGTGGAAGAATACGTGGAGGAATTAAACCTTACGGAAGGTAAGATTTTGGTAAAAGAGGTGGAGTTTCTCAAGGCCTTGCAAACACAAGGTAAGGATACCGAAAAAAGGAAGTCCTGACCTTTATACTCCATGAAGTTTTATCTTCTCACCATTTTCCCCGAATACTTTACCAGTCCCTTCCAGGTTGGGCTACTGAGAAAGGCCATAGAACGTGGTCTAATCAGGGTAGAGATCAAGAACTTACGGGATTTTGCTACCGATAAGCATCGCACCGTAGATGATGAGCCCTTTGGTGGGGGAGAGGGGATGGTGTTTAAGCCCGAACCCCTTTACCGGGCCATAACCAGCTTTAAGAAACAAGAACCAAACCTCCATGTGGTCTACCTTTCACCCCAGGGAAAGCTTTTTAATCAAAGAGTGGCAGAAGAGCTAGCAAGGAAATCTGCTCTTCTTTTAATCTGCGGGAGGTATGAAGGGATTGATGCACGTATTAGGTTCCATTTTGTGGATGAAGAGATATCTATTGGTGATTATGTGGTGTTTGGAGGGGAAGTAGCAAGTCTGATCATTATGGAAGCGGTGGCCAGGCTGATCCCAGGGGTGGTGGGAAAAAGGGATTCAGTGGATCGGGAATCCTTTACTTCCGGGCTCCTTAAGTATCCTTGCTATACCAGACCTCGCGATTTTATGGGTCTTAAAGTGCCAGAAGTCCTTCTTTCTGGGGATCACCAGAAAATTGAGCTTTACCGCCGGCAAGAATCTTTAAGACTTACCTTAGAAAGAAGGCCTGAGCTTTTACATAGGACGGTTTTAAACCCCGAAGACCTTTCCTATTTGGGTTCACTTTTAAAAAAGCAAAGACTCTTTCTATTTTTATTGCATTATCCGGTAAAGAATAAAAAAGGAGAAAGGATTGCCTCAGCTATAACCAGCCTTGACCTTCATGATCTTGCTCGCCTGGCAAGGACCTATGGGTTGGAAGGGGTTTATGTGATACAACCTCTTGAAGACCAAAGAAAAATTGGGGAACGCATTAAAGCTCATTGGATTTCAGGATTCGGTGCGAGCTATAACTCCACACGGCGGGAGGCCATGAAGCTTGTTGAGTTCTTTGCCTCTTTAGAAGAAGCAGTGGATAGAGCTACGGAAAAATGCGGACAAAGGCCTATTCTTGTTTCCAGTGATGCAAGCCCAGTAAGAAATTATATCACTGTGGAAGAACTGAGAGAGCTCCTCTGGAAAAAACCTATAGCCCTTATTCTGGGAACAGCCTGGGGTTTAGATGAGGAAGTTTTTTCTCAATGTGAGCTCTTTTTGGAACCCATCTGGGGACGCCTTGACCCTTACAACCACCTTTCTGTGCGCTCGGCCGCTTCCATTTTAGTGGATCGCCTCCTTGCTCCCTATTCTTTTTACAAAAAAAATCCCCAAAACCTTGACAAATAAGCTCCTAAGTTTAACATTTAAAAAAATTTAATCCAAAAACTCAAAATTTTGCCTCCGGAGGGTCACCATTAACGTTTTTCCGGCTTTTGCCTTAGAGGAAAAAATCCTTCTTCTTTCAGCGCTTTATGATTTTTGGGAAGAGAGCTTGCCAAAAGAAGGTCTTTTTTGTCGGCCAGCCTGCGCAAGTTGTTGTTCCACCAAAATTTATGCCACCTCCCTTGAGGCCTACTATCTTTATTCCTCCCTTCCACAGGATAGCTGGAAAAGGCTTGCCGATCTTACCTATCCAAGGCCAAAGTTTACCCATAATCAGCTTTTAAAAATTTATAAACTTGGGGAAGAAATCAAGGAGACAGAGACTTGGGCGGAGTTAAATCTCTGTCCGTTACTTACCTCCGAAGGTCTTTGCAGTGTTTACGAAAAAAGACCTCTCATGTGTAGGATTATGGTTTCTACAACAAATTGTGAAACCCTTGGTTATGCCAATCCACCGGAGATCCATTACACCGCAGGGTTACTTTTTTTGCAGATTATAGAAAATATAGATCTTGGTGGCCTTTACGGAAATCTTCTTGACCTACTTCTCTTTTGGAAGGCTAATCATGAAGAGGGCCTTTCCGAAGTGCCGGATTATTTACTTTCCAATGTTGAAGAAGAGGAGCTACCTCTTTTACCGGAAGAAAAGGAGTTACGCAGTTTAGTGGGCCAGCTTTATCGTCGGGAAGTATTGCCGGGAAAATCCTTTAGAAGTCTCTGGCAGGAGCTTAAAGAGAAGTTTTCTCCCTACGAAGCTTTAAGTTTCCTTAAAGAAATTTAAAAAGCTAAATCAAGATGGAAAGAGCCACAGTATTAACTAACGAAAAGCTTGGACCAGGCCTTTATCGCCTGCTTTTAAAGGTAGATCCCGGTCTTGCGAGGAAATTTTTGCCAGGCCAGTTCCTAAAGCTTAAAGTTAGCCCTACCCTTGATCCTCTCATTCCTAGACCTTTTACTGTGCATACTAAGGAAGAGGAAACTCTGGAGGTCCTCTATCAAGTTGTTGGTCGGGGTACAAGGCTTCTTACCAAGCTCGCAGTGGGTGAGGAAATTTTTCTGGCTGGCCCAATGGGTAATCCCTTTCCTAAACTCTCTGTTCCCTATTTAATCTGTGCCGGTGGGATAGGAGTTGCGGGTTTTGGCCTTCTCCTTCAGGAAGCCCCACAAAATTATCCTAAACCTGAAAAACTTCTTTACGGGGCAAGAAGCAAAGCTCATTTGCTAAAGCTTGATTTTTTTTCCGGCTATCTATCTGTGGAAGTGGCTACCGATGATGGTAGCTTGGGCTATAAGGGAACGGTAGTGGATTTGCTAAAAGAGGAATTGCGAAAAGATAGATACGGGGCTCTTTTAGCCTGTGGCCCAAAGGTTATGCTTAAACGGGTGGCAGAGGTCGCGCAGGCCTTCGGAGTAAAGGCCTATCTACTTTTGGAAACCTTTCTTGCCTGTGGGACGGGCTACTGTCTTGGCTGTGCCATCCCCAAAAAAGGGGGTGGTTATTACAAATTGTGTTTAGACGGCCCAACTTTTCTTGCGGAGGAGTTAGACCTTGCCTTCCTTTTCTAACTTTTTCCTTAAAATTAGAAATTTAGAGCTCAGAACGCCCTTTCTCCTTTCTTCGGGAACCTGGGGGCTTGGAGATGTCTCCATCCCCAATTTAGAAGTAGTTTCAGCTTTGATTACTAAAGGTATTTCACGCCATCCTATGCCTGGGAATCCTCCCCCCCGCCTCTCGGAAACCCCTTGCGGACTGATTAATTCTATTGGGCTTGAAAACCCGGGATTGGAAGTTTTTTTGGAGAAATACCTGCCTAAGCTTAAGGCCCTTGGCCGAGCCCTTATTGTAAATCTCCATGGGGAAAGCCTGGAAGACTTTTTCTACCTTGCGGAGCGTTTGGAAAGTGAAGAGGTGGAAGGCTTGGAGTTAAACATTTCTTGTCCCAACGTGACCCAGGGTGGTATAGCTTTTTCCGAATCTCCTACCACAGTTTATGAGCTGGTTAAAGGGGTGAGAAGACTTTTTAGCCGGGCTCTGTTGGTTAAGCTCAGCCCAAGGTCACCGGTAAAGGAAATTGTCAAGGCCTGTGAAAGTGCGGGAGCGGATGCCTTGACAATAGCCAACACTTATCCCGCTTTGAGTGTGTTAAGCCTCAAACCCTTCCGAGTTCTTTGTGGAGGGCTTTCTGGTCCAGCCATCAAGCCCCTAACCCTACGTCTGGTGTATGAACTATCCCGGAGAACGGACCTTCCAATTCTTGCCTCTGGTGGAGTAATGTCGGGCAGGGATGCCCTGGAATATCTCCTTTGCGGGGCCAAGGCAGTACAAATTGGCACCGCCCTTTTAGTGGATCCTGATTGCTTAGCCAAAATTTATAAGGAATTCTTTGAATTAAGCCAGGAGATTTCATGGGAACCTTAATTCGGGCCCTACCCAAGAATTTTAATTTTCGGATTTTTGCTGTTGAGTGTCGAGAGGTGGTAGAATCCGCTCGGGTCTTACAGGGCTTAAGTCCAGTAGCTACTGCCGCCCTTGGTCGGGCAATGGCGGGTGTGGCTCTCCTTTCCGCAGACCTTAAATTCGGCAGGATCCTCTTACAAATTAAAGGAGATGGCCCCTTAGGGGAGATCCTTGCCGAGGCCACTCACGAAGGCTATGTGCGAGGTACCGTGCAAAACCCTTCGGTTTACCTCCCTCAGGAGGGAAGAAAGCTTCCGGTAGGGAAGGCTGTGGGGAAAGGGGGCTTTATTTCAGTAGTTCGGGACCTGGGATTAAAAGAAATCTACCAGGGTTCAACTGAGCTTATTTCTGGAGAAATCGCAGAGGACCTGGCTTACTATCTAACCAATTCCGAGCAAATTCCTTCCGCGGTAGCATTGGGTGTGTTGGTTGACCGGGATGGAAGAGTACTTCAAGCGGGAGGCTATCTAATTCAGAGGCTCCCAGAGGCTACGGAGGAAGAAATTGCTTACTTAGAAAAAAGGCTTCTTTCTTCGCCTCCTACCACAGAACTTCTCAGCAAAGGTTTAACCCCTAAGGAAATCCTTTCCTATTTTTTTGGCGAAATTGAGGTCTTAGAAGAGCGAAGGGTGATTTTTAGATGTAACTGTAGCCTTGAGCGAGTGAAAAGAACTCTCCTCGCCCTTGGTCAAGCAGAGCTTGAAAAAATGCTCGCTGAAGGAAACCCTGTGGAAGTCACCTGTCATTTTTGCCGAAAAACCTATCATGTTCCTATGGAGGACCTTAAAGAACTCATTCAAGAATTAGCAGAGGAGGAAAGAAATTTAGGTAGGAGGTAGATGGGATGTTACGCCTAATCCTTTGGATAGTTATTCTTCTGGCAGTAGTCTTTTTTGTAGTTTTTAATGTTGAGCCCAAGGTTACGGTGCACCTTTTTCCGGGAGTAACTTTGGAGAACGTTCCCTTGGCCTTAGTCATCATCGTGAGCTTTGTCCTTGGCTTACTCTTTGGCCTAACTTTTGCTTTATTTCAGATGCTCAAAAGAAGAATAACAACCTCCTGGAAAGAAACAGAAAAAGCATCTTTGCCTCAGGATAAACCCAATGCCCAGGATAAGTCGGATCTTTAATCTTCTCAAAGAAGGGGTGGCCCGGGGGGTATTTCCGGGTGCTGTTTGTGGGATTAGGAAGGAGGACAGGACCTGGGTAGTCTCAGCGGGGTATCTGGCCCTAACTCCTTTTCTTGAGCCGGTGGAACCCCATTACCTTTACGACCTTGCTTCTTTAACCAAGCCTTTAGCGGGCGCCCTCATCCTCATTCACAAGTTAGGGCAAAAGGCCTTTCCTCCTCTTACCACCCCATTGGGAGAATTCTTTCCAGAGCTTGAAGATAGTTCAACCGACGTAAGGGCCCTTGCTAACCTTCCCCTTTATCGCCTTTTAAACCATACCGCGGGACTTAAGGCATGGCTCCCACTTTATCAGCATAGGCCTTTAACTTTGCCTAAAGCGGTAAAGCTAATTTTCCAAGACCCTCTGGCCTACAAACCCGGAACTTGCTATCTTTACTCTGACTTAGGATATTTTCTCCTTACGTACCTTTTGGAGAGATATTTTCAGAAGAGCTTTGGGGAACTTTTTGCTGAGGTTAAGGCTCACCTTGGTCTTTCTCCCAAGGCTAAGCTTACTTTTCAGCCTTTGCTTAACGGGATAGATCAGGAGGATATTGCCCCTACTTCTGTTGCGGAAGAGATGGGAAAAATTTTGAGGGGCCTTGTGGAGGATGAAAACACTCGGGCCCTGGGAGGGATATCGGGAGTGGCTGGACTTTTTGGGAATGTATATAGCGTGCTGGAAGTCCTTTTCGCCCTCCTTAGTTCCTACCACGGGGAGGGGCCTTTGCCTCAGGAAGTTGTGAAATACTTTTTGGAATTTTCTGAGGAGAGGTCCCAATTTGTCCTTGGCTTTATGAAGGCCTCTGCAGATGGACATAGCGCCTTCGGAGGAGCCTTTGGCAAAAAAGCAGTCGGCCATCTCGGTTTTACAGGGAGCTCCTTCCTTCTTGACCCCGAGCAAAGCTTAATCATCATCCTTCTTACCAATAGGGTTCACCCTGACCGTGGGAACAACCTGATCAGAGAGTTTCGTCCCTATTTTCACCAGGAAGTGGCTAAGATCTTAAAGCTTTAAACTAAGGAAAGGCTCTCCAGCTGGTTAATTAGATCTTTACAAACTTTGGCGGACACTAAGAGGTCTTCCCTTTCTTCTGGGAGAAGGTCTAATTCTACGATCTTTTCTACTCCATTTTTTCCAAGGATTACCGGAACACCAAGAAAGACGTCCGAGATTCCATATTCGCCTTGGAGGAAGACGGAGCATGTAAGGAGGCGCTTGGTATCCTTAAGGATGGCCTCGGCCATTTCAGCAGTAGCTAAGCCTGGGGTAATGAAGGCGGACCCTGATTTGAGGAGATTAACGATTTCGCTTCCACCGTATTTAGTGCGCTGGACAATTTCATCTATTTTTTCTTTAGGCAAAAGCTGAGTTAAGGGGGCACCAGCTACATTGGCAAGCCTTACCAAGGGTAGCATGTGATCACCGTGGATCCCTAACACCAGTGCGGAGACATCAGCGGGAGAAACCCCTAAGGCATGGGCAATAAAATAACGATAACGGGAAGAATCAAGCACCCCTGCCATCCCGATAACCCGCTCTCTGGGGAAGCCTGTAATTTTGTAGGTTAGGTAGACCATAGCATCAAGGGGGTTAGAAACCACGATAACCACTGCGGACGGGGCATAGGCTTTTATTTTTTCCGCACAGGACTTTACAATTTGGGCGTTTATTTTGAGAAGATCTTCTCTGGACATACCTGGGGATCTTGGCTTGCCAGCGGTAATCACCACCACTTGACTATCACTTATGGCAGAGAAGTCTTCAGTGCCTTGGATGTGGATGGATTTACCAAGGAGGGGAAGTGTTTGAGCAAGATCCAGGGCTTTACCTTTGGCTAAGCCGGGCACGATATCTACAAGGACGATCTCTTTGGCCAAATCTTTCACGACGGAGAATTGAGCACAGCTTGTTCCCACCGCTCCTGCCCCAATAATACTTAGCTTCATTTATCTCCCTCCGAGGATATTTAGACAGGATTATTTTAATCCGAAAATTTATGTCTGGAAAGTTAAGAAAGCTAATTTAAGAAAACCATTTACCATGTGAATCGGCAGGCTACAAGAATAGATTTAGAGGACCATGTCAATAGGAAATTTAATGATCCCTTAGAAAATGGTTAGTTTTTATCTCTTTGACGAAACACGCTGGAGCTGTAAACATAAAGATGGGATTATTAAAATTCTTTAGCAAAGAGGAATTGATCCAAAGCTTGGTATTGGATTGCCAATTTCCCGAAGATCTTCTTTATTGGGCACTTCTCCTGCCATCCTGGAAATAATGGAAGAAATCCATAGGCTTGGGATAGATGAAGATAAAAGGGTAAAAATAGTAAATTCAGAGAGGGTATTAATTTTTGCTCTTTTTTTAGTTTTTAAGGCAAATTTTTTCCTACGAGAGTAATTTTTTATTAAATTTAGCCCTTTTCTTGACGTTAGTTTGGAAAAAGAGTATATTTTAGAAAATAAATTGAGATAGAATCTATGGAGGGTTCATGCTCAGATTAAGTCCCAGGATCAAAAAATATGCGCTTGAGGAGGTGGAAAGGCCGGAGTTATTTAAGGAATTATTTCCCTATGAGGAGCCTCCAAAAATTTATTTTGATTTTAAATATATACCTCCTCAGCCGGCCTCTCAGCTGTATATTACGGATACAACCTTTAGAGACGGCCAGCAGGCTCGCACACCTTATACACCGGAGCAAATAGAAACTCTTTACAAATTTCTTCACCGGCTCTCAGGTCCAAAGGGAATTATTCGTAAAACGGAATTTTTTTTATATACTCCTAAAGACAGAGAAGCTTTAGAGAGATGTTTAGCCCTTGGCTATAAATATCCAGAGATAACAGGATGGATAAGGGCCCGCAAAGAAGATTTAAAATTAGTCAAAGAAGCTGGGCTAAAGGAAACGGGCATACTAACCTCTTGTTCGGACTATCATATATTTCTCAAGCTTGGTAAGACCCGCAAGCAAGCCCTGGAGGATTATTTAGCTATCGTAAAGGAGGCTCTTTCTTTGGGCATAAGGCCAAGGTGTCATTTTGAGGATGTTACCCGGGCGGACATCTATGGTTTTGTCATTCCCTTTGCCATAGAACTAATGAAACTTCGGGAAGAAAGTGGGATAGAGATAAAGATTCGGCTTTGCGATACCCTTGGGGTTGCGGTGCCCTATCCGGAAGCAGTTTTGCCTATTAGTGTGCCTAAACTTGTGCGTACTTTGATTGAGGAGGCAGGAGTCCCTGAAGAGCTTTTGGAATGGCATGGACACAATGATTTTTACAAGGCAGTGATCAATGCCACCTATGCTTGGTTATACGGATGTTCTTACGTCAATACCTCCCTTTTAGGGATCGGTGAAAGAACAGGCAATACCCCTCTTGAAGCTATGGTTTTTGAATATTGTGCTATAAAGGGAACCTCTGATGGTATGGACCTAACAGTCATTACTGAAATAGCCGAATATTACCAAAAAGAATTAAAGGAAGATTTGAATCCACGCCAGCCCTTTGTGGGAGAAGAATTTAATGCCACCCGTGCGGGAGTACATATTGACGGTCTTATCAAAAATGAAGAAATTTATAATCCCTTTAACACCCTTAAAATTTTAAACAAGCCCATACAGATAATAATAACAGACAAGAGTGGGACAGCTGGTATATCCTATTGGATTAATACTTATTTTAAACTTCCTAAGGACAAGCAAGTAGACAAGCGCCATCCAGCGGTAGCAAAAATTTATAAAAAGATTATGGAGCAGTATGAACAAGGAAGGATTACTTCTATTTCTAATGAAGAGATGGCAAGTCTGGTAAGAAAGTATCTACCAGAGCTTTTTGAATCTGAGCTTGATCGCTTGAGAAGGTTTACCAAAAATCTGATAAAAAAATATTTGGAGATGGAGTCTACCCGGGAAGAGCTTTTAAGCTTAAATCCTGAAAGGATTTTCCCCATTTTAAAAAAATTCTTAGAAGAGCATCCTTACGTACAGTTTATTTATCTGGTGGACACGGAAGGAAAGCCCATTGTTTGGGCTACTCTTGATCTGGAGCATCGCAAAAAATTTAAGCAACTTATGGAAAAAGAAACCTTTGAGGATCGGGAATGGTTTTTAACCCCTTTAAGGACAGGGCAATTTTACCTCTCTTCTTTTTATGTTAGTAAAATTACGGACAAACTTTGTATTACTGGCTCCATACCTGTTAGAAACAAGCAAGATGAAATTGTGGCCATCCTCGGGGTGGATATTAGATTTGAAGACTTAGTGAAGATGGAAATGGATGAGATTTCCTAATCTTATTATCCTTTCTGCCTTCTTTTTTTTCCTTCTTGGGAATTCTTTTCTTAGGGCTCAAGAGGTTCCTCAAATAACAGTTAGTCCAGAAAGTTATGCTAAGCCCGTTCTAAGGGTTGCTAATTTCCATGGAAAATTAGGGCCTGAGATTTCTTCTTTAGTTCGTAGGGCCTTGAATCTCCATGCCCTTCTTCTGGCTATTGAGCCCAAAGAAGGGATGGGCAACAGATACCCTATTTTAACAGGAATGGTGGAGAAAAGAGGGGGCTTTTTGGTTTTTGAAGGGGAACTGAAGGATCCTTTAACAGGAAAAAGTTATACCCTTAGAGCAGAGGCTACCAAAGAGGCTTTACTGGCCGGTGGGATAGCTGATAAGATTTTAGAAATCCTAACCCATTATCAGGGCCAATCTTTAACTAAAATCTCCTTCGTGAGAAGGACTGCAAGACAGGACGAACTAATTCTAACGGATTTTCTGAAGGAAAATGTTAAGATCCTTCGTCGGGCAGAACTAATCCTTTTCCCCAAGTTTTCTCCTTCAGGAAAGAAGTTAGCCTATTTGGTTTACGAAAAGGGAAAATATAAATTAGAAATCTATGATTTAGAGAGAAAAACCATTAATACTTTAGAAATTAAAGGATTAACCTCAAGCCCAGTTTGGCTTCCCACTGAGGATGGCTTAATCCTTACCATAGAGGATAAGGAGAAAATAGGCCTTTATCATTTTCAACTCCAAGAAAAGACACTTTCCCCCCTTCTTTTTGATCCTGGTGTTATCCAAGCAGGGAGTATAAATCGTGATGGTACTCTTTTAGCCTATGTCTCCTCCACTGGGCCAAAGCCTCAGATTTATCTCTACCATTTTCAAAGCAAAGAAACAAAAAGGATTTCTTTTGAGGGCAAACAAGCTACTTCTCCTCGTTTTAACCCCAAAGGAGATAAACTAATCTATCTTTTAGGCCAAAGCCAAATGGTGATTTACGACTTAAAAACTAAGACCAAAAAACTAATTCAACTATCCTTTCCAATTACCGATCCTGCCTTTTCCCCCTCGGGAGACTATCTTATCTTTAGGGTTAAAGGAAGGAAGGCTGGTATTTATTTTATCCATTTAGATTCCATGGTTTATCAACCCTATCTTTTGTTTGATAACCTATATTATCCTGATTGGGGAAGGTAAAGCCATGAGCCCAGGAGAACCGAAAGATCCCTTAATATGGCAAAAGGTTCGGGATTATATTTACCAAAGGGATAGACTTTTTTCTTTCTTAGGGGCTGAGATTGGGAAGATGGGTTTTGGTTTTGCCGAGGTCAGGATGCAGGTCAAAAAGGAACACCTTAATGCGGCTAAGGTATGCCAAGGTGGAGTAATTTTTACTTTGGCTGACCTTGCCTTTGCTTTGGCCTCAAATTCCTATGGGGTCTTGGCCCTGGCTATTAAAGTAAACATAACCTATCTTAAATCCGCCAAGGAAGGAGATTTTCTTTTAGCTCGAGCTGAAGAATTTAGCCGTGGTAAAAAAATTGCCTCCTACCATGTGACGGTTTTAAATGAAGAAAGCAATGAAAAAATTGCCTTTTTTGAAGGCCTGGTTTATCGTTTTGAAAAGTCCTTTTTAGAGGAGGAATAAAGCTATGCCGATCGTAGAAGTAAAGCTTTTTGAAGGAAGATCAAGGGAGATCAAAAGGAAGATTGCTCAAGAAATAACTGAGGTGTTGGTGAAAAATTTAAACATTCCCGCTGAGGCGGTTATAATTCTCTTTACAGACCTTAAAAAGGAGAACTTTTCTCAGGCAGGGATTTTAGCAGATGAGACCTCTTCGTAAAAGTCCCTTCCTTCAAGATCGTTGATAACAATGGCCGGGAAATTTTTAACTTTCATTCGGAAGAGGGCTTCGGGGCCAAGCTCAGGAAAAGCAACTATTTCTAATGCCTCTACAAACTGCGAAAGGTAAGCTCCCGCTCCCCCAAAGGTAGCAAGATAAAGGGCACCATAGCTTTTCTGCCAATTCCTGGCTTCTTTACTTCTTTTCCCTTTACCCATCGTGGCCGAAAGACCTCGTTCAAGCAGAAAGGGTAGGTAGGGGTCAAGCCTTGAGGAGGTAGTGGGCCCACAGGAGCCGATAACTTTATGAGGTGGAGTGGGGCTCGGGCCCACATAGTAGAGAAGTTGCCCTTCTAAATCTAAAGGAAAGCCTTCTAACAAGACGGAAATAAGTTTTTTATGCGTAGCATCCCGAGCGCAAAGAAGCCAGCCAGAAAGTAAAACTGGATCCCCTGCCCTCAGGCCCTCTAAAAACTTTTTATCTTCTAAAGGAAAAAAAAGCTTTTTAGCTTTTTCTAAAAACATTTTAAGGTGATTGATTGGGCAAACTTTTCTTTATCTTCTTTCTCTGTGATGGTTAAAAGGTCGCTAAGTTTGACATTTTTTAGCATGCACTCAATGTAATTTGCAATTTTTTTCCAGATGGGATAGGCTACACATTCTTCAACTTCATCGCAACCTTCAGAAGGATCAATGCAAGAGGCAATGCAAACCGGGCCTTCTAAGATTTCCAGAATTTCATAAAGGGTAATTTCTTCGGGGGTTTTACGAAGAACGTATCCTCCACCAGGCCCACGGGATGAACGAATAAGCCGGGCCTGCCTTAGCCTATTCAAAATCTGGGCAAGGTAAACCTTGGAAATCTTTTGCCTTTCTGAAATTTCTTCCAAGGTAACCCCGTTGGGATAAGCTCTGGCAATTTCGTACATAGCCCTTACTGCATATCTTCCCTTAGTAGAAAGTCTAAACATTTTTAACACCCCCTAAAAAAATTAATCTTTTATTCTGTTATTAACATAATTAAATATTAAAAAAAATCAAGTAGTGGGAGGATTAAATAAAAAAAATAGTTTAATGATTTTTAATTTAAAGATTGTTTTTTTTATTAAACTTTAGAAAGAAATAAAGTGATAATGTAAAAAATAAAAAAAAAGTTAAAAAAAAAAGAAAAACTAAAAAAATTAAAAAAAAATTTTAATAATTACGGAAAAAGATATTTGATTTTTCTATAGAGTTTAAGAAAATTTAAACAAAATAAAAACAGTGAGAAGCTAGCTTGAGGCATAGAGAAGAAATGGGAGAAAAAGAGGCTTTAGGGCTTGTAGGTCGTAACAGGGAAGGAAACTTCGGTCATATTATCCTCGCCGAAGTGGTTCCTGGGAGCATTTCCTTGAGTGGAGTTGTTTTAGTAGATGCCCTTCGCCCCATTCTCCCGAGTGGCAGAGGCTTAAAAAGCCTAACCAACTTATTGGGTGTTGAAGGACATGTGCCCTTCTTCATTAAAGCTTTACTATTAAGATTCATGGAAAGGGATATTAAACAAAAAACTTATATAAATTGCATGAGCCGAGGGGATGATAAGGGGAAAGAATTCATGTATAGATAATCTGTGAAGGTTTGTTTGCCTGTATTGAGTTATATTTAAATGATACAAAAACGGGGGGGTGAGAAAAAAAGGAACTTGGGCAGGTAAGAAATGGTAAGATTTGTGTTTTATTGCCAAACATTTTTTGTTTTTACTTACTAATGGAACAAGATATTTTAATAGCTAGGAGGTGAGGAGATGGCCATAAGCCGAAGAGAATTTTTGAAGACTTCTGGAGCTATTGCTGCATTGGCAGCGATGGGAGATATATTTTTCAATTTTTCCGAGGTAATGGCAAAGGAATCTATGAGCAAGATTCCCTATGCACCGAAGGAGGATGTCCTTATCCCGTCTACAGATGTGATGTGTGTGAACTTCTGTGGTATAAGGGTGAGGAGGGTCAATGGTGTAATAAGGGCTATTTATGGAAATCCTGAAAACCCTCAGAATGCAGGCCATCTCTGTCCGAAGGGCATTTCAGGGCTCTTTGACACATATAATCCTTACAGGGTAAAAAGACCTTTGAAGAGGACGAATCCTAAAAAAGGTCCTGGTGAAGACCCAAAATGGGTAGAGATTACCTATGAAGAGGCCTTTGAAGAGATTACTAAGAGGCTAAAAAAGATCAAGGCTGAAAATCCGAGCAAGTTTATCTGGCAGCATGGTCACGGCAAATATCTAATGCGTGACCATTTCCCTAAGGCATTCTGCAAGGCCTTTGGTACTCCTAATGTTATTCATAGAACAACAGTTTGTGAGGCTGCAAGACATGTGGCTGATGAGATAACCTGGGGTTATCATGGGTTCTTGCCTGATGTTGATAATTGTAATTACTTTATCAACATGGGTGCAAACCCTATGGAAGCTGAGCAATGGGCAAGGTGGCTTGATAGAAAGATAATTGAGAACAAAGAGAGGGGGATGAAGTATATAGTAGTGGAGCCAAGGCTTTCCAACACCGCAGCCAAGGCTCACGAATGGATCCCCATTAGGCCTGCAACCGATGCAGTATTTCTTCTTGCTATGGCTCATGAGTTGATAAAGAACAATTATATAGATGAAGAATTTCTAATTACCTACACCAATGCTCCTATGCTTGTAGGCGAGGATGGGAAATTTGTAAGAAAGGATGGGAGGCCATTAATCTGGGACAAAAAAACAAATTCAGCCAAACCATACGAAGGGGATGTTAAACCTGCTTTAACTGGTAGTTATACTGTTGATGGAAAAAGTTGTAAAACCGCCTTTGAGATATTTAAAGAGTCAATAAAAGATATAACTCCAGAGTATGCCTCTCAGATTTGCGGAGTTCCCGCAGAGACTATAAAAAGAATAGCCAAAGAATTTGGGGAACACGCCCAGATTGGGGCCACTGTGGTAAAAGAGGGTAAGGTTCTGAGATACCGTCCTGTTGTGATACATACCTTCCGCGGTTTAAGTGCTCATGAATATGGAGTTCAGAATAACAGGGCAAGGATGATTGTCATGATGCTCGTTGGTGCTTTTGATGCGGTAGGTGGCATGCATCTGCACAGTGTTTACAAAAATCCAAAATACATGGAGCCCTCAAAGTGTGAATATCCTCCAAAGAGGGTAGATCTTCAGGAAAGCGTCTATTTCCCCCATGGAACTCACAATGTAGCTCAGCAAGTTGCCCTGACTCTTGCTGATCCAAAGGCATATGGGCTTCAGTACGAGCCCGAGTTCATGATGTCCTATGCCACCAACAGGCCATTTTCTACCTCGGATATAAAGAAACAGATTGAGGGTTACCAAAAGATCTTTAGTGTAGTAATTGATACGATCCTTACTGAATTTGCCGACATGGCAGACATTGTGCTTCCTGATAAGACATACCTTGAATCATGGCACTGGTCTGATACGAGGTGGAACCTTGAAGCTAAACATGTGGCGATAAGACAGCCGATTGTGAATGCCTATAATATTAAATATGATGCCTTTGATATCCTCATGGAGTTGGCTGAGAGACTGGGAATTTTAGACAAGTATATCGAGGAGATAAATAAGGCATGGAAGATCAAACTTGCCCCTGGTAGGAAATATTCTTCTGAAGAGGTTATAGCGGCGATTGCCAAAGCTAACGGTACAGACCTTGAATATCTCAAGAAGCATGGATTAAAGGTAAAGAAGTTTCATGCAAAGGACATCTATCTTAGTGGGGTTGAAGCAAAATTTAAGGGACCTGGAAAGCCAAAGATGAACTTTTATGCGGAAAACTTAGTAATTACGGCGGAAAGAATTAGAGAAACCGTAAAGAAGCACAACATCAAGAATATTAGAATTGACAATCTGGATATTGTCTACTCGCCTCTTCCAAGGAAGGAACATGCTTTCCCAACACCTCATCTGGAGGCAAAAGGTTATGACTTGTATCTTATAACATACAAGAGGATGTACTTCAATCAGAGCAATAATGCGATGGTGCCTGTACTGAGAGAGATCGCCCATGATGCGGATGAGAATTTTGTTCTCATAAACACTGAAACGGCAAAGCAAAGAGGTATAAAGGATGGAGACTATGTTTATGTGGAATCTAGGGTAGGAAAGATTAAGATTAAGGCAAAGCTTACAGAAGGAATAAGGCCTGACACTGTGGCGATTAGCTATCACTATGGGCATTGGTCAAGCGGTTTGCCTGCTTACGCCAAGAAAGGAGCAAACCCCAACTGGGTGCTTGAACTCCATCCTGATAGGATTTCTGGAATGAATAGCTTTAATGATACAAAAGTAAAGGTTTATAAGGCATAGGAGGTGAAGAATGAGTAGATATGGAATGGTAATTGACTTAAGACGCTGTTTTGGATGCAGAGCTTGTGTTGCTGCTTGTAAAACTGAAAACATGGTTCAGAGAGGAAATTATTGGAATTTTGTTCTGGAGTATGAACAAGGGAAGTATCCTAATGTGAAAAGGATCTTTGTACCTATGAACTGTATGCACTGTGAAAATCCTCCATGCATGAAGGCATGTCCGGAGAAGGCCATTACAAAGAATGAGTATGGGGTGGTTTTGATTAACTATGACAAATGTAAAGGGAAAAAATACTGTATTGCTGCCTGTCCTTATGGCGTAATCCACTTTATTGACAAGGAAAAGACTTTTTATCCTGATGGGCAAAAGACCCCATATGAAACTCTTCCGCCTGAAGCACTGCATCCTCTTCACAGAAAGAAACCTGGTATTGCAGAAAAATGTACTCTCTGTTGGCATAGGATTGAAAAGGCCTTGAAAGAGGGCAAAAAGCCTGGTAGTGACTATGACACCTCCCCTGCTTGCATAAAGGTCTGTCCGGCAAATGCCAGATTCTTTGGTGATCTTGACGACCCCAATAGCGAGGTCTCAAGGCTCATAGCCGAAAAGGGAGCAATCCAGCTCAAAAAAGAATATGGTACGAGGCCTCAAGTTTATTACATAATTTAGGAGGTGAGGAATGAAGTTAAAACTTTTTTTAGCCTCTTTGACAATCTTAAATCTCCTTTTTGCGGTAAGCGGGATAGCGGCTAACTTGCCTGGAACTGCTAAGGCAATAAAAGCTGGCAAAATAAAGGTTGGGAAAACTACTGGCCTGGAACTAGAGAAAAGGTTTCACAACATTCATAATAAAGTTTTGGGATTGCAATGTGAATCCTGCCACATCTCATCATTTGCGCCAGATTATCTTTACCAGAGAAAGTATAAAGATGTGGGAGGAATGGGGCACGTGGATAGAGGTATCTGCCTTGGTTGTCACAAGGAAAATGGTCCCGCGGTAACAAAGCTTTACGGAACTGCCGAAAAGTAACGTATTATGAGCAAAAGGCCCTCCTGGCAAGGGAGGGCTACTATATTCAAAAATCTTCTTATCAGGAAAGGAGAACATGCCAGAAAATATCAGTTTAACTGAAGATGAAGTCACATTGTTAAGTAGACAGGCTGAAGATAGAAGTAAGATTTACCTTCTCCTTAGTACATTTTATTTGAGGAGACCAAGGGAAGAATTCGTAAATAAGATTAAGAGTAAGAAATTCATTCAAAACCTGAAGAAAGCCTTTTCCGGGGATGGAAGTAAAAGGGAATCCTCCCTAGAGGATGGTTTGAATGCCCTTGAGAGTTTTATAAAATCCATTAATGGAGTACCAGAACAGGATGTTGCAGAAAATCTTGCTATTGAGTTTACTAAACTTTTTAGAGGTATAAAAGAAGGGTATGGCCCTCCTCCACCCTATGAATCTGTATGGCGAGGTGAAGGACGGGTGATGGGGGAGTGTACTCAAAAAGTGTTGCAAATATATCAAGCATCTGGTGTAGGAATGGACTTAGAAGATGAGTTACCTGACTACCTCGGGATAGAACTAAAGTTTATGGCCATTCTTTCGTATCATGAGGCCGAAGCCTGGAGGAAGCAAAATATTCAAGAAGCACAAAGATTTGTCAAACTACAGAAAGAATTTCTTAAAGAACATATCCTTCAATGGGTTACTGAATTTTGCAAAAAAATGGAAGAAGAAACAGAAAACCTTTTTTATAAAGGATGTGCTTTGTTAACCCGAGGGTTCCTTGAAATTGACAAGGAATTTATGACAATTAAGTAATATTGAGGAATACAATTTTTCAACACGGCATCTGAAAATTTTAATAACAAATTTACGGATCACACCTCAATACCCTCTGGGGTGACTTTCTTTTAATACTACTCTACGGTCTGTGCCTATGCTATCACCTCTGAAGACATAGTAATATAAAGGCATCTACAGCTATAGAATGGTCATTTGGAAGCTATATCCTACGTTGGTTAATCATCCCTCTTGAGGTAGAAAATTTCCGAAAGCCCCTTGCCGTAGGGTTGCTTGGTCATTCTGTCTCCGAATGGATCAGAATTATCTTCTTCACTGGATATTTTTGTAGGTTTAGGTTTTTCCAAAAAGTTCTTCCATAAAAAAAGCGAGGGGCAAGATTGAAGGCTAAGTTATACGGATAGG
Organism: Caldimicrobium sp.; assembly: GCA_037443245.1. Lineage (GTDB taxonomy): Bacteria > Desulfobacterota > Thermodesulfobacteria > Thermodesulfobacteriales > Thermodesulfobacteriaceae > WYEG01. Next base: position 19,168 of record JBBIOT010000005.1, read on the forward strand.
ATGGTAGAAGTGACGAAATTGCTCGCTAACATCTTTGCTGCAATAATGGGAGTGTTAATAATCGGAGTGTTAAAATATATCTAGTCTTAAATCAAATTAAGAAAACAAGATTAAAAGGTGAAAGAAGGCTTTAAGGAGGTCTTTTTAGCCCTCCCTACGAGGGGAGGGCGAGCCAGGAAGGAGATTTTAACAGCCTTCTATTTTCTTTTTCTTGGGGGCTGAAGGAGTTGGTTTGAGGGACTTTAAGTAGGCCACAAGGTCAGCCATATCTTGTCCTTTAGGGTCTAAGGCTTTACCTTTCATCATCATCACTAAGCATAGATTGATGGCCTCTTCAAGAGATTTAGCCTTCCCACCCATGAATTCTTTTTTGGAGGCATCAATTCCTGCCCCGTTTTGATGACAAGAATTGCAAGATTTGCCTGCGGTAGCTGAAGAAAGCTTGGGATTATTGAAAAGCTTTTTCCCCTTTTCCACATTGCCAGCTAAGGCAGTAGTAGTAAGAAACCCACTCACAAGAATTAAAGTTAAAAACTTAACCGTTTTCATAAAGCACCTCCCTTTTTAGCTCGGTAATAAAATTATTATTAATAGAAAATTAAATTTTGTCAAGTAAAAAATTATTTATTATGATTACTCTTAAGGGTTTACAAAGTAGAAAAGGAGTGGGAGAATAAGATACAGGAAATTTTTGTGAGGGTTGATGATGGCAGAGAGAAGGTTCGTACGGCATTTTTTAAAGGTTTCGGACCTGAAGAAAGAAGAGATTTTTCAGCTTTGGGATCGGGCTTTAGAATTAAAGAGTTTGCAAAAGCTCCCAAAAACTTTAGAAGGGAAGGTGCTGGCCCTAATTTTTGAAAAACCTTCTACCCGTACACGGGTTTCCTATGAAGCAGGTATGTTAAGGCTTGGCGGAGGGACTATCTTTCTTTCCACCAAGGACCTTCAGCTTTCTCGGGGTGAACCCATTAAAGATACCGCCAGGGTTCTTTCTGGATATGTGCATGGGGTAGTGATCAGGACTTATGCTCAGGAATGGATAGAAGAGTTTGCTCAGTATGCTCAAGTTCCGGTGCTTAACGGCCTTTCGGACCTTTATCATCCTTGCCAAGCCCTTTCTGATTTTTTGACCCTTTATGAATTAAAGAGGCTTAGTCCCAATGAGAAGATAGTATGGCTCGGGGATGGTAACAATGTAGCCAATTCCTGGATTGAACTTTGTGCTATCCTTGATCTTCCCATTACGGTGTGCACACCCCAAGGTTATGCCCCTAAGGCTGAATGGATAGACTATCTACAGAAAAGGTATGGGGCTAAGGTTTATTTAACTTCCTCTCCGCAGGAAGCTCTGAAAGGAGCTACCATTGTCAGCACCGATGTTTGGGCCTCTATGGGCCAGGAAGCAGAAGCCGAAGAAAGAAAAAAAGTCTTTGCCCCCTATCAATTGAACGAAGAAAAATTGAAACTTGCCCGTGAAGAGGTGCTGGTTCTTCATTGCCTTCCCGCTCACCGGGGCGAGGAAATTACGGAAGAGGTTTTGGAAGGGAGGAAGTCCGTAGTCTGGCTTCAGAGTGAAAACAAGATGTGGCTTCATATGGCCCTTTTAGAATTTTTATTAAGGGACTAAAATTTGATTTAAGCATAAAATTTAAGGGGGAGAGGCTATGGAAGTAAGACCCGATAGTTATGTTTCTATTAGATACCGTATGGAGATTGTGGGAGACAAAACCCCGGAGTGGTTTGGGCATCCCTTGGAAGCTTCTTTTGTGTATGGACGAGAACCAATTCCTACGGTAATAGAGCAAGCCATTTTAAACAAAAAAACAGGAGAAGAAGTAAAGGTCCTCTTACCTCCAGAATCCGCCTTTGGCCCTCATCTACACTATTTGGTGCGGGAAGTAGAGATAAGTACGTTAAAACATCCGGAAAAAATTAAGCAAGGTGAATGGTATGAAGAGGTATCTCCTTCTGGGGCCCGAAAATATTTTAAAGTTTTGGAAGTCAAAGGAGACAAAGTTATTGCCGATTTTAATCATCCCGCAGCGGGGAAACAGCTTTTGCTAAAGATTGAAATTCTCTCGGTAAGACCAGCTACGAGTTATGAAATCATGTCTGCCGAACTTAGGTCTTGTGGTGGTGGTTGAAGATAAAAATTACGGCAAGTTTTGCCGATTTTCCTGAGCTCTTTATCCTTGATGCCCCTCCTTAGAATTGAAAATTTAGTAGTTAAAGACCTACGAACTCGGCGCCTTCTTTTAGATGGAATCACCTTTTCTTTACAGAAGGGAGAAATTCTTGGTATCCTTGGCGAAAGTGGATCAGGGAAAAGTTTAACCACCCTTTGTATTTTAAAGTTGCTTCCTCCAAGGTTGATCATTTCCTCAGGGGTAATCCTCTTTGAGGGAAAAGATATCCTTTCTTTGCTGGAAGAGGAGATGCAGAAGTTACGTGGTAAGGAAGTAGCTATCATCTTGCAAGATCCCTTGAGCTCTCTGAATCCTGTTTTAACGATTGGACAACAAATCACGGAAGTTTTATGGCATCATTTGGGACTTAGCAAAGACGAGGCTTGGACAAGGGGGGTTGAGCTTTTACGGGAGGTTGGTATCCCCTATCCGGAGTTGAGAATGAAGAGCTATCCCCATGAGCTCTCGGGAGGAATGCGCCAAAGGGCAATGATAGCCATGGCCCTTGCCTGTCAACCAAAGCTTCTCATCGCAGACGAACCTACCACCGCTTTAGATCCTACCCTGCAATTTCAAATCCTTGTCCTTCTTAAAAAATTAAATCAAGAAAAGGGGCTCACCATCTTATTTATTTCTCATGATTTGGGGGTGATTAGATACATTGCTGATCGGACTATTGTTTATCATCAAGGAAGAATTGTGGAAGAGGCTAAAACTTCTGAACTTTTTACTAATCCCTTACATCCTTATACCCTACAGCTCCTTGCCTCCTATCCTGATAGCCCCTGGGCTGACCATCTTTATGCTTCAGCCACTAGGTCTAACTCCGAGAAGTGGCCAACTACCGCTGGATGCCTCTACTTTCCACATTGTGCAAAAAGAATGGCCCGATGCCTAGATCAAAAACCTAATTTTATTAAAATTTCAGAAACAAGGGGCGTAAGCTGTCACCTTTATGCTTAATCCCGTAGCAAGCCTTAAGGATGTTTGGAAAAGTTATGAGTTAAGGATAGGATTTTTCAGGAAAAGGACTTATTATGCAGTGAGAGGCGTCAATTTGGATCTATGGCCTGGGGAAGTGGTAGCTTTACTTGGAGAAAGTGGCTGCGGAAAAAGTACCCTTGGAAGGATTATCTTGGGGGTTGAGCCTCCTACTAAAGGTGAAGTCCTTTGGTTTGGTCAGGCCATTAAAAAACTTACTAAGAAGCAGTTCAGAAAACTTAGGCCAAAGGTACAAGCAGTCTTTCAGGATCCTAGTTCCTCTTTAAATCCAAAGATGAGGATAAAAGAGATCCTCGCAGAACCTTTGCAAATAAACTTTAATTTATCCAAAAAGGAAAAGTATCATAGGATTCTGACCACTTTAAAACAAGTTAACCTTTCGGAAGAGGTTTTAGAGAAATATCCCCATGAATTATCAGGAGGAATGAAGCAAAGAATAGCTTTAGCCAGAAGCCTACTTTTAGAACCAACTCTTCTCGTCCTTGATGAACCAACCTCCTCTTTGGATATGTCTATCCAAAAACAAATCTTAGAGCTTTTAAGGGATCTGCAAAAAAAATACCCAATTACCTATTTTTTGATTACCCATTCTCTTCCTACCGCCCTCTACTTGGCAAATCGGGTGGTGGTGATGTATTTAGGGGAAATAATGGAGATCTTTCCTCGCAAGCTCTTTGGTAAGACTAAACACCATCCCTATACCCAACTTCTCCTTTCGGTGGATCTGAGACCTTTTAAGGAAACAGAGGTTCTTCTTTCTAATTTCTCTTCAGAAATAGATGCCTATGCTATAGTAGATGGTGGATGCCCCTTTTCCCCCCGCTGTCAAGAGAAAATTTCTCTTTGTAAAACTGTTAAACCTTCACTCCATAAGGTTGCTGAAGAGCATTACCTTTCCTGCCATAGAAGATCCTGAACGAAATATCTGAAACTTTGTCCTTTTTTTTAGAAGAGAAAATTGTTAAAAATTCTTAAAAAGGAACAAAAAAGAAGATAGGACCAGAAAAGTTCCTATTCTTGTAGCTAGGCCTTGCCCATGAATCTTAACTCCCCGGGCAAAGTTAAAATTTACACATTCAATCTTACTCAAATCATGTTTTTTTTTACAATTAAAATGAAAATCCTAAATCCCCTTTTTTGAATTTTTAGAAGTTTGTTTTTTAGAAAAAAACACATATGTTTATTTTCATGAGTGAGGAGGCTTAAGAGGTTAATCTTAAGTTTTCGTTAAGATCTTTATTAATCTTATAGCTCAATTGTTTTTGAGGGGGGATTGAGAATGGATGTTTCTTCTTTAACTCAGAGATTTAAATCCCTTTTGAAAGAAAGATTACCTGAGACGGTTTATCAAGTATGGTTTTCTGATTTTTTAGTTCAGGCAACCGGAGAAAAATTGATCTTTGAAGTAGCTAATGAATTTGCCAAAAATTGGCTCAAAGAACATTATGGAGACCTTTTGGGGAGTATAGGCAAAGAGTTAGGTTTTGAGCAGTATGATTTTAAAGTTGTTTCTAAAAAAAATCCTCAACAGCTTATTATTCCTTATTCTCCCTTAGAGATATTTGGGCGGAAGATTTCTCCCCGGTACACCCTTGAGGATTTTGTGGTGGGAAAATGCAATGAACTTGCTCATAAGGTAAGCTACCGGGTTGTTGAGGAACCCCCAAGAGGAGGGTTGATATTCTTTAGTGGTAATTATGGGCTTGGGAAGACTCATCTCTCACAAGGTATTGCTAATGGATTACTTAGGAAAGGGTATTCGCGAATCTTTTATTTTACCGCGCAGGACTTTCTTTCTTGTTTTATGAAATATCTCAAATCAGGGAGCCTTGATCATTTTAAAAGGAAGATCCAAGAAGAATGCGATCTCTTGATTTTAGATGGTTTGCACTATTTGTCCGGTAAAGAATTTACCCAAGTAGAATTAGCCTTCTTGCTTGATTACCTTCTTGACTACGGGAAAAATGTAATCTTAACCTCCATTCGTCCTCCTAAGGATTTGGTTAATTTTGATAGTACCCTAAAATCCAGATTGAACGCAGGTCTACTTTTGAAGCTTAATCAACCAGACTTTGAAACCCGAAAAAAGATTATTCGTTTTAAGGCCAAAAAGTTGGGCTATCAATTCCCCTATGAGGTGGTAGAGTATATTGCCCGAATGGTTAGAGAAGATGTAAGACAGCTGGAAAGCGTGGTTAATGGAATTATCGCCAGGGCTAAATTGCTCCACGAACCTATTAGCCTTCTTCTGGCCAAGGAACTTCTGCAAGAAATGGATTTAGCCAAAGAGGAAGGTCAGGATTTGGAAATCTTTTTGGAAAAGGTTTGTCGTTTTTTTGGGGTGGAAAAGTCTTCTCTCCTTTCTTTCTCAAGAAAAAAGAAACTTATCCTTGCCCGTCAAGCTTTGATTTATCTTTTAAAGAAATATTCCCGTAGAAATTTAAAAGAAATTGCGGAGATCTTCAAAAAAGAACATTCCACTATTCTTTACCATCTAAGGATGGTAGAAAAAAGACTTGCGGAGGATAAAAATTTTAAACTCCAAATAGAGCTTCTGAAAAGAGAAATTTTAGAAGAATTAAATTTGCCTCAAACCTCTGCAGAGAAATCTCCGGAAGAAGAGGAATTGAATTTGCAAAGTTTATAGATTTTATGAGCTGAAGATGGGTGATAAAGGATCTACTGAGCTATTGTCCGAATTACAAAAGATACTTCCAAATCAGGTTTTTTTTAGCGAGGCGGTTTTAAAATCCTATTCCTACGATGCCAGTCCTCTTCTTGGTCATCCCACGGCGGTTGTAATCCCAGAAACCAAGGAAGCTATTTTAGAAGTTTTAAAACTGGCTCAACACTTTAAAGTGCCCATAATCCCGCGTGGTGCAGGTACTTCCACTACCGGTAGTTCGGTTCCTCTTCATGGAGGTATTGTCCTATCTTTGATGAAACTTAATAGGATCCTTGAGGTAAACTTAGAGGAAAGGGTTGTTTGCTGTCAACCCGGTCTTTTAACCGGGGATTTAAAGAAATATCTGGTCAAAGATAAGCTTTTTTATCCACCCGATCCCTCAAGCTATGCCTTTTCTACCATAGGTGGGAATATCGCTACTGGAGCCGGTGGTCCAAGAGGGCTAAAATATGGGACAACTAAGGATTATGTGCTAAGTTTGGAAGTGGGACTACCAGGAGGAAAACTCCTTAAGACCGGACCACCTACTTTAAAAAAATCTTCCCGGTATAACTTAACTCCTCTTTTCGTAGGTTCTGAAGGTACCTTAGGGATAATCTTGGAAATCTGGCTTAAAGTAATTCCTCTACCAGAAAAAAGACATCTCTTTCTGGTAAAGGCCAAGGAAGAAGCCTCTTTACTCTTGTTCATTAGCCAAATCCTTAAAGAAGGGATTACCCCAGCTACCGCTGAATTTGTAGATAAAACTTCCCTTGAAGCCCTTAAACGTTTTCAACACTCAGAAATAGAAGAAGAAACCCATGGTCTACTTTTTTTAGAGATTGATGGAAAGGCCTGTTGCGTGGAAAGAGAAAAAGAACAAATAAAAGACCTTCTCAAAGGCCATGGTTTTGATTTTATTGAAGCCTCAACAGAAGAGGAAATGGAAATTCTATGGGATCTAAGAAGATCTCTAAGCCCAAGCCTTAGAGTTTTGGGGTCAAAAAAGATTTCCGACGATGTAACCATTCCGCGAAGATACAATTTAGAATTTTTAAAGTATCTTAGGGCTTTAGAAGAGGAAAGTGGGGTGAAAATTTCAGCCTTTGGGCATGTAGGAGATGGAAATTTCCATGTGAACCTCTATTTTGAGGTAGAAGAGGAAAAAAAAGCCAAGGACCTAAGAGAAAGGATTTTAAATAAAGTTTGGAGGTTTTCGGGAACCATCTCCGGTGAGCATGGGATAGGTTTTCTAAAAAAGGAATTTCTAGCAAGGGAGCTTACTCAGGAAGAATTAGAGTTGATGAGGGGACTAAAAACTCTATTTGATCCGGAAAATCTTTTAAACCCCAGAGTAAAAATTCCCTAATCCGTAGGTGGAAGTCTTCTCTGGGAGGTGGGATATTTCAGAATTTCCATCACCATTTTTAAAGTTTCCTCACTGACAATTACCTGCTTGAAAACCCTTAAGCCTGCTTCTTCAATGGCTTGGCGCCAAAAGGTATCCCTGGCAAAGTCACGACTTTCATAATCATACTCGTAATAAACTTCTTTAATCCCTGCGCTGGCTATGAGTTTAAGACAAACATAACAAGGAGCAAGCGTACAGTAAAGGCTGGCCCCTTCTAAAGAAATTCCAAATCTGGCCGCTTGGGCGATGGCATTGGCTTCAGCATGACTTGCCCGACAATAATTATACTTATCAATATCAGGGATACCCTTTTCCCTTCGGAAACAATAACTGGGTCCCAAGTCAGTGCAGTGCCAAGCCCCGGGCATAGGACCGTTATAACCTGTGGCCAGAATTCTTTTGTCCTTTACAATGACTGCGCCCGTTGGACGGGAATTACACCCCGAACGCACCGCAACAAGCTTAGCAATGACCATAAAATATTCATCCCAGGGTGGGCGCATCTTTTCTCTCTTTTTATGGTTTTTTACGATAAAAGGGAAATTTTTCGCAGATTCCTCTAATTTTCTTTCTAATTTCTCCTCTTAACTTTTGATTTTCTGGATTTTTTAGGATTTCACACATGTATCTAGCTACTTCCTCCACATCCTTTTCTTTGAGGCCACGGGAAGTGATGGCTGGGGTCCCAATTCGGATCCCGCTCGTAATCTTTGGTGGTAAGGGATCAAAGGGGATAGCATTTTTATTAACTGTAATCCCTGCTTCTTCAAGGAGTTTTTCTGCTTCGGCCCCTGTTAAGCCCTGAGAGGAAACATCAATAAGGATGAGATGATTATCCGTGCCCCCAGAAACCACCCTAAAGCCTTCTTCCGCAAAAACCCTAGCGATAACTTTGGCATTGGCTACCACCTGCTGTTGGTAACTTTTGAACTCAGGCTCTAAGGCTTCTTTAAAACAGACAGCTTTAGCCGCAATAATATTCATATGAGGACCACCTTGAATACCGGGGAAGACAATTTTATCAATAAGAGGGCCATACTTTTCACGACAAAGGATAAAACCACCTCTCGGACCTCTTAGGGTTTTATGAGTAGTGGAAGTGACAAAATCAGCATAAGGTAAGGGAGAAGGATGAATACCTGCTGCTACCAATCCCGCAATATGAGCCATATCCACTAAAAGAAAAGCCCTGACTGCCTTGGCAATTTCATGAAAGGCTGAAAAATCAATGGTACGGGGGTAGGCACTCGCTCCAGCTACGATTAATTTTGGACGCTCAGCTTCGGCAATCTTTAAAATATCCTCATAACAAAGCATTTCCGTTTCTCGAGAAACTCCATAATGGACAATCTTGAAGAGTTTTCCAGAAAAGTTAACCGGAGCCCCATGGGAAAGATGGCCACCATGGGATAAGTTCATGGAAAGAATAGTATCTCCTGGATTGAGAAGGGCAAAATACACAGCCATATTAGCCTGAGTGCCGGAATGGGGTTGAACATTTGCATACTCCGCCCCAAAGAGAAGCTTTAATCTTTCTATGGCAATCCGTTCCACTTCATCTACGTATTTACATCCCCCATAATAACGAGCGTAAGGATAACCTTCGGCGTATTTATTCATCAGAACCGAACCTTCGGCCTCCATCACCGCAGGGGAAGCTAAATTCTCTGAAGCTATCATTTCTAATTGATACTCCTGGCGGTCAATCTCTTGTTCAATGAGGGAGTAAATTTCTGGATCAACCTTAGCAAGAGTACTCATCATCCTTATCCTCCAAGACCATACTTTTCCATTTTGTAGCGCAGCATCCTTTCGGTAATACCAAGGAGCTCGGCTGCTTTAACCTTCACATTTTTTGCCTCTTTAAGAGCCTGCATAATTCGTAATTTTTCTAAGAATTCCACAGCCTCCTCTAAAGGTAGATGTAGGAACTTATCCAAAAGATCACTACCTTTGTACTCACCAAGGGTAAGGCCCAAATCTTCTTGAGTAAGGAATTCATCTTCAGCTAAGATTATACCCCTTTCTATGCGGTTTTCCAATTCTCGCACATTACCCGGGAAATTATGTCTTAAAAGAGCTGATACAGCTTCTTGCGTAAGGCCTTTGATCTCTTTCCGGTATTTTTGGTTAAATTTTTTTATAAATAGTTCTGCCAAGGGTATAATATCAGCCTTGCGTTCCCTAAGTGGTGGAAGATTAATCCTAATCACATTCAAGCGCCAAAAAAGGTCTTCCCGGAATCGTCCCTCTTCCACCATTTTTTCCAAATTTTGATTGGTGGCCGCTATTAAACGAACATTCACCTTGAGTTCTTTTAGGCTCCCTAAACGCCTAAAAGTCTTATCTTGAAGGACAGTTAATAGCTTGGCCTGAAGATTTAAAGGCATCTCCCCGATTTCATCAAGAAAGAGGGTCCCTCGGTCTGCTAATTCAAATAGGCCAGGTTTTGCTTGCACAGCTCCCGTAAAAGCTCCCTTTTCATACCCAAAAAGTTCAGCCTCAAGCAGAGTTTCAGGAATGGCCGCACAGTTGATTTGCAAAAAAGGACCATCGCGATGAAGGCTAAGCTTATGGATTAAACGCGCTATAACCTCCTTGCCAGTACCCGATTCCCCTGTAAGTAAAACTGGGGCATCTGTTCCTGCAATCTTATTCACAAGGGTAATAATTTTTTTCATCTCCTCACTTTCTGCCACAATCTCCTCACTCTTTTTCAAGTCTTGAGTAGAAAGAAATTTTACCCTCTCCTTGAGGAGTTCTACTTCCCGGACAAGTTTATAATCAGCCAGGGCCTTATCCACAATTATCTTAAGCTCTTCTAAATTAATTGGCTTAGCTAAATAATGATAAGCTCCGGCCTTCATGGCTTCTACTGCTTGTTCAACGGAGGCATAGGCTGTAATCACAATCACTGGAAGATAGGGATAATTTTTCTTGATATGCTGCAGAAGATCCAAACCATCTCCATCGGGCAAGCGATAATCTAAAAGAATTACGTTGAAATCTCTTCTTTCTAATTTTTCTTTAGCCTCGGAGATCCCTCCCACCCCTTCTACATAATATTTTTTCTTTTTTAAAACTTCTTCTAAAATTTCCCTTTGGGTCGGGTCGTCTTCAACAATGAGGATGCTTCCTTTTTTCATCGGGCCTTCCAAATAATAATAAAACTTTTCCCGTTGGGTTGATTTATTATCTTAATTTCTCCCTGATGTGCTTCAACGATTTTTTTAACTAAATATAGTCCAAGACCGAAACCCTCTCTTTTTTTTGTAAAAAAAGGCTCAAAAATCTTATCCTCTTCCGTTAAAGCTTCCCCATTATCAAAAACCGCTAATGAATAATTTCCGTTCTCCTGTTTTAGAATAAGTCTAATCAATCCATCCTCTGGTGGGAGGGCCTCATAGGCATTCTTTAAGAGATTTTCTAAGGCCTTTTTTAACCAAAATTTATCCCCCCAAAGTTCTTCTACTTGAGAAGAAACTTCAAATTTGAATTTTTTGTGGCTTAAACCTGCCATAAACATTTTAATTTCAAACAGGAGATCTTCCGCTTTGAACTGTTCGGGTTTAATGTTAATTTCTTTGTGGAAGAAAAGGATATCTTCAAGCCATTGTAAAATTCTTTGCCATTCTTTATGAATTGAGCTTTGGGTTAAAGAGATCCCTTGGGCCTGAAGTTGAAGAAAAATGGTATTAAGGCTATTTCTTAACTCATGGGCAAAGGAGGAAGCCATTCGTCCGATGAGGGCTAAATCTCTTTCTGCTTGGGCCTTTTTTTGAGCTTCCTGTTTAGCGAATTCGGCCTGTAGGGCCCTTAAGCTTAAATATACTACCGCAAAAACATTAATCAAAGTTAATAGGAAAAGGAAAATGGTAAATCCCATAAGGGACTGTAGGTAAAAACTGATATCAAAGGTTATTAAGGCACAGAACTCTCTTTTTTCCATTTTTAAAGGCCAAATTATGGTTAAACGTTTTCCTTCTATTTTTTGGCTTGAAGGGCAAGATTGGAGATTAAGGGAAGAAGGGGGTAAATTCCAACTTAAGAAAGGACTTCCGTGATAAAAAATTCCCAGTTCCAGAACTTTCATCCGTTTTAACGGATCATTCAAACGATCTATTAATTCCCCTAAAAGACCTTTACTTTCCGCTAATTCTCCAAATTCGGGAATAAATTCTATTTTATAAGTGGTTTCCAAAAGTTCTATATAATCTTCGATCCTACTTTGAAGAAAGGATATAGTGTTTTCTATGTTTTCTTCCATTCTTTGTTTCATGAAGTGGAAAAAATAGATCATTACTAAAACCATAGAAAGAATGATGATAAGAAGGAAAATACCAGAAAGCATGCTTAGATTAGGATTTGTTTTTAAGAGGACTTGTATTTTTTCTTTTTTCCCCAAAGGGTTTCCCACCTTTCTTTCAATTTCCTTTCTTCTCCTCGGTCTGAAGGCTTATAAAATGAGGTAGTGAAAAGGTCTGAGGGAAGATATTCTTGGTTGACAAAAGCCCCAGGGAAATCATGAGGGTATAAATATTCTCTTCCATAACCCATATTTTCCATAAGCTTAGTAACCGGGTTCCGAAGATGTAGGGGTACTGGTTTTGCTCCAGTTTTTTCTATTTCCCTTTCGGCAGACTTTAAAGCTAAATAGGCAGAATTACTCTTTTCGGAAAGGGCATTGTATAACGTAGCCAAGGCTAAGGCTAATTCGCCCTCCGGAGAACCCAATTTTTCAAAGGCTAAGTAGGCAGCTATCGCGAGCACCAAAGCCAAAGGGTTAGCAAGTCCAACGTCTTCAGCGGCACAGGCAATAATTCGCCTTGCCACTACCCTGGGATCTTCTCCAGCCTTGATCAATCTTACCAGCCAATAGATGCTTGCGTCAGGATCGCTCCCTCTCATGCTCTTATGAAAAGCGGAAAGCAAATTATAATGCTCTTCTCCGCTTTTGTCATGAAAAAGGGGCTTTGCCAAAATCTCAGGAGTAAGATCCTGTTTCTCCAACCACTCTTTTCCTTGAGCCTTGGCTTTTTCCACAAGAATTTCCAGGACATTTAAGGCAAACCTTACATCACCCTCCGAGGCTAGGGCAATCAATTCCAAAACTTCATCCTTAACCGCAACCTTTTGGTTTTTGAGCCCCCTTTCCTCATTTAAAGCCCTTTCTAAGATGCATTTTATCTCCTCAGAAGTTAGGGGTCTTAAGGTTAAAACTTTCACTCGAGAAAGAAGAGGCGGGATAACTTCAAAGGAGGGATTTTCGGTGGTAGCTCCGATTAAATAGATCTCTCCCTTTTCTACGTGGGGTAATAGAAAGGCCTGTTGAGCTTTATTAAAACGATGAATTTCATCAATAAAGAGAATAGTTTCTTGGCCAAGTTTTTTAAGTCTCTTAGCTTGAAAAATTATTTCTTTGAGGTCTTTGATTGAAGTATCAACGGCACTCAAGGAAATAAAATTGGCATTTAGATCTTTACCTAAAAGATAGGCCAAGGTAGTTTTCCCAGAACCAGGAGGTCCCCAAAGGATCAAAGAGAAAAGTTTTTTCCTTTGTCGCAGGACCCAAAGGATACGCCCTTCACCTAAAAGGTGGTCCTGTCCTAAGAATTCAGAAAAATTTTGAGGTCTCATTCGTTCACTTAGGGTGCTCATATTATAAAAATATACCTTTTTATTTTTTGGAAAAAAGTGTTAAATAAAATAATAAAAAATGAGGAGGAATTAAGATGGTCTTATTAGAAAAAAAAGTATCCGAGGTAATGAGTAGGACCCTCTATACGATTGGTCTTAATGCTAATTTTGAAGAGATTATTAGTACCTTTTTAGAAGCAAAGGTTTCAGCATTGATTGTTGTGGCTCCAAATGGTGAGTTTATGGGAATTATTAGTAAGACGGATGTTATTTCGGGATTAAAAAAATACGGTCCTAATATCTGGGACAAAACTACCGAGGATTTGCTCTGCCCTAAACCCTATACTATTGATGGTCAAGCTAACTTAGCCGAAGCAGCTCGTAAGATGTTAGCCCATAGGGTCCATCGTCTTATCGTTGTAAGTCCTTCATCTACGGGAAAATATGTCCCGGTAGGGGTGGTCTCAGCAACAGACTTAATAAAGGCCTTGGCAGAACTTTAAACCCTCTTGACAAGTCCTGAAAAAGTTGTATATAAAGGGCTTGTCAAATTCATGGGAGGAGAAGAAAAAAATGCCAACCATTAACCAGTTGGTAAGGTATGGAAGAAAAAAGAAAGAAAAGCGCTCTAAGGCACCCGCTTTGCAGGGTAATCCTCAGAAGCGGGGTGTTTGTGTAAGAGTTTATACGGTGACCCCCAAAAAACCAAACTCCGCATTACGGAAAGTGGCCAGGGTGAGACTAACCAATGGCATTGAAATTACCGCTTATATTCCAGGAATTGGCCATAACCTTCAGGAACACTCGGTAGTCTTGGTAAGAGGAGGGAGGGTCCGGGATTTACCCGGGGTTAGATATAAGATTATTAGAGGGGCCCTTGACGCTGCCGGTGTGCAAAATCGTCGAAAATCTCGGTCCAAATATGGGACCCCAAAACCAAAATCATAGAAAAGAAGGGGTAATAAGCTATGCCACGAAAAGGACCGGTTCCTAAACGGGAAATACCTCCTGACCCTAAATTTGGTAGTGTATTGGTTGCTAAGTTTATTAACAATTTGATGTGGGATGGTAAAAAATCGGTAGCTCGTAAAATTTTTTATGGAGCTTTAGAAAAATTAAGGGAAAAAGCACCTGAAGAAGACCCCTTAAGGATATTTGAGGCTGCAGTGGAAAAGGCAAAGCCCCTAATAGAGACAAGATCTCGGCGAGTAGGTGGTGCTAACTATCAAGTTCCAGTGGAAGTAAGACCTGAACGGCAAATATCCTTAGCCATTAAATGGATTATTAAGGCAGCTCGAGAGCGCTCAGAAAAAACAATGGTAGAAAGATTAGCCAATGAGCTTTGGGATGCCTATCATGAAAAGGGAGGAGCCATAAAGAAAAGAGACGACACCCATCGGATGGCCGAGTCTAATCGGGTTTTTGCCCATTTTAGGTGGTAATTTTTAACTAATTTAAATACTCTTTAGGTAAATCAAAAAACAAGAGTTGGAGGATTTTTTATTTATTATTTTGATAAAATTAAGCGTAGGGTGAGGGGATGAAGCCAGAAGAGTTAAAAATTCTCCAGACTACAAGAAACATTGGTATAGTAGCCCATATTGACGCTGGGAAAACTACAACCACTGAAAGGATCCTTTATTATACGGGTAAGACATATAAGATAGGGGAAGTACACGAAGGTACAGCGGTTATGGATTTTATGATCCAGGAACAGGAAAGAGGTATTACCATTACTTCTGCTTGTACTACCACCTTTTGGAGAAAACACCGTATTAATATTATAGATACTCCTGGCCATGTTGATTTTACTATTGAAGTGGAAAGAAGTTTACGGGTTTTAGACGGGGCGGTAGTAATTTTCTGCGCGGTAGGTGGAGTGGAGCCTCAATCAGAAACAGTGTGGAGACAGGCTGACAAGTATAAGGTTCCCAGGATCACTTTTATCAATAAGATGGATAGGGTAGGGGCGAACTTTGAAGCTGTTATTGAGCAAATGAAGAATAGGCTTGGGGCCAATCCTTTACCCATTCAAATACCATACGGGGCTGAAGATTCCTTCATAGGTGTAGTAGATCTTATAGAAATGAAAGCTATTGTTTGGGAAGAAGAAACTTTAGGAGCTAAATTTCATTATGAAGAGATTCCTTCTCACTTGAGGGACAAGGCTGAAGAATATCGGATTATGATGCTCGAGAAGCTAGCGGATGTTAATGATGAAATCATGGAGAAGTATCTTGAGGGACAAGACATTTCACCTGAAGAAATAAGAAAGGCTATCAGAGAGGCTACCTGCTCATTTAAGTTAGTGCCCGTTCTCTGTGGATCGGCCTTTAAGAATAAAGGAATACAACCTCTTCTTGATGCTATTATTGATTATTTACCTTCACCCCTTGATATTCCAGCGGTAAAAGGGATCAATCCTGACACTGGTGAAATTATAGAAAGACCTACCGATCCTGACGCCCCATTTGCGGCCCTTGCTTTTAAGATTATGACTGATCCTTATGTGGGTACTCTTACCTTCCTTCGTGTATATTCGGGAAGAATTGAGTCGGGGATGAGTGTTTACAATTCTACTAAGAGAAAAAAAGAAAGGATCGGTAGACTTGTGAGGATGCATGCTAATCAAAGGGAGGAAATTACCGGAGCCATCTGTGGTGATATAGTGGCCGCTCTTGGTTTAAGAAATACAACTACTGGAGATACCCTTTGTGATGAAGCTCATCCTATTGAACTTGAAAAACTTGAAATTCCTGAGCCAGTTATTTCCGTAGCGGTGGAGCCAAAGACTAAAGCTGATCAAGAAAAACTTTCTTTAGCTTTACAAAAACTTGCTTTAGAGGATCCTTCCTTTAGGGTCACCATCAATCATGAAACTGGACAGACCCTAATTTGGGGGATGGGAGAACTTCATTTGGAGATTATTGTGGATAGGTTAGTGCGGGAGTTTAAAGTTGGGGTAAATGTAGGTAAACCAGAAGTGGCCTACAAAGAAACAATTACTACCAAAGCTGAGGCTGAAGGTAAATACATAAGACAGACAGGTGGAAGAGGACAGTATGGTCATGTAAAACTTATTGTAGAGCCTAATCCTGGGAAAGGTATAGAATTTGTTTCTGAAATTGTAGGTGGGGTTATTCCTAAAGAATTTATTCCATCCGTTGAGAAAGGAGTGCGAGAGGCTGCACAAGAGGGTGTTTTAGCTGGCTATTCGGTGATTGATGTGAAGGTAAGGCTGGTTGATGGAAGTTATCATGAGGTAGACTCCTCAGATCTTGCCTTTGCGATCGCTGGCTCTTTAGGATTTAAGGAAGCCTGTCGCAAGGCTTCTCCTGTTCTTCTTGAGCCTATCATGAAGGTTGAGGTTGTGGTCCCCGATGAGTATTTAGGTGAAGTCTTAGGTGATATTTCCTCAAGACGTGGTAAAGTTGAAGGAATGGATATTAGGGGTAATGTAAAAGTTATAAGGGCTCTAGTTCCTTTGGGAGAGATGTTTGGGTATGCTACCACCCTGCGTTCTTTAACCCAGGGTAGAGGTACTTTTGTGATGCAATTTTCTAATTATGATAAGGTACCTTCCCATTTAGCAGAAGAGATTATTAAGAAGTCTAAGGGATAGGAAAATTTTATTTGGGGGTATAGGGATGGCTAAGCAGAAATTTGAGAGGAAGAAGCCGCATTTGAATGTGGGGACGATAGGGCATATTGATCATGGTAAGACGACGTTGACGAGTGCGATGACTAGGGTTTTGTCGACGAGGGGTTTAGCGCACTGGATACCTTTTGATCAGATAGACAAGGCGCCTGAGGAGAAGGCTAGGGGGATAACGATTCAGCTTGCGCATGTGGAGTATGAGAGTGAGAGGAGGCATTATGCGCATATAGATTGTCCTGGGCATGCGGACTATATAAAGAACATGATTACTGGGGCGGCGCAGATGGATGGGGCGATTTTGGTGGTGGCGGCGACGGATGGGCCTATGCCGCAGACTAGGGAGCATGTGTTATTGGCGAGGCAGGTGAATGTGCCGGCGATAGTGGTGTTTATGAACAAGGTGGACATGTTAGATGATGCGGAGTTATTGGATTTAGTTGAGCTTGAGGTGAGGGAGTTATTGAGCAAGTATGGATTTCCTGGGGATGAGGTTCCGGTGGTGAGGGGTAGTGCGTTGAAGGCGCTTGAGTGTGGTTGTGGGAAGGAGGAGTGTCAGTGGTGTGGGGCGATATGGCAGTTAATGAAGGCGATGGATGAGTATATACCTGAGCCGGTGAGGGAGGTGGACAAGCCGTTTTTGATGCCGGTTGAGGATGTATTTAGTAT
Organism: Caldimicrobium sp.; assembly: GCA_037443245.1. GTDB lineage: Bacteria > Desulfobacterota > Thermodesulfobacteria > Thermodesulfobacteriales > Thermodesulfobacteriaceae > WYEG01. The sequence goes on from JBBIOT010000005.1 coordinate 36,393, forward strand.
AAGTGGTAGGGGTACGGTGGTGACGGGCAAGGTGGAGAGGGGGGTATTGAGGCCAGGAGATGAGGTGGAGGTAGTGGGTTTGAGGCCTACGGTGAAGACGGTGGCGACGAGTATAGAGATGTTTAGGAAGATACTTGATGAGGCGTTACCTGGGGACAATGTAGGGGTGTTATTGAGGGGTGTAGGTAAGGATGATGTGGAGAGGGGGCAGGTATTGGCGAAGCCTGGGAGTATAAGGCCTTATATGAAGTTTAAGGCTGAGGTATATGTCTTGAAGAAGGAGGAAGGAGGTAGGCATACACCGTTTTTTAATGGGTACAGGCCGCAGTTTTATTTTAGGACGACGGATGTGACAGGGGTAGTGAAGTTACCTGAGGGAGTGGAGATGGTGATGCCTGGGGACAATGTGGAGCTTGAGGTGGAGTTGATCAAGCCTGTGGCGTTGGAGGAGGGATTGAGGTTTGCGATTAGGGAAGGTGGAAGGACTGTAGGAGCTGGTGTGGTTACTAAAATTATAGAATAGAAAGTGAGGAGTTGATAGTATGATAGCCTCTCCAAAGATTAGGATTAAATTAAGAAGCTACGACCACCGAGTTCTTGATCGTTCCGTGGTTAAGATTGTTAGTACCGCAAGGGAGACTGGAGCCAAGGTAGTGGGACCTATTCCTTTACCAACAAAAATTAGTCGTTGGACCGTTTTACGTTCCCCTCATATTGATAAAAATTCTCGGGAGCAATTTGAGATAAGAGAACATAAAAGATTGATTGAAATATACGAGCCAACTCAACAGACCATAGATGCCTTGATACAACTTGAATTACCAGCTGGTGTGGAAGTGGAGATTAAGACTTAAAGAGGAGTGAGAGCAATGAAAATTGAAGGCATCCTGGGAAAAAAATTGGGGATGACCCGGATTTTTGACGAAGAAGGAAATGCAATTCCGGTTACGGTTTTAGAGGCTGGACCATGGGCTGTAGTGCAAGTTAAAACTAAGGAAAAAGACGGATATAATGCCGTACAATTAGGGTTTAAGGAAAAGAAGTTAACTAAGTTCTCCATGCCCATGATTGGTCATTTTTTAAAAGCTGGTTTAGAGATAGGTTTTTATATGCTTAAAGAATTTAAGATTGAGGATCCAACTTCTTTTAAACCAGGTCAATATATTTCATTAAGGGATATCCCGATTGAGAAGGGAATGAAGGTTGATATTACGGGAACAACTAAAGGGCGTGGTTTTACGGGGGTAATTAAATTGTGGAACTTTCAAAGACAACCCATGAGCCATGGTGCTAAGAAGGTACATAGAAAAAGAGGTTCAAGTGGGGCAAATACCTTTCCAGGTAGGGTTATAAAAGGAAAAAAAATGGCTGGTCATTATGGAAATGAAAGGGTAACAATTAAAAATTTAACCATAGTTGATGTCATCCCGGAAAAGAACCTTCTTTTGGTTAAAGGTGGAGTGCCTGGTTGGACGAATGGTTATGTGATGATTTATTTTAAATAGTTTAGAAGGGGAATGAATATGGGTGAAGTTAAGGCTAAACTAGTAGATACTACGGGTAAAACAGTAGGGGAAATAGATCTTCCTGAGGATATATACGGCGTTGAACCAAAAATAGGCCTGCTCCATGAGGTAGTGCGCTGGCAGATGGCAAAGTGGCGCGCTGGCACGGCTTGTACCAAAACCAGAGGGGAAGTTAGAGGTGGGGGGAGAAAACCCTGGACCCAAAAGCATACCGGAAGGGCAAGACAGGGTTCTATCCGAGCACCCCAATGGGTAGGTGGTGGAGTGGTGCATGGACCAAAACCGCGTAGTTATGAATTCAAATTGAATAAAAAAGTAAGAAGACTTGGACTAAAAATGTCTTTATCCTCCCGAGCCTTAACTGGAAATTTATACGTGGCTACCGAACTTCCTAATTTTGACAAGCCAAAGACTAAAGAAATAGTAACCTATTTAGACAATATCTCTACAAGCTCGGCGCTAATTATCGTTGCAGAAAGGAATAAAGTTCTTGAAGCTTCTGCAAGAAACTTGCCTAAAGTAAAAGTTTTGGCGGTAGCTGGGCTTAACGTTTATGATGTGTTGAATCATGACACCCTGATCATAGAACAAGCTGCTCTTCCCAAAATTGAAGAAAGACTGAGGAGATAAAGCTATGAAAGATCCAAGGACCATTATCTTAGGCCCCGTAATCACGGAAAAATCAATGTTTCTTAAGGCTAAGAATAATCAAGTTACCTTTTGGGTTGATCCTCAAGCTACCAAGATAGATATTAAGAGAGCTGTAGAAGATCTATTTAAGGTTAAGGTCCTTGATGTGCAAACGATAACAGTTAAAGGAAGACCTAAAGGAAGTTATCGTTTTAAAGGACGCACCTCAAAAAGGAAGAAGGCCATAGTTAGATTGGCCCAAGGACAAACCATAGAATTTTTTGAGACCTTATAAGGGGGTAGAATAGAAAATGCCAATAAAAAAATGTAAGCCCACTTCTTCAGGGCGTCGTTTTATGACCATTTTAGTGAACCCAGAATTAAGTGATAAGGAGCCTGAAAAAAGTTTAATAGTACCCAAGAAGCAAAGCGGCGGAAGGAATAATTATGGTAGGGTTACGGTAAGGTTTAGAGGGGGTGGACACAAACGGCTATACCGGATAATAGATTTTAAAAGGGATAAGGATGATGTGCCCGCAAAGGTTATAGCTTTAGAATACGACCCTAATAGATCGGCCAACATTGCGCTCCTTCAGTATGCGGATGGCGAGAAAAGGTACATTTTAGCTCCTGAGGGACTTAAGGTTGGGGATGTGGTAATTTCGGGTGAGAATGTGGAAATAAAAATAGGTAATGCCCTTCCTTTAAAAAATATTCCTGTGGGTACCATGGTTCATAATGTAGAGCTTCGCCCAGGCAAGGGTGGACAATTAGCAAGATCAGCTGGGGCTTTTGCTCAGATCCTTGGCAAGGAAGAAAATTATGTTATTTTAAGATTACCATCTGGCGAAATCAGGAAGGTACATCAAAACTGTCGGGCAACAATTGGCCAAGTAGGAAATTTGGAGTGGGAAAATATCATTATAGGGAAAGCAGGACGGAGAAGGTGGTTAGGCCGGAGGCCTCATGTAAGAGGGGTAGCGATGAATCCTGTGGATCACCCCTTAGGTGGTGGTGAAGGTAAGACCCATGGGGGAAGGCATCCCTGTTCTCCTTGGGGACAATTATGTAAGGGGCTTAAGACTAGGAGTAAAAAGTCTTCAGATAAATTTATAATTAAGAGACGTAAGGGATAGAAGGGGGTTATTAGAAATGCCAAGATCTAAAAAGAAGGGCCCTTTTGTTGATGAGCATTTGATGAGAAAAGTTCTAAAGGCCCGGGAAACGGGAGATAAAAGACCCATTAAAACTTGGAGTAGAAGGAGCACCATTATCCCCGAAATGGTTGGTTTGACCTTTGCGGTGCACAATGGTCATAAGTTTATACCTGTCTACGTGACCGAAAATATGGTTGGGCATAAATTAGGTGAATTTGCCCCCACGAGGACTTTTAAAGGACACCCTGCGGATAAAGGAAAGGTTAAGGGCGTAAAGAAGAAGTAAAGGAGGTAAACCTTGAGAGCCAAAGCAACTGCTAAATACGTATTAATATCTCCTTACAAAGCAAGATTAGTAATAGATACGATTCGTGGCAAGAAGGTGGAGGAGGCCTTAAATATTTTGAATACTTTACCCAAGAAAGGGGCCCGGATTATTAAGAAGGTTTTACTTTCGGCGGTAGCGAACGCGGAAAATAACTATGGGATGGATCCTGACCGTTTATACATAGCTAAAGCTTATGTTAATGAGGGACCAAGATTAAAAAGGATATGGCCTCGTGGATGGGGTAGGGCAAGTCGTATTCTTAGGCGGATGAGCCATATTACCATTGAAGTTGAAGAAACTCCCGAAAGAATGAAAAGGAGGTAAGCCTTGGGGCAGAAAGTAGATCCAAGAGGACTTAGAATAGGTATTACTCGGACTTGGGATTCAAGATGGGTGTCAAAATCAGGAGAATTTCCCAAATTTGTGTATGAAGATTATTTAATTAGAAACTATATAAAGAGTAAATATTACCATGCGGGAATACCTAAAATAGAGATTGAGAGGGCTGGGAATGCAGTCAAGATAATTATTCATTCGGCTCGGCCTGGTATTGTAATTGGTAAGAAGGGGGCGGAAATAGAAAAAATAAAATCCGAATTGCAAAAACAGTTTAAGGATAGAGAGATAGAAGTTTCTGTTGAGGAAGTAAGGAGGCCTGAGCTTGAGGCCCAACTTGTGGCTGAAAATGTGGCACAGCAGATAGAAAAGAGGGTTTCTTTTCGGAGGGCTATGAAGAGGGCGGTAGCTTTAGTTATGCGCTATGGAGCTCAGGGGGTAAAAATTGAGTGTTCAGGGAGGCTTGGCGGTGCGGAAATAGCTCGTAGTGAATGGTATAGGGTGGGAAGGGTTCCCCTTGCGACATTAAGGGCTGATATAGATTATGGATATGCGGTTGCGGTTACTAAATATGGTACAATTGGAGTAAAGGTCTGGATCTTCAAGGGAGAGGTTTTGCCCGAGAAGTCAGGGCAAGAGAAGATTATAATTTAAAAAGTGAGGTAGGGATATGTTGCTGCAGCCTAAAAAAACAAAGTATAGAAAGCAACAAAAGGGAAGGGTAAGAGGGAAGGCTTCGCGAGGTTATAGTTTAGCTTTTGGAGATTATGGCTTAAAGGTTTTAGAAGGGGGATGGCTGACATCTCAACAAATAGAGGCTGGCCGTGTAGCAATTGTGAGAACAGCTCGGAAAGGGGTTAAGATTTGGATTAGGGTTTTTCCTGATAAACCAATAACTAAGAAACCTGCAGAGACTAGGATGGGTAAAGGTAAAGGGTCGGTTGAAGGTTGGGTAGCGGTAGTTAAGCCGGGGACTATAGTTTATGAAATTTCGGGAGTGGCGCCTGAGGTTGCTAGGGAGGCTTTACGGCTTGCGGCAGCGAAACTTCCCTTTAAGTGTAAAATAGTGAGTCGGGAGGAGCTCTAAATGAAGGCTAAAGAACTTAGAGAGTTATCCATTCCCGAGTTAAAAGAAAAATTATCCAAATTGAGGGAAGAGTTGTTTAATCTAAGATTTCAAAAGAGCATTCATAAATTGGAAAATCCGATGAGAATAAGAGAAGTAAAAAGGGATATTGCAAGGGTTTTGACGATTTTAAATGAAAAGGATAGAGCTATAAAACAAGGATAGGGGAAGCTCCATGGGTAAGAGGAAAGAGTTTATAGGAACGGTTGTCTCGGATAAGATGGATAAAACAGTGGTGGTTTTAGTAGAAACTATGGTAAGACATCCCCTTTATGAAAAGTTTGTAAGGAGAAGGAAGAAATATTTAGCTCATGATGAGGATAATGAATGTAAGGTTGGGGATAAGGTATTAATTGAAGAAACCAGGCCACTTTCGCGGCGAAAGAGATGGAGGGTAAAAAAGATCTTAGAGAAAGCTAAGATTTTGAGCAGGGAAGTTGGAGAAGGAGGAGGTGAGGCCGAATGATTCGCCAACAGACCTATCTTAATGTGGCTGATAATTCAGGGGCGAAAGAATTACTTTGTATAAGAGTGCTTGGTGGTCCTGGAAGACAGTATGGATCAGTAGGAGATGTTATTGTGGCTTCGGTAAAAGAGGCCTTACCTAATTCTAAGATTAAGAAGGGAGATGTGGTTAGGGCGGTCATTGTCCGGACGAAAAAGGAAGTGCAGAGACCAGATGGTACAACTATTAAGTTTGATGAGAATGCGGCGGTGCTTATTAATCAATATAAAGAGCCCATAGGGACAAGAATATTCGGGCCGGTGGCAAGAGAGCTCAGGGCTAAGGGATTTATGAAGATCATTTCCTTAGCACCGGAAGTACTATAGAGAGAGGGTTGAAGGATGATTAAGCGGGGAAAGAATAGAGGTTTACCAAAGCCTCACGAGGCTAAGGTTCATGTTAAGAAAAACGATATGGTGGTGGTAATTTCGGGGAAGGATAAAGGAAAAATAGGAAAGGTTTTGCAGGTCTTCCCAAGGAGGGGTAGGGCGGTTGTTGAGGGGGTAAACATTGTAAAAAGGCATTTAAAGCCTACCCCTTATAGTTCTGGGGGTATAGTGGAAAAACCCGCTCCGGTTCATGTATCTAATCTTATGCTTTATTGCCCTAAGTGCAAAAGAGGGGTTAAGACCGCTAAAAAGTTTTTAGATGATGGCAGTAAGGTTAGGGTATGTAAAAAATGTGGAGAAATTATTGAACCCAAGGAGTAGGTGGCGATGGATTTGAGAGAGTATTATCAAAGGATAGTGAAGGAAAGATTGAAGGAGAAGTTTGGTTATAAAAATATCTATCAGATTCCTAAGATTGAAAAAATTACGGTGAATATGGGTTTAGGGGAGGCCACGCAAAATCCTAAGATTATTGATCAGGCCTTAGAGGAATTAGCTTTAATTACAGGACAGAAGCCAAAGATCTGTCGGGCTAGGAAGTCTATTGCGGGATTTAAGCTTAGGAAGGGAATGCCTATAGGGGTGATGGTAACCCTTCGGGGGAAGAGAATGTATGGTTTTTTGACCAGGCTAATTAAAGTGGCTTTACCAAGGGTCAGAGATTTTAAAGGATTACCTAAATCGGGCTTTGATGGTCGTGGTAATTATACCTTGGGGTTGCCTGATCATACCATCTTTCCAGAATTAGATGCAAGTAAAATAGAAAAGGTTAAGGGGATGAGTGTGACCATTGTCACTACAGCAAAGACCGATGAAGAGGCTTTGGCCTTATTGAAAGAAATGGGTATGCCCTTTAGGAGGTAAATATAAATGCCAAGAAAAGCTCAAATTGAGAAGGCCAAAAGAGAACCCAAATTTAAAGTTAGAAAGAGGAACAGATGTAGCATCTGTGGTAGACCGCGTGCTTACCTTAGGCGTTTTGGTTTGTGCCGGATGTGTTTTCGCAAGTTGGCTTCGGGAGGAAAAATCCCAGGTGTAAGAAAGGCAAGTTGGTAGGGGGTCTTAGCCTATGATGACTGATCCTATTGCTGATATGTTAACCAGAATACGTAACGCCCTGATTGCCAGGAAGACAAGCGTTCTTATTCCTGGCTCTAAACTAAAATTAGAGATCATAAGAATCTTAAAAGAAGAGGGATATATAGAGGATTATCGGGTCATAGAGGAGAGGCCTCAATCAAAAATAGAGGTCATTCTTAAGTATGATGAAAAGAAAAGGCCGGTTATAGCTGGGCTAAGGAAGATAAGTAAGCCTGGAAGAAGGATTTACCGTAGTTGCCGGGAACTACCGAGGGTTTTAGATGGTTTAGGAATAGCTATAATTTCCACCTCACAGGGATTAATGACGGACCATGAAGCCAGGAAAAGACGACTTGGTGGTGAAGTGATTTGTGAAATTTGGTAAAGGAGATAGACCATGGGAGAGCTTTCACGGGTTGGAAGGAAACCGATAGAATTACCACCTCAAGTGAAAGTTGAGATAAATGATGAGGGAATAGTGACTGTTCAGGGGCCAAAAGGGACATTACAGAAAAAGCTTCCTCCCTTAGTTAAGGTAACTCAGGAAGGAAATCTTCTTAAGGTAGAAATGGAGGCTCCCCAAAAGAAGTTAAAGAATAAAGCCAAGGCCTTTCAGGGTTTAGCCCGAGCTTTGTTAAATAATATGGTTGTAGGGGTGACGAAAGGCTTTAGCAAATCCCTTGAGATAGTTGGTTTAGGATATAAAGCAGAGCTCAAGGGGTCGGATGAGATAGTCTTTTCTTTAGGGTATTCACATCCAATTAATTTTAAACTACCACCAGGAGTTAGCGCCAAGGTTGAAAGAGGGACAGGAGATGTACAGGTTAGGATAATCCTTGAAGGAATTGATAAAGAAGTTATTGGACAGGTTGCGGCAAAAATAAGAGATTTAAGACCTCCCGAGCCATATAAAGGAAAAGGAATTAGGTATAGCGGGGAGATCATTTATCGGAAAGCTGGGAAGACGGGCAAGGGTGGTAAGAAATAATAATTAGAAAGGGGTAAAGAGGGGATGAGGCCAGATAAAAAGGTTTCCGCAAGGCTTAGGAGGAAGTTAAGAGTAAGAAAAAAGGTTTTTGGCACATCTGAAAGGCCAAGAGTTAGTGTTTTTCGTAGTCACAAACACATTTATGCGCAAATAATTGATGACCTTGCTCAGCATACTTTGGTTGCCCTTTCTTCCCTTTCTCCTGAAGTGAGGCAAAAAGTGGAAGAGTTAAGGGCTAAAGGAGAAATAAAAGGAAAGGTGGAGGTAGCTCGTTTGGTTGGAAAACTTCTAGGTCAAAAGGCCAAGGAGGAGGGGATCACTAAGGTTGTTTTTGATCGAAATGCTTATAAATATCATGGGCGAGTTAAAGCTTTAGCTGAAGGATTAAGAGAGGCCGGGTTAGAATTTTAAAGGAGGTGTAAACTTGGCGCGAGTTGGTGAAGAACTGATTGAAAAGATCATTCAGATCAGAAGGGTCACTAAGGTTACCAAGGGGGGGAAAAAGTTAAGATTTGCTGCTTTAGTAGTGGTTGGAAATGGCCATGGTAAAGTAGGATATGCTTTAGGAAAAGCTCCGGAAGTGCCCGATGCTATAAGGAAAGCAATTGAAAAGGCTAAAAAGAGTATGATAGAAGTTCCCATAGTGAATGGTACCATCCCCCACAGGATTGAGGAAAAATTTGGGGCATCTAAAATTATTTTACGGCCCGCACCTTCTGGAACAGGAGTTATTGCTGGAGGTACGGTGCGTGCCATAATGGAGGCTGCAGGCATTAGTGATGTGGTCACCAAAAGGATAGGGAACAGCAATCCCCATAATTTAATTAAGGCTACCTTTAAGGCTTTGAGTAAATTACAGAGCGTAGACCATGTAGCTAAGAAAAAGGGGAAAGGTGTAGAAGAAATTGCAGAGAGGGTTCGGAGATGAAGAAATTAAGGATCACTCTCAAGCGAAGTATTTTTGGGTGGAATCCTAAACAACGGGAAACTTTAAAGGGACTGGGTTTAAAAAAGATTGGCCAGAGCGTCCTTAGGGATGATACTCCTGAAATAAGAGGCATGTTAAGGAAGGTTAGTCATTTGGTTGGGGTGGAGGAGGAACATGGATAAGATTATAACTCTATCAGAGTTGAAGCCTTTTTATGGTGCAAAACATAGAGAAAAAAGGGTAGGCAGGGGACACGGATCAGGACATGGTAAGACTTCCTGCCGAGGCCATAAAGGGCAAAAGGCTAGAACTGGGCTTGATATCAGGCCCTATTTTGAGGGTGGACAAACACCCATCATTAGAAGGGCCCCTAAGAGAGGCTTTAAGAACATTTTTAAAGTAGAGTATGCGATAGTAAATGTGGAGGATTTAGCCAAAAAATTTCAGCCTAATGAAGTAGTTGATGAAGCTTCTTTAAGGGCCAAAGGGTTGATAAAAGGAAAGGGATGCTTGATCAAAGTTTTAGGAGATGGTGAGATTGATCTTCCTTTAATTGTTAAGGTTCATGCCATCTCAAAAAAGGCCAAGGAAAAAATAGAAAAAGCTGGTGGTAGGGTAGAACTGTTAAAAAAATTTCCAAGTGTATAAGAAAGATATAAGGCTAATTCGTAGTGAACGGTAGAGAAGGTCTTTTAAATTTAGCTAATATTCCAGAGCTTAAAAGACGGCTTTTTTATCTTTTTTTAGGATTGGCTATTTATCGATTAGCCATTCATATTCCAGCCCCAGGCATTAATACGGAGGCTTTTTATGAGCTCTTTCAAAGGGCCAGTGGGACCCTTTTTGGATTTCTTGATATTTTTTCCGGTGGGGCTTTGCGAAGATTTTCCGTTTGTGCTCTCGGGGTTATGCCTTATATAAGTGCCTCCATCATTATGCAATTGCTGACCGTAGTTTTCCCCAATTTAAAGGAATATTATAAGGAGGGACCAGAAGGAAGAAGGAAGATTGCCTATTATACTCGGTATTTAACCGTTCTTATTTGCTTTATTCAAGGATTTGGGATGGCGATAGGATTGGAAAGGATGACCACGCCTACAGGAATTCCGGTAGTTAGTGAACCAGGAATGTTATTTCGTATTCTTACGGCCTTTACTTTGACAGCGGGAACCCTTTTTTTAGTATGGCTTGGGGAACAGATGACCGAACACGGGATTGGGAATGGTATTTCTATGATAATTTTCGCGGGTATTGTAGCTGGGATTTTTCCAGCCATAGGACGCTCTCTTAAATTTATCCAAACTGGTGAATTTTCCTTTTTTGCTTTAATTTTAATCCTTATCCTTCTTTTTGGGATCCTTGCTTTTACTTGTTTTATGGAATTGGCTCAGAGAAGGATCCCCATTCATTATGCCAAAAGACAGGTTGGTCGCCAACTCATAGGAGGGCAAACTAGCTATTTACCTTTGAAGATTAATACTTCCGGTGTAATTCCACCTATCTTTGCTTCTTCGGTGTTAACCTTTCCGGCTACAATTGCCAGTTTTGTGCCGGTGATGTTTTTTAATGAATTAGCTCGTTATTTAAGTCCAAGTTCCTTAGTTTATAACTTAATTTTTGCAGTATTAATCATCTTTTTCAGTTATTTTTATACTGCAGTCATCTTTAATCCCAAAGAGGTAGCTGATAATTTGAAGAAATGGGGAGGTTTTATTCCTGGGCTAAGGCCAGGAAGACAAACAGAGGAATTTTTGGAAAAAGTTTTAACGAGGATTACCCTCATAGGGGCTTTATATCTTGTTTTTATTTGTATTCTTCCGAATTTTTTAGTCTTCCAGATGAACATTCCCTTTTATTTTGGGGGGACATCCCTATTGATCGCCGTGGGGGTCTCGCTTGATTTAATTGGACAAATAGAGGCTCATCTTTTAAGCCGTCAATATGAAGCTTTTATTAAACAAGCAAGAATAAAGGCAAAATAATAAGAGGGGGTGGAAAATGAATTTAGTTTTTTTAGGGCCACCAGGGGCAGGGAAGGGTACGCAAGCTAAAATTTTGATAGAAAAGTATGGGATACCGCAAATTTCTACAGGGGATATGTTGCGCGAGCATCGGGCTAAGGGGACAGAGCTTGGAAAAAAGGCACAGGAATACATGGATAAGGGTCAGCTTGTGCCGGATGAGGTCATCCTTGGGATGGTTAAAGAAAGATTAAAACAGTCTGATTGTCAGAAAGGGTTTATTTTGGATGGATTTCCGAGAACGGTAGCCCAAGCTGAGGCTTTAGACAAGATGCTTGCGGAAATGGGGAGGAAGCTTGATTTTGCATTAGCCTTAGTGGTTCCTGATGAGCTATTAGTGGAGCGCTTAACGGGAAGAAGAACCTGTAAATCTTGTGGTATGATGTATCATATTAAGTATAAGCCTTCCAAGGTAGAGGGTAAATGTGATGTTTGTGGGGGTGAGCTTTATCAAAGAGCAGATGACAACGAGGAAACGGTGCGTAACAGGCTTAAGGTCTATCACGAACAGACTGCCCCTTTAATTGAATATTATCAGAAAAAGGGAATTTTAAGAGAGATTGATGGTAGTAAGACGATAGAAGAGATCACTAAGGAATTGCTTTCCATCCTTGAGGGTAAGGCCTAAGGAATTGTTGAGGGTAGCAAGACCCATCCTGAAAAGTAGAGATGAGATTGAGATGATGCGTAGGGTAAATGGCATTGTGATGGAAATTTTGCTTGCTCTTAAAGATGAAGTAAAGGCGGGTAAGAGTGCCTACGAATTTGAGGAGTATGCTTTAGAACTTTGTGAAAGGAAGGGTGTAAAGCCAGCCTTTAAAGGGTATCGTGGTTATCCTTATGCTCTTTGTATTTCGATAAATGAAGAGATAGTTCATGGGATGCCTAAACAGGAAAAGGTTTTACGGCAGGGTGATATAGTTAGTTTTGATTTTGGGGCTATTCTTGACGGTTTTTATGGAGATGCAGCTTTGACGGTGGGTGTGGGAGAGATTTCAGAGATGGCCCAAAGACTAGTAAAGGTTACCGAAGAGGCCTTATATATTGCCATAGAAAAGGCAAGGATAGGTAATAAAATTGGGGATATTTCCCATGCTATTCAAAGTTATGTGGAAAGTCATGGGTTTAGGCCAATAAAAGAGTTTGTCGGACATGGGATTGGAAGAAGCTTACATGAACCACCAGAAGTTCCTAATTATGGAAGGGCGGGAAGGGGTATAAAATTAGATGCTGGAATGGTTTTAGCAATAGAGCCAATGGTTTCAGCTGGCAGTGAAGAGGTTGAAATTTTAAGTGATGGCTGGACCGCTGTGACCAAGGATAGAAGTTTATCGGCCCATTTTGAGCATACGGTAGCGATCACACCCAATGGTCCAGAAATCTTATCAAGGATATAGGTGGAGGGTATGGCCAAGGAAGACGTTATTCAATTAGAGGGGAAAGTAGTTGAAGCCTTGCCAAATGCTATGTTTAGGGTTGAATTAGAAACTGGGCATACCATTTTAGCCCACATTTCTGGGAAGATGCGGGTTCACTATATTCGGATCTTGCCAGGAGATACAGTTGTGGTAGAATTATCGCCCTATGATTTGACCCGAGGAAGAATAATCTATCGGGGCAGCAAAAAAGATTGGGAAACAGGGAGGGAGAAATAATATGAAGGTGAGCCCATCCGTAAAAAAGAGATGTAATAAGTGTAAGATTATTAAAAGAAAGGGTGTAGTAAGAGTTATTTGTGAAATACCAAAGCATAAGCAAAGGCAAGGTTAGGAGGTAATTTATGCCAAAGATTGCAGGAGTGGATATCTCAGAAAAAAAACCGGTTGAAATTGCCCTGACCTATATCTATGGGATTGGCAGAACTCAGGCTCAGATAATTTGTACTCGGGCTGGAATAGATTGGTTCAAAAAGGTGAAGGATCTTACGGAGGAAGAAATTAACAGAATTAGACAAATTATAGAAAAGGAATACAAGGTTGAAGGAGATTTGCGGAAAGAGGTAAGACAAAATATTCAGCGGTTGATCAGTATTGGTTGTTATCGGGGGCTAAGGCATCAGATTGGTTTACCAGTTAGGGGTCAAAAGACAAGATCTAATGCACGGACTAGGAAAGGACCTCGTCCTGGTTCTTTAAGGCGTAAGAAATAGGAGGTTAGGAGATGGCCAAAGCACGGACCAAGAAAAAGAAGATAAAAAAAACAGTAAGTGAGGGAATTGTTCACATTCATGCAACCTTTAACAATACTATTGTGACCATCACTGATCGTCAGGGAAATGTTTTGTGTTGGGCTAGCGGTGGCACGGAAGGTTTTAAGGGCACTAGAAAAGGAACACCCTATGCCGCTCAGCTGGCTATGCAGAGCGCCTTAAAGAAGGCTCAAGCTTATGGTTTAAAGGAGGTTTGGGTTTATGTAAAAGGACCAGGCCCAGGACGTGAAGCAGCCTTAAGGGCTTTGCAAGGGTCGGGGTTGAAGGTGATTTTGATTAAGGATGTTACTCCAATTCCGCACGATGGATGTCGGCCTCCTAAAAGGAGAAGGGTATAGAATAAATAAGGAGGTATTAAAGTGGCAAGATATACAGGTGCCAGATGTAGATTATGTAGAAGGGAAGGAAGAAAACTTTTTCTAAAGGGAGAGCGTTGTTATACGGATAAATGTTCCTTTGAAAGAAGGAGTTATCCACCTGGACAACATGGGCCAGTCCAATTAAGGGTTAAACTTTCTGATTACGGGGTTCGTTTACGGGAAAAACAGAAGGTAAAAAGGATTTATGGAGTTTCGGAAAAGCAGATGAGAAAGTACTATGAGATGGCCATTAAGATGAAGGGTCAGGCTGGCCATAATCTTTTACAACTTTTAGAGCGTAGACTTGATAATGTGGTTTATCGCCTTGGTTTTGCTTCTTCTCGCGCTCAAGCTAGACAAATTGTGAATCATGGCTGGATTTTGGTGAATGGAAAAAGCGTAGATGTTCCTTCTTATTTAGTGAAGGTTGGAGATGTGATTGAGCTAAAGGAAAAATTTAGGTTAAATGCTCATGTGCAGGAAAATTTAGAAGCAAGGGTTCAAAGAGGTATTCCATCTTGGTTAGAAATTGATCCTGAGAATTTTAAGGGGAGGATCAAGGCATTGCCAACTCGTGAAGATATTACAATGCCTATCCAGGAAAGTTATATTATTGAGTTTTACTCCCGGTAAAGTAATTTAAAGTTTGAAGAAAACATCTTAGGGGTTGAGGGTTATGAAAAAACCCATTGAATTGATAAAGCCAGATGGTTTTAGGTTACATGAGGATAGTCAACCACCCTATTATGGTAAGTTTATTGTGGAGCCTTTGGAGAGGGGGTTTGGTATCACTATTGGAAATGCTTTAAGGAGGGTTTTGTTATCATCCATCGCTGGATATGCCATAACTGAAGTGAGAATTGAAGGGGCGCCCCATGAATTTGTTAGCCTGCCCGGAGTAATTGAGGATTGTACCGAAATAATTTTGAATTTGAAGGGTGTGAGATTTAAACTCAATGGAGAAGGTCCTTATATTGGGACAATTAAAAAAACTGGGCCTGGAGAAGTAAAGGCTGGAGATATTGTCTTGCCAGATGGAGTGGGAGAAGTAGCAAATCCGGGTCATCATCTTCTTACCCTATCTTCGGATGGTCAAATCAACATGAAGTTAACCATAGAGCGTGGGCGTGGTTATGTACCTATAGAATATAAGAAAGATTATGAACCAGGTGTAATTTTGGTTGATGGAATATTCTCTCCTATAACCAGAGTAAATTTTACGGTTACTCAAGCCAGGGTAGGAAAGAGTAGCGATTATGATCGTTTAGTTTTAGAAATTTGGACGGATGGAACTATTGAACCATTGGAAGCCCTCATACAGGCTGCCAAGATCCTTATTGAACAATTTATGGTTTTTACTGGGGAGATAACTGTTCCCGAAGCCACCAAAACTTCGGGAGATTTAGTCAATCTTTGTAGTGTTCTTAATATGACCATAGAAGAACTTGAGCTTTCGGGAAGGGCTTATAATTGTTTAAAGTCAGCAGGGATTAATTATGTGGGAGAATTAGTTAAGTATTCAGAATCTGAGCTGTTACGTCTTAGAAGTTTTGGGAAAAAGTCTTTAGATGAAATCATTGAGAAATTGAGGCAGTATAATCTTAATCTTGGGATGAAAGACCTTAATTGGAAACCACCTCGTGTGGTGGAGTAAAGAGGAGGTAAGAAATGAGACATAGGAAGGTAAGTCGAAGGTTTGGCAGGGATTCAGAACATACTCTTGCGATCATGAGAAATCAAGCAAAGGATCTTTTGAAGCATGGAAGAATTGTTACTACCTTGGCTAAAGCTAAGGAGTTAAGAAGGTTTGTTGAGCAGATGATAACTTTAGCTAAAAAAGGAGATTTAGCATCTCGCCGTAGGGTTTTAGCCTTCATTCAGGACAAAGAGGTGGTGCGTAAATTATTTAAAGATTGGAGAGAAAAATTTTTAGATAGACCTGGAGGTTATACCAGGATTATTAAGCTAGGAGAAAGAAGGGGTGATGCTGCTCCTTTAGCTGTTATAGAATTAGTAGAAGAAAAGCTAACCTTCAAAAAATCTAAAGAAGGTTCGGAAAGACTAAAAAAAATATATCAATTTATTGAGAGAAAAAAGAAAGAATATGGTTTCTATACTCCGAAAGGGGCAACGGAAAAAGAAAATATTACCTTCTCAGAGGGTCAAGCCACGGATAGCCAGTAACAATAATTTCTATTTTCCCCCTACCTAAGGGGGGACCTTGCTACCTTTACCCATTAATTTTCGGGAAAAATTTAGGTCCCTTTTTAAGGTCCAAGCTCAGGAAAAGATCTGGGCTAGTCTAAATAAATTAATCTTTGAGCAAATTTATATAGTAGGTGGAGCAATAAGGGATGCCCTAGTTGGGAAAGAATTTCAGGATTTAGATTTAGTAGTCTTTGAGGCCCCAGTAAGGGTAGCTAAGTTTTTGGCCCAGGAGTTAGGGTGGGCCATAGTGGTTTTGTCGGAAGAATTCGCTATCTATCGGATAACAAGTCAGGAAGTTACCATAGACGTCTGTTTAGCTAAAGGGAAAACTATTGAAGAAGACCTAAAGGAAAGAGATTTTACCCTCAACGCCCTTGGTATTTCCTTAAGGGATCTTATGACTACGGATACTCCCTTATTAATAGATCCTTTGCATGGTTATCAAGATCTTAAGCAAGGAATTATTCGGGCCATCTCAGAGAAAAATCTTCTTGAGGATCCTTTACGGATCCTACGGGGCTATAGATTGTTTGCGCAAAATTATGGCCTAATTTCTCAAGAAACAAGAAAAATTTTTGCTAAACATGCACAAGATTTAGTAAACTGTCCAGCCGAAAGAATCCTTCATGAGTTAGAAATAATTCTTTTAACTTTTAAATCTTGGGAAGCATTTAAGATGATGGATGAAGATGGAGTGCTTGAAGTATTATTTCCAGAAATCAAGGTCTGTAAAGGCGTTCCTCAACCGAGTTTTCATCATTTGGATGTTTGGGGACATATGCTTGAAAGTTTAAGAATGGCTGAGTTTATTCTTCAGGATCCAAAAAGTTTCCTTGGACAGGATTTACCAAAAGAGGTTAGAAATTCTAAGGAATTTATTATTGCTTGTAAACTTGCCAGCCTTTTTCATGATCTTGGAAAAGGCTATACTTATCAAGAAACGGAGGAGAGGATTGTATTTTATGGACACGAAAAGGTCTCCAGGGATTTGGTTTTAGAAAGATTAAAGAGATTACGATTTAAAAGGGATTTGTCCGAAAGGATAGCAAATTTGGTAAAGAACCATATGCGACCCTGTCAACTTTTAGCTGAATTTGAGCGCGGGAGTTTAACGGTACGAGCGAAGAGAAGGTTGTTGAAAGATGTGCCCTATCTCTGGGATTTGTTTGTGGTCTGTTTGGCGGATAGTTTAGCCAGTTTAGGGCCAGAAAAGGAATTGGATTATGAAGAAAGACTGCAGAAATTTTTCCAACTCCTTTTAGGTTTTCAAGAAGAATTGACTAAGTTAGAAAAAAAGGAAAGACTGCTAACAGGAAGTGATCTCATAGCATTAGGCTTTAGCCCTGGGCCAATCTTTAGCAAGATAATGGAAGCCATTGAAATAAAATTTTTAGAAGGAGAGATTAAAACTAAGGATGAGGCCATAGAGTTCGTAAAGGAGAATTTTAAGGAATATCTAAGTTGTAAAAAAGAAGAAAATAAGGTAAGTTAAAGTAAAGGAAATTTTCCCTAAGGAAATTTTCTATAAGAGGAGGGAGGATGAGAATAGAAGTTGAAGAGAGGAGCTCGGTAGAAAAGATTCTTACTGTGGAGATACCTCCGGAAGAGGTTAAGAAAATTGTTGGGGAAGTGGAAAGAGAGTATCAAAGAAAAGCAAAAATAAAGGGATTTAGAGAAGGTAAAGCACCGATTTATTTAATAAGAAAACTTTTTAAAGAAGAGATTGAAGGGAAAGCTGTGGAGAGGTTAATTGAAGAAACCTTAGGCAAGGCTATCAAGGAAAAAAATCTTGAACCTCTTCTTCATCCACGCTTAGAAAGATTTGATCCCCTTATGGAAGGGACACCTTTTAGGTATTCCGTGTTTGTAGAGGTAAGGCCGGAGATAAATTTGCGAAAGGAAGATTATCTTGGCTTAGAGATTGAACGGGAAAAGGATGAAATTACTGAAGAAGAAGTGGAGAAGGTTTTAGAGGAGTTGCGGTATTCCTTTTCGGAGTTGGAAGAGGTTAGGGACGATTCTGTGCAGGAACGAGACGCGGTGGTGATAAGTTTTGTGGCCTATGATGGGGAAAATCCTGTCCCTGGACATGAGGCTCAGGCTTTATACGTTGATGTAGGGACGGGAGAGTTTAACGAAAAAGTGGAAAAGGAACTTATTGGAAAAAAAAGGGGCGATAAGTTAACCGTAGAGGTGGAATATCCTGATGATGCCTTAAACCCTCTTTTAGCAGGGAAAAAGATTAGATATGAGATTGAGGTAAAGGAAATTTATCGGAGGAAATTGGAAGATTTAACGGATGAGTTTATAAAAAAGACTAATTTAGGGTTTGAAAGCGTTGAACAGTTACGCGAACGGGTAAAGGAAAGGCTTTTAAACGAAAGAAAAAGAAAAAATGACCTTCTTTATCGTGAAAAACTTTTAGAAAGGATTTTAGAAAAAGTTAATTTTGAGGTCCCGCAAAGATATGTGGAAATAAAATTTTACCAATTAGTTGATCAACTGAGAGAATCTTTAGCTCAGGATGGTATAAGCTTTGAAAAATTAAACCTCTCTTTGGATCAGTTAAAAAAGAAATTAATGCCTTTAGCTGAGAAGCAGGCTAAGGAAGAAATTCTTTTAGAGAAGATTGCCGAATTGGAAAAAATTGAAATACCGCTTGAAGAGATTGAAAAAATGAAGGAAGGAATCATTCAGGGATTGAAAATTTCCCCAGAGGAAGCTTTGAGGATTTTGTCGGTAAATATCCTTCCGAAAATGTTAGCCGAGCGGACCCTCCAATTTTTGGTAGAAACTTCAAAACCGATTGTTAAGGAGAGTTGAGAATGTCACCTTTTATTCCAATCGTTATAGAACAAACCGGAAGGACAGAAAGGGCTTATGACATTTATTCACGTCTACTTAAAGAAAGAATAATTTTTCTTGGTTCAACCATTGATGATTATGTAGCGAATTTAGTGATCGCTCAGCTTTTATATTTAGAGGCAGAGGATCCAGAAAAGGACATCATGCTTTATATTAATTCACCAGGGGGTTTAGTTTCCGCTGGTTTAGCCATCTATGACACCATGCAGTACATTAAACCCGATGTGTGTACTATTTGTGTGGGGCAAGCTGCCAGTATGGCGGCCGTGCTTTTAGCTAGTGGAGCTAAAGGAAAAAGGTATGCTCTACCCCATTCCAGGATCATGATCCATCAACCCATGGGAGCCTTTCAAGGACAAGCTACGGAGGTAGAAATTCAAGCTAAGGAAATCTTGCGTCTTAGAGAGATTTTAAATGAAATTTTGGCTAAACATACCGGTCAAGAGAAAAAGAGGATTGCCAAGGATACGGAAAGAGATTTTTACATGTCCGCCGAGGAAGCCAAAAAATATGGCATAATAGATCATATATTATTTAAAAGAGAGGGTGAGGGGAAATGACTAAAGGTGAACCCAAATGTTCTTTTTGTGGAAGAAATCAAAGGGAGGTTAAAAAACTAATTGCTGGGGCCTCAGCTTATATATGCAATGAATGCGTAGAGCTTTGTAATGAAATTTTAGAAGAGGAATATGAAAGAATAGAGGAAAGAGAAAGCAGGACCACTCTGCCTAAGCCCTCAGAGATTAAGGCTTATCTTGATCAGTACGTTATCGGGCAGGAAAGGGCCAAAAAAATTTTATCGGTAGCGGTCTACAATCATTATAAAAGAATTATCCAGGAAAAACCCATGAAAAAGGATGAAGAGATAGAGATTCAAAAAACCAACGTCCTTTTAATCGGTCCCACTGGATCGGGTAAAACTCTTCTTGCGCAAACCTTAGCACGATTTTTAAAGGTTCCCTTTACTATTGCTGACGCTACCCCTTTAACCGAAGCTGGATACGTCGGTGAGGACGTGGAAAACATACTTCTTTACCTTTTACAGGCAGCAAATTTTGACGTGGAATTAGCACAAAAGGGAATAGTTTACATAGATGAAATTGACAAGATTGCTCGTAAGTCTGAAGGACCTTCCATTACTAGAGATGTCTCTGGGGAAGGTGTCCAACAGGCCTTACTTAAAATTTTGGAAGGCACCATAGCAAATATTCCTCCTAAGGGAGGAAGAAAACATCCTCAGCAGGAATACATTCGTCTTGATACTACCAACATTCTTTTTATTTGTGGTGGGGCCTTTGTAGGGCTTGAAGAAATTATCAAAAGAAGATTGGGGAAAGGATCAATCGGTTTTGGGGCGGAAATAAAAAAAGTAAAGGATTTAACCCTTGGGGAGGTACTATCTCAGGTTCAACCTGAAGATTTAATAAAATTTGGTTTTATCCCTGAGTTTGTGGGTAGATTACCAATTATTGCTACCTTAGAGGAATTATCGGTGGATGACTTGGTAAAGATTTTAGTAGAGCCCAAAAACTCTTTAATCAAGCAATATCAGAAGTTATTTGCCATGGAGGGGGTGGAGCTAAAATTTACCGATGGAGCTTTACGAGCGGTCGCAGAAATGGCCTATAAGCGAAAAACAGGGGCAAGGGGGTTAAGATCTATTTTGGAAGAGGTCATGTTGGATATTATGTATGAAATTCCAGGTAAAGAGGCGGTCAAAGAGTGTGTGATCACTGAGGAGGTAGTCTTGAAAAAGGAAAGGCCAATCTTAATTTATAATTCTAAAATAGCCAAAGGGGGTAGTTAAGGATATGGATTTTGAATTTAGAAGTTCCACTAAGGTTTTACCCTTAATGCCCTTGAGGGAACTTGTTGTTTTTCCACAAACCGCGGTACCTTTATTCATTGGGAGACCAAAGAGCATTGTGGCCATAGATCGGGCCTACCAAGCGGACAGACTAATATTCTTAGCGGCGCAAAAGGATCCCAAGATTGATCACCCAACCCCTGATGATATTTATCGTATTGGCACGATATGTAAAATTTTACAATTGGTAAGACTGCCAGATAATACCTTAAAAGTATTGGTTGAGGGCTTAAAAAGAGGTCGGGTTATTAAATATTTAGAGAAAGAGGAATATTTTGCGGTAGAAGTTGAGGAAATGCAAGAGATTTTAGAGGAGGATGTGGAGACTCAGGCCTTGTTCAAATTATGTAAAGAGGCTTTGGAAGAGTATGCCCAATACAACAAAAAGCTAAACCAAGAAACATTAAACAATATTCTTTCTTTGGAAAGTCCTCTGGAACTTTCCGATCGTTTAGCCGCCATTTTAAATTTAAAGCTTGAGGTTAAACAGAAGCTTTTAGGCACCATAAGTGTGAAAAAACGTCTTGAGACCCTTTTAAATCATCTGAAAGGCGAAATAGAAATCATTAAGACGGAAGCACGCATTAGGGATAGAGTTAAGAAGCAGATGGAAAAGCATCAGAGGGATTTTTATCTCCAAGAGCAGATGAAGGCTATTCAAAAGGAGCTTGGGGAACGGGAAGATGGACGTTCAGACCTTGGAGAATTAGAAAAGAAGATCAAGAAAAAGAAGCTTCCTAAGGAGGCGCGGGAAGTTGTTTGGAAGGAATTCAAAAAGCTTTCCCTTATGCCTCCTATGTCTGCCGAGGCAACCGTGGTAAGAAATTATATTGACTGGATCATAAGTCTACCTTGGTATGAAAAGACTAAAGATAACATTGATATAGAAAAGACAGAGGAACTTCTCAATAAAGAACACTTCGGTTTGGAGAAACCAAAACAGCGGATTATTGAACATTTGGCGGTGCAAAAATTGGCCAAAAAGATTAAGGGGCCAATTCTTTGTTTTGTTGGCCCACCAGGTGTTGGTAAGACCTCTCTTGCCAATTCTATTGCCAAGGCCATTGGGCGTAGGTTTGTTCGTATTTCCTTAGGTGGAGTAAGAGATGAGGCTGAAATTAGGGGGCACCGTCGAACATACGTAGGAGCCTTACCTGGAAAAATTATCCAGGGGATGAAGAAGGCTGGAACTATCAATCCTGTTTTCTGTCTTGATGAAATTGACAAACTTGGGACTGATTTTAGAGGGGACCCAGCAGCAGCCCTCTTAGAAGTTCTTGACCCTGAACAAAACTTTGCCTTTCAGGACCATTATTTAGAAATTCCCTATGACCTTTCTCAGGTTCTTTTTATAACTACCGCTAATGCCCTTTTTACCATTCCTGCTCCTCTTCTTGATCGGATGGAGATTATTGAGTTGCCTGGCTATACGGAAGAAGAAAAGCTGGAGATTGCTAAAAGACATTTATTACCAAGGCAGCTTGAGGCTCATGGCTTAAAGCCTGAATGGGTGAATATTCCTGATAAGGTGATCTTAGAAATTATCAGACGTTATACCCGGGAGTCTGGAGTAAGAAATTTAGAAAGGGAACTTGCTACTATTTGTCGGAAGATTGCTAAAGAGGTGGCCAAGGATCCTAAGGCCTTCCAGCCGGTTAAGATTACTCTTACCAAACTCGATAAATATCTTGGGGTCCCCAGGTATCGTTATGGCATGGCCGAAGAAAAGCCCCAAATTGGAATTGCTACTGGGCTTGCCTGGACCGAGACGGGTGGTGCCCTTTTGCAGATAGAAGCGGTAATCATGCCCGGTAAAGGCAATTTGAAGATTACAGGAAAGCTGGGAGAGGTCATGCAAGAGTCTGTGCAAGCGGCGATGAGTTATGTTCGGTCTCGGGCTTTACAGCTTGGATTACCTTTGGAATTCTACCATAAGGTGGACATCCATGTGCATGTTCCCGAGGGAGCTATTCCCAAAGACGGACCAAGTGCGGGTATAACCATTGCCACGGCCATTGTTTCGGCATTGACCAAAATTCCAGTGAAGCACACAGTAGCTATGACTGGGGAAATTACTTTAAGGGGTAGGGTTTTACCAATTGGTGGTCTTAAAGAGAAGCTTCTTGCGGCTATTAGAGGTGGCATAAGGACGGTTATCCTTCCTAAGGAAAATGAGAAGGATTTGAAGGAGATTAATCCTAAGATTTTGAGATCCCTTGAGATTGTCATGGTAGAGCACATGGATGAAGTACTCAAAGTAGCATTGGATCTAAAAGATCCTGAGAGTCTATTTAAAGAGGCCTCCTATCTTGATATCTGGCAACTTATAGAGTTAGAAGAGAAGGCCGTTCAAAAAGAAATTTCTCATTAAAACA
Organism: Caldimicrobium sp.; assembly: GCA_037443245.1. Lineage (GTDB taxonomy): Bacteria > Desulfobacterota > Thermodesulfobacteria > Thermodesulfobacteriales > Thermodesulfobacteriaceae > WYEG01. The sequence goes on from JBBIOT010000005.1 coordinate 59,290, forward strand.
AAATCTTCAAAAATTCTTCAAGTGGTCCAGGTTTAAAATTTTTGGAACCTGGGCCCCTATTTATCTATTTTGAGCCAATCTTTCAAGATTGTATGAGGCAATTTTAGGCTTTAGAAAAGCTATTACGAAAATTTTTTAATTATTTATTTAGTAAACTTTCAATCTATTATGCATACCTATAAATTTAATAAATATTTTTTATTGGACAAGATAATATTATGTTAGATATATTTAACGTTATATAAAAATTAACTTTAAGGGGGTTGGATATGGCTAAAAAATTTTTGCTAGGTTTTTTAGGGGTATCGGCTTTTTTGTTTGGCTCAACCGCGGGGCAAACCGCGGAGGTGCCCAAAAAAGCTAAGACCCTGGATGAGCTGATTAAGATGTATGACGCATCAAGCTGTAAGAGCTGTCATCAGAAGGAGTATGAGCAGTGGTCAAAGAGCTTCCATGCCTTTTCCCTAATTGGTTCTAAGAGGACTTTGGGGTCCTGGGCTTCAACCATTAAGCTTATCCTTGATGGAAAGACCTATCCTCATGCCAAAGCTACTAAGGTTGAAGATTTAAAGGTTTCCCATTTGATGTTCTGTGCTAAATGTCATCTCCCTCAATTAAGAAATGCTGAGGATAGTGTGGCAGTAGAACTCGCAAAGCTTGTTTTATCTGCCGCTGAAGGGGATGAAAAAGCTTTTGAAAAGGTAAAACAAGTAAACATAAACTGTCTGGTTTGTCATCAAGAGATGGCTTTGGTGCATAAATGGAGAGATGGCTATGTGGACAAGAAGGCGATTTATGGGAAGAAAGAGGGTGCCCATTTTGACCCCAAATATAGTTCATTGAAAAAATCTCCTATTATTGATAGATCTGTATTCTGTGGCCAGTGTCATGGAACAGGTCCAAACTTTGAGTTTGATGAACCTTCTCAATGTGCTACCGCCTACGGTAGTTACCTTCATGCTTACATACCCTCTGGAGGGACTAAAACCTGTCAGCAGTGCCACATGAAAGAAGATAATCTTGGACACTTTATAGTAGCTTATCGTGATCCAAGGATGGTAAAGAAAGCAATTGCCTATCAGGTTGAAGTTTTACCTTATTATTATCTTCATAAGCCTGGGGTTTATCATAATAAAGCGCGGGTAGTGGTGAAGATTACCAATAAGGCAGGGCACAGGATTCCTGATGGCTGACCTTCGCCCAACAAACTGGTCCTGGAAGTGACCAGTGTCACCCCTGAAGGCAAGAAAGTTTTTGAGGAATACAAGGTTTTAATGCCAATGGCTGCGGGATGGGATAGGGATAATAAGATGATGTTTGGTGCCGACCGGAAAACGGGCTATATGGTAGATACGAGCCTTCAACCTGGTAAAACTCATAAAGAAATAATGGAGATCAGATTTCCTGAAAACGTAAAAAAGATGAAAGTCTCTGTCCGGTTGTGGTATCTACCTTCGGCAGCTGCCGAAAATATTGAGAAGTTAACAGAAAATAAAGATAAATTCCTTTTCTTTGCGGAGGAAAGGGAGGTCACTCTTCCTTAAAATCTTCATATAATCTTCATGGGAGAGGAGATTTTCTCCTCTCCTATCTTTTTTATCTTTTTTTCAGATACTTAAGATTTTATTAATAATTTCAATAAATTTTTTCAAAAAATTTATTAGAATTCTTAACAAAATCACTTAAAAAAACATAAAATTATTCATAAAAGGAGGGGTGAGAGATGAAATTGGTGAAGAAAGGAATTTGTTTAGGATTAGGGCTAACTTCTATGTTTCTTTTATTTTCGGCTTCTCAGGCCAAAACACCTTATAAAGAGCCAATTAAGAAGGCCAAAACAGTGGATGAGCTGATTGCTCTTTATGATTCCAGTGCCTGCGTAGGATGTCATGCCGATATTGCTGAACAATGGGGTAAAAGCCTTCATGCACGCTCTATTTTTGGTACGGGAAGAACTATTGCCACTATCTTAACCACTTACAAAGTGGGATTAAAGAATTTTCCCTTTTCTGGGGTGAAGGATTTAAAGGATGTGAAGGTAGAGCATTTAATGTTATGTGCCAAATGTCATTTACCTCAATTAGCGGAAGCAGAGGATTCGGTAGCTCAGGAAATCTTGAAGTTAGCCATGGATTACCTGAGTGATAATGAAAAAGTTTCAGTTAAGGCCAAAGAAAAATTAGAAAAATTGAACATTAATTGCCTTATCTGTCATCAACGGAATGCCATTGTTCATAAATGGGTGGAGGGATATCCCGAAAGGAAGGCTGTTTATGGGTCTAAAGCCGGAGAGCATCCCTTTGAAAAAATGCCTTCCATAAAGAAAAGTTCTGCTTTAAAGGAATCCATCTTCTGCGGACAATGTCATGGCTTAGGACCTAACTTTGAGCTTGATGAACCTTCCCAATGTGCCACCCTTTATGGGTACTATCTCTGGAGTTATGTAGCTAAGGGTGGTATGAAGAGTTGTCAGGATTGCCATATGAGGGAGAGTGGGCTCGGTCATAATATTCAAGCTTATCGAGATAAAAAAATGCAGGAAATGGCGGTTGATTTTCATGTGAATGCTCGGCCGATTTATTGGCGCGATGGAGCAGTGATTAAACCTCTGATCTACACTATTGTGGAGATAAGGAACAAAGCTGGGCATGCCATCCCAGATGGCTGACCTACCCCAAACAGGCTGGTCCTGGAAGTGACCGCCAAGGATCCTTACGGCAAAGTAGTTTTTCATGAGAATAAAATATTTATGCCTGTTCCTCATCAGCTTGGGTTAGGAGATCGTATGGGAAGAGGTCCCTATGATAAATCGGGTTTATTAGCTGAATGGGGGCTTCATCCCTTAGAAGAAAAGAAAAAAGAATTTCGTATCCTTCTTCCTAGCAAGGATAAAAAGCCAGAGTCTTTAGAATACACTTTAGAAGTAGAATTATGGTATTTCCCCTTCGGCAAGAAGGATGAATATGCTCAACTTTGGCGTAAAGAAGTAAAAAAGATTAAATTTTCCGATAAAGAACCTTATCCAGGTAGCTAAAATTTTTCTGGCGGGGGTATACCCCGCCACCTTTAAAAATTCTATACCTTACTGATCTCCCTTTCTTAATATCCCTCGGTCTGCTCCTACTCTTAGGTAGATTTAGTATTATTTTTCTCCTTGTAAATATTCTCAATTGGGGAGATAAAAAATTAAAAAGTAATCTGGATAATTTGCGATATTTAGCGAGATTGTTAATGCTTCATGATAATCTCAGGTCCTTCCTTCGGGAGTATAATTACTCCTTTGGGTGGCAACATTTGGGACTTTTTTAGTGAAAATTTAAAATTAACCAAAATTTAAAAACTTAATAAATTTGGAAAATATTATTTAGAATTTTTATACTTGACAAATTTAATTTTCGCTTTAAAAAAAATATAAATAAATATACAATGTAAGAGGGGGTGGCTTATGATTAAAAAAATTGGTTTGATAACCGGAGTTTTAGGAATTTCAGGCTTAATTTTTGTTATGGCTAATTTAAAAGAGGGGGGGGTGCCAAAGGTTTCGGCTGCCAAAAAAAATTACTCGGCGGAGATTTATGTTGCTGGAATGGGGGGGCATTTTGCTAAGGCGTCTATCCTTATTGACCCCAACGACATGAATGAACCAATTAAAATCAAAGAGCTTGATCGCCTTGTCATTGGTGATAAAAAAACCCACCCCACGCATGACCCAAGAGTAGATAATACGGATCCTAACATCCTTTTCTGGTCTACCTATGTTCTTGATCCTAACGGTAAACAGCATGTAGGGAAGAGCAATATTAAGACTGGGGAAGTAATCAAGGATGTGGCTATGGATCCAGACCCAAGGTCGCCTGCTAAAAAACCTCCTGTCTATTGTGCCTCTGGCCAGACGAAAAAATACTATATGCCCATTTTTATGGGAAATGAAGGATATGTGGACTTTTTTGACAAAAAAACCTTAAAGCATGTGAGAAGGATGTATGTGAGAGATCTTGGTTATGAGCCTGGGACTTATCAATTTGTGCATGGGGTAACTTCCAATGATGGAAAGAAGCTTCTTTTAGCCATAAATAATGGTGCTCAAGGAACTGTTGATTTGTTGCTTATTGACCTTCCTGCCTTAGAACAAGGAACGTGGAAAGTCATAAAAAAGACTACGCTTACAGGAAAACCTAAGGCTACCATGTCTTTCAGACAGTATTTTACCAAGGATGATAAATATATCTTTCAAAGTGCTGCAGACCGTATTTGGGTATTAGATGCCAATACCCTTCAGCTTGTTGATGAAAAAATGGTCGATGGGCAAGCTCATGATTTTATGCCCACTCCCGATGGCAAATATGGGATCATTACTATCAGAAATGTTGCTTCAGCCTGCGATGAAAAAGGAAATCCCATTCCTGGAAAAGAGATAACCGATGGACTCGTTCAGCTCTATGATTTTACGGCAAAGAAGATCGTAGGCAAACAAGTTTCTGTTTGTCAGGCTTGCCATAAACAATTTGGTCTTGGCGATAAGTCTGCGGTTCTCTGCGGAATAGATGCAAATTTTAAGATGTAAAGTATAATTTTTATTACTCCCCTGGCCAAGAAGAATTGCTCGGCCAGGGGAGTTATCCTTTAAAGTAGGTTCTTTACTTCTTATGAGGATTAGGGAATGTTCGGTTTCAATATTTTTTTGTTTGCCTTAAAAAATCTCAGAAGAAAGCCTCTAAGGGTCGCAATTTTAACGCTGGCGATTGCCACATTGGGGACAGTGGTCTTTTTTTCCTCTGTTTTTACACAAAAGGTAAAGAGGAGCATTTCCCAAATGTCAGCAAGGCTTGGGGCGGATTTAATTGTGGTTCCAACAGGGTCAAAGAGGTCTGTGGAAAATATCCTCCTGGAAAATCAAGCTAAATCCTTCTACATGTCTAAAAATATTTTGGAAAAGCTCAAAAACATTGAAGGAATTACCCAGATAACTTTCCAAACCTATCTCGTGACCCTAACGGCAACCTGCTGTAGTGTGCCGGAAACCTTGGTGGTAGTCTTTGACCCAGAGACGGACTTCATAATCAAACCCTGGTTAAAGAAAAAGGATGAATTGAAGAAATTAAAGCCAGGGGAAGCAATAGCAGGAGCAGAATCTGCTTATAACATAAGGCTTGAGCTTGTGGATATTTCTCTGTTTGGAAAAAATTTTAGTATTGTTGAGACTTTGGATAAGACAGGGACGGGATTGGATACCGCTCTTTTTATCTCTCCTGAAAGCTATGAAGAGTTGATCAAAAATCATTCGGCCCTTGCTGAATTTAAAGATAAGGTTTCTGTCATTTTTATTAAAGCCGATCCTGCCTATGATTTAGAGAAAATTGAGAAAGAGATTGAAAACAACATCATAGAAGTGGATGTAGTGACCAGAAAAGATATCGGACGAGAACTTATCAAAACTCTTCGGGATATTAATTTGATCTTTATGTTTGTGATTATTTTATTAGGAGTGGTAACTTTTGTCTTAACTTGGGCTGTATTTTCTGCGGTTGTCAATGAAAGGTACTTTGAAATTGGGATCCTTCGCGCTATGGGAGCTAAGTACAGAGATATCCTTAAGCTTTTCTTAATAGAAAGCATAATTGTGTCCCTTATTGGAAGTATCCTGGGGATCATAATTGGGGTCTTTTGCTATAAAGGAATTACGCCGTGGTTTTATAGTTTTAGACTCCTTTCAGCTCCTCTTCCCCTTGTAAGCTACTTAATCCTTCTTGGTTTGGTACTCTTCATTAACCTTAGCATCCCGATTGTAGGAGCGCTAATTCCTTTACTTAGGTTTAGACGGATGGAACCTTTAACTTTAATAAAAAAAGGAGGTTAGTCTATGAGGTTATCCTTGGGGTTTACAAGATGGATGGCCATTTTTATTTTTTCCATCTTTTATTTTGCTTTCCCTCTGAATAGTGGTGCCCATTCTCCTGCCCAAGGGCACGAGCATGTGCATCAGCACCATCATCAGCACCATTCAGCCATGGAGGATGTTCCTAAATGTACCGTTTGTGGGATGAAGGTTAATATGGAAGGAAAATTTGCCTCCTGGGGAAAAGATGCCAACAATAATCTTGTCTACTTTTGTGATGTAGGGGATATGCTTTACCATCTGCAAAAAAATTCCGGTACGCTAAAAGAAGTATACGTAAAAGATTATGAAAAGAATGAATGGATTGAGGCTAAGGAAGCTTTTTATGTTCAGGCAAAGGAGCATTTCAGGACCCCTATGCGCTGGGGTATAGCCGCTTTCAAGAATAAGGAGGATGCCAAAAAGTATGGCGAGCCCAAAACCTTTTCTGAAATCCTGTCTACCTTTAGCTCAAAATGAATGAAGAGAACTCCCAAAGAATAAAAAAAATTTTCCCCTTTCTGTTTTGTATCCTTGGGGTAGGCATCATTGCTACCCCATATTACATCTATCCTGTTTGTGAATATTTAATTTATCAACGCATGATTTGTTCTTACACCGCTTTAGCTGAAGCTATTTTAGGTTTACTCATTATTGGGCTTGCCCTGGGGATGTTCTTTCTAAAAACAAGAAAAGCCTTACTTGGGATTTCTTTGGTCCTTATTTTTCTTGGCATTTTAGTAATCCTTGGGCCAAGTTTGGTAGGGTATTGCCCGAGCCCAGAGATGCCTTGTCATAAGTATACGGTGCCTGCCTTAAGGATTGAGGGGGCAGTACTCAGTCTTTTGGCTTTTTTTAGCTTTTTTGTACATTTTCGGCAAAGAACACAACATAGGTAAAGGGGTCAAAATGCCTAAAGTGGAGGATGGCAGGAAGATTCTTGAGGTTTACGGATTGACCAAGGTTTATGAGATTGAAGAACAAAAGATTGTGGCGGTAGATAATGTTAGTTTTTCGGTTGGGGAGGGGGAATTTGTATCCATTGTGGGTCATTCGGGGAGCGGGAAAACCACTCTTCTTAGTTTAATAGGGGGGCTCACCAGTCCTACTCAAGGAGAGGTCCTGATTGAGGGAGTAAACATCTTTTCTCTTACGGACGATGAACTTTCTGAGTTAAGGAACGAAAAAATTGGTTTTATCTATCAGTTTTCTAGTCTCATACCTACGCTTACCGCCTTAGAAAACGTGCTCGTGCCTACCCTTTTTTCCAAAAAGAAAAACCATAAATTGCTCTTGGAAAAGGCCAAAGAGTTATTAAGCCTTGTGGGGCTTTCGGAAAAATTCAATAATTATCCTGCTCAGCTTTCTGGAGGGCAACAGAGGAGGGTTGCCATAGCCCGCGCCTTTATTAACGACCCCAAGATAATACTGGCTGATGAGCCCACTGGGGATCTTGATGAAGAAACAGAGCAGGAAATCATGGCTTTGTTTGAGGACTTCAACAGAAAGCTCAATCTTACCATTCTTTTAGTTACTCACAACTCCGAGCTTGCTAAGAGGGCTACAAGAAGGTGGCAGATGAGTTATGGCAAGCTGTCCGAATTGCCTCTTTAAAGGGACCTTCCATTTGCTTTTATGGCCTCACTATTTTACTGGTTCATAATATTCAAAAATTCTTCGTTGCTTTTGGTATCTTTCATCTTTTCAAGTAAAAATTCCATGCACTCTACGGGACTTAATGGCGCAAGGACCTTTCTTAAGAGCCAAACCCGATGAAGGATATGGGGTGGGAGGAGTAATTCTTCCTTTCTTGTTCCGCTAAGGTGAATGTCAATGGCTGGCCAGATGCGTCTTTCGGCCAGGCGCCGATCAAGGACAATTTCCATATTCCCAGTGCCTTTAAATTCTTCAAAGATTACTTCATCCATCCGGCTTCCGGTGTCAATGAGGCAAGTGGCAATAACTGTCAAGCTCCCTCCTTCCTCAATGTTTCTGGCAGCTCCAAAAAATCTTTTCGGTTTGTGAAAAGCGTTGGCATCAATACCACCCGAAAGAAGTTTTCCGCTGGAGGGAGCGGTTAAATTAGAGGCCCGGGTAAGCCTGGTTAAACTATCAAGGAGGATGACCACATCATATTTAGATTCTACCAATCTTTTGGCCTTTTCAATAACAATATCCGCTACCTTCATATGTTTTTCCGGTGGTTCATCAAAGGTTGAACTGACAACTTCCGCTTTGGGGACAATTCTCTGCATCTCCGTCACTTCTTCCGGTCTTTCATCTATTAAAAGAATGATAAGATAAATATCGGGATAATTCTTAACAATACCATTGGCTATGTTTTGTAAAAGGACAGTTTTCCCAGTTCGTGGAGGAGCTACGATTAAACCGCGTTGACCTTTACCTATAGGGACAAAAAGATCAATTATACGAGTGGAAAGATTGTCAGGAGTTGTTTCCAGCCTTAACCAAAAATTTGGATGAATAGGAGTTAGGTGTTCAAAGGGGGTCCTGGTTTTAATTACTTCGGGTGAAAAATAATTTATTTTTTCTATTTTCCCTAAGGGGAAATATTTTTCTCCTTCTTTGATGGGACGTATATATCCGTAGACTATATCCCCGGTTTTTAATCCAAATTTTCTTATTTGTGGAGGTGAGACGTAAATATCCTCTGAGCTGGGTTGATAATTATAGTCGCTATAACGAATAAAACCAAATCCCTCGGGGAGAACTTCTAAAACGCCTTCTACAGAGATTTCTATATTTTTAGCAAGCAGAGCGTTGAGAATTTGATAGATAACTTCTGATTTTTTATGATAATTATAGATACCCTCTATGTTTAATTGTTCACCCCATTGATAAAGTTCGGTAAGAGATTTTTTCCTAAGCTCGGTGAGATTAATAACATTAGTTGACAAACTTTCAGGTGTGCTTTCTTCTTTTTCTAAAACTTTATCCATTTTGACCTCACTTTGTTTGATATAAAGGAATTTTTAATTTTCAATAAGATTTTTTTGATAATACTAATTTTTTTGAGAATCCTGAAAAGCTCCCCGGGCAGGACTCGAACCTGCAACCTACGGGTTAACAGCCCGCCGCTCTGCCAATTGAGCTACCGGGGAATTTTTTCTAAATATAACGTCCTTTAAAAGATTGTCAAGTCGTCTGAGAAGATAGTATGATTACAATTTTAAAATGTTTCAAAAAGAATTTCTTTGATACCATGGATGATATATTCCACGGCAATGCTTGCTAGGATCAACCCTAAGATTCTTAAAAGAGCCTTAGTCCCTGCCTCTCCTAAATAACGAAAAATCCTTCCCGCAAAAAGAAAGAAGAAAAAAGTGAGGGTTGCTACTACCAACAATACCAAAAGCAAGGCCAATTTTTTCCCCCAATCCTGGGACTCAGAAAGCATAACAGTAGTAGTGATAGCACCTGGTCCAGCTAAATAAGGGATTCCTAAGGGGACAACCGAAATATCTTCTTTTTCTTTCCAAATTTCTCGTTCTTCCGGTGTTTCTTTAGCTGCTCTTGGCCGAGCAAAAAGCATATCAATGGCTGTTAAAATAAGAAGTAATCCCCCAGCAATCTTAAAAGCGGAAAGAGAAATATGAAACCAATTTAAGAGTTTTGTTCCTATGAAGAGAAAGAGACTTAAGACCAAAAAAAGGGTTAAGCTTGCCTTGAAGGCAATTATTTTCTTTTCCCTCTCGGTAGCCCCTTCGGTTAAACTTAGAAATACTGGTGCTCCACCTATAGGATCAACAACTGTAAAAAGGGCAAGAAAACTTTTGATAAAAAAGCCTAATTCCATTTTTTCGTTAAATACAAAATTATTCCAGGTAGGGCCGAAAGTAAAATCAAAGAATAACCAAGAAATCCAAGAACCAATCCATAACTTATTGGATAGCCAAGTAAACTTAAAAAGTAGCTTAATGTTCCCTCCCTTACCCCTAAGCCAGAAATACTTAAAGGTAAGGCCGAGAGAAAGCTTATCACAGGTATGATAACAAAATACAACCTAAAGGGAATGGTTAAACTTAGAGATTTGCTTAAAAAGACATACTGCAAAACAAAAAAGGTTTGAATCAAAATCCCTAAGCAAAATGGCTTAAGATTATAAGGATAGAAAAGGGGTTTAAAAATTTCCATTTTTTCCGAACGGCGAAGAAAAAATGATCCGGTAAAAGAGGTCAAAAGAAAAAGAAATATGGCAAAGTAGGCAGAAAAAAAAAGGAAATAATAAAATTTTGAAGGAAGGAAAGAGCCATAAAAGGGTAAACTTATAGAAAGTATAAATAATATACCTAAAAAGCCATAGCCACGGTCAAAAAGAAGGCTCATGCTTGCTTTTTTCCAATTTAATCCATGTTTGACTAAAAGTCCTCCTCTTAAGGTATCGCCAGCTACAATTCCTGGAAAGACATTATTTAAAGATATGCTTAATAAATAGGATTTCCAGAAAAAGAAAAAGGGTTGATGAAAGTCCCAGATTTTACAGATTTGTTTCCACCGATAGGCAACTAAAGTTTGAAAAATAACCACACAAATCAAGGCCAGAAGATAATACTTTAAGGAAACCCTTTGCCAAAGGGAAAGGATTTGCTCCCAGTCGGTCCGATAAAAAAGATATCCCAAAAGCCCCAGACTTATAATTAGCCGTAATAGTAGGAATGCTAAGGATTTACTTTTGTTTTTCATCTCTTTCTCAAGAGGGTTTGGTGGAGGGAAAGATTTTAAAGTAGACCAAGTAGGGGCTTGAAGGATGGTAGAAGGGATTTTCAATGATGGCTACAAGTTCTTTTTGGGGCGTGAGAAATCTAATCCACCTATCTGAGGTATTGATGGAAAGCTTTTGGAATTTTACCCAGGAAAAAAAAGTTGAGGTGGCTATCCTTTGTCCAGCTCTAATCTTTTTAGCCATCTCTTCGTTGACTATGACCTTAGGAAGAAACTCTAGGGCCTTCTCTATGGGTATAACAATTTGAATAAATTTTGTTGGGTCTTCCCTGCTCAGCCTACAAATTTCATCTAAGGGGAGGGCTTGATCTAAAGTAAAGATACTTTTTTTGAGGCGTGTAAGGTCTTTTAAGATAGCTCCGCATTTCAGGACTTGGCCAAGTTCGTGGACGATGCCCCGAACATAAGTTCCTTTACTGCAGGCTAATAAAAAACTAACCTCTGAATTGTTCTTTTCTAAGATCTTAAAATCGTACACTCTAATAGTTTTAGGTTTTTTGGTGATTAAAAGCCCATCCCTTGCATATTTATACAAAGGTCTGCCTTTATATTTGGCTGCAGAATAAGGAGGCGGAGCCTGGGAGAGTTCGCCAATAAAAGAAGGAATGATTTTTTCTATATCTTCTTTCGTGATGTTTGAGGCATCAACTCTTTTAAGGATTTTTCCCGTAAGATCATAGGTATCTGTGTCCAGACCAAGGATAAACACTCCTTTGTAAAGTTTATCTCCCTCAAGAAAGATTTGAGCAATCTTAGTGGCTTGGTTTAAGAGAATGGGTAAAACCCCCGTGGCTAAAGGGTCTAAAGTGCCTCCATGACCAACCTTTTTGGCATTGAGGCATTTTTTAATAGCCTCTACTACATCCGTAGAGGTCATTCCTTTGGGTTTATCAACCACTAAAACTCCGGAGAGGAGAGAGAATGTGGTCAAAGATCTAACTCCTCAATCTTTTCTTTAAGGATTTCCAGGATTTCTTTTAAAGATTTTCCCCTAACTTTAAAACCGCAGGCATAAATATGTCCACCACCTCCAAATTCTTTAGCTAAGGGAAGGCACGCAAAGGGGGGTTTGCTCCTCAGACTAACAGAAAGTAAATCCCTCTCCAACTCTTTAATTAGGACCGAAAGTTTAACTCCCTCAACATCCCTAAAAAAACTCGCAATATCATTCAGCTCTTTCCCAAAGGTTTCAAAATCCTCTTTAGTAAGATAAGTTATAATAGCCTTTCCGTCCTTGAGAAAAAAAAAACGCTTTAAGGCTTCCCTGAGAAGATAGAATTCACTGAGGCTTCGGTTGGAAAAAATTAGATTGGCTATTTGCTGGGCGTTAGCACCTGAGAGAGTAAGGGCATGGGCTATTTGAAAACAAAGGGGAGTAGTATTTTCGTAACGAAAACCACCCGTGTCATAGTATAAGCCGGCAAGGAGATTAGTAGCCATGGTGAAACTTATGGTTATGTTGAGCTCTTTAAAGAATTGATAAACCACTGCGGTCGTGGAAGGATAATCAGGGTAAATTATTTCTATTTGCTTTGAAGAAAGGGCTTCGGAGTCTTCTCTTTGATGATGATCAAAGATAATTACCCTTTCGGGTGGACAAAAAGTAGCTAACACTTTCTCGTTAATTCTTTTGGCCGAATGGGCATCAAAGAGAATGAGTAATTCCGGGGTTAGCTTTTCGTTAAATTCATCGGCTTTTTTCAAGTGCTTAGCGTGAGGCAAAAGAAGCCCCTTTTTGGGTATTTCTTCTAAGAGGAGAATGACCCTTTTCTGTTTAGTGGCTTCCAAAGGGAGCCTTTTTATAAATTCCCAGAAAGCAAGCATGGAAGAAATTCCATCTACATCAGGGGCGGTATGGGTAGTAAGGACGATATCTTTAGCGGTGACTATCCAGTTAAAAGCTTCTTGAAAGTTCATGCTTCTTTCCTGATTTTAGCGAATAGTTCCTCAAGCCTCTTTTCCTCCTCCTCGCGCCGATCTGGCTTAAATTCTATGTCTGGAATGAATTTAATATTTATCCTTTCGGCTAAGAGTTTTCGGATGTAACCCTTGGCCCTGGCGAGGGCTTCTTCTATGACCTGGGGGTCGGCATCATACACCCGAAAATATACAGTGGCCTTTTTAAGGTCGTCACCGATCTTTATTTCAGTAAGACTAATGAATTTTTTTAGAAGGGGATCATTAAGCTCAAACATTATTATTTCTGAAATAAGATCCTGAAGCAAACTGGCTACTCTTTCAGGGCGTCTTCGCATGAGAACTCCATAGATAATTAATAACCAATAAAATCCATCTCAACTTTAATGATTTCTAACTCAGAGTGTTGTTTAATAAATTCCAAAAGGGAGGTAAGCTTACTATCCACGAATTTTGCGTCCTTACCAACGAGAGATATCCCTAGGATAGTGCTTTGCCAAAGGTCATGCCCATCAACCTCGGCGATAGAGACCTTTTTGAAATTGGCTTCAATCTTTTGCATAAGGGCTCGCAATATTTGTCTTTTTTCTTTGAGAGAATTAGGATAGGGAAAATAGAGTTCTACTTTGGCCACGCCGACAACCATTTTTTTGTTCTATAGTTTTTGTTCTATTTTTCTACTTTCAAAGGCTTCAATAAGGTCTCCCACTTTTATATCATTGTAGTTTTCAATCTTTAGGCCACATTCATATCCGGCCTGTACTTCCCGAACATCTTCTTTGAACCTCTTGAGACTGGCAATATTTCCGGTAAAGACCACCACTCCATCTCGGATAACCCTTACGCGGTTATTCCGGTTAATAGTCCCTTCCTTAACATAACAACCGGCCACAATGCCCACCTTGGGTACCTTAAAAGTGGCCCGTACTTCAGCTACTCCAGTTATTACTTCTTCAAAAATAGGCTCAAGCAAGCCTTCCATGGCCTTTTTAATATCTTCAAGAAGCTGATAGATCACATCATAAAACTTGATGTCCACACCTTCCCTTTTGGCTGTTTCTTTAGCTTGCGAGCTGGGTTTGACATTGAAGCCTATGACTATGGCCTCCGAGGCCGCAGCTAACATTACATCACTTTCCGTAATAGCTCCAATCCCCTTACGAATGACCGAAACTTTTACCTTATCTGTGGATAGTTTGCTCAAGGAACTCTCTAAAGCCTCTAAGGTGCCTTGGGTGTCCGCCTTAAGGACGATCTTAAGCTCTTTAAGCTCTCCTTCTTTTAATTTCTCAAAGAGTTTTTCTAAGGAAATGCGAGTTTGCTGAGCTGCTTCAGCTTCTCTGGCCTTCCTTTGTCGGTATTCGGCAATCTTTTTGGCCTTATCTTCATCTTCTAACACAATGAAATCGTCTCCAGCTTGAGGAAGGCTTTCAAAACCAAGAATTTCTATCGGTGTAGAAGGTCCTGCTGATTTGAGGCGTTTCCCTAAGCTATCAAACATAGCCCGCACCCGGCCATAGGTCTGTCCTGAGACAAAGATATCCCCTTCGTGAAGGGTCCCTTCTTGAATGAGAATTGTGGCTACAGGGCCTTTCCCTTTGTCAAGCCTACTTTCAATCACCCTACCTCGCGCTGGCCTATCGGGATCGGCCTTTAGATCTAGCATTTCGGCTTGAAGGAGCACAAGTTCCAGAAGATCTTCTATCCCTATTCGGTTCCGGGCTGAGATGTTAGCCATTAAAGTGTCGCCCCCCCATTCTTCAGGGACTAAACCAAGCTCTGCTAGTTGGCTCTTTACCCTCTCAGGATTAGCATTGGGTTTGTCAATCTTATTAATAGCTACAACAATCGGTACGCCAGCTGCTTTTGCATGTTCTATCGCTTCCTTGGTTTGTTCCATAACTCCATCATCAGCCGCTACTACTAAAATAACGATATCCGTAATCTGTGCCCCACGGGCCCTCATAGTAGTAAAAGCTTCATGCCCTGGGGTATCAATGAAGGTAATTTGCCTCCCATCTTCTAAAGTTACTTGGTAGGCCCCGATGTGTTGGGTAATCCCCCCAGCTTCTCGGGAAGCAACATCCGTCTTCCTTATGGCATCAAGAAGGGTAGTCTTTCCATGGTCAACGTGTCCCATAACGGTAACCACAGGAGGCCGAGGTTTTAGCTTCTCCTCCTTGGGTGGTTCATACTGTAGGAGAAGCTCTTCCTCAACTGTGGCCTTCTCTACCTTAATCCCAAATTCATCGGCTAAGATCGCGGCCGTGTCCGCATCTATGGACTGGTTAATCGTTAAAGAAAGCCCGAGGCTCAAGGCTTTTTTAATGAGCTCCCCCGCCTTAACCCCCATTAATTTAGCAAGCTCTCCCACTTGGATCGTTTCATAGATCTTAATCTTCCTTTCCTTAGGGGGAAGGGTAGAAGGTCTGGACTGAGAAGGAGCGGGTTTTATTTTTTTATGAGGAAGTGTTTTTTGTTCTTCCTTTTCTTCGTCTTCTTCCTCAAAAAGGCTTAAGGGCTCTTCTTCCAAAAAAATCTCCTCAAGCTCTTCCTTTACTTCTCTTTCCCTTTTTAGAGGAGAAGGTTTTTTCTTAGGCTTCTTTTCTTCAACCTTAGGTTTTTCTTTTTTCTTTTTAAAATCTTCAGGCTTTTCGGGTAATTCTTTGGGAATTGGGGGAGCTTCCGGAGGTTTTATTTCGGTTATTTCCTTAGTCTTTTCTCTGAAGGATTCTTTCTTGGGAAAAGGTTTCTCACGTCGAGGCTTAAACTCTGTGACCACCCTTTTTGGGGGTTCGGCTAGAATGATCTTTTCTTCAGAAGGCCCTTCTTCAGCCCTTATTTTTTCTACGGGCGGGGCCTCAGATAATGAAACCTTCTCTTCTTCAGGAAGTCTACTTTTTTCCTCTTCCGTACTAACAATAGAGGATGCCTTTTCTTCTGTTAGTAAGACTTCTTGAGGAAGCTCCTTTTTTTCTTCCTCTGTTTTTTTGAGTTTTTTTATAACAATTTTTTTCTTTTTAGTTTGAACTATTTCTTCCCCAGAAGGTTTCTCTTCCTCAACTTTAGGTGAAATTTGTTCTTTTTTGATGACGATAATCTCTCTCTTAGGCTTAAGAATTTCTCTTGCTTTGATGGCTTCTTCTGCGGTTAAGGTAGAGGAATTACTTTTAAGGACAAATCCAGCTTCTTTAAGCTTCTGATAGACTTCTTCCACAGTTAAATTAAACTCTTCTGCTAATTGATTAAGCTTTACCTTTTCCATTTATGGTCCCTTTTTTGGTTTCTTACATCATAATATCAAAGGTTTAAAATTCAAGAGCTTTTCTTTTCCTACCTCTGGTTCCCCATCCTCTGAAATAAAATATTTGGCAAGGATGTGACGAAGGCCAAAGTTTTAAAATTTGCCAAAGAGTATCTAACGTGCTAAAATTTTTATATGGGCTTTTTTAAATGGATGTTTATTATGATCATCGACCCTTTGCCTGTAATGCTCGGAATTATCCTTAGCCTTCCTGTGGTTGTTGTTATAGGTATTCTCAGCTTTATATCAGTTATTCTTCTGCCAATCATCAAAGCCCTCAGAAATCACTTTCATCCCTGCCGGAGAAAAACTCCACCTCCATTCTACTGGCTTTAGTTGCATCCTATCCCTTATTCCCTTGTTTCTCCTGAACTCTGCCTATCCATGATGAATTGAAAAGCCAACTTCTTTTAATTAATTTTGTTGCAAAATATGTAATTTTTTATGTCTAACTATCAGGAATTGAAAACAAAGGTCCCAAGTTTTTCTCCTGTCGTGCACTTACAACACTAGCGATCCTATTAGCAAATTTTTTCCCATCATGACAATTTTTTAGGGTAACTTTCTTTACCTTCAGTCTTCTTTGGGCATTCTTTTCTAAGGTCTCCTCCCTCCTAAAAGTTTGATAGGCCGTCAAGAAGATGTTTGACACAAAACTGCCTTTCAATTTTGCATTAAAAAGAGACATTTCAACTTTGAATCCACACCACACTAGGGGCTTGACTTTTTTAAGAAAAAAGCTATATTTTATACAGTTCTTTGAGGGACGCGGGGTAGAGCAGCCTGGTAGCTCGTCGGGCTCATAACCCGGAGGTCGTGGGTTCAAATCCCACCCCCGCAATCTTTTCTAATCTTTAAAAGATCGGAGTCCGAAGTGACCCCAACCCAAAGAATTAAAAATCAAATTTTACGCAGACTTAAAGAAAGACAAGCTACCTTTTGGGAGCTTGTAAACTATCAAGATAGCCACCTTGTAGATTTTTTAGTCACGATTAAAGAACTTCTTCGCGAAAGGATTATTCACTATCAAAAACCTTATTTTTTCTTAAGCGCACCAGTTGAGGCTCTACCTTATAAAGATCCTGGCTGTTTAATCTGTAGCCCCTTTACTAAGGATCTTTTTTGGCAGGAGCTTTATACCAAGTTTTTAGAAATTACCTGTAATAGGCCTCTACCTACTAGCGATTATGATCAAGGGTTTATCCGTCCTATAGATACCATAAAAAGGGTGGCCTTTATCTATGAACGGGGAGATTTAGAGGGAGCTGAAGTCTTTATCTTAGGGGATGATGATCTCATTTCTTTAGCCATGGCCCTAACCGGGCTTCCCAAGAGGATAGTGGTAGTGGAAATTGATGAAAGAATTAATAATTTTATCCGGCAAAAATCGCAAGAGATCAATTATCAGAATATTCAGATTTTTAATTATAACGTGATTGATGCCCTTCCTGAAGAATTAAAGGGTAGTTTTGATCTTTTTTTTACCGATCCAGTAGAAACTGAAAAGGGTCTTAAACTCTTCGTTGGCCGTTGTATAAGCGCTCTAAAAGGTATTGGTAGCGTAGGTTACATGGGATTTACACACCGCGAAGCATCTTTACGAAAATGGCGTGATTTTGAAAAATTCCTCATAGACTCGGGTTTTGTGATTACCGATATCCTTAGAGACTTTACTATTTATCCGGAAGCGGAAAATCAGTGGGAAGATTTTTATCGCACCTACCGTATTATGCAGGAATTTGATCTGGATCTCCCAAATGTGGACTGGTACAAAAGTTGTTTATTAAGGTTTGAAGTGGTGGAAGGGCCCAATGTTTTGCCTTTTGATCCACCTAAAGATTTGGAAGAACTTTATTTTGATGAAGAGTCCTGGGCCACTCCCTTACCTTCTTATTTAGAAAAAAAGAAAGGTCAAGGAGGTTAAGAATGTCTTTCACAACTTCAGATTTCAGGCGAGGTTTAAAAATTGAATGGGAAGGGAAACCATATGAAATTATAGAATTCCAACATAGTAAAGTTGCCCAAGGGCAGGCTACAGTCAGAACCAAGCTTAGAGATTTAATTACAGGACGGGTTTTAGAGGTCAATTTTCGCTCAGGAGAAAGGTTTGAAAAACCAGATTTAGAGGAAAAAAAGGTTCAATATTTGTACAAAGAAGGAGATAGATTTGTATTTATGGATATGGAAGAGTATGATCAAATTTATGTTGGCGCCGAAGAAGTGGGTGATGCGGAAAAATATTTAACGGAAAATCTTGAAGTTTCAATCCTGTACTACAAAGGTAAGATTATAGGTATAGAGCTCCCAAAGGTGGTTGAGTTGAAGGTAGTGGCTACAGAACCTGGGGTTAAGGGAGATACGGTTGGTACTGCTACCAAAGCAGCTACACTGGAGACGGGTATTGTCCTTCAAGTCCCTCTTTTTGTTAAGGAGGGAGATGTAGTGAGGGTAGACACCAGAACTGGCGAATACCTGGAGAGGGCATAAATTGCTTACTATTAAAAAATTAGAAGAATTCAGGGATTATTTAAAAAGTGGGGACTTTATAAAAGATTTTTCCATGCGTACCTCCGATGGCCAAGCCGAAATGTTAGACATGATTGAACTTCTTTTTGAAGTTTGTGAGTTGGCTGATGAAGTCTTAACCAAGCATTTTTATCGGAATTTAAACGTAAAGTTTAAAGCTGAGGATTTTTAACCCCTTTCATGATCTATTTTGTTAGGACAAGGGCCTATTTTTCCTACCTCCAAAGTCTTTGGCAAGAAATAAAGGAAGGAAAAAGAGAGCTTACCCCAAAGCTGGCCTCGGAAATTTTTCTTCTGGGGCTTAAGGCCCTTTACTCCTTAGAGATGGTTACAGCTCAAGAACTAAAGCCATCTCTTGACGATCTAATTCAAACCATAACTCCTAAGGTTGGAACAGAGTTAAAAAATGTTATCTTAAAAATTAAAGATAAACTAGAGAGGCAGGAGGAGGGTTCCAATTCATTTGCTGAATTGAAAACCGATTTAGAAAGCTTTTTAAAATTAGTGAAAAAAGAGCTGGAACCAATCCTGTGAGTAAAACCCAATCCCAAAAATTTCCTTCAAATTGGGAATTATTTGAATTCTTAGGTAGCGCAGTGATCGTGTCATCGCAGGAAATGAAAATTTTATACCTAAATCATCAAGCTGAGGAGTTACTAAAGCTAAAAAAAGAAAACCTAATTAATAAGGATGTAAGAAAAGAGCTATTTGGTTTGTTTAAAGAGGAAAAATCTTGTCCTTTAGAGGAGTTGATTAAAAAGGGAGGGAAGTGCGAATTTGACGCCCTTCTTAAGCAAGGAGATGGAAATACCTTTTTTGCCCATGTCTTTCTTACTACTATAAAACATGAAAATGAGACTTTTTTTCTTTTTAATTTTTTTGATATCACCTCTCAGAAAGAGCTTGAAAAGAAACTTTATCATGCCTCTATTACGGATTATTTGACAGGTCTTTACAATCGTAGATTTATGGATGAAGTCTTACAGCAGGAGATGGCGGTCTCTAAAAGGTATGGGTCCTATTTTTGTATACTTCTTATTGATCTTGATAATTTTAAAATTGTGAATGATGTTTATGGCCATGAGGTGGGGGATAAAGTTCTTATAGCTGTGGCCAAGGCCTTGAAAGAAAACGTAAGGGCTTCCGATGTGGTAGCTCGCTGGGGAGGGGAAGAATTTTTAATCCTTTTGCGGCGGATTAATCTTGAAGGAGCCCTGAAAGTGGCCGAAAAAATACGAACCCTAATTTGTAATCTTAAAGTGCCTCCGGTAGAGAGTGTAACCGTAAGCATAGGGGTTAGCTGTTATGAAGGAAGAGAAGATGTTTATAATGTAATTCGGAAGGCCGACTTAGCCCTTTATCAGGCTAAAGCACAAGGAAAAAATTGTGTAATTCTTTATTGAAGGTTTTATTAAAAAAAAGAGGTAGAGCCTATGGATTTAGAGAGGGTTCAAATATATTTAGAAGTTTTGGCCTGTCCTAAATGTAAAAAAAATATAAAATATTGGAAGGATGAAGAAACCGAGGGTTTTTTTTGTGAGACCTGTCAATTACTCTATCCCATCGTGGATGAGATTCCGGAGATGTTGATAGAATCCGCCAGGGACTTTAAAGTATCTTCTAAGGATGAGTAAACCAAAGCCGGTAAAACCTGTTCTTTTCTTTATTGCTCAAACCTCTTCTTCCAAAATAAAAGAAGATTTCCTTCCCCAAGAACTTCTCCCCCGGCTTGAACCTTCCCTCGGAATGATAGCTCTTCAATCTGAACCTTATGAATTTAGTCAGTTTACTTCCTATTACGAGAAGGAAATGGGCTTCCCTCTTTTTAAAAGCTTTCTCTTTTTTGAAATTTTACGGGAGCCGGAATTTTTGGTAGAATTAAAACATCTTTGTTTTTACTTAGAAAGAGAATTTTCGGAGGAAGAAAAAAGGTTGGTTAATCTTGATCCAGGTTATTTAACCCTTTCCAAGGTGGTGCTTTCTACTTTTAAAGATTATGCCCATCGGATTTATTTAGGACGGGGCGTTTATGCGGAGGTTGAATATGTCTACTGGGAAGGATCTTTTCAGGTTTTACCTTGGACTTACCCGGATTATCAGGAAGAAAAGGTCATAGCTATGTTTAATAGGGCGAGAGAATTTTATAAAGAAAGGCTTAGATGCTTGTAGATAGTCTAGGAAGAAAAATTGAATATTTAAGGATATCCATTACGGATCGGTGTAATTTTAAATGTATTTATTGTGTAAGTAAAGGAAAAATTGATTTTCTCCCTCAGGAGGAATTATTAACCTTTGAGGAAATTGAAGAGATTGTTAGGGTAGGAGTTAAGCTGGGGATAAGAGTAATAAGGTTAACCGGTGGGGAACCCCTTTTGCGAAGGGATGTAGAAAAATTGGTAAGTAGATTAAGTAAGATTGAAGGATTGGAGGATTTGAGCCTAACCACAAACGGATATTTTTTGGCTGAAATGGCGTCAACGCTTCGGGAAGCTGGCTTAAAAAGAATAAACCTGAGCTTAGATACCCTTTCGGAAAAAAAATTTAAGGAGCTTACCGGAGGTTTTTCTTGGCGTAAAGTTTGGGAAGGGCTGGAGAAGTCCCTGGAAGTTGGTTTTAATCCGGTAAAAATTAATTGTGTAATCATCCGAGGCTTTAATGATGAGGAATGTGAAAGCCTTGCCAGATTAACTTACGAGCTCCCGATAGAGGTTAGATTTATTGAATTTATGCCGGTGGGAGATAATCCCTTTTGGGGGATAGATAGGGTGGTTCCAATTGTGGAAATCATGGAAGGAATTAAGAAATTAGGTCCACTTATCCCAGCGGGGAAAACAGGGATGGGGCCTGCTCGGGTGTATGCCTTGCCTGGAGCTAAAGGTAAGATAGGGTTTATTTCCCCCCTTAGCTCTCATTTTTGTGGGAGCTGTAATCGTTTGCGAATTACCTCTGACGGAAGGCTAAGGCCTTGTCTTTTTTCTGATGTAGAGATAAATTTGAAAAACTATTTACGAAAGGGTCTTAAATCATTAGAAGAAGCTTTTGCCGAAGCCTTGAAGATAAAACCGAAAATTGGGGTCAAAGGATCCACACAAAGACCCATGCGGGCCATTGGTGGGTAGATGGCGGAGAAACGTTCAGTTTATTTAATGCATGGAGCTACCCGAGAGGGAAGGGTAGAAAGGACTTTGAAGAGTTATCACTCTATTCCGAAAGCAAGCTTTGTACTTGTGGAATTACCTGAAGGAAGGAAGGAAGTCTATTATGTGAATGGGCCTTCTTTTTCTTTCCCCTTTGACGTGGAGAACCTACCCCTTGTCCTGAGAAAGGCTAATCCTAAGGAAATCTCCCATCATAAAAAGAGGCTTGAATTGGAGGAGAAGGGAAGGGCCCTTTGCCTTGAATTTGCTAAAGAGTTAGGTTTAGAGATGAAGTTGGTAGATGTGGAATGTTACTTTGATCGGAGCAAAATAATCTTTTACTACACTGCCGAGGGCCGAATAGATTTCAGAGAATTGGTTAAGCAACTTGCCAAAGCTCTTCGGATGAGGATAGAGATGAAACAAATTGGGGTGAGAAATGAAACAGCCCTGCTTGGTGGTATCGGATACTGTGGGAAGGAATTCTGTTGTGCCCAATACCTTAAAGCTTTTAAACCTCTATCTATTAAAATGGCCAAAGAGCAAGGTCTAATCCTTGATCCAAATAAGATTTCAGGCCCCTGCGGGAGGCTTCTTTGTTGTCTTGCCTATGAAGAAGATTGGTATAAGGAATATCTAAAGGACTTGCCAAAGCTTGGCAGTAAGCTCTTTTTAGAAAATCAAACCTTTCGGCTTCTTAAGTATAATTTTTTTCAAAGAACTGCCTTATTAGAAAGGGAAGACGGAGTGGTTACCACGGTAAGTCTTGATGAATTTAAAAAATTTATCTTAAAAGAAGAAACTACGGTAGAGGAAGAGGAGGAAAAAGACGAGGTTGAAGGATGAAAAAATATCTTTATCTGACTACACCTATATATTATGTGAATAGCCTTCCTCACCTTGGCCATGCCTACACCACCATTGTAGCTGATGCCTTAGCTAAGTTTTATCGATTTTGGGGCTACAAAGTCTTTTTTCTTACTGGAACGGATGAACACGGTGATAAGATTGTTAAGGCTGCGGTCAAAGAAGGAAAAAGTCCTCAGCAGTTTGTGGATGAAGTAGCCCAGGCCTTTCAACAGACCTGGCAAAACCTTCAAATTTCCTACGATTATTTTATCCGAACCACCTCTCCTCAACATAAAAGGGTTGTGCAATTGGTCTTGCAAACCCTTTATGAAAAGGGAGAATTTTATTTAGATGAATACGAAGGAAATTATTGTTTTGGGTGTGAACGTTTTTTAACTAACAAAGAACTTGATGAAGAAGGTAGGTGTAAGGACCATAAAACACCTCCGGTTTATTTAAAAGAAAAAAACTACTTTTTTCCCCTGGAAAAGTATCGTACCTGGTTAAAAGATTATCTTTATAAAGAAGACCTTATTGCTCCTTCTTTTTACAAAGAAGAAGTGCTTAATCTCCTAGAAGAACCTTTAGCTCCTTTGTGCATTTCCCGTCCTAAAAGTCGCCTTACCTGGGGGATTGAACTTCCTTTTGATGTTAACTATGTGACCTATGTTTGGTTTGATGCCTTGTTAAATTATTTGTCAGGGATTGGATATCCGGATCACCCAGATTGGCAAAACTATTGGGCTAATTCTTACCATATCATTGCTAAAGATATCCTTAGGCCTCATACTATTTATTTCCCTATCATGCTAAAGGCTTTGGGACTTCCGGTTTACAAGAAGTTATATGTCCATGGTTATTGGCTTATGGAGTGTTTAAAGATGTCTAAAAGCTTAGGAAATATTGTCTCACCGACGGAGTTGGTTTCCACTTTTGGCTTGGATCAAGTTAGATATTATTTATTAAGAGAGATGGCCTTTGGTTATGATGCAGAGTTTAGCTATGCCAACCTCATTACTCGGATAAACGCTGATCTGGCTAACGACTATGGAAATTTGATTAATCGCACACTGGTCTTGGTGGAAAGACATTTTGCTAGCAAAGTCCCGCCCTATGCGGAAATTGCCTCGGAAGACCAGCAATTCCGAGCTGTAGTAGAGGCAGGAGTTAAAAGGTATGTGGAGGAATTTCAAAAGCTTAACTTTCACACAGCTTTAGAGGAGGTTTGGCAAGCTATTAGGTTTGCTAATGTCTACATAGACAGGCAAGCCCCATGGGCTAAGATTAAAGAGGGAAAGAAGGATCGGGCGGGAACAATTTTGCGAAACCTCCTTTCCGCTATCAAGACCTTTGCCCTAGCCCTTTACCCTGCTTTGCCTCTTTCTTCTCAGGTCATATTGCATAATTTACATTTATCCTTAGAAAATCTTAAGCCGGAAGATCTTTGGGATTGGAATTTACCGAAGGATGAATGTAACATAACTAAAGGGGCTCCACTTTTCCCACGGGTCGAAAATAAAATTGAGGAGTGTAGGATGGATAGAGAAGTACCAGAGAGTTCTAAAGAATTAATATCTATAGAAGAATTTAAGAAAATAGATCTGCGAATTGCTCAGATAGAGCATGCAGAAAGGATTCCTGGAACGGATAAACTTTTGAAGCTTGAAATATCATGTCCAGAAAGGAAAATTATCGTGGCTGGGATTGCTGAATTCTACAAACCGGAGGATCTTGTTGGTAAAGAGGTGGTAATAGTAGCTAATTTAAAGCCAACTAAGATTAGGGGTGTTTTATCTCAGGGAATGCTTCTTGCGGCTAAGGATGCAAAGGGTCTTTCCCTCGTCATTCCAGAAAAAGAAAGAGAACCCGGGGCCAAGGTTGGCTAAGTTTAATCCCTTCGCCCTACCCTTTGAAGAGCTTCTAATTTATTGTGCCGAAAGACATGGGCACCTTTGCGCAGGTCAAGTTCTTGGAGCCCGATTAGCCCTTTTAGGTTTACGACTTATTGGGATTACTGATCCTTATGGGGTAGATCGCAAAAAATTTTTGGTCTGGGTAGAGATTGATCGTTGTGCTACCGATGCTATTCAGACCGTAACCGGAGCAAGCCTTGGTAAAAGGACGATGAAGTTTGTTGATTATGGGATCATGGCCGCTACTTTTTTACATTTAGAGATCGGAAAAGCGGTAAGGATTGTGGCTAAAGAAGAGGCCAAAAAGCTTGCCACCAAATACTTTCCCGAGATCATAGAATCCGGAAAACGAGAACTTTTAGCTTACAAAATCATGCCTGAAGAAGAGCTGTTTGCCATAGAGGAGGTGGAAGTAATCCTATCGGAGTTTGATTTACCAGGTCGTCCAAGAAGAAAGGTCTTTTGTCAGGTCTGCGGGGAAGCCATAAGGGATGGAAGGGAAGTGGCTAAAGATGGGGTCATCCTTTGCAAGGTTTGTGCAGGATTCGCTTATTTTCGTCGGAAATCTACTAATCCTAATTATTAATCTTAAAAAGTAATCCTTAACTATGGAAGAAAGATCAAAAAATGCTCTTTATATAAAAAGATTAGAAATTTATGGATTTAAGTCCTTTCCTTATAAAACCGTGGTCCCCTTTTCTTCTGGCCTAACAGCTATCGTTGGTCCTAACGGAGCTGGCAAGAGCAATCTTTTAGATGCCATCAAATGGGTGCTGGGGGAAGGAAGCCCTAAAAGGCTTAGGGTAAAAGAAATGGCAGACCTTATCTATACAGACAATAATGGACGAAGGATTGATTTTGCTGAAGTAAAACTTATCTTGGCCCACGATCCCCCCATCATTGAGAAATACAAAGATTATTCAGAGATAAGTGTAGTGCGTAGGTTTTATCGGGATGGAGTAGGGGAGTTTTTTATTAACCAAAAACCAGTTAGGCTCAGAGATATCCACCTCCTTTTTCTGGAATTGGGGATAAGCCATCAAAGTTACTGTATCATTGATCAAGGAGAGATTAGTAAATTTTTAGAACTATCTCCTAAGGAAAGGAAGATCTTCCTTGAGGATTTAGCTGGTGTGTCTAAGGTAAAACTTACCGAAACGGAGGTAGCCAAAAATCTTGAGAAAACGGAATTTAACCTCCTTAGGCTTAAGGACCTTCTAGTTGAAGTGGAACGTCAATACCATAGTCTCAAAGAACAAGCTGAAAGGGCCAAAATTTATCTTAATACTAAAAGGCGCTATCTTTTTACCTCTTTAGCTTTAACCCAAAAAAGCATAGATCGTTTTACTGTAGACCTTAAGGAACTTAAGGAAAAGATTGAAAAATTAAAAGTTTTAAAGGATGAATTAGAAAAAAAGGAGGAAGAATATGAGGAGTTGGAGAACCAAAAAGGAATTATCCTTGCCGAGTTGTCCCACCGAATAAGGTTTTGCCAAGAGGAAATAAAGAGCAAGGAAAGGGAGTTAGAAAGGATTAGGACCACCCTAAAGGATTTTTATCGTCAAGAAAAGGAGTTGGAGACCAAAAAAGAGAAGGAAACATGGAAGATTTCTTATGAAACAGAAAAGATCCAAAGGACCGAAAAGGAGTTATCTACCCTAAAAGAAGCAGTAAAAAAACTTGTAGCTAAAGAGAAGGAATTACTGAGCCGAAAGGAGGATCTACAAAAGGTCTTGGAAAAGGCAAAGGACGAGCTTAGGCAAAAAAAAGAAGAGATTAAAACCTTAGGGTCATTAATCCAAGAGTTCCTTAGAAAAAGGGATAGACTTCGAGAGAGAAAGAGGCTTCTTGAAGGACAAATAAGGTCCTATGAAGATTTTCAACGCCGTGTAGAAGCGGATCTTCAGCAGGCAAAAAATCGGGGAAGGGATTTTGCCGAAAGACTTAGTTTGCTCAAAGAAAAAAGGGTAGTCTGCCAAAGGGTCTTAGAGGAGAAAAAACAAAAACAGAAGGAATTTTTACACCAAAGGGAAGAATTAACTCAGAGGGCTTTAGATTTAAAGGAAGGGTTGATTTTTCTTTCTTCACAAGAAAAAAGGATAGAAAAGAACCTTGAATTCCTGCTCAATGTTATTAATAAAGCGCTACCTCCTCATTTCAAAAAATTTCCTCAAGAAAAAATCTTGGGCTATCGTCTTTCTCACCTTAGTGCTGAGGAGCTTAGACTATTGGAAGTAGCCTATGGAGAAAGACTTAAGTCCTTTGTGGGGAAAGACTGGGAAGAGCTGGAAGAATTAGCTCGGGAAGTTGAAGAATTGCTTTTTATAAGGGAAGAAGATTTGGTCAATCTCCCGCTAACCATAAAAATAATCACTAAATTTTCGGAATTTAATCCTGAAGAAAGAACTTTTTTTTACCATAAAGAAAAGGGCTTTCTTATTACTTCCGATGGTTTCGTAATATCTTTAAAAAAGACAAAAGCCAACCTTTTTTCTCTACAAAAAGAAAAGGAAAACTTGGAAAAGGAGAAAGAAGTTTTAAGCCAACAAAGATCTTCTTTGGAGGAAGAAAAGAAGAACCTTTCAAAGGCTCAGGAGAGGTTAGATGAAGAATTAAAGATTTTAGAAAAGGAGATCCACAAATTGGAAGGAGAACTTAAAGAATTATCTACCGCGGAAAGAGATTTAGAAATGGCAGTGTTTAGAAACTCTGAGGCGCTTAAAAGATTTTCGCAGGAACTTGAGGAAGCCAAAGAAAAATTAGGAGAGGTATTTAAGGAATTGGCCAAACTCCAGCAGGATTTGGAAGAGGTAGAAAGGGAATATAAAAATTATATGGAAAGAGAGAAGATGCAAAGAGAAAGCTTAGAAAAGGAAGAAGCTCATTTTGCTTCACTTCAGGAAGAAATAGCAAGCTTAGAAAAAGAATTGGTAGGTATTCGGACTAAAAAATCGCATTTGCTTGAACACGAAAAGGTTTTACGGGATGAATTGGCCAAGGCCTCTTCTTCCTTAAGGGAAGCTAAGCTTCGTTTAGAAAGATATAGCCGCGAACTTAAGGTTATCAAAGATGAAATGACAAATTTTACAAGAAAAAAACAAATCCTCCTTGAAGACCTTACTTCCTTGCAAGGAACTTTAAGCAAGCTTAGTAAGGAGGAAGAAAGGGAGGAAGAGTTGCTAAAGCAAATTCAGAGCCAGAAAAGAGAGGCCGAAAAGAAATTAAAAAATGTTCTCACCGAGCTTCATAATCAAAGCCTTAAGGCCCAAGAAGTAGAACTTCTTCTCAAAAAATACGGGGAAGAACGGCAAAGCTTGGAAGAAAGCTTGGGAGAAAATTCTTGGGAAAGCGATCCTCTGTTTCTTGAAGTTTGGTCATTAAGAGAAAAGGAGTTAGCAGAGCATATTGAAGCTTTAAAAAAGGAGCTCAAAGATTTGGGCGAGGTAAATTTACAAAGTATCAAAGAGTTTGAGATGGTTTCCCGTCGTTATGAGGAACTTTTGACCCATAAGAAAGATTTAGAAAAAAGCATTGAAAGCCTAAAAAAGATCCTGGCTGATCTTACTGAAGAAGCTAGAAGGAGGCTTAAAAAAACCTTAGCGGAGGTTAACAAGCAGGCTAAAGAGGTCTTCCAAGAGATATTTCCTGGGGCTGAAGCCGAGCTTTACTTTACCGAGGAAGATCCTTTACTTTCCGGCTTAGAGGTCAAAATAAGGATCCCCTATAAAAATGTGAGGAGCCTTAACATGCTCTCAGGCGGCGAAAAGGCCCTATGCGTAATTGCTTTTCTTCTTTCTTTTTATTTGGTCAACCCCAGTCCCTTTTTAATTTTAGATGAGGTAGATGCTCCCTTAGATGAAAAAAATGCCCTGAAATTTATCTCCCTTTTGAAAAAGATAACCTATAAAAGTCAAGTTCTTTTAATTACCCACAACCCTCAAGTGATGAAAGAAGTAGACCTATTGCTGGGGGTAACTATGGAAGAAAGGGGAATTTCCAAGATTGTAGAGTTAAAATTGAAGGAGATCCTCCCTCAGGAGTAAACTTTTTACAAACACTTTTACAAATCCTCTAAGAATCTTTGGATCTTTGCTAATCTTTCACGATATTCTTGATAGGTTTGTTTTTCTTTTTTTACAATCTCCTGAGGAGCTCTTTCCAAGAAATCTCTATTCTTTAGCTTTTTCTCAATTTGGGCTAATTTTTCTTCTATTTTCTGTTTTTCTTTTAAGAGTCTCTCTTTTTCCTTTTCTAAATTAATTTCTTTAGTTAAATCTACATAAACTTCCCCCGTGTTTAGGATAAGGGAGACTTCCCCTTTTTTCCTTTCCTTTTCCTTACAAAATTCTATTTGATCAATCTTAGCTAAGTAGGTAATTATTTTTCCCTTTTCTTTTAAGTTAGAAAGAAGGCCTTCATCAGGGGTTCTAAAAATAACCTTTAAATCCCTTTGGGAAGTTAATTTATATTCCGATTTTATATATCTTATGGCCTTAATGATTTCAATTATACTATTTACTAAAGTCTTTTCATCTTCCGAAAGGGAATATCCTTCTACTACAGGATAGGAAGTGTTTAAGAGGAATTTTCCGGCCCTTTTTGGAAGATTATGCCAGATCTCTTCGGTAATGAAGGGAATGAAGGGATGTAGCAGTTTGATCGTAGTTTCCAAAACATGAAGGAGAATGGCTTGGGTTTGTTCCCGAAGCTTTTCTTCTTGCAGGTATAATTTAGCTATTTCCACATACCAATCGCAGAAGGTATCCCAAAGGAAATGGTAAGCTCTTAGGGCCGCTTGATCAAATTCATACTCATCCAGAAATTTTCTTACTGCGCCGATGGTATTATCAAGTTCTGCAAGGATCCATTTGGAAAAAAGGGCTAACCCCTTCCAGGTATAATCGTTAAGCCTTGTCCCTCGGAAATCCTCAAGGTTAAGCAAAACAAATCGGCTTACATTCCAGAGTTTGTTTAAGAAGTGTTTAAAGCCCTCAATACGAGAGGTAGAAAGCTTGATATCCCGGCCTTGTGCGGCAAGGGCAATAAGGGTAAAGCGTAGGGCATCGGTGCCATATTTTTCGATCATTTCCAGGGGATCTATCACATTTCCCTTGCTTTTACTCATCTTTTGCCCCTTTTCATCCCTCACCAGGGCGTGGATGTAAACTTTCGCAAAAGGGATGGCTCCCATAAAATGGAGCCCCATCATAATCATCCTAGCTACCCAGAAAAAAATGATGTCAAAGCTTGTTACCAGGACCGAAGTAGGATAAAAACGTTGGAGAAGGTCCGTCTTTTCGGGCCAGCCCATGGTAGAAAAGGGCCAAAGAGCCGAGGAAAACCAGGTATCAAGCACATCTTCTTCTTGTTTTAGATTAGTGCTTCCACATTCTAAACATTGGGAAAATTCCTCTTCTCGGGAAGCCATAATTTTTCCGCAATCCTGACAATACCAGATGGGGATGCGATGTCCCCACCAGATTTGCCGGGAAATACACCAATCTCTAATATTACGCATCCAATCAAAGTAAAGGTTTTTCCAGTTTTCGGGATAAAATTTAATGAAATCGTACTCCACTGCGGCGATGGCTGGTTGGGCAAGGGGTTTCATCCGCACAAACCATTGCTTGGAAAGCAAAGGTTCAATCACTGTACCGCACCGGTAGCAGTGCCCAAGCACTAATTCATAATCTTCTTCCTTTAAAAGATAACCCTGGGCTTGCAAATCTTCTAAAACCCTTTCCCGGGCGCTAAACCTGTCAAGTCCCTGATAGGGGCCAGCTTCCTTCGTCATTCTTCCTTTTTCATCTATTACTTTAAGGAAAGGGAGTCCATGTCTTTTAGCTATCTCATAGTCCGCAAAGTCATGGGCAGGAGTTACTTTTACTGCTCCTGTGCCAAACTCAGGATCTACCGATAGATCCCCAATCACCGGAATTTCTCGGCCAAGCAAAGGGAGTTTTACCAGTTTGCCAATGAAATTTTTATATCTTTCGTCCTGTGGGTTGACTGCCACCGCGGTATCGCCAAGCATGGTTTCAGGCCTGGTGGTGGCTACCACAATCTCTCCCGAACCGTCAACTAGAGGATAAATAAGATACCAGAGCTTTCCAGCCTTGGGTTCAAATTCTACTTCCAGATCTGCCAAGGCGGTTTCACATCTTGGACACCAGTTGATAATATAATCTCCTCGGTAGATCAATCCTTCCTCAAAAAGTCGACAAAAGACCTCTCTTACCGCCCTTGATAATCCTTCATCCATAGTGAAGCGAAGATAGCTCCAGCTACAACTTGCCCCTAACCTTTGTAGTTGCTTAATGATGGTTTGCCCATACCTTTCCTTCCATTGCCAAACCCTTTCTAAAAATTTTTCCCTTCCCAGTTGATGGCGAGTATACCCTTCCTTAGCTAATTCCCTTTCCACCACGTTTTGTGTGGCGATACCCGCATGGTCAGTTCCAGGAATCCAGAGGACATCATAGCCATCCATGCGTTTATAACGGGCTATTACATCCTGAATGGTATTGTTTAAGGCATGACCAATGTGTAAGGAGCCGGTCACATTGGGAGGAGGGATTACGATGGAAAAGGGCTTTTTTTGAGGATCAAAGGTGGGATCAAAAATTTTAGTCTTCACCCACTCTTCAAGCCACTTTTCTTCTACCAGTTTAGGATCATAGCCCTTATCTAAAGCTTTCTTTTCCTTCTTCATTTCTCAATTCTCCTCCGAAGGTATAATCTGGGTGCCAAGTCCTTCATCCGTGAAAAGTTCTATGATTAGAGAATGGGGGATCTTTCCGGTGATGATATGCACTTTTTTTACGCCAGCTAAGATTGCCTTACGGGCACTCTTTAATTTGGGGATCATTCCTCCCTTGGCCACTCCTTTATTGATCAACTCTTCAACTTGGGAGAGGTCTAAGGAGGTTAGAAGCCTTCCCTCCTCATCCTTTACCCCTTCCACATCCGTAAGGTAGATGAGTTTTTCCGCCTGCAAAGCGCTGGCCATAGATCCCGCCACTAGGTCAGCATTTACATTATAGGCCTCTCCATCCTCTCCTACTCCTACGGGGGCGATAACGGGGATAAAATCATGCTCAAGGAGGGTTTGTATAACTTCAGGGTTTACCTTTTTTACCTTCCCAACTCGTCCCACATCTATGATCTCAGGAGGTCTATCCTCTCCAGTATAACGATAAATAGTCATTTTTTCTACCTGCACGAGATCGCCATCCCTTCCCGAAAGACCAACTGCTTTCCCTCCCATTTTATTTATAAGGCTCACAATCTGCTTGTTGACCGTGCCTACAAGCACCATCTCTACAACATTCATGGTCTCTTCATCGGTTACCCTTTGTCCTTCAATAAAAACTGGCTTAAGATTGAGCCTCTCCATCATCTGTGAAATCTGAGGTCCACCACCATGTACAATAACTGGCTTTATCCCCACATACTTCATCAATACTACATCCTTAGCAAAGGCAAGCTTTAATTCTTCATCTATCATGGCATGACCGCCATATTTAATAACCATTATCTTTCCATAAAATTTACGAAAATAAGGTAGGGCAGAAATTAAGATTTTAGCCTTCTCTAAAATGTCCATCTTGCTCTCCGAAAACAATTTTTTACCAGAAAGCTGGCCCGTGGGCTATATAACAGCGCAAGCCCCTTTCTTTGGCCCGCAAAGCATGGTCAACCCCGGGCTCAATGACAATGACGTCAAAGGGTTTAACCTCCTGCCAACCCTCCTCTAAATAGATTTCCCCTGTTCCCTCTAAAACCAGGATGCTATCTACCTGTCTATCATGGGTATGAATAGGTACTTCCACTCCGGGCTCCAATTCTAATAGGATAAGGCTTAACTCGGACCTTTGCTCCTTAGAGAGAATGTAACCTATCCGAATTCCAGGAATTTTGGGGTGAGGCTTAAATTCCAACTCGGAAAGATTGACCTTAAGGGGCATTCCCCTACCTCCTACTTAGTTTTAACTCGATAAATTACCGAAACCGGAAAATTATCATAGACTAGTTCAAAATAGTTTGGGTCGTATTGTCTCAGAAGGAACATCCGGTTGAAGAGGGTATTTTCCTGTGGAGTGGGAAGTAAAAATAATCCAAGCTGGCCTTCTTTGTTACGTAGCAATTCAACTACCCAGCCAACTTCAAAAAAGTTTTTAACTTTTAATTCCTTGCCATAATGATAAAAAAGGGTTTTGATGGGCGCGGTACCGTTTTTAATGGATATTATTCCATTGGCTAAATCTAAAATGGCATTTTCCAGGTCCGCACACTGAATAAGATTAGTGCTAACCTGTGGATTAACAAACTTGCATTGTTGAGGGGTAAGGATTCGTCCGAATTCCCCCTCCTTTTTCTTGAAATCAAAACTACCAAAATAATGGATCCAGCCAAATTTAGCAATAAGATCATCGGTAAACACTATATAAATAGGTGTGTTGATAGGTTTTTCGTAAAGACCTTGTTGGATTTCTTTCATAAGCTCTGGGGCAGATTTGCCATTCTTTAGAAGTTTAGTAAGGCCGGTAAGCCCATAATTGGCGGTAAAGGAAATAATCCGCCAGGCTTCCTGAGGGTCATAGGTCGCAAAGGAACGGGCTACAAGGTAAGTTTTAGGGCTTGTCTGTGACCCCCCATCATGAACCGTAGCCCTCCGGGCATAAAGCTGGAAGGCATAGCCATAGTCCCACCAACTCCAAATTACTGCCTCTTTTGGGGTATTAAACTTAATCCATTCCATATCCTTTACTAAAAGGGCGTGAATTTTAGGCGTGCTATTTAAAGAAATAGCCTCCTTAGAGATGAAAAACAAGACAAGAAGGATAAGGCTTCCCACCAGGCTAACGGTCAAGTTCCTTTTATTTTCTTCTTTAAAAAGATCAAGCATGGGAAAAAACTTCTCAAAAAGAAGGTGTACAAGATAACCAATTCCCAAGCCTACAAAGGGAGACAGATACATAGCAAATCTTGCCCCTGAGACAAAAGTTAGAAGCCCAATTCCAAAAAAAGGAAGGAGAAAGAAAAGATTTTTCCAGTGGAAGAGAAAAAGAAGAAGCCCGCCAATTAGCCCCATCACCCCGAAGAAGAACGAATAAGTAGCAGTAGAAAAGACATCCTTCGGTGATAATTTTTGCAATTCTGAAATGGAATGAAAGATGTTGGGAAAATCCGCAAAAAGTCTTTCCGCACTGGTCTGGTGTTTTAACCCAAAGACTAAGGTTTTAACTTGTAGATAAAGATGATAGGGGCCTTGATAGATATACCAAATTTGTGGAAGGATTAGAATGGCTAAGGTAAGCCAGTCTAAAGAAGAGAAATCCTTAATCCTAAACTTTTTTTCCCAAAAAAAATAAAAAAGAAAGGTTAAGATTAGGACAAAGCAGAGGTTGGGATGTCCATACCAAAGCTGATAAAAAAGAAGGCCCAGGGAGGCTAAAGATGCAAAACTTAACTTTTGCCTTAGAGTTTTGGCCTGAAAGTAAAGATAGAAAAGAAAGGCTACCGTAAAGGGTAGCGTTAGGTTTAGCACATCATGATCAAGCCGCATAAGGTTTGTTCTCCCAAGATACATAGGAGCCACCACGGTAACCAGCCCACCCGTTAACCCTGCCAAGGGAAGACCGATCTTTTTTAAATACCACACAAGAGGGATGGCTACCGTGATAGCCAAAAAAGGAATGAGATACCAAGTAAGCTTAGCCACACTAAGTCCGGAAATCCTATGAAGATAATAGAACAGATAGCTTATGAAGTTGCCAGAGATACCATACCGGGGGGCAAAATCCTCTTCTTCGCTGAGCTTGGCAGTTGAGGAATTGTCAGGGAAAAATCTGAAGGGATCAATCTTCCCCCTTTGATAAATCCCTTCTTCCAAGTCCTTAGCGAGCCTAGCAAAATAAAAGGAGTCAAATTCGCTAAAAAGGGGTTCTTCCTTATAAAAGAAAAGGGTTTTAT
This sequence comes from Caldimicrobium sp., assembly GCA_037443245.1. Taxonomy (GTDB): domain Bacteria; phylum Desulfobacterota; class Thermodesulfobacteria; order Thermodesulfobacteriales; family Thermodesulfobacteriaceae; genus WYEG01. Next base: position 93,529 of record JBBIOT010000005.1, read on the forward strand.
TTTGATCCCAAAATTTTATATCTTGAACCCTTACATAAACTCCAAAACTAAGAATGAGATAAAAAAAGAAATAAAAAAGAAAAGCATAAATAAAGTTAGCCCTTTGTAGGAGGATATTCTGAAAATTTTTCACTCTTGCGACCTCCTTTAGCCAAATTTATAGGCTAAGCCCATGCCACCTCGGGGGTAATCCCACAGGATATTCAAGAAAGGACAGGCTACTCGGCAGGAACCACATTCTAAACAGGCCTGATAGGAAACAATGATTTTTCCATCTTCGCTAAGACGATAAACCTTGGCTGGACAGAAAAAAAGACAGGGCTTTTCTTGACAGGCTTCACAAATCTTATCATTTTTAATTTTTAAATGGGCAAACTCTTCATCTACATAAAACTTTACACTGGAGATTTTGTCGTCTATATTTTTCATGCTTTTTTACTTTTAAGGAATTAGTGATTATAGTTTAAATTAATTTATCCGAAAAATAAAAAAAAGTAAATGGAGCAGATAGTTCATCTTTTTTTGGTCAAAGCAAGTAGCTTAGAGGAAGCGGTAGCTAAAGTAGAAAAATTTTTAACTTCTTACCAATTGGTGAGGTATGAAAAGTTTTGGATAGATCGGGAGGCCTCTTTACCTTCCCAAAATTCTGAGTTTTTCATAAGCCTGCAAGAAGTTTTGAGGGAAAATCAAAAAATTCTTATCTCTTTTCTTGAGGACTTACAGAATGAAGGTTTTTCCACGGTAGAGAGCCTAAAGAGCCTCCCTCAAGGTTATCTCTCAAAGTTGCTACATCTTATCGCCCATTTCCTTGACGGCTTTTTTGGAGTGGATTCCTATTTTTATAATTTAGAGGAGGATTCTCACTTCATTACCCCATATTTAGAGAAAAAAATCCTAAAAGGAGAGGAGAAATATTTTTTAGTTAAAGCTTATGGTTATCTTCCCAAAAAAGAATATCTTTTTGAAGCATTATCACCTAAAAGATTTTTTAAAGTTTATTAGTACATAAAATTATTAAATTCTACTTGACGAAGAAGGGGTAAATGTTAAAATTTTTTTAACTTTCTTAAATTGATATTAGGGTTATTATTAAAGATGTTAAATTAATATTAAGTAAGGAGGATACAGTAATGCTTAAAAAATCGTCTTTTGCTAAAACTATCATTGTTTATGTAGTTTTAATTGTTTTTGTGATCTTTACTATCGGAGGAATTTTTTACTTAGGGGAAGATTATTTACTAAATAGGGCTGAGAAAAAAAGAGGATATATAAGTGATCTTAATGATGAATTATTAAAGCTTAGAGATATGCACTTGAAATGGAAAGTAAACTTTTTGAGTTCCTTACTTAATGAAGAATTAGATCAGATTAAGCCTGATGAATCCGTGGAAAAACTAAAAGAATTAAAAAACAACATAGTTTATAAGAAAATAGAAGAAATAGAAAAAATTGGCGAAAATATGAACAATATAGTTAATAAAATTAGAAAAGCAAGGAGTTTAGAAGAGGCTATAACTTTATATAATGAATTTCAGAAATATTCAAAAATTTATCTTTGGGACGGTTTGGAATCCTTAGCCCAAGATCTTAAAATGATGGAAAAAAAGGAAAAGGAGAATTTTTTAAGAATAAAAAAGATATTACTAATGATTTTTCTGTTTTTAGGGTTACCGCTCTTAGGTTTAGTCTTGTTTTTAATGAAATTTATTGAGAAAACCATAAAAGGGTCCATTCAAGTGGTAGAAGAGGTATCAGAAGCCATATCCAACGGAGACTTAACTAAGGAGATAAAAGTAGATAGACAAGATGAATTTGGTGAAATACTTTCTCATTTTAAGAGAATTCAACTTGCTTTTAATGAATTGATTAAAATTGCAAAGCAAAATATTGAGGAAATAGAAAAATTTTACTATGAATTTATGCAGGATAATCAAAAAATTTCCGATGAAATGTTGAAATCAGCTCAAAATTCCCAAAAAATATTAGAACAGGCAAGTCTGGTAGCTATCACAATTGAAGAGGCTGCTAATTCAACAAATGAAATAACCAAAGCTATTGAAGAAATTAGCCTTAATACGCATAATGCTTCAAGAGTTAGTAAAGAAGCTGTGGAAAAGGTAACAAATTCTATGAATATTATGAAAAAACTTGATAATATTGTTAATGAAGTTACTGGAATAATTGAACTAATATCAAACATAGCCGAGCAAACTAAATTATTAGCTTTAAATGCCTCAATTGAAGCGGCAAGAGCTGGGGAAGCAGGAAAAGGATTTGCGGTAGTAGCTAATGAAGTTAAAGAATTAGCTAAAAAAGTTAGCGATGCAACTGTAGAGGTAGCCACTATGTTGAGTCGGATAAGCGAAGAAACAAAATTAGCAGTATCAGCTACTAATAGTGTGGCAGAAATCATAACGAAAATTGATGAGATTGCGACTATTATAGCTTCAGCAATAGAAGAACAATCAATAGCAATAAAAAATATAGCTGATCAAATCAATTTAACTAAAGATACAGCAAAATTTATGTCCTCAAATGCTGAAGAAAATTATAATATAGCAACAACGATTGAGGATTTAGTTACAAAACATAAAGATAAAACCGAAAACATTAATAGGCTAATTCAAAATCTAAAAGAGATGGTAAAAAGATTTAAAATATAGCTCTTTCAGAAATAAATTTTTTTATTTTTTTTATATCAGGGGCGAGGATTTCTAACCGTTTTGGTAAATCTCTTAGCTTTTCAATTTCTGGAGGGAGGGAGATAGGCTTCCCTATAGCTTTTTCTACTGTTTCCGGAAACTTGGCCGGATGGGCCGTAGCTAAACATATGATTGGCTGATCATCTTTAAAATCTAAGCCTGCCTTTACTCCTACCGCAGTGTGAGGATCTAAAAGATAAGCATATTTCTGGTAAAAATGGGCTATACAATCCAATATTTCTTTTTCGGTTACCCGTCGAGCCAAGAAGTCTTTTTGAACTTTTTTTATTTCTTCTGGTGTGAACCTCAGGGCTTTAGTTTGGGAAAATCTTTCCATCAACTCAGAGGTAAGTTCGCCATTTTCATTAAATAAATAAAAAAGATATCTTTCAAAATTGCTTGCTACTTGGATATCCATAGAAGGGCTGATGGTGGGTTTAACCTCTCCAACCGAATAATCTCCTTCATTGACAAACCTTGCCAAAATATCGTTTTCGTTTGTCGCTAAAATGAGCCTTTCAATCCTTGATTTCCCCAACATTCTTCGGGCTAAATATCCCGCAAAGATATCGCCAAAGTTGCCTGTAGGCACAGAAAAACGCACGGTTTTAATACCTTCTTTTTCACTAAGCCGAAAATAGGCATAAAAATAGTAAACCATTTGGGGCATTAGCCTTGCCCAACTTATAGAATTTACGGCGGTTAAGTGGTAAGTCCTCTTGAATTCCAAATCCATAAATAAGGCCTTTACAATGGCTTGACAATCATCAAAGGTCCCTTGAATGGCCAAATTGTGAATATTCTCATCAAGAACCGAGGTCATCATCCATTCCTGGATAGTGGAAACCTTTTTATAAGGATGAAGCATAAAAAGGGCTACATTGGGCTTTCCTCTTATTCCATAAATAGCGGCGGAGCCTGTATCTCCTGAAGTGGCCCCAAGGATATTTACCTTTATTCCTTTCTTTTGTAAAAGATAGGCAAAGAGGTTCCCTACAAATTGCAAGGCAATATCTTTAAAGGCAAAGGTTGGGCCGTGAAAAAGTTCAAGAATGTAAATATCTCCTACCTTCACTATAGGAGTAATCTCTTGGTGTCGGAAAATGGTATAAGATTTATAGACTAATTTTTTTAGATCGGCAGGATCTATATCATCCACAAAATAGGTGAAGATTCGGAAGGCCAACTCTTGGTAAGAAAGCTTGCTTAAGGACTCAATTTCTTGGTCCGAAAGCTGAGGAATTTCTTCCGGAACGATTAAACCACCATCTTCAGCCAATCCCTCAAGCAAGGTATCGCAAAATTTAAGCCCCTTAACCTTACCTCTGGTGCTTTGATAGAACATTTTTTTCTCCTTTAAAAACTTTTTTAATAACCTTTGGTTTTCAAGACCTCTAAACGGTTTTTCATTTTATCAAGATAAAGTCTAAGGTCGGATTTAAGATCCTCTAAAGTTTTATGATTTTTTTGATAAATTTTTAGCATTTCCGCGTGCCAAAATTCTATGGTTTCCCTTTCTCTTTGGGCCAATTCTTTTTGGATCCTTTCTTTTAATTTAGCTAACATTTTGGGATCAAGTCCTTCCATAGCTTTCTCCTTAAATTTCAATTCTTATCAGGTCTTTGGCCACAATAATTTCACCGGAAAAATTTTTCCTGAAAAAATCTAAAGGTAGGGGCTCACTATGGGGGTATAGATGAGAGATCAACACCCTTTTCACTTTGCTTTTGACCGCAATTTGTAAAACTTCTTCCGGTCCAAGATGCTGTGGGACCCTAATCTCACCCCCATTGGCACATTCAATTATTAAAAGATCGCCTCCGAAGGCTAATTCACATAGGTCCTCTGAATATCCTGTATCACCCGAATAGATCAGGCTTTTTCCTTGATAATCTATCCTTAGGGCTAAGCTTTCAGGATTGTGAACCACTGGTATGGTTTTTATTTTAAGCCCTAAAATTTCTACGGAAAAGAAATGACATTTATTGGGGATTAGGACATACTCAAAAACTCCTTCCTTTGGTTCTACCCAAGAACCGAAGGCTTGTTTAAGGCCTTCATGAAAGGATCTAAATCTTTCATGGGCTATTAAGTAAACTTTCTCCTCCCTTTGAAAGCCAAAGTTATATCTGGTAGCAAAGAAATAAGGAATCAGGTCACTAACATGGTCTGGATGAAAATGCGAGATGAATAGGGCGGAAATATCATTTAAATTAAGATTTAGTTTAAGGATCTGTCTTAAGGTACCAGGTCCAAGGTCTAAAAGAAAGTGCTTTTCGGCAAAGCTTACTAAATAACCGGGAGCACATCTATTCTTTCTGAACCAACCTGTCCCTGAGCCAAGAACAGTAAGGATCATAGGGCAAGCTCTTTTTTCAACCTTTGGTAGACAGAGGGCTCAAGTTTCTCTTGGGCTTCCTTCAGAAAAAGTTCTGCTATCTCAGGATTTTTTTTAAGGTTTAGATAAAGAAAGGCTAAATAAATACTTGCTTCGCCATCCCTTTCGGGCTTATCTATCAAAAGCGATAGATGCTTAAGAGATTCTTCATAGTTCCCAAGAGCAAAAAATATTTTTCCCAAAATTAGCCTTTCGGATAATTCTAAGTTTTTCACCGGAAGGAGAATTTCTAAAACTTCTTCCTTCCGGTCTTCTAAGTAAAGGTATTCTACCAATCTTTGCCGATACAGAGAATTTTCCGGGTGGAGTAAATAGGCTTTGAAGAGATGATATTCGGCAGAGTTCTTGTCTTCTTTAGCCAAATAGACCTGTGCAAGGTTAAAGTGAATCATAGGATCTTCTTTAGCACACCCACAAAGATGTCTTCTCAGAAGTTTTTCCGCCGTTTCATAATCACCCAAAGCATAATATATTTTGGCTAAACTTAAATCAAGTTCAACCGGTTGTCGAGTATAATCCTTGGCTAATAGATAAACTTTTTTGGCTAAAGCTATGTCTTCTAACTCCAACAGAAGATCTCCCAATACATGTAAACTGAACCCATCAAGTTGCTTCACCTTTAATCCAGCCCTTCTTGCATGCTCTAAGGAGGCCAGAGCAAGAAGAGAAAGGGGTATCTGATTGAAGGGGTTCTCTTGGGATAACTTTATGGGAACCACTCCTATGGGGCCAGCAAGGGTTTCTAAAGCAAGTTGTAAATGGTGGTATGATATTTCCTTTATTAAATAATATTTTCGACCCAAAGGATCGGTGGAAATTAAAATACCTTTGATATCCTCGGGCATTTCTTCTTGAGTTACAACTAAATAAGAAGATTTTTCCTCCCAAGAGTTTAGGGAAAGAAATTTTTCCACTTCTAACAACCCTTCCACCAAGGGTAAAGCTTTTTTGGAAATTCTTGTTAAGCCTAAAGAGGAAAAGGTTAATAACATCATGAGGTTTTTTTCTAAGTCCTTCTCCGAATTAAGCTCCACATAGAGGGCGGTAAAGGGTTTCTCTATTTTCCATAGATTTATGAATACTTCAGGAAGACCTCTGAAAAAGGAAGGTAGAAAGTAAAAATCTTGATATTTGAAAAAGTGTACTTCCTTGGGGAGAAATTTTTCTGGAAAATAAAAAAGATATCCCTTTAAAGGTTTGAATTCTTCAAGAAGTAGGTGAAAAATTTTCTCTTGGTAGCACCCATTGGAAAAATTATCCTTTAAAAAACGTTCAGCTAAGAGGGTAGTTAAGATCTTAGGTCTCTCGCTATGAGGTAAAGAAAGTAATTGATCTATCTTATAGGAAAAAAATTCAGAAGGAGGAAGATCTAAGTGATAAGAAAGAGCTAAATGCTTAGCAAGGAGGGGTAAAAGGATTTTTTTGGCTTCTTCCTTCATGGATTTGAGGAAATTTGGGCGAAGGCTTTTAAAATTTCTTTTTCATCTTCCGAAAAAAGACATCTTACGTCAAGATAAACCCCATCCTCTTCAATCCTAACTATTATAGGGACCTCAAAATTTCTTAAATATTTTTTTAGTTCCTCGGAAGAAAATTTTTCCGAGACAACTTTAACGGCGTAAGATGGTAGTTCAAGAAGGGGTAAAGCTCCACCTCCGGTTCTTCCTATGGTAGGTACAACTTCAAATTTAAAATCGGACAATCCTAATTTTTTTAGCCTTTGGCAAAGTTTTTTAGCTCTATTATATAGTTCCTTGGGATTAATTAGGATCATCTGCCACACGGGTATGGCTTTTATTGCTTTTTCTTCCTCCCGGTATAACCTTAGGACAGCTTCTAAACCAGCCAAGGTTAATTTATCTATTCTAAGGGCCCTGTTTAAGGGATTTTTTCGGATTGCTTCTATAATATCTTTTTTTCCTACAATAATACCTGCTTGGGGACCTCCTAGAAGTTTATCTCCTGAAAAGGTTGCTACATCTACTCCTGCTTTAATAACCTCTTGAACGGTGGGTTCTTTGATCAATCCATATTTACTAAGATCTATAAAACATCCACTACCCAAATCTTCCATTACGGGGATTCCTCGTCTTCTTCCTAGTTTTACCAATTCTTCCGTGGTTACTTCTTGAGTAAAGCCTACGATGGCATAATTGCTTTTATGAACCTTAAGGAGGAGGGCAGTAGAGTCCGTGATAGCCCTTTCATAATCATGAAGGTGGGTTTTATTGGTTGTTCCCACCTCTTTAAGGAGGCATCCAGCCCAATTCATGACTTCTGGAATACGAAAGGAACCGCCTATTTCTATAAGCTCTCCTCGTGAGACAATCACTTCCTTTCCTTTAGCTAAGGTGTTTAAGGTAATTAATACAGCACCTGCGTTGTTATTAACTACTAAAGCCCCTTCCGCACCAGTTAATTCCTTAAGAAGCTCTTCTACGTGTTCATACCTACTTCCACGTTTGCCTGAAGCTAAATTAAATTCCAAATTGGAATAATATTTTCCTATGTGGTAAATATGAGCTAAAGCTTCTTCAGGAAGGGGAGCTCTTCCAAGATTAGTATGGATAACTACTCCAGTTGCGTTAATAACTCGTTTTAAATGAGGACCTTCGTATTCTTTTTTGGCTTGAGAGTATAGAGAGGTCAGCATCTCTTCGCTCAACTCACTAAGAGCTCCTTCCTTTAATTTTTGCCTAATCTTTTCCACTACCTTTCGAGCTAAAGGTGTAGGACAAGAAAATTTTTCTTTAATTTCGTGGACGGAAGGGATTCTCATTATAGGAAATTCTTTCTTATAAACCTTTCAATACGAGTTAAGGCCTCTTCTAAAATTTTTTCTTCAGGCAGAAAGATTATGCGGAAGTGTTTGGTACCAGGTTTTTGTCCAAATCCACTTCCATGGACTAAAACCACACCCTCTTCTAAGATCAACCTTTTTACAAACTCTAAATCTGAAATGGGAAGATGAAGACTTGGGAAGGCATAAAAAGCTCCTTTAGGAGGGATACAAGCTATCCCGGGAATAGAATTCAATTCCTTTACTAAAAGGTCTCTTCGGGCTTTAAGGATCCGTAAAACCTTTTTTAGATACCCGTTCTCATTAAGTAAGGCATAAGGGATGGCATATTGGAAGGGATGTGGTGCACATAGTCGAGCTCTGGCAAGTTTAGCAATAGCCTCTACGTAATCCTTGATAATTTCTTTAGGTCCAGAAATTATGCCCCAGCCTACTCTCCAGCCTGGAGCGAAATAACATTTAGAAAGACCATTAAAGGTGACCACAGGAACATCTTCCGCTAAGCTGGCTACCGAAATGTGAAGATCCCCTTCTTCCAACACATATTGATCATAAATCTCGTCCGAAAAAATTACCAAATGATACCTTCGGGCAATTTCTATGATTTGTTCTAAAATTTCTTTACTAAAAAGGGCTCCAGTGGGATTATTGGGATTAATAAGCAAAATAGCTTTAGTTTTATGATCTATGGCTTGTTCAATAGAGTTTATATCGGGTTCCCAATCTTTTTCCTCATTTAGATAATAATATCTGCTTTCTATTCCGAGCTTAGAGTTAATAGCATGGTAAAGGGGATAGCAAGGGCAGGGTAAAAGAATATTCTCCCCTGGATCTAAAAGACTGGCGATGGCAAATTCTATGGCTTCACTTGCTCCTTGGGTGATAAAAATACTATAAGGTTTTATTCCTTTCTTTTGGGCATAAATTTTGACTGCCTCAATAGCCTCTTCTACCCCCATGGAATCGGAATAACTGTTATAATTTTTAACCATGGCCTCATAGGCCGCTTCAATTAAGGCCCTTGGTGTTTCAAAGCCATATTTTACAGGATCTCCAATGTTTAAAAGGATTAGATCCAGCCCTTTCGCCTTAGCTTCTTTAGAAGTTTCTACAATATCTCTTATAGCATATTCTACACCCCAGGTCCTTTGCGCTGGCACGATTTTTGATCCATAACCCATCCTTTATCTCCAATTTCTTTTTTTAAACTTAAAATCTTGCTCCAATTTGTTTCTTTGTCAATACACCAAAAACAAAAAATCTCCAAAAGGAAGTAATATTCCTTGAATAGACTCCACTTTGAGACAACCTGTGTTAATTATTTTAGCCCCCTATGGATAGGAGGTTTCTTGCCTGAGAGGATAACCCCCCAAAAGGCAGGAGGATAAAATTGCCTTAATAATCATGATGGATTGCTTGGTGAAATGGAAAATGCTTCCTATTGTATTTGAGATAATGGAGCTCTGGAAAAGAGGCATAGGGAGGCCGAAACTTGCCTTCTTTTTTTATCTACAGAGCCTTTTTAGGAGAAGGATCTTTAAAAAAGTTGACTTTTGTCATAGATGCTTTATAAGAAAAATATGTTCAATCTTTTAAAGAAATTTAAAGATAAATTTGCCAAAAAAGAGGCCTTTCTATCTTTAGGTGTAGATTTTGGTAGCTTTGCCATCAAAGTAGCGGAGGTTAATTTTTATAAGGATACCATTGAATTAACAAGCTATGGACAGGCAAGAACCTTTGAGAATTCAATCATAAAACATGAGATAGTGGATATTAATTTAGTAATAACAGTTCTTAAAAATCTGTGTCATAATTTACAAGTAAAAGCTACTTTCGTTTCTTATGGGTTACCTGCAATATTATCTTTTTTTGAGAAAATTCATTTAAAAACTTTTCCAAATGAAGAAAACATTCAACAAAGATTAAGTGAAGAAATACCGTTTAATTTTGAAGATGTTATCTATTCATACTTTATAGTTCCTTCTCAAGATGGATTTGATTTATATTATCTCTATGCCAAAAAAAATATTGTTGATAAGATTTCTAAAATTGTTAATTCTTTGAATTTACATTTAAGGAGTGTAGACTCAGTTTTTATTAATCTTCATAATTTTTTAGAATATATGTATGGAAAACATAGTAAATTAATTATTGATTGGGGGTATTCAGATATTAGATTAATTTTTACTGATAAGGAGGTGCCAATAAATATAAGAAATATTTCTAATTTGGGATATAAAAAATTAGAACAGGATTTAGTAAATAATTTAAAAGTTGATAAAGAGCAAGCTTTGAAGATAATGTTTAATCCTTTTTTATATGATCTTGATAAAGTAAAAAAACTGTTTATAGAATATATAAAAAAGGTGATTGAAGAAGTTGATTTAAGCATAAATAGAATAAAAGATAAATATGCTGTAGGGCCAGAGGTATTTTACATAGTGGGTGGTGGTGGAAGGTTACCAAATTGTGCAGAAATATTTGCTAATAATATTGGCTTAGATTATCAAAAAATAGAAATACAAAAGAAAATTAAAATTAATAAAAATATTGATATAAATTATTTAGACATTATTAATACTCAAGGTTTTTTAGCTGTAGCAAATGCGGTAATGGTTTTTATTTAGATGATAATAAAATTTAATCTTATTCAGGAAAAATACGAATTTAAACAAGATAAAAAAAATTTTTTTTCCTTTAAATACAGTTCCATATTTATATGCTTGTTAATTTTTGTTTTGATAATACTAGGAGGATTTATGGTTTATACTGAAAAAACCATTGATAAATATAATTTTTTAAAAAAGGAAAAAACGGATAAATTAAATAATTACAAAAAGATTGCTTTAAAGGTAAAAAAAATGGAAGAAGAAAACAAGGAAATTTACAAAAGAATAAAGGCTATTGTGGAACTTAAGGAAAGACAGGGGATGTTATTAAAAGTATTATATCCAATATTTTCTGAAATTAAAGAGAATAAAATTTTTTTTAGAAATTTAAGGGCCGACCAGGGGAAAGTTTTGGTGGATGGTTATGCGGTAAGTTACGAGGACTTAGCACAATACCTTAAGGAATTAGAGCTAAAAAAAGAGATTTTTAAGAACATCGATTTAAAATCAGCCCATGAAAAAAAGTTAGGAACCTATGAGGTTATTGAATTTAATGTAGAAATAACTTTATAGATTAGAGATGTGGCAAAGATTAATAAAAAAAATAGATAGCCTTAATGAATTAAGTAGGTTGCAAAAAATCTTACTGATAATTGCCCTTTTGGGTTTTATTTTTTCCTTATTCTACAATATATACTATTTACCCAAAAAGGAAAAAATTCAAAATTTACAGAAAGAGATAGAACAATTAGATCAAGAGATAGTAAGATACGAAGCTATTGCTAGAAAGGAAAAAGACTTAGAAAGAATTTTAATTCAAAGAAGGATTTTTTTACAAAAAGTGCAAGAAATGCTTCCTACCGAAAAAGAAATCCCTGTTTTGTTGAATCATATTTCTAAGCTAGGGAGATCTCAGGGTTTAAAAATTATCAAATTTGTTCCAACCGCTGAAATTGAAAAAAATTATTATCATGAAATTCCCATCCAGGTAGAAATGATTACTACCTTCCCCAAAGTTTTTCTTTTTTTTAATGACCTCTTGAATTTGCCTAGGATTGTTGATCTTAGTAATGCAGAATTTATTCCTCAGGAGAAAAATAAGATTTTAGTTAAATGTAACCTTAAAACCTTTAAATATACTGGTATTGAACTCAAGAGCTCTAAACGATGAAAATATCTAAAATTAGTCATATTTTATTTTACCTAATTTTGACCTTAATGTTTTTACACGGGTGCCATACCAAGTCCCAAAATGATGGTGCTCCAACCCAACCTAAGGAAAAACTCGGTCTAAAGGATTTGGAAATAGAAATTTGGGAAAGGAAAATTTCCACTCCAAAGGAATCTATCAATTTTTCTAACTTAAGAAATCCTTTCCTTGATCCTACAAGCTTAGCGAAATATCAAGAAACATTGGAGTTTAATTTTATTCTGAAGGGAATCTTGCAAAAAGAGGGAAAGCGTTATGCTTTGTTAGAAGATCCCTTGCGCCGAGGTTTTATTGTGTCGGAGGGAGTACGGTTAGGAAATTTTAAAGTTAAAAAAATAGGAGAAAACTATTTAATCGCTGAATATTTAGGAGAAAAATTGATTAACAATTTAGGACCGAAAGAGATTACTCTAATTTTAAAAAAGGAATAAGATATGATGAGAGAGTTAGAGAAAATGTTCTTTTTTATTTTATTTTATCTTTTTATTCTAAATTCTCTTGCCCTGGCTAATCCTTCCTATCTAATAGGGGTTTACTTTATTGATGGGAGCGATAAACAATTAATTCTGGAGTTCGATAAAAAAGTTCCCTTTAATTTGACCAAAGAAGATAACAAATTAATCCTAACGTTTGCAGGTGTTGTTCCTAAGGATTATCAATGGATCAAACTACTTCCGAAAGATTATTTTCAAGATGTTCAAGTTAGTGCGGAAAAAAATAACCTTACGTTGATTTTTCATTTAAAGGAGAAATTTAATTTTTATGCTGATACCCAAGAGAATAGATTAATTATAACCCTTTTTTGGGGCAAAAATGATCAAAAATTTTTAAACACTCAAGCCCAATTGGATACCTCTAAGATGGAGACGGATAAGGGAGGGGTAAGCTATACTTCTATTCCTCTTTCTAATGTTACCTCGGTTGGACTTCCTTTGCGAAGGACCTATACAGGGACTCCTATCAACGTTGATTTCCAGGAAGCAGATTTACATGCTATTTTTCGGTTTTTAGCTGAGATTAGCGGATTAAACATCATAGTTAGTGATAAAGTTAAAGGATCGGTTACTTTAAAACTTCAAAATGTTCCTTGGGATCAGGTTTTTGATTTAATTTTAGCTAACTTTGGCTTGGGATATATCAAAATTGGTAACGTTCTAAGGATAGCCACACTTGAGGAAATTAAAGCTGAAAGCGATAAATACAAGGAATATTTGAGATCAATTAAGGATTTACAAGAAAAAGGGCCATTAATCACCAAAACATATCATTTAAAATACATCAAAGGTGAGACAATTCTTCCCAAATTGAAGGAACTTTTATCAAGTGAGGGTAAAATTACTCTGGAACCAAATACAAACATCTTAATAATTAAAGATACAGAAAATAATTTGCAGGAATTAGAGCGGATTCTAAAGGAGATAGATAGACCTTCCAAGCAAGTTTTGATAGAAGCCCGAGTGGTAGAGATAACCGATAACTATGCTTATAAACTTGGTATAAGATGGGGTGGGTCCGCTTGGCGATCTTCAGAGCATACTATCATTGGGGCAGGGCGGAGTATTTCCTATTCGGGGACCCAAACCGGGAGTAATGGCACTGCCCCTAATATCCAAATTAATTTTACACCCTCGGGAATTGTTGATCTGGGCACTACAGGTACAACCAATTTAGGGTTTGTCTTTGGCCATTTTGGAAAATCTGTTGTTTTATTGGATCTTGAGCTTTCGGCCTTGGAAAATCAAGGTTTAGCCCGGATCTTTGCTTCTCCCAAAATCCTTACTCTAGATAATCAACCGGCGGAGATTAGACAGGGGTATAAAATTCCCTATTTGCAACTTACCCAGTATGGAGTGGCAACTACGCAATTCATTGATGCCGTGTTAAGCCTGAAGGTTACTCCTCATGTAACTCCCGATAATAGAATTAGTCTTGACATTCAGATAGAAAAAAGCACGCCCGATTGGGGAAGGGTTGTCAATGGAGTGCCAGCGGTGATGACCAGATCAGCCACCACTAAAACCTTAGTTAACAATGGAGAAACTATAGTTATTGGCGGTATAAAGACTAAAGATTTAGGAGAAAATATTGATCAGGTGCCGAGGCTTGGAACTATTCCTTTTTTAGGTGAGGCTTTTAAAAGAAAAGAAAAAAATTTAGATAGAACTGAACTTATAGTCTTTATAACACCAAGAATTGTAAGTGTAGAAATCCCAGGGGTGGACTACTAATTTTAAATTCTGTTGTATGGCTGAAGTAGTGATAATTGGAGCTGGGCTTGCTGGATCTGAGGCTGCCTGGCAGCTAGCTCAGCGTGGCGTATCGGTCCTTCTTGTGGAAATGAGACCTCTAAAATCAACTCCAGCTCATAGAACCTCCTATTTTGCGGAACTCGTTTGTTCTAACTCTCTTAGATCAAAGGAATTGACTAATGCGGTTGGTCTTTTAAAAGAAGAATTGCGAAGGCTTGGTTCCTTAATCATGGAATCCGCCCTGCGGCATCAAATTCCTGGTGGGAAGGCCTTGGTAGTAGATAGGGAAAGGTTCTCTTCCTACATTACCGAAAAATTAAAATCTCATCCTCATGTTAAAGTTATTCATCAGGAGGTAAAGGAAATACCCCTTGATAAAAAGGTAATTTTGGCTACCGGTCCCCTCACTACTGAGCCTCTGGCAAAATCTTTGCAAAGTCTTTTAAAGACCTCCCTTTTACATTTTTATGATGCCCTTTCACCCATTATTTATGCTGAAAGCATTGATTGGAGTAAGGTGTTTGTAGGTGATCGGTATGGCGAGGATAAAGCTGCATATGTAAATTGTCCTCTAACCAAGGAAGAATACGAGCGATTCGTGGAAGCCCTTCTTCAGGCTGAGAAGGTACCCCTTCATCCCTTTGAAGAGCCAAAATATTTTGAAGGGTGTCTCCCCATAGAAGTCATGGCGGAAAGGGGGAAGGAGACTTTAAGGTATGGACCGATGCGGGCCAAAGGGCTTATTGATCCACGAACGGGTAAGGAGCCATACGCGGTTGTGCAATTACGCCCTGAAAACAAGGAAGGGACTATCTACAATATGGTTGGGTTTCAAACCAAGCTTAAGTATAGCGAGCAAGAAAGAGTTTTCCGCCTTATTCCAGGCTTGGAAAAGGCAGAATTTGCTCGTTACGGATCTGTGCATCGGAATACCTTTGTCAACGCTCCTTTGGTGCTAACACCCTATCTTCAACTTAAGGATTATCCTAACCTCTTTCTTGCAGGGCAAATAACGGGGGTAGAGGGCTACGTGGAGTCAACAGCCATGGGTCACTTAGCCGGTCTAAACGTCTACCAATTAGTTTCTGGGAAACCCCTTATCCAACCACCAAAAGAAACAGCTATTGGAAGTTTGGTAAATTACCTAAGGAGTGCTGATCCTAAATATTTTCAACCCATGAACATCAACTGGGGGCTTTTTCCCCCTTTGTCTACCCCAAAGAAATTAAAAAAAGAGGAAAAAATAAAGGCCCTAATAGAAAGGGCCCTTGTAGCTCTGGAGGAATGGAAAAAAACTATAGATTAGGCTTGATAATTCCCGGCGATATAACCTTTGATTACCGGAAGTTGGACATTTTTTTCCACTTCTAACCAAACAAGGTCCCCCTCTATTTTAACAATTCTTCCTACCACTCCCCCTGAGGTAAAAACCTTCTGTCCTATTTTTAGCTCGGATAAAAATTTCTGATGTTCCTTGATCCTTTTTTGCTGTGGTCTGATGAGGAGAAAATAAAAAATAACAAAAATGAGGATCAGAGGAAGTAGGGTGAACACTAAACCTACTAAGCCTGATTGCCCTCCTTGGTTTTGAGGTGGGGGAGCCATGGCCAAAGCTTGGGTCACAAAAAAGAAATCATAAAGGTTCATTTTCTCCCTCCTGGATGAAGTCTTTTTGATAAATTTTTGCTAATTCTTCTCGTAATTTGTCTAATTGGCTTTTTAAAATAGCATCCCCTAGTCTGTTCATTAATTTAGCATAGTAATGGAGATTGTGAAGGGTCAATAAAGTATAAACCAGAAGTTCCTTGGCCAGAAAAAGATGACGAAGATAGGCTTTAGTGTAGTGCCGACAGGTATAGCAATCACAAAGAGGGTCAAGGGGAGAAAAATCATCTTTATACTTGGAATTTTTGAGGCTAAGATAGCCCTGGGAAGTAAACAGAGTACCTCGGCGAGCATTTCGGGTAGGTAACACACAATCAAACATATCAATGCCTCTTATTACTGCTTCCACAATATCAAGTGGAGTGCCAACTCCCATAAGATATCGGGGCTTATCTTCCGGAAGGTATTTACTTGCTATCTCTATCATTTGGTTTCGGATGGTTGCGGGTTCACCCACCGAAAGTCCGCCAACAGCATAGCCATGAAAGGGTAAGGAACCCACAAATTTAGCGCTTTTTTCCCGTAAATCAGGATACATTCCTCCTTGAACAATCCCAAAGATAGCACCTTTTGGTTCGGACAAAGCTTCATAAGCACGAAGACTCCTTTCCGTAAAAAGGTGGCTTAATTGAGTGGCTTGATTTGTTTCTTCGTAGGAGGATGGATAGGGGATGCAAAGGTCTAAAGACATCATGATGTCGGAACCAAAACTTTTTTGAGCTTCCACCGCTAACTCTGGGGTTAAGAAAATTTCTGTTCCATCTAAGTGAGATTTGAAGAGAATACCCTCTTGGGTGATCTTACGGAGAGGTGAAAGACTGAAGACTTGGAAACCTCCGCTATCGGTAAGAATGGCCCCATTGAAGTTCATAAACTTATGAAGGCCACCCGCTTTCTTGATTATTTCAACCCCTGGACGAAGTAAAAGGTGATAGGTATTGGCTAAAATTATCCTAAAGCCTAAAGAAGAAACCATCTCCGGAAGCAGGGCTTTAACAGTTGCTTGGGTGCCAACAGGCATGAACACAGGAGTCCGCAAAACCACCCTTGGGGTGATCAAAAGACCTAAACGGGCCTTATTTTTTTTATCTTCCGCAAGAATTTTGAATTGAAACACCCTTTTGGCTCAAGTTTTATTTAAGTTTCGCAAGGGTTTGAAGAAAGGGTTCTCGTAGGGCTATTAATCTTTCTTTAGGAACGCATAAAGAAAGTCTGATATGATTTTTTCGGCCAAAGCCTCGGCCAGGGACGGCTAAAATCCCTTCTTTCTTTAAAATTTGACAAAATTCCACATCATCAATGGGCACTTTGGGAAAGATAAACAAACCTCCCTTGGGTTTTACATAGGATAGGCCTGCTTCATCCAAAAGTTGGCAAAGAATATCCCGTCTTTCTTGATAAATTTCCACTTGCACCCGGGAGAAAGCACATCTTGCCACTAATCTTTGGGCTAAGGCAGGGGCATTCACAAATCCCAAAATGCGGTTAGCCATGATTAGGGCAGATAAAACTTCCTCTTTATAAGCAAGCTCTGGATGGACGGCAGCAAAACCAATCCTTTCGCCAGCTAAACCTAGCTCCTTAGAAAAACTATAGGCTATAAGACTATTTTCATAGTGTTTAAAAATAGAAGGCACTTTGTTCCCATCAAAGGTTAAATTGCGATAGGGTTCATCGGAGACTAAGTAAATAGGTCTCCCTATTTCTTTACTTTTTTGGCGTAAAAGCTCCGCCAATGCTCTTATTTCTTCTTCTGTATAGATCTGTCCAGTTGGATTGTTGGGAGAGTTGATAAGCACAATTTTAGTTTTAGCGGTTATGGCTTCCTCTAAATCTGAGAGGTGGAGCGAAAAATCTTCTTTAGTGGGAACAGCCTTGGGAATACCTTGATGATTTTCTACATAGAAAAAATACTCTACAAAAAAAGGTGAGGGAAAAAGGACCTCTTCCCCAGGGTTAAGAAGGGATTTAAAGATGATGTTTAAGGCCCCCGCAGCCCCACAAGTCATAACTATTTCGGAAAAATTCACTTTAACTTCCTGTTCTAAGCTTATCTTTTCCGCCATTTTAGCCCGAACTTCTTCAAAGCCAGCATTAGGCATATAACCATGATAGGCTGGCTGATAGTTTTCTACAAAATCTTTTAAGGCTATATATACCTCTTGAGGCGGAGGTAGGTCTGGATTCCCTAAGGTCAAATCAAAAACCCTCTCTTCCCCCCATTCTTTTTTTAGCTTCAACCCCTCCTCAAACATCTTTCTAATCCAGGAGCTTTTTTCTTGGTAAGTGCGCATAAGCTCGGAAATAGCCATTTCTCTAAACCTCCCAGTAATTTTTTACCACTAACAGGTCTCTAATTTTGTTAAAAAGAGGCTCAGTTTCGGGAGAAATAGAAAAATTGGCTCTGACTTCTGGGGTTTTAGTTTGAGAAAAAATTTGAATGGTTAGGGCCACACCCTCGGCCAGATTGAGGAGATTATATCCACCCTCCAAAGTAAAAAGAATTTTCCCCCCCGTGGTAGCTTCGGCAAGTTCTTTTAAAGTAATTAACATGCCTCCTAAACCTACCAGGGTAAGATTAGTTCCTCCCAAAGGGTCCCCTTTTAAACAATCAAATCCAGCTGAAACAAGGATTATTTGAGGTTTAAATTGTAAAACAATAGGTTTTAAGACATTCTGAAAAAAGAAAAGATAGTCCCCATCCCCTGCGGACCCCTTTAAAGGGACGTTAATGGTAAAACCTCGGGCCTCGCCTCCTCCGAGTTCTGTATAATATCCCGTTCCGGGATAATATGGATAGCGATGGATTGAAAAAAAGAGGACCCTGGGATCATAGTAAAAAATTTCTTGGGTCCCATTCCCATGGTGGAGATCAAAGTCTACAATCAAGATCCGAGAAAGCCCGTAAAGTCGCTTAGCGTACTCAGCAGCCAGAGCCACGTTGTTAAAAAGACAAAAACCCATTGCACGCTTACTTTCCGCATGATGCCCTGGTGGTCTTACCAAGCAAAAAGCGGTCCGATGCTCTCCTCGGAAAAGGAGCTCCAAGGCCTTTTTTTGAGCTCCAACCGCATAAAGGGCTGCCAGGAAGGAATGTTCATTTGTAGCGGTGTCTCCGTCAATGTAGAAATAGGATCTTCCAGCAGTTGATTGTATAAGTTGGTATAACTCTTCACTATGAACCCAGAGAATCTCCTCTTTTGTAGCTTGATATGGAGAGTAAAGGACTATTTTTTCCTTAAGATCATCTTTTTGCAATCTTTCTAAAATGGCGGTTAAACGCTGGGGAGTTTCTGGATGATACTCCCCGGGATTATGTTTTAAAAAATATTCCGAAAAAACAACGGCTACCTTTTCCATGTTTACTCCCTCATTCAATTTCTCCGGTATGTTTTGTTAATCTTAAGCGACTTTGAGGTGAGTTGCAAGTGTTATTATTTCTGTTAAGGTTAGAAATAGAATGAGTTATGCTTGGGATAGTTTAATCACTAAAGCTTCCTTTCCCTTTTCGGTTAAAGAACTTAAGGTCCTCCAAACCCATATTTCCTATGTTTTTCTTGCGGATGAGGTGGTATACAAGATTAAGAAACCGGTAAACTTTGGCTTTCTTGATTTTTCAACCTTAGAAAAGAGAAAATTCTACTGCGAAAGAGAAGTTGTACTAAATCGTCGGCTCTGTCCGGAGGTGTATTTGGGTGTGGTTGGCGTGGTGGAGAGGGAAGGACAATTTTTTTTAGAAGGTGAAGGAAAAGTTCTTGACTATGCCGTGAAGATGAAGAGGCTTCCTGAAGAAGGGATGATGACTAGGCTTCTTACCGAAGGTACCCTAACTTCTAAACACATAGATTTGTTGATAGAGAAGCTTGTCCCTTTTTATCAAAAGGCCGACACTAATGAGGAGATTTCCCAGTATGGCAGCTTGGAAGTGATTTCTTTTAACGTAGAAGAAAATTTTACCCAGACCGAAAGGTTTGTGGGAAAAGCCCTGAGCTCTCGTAAGTATGATCATATCGTAAATTATTCTCGCTCTTTTATGAAAGAAAATAAATCCCTTTTTGAGGCCCGATGCTCTGGTGGTTTTATTAAAGATGGGCACGGAGATCTTTATTCGGCCAACATTTGTTTTGACGACCTTAAAGAAGTTTACGTTTTTGATTGCATTGAGTTTAACGAAAGATTCCGTTGTGGAGATGTTTGTTCAGACCTTGCTTTCTTAGCTATGGATCTTGATTTTCATAGAAAGGACGATTTATCCACCTATTTCATCACTGAATACGTGAAAAAGAGCGGAGACAGGGATCTCCTTTCCCTTTTGAATTTTTATAAATGCTACCGAGCTTATGTAAGGGGTAAGATAGGATGTTTTACTTGGGAGGATGAGCGAGTAGAAGAAGGCTTGCGTAATCAGGCCTTAGCCTCAGCTCAACGTTATTTTGATCTTGCCTTTCACTACACGGGAGGGTTGCCAAAGGTTATAGTTTTTATGGGCCTTTCCTGTACGGGCAAAACTTACTTTGCCGAAAGATTAAAGCAGGAATATCCCTTAGTTTATCTTTCTTCAGATGTAGAAAGAAAAAGACTTTTAGAGTTGAACCCTGAGGAACACTATTATGCAGAATTTGAGAAGGGGATTTATTCTCCAGAGATTTCGGATAGGGTCTATCAAGGTTTGGCAGAGAGGACTTTAGAAGAAGTAAGATATGGAAGGGATGTGCTTCTTGATGCCACTTTCCGTAAAAGAAAGTGGAGGGAAATGCTTTTAAAAAAGTTAGAGCAAGTTAAATGTGAAATACTGTTTGTTTGGTTTACCGCTAAAGATGAAGTAATTCAAAGAAGATTTGCTAAAAGGGCCCAACAAAAGACCGTTTCCGATGCCCTTTATACTACTTATCTTGAGCAAAAGAAAAACTTTGACGAGCCCACAGAAGTAAAATCCCTTTTTATTTTAGATACCTCCGAAGAATCTAAAGAGCTTTTTTTACGCCTTAAGGATTATCTCCAAATATAATAAAATTTTTTCCACCCCCTTGTCTTGAAAAAAAGGATGATTATTTTTTGTTTAACTTCATTAAAATTCAAAAAATTCAAATAGGAGGAGGTGGATTTATGAAGATACGTCCGCTTTATGATCGTATACTTGTCCAGCGTATTGAAGAGGAACAAAGAACGGAAGCAGGTATTATCATACCCGACACAGCTAAAGAAAAGCCTATCATGGGTAAAGTCATTGCCGTTGGAGAAGGAAGACTTCTTGAAGATGGGCAAAAAAAGCCCCTAATAGTGAAGGAAGGAGATAAAATTCTTTTTAGCAAATATGCTGGAACAGAAATAAAAATTAAAGGTGAAGAATACCTTATCATGAGAGAGGATGATGTTTTAGCTATTATTGAAGATTAATCTTAAATCCAAAGAAAAAAATCCATAAAGGAGGGGTTTGGTATGGCGGCAAAGGATATTATTTATGGAAGCAACACTAGGGATAAGATACTTGCAGGAGTTAATAAGCTTGCTAACGCCGTAAAGGTTACCCTTGGTCCTAAAGGAAGAAATGTTATTTTGGAAAGATCCTTTGGGTCACCTCTTATTACTAAAGATGGGGTGACGGTAGCTAAGGAGATTGAGCTTGAGGATAAATTTGAAAATATGGGCGCTCAAATGGTCAAAGAAGTGGCTTCCAAAACGAGCGATGTTGCAGGTGATGGAACTACTACTGCTACTGTTCTTGCTCAAGCCATCTTCCAAGAGGGCGTCAAATTAGTAGCTGCTGGGATCAATCCTATGGCAATCAAAAGAGGGATAGATAAAGCAGTAGAAGTAGTCGTAGCAGAACTTGAAAAGATCGCTCAGCCTTGCAAATCCAGACAAGAAATTGCTCAAGTTGCAGCTATTTCTGCTAACAATGATACCACCATTGGAAATCTCATTGCTGATGCTATGGATAAGGTTGGCAAGGAAGGGGTAATCACCGTTGAAGAGTCTAAAGGACTTGAGACCTATTTAGAAGTTGTTGAAGGAATGCAGTTTGATCGTGGATACATTTCTCCTTACTTTATTACCGATCCTGATAAGATGGAATGTGTTTTAGAGGATCCCTATATCTTGGTTTATGACAAAAAGATTAGCTCTATGAAAGATTTATTACCCGTTCTTGAACAGGTAGCGAGGGCTGGGAAACCCATTCTTATCATTGCTGAGGATGTAGAAGGAGAGGCCTTAGCCACCCTTGTGGTGAACAAGCTTAGGGGTGTTTTACAGTGTTGTGCGGTTAAGGCCCCAGGCTTTGGAGAAAGAAGAAAAGCTATGCTTCAGGACATTGCTATCGTGACG
This sequence comes from Caldimicrobium sp., assembly GCA_037443245.1. Taxonomy (GTDB): domain Bacteria; phylum Desulfobacterota; class Thermodesulfobacteria; order Thermodesulfobacteriales; family Thermodesulfobacteriaceae; genus WYEG01. Next base: position 115,489 of record JBBIOT010000005.1, read on the forward strand.
GGTGGGACCTTTGTCTCTGAAGAGCTTGGGATGAAGCTTGAAAATATACAACTGAAAGACCTCGGTAGGGCAAGAAAGGTAATCGTCACTAAAGAAAATACCACTATCGTTGACGGGTCAGGTAAAAAAGAAGACATTGAAGCCCGGATCAAACAAATTAGGGCTCAGATTGAGGAAACAACTTCCGATTATGATAGAGAGAAACTCCAGGAGAGACTGGCAAAACTTGTGGGAGGGGTTGCGGTAATCTATGTAGGAGCGGCTACAGAAACGGAAATGAAGGAGAAGAAGGCGAGGGTTGAAGATGCTTTAAACGCTACCAAAGCAGCCGTAGAAGAAGGTATCGTCCCTGGAGGTGGAACAGCCTTTATTAGATGCTTGCCAGCCCTTGAGTCCCTTAAAGTAGATGGAGATGAACAGTACGGTGTGGAAATTGTGAAAAAGGCTTTAGAGGCCCCCTTGAGACAGATTGCTATCAATGCGGGATATGAAGGATCAATCGTGGTGGAAAAGGTTAAATCGGAAAATGGTAATATGGGATTTGATGCTGCTACCGGCGACTATAAGGACCTTATGGCTGCAGGAATTATCGATCCTAAGAAGGTTTCCAGATGTGCCTTGCAGAACGCAGCTTCTATTGCAGGCTTACTCTTAACCACCGAGGCCATGGTAGCGGAAAAACCCAAAAAAGAAGAGAAAACCCCACCCATGCCTGGTGGAGGTGAATTTTAAGAACTAAAGCCAAATCAATTCCAATCTTAAAAAGGGGAGGGATAATCCCTCCCCTTTTTTCTTTTTAAGCTTCAAATTTTTAAGATCTATTTGAATTAAGATCGTGAGGAAAATTTTTTACGAATTTTATCCAAAATGGAGGCAAAAGGGCATAACTGAAACCACAAAAAAGAATAAAAAATTTCCAAGGGGGAGAAAGAATCTTGAGGGTGGTAAGATATAGGGTGCAGCCTAGATGTAAAAGAGCAAAAAAATAAGAAAGATAGGTAAGCTTGGGGAGCCTTTTCAAGCTCCCCAGGGTATAAATGATCCCAAAGAAACCAGCAAAGGTAAGCATCAAGAAAGATAGAAATAAGAAAAGGACTACCTCCTTAGCCATTAGGCACCCAGAGCTTCTTCTCTTTTTTGTAAAAGAGTAAGATCTTTGCCTATTTTTAAAAGATCATAAATCAAGAAGGGGTACCCTAAGGCAAAAATTATCCCGAAGAAGAAACGCCAGGCGTAGGACTGAGTGAGCCAGGGATGATTTTGAATATTATTATAAGCTTCCCAGGTGCTACCGAGGGTTGCCCTTTCTAACATGGTTTGGGCAAACCCTGCGACGGTTAGCGCAGCTGTCATTCCCAAAATACCTATAATAAATAAAACAAAAGCCCATTTCCAGGCTTTACTATCAAGGATGTATTTATTTTGTGTCCTAAGTTGACCAAGGATGAAGTAGAGAAGGGCAAGGTTAATGGCCATGTAAGCACCAAAAAAGGCCAGATGTCCATGGGCTGGAGTAATTTGGGTGCCGTGACTGAAAAGATTAATTTGGGGTAGGGTATGCATAAATCCCCAAACTCCAGCCCCAAAGAAATTTCCCAGCGCTTGAGTGAGCGTCCAAAAGAGAGCTGGTTTATTAACGGTTTTCAATTTGTGGACTCCTGCGTCATACACCGCATGGATAACCATGGCCACCAGAGGTAAGGGTTCAATGGCCGAGAAAAATCCTCCAATCCCCAGCCAGTACTCTGGGGTCCCAATCCAGAAATAGTGGTGCCCTAGACCTAACACCCCGGTTGCCACAACCAAAGTTACTTCTAAATAAAGCCAGGCTTCAATGATCTTCCTTGGTGTGCCTAAAAGGTGCATCAGCAACCATCCTGTTAAGACCCCTACTAAAACTTCCCATGTGGCTTCTACCCAAAGATGAACTACCCACCACCAAAAATATTGATCAACCGTAATGTTAGGAGTGAAAAACATACCTGCGATGTATAAGCCAAAGAGAAATCCTAAATCAAGGATCAAAACCAGGAGCATGCCCGTTAATTTTTTACTTTTTATTACAGTAGCAATCACATTGAAGGCCACGATTAAGGCTACCGCCACTATTCCTAAGTCAGCCCATCTTGGGGCTTCTATGTATTCTCTACCTTCGGTAATAAACCAAATGGTTGAAGGTTCCGCACTTCCTATTTGCTTGAACAAGTAAACTAAGACCACAACAGCCACCGCACCAACTAAGGCCAAAAAGCCAATCTTCCCTAATTTAAGGCCTACTACCTCTCTTTCGGTCTCCAAAGGTAAAAACCAGTAAATACCCCCAATAAAACCCATCAATAACCATACTACCATGGCATTGATATGAAGCATTCTGGCAGTCATAAAATTAATTTTCCCGAAAAGAAAGTCGGGGTTGATATACTGATAGCCGATGATAAGGCCAAAAATAATTTGAGCTCCAAGGAGAATAATGGCTACGGTAAAATACCAAAGGGCTAATTTTTGGGACTCATACTTGGTTTGCATAACCCTCACCTCCTCCTTTATTAGTTTGCTACCTTTACTTCTGGAAAATTAGCCGGGAACCCATTGGTATTAATGGCGGACATCCACTTCAAGTAGGCCACCAAAGCTTTGGCTTCCTCTTCGGTTAACCTCAGATTAGGCATTTTTCTGGTAGAGGTAGGATAAGTTTCGGGGTTCATAAGCCAGGTTTTCATTGCTTCTTCTTTGTTAGGAGCGTTGGTTACCATTTTGATCATGCCCTCCCAGCGGGGATCAAGCCAGGCCTTGGTTAAATCAGGGGCATAATAAGCCCCATTACCAAGGAGAGTATGACAGTCCATACAGTTTCTACTCTGGATGACCAATTTTCCTTTTTTAAGTAAACTTTCGGCTTCTTCTTTGCTCCAAACTTTACCAAAAAGGCCTACATCCTTAGTGCCAATCACAGGTTCCATCCTTTTCTTTTCCTCCACATAAACATACCCTATTTCCTTATTGATGACGGTAGGGTCGGGGACCCGGCCTTTGCCAGTGGCAACTTTGCTTAAACTGTCAAAAGTTAGGATTACCAAAGTGCTGGACATAACAAGGGTGCTGATGATAGCAGGGATTTTCCAAAAAGAAGCATCAAGCCAGGACCTACCACGGGTTAAGATTAAGCTTAAAACTAAAGTTATAAAAACAGTACCTATAACAACCTCAAGCCACCCAACCTTCATAATCCACCTCCTGCAGTGTTTTAATTTTTTTAATATGATATTTAACTTTTTACACAAATTTTTGATTTAAGTCAAAATTTTTCAATTTTTATTTAAAAATATTTTTATTTAAACATCTTAATCTTAAATTTTAAAGGATATAGGGTAGGACCGGAAATTTACAGACTAAGTAATATTAAGTATAATTAAAAGCAATTTTTTTGAGGAAAATAAAAATAAAGAGGACACGGGAAAGATGATAATTGCCTCCTGGAATGTTAACTCACTTAACGTTAGAAAGGATCAGGTTTTAAGTTTTTTGCAGGAAAGAAATCCTGATTTTTTGCTCTTGCAGGAAACTAAAATGCAACTCATCCCCCAGAAGACTTTTTTAGAGCTTGGTTATTTTGTCTACCATGCCCCGGGGAAGGGGAGAAATGGAGTGGCTATCTTAGCCAAAGAAGAAGCTACGGAAATCTTTAGGGGATTTAAAGAGCTGATCCCTGATGAACAAGCCAAAGAAAGGATTGTAGGAGGATTTTTTGGTAAGGTATATCTGATTTCAGTTTATGTCCCCTTAGGGTCTCCTGTAGATTCTGATTATTATTTTTATAAATTAGAATTTTTATATAAATTGCGAGAATTTTTGGAGAAAAATTTTACTCCTCAGGATGAGCTTATATTGGGAGGCGATTTCAACGTGGCTCTTGAGCCCCAGGATGTGTATGATCCTCTTTTATTAGAGGGGCAGATTTGTTTTACCGAACGAGAAAGAAAAGCCTTTGCCCAACTTCTGGATTGGGGCTTGATGGATGTCTTTAGACGGCTTTATCCCCACAAGCCTAAGCTTTTTACCTGGTGGGATTATCAGTTCTCAGCTTTTAAAAAAAATTTAGGGATGAGATTGGACTATATCTTGGTCACCCTACCCCTGGCTAAGAAATTAAAGGAGTGCTTCGTAGATTTACCATGGAGAGCCTTACCCAGGCCTTCAGATCACGCCCCTATAGTAGCGATCTTTGAGGATTAAGAAAGGGGACAAAGCTATTTTTAGCTCCTAAAGTACTAGGTTTATCTCAATCCGGGGAGTGGGAAGGGTAAAACTCCTTGCCAAAAATAGATTAGGCTTCCAAGAAAGAGAAAAGGGCCAAAGGGGATTTCTGCTTTAAGCACTGATCTATTGTTATTTTCTGCCGACCCTTTCTGGCTGATCTTTTTTATTCCCGAGTAGAGGTAAAAGGCTAATACTCCGCTCAAAGAGGCATAAAAAAGGATATAATAAAAAGAATGATAAGAGAAAAAAGCCCCCAGCCCGGCCATAAGCTTAAAGTCCCCAAAGCCAATGCCATCTCTTTTAGTAAAGAGGTAATAAATTTCATTAATCAAAAAAAGAAGTCCTGCTCCACTCAAGGCGGAAAGGAGCGACACTCCCAAATCTTCTACATAAGGATTGATCCCTAAAAAGGAAAAGACTAAGCCCAGAAAAAGAAGGGAAAAATTAAGAGGGTCTGGGATTTCCTTTTTTTCTAAATCAATAAAAGTTATGGCCAAACCAAGGAGTAAGTACCCTTCAAAAAAGAGAAAGGTCCATAAATTGTTGGAAAATTTGAGATAAAACATTAAAGTAAGGATTCCCGTTAATATTTCTACCAAGGGATAGCGTAGGGAGATCTTTTCTCGACAAAAGGCACATCTTCCTTTTAAGAAAAGAAAACTTAAAAGAGGAATATTATGATACCATTTAAGATAACTCCCACATTGGGGGCACTTTGAGCGATCAAAAAAAAACTTCTCTCCCTTTGGTAGGCGATGGATAATGACGTTTAAAAAACTTCCTAAGCCTAATCCTATGAGAAAGATCAAGACTTCAAGGATTTTCATTATGAGTATGCTTCTTTTTTAGATAATCTTCCTTTGCTTCCCAGAGAAGCATCAAACCTTTAATAAACTTGGCCCAATTTTTGCGGAAATCTGCTTCTACCTCAAGGATTTCTATACCCATGCCAGGGTTTTCCTGGAATTTTTGATGAATGACCTGCACTCGCATAGGAAATTCCCCAATATTTGGTATTTCCAGAAGGATGTCTAAGATTTGATACTTAGAAAATTTAGGCTCTCCGACCAGAAAAAGACCTTTAAAACTAATCTCCGAGACGGGGAAGATACTTTTGTCCTCTAAAATAAGAGCCTTGGGAGAAAAATTAGCTAAAAAAGACACGGGTATACGGGGGAATCGGCGGTGTTCAATCATAGGGATTAGCCATCCTTTTAATAACTGAAGGGAGATGATTGGCTACTTCACTGGCGGTAAAGCCGTGGGGGCCCTTAAGCTCGCTCAATAATTTACCAGCTTTACCATGGAGGTATACGCCAAGAAGAGCACTTTCAAGGGAATTGTATCCCTGGGCCAGCAAAGCTCCAATTATTCCGGAAAGAACATCACCCGTCCCCCCTTGGGCAAGGCCAGGTACATCAAAGGGTGAATAATAGACTCTTCCTTCAGGGGTAGCGATAATAGAGTGAGGTCCCTTTAAAACAACTACTGAATTGGTTTGAGTAGCAAGCTCTTGGGCAGTATAAACTCTATTACGTAAAATTTCGGTTACGTTAAGCTTTAAAAGCCTTGCTGCTTCTCCTGGATGAGGAGTAAGGATGCGTGGATTTTTGTTTTGGCTCAGGATAGTTAAATCTTGGGCCAAAATTGTTAAGGCGTCGGCATCTAAGACTAAAGGCAAGGTAGTTTTTTCAAGAAGAAGAAATAGCAATCTTTGAGCCCTTTCTTTTAAGCCAAATCCTGGACCTATCACCAGGGCTTTTTTTCCGGCTAAAAGGGTTTCTAAAATTTCCAAGGAAGGTAAATCAGGTTCTCCCTCCCATTCAGGGAGGCCATAAGTTAAAGCTTCGGGAAGCATGGTCGCATAGATAGTCTGAAGGGAGGAAGGTGTGGCAAGCGTAACCAGACCGGCTCCAGCCCGTAAGGCGCCAAGGGCAGTTAAATAACCAGCTCCGCTTTTGCCTTTTGACCCAGCAAAAACTAAAAGATGACCAGCCCGGCTCTTATGAAAATATCCTTTTCTTGGTTTAAATAAGAATTTTATTAACTCTTCATTTATAAATATCGCCTTTGGCTCGTATCCCTTAGCATATAAGTATCGCCAGGGATATCCAATAGAGAGGATCTTTACCTCTCCAGCAAATTCTTTACCGGGGTAGTTTAAAAGACCGTGCTTTAGACATTCAAAGGTTGCAGTCACATCTGCAACCACCGCGGTTCCTAGTATTTCTCCTGTATCGGCAGATACCCCTGAGGGCAAATCGACCGAGAAAACTTTCGTCCCCCTTTCTATTTTATATTTATTAATCCTTTCAATTACTTCGGCATAAAGCCCAGAAAGATTCCGACTAAGTCCGGTGCCAAAGAGGGCATCTACTATTACTGCAGGATTGGTCTGCACAAAATATTTTTGAAATTCCTGAAGGGTTTTAATCACTTGATAGGGTATCCCAAGTTTTAAAGCTAAAGTTAAGTTTTTTTTGGCTTCACCTTTATACTTCCTTTTAGAACTAAAGGATAGAATGTTTACTTCATAACCTGCTTCCCATAAATAACGGGCGATAACAAAACCATCTCCACCATTGTTGCCTGGTCCGGATAGCACTAAGACTCTTTTAAAATTTGGTTTAGGGAAGACCTCCATGAAGTATTGGGCGCAGGCAAGACCAGCTCTTTCCATTAAGATTTCTGAAAGGAGACCGAATTCTTTCATCACAACCTGATCTAGATGTTGCATCTCTACTGCTGAAGCAACGTGTTGATACTTCATAAATACAACTACCTCTTAACCCTCTAAAAGGATAATAGAGATAGTATAGTCACCATTATGGGAAATGGAAAGGTGAATTTTTTTCCCCCCTCTTTTTCTAAAGATTTCTTCCGCATAGCCAGTTAAATGAATTCTTGGCCCCCGTGAGGTCCTTTCCAAGGAAATTTCGGTGAATTTAAAGGGGCTATAACCTCCCAGGGATTTGTAAAAAGCTTCTTTAGTTGCAAAGGCGCTTGCCAAGTGAGGATAGGGATTAGCCCTTTGGAAGGCAAACTCTATTTCTGCTTGGGTAAAGACGCGTTGAAGAAATCTTAGACCATAAAGCTCATTTAATTTTTTTATACGAGAAATTTGAACTATATCTGTACCTATGCCTAAGATTGAGGAGACCATTTAGGGCAGAGTTGCTCAAGCAATTGCAATCTCCTTTCGTGCCTTCCGCCTTCAAAGGGCTCAGTTAAAAAGGTCTTAACAATTTCTATGGCCATGCCATCACCCACCAGTCTACCACCAAGCACAAGCACGTTGGCATTGTTGTGGCGCCTTGCCATTTTGGCAGAAAAGGGCTCATGACATAAAGCGGCTCTTATTCCAGGAAAACGGTTGGCAGCAATACTCATCCCTAAACCCGTTCCACAAATAAGAATCCCTCTTTCGGCCTTTCCTTGCAAAAGGATTTCTATAACCTTAGCGGCAAATTCAGGATAATCAACTGAGACATGGGAATTCGTCCCCACGTCTATAACTTCTATCCCTTCACTACAGAGATAATCTTTAATTTTTTCTTTAAGAAAAAAACCAGCATGGTCCGACCCGATTACTACCTTCATAATCAAGCCTCCCATTTTTTGAAGACAAGGCAAGCATTTGTGCCTCCAAATCCAAAGGCGTTTGACATGGCAATTTTAGGATTGGCTTTGCGGGCTGTATTGGGCACGTAGTCTAAATCGCATTCTGGATCAGGCTCTTCTAAATTTATGGTAGGAGGAACAATTCCGGTTTCCAGAGTTTTGACAGTAAGGACTGCTTCCAGACCCCCAGCCCCTCCCAAAAGGTGGCCAGTCATGGACTTAGTGGAGGAGACCATAAGTTGATAGGCATGAGCCCCGAATATTTTTTTAATAGCCTTAGTTTCGGAGACGTCGTTTAAGGGGGTGCTTGTTCCATGGGCATTGATGTAATCAACCTCCGTTGGCGAAAGACGAGCATCTTCTAAGGCTAATCTCATGCATTCAGCCGCACCTTCCCCCTCTGGAGATGGGGCGGTCATATGATAAGCGTCGCAAGTTGCTCCATAACCAATGATTTCCGCATAAATTTTGGCCCCTCGGGCTAAGGCATATTCCAAATCCTCTAAGATTAAGATCCCAGAACCTTCGGCAATTACAAATCCATCCCTCTTTGCATCAAAGGGTCTACTTGCTTTTTCGGGTTCATCATTCCGAGTGGAGAGGGCCTTCATAATGGAAAAACCTGCTACCGTAAGTGGGGTGATTAACCCCTCTGTGCCTCCGCAGATCGCAATTTTGATGAGGCCATTTTTTATCATCCGATAGGCTTCTCCAATAGCATGATTGCCAGCTGCACAGGCTGTACAGATTGCTAAGTTTGGCCCTTTAGCCCCAAAGAGTATGGCAATCTGTCCTGAGGCCATGTTAGGAATAATCATGGGGATAAAAAAGGGAGTAATACGTCTATAACCTTTGGTATCATAAACCCTGGTATAATTTTCTACCTGACCTACACCACCCATTCCTACACCAATAATGACCCCAGTCTCAGGGCCAAGGTCTTCACCCAAAAGCTTCGCATCCTCAAGGGCCATCTTTGTTGAGGCAATAGCATACTGGATGAATAAATCCACTCGGGAGATCAACTTTTCCGGCATAAATTCCTGGGCTTTGAAGTTTTTTACTTCTCCTGCTATCTGACTTGGCAGGCTACTGGCATCAAATTTAGTTATCTTTGATATCCCAGACCTACCTTCAGTGATGCCGCGCCAGGTGTCCTCTACGCCGATCCCAAGAGGGCTTACACACCCAAGCCCAGTTACGACAACTCTTTTTTTCATGCCCACCCTCTGTGGTTTTTAACCAACCTTAGATTTAACATATTCAATCACATCCTTTACTGTACGGAGCTTTTCGGCATCTTCATCAGGAACAGACATACCAAAGGCTTCTTCCATAGCCATAACTAATTCCACTAAGTCTAAGGAGTCAGCCCCTAAGTCATCCACAAAAGAAGCTTCAGGTTTTACTTGATCCTTGGAGAGGTTGAGTTTTTGAGCAATGATCTCAATCACCCTTTCTTCAACGTTCATTACCCGCCTCCTTTACCGATTTCAGGATATCTTACCCAAAATTTTATAAAAGACAACACTTTTGGAACGGGTTTTTTTCTTAATCGCATGTAGAAAAAACTTATTAGTCATCTGTTTTTTTTTAGAACAGAAGGTCCCAATTTTTAAAATGCAAAGGCCACCTTTGGCCCTGCCATTTTAAAATTTTCATTACCTTAACTACATAACTTAGTTCTCTTTATAAGTTGACAGTTTGGCCTTCTTTAAGTCTCGTCCTGTTTTAGGCTTTTTCTTTTAATTTCAAAAAACGAAGATTAATCCTCATAAAGATCAGGGACTATTCAAATTTTGTATTATTCTGTTGTATTATTCTGAAAAAGTTTGATTTATTCCCATGTTCCATCATCATTTCTTTTTATACCAGCAAGGGAACCTTACTAAACGCCACTTTATGGAGCAATCTAAACTTCCCTAAAATCCTGATGACTTTTTCTTTAAGGCCCTTTTGAGAGGCTCGAGCATGTAAAGGCCTTTCTTTAGGCCTTTTTTCCGGGAATTGCAAGGCACCTTGAGATCCACTCTATTATTCCTTTTTCCATGGAAAGTTTTTCCTTTCTCGGAGGTGGCAGTTTTCCCTTGACCTTGCCATCACAGGGAAAATTAAAAATTAAGAGGTCAAGGTTTATCTTATTTTTGAGCACAAGTCTAAGCTTTTGTTTTTATTTCCTATCCTGTGATGGGATGAAAAAATTCAAATTGTCTAACACTTTTAAGGTTGAAATTTTAGAGGGAGTCATCTTTAAAGCGAAGGGTTTTGAGGGGCAGATTTGAAGTTAGGAAAATCAGGGGTAAAATTTCAACTTTATAACCACACATTAAGAAGAACTCATCTTGACAAAAGGGCAGGATAGGTTAATTTTAAGGGAAAAAATTTAAGGAAAAGAGGAGGGGTACCCGAGCGGCCAAAGGGGCCGGGCTGTAAACCCGGTGGCGTGAGGCCTTCGGAGGTTCAAATCCTCCCCCCTCCATTTTTTAGGAAGCGGGCGTAGCTCAGTTGGTAGAGCATCAGCCTTCCAAGCTGAGGGTCGCGGGTTCGAGTCCCGTCGCCCGCTTTTTAAAGGAGAATAGAGCCCACGTAGCTCAGGAGGTAGAGCACTTCCTTGGTAAGGAAGTGGTCACCGGTTCGAGTCCGGTCGTGGGCTTTTTATTAATATTAAAGGGGGTATAGGGATGGCTAAGCAGAAATTTGAGAGGAAGAAGCCGCATTTGAATGTGGGGACGATAGGGCATATTGATCATGGTAAGACGACGTTGACGAGTGCGATGACTAGGGTTTTATCGACGAGGGGTTTAGCGCACTGGATACCTTTTGATCAGATAGACAAGGCGCCTGAGGAGAAGGCTAGGGGGATAACGATTCAGCTTGCGCATGTGGAGTATGAGAGTGAGAGGAGGCATTATGCGC
>JBBIOT010000006.1:0-25158 GCA_037443245.1 Caldimicrobium sp.
CTACAACTTGATCGTTAGCGTTGTCGTCAGGCCAAGCTGGAAAAGTAGATCCAAAGGCACCATCAAGCCTTCTTACTTTACCAATGGTTCCGTTGGCAGTACCGTCAATAGAGGTATCAATCATCTTTGCTGCCCAGGCCGGAATTCCATAAGCAGCTATTGCGTTAAAATTGTAGGTACCATTATAATAGTGACCAATGGCAAAGAATTGACTGAAGGTGTGCTTGGCCACTACCGTGTTTGGCGTGTTGGTAGGAAGGATCCTCTGCACTCTCAAGTCAAACCAGGGTTTATCTATGTTGGATGGTGATGAACAATCTCCTGGGCTTGGGTTACTGTCATAAGTAAAAGATAAAATGGCAGTTGCTGGAAGACCACCAAAGTCTATCACTCCATCGTTATTACAATCTCCCGGGAATCTACCCATGCGGTCAAAGAAGGTCCACATGGCCGCTTCTACACCGCGAAGGTCGTTCTGAAGCCTTTTGGCCTTGGCGTTGTTGATGAGCTCCGTTCCCTTAAGGATGGCCCCGATGATAATTCCAATGATCACCAACACAATAGCTAATTCTACCAAGGTAAACCCACGCTCCTTCATGGCACACACCCCCTGTTTACCCTTTTTTATTATAGTAAAGCGTTATTTAATAAACCCTGCTCTTTCAAGAATTAACTACCTCCCATTCTCACTATTTTTTGCCCTATCTTTAAACTCAATTGAGGCTAAAGTTGCCAATTCTTTGGCAAAAACTTTTTTATTTTTTTATTTTTAATGATTTATAGTGATTTGTCAATAACAATTTTTAAAAAGAATTTTTTCAACAAAAAAAGATTTAAACTGAGACTTTTTAAGAAATTTCTTCTTTTTTTAAGAATTTTAATCCTTCCATTTGCAGAGCTTGCCAGGCCTTTTCCACCTCTTCCACTTCAAAGACAAAGTATGCCCTTTTACGGGTTTCTGCCACATAAACCAGTCCGCTTTCAAGGTTGATGTTCTTGCTGGAAATTTTTTTTACCACTTCATAGAGGCCACCGGGCCGATCTTCCAGCTCCACCCCCAGGGCTTTAATCTTAGCTACCGTAAAGCCCCTTTCACGAAAGCGCTCATAGGCCAAATCGGGTTTGTCCACTAGGAGTTTGACCACCCCAAAGTCTTTTACCGAGGCGATGGAAAAGCCAAGGATGTTGATCCCTTCCTCCGCAAGGACCTGAAGGATTTTTTCCAGGCGTCCTGGTTTGTTTTCCGCAAAAAGGCTTAGGATTTCTACATAATCCATCCTTTTCCCCCTAAAGGCTCCTTTTATCTATCACTCTTTTAGCCTTACCTTCGCTTACAGGAAGGCTTCCTGGCTCAAGAAGTTCTACCTTAGGCCTAACCAAAACTTCCGCCCTGATAGCTTCCTCCAGCCTTTCCCGAAGGACAAGAAGTTTTTCAATCCTTCCGTCAAAGAGATCTCTGTTCAGCTCCACCTTTACGATAAACTCATCATAACCTTCAAGCACGATTTGGTAATTTTGTGCTACTTCAGGGAAACGCATGAGCACCGCTTCAATCCTTTGAGGGAAAATATTTACCCCTCGTACAATAAACATATCGTCAGCCCGGCCGAGGATGCGATCCAGTTTTACGTGCGTTCGTCCGCAAGGACAGGGCTCTGGAATGATCCTTGTTAAGTCTCTGGTGCGGTAGCGGATAAGAGGCATGGCCTCCCGGCGAAGGGTTGTTAGAACAAGCTCGCCAATCTCTCCGGGAGGAAGGGGTTCGCCTGTTTCGGGATTAACTATCTCCACCAAAAAGGCATCTTCCCAAACGTGGAAGCCCTTTTTTACTGGGCATTCAAAACCAACTCCTGGACCGCCCATCTCCGAAAGGCCATAACAATTGAAAACGCTGACCCCAAGAAGTCTTTCTATTTTTTGCCTTGTTTCCTCCGTGTAGGGTTCGGCTCCAAGGTAAGCCCTTTTTAAAGAGAGGTCTTTTTGAGGGTCAATTCCTTTCTCCTGCAATACGGTTGCTACATAGAGGGCATAACTTGGCGTCATGTGGAGGCAGGTTGTGCCAAAGGTGCGCATGAGCTCAATCTGTCTTTCCGTATTGCCTGGGCCGGCTGGGATTACCATAAGACCCGCAAGTTCAGCTCCATAGTGCATTACCAGGGCCCCAGTAAAAAGGCCATAGGTCATGGAATTTTGCAAAATATCCCCTGGGCCTGCTCCACTCATCAGCAGAGACCGCGCAATAAGCTCCGCTTGAGCCCAGATGTCCTTAGCACTAAAAAAGATGGCCTTGGGTTTGCCTGTCGTCCCACTTGAGGTATGTACCCTGACAACCCTTTCCTTAGGCACCGCTAAAAGCCCATAGGGATAGTCTACGTAAAGGTCTTCCTTGGTAGTAAAGGGGAAATGCCTTAGATCATCTAGACTCTTAAGTTTCTTTGGGGTTACTTTGGCTTCTTCAAATTTTTTTCGGTAATGGGGTACCCTGGCATAGACATAGTTTAAGATTTTTTTTAAAGCTCTTAACTTCAAGTTGGTAAGAGCATCCTTTGATGCAGTTTCTATCTTAGGATTGAAGAAATTCCCTTCCAATTTTTACCCCCTCGGCAAAGCCTTTTAGATTTATTTCTATCGTTTTGGGTGGGACGGCCTTTTGGAGAACCTCTTGCCAAATTTCCTGTTTAAAAGGTAAAAAACAGGATAAGACTCCAAGTAAGACGGTATTTTCAATTTTGGCACTCCCTATGGATTTAGCAATTTCGCTACCTGGAATTTTATAAATCCTAAATCCTTTTTTCTTTAATCTTTCTTCTATGTCTTTGGGATAATCTTCCTCCGAAGAAAGTGAACTGGGGAGGACCTGTCTTTGATTTAAGATGATTACTCCCTGGGATTTGAGGTAGTGACAGTATCTTAAGGCTTCCAGTTCTTCCAGGGCGAGCATAATATCAGCTTGGCCGATGGGTATGGTCGGCGAGTAAACTTTTGGCCCAAAACGTACATGCCCGGTAACTGTTCCCCCTCTCTGCGACATACCATGAATCTCACTTTCCCGCACCTCAAATCCGCTTTTAAAGGCCACAGTAGCAATAATTCGCCCCGCAAGAACTATCCCCTGCCCACCTGTCCCACAAAGGAAAATATTGAAGGCATCCATAATGGTTTTCCTCCCACGATAAATTTAGTTTAATCTTAGCAAAAAATCAATGGAAGGTAAAGAGTTTCTACTAATTTAAGCTTGCCAAATATATAGTTTTTAATAAAATTTTAAAATTAAGCCAGGCCGGAGGAAAAAAATGGAAAAGGTAGACAAAAAAAAGCTTTTAGAAAGTGCCCTTTCTCAGATAGAGCGCCAATTTGGGAAAGGAAGCATCATGGTTCTTGGCAAAGCCGAAAAAAAGATTGAAGTTTCGGTTATTCCCACAGGTTCTTTAAGTTTGGATATTGCTACGGGGGTAGGTGGGATCCCCAGGGGAAGGATTACCGAGATTTATGGTGCTGAAGCTTCAGGTAAAACCACCCTTGCCCTTCATGTGGTAGCTTCCGCCCAAAAGCTGGGGGGTATTGCTGCTTTTATTGATGCGGAGCATGCCTTGGATGTTAATTACGCTGAAAAACTGGGGGTTAAGGTAGAAGAGTTGGTAGTTTCCCAGCCCGATTATGGAGAACAGGCCCTGGAGATTGTGGAAAGTTTAGCCCGGAGCGGGGCAGTAGATTTAATCGTGGTAGATTCGGTTGCCGCCCTTGTCCCCAAGGCTGAGCTTGAAGGAGAGATGGATGAACAGCAGGTTGGGGCTCAGGCAAGGCTTATGTCCAAAGCGATGCGTAAGTTAACGGGCATCATTTCAAAATCCAACACCGCCATTATTTTTATTAATCAGACCCGTATGAAGGTGGGGGTGATGAGCTTTGGTGGTCCTCCAGAAACCACCCCAGGCGGAATGGCTCTTAAATTTTATGCGAGCATGAGGTTTGATGTAAGGAGGGTGCAGCAAATTAAAGAAGGTGATGCGACCCTTGGCCATCGGATCAAGGTTAAGGTGGTAAAGAATAAACTTGCCCCACCTTTTAAAGAAGTGGAATTAGACATCTATTATGGTGAAGGTATTTCCCGCGAAGCTGAACTTATTGACCTTGGCTTGGCCTTTGGTTTGCTAGAGAAAAGCGGTTCCTGGTTTTCCTATCAAGGGGAAAGGCTTGGACAGGGAAGGGAAAATGTAAGAAGATACTTGAAGGAGAACAAAGACTTGGCTGATGATCTTGAACAAAAAATCAGAGAACTTGCTGGTCTCCCCTCCTTGTCTTTTAGGGAAGAAAAAAACAAACCCAAGGAAGCCTAAGTGGAAACTTGGCAAAAGCTTGATTTAGCCCAGCTTAAAAAATCCCTTTCCCAAGTGAAGGTCCTAGTCTGTGGGGATTTAATCCTTGATCGGTATTTTTTTGGCCGAGTGGAGAGGATTTCTCCTGAGGCACCAGTTCCGGTTTTTGAAATAGAGAGAATAACTCATTCCTTAGGCGGAGCAGGGAATGTGGCGGCCAATTTAGTTTGTCTTGGCTGTCAAGTAATGTTGATGGGGGTTGTAGGGAAGGACGAAAAGGGAGAACTTTTTAAAAAGCTGGCTCAGGACTTGGGTATTGATGTGGAAGGGGTGGTAAGGTCAGAGAATAGACCTACCATTATCAAAACCCGGATTATCGCTCAGTCTCAACAGCTTTTGCGGATAGATAGGGAAGAAAGAAAATTTGTGGCGGAGGTTAAGGAGGACTTGCAGAGATTTTATCAGAAGGTTCTTCCTACAGTGGACGGGGTAATTCTTTCTGATTATGCCAAGGGTATGCTTGGCTCAGAAAGCTTTACCGCCTGGCTAATTGGAGAGGCAAAGCTTTTAGGTAAACCCGTTTTAGTGGATCCTAAGGCCGAATGTTGGCAAAAGTATGAATATGCTACCACCATTACCCCCAATCAAAAGGAGTTTACCGCCACCGCCAAGTTTGAAGGCTTAAATCCAACCGATCTTGAGGGCACTGCGAAGGCCTTGATTAAGAAATACCGCCTTAGTTTTTTAGTGGTCACTTTGGGTAAGGAGGGCATTTTTCTTTACCATCCTGATTTAGGGGGGAGGCATTTTCCCGCGCGAGCCAGGGAGGTTTATGATGTCTCAGGGGCAGGAGATACGGTGATTGCTAGTCTTTGTGCCTTTTTCTTAGCTGGACTTCCTTTGGATATAGTAATAGAATTAGCCAACATCTGCGCAGGAATTGTGGTAGGAAAGCTGGGCACTCAACCGGTTAAATTTTCTGAGCTTGAAGAATATTTTAGGAAAGGGGGTAACCATGGGAAAGATCCAAAGTCTTAAGGCCAGAGAAGTGCTTGACTCCCGGGGCAATCCTACCGTAGAGGCCGAAGTGATCTTGGAATCTGGTTTTATGGGAAGAGCCATGGTCCCTTCTGGGGCCTCAACAGGCAAACACGAAGCCCTTGAGCTTCGGGATAAAGACCCTAAAAGATACCTGGGAAGGGGAGTGCAAAAGGCGGTTTTTTATATTAATGAAATCGTTGCCCCCCAGCTTGAAGGTTTAGAATCTACTGCTCAAGAGGAAATAGATAGTTTACTTATTGAACTTGATGGCACTGAAAACAAGTCTAAACTTGGGGCCAACGCCATCCTTGCAGTCTCTATGGCAGTAGCCCGGGCCAGTGCTGAGGAGTTGGGGTTGCCTCTCTTTGCCTATTTAGGTGGTGTGCGGGCAAGGGTTTTGCCTGTTCCTTTTATGAACGTCATCAATGGTGGGGTCCATGCTGATAATCCCTTAGATTTCCAAGAGTTTATGATTGCCCCCATAGGTGCTGAATCCTTCAACGAGGCCCTAAGGATGGGTGTAGAAACTTACCACACCCTGAAAGGTCTTCTCAAGGAGAAGGGTCTCAATACCTCAGTGGGGGATGAGGGGGGCTTTGCTCCGCAAATTGCAACTCCCGAAGAGGCGATAGAGCTCCTTTTGCAGGCCATCGAGAAGGCGGGATATAAACCAGGGGAACATATTGCTCTTGCTCTGGATGTAGCCGCTTCTGAGCTCTATGAAGAAAATGTTTACCATTTGCCTGGTCAGGGAAAAAGGTTTACCACCGAGGAGCTTTGCCAATACTATGAAAGATTGGTCAACACCTATCCTATTATTTCTATTGAAGACCCCTTTTCGGAAGAGGATCCGCAGGGGTTTAAACTCCTTACCGAAAGACTTGGCAGCAGGCTCCAGATTGTGGGAGATGATCTTTTGGTGACCAATCCCAAGCGAATAAAATGGGGGATTGAGGAAGGACTGGCCAATGCGGTGTTGATTAAGCTCAACCAGATTGGCACAGTTTCTGAGACCATTTTAGCAGTGGAGTTAGCTTTTCGTCATGGTTGGCAGGCTATGATTTCCCACCGTTCAGGAGAGACAGAAGATACCTTCATTTCCGATTTGGCGGTCGCCCTAAATACCGGACAGATTAAGACGGGAGCTCCCTGTCGATCAGAAAGAACCGCTAAATACAACCAGCTTCTGAGGATAGAAGAAATGCTTGGAAAGGCAGGAAGATATGCCGGAAAATCCATCCTTAAGAAAAGGGGATAAACTTAAAGAGGGGCTGGAAGAAGGCTTAAGTCTTCTTTACGAGCTTTCGGTAAAGGACCCTCAGCTGGAATTTTTCTTAGAGTATGACCAGGGCAGGTCTATAGAAAAAAGGGACGGAAAGCTTTACCTTAGGGAGGAGTATCAGGACCTTACTTTAACTGTGCGCTACCAGGGGCCAGATGGACGGGTGGGCCTATCCTATGGCTTGAGCCTAACAAAGGAGGAAGTTTTTTCAACGATCAGGCGAGCTAAGGAGCTTTCCAAGGAAGGAAAGCTCTGCTATTTCCCAGCTTTTCCTTCTCTCTATCCAGAGGTGTTAATCCCAGAGGTTTCCCCGCCTGACTTTTTGGGAATGCTTAGCCTTCTTGAAGCTTCTTCCGAGATTAAGAATGAATTCCCTCAGGTCAAACGAGTAGAAAGGGAGTCTCTTTCTTATAACGAAGAGAGGATTTATCTTCTTAGAGAGGGAAAACTTTTAGCTTTCCAAGGCCCTCTCTTTTCCTATGAGGTCTCGGTGGTAGCTGAGGAGGAAAGGTCAGGACAGGCCTATGCTTACGGTTTTTCTCGTACCTTAGAAGGGTTAAATTTTCCCGAACTTTTCCGGAGCTCCTGCCAAAAGGCTATGGCCTTAGCCAAGGCCAAAAAAGAGCCAGGCTTTAAGTGTGCTATCCTTTTCCCTCCAGAGGTAGGGGTGAACCTTTTAGACATTCTTTCCTTCTCTTTTCTTGGGGATGAGGTGGTGAAGGGAAGGTCAAGGCTTAAGGATCGGCTCGGGGAAAAGGTTTTTGCGGAGGCTATAACTATCCTTGACGATGGTCTAACCCCTGAGCTTCCGTCTTCAAGACCCTTTGATGACGAGGGAGTTCCGCAGGAAAGAAAAATTCTTGTAGAAAGAGGAGTTTTAAAGGGCTACCTATTTGACACCACTTCAGGAAAGGAGGCAGGCTTTTTTTCCACGGGCAATGCCCGAAGGCCTTCTTATGGGCAAAATCCTAAGCCCGAAATTACTAATTTTTATCTTAAAGAAGGAAACCTAAAGGAAGAAGAATTGTGCCAAAGCTTTCCTTATGTTTTTGTAGTGCTTGAGCTCCTTGGAGCCCATACTGCTGATCCAATATCTGGGGAGTTTTCCTTTGGAGTTAGCGGAATTCTTTATCATCAGGGAGAACCCATAGGCTATCTTTCCGAGATGGCCTTAACGGGGAACCTTTTTGAAATTCTCTCTCAGGATGTTCTTTTAGGGAATAATCTTGCCTTTTATGGGAATTTAGGAATGCCCTCTCTACTTATTCCTGAATTAACCTTAGGTTAGGAGGGGTTTATGGACTTTAAAACAGCCATAGCTCAATTTAAGGCGAAAAAAAGCCTAAAGAAGGAGGAAGCTTACGAGCTTTTCCTGAAGATTGCCAAGGGAGAGTTTGAGCCCTCGGAAGTTGAGGATTTTTTAAGGGGCTTAAGAGAAAAGGGTGAGAGCTGGGAGGAGATTGCAGGGGCGGTTTCCGCTTATTTGGAGGTGATGGTCCCCTTACCGCATAACCTTCCTGAAGGGGCTATTCTTGTTGATACCTGTGGGACGGGCGGGGATGCTAAGGGGACCTTTAATTTTTCCACCGCGGTAGCTTTAGCCTTGTCATCGGTAGAGGGAATTTATGTGGCTAAGCATGGCAATCGTTCCATCACCAGCAAATGTGGAAGTGCGGACCTTATTTCGGCCCTTGGTTTTCCTTTACATTTACCTGTTGAGCTTTTAGCGAAGGCCTTGGAAGAAACAAAGTTTGTCTTTCTTTTTGCTCCTGCCTTTCATCCTGCCTTTGCCAAGGTGGCGGAGATTAGAAAAAAGGTAGGAAGGAGTATTTTTAATCTCCTTGGTCCTCTTCTAAATCCAGCTAGACCAAAATATCAGCTTCTTGGGGTTTTTGATTTCCTTTTGCCTGAAAAAATAGCTCTTGCCCTTGAGGCCCTTGGGGTAAAAAGGGCTTTAGTGGTGTGGGGAGAGGACGGTTATGATGAGGTGACGATAACCGGCTCAACTAAGGTTTCTGAATTACGGGATGGTGTGGTTACTACCTATTATTTAGATCCGGAAGATTTTGGGTTTGAAAGGTGTGAGAAGGAGGAAGAACTTAAGGTTTCTGGTGTAGAAGAGGCGAGGCAAAAATTAGAAAAACTATTTAAAGGTGAGCTTGAGGGTCCTATTAAGGATATGTTTATCTTCAATCTGGGCTGTGCCCTTTACCTTTGTGAAAAGGCTATTGACATTAAGGCAGGGATAAAGCTTGCTCATAGGATCCTTCAGGACGGCCATCTTTGGGAACATCTCCAAGCCCTCATATCTTACTACCAGAAGCTTAAACATTGAACCTCTAATTTCACAAGTTCTGACCTCCTTAGGTGCTTGACAAGCTATAGCTAATTCGTTACTTTAGACCTTATGAAACTCCTTATCCTCTGTGCGGATTGGGTTCTAATTGCCCCTGAATATGACCCCCTTTCTCAAGGAGCTATTGTTATTGAAGGAAAAAAGATTTTAGACGTAGGGGCTCAAGAGGAAATAATCCCTCGGTATCCTAACGCAAAAATAATAAATTTTAATCATAAATTGATATTTCCGGGTTTGGTTAACGCCCATACTCATGTCCCGATGAGTATTCTTCGGGGGTTGGCCGAGGATTTACCCCTTATGACCTGGCTTAGGGACTATATTTGGCCAGTTGAGAGCAAGCTCAAGCGAGAATGGGTTTATTGGGGGACAAAGCTTTCCTTGATTGAAATGATTCGCTCGGGGGTGACCCTTTTTTGCGATATGTATCTTTTTGAACCTGAAGTTATAAGGGCTACCGAAGCGGTTGGGCTTAAGGCCCTTTTAGGGGAGGGCCTTTTTGACTTTCCCTCTCCGGGGTATGGTCCTTTAGAAAAAGGGCTTGCCCTTACAGAAGAGCTCCTGCAGGCCTATGCTCATCATCCTAAAATCAAAATTGCTGTCTCTCCCCACACCCTTTATACCTGCTCTCCTGAGACCATAAAAAAATGTCTCAAATTGGCGGAGAAATATGGCGCCCCTTTTCATATCCATCTTGCTGAAAATGAGGATGAGATAGCAGAAGTAAAAAAACGTTATGGAAAGCATCCTGTAGACCTTCTTGCGGAACTTGGTGGAGTAAATGAAAGCCTCTTAGCAGTGCATTGCGTAAAACTTGAGGAAAGGCACATTGAGCTTTTTGCTAAAGGAGGAGCAAAGATTGCCAGCTGTCCGGAGAGTAATCTGAAGCTAGGTTCAGGGATAGCTAAAATCCCCCAAATGCTAAAGGCAGGGGTTTGTGTATCCCTGGGTACGGATGGTCCAGCAAGCAACAACGATTTGGATCTCTTTTCGGAGATGCGCACGACCTGTCTTCTTCATAAAGGGCTTGCGGAAGATGCAGCCATCATCACAGCTAAAGAAGTCTTTGCCATGGCTACGGAAAATGGGGCCTTAGCCCTCCATTTTCCGGACACAGGCAAGCTCCTCCCTGGTTATCGGGCTGACCTTGCGGTTTTAGACCTAAAAAAAGAAAATCTCCAGCCAGATTACAACCCCTTAGCCCTTCTCGTTTACAGTGCCAAAGCAGGTCAGGTGACCGATCTTATGGTAGACGGAGAATTTATCATGCGGAATGGTCAAATTCTCACCATTGAGGAGAAATTAGTTAGGGAAAAAATTCACGAAATAAAGACAGAAATTCTTTTCATGTTTAAAAAGTAGCAAACTTATTTTTAGATAAAGATAGGAGGTGAAGTATGGCTGACATTGAAGCCCTACTTAAAGAAGAGAGGATCTATTATCCACCTCAGGAGGGGAAAGATCAGGCCTATATCAATAGTAAGTATCAATACGAACAGATTTATCGTTATTCCTTAGAGGATCCTGATGGGTTTTGGTCAGAGCGGGCTAAAGAATTGATTACCTGGTTTAAATATTGGGAGCGGACTTGTTACTGGGATTTTGAAAAGCCTGAAATTAGGTTTTTTGAAGGAGGTAAGCTAAACGCTGCATATAACTGTCTTGACCGTCATTTGAGCAATCCTGATACCAAAAACAAGGCTGCTATTATCTGGCAGGGAGAGCCTGATAGGGATGTACGGGTTTATACTTATCAAATGCTTTTTGATGAAGTTTGCCGTTGGGCTAATATTTTGAAACACTTTGGGGTAAAAAAGGGGGACAGGGTAGCTATTTATATGCCTATGATGCCGGAGGCGGTAGCGGCCATGCTGGCCTGCGCACGGATTGGGGCTATCCATAGTGTTGTTTTTGGTGGATTTTCGGCCGAGGCCTTAAAAGCAAGGATCCTTGATGCGGGGGCCAAGGTCCTTATTACCGCCGATGGGACCTATCGTGGAGGGAGGAAAATTCCTCTTCTAATCAATGCCGAGAGTGCAATCTCCGAGTGTGATAATGTAGAAAAATATATTGTGGTAAATCGCTTTGGTGATGAAATAACTTTGGCTGATGAAAGGGGTGTTTTATATGATGATTTAAAGAAGAATCCAGAGTTTGAGAAGTATTGCCCCTATGAAGAGATGGACGCTGAGGATGTTTTATTTATTCTTTATACCTCTGGATCTACTGGTAAGCCGAAGGGAATTTTCCACACAACTGGGGGTTATTTAGTTTATACGGCTCATACCTCCCAATGGGTGTTTGATCTTAAGCCTGAGGATATTTTCTGGTGTACAGCAGATATTGGTTGGATCACCGGTCATAGTTATATTGTTTATGGTCCTTTGGCCCTTGGGGCCACAGTCTTTATGTATGAGGGTATTCCCACCTATCCAACTCCAGGTCGGTGGTGGGAGCTTGTAGATCGCTATAAAGTTACCATTTTCTACACTGCTCCCACGGTTATCCGAGCTTTGATGAGGGAAGGCGAATCCTGGCCTGCTAAGTATGATCTTTCTACTTTGCGGATTCTTGGGACGGTTGGCGAGCCCATTAATCCCGAAGCTTGGATTTGGTATCACAAAAATGTGGGGCGGGGACGCATTCCCATTGTAGATACTTGGTGGCAGACTGAAACCGGTGGGCATTGTATTTCCCCCTTACCCTATGCCATACCGCAGAAGCCTGGTTCGGCGACCGTGCCTCTCCCCGGCATTGAAGCGGTTATTCTGCGGGCTGATGGCACGCCAGCGGATGTGAATGAGGGTGGTCATCTTTGCATAAAGAGGGCTTGGCCGGGTATGGCTCGTGGAGTATGGGGAGATCCGCAAAAATTTAAAGAGATCTATTTTAGCCGATTCCCTGGCTATTATTTGACCGGTGACGGAGCGAGGGTTGACGAGGATGGTTATTTCTGGATCATGGGTAGGCTTGACGATGTGATCAATGTTTCAGGTCACCGAATTGGCACCATGGAAGTTGAGTCAGCCTTTGTGTCCCATCCGGCAGTGGCCGAGGCCGCAGTGGTTGGTATGCCTCATGACGTAAAAGGTGAGGCCATCTATGCCTACATCGTCTTGAAAGATGGGCATGCTCCAACGGAGGAATTACGCAAAGCCCTGATGCACCACATCAGGAAAGTTATCGGTCCAGTGGCTACTCCAGAGGTAATCCAGTTTGTTAGCGGTCTTCCCAAGACCCGTTCGGGGAAAATTATGCGTCGGATCTTGAGGAAGGTTGCTGCGGGTATTTATGACGACCTTGGTGATACCTCTACCCTCGCCGATCCCACAGTAGTAGAAGAAATTATTCGCGGTCGTAAAGAAATTTTCGGAAAGTAGGAGACCTAAAAAGGGGGGGCTTGCCCCCTTTTTTAGTAAAGTGAAGAATTTTCAGTTCAGTCTTCCCGTTGAAGTTTTCTTCGGTAAAAACATCTTAAAGGAACTTATTACTTATCTCCCTTCCCTTGGGGAAAGATGTCTTTTTCTCTACGGAAGATCCTATTGCCGGACCTCTGGAATTTATGAAAAAATTATGGATTACCTAACACAAGCCAAGGTTAAGGTTTGTGAATTTTCAGGTATTAAGCCTAACCCTCCTCTTTCCAAGGTTAAAGAGGGGATAGAGGTGGCGCGAAGATTTCAGCCCGATTTTTTGCTAGCCCTGGGAGGGGGAAGCGTTATAGATACCGCCAAGGCCATAGCCTGTGGCTATTTTTATTCTGGTGATGTATGGGACTTCTTTATAAAGAAGGCCCAGCCGGAAAGAAGTCTTCCCCTTATCTGCGTGCCAACCATTGCAGGAAGCGGGTCTGAACTCAACGACGTTAGCGTTATTGTGAATGAATCCCTGGGGTTAAAGCTTTCCCTAAGGCATAAAAGCCTTCTTCCCAAGGCCACTTTCATTGATCCAACCTTAACCTTTACCGTTAGTCGGGAGCTAACCCTTTACGGTCTGATGGATGCCTTCTCTCATGCCTTTGAATTTTATCACTTTAGTAAACACTTTACCGAAAGTTTGCCCTTTGATTTAGCGGTGCTCTTCATGAGGAGGCTTCTTTATTGGGGAAGGATAGTCCTCTCCGAGCCAGAAAATTATGATGCTCGGGCTAATATCTTTTGGCTTAGCTCACTAGCCCTCTCAGGGCTTTTACGTTGTGGTATCGGGAGTTATCGTTTCTTTCTTCACTCCCTAGAACACCCCATAAGCGGGCTTTTTGACCTTCCCCATGGGCTAAATTTGGCCCTTCTTATGGCCTCTTACTTAAAACTCTACTCCCGCAATTATCGAGTCCGAAAATTCTTTCAGGATGTCTTTGCTCTTGAAGGAGAAAGGGATCTTAGTAAGCGAGGCTTAAAGGTTCTGGAGAAGCTCTTTACTGATTTTTCTCTTCCCCGATCATTAAAAGAGTTGGGAATTCAAGAAGAAGATTTGCCCAAGTTGATAGAGCGAGCTTGTCAAATTCTTTATCTCTGGAAAGCTGAAGAAGAGTTTACCAAAGAGGATGTGGAGAAGATTTATCGTACCGCCTGGGAGGGCCCTTTCTAAGCTCGTTTCCATTCGGTAATTAAAAAGCCATCAAGTAAATGATGCTTTACAAATTCAAAGCGAAGAAGTTTTTTTAAGCTCTTAAAACCCTCTCCACCCACTAGAGTGGGGACATTTTCTCCGCCTATGACGACGGGTAAATGGATGATCCTTAGTTCGTCAATAAAGCCAAGTCTGGCAAATTCCCAATTGATGGAGGCCCCACCTTCTACCATTAGTTTTTTCACTCCCCTTTGCCAGAGTTCAGAAAGAAGGAGGGGAAAATCAACCAGGTCTTCTCCTGCGTAGATGATTTCTGCTCCAAGTTCTTTGATCTTGTCAATCCTTTCTTGAGGGGCCCTTTTGGTTGTGGCGATGATGGTGGGTGCGTCCTTGGAGAAGATGTTGGCATTGTAAGGTACGTTAGCAGTGGAGCAGGGGATTACTCTTAGGGGATTTTTCCCCTCTACATATCGCACCGTCAAGCTTGGGTCATCGGTGCGTATAGTTTCGCAACCAACCATAATGGCATCAACTTCCGCCCGAATGCTATGCAGATATTTGTAGACCTCTTTGGTCATGAGGCTCATAAGTTCTTTGCTTGAAGCCCCACGATAAAGGGTTAATTTACCGTCAAGGGTAACCTCCGAAACGACGATCACATAAGGTCTATTCATCTTTCACCTTCCCGTATTGAAGATATAAATAATAAAGGCGATGAAGAAGGGAAAGAAAGGTAAAAAAGGTAATTAGTTTTATTCCTAGTTCTAAGGACCCTTCAATCTCTAACTTTTCAAGCAAAGTAAAGAAGAGCAAGGTCGCATGGGTTTCAGGACGGCCAAAAAAGCCTTTCCCTTCCAGAGGGTCTATAATTTTTCCGTTAATTCTTTCCATAAAGCCGATTTCCGCATAGGCCACAGGTTTGATAAAGGAATGAAGCATGCTTAAGGTTACCGCAAAGGTCGCCCAAGTTGGGCTGGCATAGTAATAACCAACGATACCAAGGACCAGGCCATCAATCCACTTATCCACAAGCCAATCAAAAACTGCGCCAAATTTGGTGGTCCGGCTCGAAAGCCTTGCTACTAATCCATCCGCAAGGTCCAAAATACCCGAGATAAAGAAAAGAAAAAATCCCGTTAGCAAAAATTCGTAGTAATAGGCTAAGGCTGAGGCTGTTCCCAACAGTAAGGACAAAAAGGTGATAAAATTGGGAGGAGCTTTAAGTTTGTAAAGGGCATAGGCAATAGGATAATAAAGTTTTTGTAAGGAGACTCTTTTACTGGTTAGGTTCATTAAATAAAATATAATTGAAATTCTATCTTTCGTCAAAAATATTTTTAAAGAAATGTTTGAGCAGGCTGAATTTTTGAAAAGCCTTTTTAATTTAAAGGATTTGCCACCACCTAAGTATCCAGAAATTGCGATCCTTGGCCGATCAAACGCAGGAAAATCTTCATTGATCAACGCCCTTTTAAACCAGAAGAGGCTTGCCCGGGTATCTTCTACGCCAGGTTTTACTAAGGCAATAAATTTCTACTTGGTGGACCGTAAATTCTATTTGGTGGACCTTCCAGGATATGGGTACGCTAAGGTTTCTAAGTCTCTCCGGCTTAAGTGGCAAGAATTGGTGGAAGGCTACTTAAGGAGTATAAGGGATCTGCGGCTTCTGGTGTTAATCTTTGACATTAGAAGGGATCCCGATGAGCTTGATTTGAGCTTAATTAATTTTGTCAATTCCTTTAACAAACCCTATTCCATAGTTTTAAACAAGATAGACCTTTGTAAAAAGGCCGAACTTAAGAAGAGAAGGGAAGTCTATCAGAAGGCCTTTTCTTCGGAGCAAATCTTTCTTATTTCTTGCCAAGAAAAGATCGGTCTTAAAGAAATAAAGGTCTTTATATCCAAATTTGTTTGTTGAAAAATTCACCAAGCTTGGGAAATTTATCCAAAATAATTCACCAAAACTTTTAACTTTGTACTTTTTTTCACTTTCTATATTTTACATTTACATTTTTTGTTAACTTTTGACTTCTGATTTTGTTTGGCCTTGGAGGTTGGCTACAGTTTTTTAATTAAATTTGTAAAAATGTTAATCCTCCAGGCCAAGCAGAAAGTTAGCTATTTTTTTTGTTATACCGCAAAGAAGCGTATGCCAAGAAGAAAAGTCATTAGGGAGCAAGGTATGTTGAGGCTTGCCTAGGGGCAAGTTCCTACAACTAAGGGCAGGGAATATAGCAGGCTCTAATACCGCCAGCTGGGGCTGAGCCTGCTTAAAAGGGCGGTAATAAATACCCCAGCACCCAAACTGTACAGGCCTTTGTATGGTTTGGGTAAGCAGGAGTCAGGATGAGCACAGAGAGGGCTAAGTTTAAGGATGTGCTTCCTGTGGCCGTGGTCTCCTGGTCAGGGGCCTTACTTGAATGGTTGGACTTTTATACTTATGCCATTTTAGCTAAGGTGCTGGCCAAAGTTTACTTTCCTAGTAGCGATCCTCTGGCCAGTCTTCTTGCTTCCTTTGGGGCCTTGGCGGTAGGGTTCCTCTTCAGGCCTCTTGGGGCCTTGCTCTTTGGTAAAATTGGCGACCAATTTGGAAGAAAGGTGGCTTTCTTTACGGCTATTTCCATGATGATGATTGGTACCCTGGGCATAGCCTTTCTTCCAGGTTATGCGTCATGGGGGATTTTAGCGTCCTTTTTACTTTTTGTTTGTCGGATTGTGCAGGGTTTGGCCATGGGTGGCGGTTATGGTGCGGCTATTACCTACCTGGGAGAATTTACTCCAGACCACCGAAGAGGGCTCATCACGGGTATCCTTTTTACCACTCCAGCTTTGGGCATGGCCATTGCGGGGAATGTCGTTTCAGCCTTGCAAGGTTATTTTGGCCTTGAAGCCTTCAACAGTTATGGTTGGAGATGGGCCTTTATTATCGCAGGGGTGATAGTTTTTATTGTGGCCTTGATCATCCACTTACTTTATAAGGAAACTCCAGTCTTTACCACTTTGAAGCAAATAAGGAGGGTTACTAGCTCTCCTATCAAGGATCTATTTACTAACAAACACTACCTATGGCTTTTTATTTTAGCTTGGATCGGGGTTATTGGAGCTCATGGACCCATCTGGTATACCAACCAGCTCTATGTTTCCTACTATATGCAGAACTTTGGCATGACCGCCGGAGATGCCAGTAAAATTTTAGCCTATGCCACCTATCTTGCTCTTTGGACTTATCCATTCTTTGGTTGGATCTCGGATAAGATTGGTAGAAAGCCCATCCTGGTCTTTGGTATCTATGGCAATGCTTTAGCTTTCCCTATAGTCTTTTATCTTATGAAGAACTATCTTAATCCACCTGATACTTCCGTACTCCTTTTTCTCACTGCTGTTCTAACCTATTTTAACGGGATAGGTTATAGCGGAGCCATGTCCGCCATGCTTCTTGAGCTTTTCCCGGCGAGGATACGGACCACTGCGGTGGGTTTTACCTACAACATGGGGTATGGCGTTACCGGCGGTTTAACCCCTTTCATGATTACCCTTTTCCAAAAACTTACTGGAGACATATACCTTTCCATTATCATTTGGTCCACTTGCGTTCCCATGTTAATGGGGCTTTTATACCTCATCAAAGGTTGGGAGACCAAGGGGGAAAGGCTTTGGGAGGAGCTCTCGGCTGGCAAATTTGCACTTAAGGCCATGTCAGTTGACGCTAAAGAGCCCATAGGAGAAGTTATGAAAAGAATGCAGATTGAGGGCCAGAGGATGGCCGTGGTTACCGAAAATGGAAAGTACAGAGGAATGATTGAAGAGAGGCTTCTCTTAAAGGCCCTTGCCAATGGTAAAACCATTGCTACTCTGGTCAAAGAAGTTATGGCCCAAGTTGATGCGGTGCTACCTTCTGCAAGGATCATAGATGCTATGACCTTACTTCAGGACTACGGGTTGAAGGGTATTGCGGTAGCAGATGAACAGGGTAATATGATGGGGGTAATTGACCCCAGGTTTGTCTTTAATGAAGTGGCCTTGATTACCGCAGGCATAAAGAAGGGCTTTACCGAAAGGGTTAAGGTGGAAGAATATATGCATCCACCCATCACGGTTAAAGACGATGCTAAGGTTACCGAGGTCCTTAAGACCATGGCCGAAAAGAATATAGGTTTCTTACCAGTTATCAGTAGCGAGACAGGTAAACTGGTAGGCGTAATCTCAGAGAAGGATCTTCTAGCCATTCTTTGCTGTGAGCCCCAAAACGGGGAGAAACCCATTTCCGAATTTATGATTAAAGAGGTTATTACCGTTACCCCAGAAAGCACTCTTAAGGAAACCTTGATAAAATTTATAGATCACAAAATAAGGCATCTTCCCGTAGTTAGAGACAATCGGGTGGTTGGCGTCGTCTCGGTGAAAGATGTTTTGAAATTGGTGTAAACCTTTAAGAAGAAAAGCCCTAAGGGAGAGAAAGGGGTAGGCCTAAAGCAAGATAGGTCTACCCCTTTTATTATTTTGGTTCCTTAATTTTTTCTTCTTCCTTTAGCCTTCCTCTCAAAAGAGGATGAATTTTAAATTTGATGATGCGAAGATAAACCCAGGTATAAAGGCTTGCAAAGATAAGAAAGGAAAGGATTAAGGGGAAGGTATATTTCCAGAGAAAAATAGCTGGTAGATAACAAAGGAAATGAAAGGTCCAGATAAGAGGAGCAGTTTGGGCATTCCGAAGGATTTTTTCGCCCTCTTCTCTCAAGAAAACATAGGTTAGTCTTTTATAGATTAACGTATGAAAATGTAGTCCATCAGGAAGGAAGGGAGAAGTTTTTTTCAGAAAATTTCTCCTGTAGATGGAAAACAGGGTTTCCCAGATGGGGTAGGCGCAGAGAAGAAAGGGAAACCAAGGGGAAAGGTCCGGATATTTTTCTACCATTAACACGCCAAGGGAGGCGTTAGCGAAACCCAGAAGATAGGCTCCGGAGTCCCCAAGGAAGATAAGTCCAAAGGGGTAATTCCAAATGAAGAAGCCGAGGGTTGCGGAAAATAGCCCTAAACTTAGGTAAAGGAGAAAAAAGTCGTTGTGGAGAAAGGCTACATAGGCATAGGCGAGAAAGTTCATCAGGGCTACTCCTGAGGCAAGGCCGTTAAAGCCATCAATTATATTAAACCCGTGGGCTACACCAGCCACCGCAAAGGCCGTGAAGACATAACTTACAAGGGTGATTTGCAATAGGTTGTCAAAAAGGGGAAGGTCAACCTTTTTGACCGAGGAAGAAAGCAGGAACACCAGAAGAAGTCCCGAAAGAAAGCCCGCCAAAAGCCTCACCTTGGGAGAGATTTTTTTAGTGAGGTCTTCCAGCAGACCGGCAGTAAAAATGGGAAAAAGGCAGACTAAGACCTTAGCATATTCCGGGGAGAAATCTTTTCCAGCCAAAGCAAAGGAGGCGCCCAAGAAGATTAGGCTTAAATAGATAGCAAGCCCTCCAAGTCTTGGCACGGGCCGGCAGTGAAATTTTTGCACCCCACAGGTTGGGTCAAATCCTATGCGAAGCCTAATCAAAATAAGACAAAAAACAAAACTTAAGAAAAAGGAAAGGATCAAATAGGGCATAACTTAATTCTAACCAAAAATTTTCCAATGGACAAATAAAAAAGCCGGTTTTAATGAAAAAAATTAAAAATTTCATAGTTGGTTTAAATTTTTTAAGTTAGGTTAAGAGTTTGGGGCCTTGATTAACTCATGGATTAGATTTAGGTATTTCTGGATTATTATTTTTTCGTCAAACATGGTAAGAACTATTGACCTTCCTAGGGCACCCATTTTTCTTTTTTCTTCTGGTGAGGTTTTCAGAAAATTTTCCATGGCTTCAGCAAGACTTTGAGGATCCTTTGGTCTTACCAGAAAGCCGTTCTGACCGTCCTTGCACACTTCCCTACAGCCTACCGAGTCTGTGGTGATTATGGGCTTGGCCATGGCCATAGCCTCAAGGAGGACCCTTGGAATTCCCTCGCGGTAAGAAGGTAACACCACAGCGTCCGCCTTGGCTATGTAGGGTCTTACATCCTGGGTCTGTCCAAGGTACTTTATAAGGCCCTGATCTTGAGCCTTTTGGATGTACTCCCTTGGAACTCCGGCCGGATTCCCCTCGTCAAAGGGTCCCAAAAGCCAAAGCTCGGCATCCACTGCCCTTTCCTTTAGGATCCTTCCAGCCTCTATAAACTCTCCAACCCCCTTATCCCACAAAAGCCTTGATATCATCAAGAAGACTGGTCTTTCTTTGTTATCCTCAATTTCTGTGGGTTTAAAAAGCTCTGTGTTTATACCAGATCCTTTTATGAGCATCACCTTTTCCTCTCTTATCAACTCTTTACTTAAAAGGAACTCCATATCCTCTTGGTTTTGAAACACTACCCTTTCGTTAAAGTAAAAGGCTATCCTGTAGAGAAGGTTTACGAGCTTTTCTAAAAGATCTCCCTTTATGTAAACGTATCCAAGCCCTGTCAGGACACTTACACTCTTTATTCCAAGAAGACCACAGGCTATCGATCCGTAGATGTTTGGCTTTATGGTGAAGTTTATGACCAGGTGAGGTTTTAGCCTTTTGTAAATGCTTACGTACTCAGACAGAAGCCTTAGGTCCTTTATGGGGCTTTTGCCCTTCCTATCTAAACTCCTTATTGGGTAGAAGTCAAAGCCTAAAGCTTTTAGCTTGTGGGAAAATTCATCCTCTGGGGCTACAGCCACCATCCTAAAGCCTCTTTCTTGCAAAGCCCTCATAAGGCCGAGCCTGAAGTTGTACAGGGAAAAGGAGGTGTTAGAGGAGAGGACTATGATCCTGTTATTGTTTTTGAGCATTATTATCTGAAGACTTTAAGAGCTTTTCCAGTTCCCTGGCGACCAACTTGTGCCCGAGTTCGTTCCAATGCCCGTCAGTTGGGAATTCAAAACGCCTTTTGTGCGATCTGTAGTGTTCCAGAAAAACAGGAAGCATATCAACCACCTGGTAACCATTCTGTTTGGCTTTATCTATAAAGTACTTTCTCACCTTACCAAAGAAAGATTCTTCAGCTCCTTTTAAATCGTTTTTGTATATATACTCCCTTGGGGCATCAACCACAAAGATTATGTCTTCGGGTTTCAGATTGGTATACTTAGGAAGGTTTACAAAAAAATAATCCACAGCCTTCATTGAGATATTAAGAACTCTATCTCCATTATAGCCTTTTTTATTTGTCAGTTTGTAAATCATATCAGGTAAGCCAGCGTTAAAATAAAGATACCTAACAAGGGAACTGTTTTCTGCTATCTTTCTTCTAACATAATGATATATGTTCCCTTGGGTTATATGTTCCTTGAGATAAATATTCCCTTGGGAATCAAAGTACCAATATCCTGTCAATTTTCTTAGTTCATAAAAGCTTTCAACAAAGTCGTTACTGATTATAACAATAATTAGCTTTTTGGGATTGAAGTTTTCCGATGCATATTTGGCGTAAATCAAATAAGTGGGAAGTTGAGTACTGCCTTTACCGAAAGAATAAAAGTAATAATCTTTAAAATCTTTCTGAAGAATTGCAAAAAATGTCTTATCGTTATCAACTTGAAAAGCCTCTACAAAACTATCTCTAATAATCGCAATAACTGGCTTGTCAGGATTTCTACTGTAATCTAAATCATTGGTAAAGCCATAGTTGTTTATCCTTTTTTTGGCAACATGATAGAAGTTCCAACCAAGGGAATATATAAATTTGTAGTCCCTTTGTACGAACCTAGGAACTAGGTTACCACTTTTGTATGATACCTCTTCCCAGGAACAGAAACCAGTAACCGGAAAAAACCTCAACACTATCTCTAAGACCAAAAGTACTATAAAGAGACCAAAGAAAAAGGCAGCTAAGTTTTTTAACCACTCTTTTAGTCTAGTGGAAACTCTGTTAGCCATTTTTCTCTTTCCTCCTTCCATTCCGGTTGCTCTTTTTTATCAAACAGGTAGTTTCCCATGACTAAGTAATCCATGTCTGTCCTCATAAAACATTTGTACGCTTCTTCTGGTGTACAAACTATGGGCTCACCTCTGACGTTAAAAGAGGTGTTGACCACTACAGAACACCCTGTTAGCTCCTTAAACTTTGTTAGGAGTTTATGGTATTTGGGGTTTGTCTCCTTGTGGACAGTCTGCAACCTCGCGGAAAAATCGAGGTGTGTTATCGCGGGAAGGGAAGACCTTATGGTATAAAGCTTTTCTTTTATGCTCATTTCATAGAAGTTATCTGGTAGAGAATTCCTCAGGTTTTCCTTGACGTAGGCGATCAGGAGCATGTAGGGAGAAGGCTTATCGGTATCAAAGTACTCCTGCACATCTTCCATTAGAATAGAGGGAGCGAATGGTCTAAAGCTTTCCCGATACTTTATCTTTAGGTTTAACTTCTTTTGCATCTCAGTGTTTCTTGCATCTCCTAATATGCTCCTATTGCCAAGAGCTCTTGGTCCCCATTCCATCCTACCCTGGAACCACCCGACCACTTTACCGTCGGCTATCGAACTAGCTATGTGTGAACAGAGCTTATCAAAATCTTCATAATAGTGGTATTTTGCTTTAAACTTTCTTGCCGTCTTTTCTATGTCTACGTTGGAAAACTCTGGACCCAAGTAGCTTCCATTCATCTTGTCAGGCCAGTAAACCTCTCTTGGTTTGTTGAAATAGATATGATACGCAGAAAGAGCTGCACCAAGGGCTCCGCCAGCATCACCCGCCGCAGGTTGAATCCAAACATCCTCAAATAGCCCACTCTTAAGAAGCTTCCCATTGGCCACGCAGTTCAGAGCAACTCCCCCAGCCATACAAAGCCTGTCCTCACCAGTTAGCTTCTTGGCATACTCAGCCATCTTAAACATGATCTCTTCTGTTACTGATTGAATGGCGTAGGCAAGGTCGCAGTGTTCCTGTAGAATTTCAGTTTCTGGTTCCCTTCTTGGTACTCCGAACAGCTTTAACCATTCCTCATCCTTCGTCATCCTTAGTCCAGTGCAGTAATTAAAGAACTTCAAGTTGAGGTGGATTGAACCATCATTGTAAATATGAACCATATGCTCCTTTATAAGCCGAATATACTCTTTCGTTCTCTTGGAAAAAGGATTCCCATAGGGTGCCAGCCCCATAAGTTTGTATTCTCCTGAGTTTACCTTAAACCCTAAATAGTATGTAAAAGCAGTGTACAGTAGCCCTACAGAGTGGGGAAAGTGCATTTCTTTTAGGATCTTTATCTTGTTATCTTTCCCAACACCTATGGAAGCCGTTGTCCATTCTCCAACTCCGTCTACAGTCAGAATACAGGCACTCTCAAAGGGTGAAGGATAGAAAGCACTGGCAGCATGCGACAGATGATGTTCGCTAAAAAGTATGGGAGGGAACTTTTTCACGTTCTCTAAAGCCTTTAGGCTTTCCTTTATAACCTTTTTAATGAAAAGTTTTTCGTTTACCCAAACGGGAATAGATTGTATAAACTGCTTTAAACCTGATGGTGCAAAGGCATAATAAGTTTCTAAAAGCCTTTCAAACCTTATAAAAGGCTTCTCATAGAAAACTATGGCGGATAATTCCTCTATGGATGTGCCTGTGTACTCTAAGCAAAACTTAATGGCATTTATTGGAAATGAAGAATCGTGTTTCTTTCTTGTAAATCTTTCTTCTTGAGCAGCTGCTAAGATCTCCCCATCTTCTACCAGACAGGCAGCCGAATCGTGGTAAAAGGCAGATATTCCAAGGATCTTCATCTATACACACCCTCTAATACGGAGCTTCATAATTTTCTGGAGTAAACTCATATCCTTTTTCCCTCCAGGTTGAAGATAATCCATCCTTTTTAATCAATAATGGATTTTTTGTCGGATAACCGATACAGAAAAGCCATGGGAGTTAATATAAGATAGAAAATTAGGGTAAGCAGAAGGGCGCCTAAAAACTTAAACACCTGATTTAATAAGCCATGTAACCACAGGCTTATTCTGTGAGAGAACTTAGGAAAGGCAATGTACAGGTATACAAGAAGCAAAGAAACAAGAAAAAGATGCTTGGAATAAAAGTATCCCCACAACCCTACGATTAAAGCCAGAACTAACGTCATGCTCTCTTTCATCTAAGCCCCCAATTAGAATATGGTGTATATGAAAGGTGCAAAAGGTGAACTACCACCCAAAAGTATGATTAGTATAAGAAACAGTAAAACAATGATTACAGGCAAAAGCCACCACTTTTTCCTCTTGGACAGAAATCCTATAAAGTCCTTTATAAGCTCCATCTTGTCCCTCCTAAAGATATATTTTAGGGTTGCCATATATATTTTAGAGTTGCCGTATATACTTTGTCAACCCTATCTCTAAAACACGCCTCATGTTAAATGGCGAGATAAGCATTATAACCCCATATCTCTTCGGTATATGGCTCCCACGTCTAGCTAAGCTCTAAGGTAAAACCTCATTAATCGCCTGCT
Organism: Caldimicrobium sp.; assembly: GCA_037443245.1. Classification (GTDB taxonomy): domain Bacteria; phylum Desulfobacterota; class Thermodesulfobacteria; order Thermodesulfobacteriales; family Thermodesulfobacteriaceae; genus WYEG01. Next base: position 24,038 of record JBBIOT010000006.1, read on the forward strand.
GCCAATCTTTCACGATTTTTTCAACATGGAAGTCGTAAGCCCTTTGTATTCCTCTCTTTGAGTACTTATTGAGGATGCTTTGATCTTTTAGCATGCTTTTGATGACCTCCACCCACATCTTTTCTTCTTGGGTCAAAGGTTCATCCTGTAAAAATTTTCCGTCAAACACAGGCATAAGCACACCGTACTTGGCAAACTCTGGTTTGTCTGTGTTATGCCTATAATCGCTATCAGGTGCCAAAATCTCCCTCGGTCCTGACCTACAGTCAGATGAAACTACAGGAACTCCACAAGCCAAAGCCTCAACCAAGGCATTAGGAAACCCTTCAAACAAAGAAGGAAAAAGGAAAAGCTTAGCCCTTGAGATGTACTTAAAAGGATTATCTTTGAAGCCCAAAAAGTAGACGTCAAAGTCTTCGGAAAGCCTGTCTTTGTCCCAGAGGTAAGCCTTAAGGTCAAGGGTCTTACAAAGGTTGTAAAGATAGTCCTTTAGCTCACCATCACCAAGGATCAAAAGCCTCAAGTCAGGAAAAGCCTCCCTTAAACTTTTGAAGATTCTTATCAAGTACCACTGGCCTTTTTGTTTTGTTAGCCTTCCCACGTTAATAAGGTAGGGAAAGCTTTTGAAGGCTTCCTCCACATCTTGCCTTGCCTTTTGCTGGATTTCTTCTATTGGATAAGGGTTGTAGATTACCTTTATCTTGCCTTCTGGAACCCCAAGCTTAACAAGACTCTCCTTTACTCCACACGAGACAGCTATGCAAAGATCTGCCTGAGGATAAAAAAGCCTGGAGAGGATGTTGTAAAGTCTTCCTACACCAGAGCGCCCAGTAAGTTGATCCATACGGACTGAGATCACAGCCCTGTGATCCTTGAAAAGTTTAGAAAGCACGTTTACGTAGTTTGCCCTTTCAAGGAAAGAAACCACCACGCTTTCTTTTACCACCACCTGGGAAAACCTAAAGGCATAGTAAGGAATGAAAAGGGTCTTTAAAAGGGGACTGGTTTTAACAGAGTGGGAAGATAAGAAACAAAGAAGCTTTTCGTCTACATGGTATTTTACATCCCTTTCAAGGAGTAGTATCTTTTTAGGCTTTAGGTATTCTGCAATTCTTACCAGC
>JBBIOT010000007.1:0-7908 GCA_037443245.1 Caldimicrobium sp.
AATTTTAAAAAAATTACTACAAAGGAGGGGGCTTATGGGGAATGAAGGGGGTATTGTAGGTAAAATTAAAAACTTTATGCAAGAAAAACCTATTCTCACCTTACTCATTCTTCTTGGCTTTTTAGGCGGGTTTGTTTTCCTTAACGTAGAGGTTTTGCATTTTACCAGTAGTCCTAATTTTTGTGCTCTCTGTCACAATAAGGATAATCCCGGACCTCTTGGAGAGGTTAGCACCTGGAAGAAAACAGTTCATGCGCAAAAAGGCATAGAGTGTTTAGATTGTCATGGAAAGCCAGGCTTTTTTAATTACATGAGAGCTAAGCTTAAAGGTTTATCCGATCTTTACAACTTTGCCCTGAAAGGACAAAAACACATGGTAGAAGTGTTGGAAAAATCTTATCAAGATCCAGCGCATGCTACCAAAGCTGGTTTTATGGAAAGCTGTCTATTCTGTCATACCGACTACTACAATCTTAAATTTCGCAAGGAACGTTTAATTAAGCTAGCAGGCCTTAAATTTAGAACCCTGGATGAGGTGAGCAATCCCCGATACAGACTTTCCCATAATTTGATAGACCTTATGACTGAACCAGTTAGAAAAAATCCAGAGGTAGACCCCAAGCATGCCTCCCACATCAAAGGGGGAGTGCATTGTTTATTCTGTCATCGCCAGGTGGCCCATAGTGGAGAGCCTATCCCTAAGGTCAAGGTTTATGGGGAAGATAGTGTTTGCGTAAAATGTCACTTAGAAAATAAGGATTGGATTGAAATGAAAGAAATTGTTCTTGCCAAAGCCGGTAATCCCGCCCGCTTTTCTCACAACTTTCACCTGCAGATGTTTGATTGTCAAACCTGTCATCCTTCTTTATTCAAGATGAAGGCTGGCACTACTCCCATTACCTTTGCCAGTCATCATAAGGATGAATATTGTTTTACCTGTCATGGGGATAACAAATCAGCAAGCTTTAACTGCGAAACCTGTCATAAATAAAACCTTTGAAGTTAAGTCCCTTAAAAAAGGGGGGGAGGTCCCCCCTTTTTTATTTTTTATTTTTTATCCTTCTATTTATCTTGGGATTGAGATAATTTTTTAAGGTACGGCATCATCCCCTTAACACCAATGTGGCAGGAAGCACACTTAGTATTAGAAGCAAAGGCGGTTTTCCCATCATGGCAAGCCCCACAATATTTACCTTGATAAAGAGCCTGCATATTAAAATCTTTTTTTTCTTGGGAAGAAAGGGCTGCCATTTCAAAGATCCCTGAATGGCATGATTCGCAAGGCAAACCGAGTTCTTTGACATGAAACTTATGGCTAAAGAGCACACCCTTTACGGGTTTCCCGTAGATAATCTCTGGACCACCCGCTTCCTCACTTTCAGAAATTACAATCCCCTGATTTAAATCATAAACATAAACCCTACCTACCAACAGGAACAAGAATAAAAAAAGGAAAAAAAGAAGTCCTTTGTTCACTTTGATTTTTTTCATCTCCTTCCCTCCTATCCCATAGTATAAAACACATTTGGTTTAGCGCCTGTTTCAGGTTTCAAGGTCCAAACGGGTTTTCCTAATTGATGAACTATTTGATATACTTCACTGGCAGGATTGGAGAGGTCACCAAAAATTCTTACTCCAGCAGGACAAGCAGCGGCACAAGCAGTCAATTTTTCCCCTTTAGATAATCTTGTTTCCCAGCAAAAGTCGCACTTATCAATGGCTCTTTTTTCTTCATTAAAATATCTGGCATTATAAGGGCAGGCTACCATACAGGTCTTACAGCCAATACATTTATAAGAGACCATTTTTACGATACCCGTTTGAGGATCCTTAATAGTCGCTCGGGTAGGACAGGCCCTGACGCAAGGAGGATTATTACAATGATTACAAAGGATGGGCATGAAAATTCTCTTTTGGTCAAGGGCTTTCTCATCATAAATTTCCAAGATTTTTGTCCTCCAGCCATATTCAGGAACGTTATTGGTAGCTCGGCAGGCCTCTACACAACGCTCACAATCAATGCATTTGTCCATTTTAAAAACCATGGAATAATGAGGTTTATAGGGATAGGATTTATGTAATTCCTCAGGCGTAGCAAGACCTTCCGCAACCTTTGAGACTACTGAGAAGATGCTACCCCCGGCGAAGACCCCAGTAATTATTAGCCCAATCTTTAAAAACTCCCTCCTTGTTTCCTCAGGTACTTTATCAACTCCTTCGTCTGGTTGATTTAAAAGGAATTTTTTTATCTCTTTGAACATATCCCCCTCCTATTTAATGAATTTCCGTCTTATGACCCTTAAACACCTTCTCCCCAATTAAGAAAGCCACAAAGGCAAAGGAGATGGCTGCCATGACGGGCATGATTTCATAAATGGTTGGAGAATAACTCAAAATGACTGGATAGTCGGTAACTTTGTATTCAAAGAAATGAGATACCACCTGGCCTAAAACTACTAAATCTACGCGCATGAAGAAGATGCCAATAAAGGCTAAAAGAGAGGCTACAAACATCTGATTTAAATTTCTAAATCCAGAAATCAAAAGTAAGAAGAAAGGAGCAAGCAATCCTAAGAAAATTTCAAAGAACCAAAAATTTACCACATATTTTCCCTTGATAAGTTCCATTTGAGCTAGAACTTTGCCTTCTCCTCCGGCAAAACCAGTTATAAACTTCCAAGCAGTGAAAAACATTAGGATGGCTAAGCAAAGGGCCCAAATTTTACCTACCGCTTGCAAGGAAAGTTCCATAGCCTTATCCATCTTTTCATTTGTTATCTTGTAGCCTAAATAGGTAAAAAAGATAATAGCTGTGCAACCCGAGGCTGCCGCTGAGGCAATAAAATAGATAGGCATATAGGGACCATACCAAAATTCACGACCATGAAGCATACCAAACACAGCCCCTAAATTACTGTGTGCGGCAACTCCCGAAATAAGCCCTAAAAGTCCAGCTAACATGGCATAACGATGCTTTTCCAAAAGTAGGAGAATAAATTCAAGGGTCATGAAAACTAGGTAGGCTCCATATAAAGTCCCCATCCACCAGATATTAGAAGTAGGATTAGGAGAAAGGGCATTCCAGATGGCCATTCTGAAAGGATTTTCTACATCAAAAAAGATGATCATAAAACCCGCAAGGATGGTAACGACCGAAAGATAAACCGAACGCTTGGCGATGGGGATAAAAGATTTAACCCCAAAAACATGGCCTATAGAAGAAACAATACATAAACCGGTGGAAGTTACTACAAAAAAAACATAACCAGAAATCAATATTCCCCAAGGGATCTCCCTATAAACACCATAGACATGTCTATATCCTTTATAAATGGCGTTGACCCCAAAAAAGGCACCAAACAAAATGATTAAAATTCCTAAGACTATGATTAAATAAAAGGCCTTCGTACCTGATAAAAACTCTAATAATGCATTCATCCAAGTTTGGCTAAAGATCATTTCTGTGGTAGCTTCTGGGTTCTTTTTCTTCATTCTACCCCCTCCCTTAGGTTAATCTGGATTTTTGAAGTTACTTAGCTCGCAAAATACGAATTTCCTTTTTGACTTCCTTATAAGGAGGACTATCTAAAATCATTATTTCCCCATATTTTTCTTGAAATTTAATTAGTTCATCAAGGGTGTTTATTTCTATAACCCAATTTTTTTCTTTATTTTTTTTCTCGCACACAATCATACCATTTTCTTCCCGATGATTAATGCCTCCTTCCCACCATTCTTTGAACCAAATTTTCTTTTTGGCTTCTTCAATACTAGGGACCATACGATAATCAAGAGGTGTTAATTCCTCTTCTACTGCTTCATCACAGGGTTTTTCTTTACTCCAAAGAGGCACTCGGGTCCTACTGACAATAAATTTCATACATCCCTCCTAATAAGGTATTTAGGATATACTTTCTACTTCTTTTAGCAAACTAATAAGGTATTTAGGATATGTTTTCTTTAAGCCTTCTTTTAGCTAAAAGAAAGGTTATAATCCAACCAATCATGGCACAACCTACAATAAAAATAGCTCCCGAGATAATAACACTTAAAATCATCAAAAGAGCAACCAGGATCCGAGACATGGTAGAAAAATCTACCATAGCCCCCAGAAGGAATTTAATCAATTTCAAACCGATTAAACCACCGGTATAGGCACTAGGCAAAAAACCAATGATAACAAATAGTATTAAACCAAACAAAGCGCCAATCATGGCCCCTTTCTTTAAAGAATTTGCTTTCATTTTAATCACCTCCCTTATAGGAGGAGAGGCAACCCTTGGGGATGGGGGCTTATGGGCTTTAAAGGGTTGCCTCTCCCCTTACATTAAGCTCTTCCTTCTTCGGTTTTAGGTAAGACCTTCGTAGCGAGCAGATACCCAGCCGCAGCTCCTCCAAGGATAAAAGTCACCGCCGCCACTAATACCGAACCGATCATGCTGAGAGCTGTGAGTAGCCTTGGCAAAATACCGCTACTAACTTCACCCATAATCAACTCCGCCAACTTTAAGCCTACATATCCACCGATCATGGCACTAGGGAAGAAACCAAGGAGCACAAAAAGGATCAATCCTGCTCCTGTCCCAACATACACCCACTTTTTTACATCTCTTGCCTCTAACATAATTCCACCTCCCTTTAGTTTTTATTTTCTTTTCTAAAGAATAAAATTCAAGAACCGTGCCATTGATGAGGATAGATAAATCCTTGGGTGCCAAGAAACTTTTTTGCAAAATTGCAAATAATTAGATGGAGAAGTAAGCTTTTATTTGCAGAAATGCAACTATTGATCTAAGGAGTTTATAAAGGCAAAAACAATTTTTGCCGCCAATCCCCCAAGAAAGCCACTTATAAGACCAATAATCATGATAATCGTGGTTACACAGAAAAAAACTAAGGGTGAATCCTTAGATATCTCCCTATTTAGAAGCTTAGAAAGATCCTTCGCCACGGCATCAAACCAGGTCCCTCCAAGGGAATCTCTAAAAGCGAAATCAAGCATAAAGGCCACAGCAACCCCAAAAATAAATCCAACGATAAACCCCAATTTGAAAGGTTTATTCACTTTTAAGCTTCAGAAATTTCGTATTTTTTGATTTTTCGATAAAGGGTTGTAAGATCAATACCCAAACTATGAGCTGCCTTTTCTTTATCAAAGGAAAATCTTTTTAAAGTATTAAAAATTAAAGTTTTTTCAAATTCCTCTAAGGCATCTTTTAAGGTCGGAAATGTTTCCTTTTGGGTAATCTCACCTCTGATTCGTTCAGGAAGGTCAGCGGGGGTAATGTAATCCTGCTGAGCTAACAAAACTGCCCTTTCAATGACATTTTTTAATTCTCTAACATTTCCTGGCCAATCATAATTAACGAGTAACGTTAAGGCCTCGTTAGTAAAACCTTTTACATTTTTCCCATGTTCTGCATTAATCTTATTTAGAAGAAAATAGGACATAGCCGTGATATCCTCCTTTCGTTCTCGCAAAGGTGGAATTCTAATTTCAATAGTATTTAAGCGAAAATAAAGATCCTCGCGGAAAAGCCCATCTTTGATTAATTTTTCTAAATCCTTATTGGTAGCAGAAATTATTCTCACATTCACTTCTTTGGGTGTTGTTCCACCCAAGGGGATAAATTCGCCAGTTTCTAAAAATTTCAAAAGTTTAGCTTGTAGATTAAGGGGCATATCCCCTATTTCATCCAAAAATAAAGTTCCTCCATCGGCAAGCTCAATCAATCCCTTTTTATCGCTTACTGCTCCAGTAAAAGCTCCTCTTTTATAACCAAAAAGCTCGGACTCTAATAAATGGTCAGGAATGGCTGAACAATTAATACTTAAAAAAGGTTTTTCTCTTCGGGGACTACAAAAGTGAATAAATTCCGCCAAAACACCTTTGCCAGTTCCGCTTTCTCCGATTATTAAAACAGTAGTCTTAGTTGGGGCAATTTTTTCCACTAAACGTAAAATCTCTTGCATTTGGGGGGAGGTGCCAAAAAAAATCTCCTTTTCCCTCTTTTGACTTAATTGGTATCTTAAGGCTTCAACCTCACCTTTTAATTTTTTGTGCTCTAAGACACGCCTTATCCTCATTAAAACATCTTCATTAATAAAAGGCTTAACGATATAATCTACTGCTCCTTTTTTTATGGCCTCAACGGCGGATTCAATACTGGCATAAGCCGTCATGATTAAGACTTCGGTATGGGGACTTACCTCTTTTGTTCTTTCTAAAAGTTGAAGACCATCAAGACCAGGCATTCTGAGGTCTGTCAATACCACATCATAAGATTTTTTGGAGATCAATTTTAAAGCATCCTCTCCATTTGAGGACGTATCCACATGATAGCCTTCTTTTTCTAAAAGATATTTTAGAATGAACAACAAATCCACTTCATCGTCCACCACTAAGATAGAAGGCTTAGGCATTGAAAAAAAACCCCTCCTTAGGATTCCCTTTTGGGAATGGGTAGTTTAAGGGTGAAAGTTGAACCCTTACCTAATTCACTTTTAACCGATATATCCCCACCAAAGTTTTTAATAATAGTGTAAGATACGAATAAACCGAGACCTGTTCCCCTTTCTTTGGTGGTAAAAAAGGGATCAAAAATCTTTGGTAAATCCTCCGGAGAAATCCCTACTCCGGTATCTCTAAAATGGAGCAGTAAATAACCATTTTCTAATTCGCTTTCTATCCTTAATTCACCCCCCATGGGCATAGCATCAGCCGCATTTAAAATAAGATTAATAAAAACTTGAGATAATTGGTTCGGATCCACTAAAACCTTGGGAAGGGGCTTATAATCCACTTCTAGCTTAATGTTTTGCATTCTTTTATCAAATTTTACCAATTCTAAGCTTGATTTTAATACTTCATTGAGATCGGTTAACGTTAAATCAGTTTTAGTTAATTTAGCAAAATTGGAAATATTTCGGATAATCTCCGAAATCCTATTAATATGCTTTGAAATAATATTTAATGATTGCTTGACAAAATCATCAAGATCTAAATCCTTCAAAACCTGAACGTAAGATGATATGGAAGCCAAGGGATTACCAATTTCGTGAGCCAGACCAGCAGATATTCGTGAAAGAGACTCTAATTTCTCTGATTGAATTAATTTCTCTTCCATCATTTTTAATTCGGTTATATCCTGGATTAAACAAATAAATTTTATATCTCCTTCGGACATTTTAAAGGGAGTTATTTGGGTCTGAAAAAATCTTCTTTGGCCATTGGTGACAACTTCTTGGACAAAGGTTACTGGTCGCTCGGGATTTAAACATTCGCCAATAGTACCAAAAAGGTCACATATATTGGAACCCTCCTTTTTGTTCAATAATTGAGCCATTTTAGAATTCATCCAGGTAATGGTGCCTTCATGGTCAATAATGGCTAAACCTGAATCTATAGTTTGCATGATCATAGAAAGTTTTTCCTTTTCTTCCTTAAGCTCTCTAGTCCTTTCCTCAACTAAAAATTCTAAATCTTTGGCATATCTTTCTAATTCTTGGCGTAATTTTACTTCCTCCGTAATGTCATCACAGGTTATTACAACACCGGATATCTTATCCTGAATGATTAAAGGAACAACTACTACATGAAATAACTTCAATTCTCCATCTTCATACAAAGGATAATTAAATAAAGAGCTTGTTGATCCATTTAATGCTTCATCTATTTTTTTATGCAAAAGATCTTTATATTCTAACTCTTGTTGAGGACATACTTCAAAAAAAATTTTACTAATAATTAACTCCTTAGGCATTTTTAACATTTTTGCATAGCTACTATTAACTAACAATATCCGATAGGAATTATCAATCACGACTATTTTAGATTGAGTACTTTCAATGATACTTTCCAATAAAGAGTAAGACCTAAGTTTTTCTTCAGCGGCTATTCTTTTAGCA